>CAWFAI010000011.1:0-79604 GCA_963813725.1 uncultured Solirubrobacterales bacterium
GAACGAGCGGCTGTCGGGTCGCTGAAGGCGCCGCTGGTCGGCCGCGAGCCCGAGCTTGCCCAACTCCGGCAGGCGTTCGAGCACACGACCCGCGAGCGCACGCTGCACCTGCTCACGATCCTTGGGACGGCGGGGATCGGGAAATCGAGGCTCGCGCAGGAGCTCGCCTCGCTGGCCGCCGAACAAGCCACCGTTCTCGTCGGCCGTTGCGTGCCTTACGGGGAGGGCATCACCTTCTGGTCCCTGCGCGAAATAGTCAGCCAGCTCACGACCGCCGGCCCGACAGGAGAGCTCCTCGCGGATGGACACGAGGCGCGGCCGCTCGCCGAAAGCCTCCAAGAGGCGATCGGCGCCGCGGAGACGTCGAGCGATCGCGAAGAAATCTTCTGGGCCACCCGAAGCCTGTTCGAAGCGCTCGCCCGGGAGCGGCCCCTCGTCGTCTTCTTCGAGGACGTGCACTGGGCCGAGACCACGTTCCTCGACCTGGTCGAGTACCTGGCGGAGCGGGTGCAGGGTGCGCCGATCCTCCTGGTTTGCATCGCCCGTCCCGAGCTCCTCGAGGAGCGACCTGGCTGGGGCCGTGGAAAGTCAAATGCGAGCTCTCTCCTGCTCGAGCGCCTTCCGGACCCAGACTGCGAGGCGCTGATCGCCAACCTCGCGCGAGGACTCGCCCCAGCCGCAATGGTCCGCGTACTCGAGACCGCCGATGGGAACCCTCTTTTCATCGAGCAGCTCGTCGCCATGCTCGCGGAAAGAGGTGGCGACGAGGCCGAGCTCTCGATCCCCCCGACGATCGCGGCGCTGTTGTCGGCGCGGCTGGATCGTCTCGGGCCGGGCGAGCGCGCCGTGATCACCCGGGCCGCCGTGGTCGGCAAGGAGTTCTCCGCCCAGGCCGCGGTTGACCTCCTGCCGGAGGACGCCCGGGCGTTCGTTGCCCGCCACATCGAGACCCTGGCTCGCAAGGAGCTCATCGGGCCCGCGCCATCGCCCGGAGGTGGAGAGAACTTCCGCTTTCGCCACATCCTCATCCAACAGGCCGCCTACAGGGCCACCCCCAAGCGGGTCCGCGCGGAGCTGCACGAGCGTTTCGCTACGCGGATCGACGACCCCGCCTCACGCGGCGGAGTCGCCGAGCACTCGGAGATCGTCGGCTACCACCTCGAGCAGGCGTTTCGCTATCGCGCCGAACTGGGGACCGTCGGCGAGGAGGAGCTCGAGCTGGCGCGCCGAGCCGGTTACCACCTCGCCTCCGCGGGTCAGCGGGCGTTCCAGCGCGGAGACATGCCGGCAACGGTCAACCTGCTGGGCCGGGCCGCCTCGCTTCCCACCTCGAATGGGGAGGTTGGCTTCGCCGCGCTCCCGGAGCTGGGCTATGCGTTATTCGAGATCGGCGAGGTGGACGAGGCAAGCACCCTGCTCGCCGACGCGCGCGCGAGCGCACGCGCTGCCGGGGATCGCCACCAGGAGTGGCGCGCCGCCGTCACGCGCGTGCGCATCGAGATGTACAGGGACCCTGAGGGGATAGACCTGGATGCCCTCGCCGCGGAAACCGAGACCGCGATCGAGGTGCTCGGTGAGCACGGGGACGAGGGCGGGCTGGCGAGAGCGTGGATGGTCCTCTCCGACCTCCATTGGAGCAGGGGGCGACTTCGCGAGGCGAGCGATGAAGCCACCCGGGCGGCCGAACATGCGCGGCACACCGGCAATCGCCGCGAGGTCGGCTGGGCACTCGGACAGAACGCCCTTTGTGCGATCCACGGGCCCATGCCGGTCGCGGAGGGCCTCGGCTGGCTGGAGCGGCTGCTCCAGGCGGAGCCGGAGAACCGCACCCTGGACGCCAACCTGTCGGGGTTCGTGACGGTGCTCGAAGCGATGAGCGGCCGCTTCGCCGAAGCCCGCCAGCACATCGCGGATAGCCGCGCCCTCGCGCGCGACCTCGGCCTGCTGTGGCAAGCGGCCGTCCAGGAGCTGCTCAGCGGCTATGTCGAATTGCTCGCCGGGGATCCGGCCGCCGCCGAGCGCGACATGCGGACGGCCGAGCAAGCCTTCCGCGAGATCGGCGAGGGGTGGTTTCTCTCGACCGTCGCGGTCGATTTGCCCCGCGCCGTCTACGAGCAGGGGCGCTACGACGACGCCTTCGCCCTGCTGGACGCCATAGATGACGCCCCGGCGCCCACCGATCGGGAGTGGCAGATCAAGCGCACGGGCGTTCCCGCGCGACTCCTTGCCCGACGGGGAGAGCTCGGCGAAGCCGAGAGGCTCGCCCGCCAGGGAATCGCTCTCGCCGCGGACAGCGAGTTCGTCGTCCTGCATGCGGATGTCCTCCTCGACCTGGCGGAGGTTCTCCGACTGGCAGGCCGATCAGAGGAGGCAAGCGCGACCGTCGAGGAAGCCGTGAGCATCTACGAGCGCAAGGGCAACGTCGCCTCGGCGCGGCGAGCGCGGGGTCTGGTTATCCCTGGCGCCTAACGACTGCGCCGCCGTCGCGTCAGGCCGGCGGCATCTCGTCGTACTGCGGCGCGTCGTCGCCGATCTGGTGCCAGCTGGCCTTGTAGGCGACCTGCTGGTGGAAGGCCGGCTTCATGTCGAGGTCGCCCATCAGGCCGGCGGCCACGAAGTAGACCTCGCCGAGGTCGTCATAGATGCTGGATCCGCAGTTGCTGCAGAAGTTGCGGGGCGCGAGCTCGCTCGTGTAGGTCTTGACCAGGTCCTCGCCTTTGGTGAACTTGAAGTTCCCCGGGTCCACGACGACCCCGGCCAGGCTCGAGCCCGTCCAATGCTGGCAGCGAGTGCAGTGGCAGTAAGCCAGTGCCTGCGGATCAGAAAGCTCGTACTCCACTCCGTTGCACAAGCAGGTTCCGTTGAGCGTGTCAGCCATGACGGCCCCTCTCAGGTTGGCGTTGAACGATCCGCAGGCAACGTATCACCGGCAGGCCGACGTGACGCGAACCCTCGGGGTAGCGTGCCCTTGTCAGCTGCCAATCCTCGACAGGAGGTTTCGCATGGAATACGGGATCACGCACAGGTTCAAGGGAGGAACCAAGGAGCAATACGACGCGTCCATAGCGGTGGTGCACCCTCCCGAGGGCCTGCCCGAGGGCCAGATCCACCACTTCGCAGGCAAGACGTCGGACGGTTGGATCGTGGTCGCAATCCACGATTCGAAGGAGAGCTGGGAGCGATTTCGGAACGAGACGCTGCTCCCCGGCCTGGAAAAGGTCGGCGAGCAGGGGCTACCGGGACCCCCCGAGGAGACGACCTTCGAGGTCGAGGTCCACGCGCACGCTCACGCCTGACTAGAGCTATCCCTCGAGGGAGAACTTGACGACCTGATCGCGCCGGAAACAGGTGAAGGGCGTCAGGTTTCCGCCCTCGCCGGTCACACAGGAGAAGCCCTTCGGCGTCGCATCCCCCCTCCTGCGCGTTCGCGACCTGCCGGGCGGAGCAGCGCCGTCGCAAGCGCAAGCGCCCTTACCGGGGAGCCGTGCGTGGGCTGACCCTGGCCGGTGGAACGTGAGCGAGGTATTCGGACCTCCTCGTCGTTGGCCCCGAGAACCATAGGCCCCAGTCTCTCCTCGGCGCCTCCCTACCATCCCGCCTCCCGATGAGCCCGCTTGCCCGCCGAGAGGATCTCCGCAACATCGCGATCGTCGCCCACGTCGACCATGGCAAGACGACGCTGGTCGACGCGATGCTGTGGCAGTCCGGCGCCTTCAGGGAGGGGCAGGACGTGGCCGAGCGGGTGATGGACTCGAACGAGCTCGAGCGGGAGAAGGGGATCACGATCCTCGCCAAGAACACGGCGGTTCGCTACGGGGAGGTGAAGCTGAACATCATCGACACGCCCGGGCACGCCGACTTCGGCGGCGAGGTCGAGCGGGGGCTGACGATGGTGGACGGGGTGCTGCTGCTGGTCGACGCCTCAGAAGGGCCCCTCCCCCAGACCCGCTTCGTGCTGCGCAAGGCGCTGGAGGCGAAGCTGCCGGTGATCCTGGTCGTGAACAAGGTGGACCGCCCCGACGCGCGGATCAAGCAGGTGATCGACGAGGTCTACGAGCTGTTCCTGGACCTGGACGCGGGCGAGGACCAGATCGACTTTCCGATCGTCTACACGAACGCCCGCGCGGGCTGGGCGTCGCTGACCGAGGGCACCGAGGGCAGGGACCTGACCCCGCTGATGGACCTGATCACGGAGGCGATCCCGGCGCCGACCTATGACCCCGAGGCGCCGCTGCAGGCGCACGTGACGAACCTCGACGCCTCCCCCTACGTGGGGCGCCTCGCGATCTGCCGCGTCCACAACGGGACGATCGAGGCCGGCAGGCCGATCGCCTGGTGCCGCTCTGACGGCGAGGTCCAGCGCGCCGCCGTCACCAACCTCTACGTGACCGAGGCGCTGGAGCGGGTGGAGGCCCAGCAGGCCGGGCCGGGCGAGATCATCGCCGTCGCCGGCCTGGAGGAGGTGACGATCGGCGAGACGCTGGCCGACCCCGAGGACCCGCGGCCGCTGCCGGTGATCTCGGTCGACGAGCCCTCGCTCTCGATCACGGTCGGGATCAACACCTCTCCCCTGGCCGGCAAGGACGGCTCCCGCCTCACCGCGCGCCAGATCCGCGACCGCCTCGACCAGGAGCTGGTGGGCAACGTCTCGATCAGGGTCAAGGAGACCGAGCGCCCCGACACCTGGGAGGTCGAGGGCCGCGGCGAGCTGCAGCTGGTGGTGCTGCTGGAGACGATGCGCCGCGAGGGCTTCGAGCTGACCGCGGGACAGCCGCGCGTGGTCACCCGCGAGATCGACGGCACCACCCACGAGCCGGTGGAGCGACTGGCGATCGACGTGCCCGAGGACTACGTCGGCGTCGTCACCCAGGCGCTCGCGGTGCGCAAGGGGCGGATGGAGCAGATGGTCAACCACTCGACCGGCTGGGTGCGCCTGGAGTACCTGGTGCCGGCGCGCGGGCTGATCGGCTTCCGCACCGAGTTCCTGACCGAGACGCGCGGCACCGGGCTGATGCACCACGTCTTCGACCGCTGGGAGCCGTGGGCCGGCGACCTGGAGGCGCGCCCGACCGGGTCGCTGGTCGCCGACCGCATCGGCAAGACCGCCGGCTTCGCCCTGTTCGGCCTGCAGGAGCGCGGGACGCTCTTCGTCGGCCCGGGCGAGGAGGTCTACGAGGGGATGGTGATCGGCGAGAACGCCCGCAACACCGACCTCGACGTGAACGCGATCAAGGAGAAGCAGCAGACGAACGTCAGGGCCGCGGCCGCCGACGAGACCGTTCGGCTCGTGCCCGCGAAGCGGCTCTCCCTAGAGCAGTCCCTCGAGTTCCTGCGCGAGGACGAGTGCGTCGAGGTGACTCCCGACGCCGTCCGCCTGCGGAAGGCCGAGCTCGATCAGACCGAGCGCGTGAAGCTCGCCCGAAAGCGCGCCAAGGCTTAACGGCTTCGCCGCCTGCGGCTGCGACCGCCGCCCACTGATCCGTAGCTCTTGCTGAATCCCTTGCTCTGACCGCCGTGACCGCCGTTGGAGCGGGCCTTGCTGAAACTCTTGCCGCTCGCGCCTCCGTTACGGGAGTTCCCGTTGCCGGAGTGCTTACGAGCGGCGTGTCCGTTGCCATTGGACCTGCCGTGGGAGAGGCCCTTGGGGCGTCCCTCGGCAAACTCTTGGTACAGGCCCAGCTGCTCGGCGACGATCCCCATCTCGTAGTCCTGGTCGGGGAGGATGAAGCTGGCGGCGACCCCGGTTGCTCCCGCGCGGCCGGTGCGGCCGGTGCGGTGCACGTAGGCGTCGCGGTCCTCGGGGGCGTCGAAGTTGATCACGTGGGTGATGTCCTCGACGTCGATGCCGCGGGCGGCGACGTCGGTGGCGACCAGCGTGTCGCAGTCGCCGCGATCGAAGCTGGCGAGGGCGCGGCGGCGCTGGTTCTGGTTCTTGTTGCCGTGCATCGCCAGGGCGCGGATCCGATGACGGGAGAGCTTCTTGACCAGCCGGTCGGCGCCGCGCTTGGTGCGGACGAAGACCAGGGTGCGGCCGCGCTCTGAGTCGTTCAGCTCACCGACCAGGGCATCCAGCTTCGCCTCGTGGGTGAGGTGGATGAAGCGGTGCATGGTCGCGGCCGACTTCTCGACCTTCGGCTTGTGCACGTGGCGGACGGCGTCGCGGGTGTAGGCCTTGGCGAGCTTGCCGGCCGCGCCCTCCAGCGTGGCCGAGAAGAACAGCGTCTGGCGGTCCTTCGGCATCTGGGCGACGATGCGGTCGACGGGCGGCTTGAAGCCCATGTCGAGCATGCGGTCGGCCTCGTCGAGGACCAGGATCTGGATCCGGTCGAGCTTGAAGTGACCGCGCTCGATCAGGTCCTCCAGCCGTCCCGGGGTGGCGACGACGATGTGGGCCTTCTTGGCCTTGCGCGCCTGCGCCTCGATGCCGACCCCGCCGAAGACCGGCGCGACCTTGATCGCGCGCGAATGGGCGATCGTCTGCATCTCGTCGACGATCTGCTCGGCCAGCTCCCTGGTGGGGGCGAGCACGAGCGCCGCGGGGCGGCGCGCCTCGGCGCTGATCAGGTCGACCATCGGCACGCCGAAGGCGAGCGTCTTGCCCGACCCCGTCGGCGACTGGACCAACACATCCCTGCCTTCAAGGATGTCTGCGATTGCGAGCCGCTGAACTGCGAACGGCTCTGTGATGCCGCGCTTGGCGAGTGCGCCCACGACTGGGCTCGACGCGCCGAGATCGGCGAATGACTGCGATGACATGTAGTGCTTTCTCCTTATGAGTGATTCGGGGAGATCCTGCGACCCCCGACACTCTGCAAAGCACAGGGAGAAACGGAACCTCTCGGGCGACGAATCCGCGTGGCGGTGGTCACCCGACGCGGCGAAGGTAGCAGCATTGCCCTGAGACAACGGCCCCGGGGTGCATTCCGGGAAGAATCAGCCGCTTCAGGGACCGGGAGGAATGCCGAGCCGAACCCGCGCCTTGCGCACGGCGATGATCGAGGTGTGGCAGGACTTGGCGATCCGGTTGTCGGGACGCTCCGGGTCGCGCTTCACCTCGAACTCGATCCGCGCATGCGACCTCAGCTTCTGGCGCTCGCCCGCGGGGGTGTCCTCGGGCAGACCATCCAGGCCGGCGTCGGCGGCGACCTCGCGGCGGCAGTTGAGGCAGTGGAGGACGCCGTCCACCTCGATCCAGCTCGGCGGCATCTCCGGGCGCTTCACGTCGGGCATCCAGCTGACGGTCACCTCGCAGCGGTCGCAGGTCCAACCGAGCGCGGTCGCCGCCTCAGGCATCGGCCTTGGCCCGGATCAGGCGCATCTGGGCGAACTCGGACTCGCGCTTCAGCTCCTTCAGCCGCACCGGGCTGGTCACCCGCGAGCTGTAGGTCTTGGCCTTGTAGAGGTCATAGCTGCGGCGGGCGCGCGCCGACTCCGCGGTCAGCTCCTCCATTCGTCGCCTGCTCACCGCCGGCTTCTTGATTCCGCTCATTCGCGTGTGCCTTCCTGACCCTCTTGGTGGGTTCGCGCGAGGGAAGAGGGAGAAGAGCCGACGGGCGAATGTCTCCTCACGAGGATACCCCCCGGGTGAGTCATCCCCGGTTCCTCACGCCCTATACTTAATTCGGTATGGCAAAGTCAGCGGCCCCAAGAGTGGATCACGCGGCGCTGGGAGCGACCGTTCGGGCAGAGCGCGAGCGCCGCGGCGTCAGCCAAAGCGCGCTTGCCCGCCGCACCGGGGTGCCCCAGCCGGCGATCAGCCGCATCGAGGGCGGCGAGGAGGTCCCATCGCTGGAGCGCTTCGGGCGGCTGCTCGGGGGGCTCGGCCTGCGCCCGGACCTGGGCCTGGCCCCGCTCGCGGCCCACCGCGCCGATGCCGGGCACGCGGCCGCGATCCGCGCCATGAGCCCGGGCGAGCGGATCGAACAGGCCGCCGGCTGGAGCGGGTTCGCAGCCGGCCTGCGCGGCAAGGCCGCCACGGGCTAGTGGAGGCACGCCGGCTGGCGCAGCGATCCGACGCCAAGCCGGATCGGATCCTGGAGGTGCTGATCGCGAACGAGGTCGAGTTCGTCATCGTGGGCGGCGTCGCCGCGATCGCCCACGGGGTCAGCCGCATCACCCGCGACCTGGACTTGATCGTGGCGCCGAACAAGGCGAACCGGCGGCGCACGATCCGGGCGCTCGCCGAGCTCGAGGCGCGCGAGTACCGGCCCACGACCAGGAAGTGGGTCCGCATCCGCGCGAACGCCGACCCGGACTGGCTGCTGCGCCAGCCGCGCCTCTGCGACTCGCGCTACGGCGGCGTCGACATCTGCAACGCGATGAAGAGCGCGCCGAGCTGGAAGGAGGCCCGGGCCACCGCAATCGAGATCGAGGCGTTCGGGCTCGAGTTCCTGGTGCTCGGCAAGGACGCCCTGATCAAGAGCAAGCTCGCCGCCGGGCGCGAGAAGGACAGGGCCGACGTCGCCGAGCTGAACGAGCCATGAGCGATCCGGGCCGGCCGCGGCGCCTGCTGGAGGTCGCGGCGTTCGCACCGCTCTGCTCTGAACCCCGGGATTTCCAGGGTTTTCCCTTGCGCGGGGCCCGGTGAAGGACTAGGGTCGGGGTGGTTAGGGGGAGAGCAACACAGGAGTGACTGATATGGGTGAGAACGCCGACACTGTCAAGGCCCGCTGGGACGACTTCGGCAAGGGGGATGTCGACGGCGCGGTCTCGACCACGGACGAGAGCGCCGAGATCGTGATCCCGGAGACCCTGCCCTGGGGTGGGACCTACAAGGGCCCGGACGGGTTCAAGGAGATGATCCAGAAGTTCCTGTCCAACTTCGAGTCCGTTGACCCGAAGCCGACCGGCTTCTTCGACGCCGACGACGGCGAGACCGTCTTCGTCACCGTCGAGGGCGTGGGCAAGACGAAGGCCGGGAACGACCTCAGCGGCCGCTCGGTCTGGATGTACAAGGTGAGCGACGGCAAGCTGATGAGCGCGGAGTTCTTCGGCGACACCGCGCAGGCCCGGGACGCCCTGGGCTAGCCGAGCAGAGGCCGGGTGGAGGGGCCCCGCTCGATGGAGCCCCTCCTAGACTCGGCGCATGGACCTGGAGCTGCTCGAGCGCGAGCTGGCCGATGCCGGCGAGCCTGCCTATCGCGCCTCCCAGATCTGGGAGTGGGCCGCGAAGGGAGTCCGCGGCTACGGCGAGATGACCAACCTGCCGGCGGATCTGCGCGAGCGGCTGGCCGAGCGGGTGCCGCTGTCGGCGCTGGAGCTGGCGACCGAGTCGACGGCTGACGACGGGACGCGGAAGGCGCTGTTCCACACCGATGACGGGCGTTCGCTCGAGGCCGTGCTGATGCGGTTCCGCGACGGGCGGCGCTCGATCTGCGTCAGCTCGCAGTCGGGGTGTCCGCTCACGTGCAGCTTCTGCGCGACCGGGCAGATGAAGTTCGGGCGCAACCTGACCGCGTCGGAGATCCTCGACCAGGCGCTGCACTTCCGCCGCATCGAGCCGCTCGACCACTGCGTGTTCATGGGGATGGGCGAGCCGATGATGAACCTGGATCAGGTGCTGGCGGCGTGCGAGCGGCTGCCCGACGTGGGGATCACCCACCGGCGGACGACGATCTCGACGGTGGGATGGATCCCGGGGATCGAGGCGCTGACCGCGCAGGAGATGCCGATCAGGCTCGCGTTCAGCCTGCACGCGCCCGACGAGGCGCTGCGCTCGGAGCTGATGCCGGTGAACGACCGCTACCCCCTCCCCGACGTGCTCGAGGCCTGCCGCGAGCATCACCGCAGGCGCCGCCGCAAGGTCTTCATCGAGTACGTGATGCTGGGCGGGGTGAACGACCGCCACGAGCACGCCGTACAGCTCGCGCACATCCTCGACCCCAAGGTCTTCAAGGTGAACCTGATCCCGTACAACCCGACGGGAGCCGGGTTCGAGGGATCGACGCCGAAGGCGATCGAGGCCTTCCGGGCGGCGCTGGCCGAACGGGGCCAGCCGGTGACCGTCCGGCTCACCCGGGGCCGCGACATCGACGCGGCCTGCGGGCAGCTCGCGGCGACGGCCTAGGCCCCTCGGATCGGCGGGGATCGGCCCCGAACCAAATGGTGTAAGCGGGCGACCCCGGGGGTAGGGGGCGTAGGAAGGTGGCGAGGAGAGGACAGCCCCGGGCGCAGGTGCCGGCAGCGACGGCGGGGCAATCGGGAGGGCTGAAGCGCGAGATCACGCGGCCGCTGCTGCTGGTCTTCATCGTCGGCGACATCCTGGGCGGCGGCATTTACGCGCTGGTCGGCGAGGTCGGCGGGCGCGTGGGCGGAGCGATCTGGACGGCGTTCGTCGCGGCCCTGGTGCTGGCCGCGTTCACGGCCTTCAGCTACGCCGAGCTGGTGACGAAGTACCCGCGCGCCGGCGGCGCGGGACTGTTCGTCAACCGCGCCTTCAAGAACCCGCTCGTCAGCTTCCTGATCACGTTCGCGGTCGCGCTCTCGGGGATCACCTCGGCCGCCACCCTCGCGCGCGCCTTCGGCGGTGACTACCTGTCGGTCTTCATCGACGTCGAGATCCTGGTCGGGGCGATCGCCCTGCTGCTGCTGATCGGGATCGTCAACTTCATCGGCATCAAGGAGTCGGTGCGGCTCAACTTCGGCTTCACGGCGATCGAGGTCGGCGGCCTGATCCTGATCACGATCATCGGCCTGGGGCTGATCTTCGACGGCGGCGGCGACACCGGCCGCGCCTTCGAGTTCGACACCGCGGGCGGCGAGACGGCGCTGGCGGCGATCCTGGCGGGGACGGCGCTCTCCTTCTATGCCCTGATCGGCTTCGAGGACTCGGCGAACGTGGCCGAGGAGGTCGAGGACCCGCGCCACTCCTACCCCTTTGCGCTGTTCGTGGGCCTGGCGATCGCGGGCGTGATCTACCTGGCGGTGACGATGGTCGCCTCGATGGCGGTCCCGACCGACACGCTGGCGGAGTCCAGCGGGCCCGCTGCTGGAGGTGAACCAGGGGCCGCTGGCAGATCAACGAGAAGATCTTCTCGGCGATCGGGCTGCTGGCGCTCTCCAACGGCGCCCTGATCAACCTGATCATGGCCTCGCGGATCCTGTTCGGGATGTCGCGCGAGGGAGTGATGCCCGGCCCGCTCGGCGTCGTCAACGAGAATCGCGGCACCCCGGTGGTCGCGATCGTGTTCGTGACCGTGGTCGCGATCGCCCTCGCCGCGACCGGCGACCTCGCCACCCTCGCCGACACCACCGTGCTGCTGCTGCTGGGCGTCTTCATCGTCGTCAACCTGAGCGTGCTGGTGCTGCGCAGCGACCCCGTGGACCACGACCACTTCCGCACCCCGCTCGTGTTCCCGGTGCTGGGGGCGCTCGCCTGCGCGATCGTGATGACCCAGCCGACCGGTGAGATCTACGCGCGCGCGGGGCTGCTGCTGGGCATCGGCCTGCTGCTGTGGCTGGTCACGTACTTCCTCGGCAGCGGCGGTCGCGGGCGAGACGGCGATCGTGGGCCGGACGGCGTCCGTGGGCGCGACGAAGCGGCCGAGAGGTAGCGCCGGGGGGAGAAAATCGCGCCCTGTGGCCTTGTGCGGGTGTGCACCAGGGCGTTGAAGGAACCGCAACCCCCGTCATCGAAGCTGGTTAGTGTGAGGACATTCAATCTGCCGAGTTTCCCGCGGGCTATCGCGGGGAAGCGGGGGAACCAACTGCATGATGGGGCCAATCGGACCAAACGGTCCGAAGCGCAGCTCTTCAGCGCTCGCCCGACAGCTAACCCCGTAGGCCCGACGAAGAGGAGTGACTGATGACGCCGCTTATTGAGCAGCTCGCGAGCGACAAGCTCGACAAGGGGACCGTGGCAGCCGCGTACGCGATCGGCATCGCGGTCGCCGTCGCAGTTCTCGCCTTCTTCGGCACCACCTTCGCCTAGCCCCAGACGCAGCGAGGGCCGGTCGCGAGACCGGCCCTCTGCCCGTCGGCCTGGCTGGGGGGAGAGCTAGGCCGGCTGTCGGACGCCCGGCTGTCGGGCGCTGTCCGCTGATGGGACAGCGTCAGGTGGCCCATCGGGTGAGCCATCGCCTTCGGCGCCGAGCTCCATGTGGGCGCGGCTGTCGCTGCCGCGGATCAGGACCAGGGTCAGGACCAGGCCCAGCGCCGCGATCGCCGCGCCGCCCAGGAAGGCGGCCTGGAAGCCCTCGGTGAGGGCGTTCGGGAGGGCCGCAGGGTCGCCCTGGGCGTCCGTCATCAGGTTGTCGGTGCGGGTGGTGGCGATCGTCGCCAGCACCGCGAGTCCGATCGCCCCTCCGATCTGCTGCGAGGTGTTGATCAGGCCGCTGGCCAGGCCCTGCTCGTGATCACGAACGCCCGCCACAGCGGCGATCGTCGTGGTCACGAAGCCGAAGCCCAGCCCGACAGCGGCGAACAGCGAGGGGCCGAGGATGTCGGTCGTGAATCCGCCGTCGACCGAGACCTGGCTGAACCAGGCGAGGCCGATCGCGATGAACGCCATCCCCGCGGCCAGCACCGGCTTGAAGCCGAGCCGGGTGACCAGCTGCGAGCCGATCGCCGCCGAGGCGATGATCGCGAGCGCCAGCGGCAGGTAGCTGAGACCCGCCTTGATCGCCGAGTAGTCCAGGACCTGCTGCATATAGAGGCTGATGAAGAAGAACATCGAGAACAGTGACGCGCCCAGCAACAGCCCGACGACGTTGGCCCCGGTCAGCGTCCGCAGCCTGAAGATGCGGAAGGGGACCAGCGGCGCCGAGGAGCGCAGCTCGATCGCGACGAAGGCGGCCAGCAGCGCCGCCGAGAGGCCGATCAGCCCCAGCGTCTGGAAGCTGCCCCATCCCGCCTCGGTCGCGTCGACCAGTGCGTAGACCAGGACGGTGAGCCCGGCGGTGACGGTGAACGCGCCGGCGACGTCGAAGTTGCGCTCCTGGCCCTCGTTGCGGCTCTCGGGGATCAGCCGCGGGGACAGGAACAGGGCGATGGCCGCGACGGGCACGTTCACCCACAGCACCCATTCCCATCCGAGGGTGTCGGTGAGGATCCCGCCGAGCAGCACGCCGGCGGCGCCGCCGGAGCCGGCGACCGCGCCCCAGGCGCCCAGCGCCTTGTTGCGCTCGGCGCCGTCGGTGAAGAGGGTGGCGACGATCGAGAGCGCGGAGGGCGAGATGATCGCCGCTCCCAGTCCCTGCGCGGCGCGGGCCGCGATCAGCTGGCCCTCGGTCGCGGCGAAGCCCGCAGCGAGCGAGGCGATCGCGACAACGCCCAGGCCCGCCATGAAGACGCGGCGGCGGCCGAGCAGGTCGGCCATGCGCCCGCCGAGCAGCAGGAAGCCGCCGAAGGTGAGCACGTAGGCGTTCACGACCCAGGGCAGGTTGTCCTGGCTGAAGCCGAGGCCCTCGCCGATCGAGGGAAGGGCCACGTTCACGATCGAGGCGTCCAGGACGACCACGAACTGGGCCATGCACAGCAGCGCCAGCGCCTGCCAGCGTCGGTCTCGGTACTCGGCGGCCGTGGTCATCATCTGGGTTCCTCCTGTTGCCTTGCGCCCTTGGTGGGAGTAGTATGCGGAAGTGGAGTTCCGGTTCCGTTTGAGGTCTGCACTATACGGAATCAGAATTCCGTTTGTCAACCCGGATCTCAGTGAAGCTCGTCACACCATCTAGACGAATGAGACAGGCCGAAATCGACACCCTCCTGATCGCGATCAATCCGCCGCCATGAACCCACCACCCACCACGACTCCCATCCCCCCCGGCCCCGCGATCGCCAAGGCGAACCAGCGCGCCGACGCGCGGCGCAACCGCGAGGCGATCCTGGAGGCCGCCCGCGAGCGCTTCGGCGAGATGGGGCTGGAGTGCCAGATGGAGGACGTCGCCCGCAGCGCCGGGGTCGGCGTGGGAACCGTCTATCGCCACTTCCCCAACAAGGAGGCGCTGCTGGAGGCGCTGATCGAGCGGCGCTTCGAGCACCTCGCCGAGCGGGCGACCGAGGCCCTGGAGCAGGAGGACCCGTGGGAGGCCTTCTGCGAGTTGATGCGCTACTCGGCCGAGTACTCGGCCCGCGACAGGGCGCTCTCGGAGCTGCTCAGCCAGCGTCCCGCCAGCGGGCGCGCCAGCGCGACCAAGACCGGACTGGTCGAGACGACCGAGAAGCTGATCCGCAAGGCCCAGCGCACGGGCCAGATGCGCAAGGACGTGGTGGTCGAGGACGTGCCCACGATCATGTGCGGGCTGGGCAGCGTCATGGGCGCCCACGAGGAGTCGATGCCGGCGCTGAACTGGGAGCGCTTCCTGGCGTTGCTCCTGGACGGCATGCGCGCGCCGGGCGGCCAGAAGCTGCCGAAGCCGAAGGTGACGATACGGCGCTAGCCCGCGCGGCCGCGGCGGCTAGCCGCGGTAGGGGTCAAAGCGCGGAGCCTGGTAGCTGGCGGCGGGGACCTCGGCGCTCGCCGGCGGGGCCTCGCCCTCGTCGCTCGGGCTCGGGCTGCGGCCCGACCCGCGCCTGCCCGCCGGCAGCAGGGTGATCAGGAAGGCGCCGCCAAGCAGGCCGGCGAGCAGCTTCCACTCCCCCAGCACCGCCATGAAGGAGTCCTGGCCGAAGCTGAGCTGGGTGCCGCCGCTGTCGCCCAGGCTGCCGCTGATGCGGTACTGGCCCTCGGAGGGGACCTCGAGGTTGGCGACGGCGCCGCCGGACCCGATCGACTGGCTGCGCGTCGTCAGCTCCTCGCCGGTGCCGTCCTTGGTGGTGGGGTCCTTGACGAGCGCGGGACCGCCGCCGACGGGGACCACCTGGAAGCGAAGCGGCGCCGAGAGGCGGCGCGGGTCGCTGCTCTCGTCGCCGGCCGCGGCGGACTCGTCCACGAACACCTTCACCGTGCCCTCGGGCAGGGTGACGACGCCGCCGCGCGGCAGCGTCACCTGGCCGTACTCGGCGCTGTGGTCGCTGAGCAGGGTGGCGAGGATGACCGCCGCCGCCGCCAGCACCAGGAGCTTGGGGATCAGATGTTGAAGTGCTTGCATCGGTGCTCGAATCGTCACTTTCGGGGCCGGGCTTTAGGGGCCGGCGCTTTAGGGTCAGGCGCATGCAGACCGTCCACGCCTCGCCGTTGGCGATCGCGCTGTCCGCGCTGGCGCTGGCGGGGTGCGGCGGGGACGATGGAGGAGACGGCGAGCCCGAGCAGCCCAGCACGAACGAGGCGCTCGCCTGCGTGCAGGACGCCGGGCTGAAGGCGCTCGCGACCGCGGGCGACGAGCCGCTGGGGATCACCGGCTCCCTGCGGATCAGCGTCCCGCCCGAGAACCGGATCACGGTGGACTTCTTCGGCGATCCCGAGCAGGCGGCCGACTACGCCGCCGGGCAGGCGGCCTTCCTGGAGCCGACCGGCGGAGCGTCCGAGGTCGTCGGCGAAAGCGTCGTCGTGGGCACCGCAAGGGCCGGCACGGACCGGGAACTAGCGTTGGTCAAGGGCTGTATCGGATGAGGCCGGCGGCGGTGCGTCGGGGCCGAGACGGGCGCCTTGCCGCGACAGGGTCACCTCCAGGTCGGCGGCGGGGATAGGCCGCGAGAACCAGAAGCCCTGGCCGTAGCGGCAGCCCAGCTCGGCCAGCAGCGTCGCCTGCTCGGCGCTCTCGATCCCCTCGGCCACCACGTCCAGCGCAAAGGCCTCGGCCATTCCCACGATCGCCGAGACGATCGCCTTGTCCTTGTCCTGCTGTTCGAGGTCCGAGATGAAGTTGCGGTCGATCTTGACGACATCGATCGGGAACCGCTTCAGGTGGCTGAGCGAGGAGTAGCCGGTCCCGAAGTCGTCGAGCACGATCGAGGATCCCGTCTCCTGCAGGTGCTCCAGCGCCTCGACCGTCCCTGGCGTGTCCCTGATCAGGACGTGCTCGGTTATCTCGAAGCCCAGGTCGCGCCGCCGCGCGCCCGTCGCGTCGAACTGCGCGTCGACCTGGCGCACGAAGTTCGGCTGTACGAGCTGGCGGGGCGAGAGGTTGACGTACAGGGGCAGGTAGCGCCGGCGCTCGTCCGATCGCCACCTGGCGGCGAGGGAGAAGGCCTCGCGCAGCGTCCACTCCCCCAGCGGCAGGATCGCCCCGGTCTGCTCGGCGATCGGGATGAATTCGGCGGGCGAGACCCTCCCCAGCTTGGGATGCTCCCAGCGCAACAGCGCCTCGGAGCCGACGGGCTCGCCGGCCGGCAGCGAGACGATCGGCTGGATGGCGAGGCTCAGCTCCCCGCGCTCCGGCGCCGCCCGCAGCGCGTTCTCGTACTCCAGGCGCATCAGCACCCGCTGGCGCAGCGAGCTGTCAAAGAACTCGAACCCTCCCCGGGTGCGCTCCTTGGCGCGGTACATGGCGGCGTCGGCGTCGGCGATCAGCTCCTCGGCCTCGGCATCGCCGTCGGAGAGGACGATGCCGATGCTGGCGCCGATGCGGTGCTCGGCGCCGCCGATCCGGAACGGCTCGTGCAGCGCCGCCCGCAGGCGCGAGCCGATCTCGATCGCCTGGGCCTCGCTGACCACGTCCTCGCAGAGGACCGCGAACTCGTCGCCCCCGAAGCGCGCGACCGTGTCGGTCATGACCAGGGCCCCGCGCAGCCTGGGCCCCACGGCCTTCAGCACCTCGTCGCCGAGCCGGTGGCCGTAGCTGTCGTTGACGCGCTTGAAATCGTCCAGGTCGAGGAAGTAGACGGCGAACTGCGCGCCGCCATCGCGGGCGCGATCCATGGTCTCCCTGAGCCGATCGGTGAAGTGGAGCCGGTTCGGCCGCCCGGTCAGGTGGTCGTGCATCGCCAGGTGCTCACGCTCGGCGGCGACCCGCCTGCGCTCGGTCGCCTCGCCGATCACGTGGGCTATCGCCTTTATGAACTCGGAGTCGCTGGGCTTGAAGCGGCGGTGGGACCCGCCGTAGGCGACGAGCACGCCGAGGGCGCCCTCCCCCCGCCGCACCGCGACCGCCAGCTCCCCATTCAGCTGCACCGGCTCCGAGGAACCCAGCGCCGCGAGGGCGAGCGGGGTCTTGGCGCCCAGCGTCGGCAGGGCCTCGACGCCGTCGGCTCCGGCGCCCGCCCTGAGCACCAGCTCGTTCTCGCCGTCCAGGAAGCGGAACACCCCGGCGCGATCGACGCCGAGCGCTTCGGTCACGGCGTTGGCGGCGAGGGTGTAGAGCTTGGCGACGTCCTCCTGCGCGAGCGCGAACCGCCCCAGCTCCGCGACCTTCGCCTGCTTCAGCGAGCGCTCTCGCAGCACCTCGAGCTTGTGGCGCAGCACCAGGGTCACCGCCGCGATCACGCTCAGGGTCGCGATCACCATCAGCCACGCCTGGCCCCCCGCCGCCCCCGGGACCGCGATCAGGACGGTGGCGTAGCAGGCGCCCACAAAGACGATGTTCCAGATCGTGGCGCGGGTGCTGAACAGGGAGGCGGTCGAGAGCACCGACCAGAAGTAGAACGTCGCGTACAGCAGGGAGTCGGCGCCGTCGGCCGCGACGAGGACGGTGATCAACACCGTCCCGAGCGGCGAGAGCGCGGGCAGCACCCAGCCGGGCAGGCGGTCGAAGCCGAACAGCAGCACGGCGCTGACGGCGCAGGCCGCCGCGCAGACCGCGAATATCGCCGGCTCGTGGCGGTCGCCGCCGGCCGGGAAGGCGAGGCTCGCGAGCACGAGCGTCGCGCCCAGCCCGTACAGGTAGATGTAGGTGCGCGCGATCGTCGCCGGGTCGCGGGAGGGGATCGTCTCCTCGCCCAGGTCCCACCGCAGCCTTTGGAGAAGACCGGAAGCCTGCATAAGAGATGTTTCGGCCCCTGCGCCGAGGCGCTTTAGGCGCGGGCGCCCGACCGGGCTCAGGCGCGGGCGCCGGCCCGCTCCAGGGCCAGCTCGGCGACCAGCTCGGGATGGTCCAGCAGCGGCGAGTGGCCGTGGCCCGGCAGCTCCCGCAGCTCGGCGCCGGGGATGGCCTCGGCCATTCGCGGGCCGCCGCGGCAGTCGAGCACCCCGTCCTCGCTGCCCCAGGCGATCAGCACGGGACAGTCGATCCGGCCGAAGCCCTCGCGGTTGTTCTCGATCAGGTCGCCTGGGCCGGCCACGTCGGGCAACAGCTTCGGGTGGCCGGGACAGCGGGCGAGGTAGCGGATCGTGGTCTCCAGCTCGCCCGGATCGACCAGGTCAGGGTCCTTGACCGATCCGCGCAGAGCGATCGCCCGCAGCCGCGGCGAGCGCGTGATCGGCCCGACCAGCGGGCCCAGCAGCCGGGCTGAGTGGCGCGATCGCGCCAGCGCCCGCTTCGAGTGCCGAGCCTCGGCCTCGGTCGCCCCGCCCACCGGGGCCACCGCGAGCACGTCGATCGCGCGCCCGCGGCGCGCCAGCTCCAGCGAGATCCAGCCTCCCATCGAGTGGCCGACGAGGTGCGCCCGCTCGATCCCGAGCCGGTCCATCTCATCGGCGACCGCGGTCGCAAGAGAGCCCATCCGTTCGGGAACCGGGCCCTCGAACCATGGCTGGTCGCCGAAGCCCGGCAGATCGAACGCGATCACGTCAAAGCGCTCTTCGAGCCGGGCGCGGACGCGATCCCAGACACCGCGGCGGGAGCCGAGGCCGTGGATCAGCAACATCGGCTCGCCCGAGCCGCCTCGCGTGCTGCCCAGCGGACGGTCGGTGAGCGGGCTCACGCAGCCAACATAACGCCGGCCCGGTTTCGTTCGGCCCCTAACGCCTTTTGTTTGCGCGCACGGGCAGCGGGTATCTCTTTCGCCGAGCAGTCACGGAAGATCAAAGGAGGCGAGAGACGTGTACATCGGCATCGGAGCGTTGATTCTGATCCTGATCCTTGTCGTGCTGTTCGCGTAGCTGCCGCGACGGGATAACTGTAGGCGCGCCTCCGCCACCTGCGGGGGCGCGCCCATGTCCGCATTCGGGCCCGCCGCCGGCTGCAGGCGTAGAGCGGTGCCCCTAATCCGTGGGTCGTGCGCGGTTGATCACCGTGGTCTCGGGGACAGCTGCTCCCATCGTCCAGTACTCCCAGCCATCGATCTCCAAATAGGTGAGGCGATAGCGCGGCCTGGCAGCGTCGCGCGGCCAGGGCTTGACTATCCCTTCCTCGCGGATCAGGACGACGAATTCGAAAAACTTTTGCTCAAGATCTGGCCGCCACCCGCGCACCGTGTATTCGTGCGGCCATTGGGGCATGGTCTTGGCGAACTGCCAGCGGACTTCCGCGATGTACCGACGGGCGTCATCAATGGTGGAAGGCATCGCACTGACATAGGTCTGCGTCACGAACTGCTTTCTGACGCGGAGCGGACGGTCTAGGCGAAGAGCCCGACGGACTCGAGCGCCTCGGAGATGTCCGAGTAGACGGTCAGCCGGGCGACCTTCTTGTCGCGCTGCTCGACGACGTGGGCGAGGGGAACGTCCAGCTCCACCCCACCCTCCTCGCCTCTGATGTGCAGCCTGCCCAGCACCACCCAGCGGTCCTTGCCCGCGAAGCGGATCCCCACGGGAAGGAACCGCTCCTGCTCGAACAGCTTCTCCATCTCGCGGCGCCAGTTGAGGAAGCCCCTCACCCCCTTGTAGCTCTTGCCGTCGAGGAAGATCGCCTTCATCTGGGCCTGGAAGTCCGGATGCAGGATCGCGCCGATCGCCTCGGCGTCGCCGCTGTCGAACTCGCCGTAGAGTCGCTGGATGGCCTCAAGCGCAGAGCCGGTGTCGGCCTCCTCCATCGCGGCGTTGAACTGGCGTTCGAGAGCCTCTACGTCCTGCTTCTCGTACATCTCTCCCTAGTGGTCGCTGGATGCCGATCTTCTTGCCGGGGAAGCTATAGCGGAGCCCCTTCGAGAGGAATCCTGAGCGAGTGGCGAGGCGGCCAGGGTCGATTCATAGCCTGACTCCGGCTGACCCGTCTTTGGCCGATCCCGCGTCCCGCTTCACGTTTTGCCGATCCGGTCGGCGGGAAGGCTCCTCCCTGACAGCGACAAGGAGGAGTGAACCAAGATGGGCAAGACGGCCCGCGAAGTGATGACCAGCCCATGTGAGTGCGTGGGCGAGAAGGACACGGTGGCGGACGCCGCCAAGAAGCTGGCCGAGCTGGAGGTCGGCTCGATGCCGATCTGCGGCGAGGACGACCGGCTCAAGGGCATGCTCACCGACCGCGACATCGTGGTCAAGGTGATCGCCAAGGGCAAGGACCCCAGCGACGTCACCGCCGGTGACCTCGGCGAGGGCAAGCCGGTCACGATCGGCGCCGACGACTCCGTCGAGGAGGCGCTGTCCGTGATGTCGGAGCACGCGATCCGCCGCCTGCCGGTGATCGACGGGCACGACCTCGTCGGCATCGTCAGCCAGGCGGACGTCGCCAAGAACCTTCCCGAGGAGAAGGTGGGCGACCTGGTCGAGGCGATCTCGTCCGCTCCCGCCTGACCCGCAACTCCCACCCGACATAGCCGCGACCGAATCCGCTCCTGTCCTTAGAGTCGGGGGATCGCCGACGCTTCACTGACAGGCGCCGACCTGCAGCGCCGCACGCGGGTGCTGCTGACGCTGACGCTGCTGACCTCGAACCTGATCGGGGCTGGGATCGCGTTCGCGATCGCCAACTACGTCGTGCCGGCCGAGATCACCAACGAGGACTCGGTCCGCGAGACGGACCTGATCGCGATGGCGATCTACCTGCCGCTGGCGCTTGTGGCGGGGGTGGTATGGGGCAATCGCCGCGCCCGGGTGGCGCGCGCGTTCCTGCGCGAGGAGCGGGCGCCGACCCCCGAGGAGCGGCGGGGCGTGATCCAGGCGCCGCTGCGCGTGGCCCAGCTCTGCGCGGCGCTCTGGGGCGGCGCCGTGATCCTCTTCTTCGTCATCAACCTCCAGTTCTCGCTGGAGGTTGCCTACAACGTGGCCGTCACGGTCGCGCTCGGGGGAATCACCACCTGCGGGATCGCCTACCTGCAGACCGAGCGGCTGCTGCGGCCGACCGCGGTCCGCGCCCTGGCGAGCGCCGCACCCGAGCGCGCCGGGGTGCCCGGCGTGGCCGCGCGCAGCGTCATCTTCTGGGCCCTCGGCACCGGCGTGCCGCTGGTGGGCCTGCTGCTGGTGGCGCTCGGCGTGCTCGCGGGCGACGACCAGATCTCCGACCAGCAGCTCGCGACCGTCGTCGCGGTGCTGGGCGGCCTGGCTCTGGTGATCGGCCTCCTGGTCTCTGTGCTCGCGGCCCGCGCCACGGCCGACCCGATCATCTCGGTCCGCGACGCGCTGGCCGAGGTCGAGCGCGGCGAGCTCGACGTCGAGGTGCCGGTCTATGACGGCAGCGAGGTGGGCCAGCTCCAGGCCGGCTTCAACCGCATGGTCGCCGGGCTGCGCGAGCGCGAGAGGATCCGCGAGACGTTCGGCACCTACGTCGACCGCGAGGTGGCCGAGCACATTCTCAGCGAGGACGGGGGCGCCGAGGGCCAGGAGGTCGAGGTGACGCTGATGTTCGTGGACGTCCGCGACTTCACCGGCTTCGCCGAGCGCGCGGACCCGCGCGAGGTCGTCTCGGCCCTGAACAGGTTGTTCGAGTGCGCGGTCCCGATCGTCCGCAGGCACGGCGGGCACGTGGACAAGTTCATCGGCGACGGCTTTCTCGCCGTCTTCGGCACGCCCCGCCCGAGCGACGACCACGCGGACAGGGCCCTTGCCGCGGCGCTGGAGATCGCCCAGGCCGTGGAGGGCATGGACGACGACCAGCTTCAGATCGGGATCGGGCTCAACTCCGGCTCGGTGGTCGCCGGCAGCATCGGCGGCGCCGACCGCCTGGAGTTCAGCGTCATCGGCGACGCGGTCAACGTCGCGTCCCGGGTGGAGTCCGCGACGCGCGAGACCGGCGACTTGATCCTGCTGAGCGAGCGCACCCGCGAGCTGCTGCGGGGCGACCACGACCTGCTCGCGCGCGCGGGGATCGAGCTCAAGGGCAAGAGCGGCGACGCGACGCTGTACGCGCCGTCCCTAGAACCCTGAGGGGTGGCGCGCCGTGAAGCCCGCGCTCGAGCGGGCGTCGGAATGCCAGCGGGGACCGGCGCCGCCCGAGGTGTCCCAGCGCAGGCCGGCGACGACCATGTAGGCGTGGCCGTAGTTGGCGTAGACGGTGATCCAGTTGCCGGCGCCCGGCGAGCCCCAGCCGGTGAAGCCGCCGGAGTCGAGCGGGGTGCTGAGCAGGCCGCCGCCGTGCAGCGCGTAGCTGACCGCGCCCGAGCAGTCGTAGCCCGATGAGGTGAAAGACCCATGGCCGCCTCCCCAGACATACGGGGTGTCGTTGATCTCGTTGGCGGCCTCGATCACGGCCTTGACCACCAGCGGCGCGCCCGCGGGCGCGACGGCGGTGTCGCCGACAAGCGAGGCCTGCTCGCCGGGGCCGGGGATCGAGGTGCCGAGCTCCTCCTCCAGGTCTGACTCGCGCGCCTGCAGCGCCTCCAGCGAGGCGGCGCGCTCCTGGCGCGCGGCGACGAGCTGGGAGTGCTGGGCGGCGAGCTGGTCCTGGGTCACCTGCAGCTCCTGGCGGCGGCTCGCGACCTCGTCGCGCGCGGTCCTGATCCGCTCCTGGGCCTCTCGCAGCAGCGTCACCGACTGCTCGACCTCGGTGCGAAGCTCGGTCACGCGGCCGACGACGGCCTCGTCGTAGTTCTGGATGCGGTCCAGGTACTCGGTCTCGGTCAGCAGGTCCTCGAAGCTGGCCGACTCGAGAATGACGCTGAGGGTGTCGGGGGTCGGCGACTTGTAGATGCCGACCAGCAGCTTCTCCAGCGACTCGATCGCGCTGGCGAGGCGCACGCGCACGGCCTTCAGGTGCTCGCGCTCGGCGTTGAGCGCGGCGTTCGCCTGGTCGAGCTGGGCCTGGCGGCGGTCGAGCTCGGCCTGGACGCTGGCGGCCCGGGCGCGCAGCGCGGCCTCCTCCCCGATCAGCGCGTCGATCTGCGCGTTCTGGCGGTCGATCGTCGCCTGCAGGCCTCCCTGCTGGTCGACGTTCTGCTCGAGCTCCGAGAGCTTGCCCTCGATCTCGCCGGTCGCGTCCTGCGCAGGGGCGCCGGTGGCCAGGCCCAGCGCGCACAGCGCGACCAGGGCCGGAAGTGGGAAGAGCAGCCGACGCACGGGCGCGACCCTACACGTTCTCCTTCAAATGTCAGCGACCCTTAACACTTCGTGCAAGATACTCTTGCGGCACGCGACTGGCTAGGCTGACGGCCCATGGAAGGGCGAGAAGAGCGATTCTGCGACGTCGGCGGCGGCATCAGCCTCTGCTACGACGAGCTCGGCGACCCCTCCGGGACGCCGCTGCTGCTGATCATGGGCCTGGCGACGCAGATGATCGCCTGGCACGAGGACTTCTGCACCGAGCTCGCCGGCCGCGGCTTCCACGTGGTCCGCTTCGACAACCGCGACATCGGGCGCTCCATCGCACATGGACTTCCGCCCGCCCACCCCCGGCCAGATGCTGCGGCGCCGCAGCGTGCGGGGCCAGTACACGCTCAGCGACATGGCCGGCGACGCCGCCGGGCTGCTGCGCGAGCTGGAGATGGCGCCGGCCCACGTCGTCGGCGCCTCGATGGGCGGCATGATCGGCCAGACGCTGGCCGCCGAGCACCCGGAGCTGGTCCGCTCGCTCACCTCGATCATGTCCACCACCGGCAACCGCTGGCGCGGGCAGCCCTCCCCCGCGGTCTACCCGTACCTGCTGAGGCCCCCGCCGACCGATCGCGAGGCCATGGTCGAGCACGCCACCAGGATCTTCGGGATGGTCGGCTCCACCGGCTTCGAGAACGACCCCCAGCACCTCCGCGACTACATCGCGCGCAGCTATGACCGTGGCCACGACGTCGCGGGCGGCGCCCGCCAACTCGGCGCCATCATCGCCTCGGGCGACCGCACCCGCCAGCTCGCCGGCATCAGGACGCCGACGCTGGTCATCCACGGCACCGTCGACCGCCTGGTCCGCCCGTCGGGCGGCAAGGCCACCGCCCGCGCCATCCCCGGCGCCAGGCTGATGCTGGTCGAGGGCATGGGCCATGACCTCCCCCGCGGCGCCTGGCCGCGGCTGATCGACGCGATCGCCTCGCACGCGGAGGCCGCGGACCGGGATCGGGCGGCGGTCCCGGCCCAGGCCTGAGAGCTAGCGCGCGCCCATCGAGGCCGCCACCGTGGCGACCTGCTCGGGCGTGCCGATCAGCGCCCGCTGCAGCTCCTCCTCGAGCGCCAGCCCCTCGGCCGCGCCGCGCGCCGGAGCCTCGTTCAGCAGCCGCTTGGCCGAGCGGATCGCCTGCGGCGACTTCGACGCGATTTCGGCCGCCAGCTCGCTCGCCTCGGCCACCGGGTCCTGGGCGATCCGGGTGACCAGGCCCAGCTGCAGCGCCTCGTCGGCCTCGACCACGCGCCCGGTGTAGGTGAGCTCGCGGGCGACGTCGTCTCGCACCAGCCCGGGCAGCGTGCGGCTCAGCCCCATGTCGGGGATCAGGCCGTAGCGGATCTCCATCACCGACATCCGCGTATCGGGCGCCGCGATGCGGACGTCGGCGGCGAGCGCGATCTGCAGCCCGCCTCCGAGCGCGTTGCCGTGCACGGCTGCGATCACGGGCTGTGGCAGCGAGCGCCAGCCGTGGGCGGCGCGCTGGGCGAAGTTCCCGTCGGCGTCATCGCGGCGCTGGCCCAGCAGCTCGCCGTCCCCCTGCTGGTCCTCGGACATGAAGCTCTTGAAGTCGAGGCCGGCGCAGAAGCTCGGGCCCTCACCGGAGATGACGACCGCGCGGGCGTTCTCGTCTGCGGCGACCTCGTCGATCGCCGCGTTCAGGGCCTCGAACATGGCCCGGTCGAGGCCGTTGTGCTTGTCGCCGCGGGTCAGCCGTACGTCGGCGACGCCGTCGCGACCTCGATCGAAACGCGCTCAGGGTCCGGCATGGGGGGAAGCGTACCGCCGCGGCGCGCTCGGTGCTATCGCTGCCGGCTCTTTCACTTCCTCCGCCACGGCGAGTCGGCCTCGAACGCCGCTCCGGGGTCGATGGCCTGCCGGGAGACGAGGGCGACCGCCTGACCGAGCTGGGCCGGCGCCAGGCACGCGAGGCGGGCCGGCACTGGGCGAGCTGGGGGCGACGCGCATCCTCACCAGCCCGCTGCGCCGCGCGCGCGAGACCGCCGAAGGGGTGGCGGAGACCCTGGGCCTGCCGGTCGTCGAGCTCGAGCCGCTGCACGAGCTGCGCGAGTCAGACGGCTTCGGCGAGCTCGAGCTGGAGGAACAGCGCCTGCGCCGCTGGTCGGTGTGGATGGCCGAGCACGGAGACGATCCCGACCACTCCTACCGAGGCGGCGAGTCGTTCAACGACGTGATCGCGCGCGTGGAGCTGGTGCAAGGCGACGTTCGAGGAGGACGGCGAGCCGAACGTGCTTGCGGTCAGCCACGGCATCTTCCTTCGCTTCTTCTTGATGCACAGCGTCCTGGCCCAGGACTTCCGGCCCTCCATGGCCCAGCGGCTGTGGCAGATCGGGTCGCATAACTGCGGGCTCTCGACCTTCGAGCACGGCGAGTCCGTGCTGGCGACCGGCTACGCGCTCGAGCCCTGGCGCTGTCTCACCTGGATGGGGCGCCCGTGGGATCCGCCGTGACCTGCTCGGGGTTGGCGGGCCCCTCCACGGCCGGCTCGTCGGCCGAGCGCTGCCAGGGGAGGTTGAAGAATGCGCCCGCGGGGGCCTCGACCGGCCCTTCCAGCAGCGGATCCTCGGTCTCCTTCATCCAGCGCTCCAGCCTCTCTCGCATCTCCTCCAGCACCTGCGCGCGGTTCGGATCGTCAACCAGATTGTGCGCCTCCTGGGGGTCGAGCGCGAGGTCATAGAGCTGCTCGGGGTCGACCAGCTCCTCGCCCCAGCCGCGCTCCACGAGCAGTTCCTTGCTGGCGCTGTCGTCGCAGTTGGCCAGCACCGTGTAGGGGTAGCTGCCGAACCGGCGGATGTACTTCCAGCGCTCGGTGCGGACGGCCCGCTGCGGCTCGTAGGCCGCGTGGTAGGTGACCTCGGTGAAGACCTCCTGGTGCAGGCTCTCGACCTCGCCGCGCACCAGCGGCATCAGCGAGGTGCCCTGCAGGTGGCCGGGGGACTCGATCCCGGCGAGCTCACAGAGCGTCGGGTAGAGGTCGAGCTGGCTCACCATCGAGTCGTAGACCTTGCCGCCGGCGAGCCCGCCGGGGCCGCGCATCAGCAGCATCACCCCGGTGCCGCGTCGAACAGCGTCGCCTTCGCGCCCGGGAACGCCAGCCCGTGGTCGGTGGTGCAGACGATCAAGGTCGTTGTCGTTGAGCCCGAGCTGGTGCAGGCCGTTGAGCACCGCGCCGATGCCCTGGTCCAACGAGCGGGCGCTCGCCTTGAACGCCGCCATCTCGGCCCTGGTCACGGGCGTGTCGGGGAGGTTCGGCGGCGGTTGTGAGTAGAGCGAGTCGCGGACCGAGGTCGGCGCTCCGAAGTCGCGGTGCGTCTCGAAGAAGCCGACCGAGAGGAAGAACGGCTGCTCGGTCGAGGCCAGCCTGTCGAGGGCGATCGGCACGATCTCGCTGGCGTGGTGGGTGTCCACCTCGACCACCTCGTCGTAGCCGATCACCGTGGGCTCGTCGGAGATGTGCTGCTCACCGATCAGCACCGACCGGTAGCCGGCCTCGTGCAGCGGGTGACCAGGTGCTGCCGGTAGTCGTTCAGCTCCCAGCCTCGATGGGCGAGGCCGAGCATGCCGTTGTTGTGGCAGTACTGGCCGGTCAACAGCGAGGCGCGGCTGCCCGAGCAGGTGGGCGCCGCGCAGAACGCCTCGCGGAACAGCACTCCCTGGTCGGCCAGCAGCTGGATGTTCGGGGTCGGCACCTGGTGCCCGTAGGGCTGCACGTATCGCCCCGTGTCGTGCGAGTGGATGTAGAGGATGTTGGGAGGTTGCGCCAGGCCGTCAGTCATACAGCCTGCGGCACCGCCGGCACCAGGTCGAACTCGGTGCCCAGGCGCAGCTCGGCGTAGCGGCGCGTCCAGTCGTCGTTGAGGCCGTCGCTCTGGCTCTTCATCCTGGGCTCGAAGTGGAAGCCCTGGGGCCCCTCCAGGCCGAGCTGACTCAGCACGCTCGCGGTGCTGGTGTCCTGGTCGGCGGCGAAGTTCTCATACAGCACCAACACCGGCCTGATCCGCACGTGCTCGAAGAAGGCGTCCCAACGCGCCTCGTCGCGGAGGATGCCGCCGATCAGGTGCGAGATCGCGTTGTAGTCGAAGCGCAGCGCCGGCAGATGCTCGTCCATGAAGTTCTTGTAGGGCGGCGTGTCGGAGTCCTCGGCGAGGGCGCTCATCTCCTTCGCCTGAGCCGGGTTCTCCTGACGCCAGGTCGCCGTCTGGATCGCCTTCCACAGCGAGACCGCTTGGCGCACCTTGTTCGCCCGCACGACTCGCACGAAGGTGAGGTCGGGGAAGACGGCCGGCAGCAGCTCGGCCAGCGGCAGGTCGCGGTACTCCGGGACGTTGCGCAAGAGGCTGACGAAGTCCCCGAAGTAGTTCCACATCAGCTTCGCGCCGAAGACGCCGTTGTCGGTCGTGCCCTGCTCCATCGCCCATTCCAGATAGCGGTCGTAGGCCGTGCGCGTCCACAGCGGCGAAGCGGGCTCGGGGTCGTCGGCGGCGCGGCGCTGACGCTCGCCCAAATGGCTCAGGATCGTGGGGTCGTCGAGGCCCGTGAAGTACTCCTCGGGCCGCCGCGGCCTGCCGCTGTGCTGGAGGGCCTCGAAGTACTCCTCCGGAACGCCGGCGACGCCCGTCTGCTTCAGCGCCTGGCAGACGAGCGTGCTGCCGCTGCGCTGGGTGGCGCAGACGAGATACGACCGTGTCGGGGACTCCGCCATATTCCCTACAATCCTAATAGAGATTGACGAGAAACTAGCGCACCAGCGCGCTCACTTCTTCTTGGCGCGCTTCTTCTTCCCCGCGGCGGTTCCTCGATCCTCCGCAGGAAGTCGTCAACGGTCTTGTAGAAGCGGTTGGTCTTCGGCGCGGCGATCAGGGGGTCCAGGTGAGCCTGCTCGGACTCGGCGTTCACGAGCACCGACTCCTTCTTCGTCGTCTTGGCGCGGTTGATCAGGTTGCGCCCGCCCTGCAGCACGCGGCCGTCGGTGAGGTTGGTCTGGATCACGTACAGCGGGTCGTCGATCTTGTTCGTGTGGAACAGGCGCAGGCCGAGGAAATCGGCGGCCTCGGTCCGCTCCATGGCGCTGGCCGCGTCGGTGTCGATCGTCAGCCGCCGCGGGAAGTACCACTCGACGCCGTTGGCGGGCTCCTGGCCGAATGCCGCGGCCAGGCGGGCGACCGGCGTGACGCCACCGTCGGCCCACGGCCGCGGGTCGCCCGAGGCCGGCGAGCGTGCCGCCGTTGATGTGAATCAGCGCAAGGTCGGCCGGCGAGGTGTCCTGGTCGAAGGCGTGGCCGAACAGGCCCGTGGTGGTCACGGGCACCGGAGGGTTGAACTGCGGGGGCAGCAGCGCGAAGCCCTGCAGCGTCGAGGCCGGCGAGTTCGGCGCCAGGTGCGCGTAGATGCCTCCGACCTCGGCGAAGAGACCCGTGATCTCGGGGATCCCGAAGCCGAGCAGGTCGGCGAAGGGATTGCCGGTGCTGAGGTCGTCGATCGCGGCCTGCGTCTCGGCCAGCGAGTCGAGCGAGTCGAAGCTTCCCAGCAGGCCGCCGTCGATCGCGACCATGCCGATGATGTCCTTGTGGCCCGGTCGCCCGTTGAAGTCCCAGGCGGCGTAGGCGGTGGTCAGGGAGGCGCCGAGCGAGTGGCCGCCGAGGATGACCTTGCGCTTGCCCTTTGTTGCGCGCCTTGAGCACGACCGCGCGGGCGTCCTGGAGCGCGACCTGCATTCCCCACTGGCGGGCATAGGGATGCGAGTTGCCGTTGACGAAGGTGTGGTGGGTCGGCGGGGTGGCGCCGTCGAGGTAGCCGAGGTAGTAGTCGAACATCTCCTGCAGGCTCTTCTCGCCGCGAAGCGTCTGCGCGAACATCGCCGTGTCCTCGAGAGCCTGCGAGCGGCGGTCGATCGCCCAGACCTGAAGGTCCGGGACGTGCTTGACCAGGTAGCGGGCCGCCAGCGTGAAGTTGCCCGAGCCGGCGATGGTGCCGGGCATCAGCACCAGCACGTGATCGGCGCTCTTGGGGCCGTACTTGTCCACCCAGACCTGGTTGAACTGGGCGGGGCCGGGCCCGGCCGGGGTCGGCACGGCCACCCTCGCCTCCCGCGCGGCCGCGGGGCCCGCGAGTGCGAGCATCAGCGCAGCGGCGAGCGCGAACGCGACTGCATGGTTTCTACGCCCCTGCCCGTTCATCCCTGGACGCGGCAGCCTAGCGCCTGGGTGCCTGAGGTTGAAGGGCGGAAGTCAAAATCGCTCTGAGCAGGGAAAAAGCGGGCCGTGCGGGCGTCCGACCGCCGATTTTGATACCTTGTTACCCGTAAGCGTCGGGGTCCAGGGCCCCGACAGAATCTGCAGTGTTTCGCGAGTCACCGCTTGATCGGCACCTTCGCGAACGCTTCGACAGACGGCAGCCCCTCCGATAACGCGTCCGGGGCCGCCGACGACAACCGCGGAGGTACCACACAAATGCCCGAGGCCACCACACCCGAGATTGCGCCGATCGAGGCGCCCCGTTCGCGCTCATGGCGCTGCTCTGACTGCAAGGTAAGCGTCAGCTTCGCCGCGGACCGCGCGCCGATCCAGCCCGACGGCTGGGTCAAGAAGAGCAACAAGTGGGTCTGCCTGCGCTGCCAGCGCGAGCGCGTGATGGACCTCGCCGCCTCGGGCCAGGGCGCCGACGGCTGGGCCTCGCGCCGCGAGGCGCTGATGGAGTTCGAGCTGCTCCGCACCCCGGACGAGTCCGACGTCGTGATCGCCAAGCGGGCCAACTGCTCGACCGGTCACGTGCGCAAGGCGCGCCAGGGCCTGAAGGCCTCCGGCAAGCTGCCGAAGCGCGGCGGCAAGCAGGCCGCCTAGGCTCGCTCGCCGCAGACGCGGCCTCAGCTCAGCTAGGTCTCGTCCGCGGAACCCGGTTCGGCCAGCCCGCGGGGCATGGTCACCACCGAAGTTGCGCACGGTCTGGGTAATCCCGGTCGCCTCGGTTTTTGAAGCGGGCAGTTCTCGGTCGGCACCCTCCTTCCCTCGACAGACGGCAGCCCCTGAGATACTGCGTCCGGGCGATGTCGGAGGAGAACCTGAGGTGGTTCCCGCAGATGCTCGAGGCCCCTCACCCGAGATTGCGCGATCGAGGCGCCCCGTTCGCGTTCATGGCGCTGCTCTGACTGCAAGGTAAGCGTCAGCTTCCCCGCGGACCTCGCGCCCGTTCAGCCCGACGGCTGGGTCAAGAAGAGCAACAAGTGGGTCTGTCTGCGCTGCCAGCGCGAGCGCGTGATGGACCGCGCCGCCTCGGGCCAGGGCGCCGACGCCTGGGCCTCGCGCCGCGAGGCGCTGATGGAGTTCGAGCTGCTCCGCACCCCGGACGAGTCCGACGTCGTGATCGCCAAGCGAGCCAACTGCTCGACCGGCCACGTGCGCAAGGCGCGCCAAGGCCTGACGCCCTCGCGCCGAGCTGCCGATGCGCAGCGGCAAGCAGGCCGCTAGGCTCGCTCGCCGCAGACGCGGCCTCAGCTCAGCTAGGTCTCGTCCGCGGAACCCGGTTCGGCCACCCGCGAGGCATGGTCACCAGCGCAACACGAACGCGAGCGCCATCACGCCGACCCGCGGGTATTCATTGCATACCGCTTTCACGCCCGTGGCCGAGCGAGCGGCACCCCGGTCGAGCGCGATGCCTTCCACGTCTACAGCTTCCGCGACGCGAGAATCGCGTGCGTAGAGATCTTCGGGACCAGGAGCGAGGCCCTCGAAGCCGCCGGGCTTGAGGAGTAGGTGATGTCGGAGGAAAACGTCGAGCGGTTTCTTGAGGGCGCCGATGCCTTCAACCGTGGGGATTTCGAGGCAGCGCTCGAGGCATTGCATCCGGAACTGGTGTTTGAGCCCCAGGTCTCGGTCGTCGAGGGGGCGTTCGTCGGGCCCGAGGGGATGAGAGATTTTTTGACCAGCAGTGCCGACCTCTATGACACGTTTCAGGTCAACTACACGGAGGTGCGGGATCTCGGAGACCGAGTGCTGGCCTTCGGAATCGCTCGCAGCGTCGGCAAGGAGAGCGGAATCGAAACCGAGGTGCCCGTGGCGGTGGTGGCCACTTTCCGTGAGGGCCTGATGACCCGCTGGAAGGACTACGGGGACAAGGCCGAGGCCCTCGAAGCCGCCGGGCTGTCGGAGTAGAGCGCCCGGATCATGGGTGGGGGATCGGTTGTCCTGCGTCGAACCGGGAGGCGTGGACGAGCGCAGCCTGAGGATCGAGGCGATCGTCATGTCGATGAACGTCATCGAGACGGCGAAGATCATCGCCGCCAAGACGAAGTTCTTGCCCGGGTGCTCCTCCCTCACGGCGACGGCAGCCTACCCGAGGCTCGCGGTCGCGTGACCTGGGCGCGGCGGCCGGGGCGATAGGTTGTGAACCCGTGCCGAATCGCCGTGAGACGAAGCGGAGGCTTGCCAGCGGGACGGCGAAGTACGTGGTCAATCCCGTCGTCCGCGGGCTGTTTCGTCTCGGGCTTCCGGCCCCGGGGACTGCGATCCTGGAGACGACCGGCCGCAAGTCCGGGCGGCCGAGACGCAACCCGGTTACCAACGGCCTCGACGACGGTGTCTTCTGGATCGTCGCCGAGCACGGGCGCCGGGCGAGCTATGTCAGGAACATCGAGGCGAATCCCCATGTCCGGCTTCGCATCGGCCGACGATGGCGCAAGGGCACCGCCCGCCTTGTCCCCGACGATGATCCACGAGAGCGACTGCGCTACATCGCCTCGAGGCGCCCTATCGCGAGGCTGAATACGGCGACCGTAAGCCTCATGCAGACGGATCTATTGACGATCCGGGTTGAGCTGAATGGTGAGGAGCCGTAGCCCCGAATCATTCGATGACCGTCGTCCCAGCTCACGCCAGGAATTCGCGCGTCTGCGTCGATGGGCGTGTGACACGTTCGAGGACGCGGCCTGCGAACGGCATGTTCCGAGCGCGCCATACGTGTCGCTGCTCGTAGGGCCAGGCGTAGATCGGGTTGCCGTCGCGAACTAGCTCAAGCAGGCTCGGTTGGCTGAGTTCCTCCGCGGACCACTCGTAGAGGCGTTGCAGCCGTGGCACGATCACCGCGTAGTCGAGCATCCGGCCGAGACGCTGCTCTTGGGCGATATAGCGCTCGACCTCACGGGCGAGCGGATAGCGGTTCGGGAGCACGCGCCGAAGTGAGAGGAACACTCCCGCCATCCCGATCCGCGGATCGCCGACCAGGCGGCCGAGCGGTGCCAGACGTCCCAGCGCGAGCCGCGGCGCCGCAACCAGGGCTTGCGCGTACAGCACGCGTGCCAGCGCGACGTTCATGAAAAAGCGCTCCGGTGCGCTCTCCGCTTCGGCGAGTCCCCGGTGCTCCAGGTAGGCGCTCACAATGCTCGCGTTGTGGGCGCGGTACCAGTTCCGCCCCGTCGGTCTCGCGCCGAACTCCAGCCAGAGCCGCACGGCCTGCGACGACGGCTCGCCGGCCAGGCCACCCAGGAGCGCGACCGTTTCGCATCCGTCACGCAGCAGTCGCTCGTTGACCGCCCGCCACCACACGCTGCCGGGCGGGGACGCCTCGAGCGGATTGAGTACGCCGCGGCGCGCCTGCCAGCGCATGAACGACAACGCCGCCCGTCGGAACGGCAGGTGTCGCGGTGCGCGGCCCGTCGGCCCGTGGAATACCCGCGCCATCAGGGCAAGCCGCGCCGCCGGATCGTCGCGCACGGCCGCGACCTGCGCCTCAGCCCGGGGGAGCGCGCCTGCGTCGTGGCTCATCGCCGAGAAGTGATAGCCGGACAGCGGCTCTTGCGGCCGCTCATGCGAACTCGCGCAGGCCACCATGCGCGAACGCCTCACGCTCTCATCTGATTCTCATCGAATGCTGGAACCTTCGGGGCATGGAAGGGCGAGCATGAGGGTCCTGGTCGTCGAGGACGAGCCCAAGATGGCCGCGCTGATCAGGCGCGGCCTGCAGGAGGAGGGCATGGCCGTCGACGTGGCCGGCAACGGCGAGGACGCGATCCCGCGAGCGGGCGCCACCGCCTACGACGCGATCGTGCTCGACGTGATGCTGCCGGGCATCGACGGCTTCGAGACCTGCCGGCGGCTGCGCGACGACGGCGTCTGGTCGCCGGTGCTGATGCTGACCGCGCGCGACTCGGTCGAGGACCGCGTCGCCGGGCTGGACGGCGGCGCCGACGACTACCTGACGAAGCCCTTCTCGTTCTCGGAGCTGCTCGCGCGCCTGCGCGCCCTTGCGCGCCGCGGCCCCGTCGAGCGCCCGGTGATGCTGGAGGTCGGCGACCTGCGCATGGATCCGGCGACCCGCCAGGTCTGGCGCGGCGAGGCCGAGATCTCGCTCTCGGCCAAGGAGTTCAGCCTGCTGGAAGTGTTCATGCGTAGGCCGGGAGAAGTGCTGTCGCGCTTCCAGCTGCTCGAGCACGCCTGGGACTACGACTACGAGAATCGCTCCAACGTCGTCGACGTCTACGTGCGCTACCTGCGCCAGAAGATCGACCGCCCATTCAAGAAGGAGAGCATCGAGACGGTCCGTGGTGCCGGCTACCGGATGAAGAAGGGCGACTGAGGGTGGACCGCCTCTCGATCAGGGCGAAGCTGACCGCGGCCTTCGCCGCGGCGATGGTCGTGGTCCTGGTGCTCGCCGGGCTATTCGTGTACGAGCGCGTCAGCAGCGATCTCAACGAGACGCTCGAGAACTCGCTTCGCTCGCGCTCCGACAACCTCGCCTCGCTGGTGGAGAGCACCGGCAGGCCTCCCGAGCTGAACAGCAACCTGCTCGAGGGCGAGGAGGGCTTTTCATCGGTGCTGACACCGGGGGGTCGCGTGGTCGCGTCCACACTGCCGTCTGGATCCACGCAGCCCTTGAGCTCCGCGGAGCTTGCCGTCGCCGAGAACGGGCCGGTGTTGACAGACGACCGCACGGTCGAGGGGGTCGAGGGACAGACCAGGATCCTCGCCCAGCCCGCCGACTCCGGCCCCTCTGAGTACATCGTCGTCGTCGGGGCCTCCACAGGTGACCGCGAGGAGGCGCTCGCCGGGCTCGCCGGGGCCTTCCTTGTCGGCGCCCCGATCGCGTTGCTGGTGGCCTCGGGCCTCGGCTACCTGCTCGCCGGCCGCGCCCTTGCCCCGGTCGAGGCGATGCGGCGGCGGGCGGCCGAGATCACCCTGGAGCGGAGCGGCGAGCGGCTCCCGCTGCCCAAGGCCGACGACGAGATCCACGACCTCGGCGCCACGCTGAACACGATGCTCGACCGGATCGAGGCCTCGCTCGACCGAGAGCGGGTATTCGTCGCTGACGCCAGCCACGAGCTGCGGACCCCGTTGGCGATCCTGCGCACAGAGCTGGAGCTGGCCAAGCGCCAGCAGCGATCGCCCGAGGAGCTGAGGGCGGCGATCGCCTCGGCGGGCGAGGAGGTGGACCGCCTCTCCCGCCTCGCCGAGGACCTGCTTGTGATCGCGCGCTCAGACCAGGGGGGGCTGCCGATCAAGCGCGAGCGGGTCGAGCTAGAGCAGCTGCTTGAGCGCGTCAGCGACCGCTTCGAGCAGCGGGCATCGGAGGCCGGGCGCTCGATCACGGTGGAGGCCCCCCGGGGTGCCGCCGCGGAGCTCGACCCGCTCCGGATAGAGCAGGCGCTCGGAAACCTGGTGGACAACGCCCTGCGCCACGGCAGCGGGCGGATCAGCCTCGGCGCCTCCGCCAACGGCGACCTAGCCGAGCTCTGGGTCACTGACCAGGGTGACGGGCTCAACACCGGATTCGAGAACCGCGCCTTCGAGCGTTTCACACGAGCGGACGAGGGTCGTACCGGAGGGGGCGCCGGTCTGGGCCTAGCGATCGTGCGCGCGATCGCGCGGGCGCACGGGGGCGACGCCAGGCCCGATGGCGCCCGGATCGTGCTGACGCTGCCCGCGGGCGGCGCCCAGGTTTCCTAAAGACGACTCTCACCGCCGCCTAACGGTGGTCCCATTCGCCCCCTCCAAGGTTGCGGGCGTAATCGAAACCGAGTCCCTCCGAGGGAGGGACGAAAGGAGAATCAGATGACCCGCAACAAGAAGATCATCGCCGTGGCCGCCAGCGTGGCGGCCCTGGGCGCCGGCGGCGCCGCGATCGCGAGCGCCACCGGTGCCGGCCCGCTCGGCGAGGAGAACGAGAAGCCGATCAACGGACCGGCTCTCGAGCAGGCGAGCGCCGCGGCGCTGGCCCACACCGGCCAGGGCTCGGTCTCGGACACCGAGGTCGGCGACGAGGAGAGCTACTACGAGGTCGAGGTCACCCTCGACGACGGTAGCCAGACCGACGTCCAGCTCGACCGCGACTTCAACGTCGTGGGCAGCGAGGCCGACAAGGGTGGCGAGGACGAGAAGGGTGGCCAGTAGGCCCCTCCCCGATCCCGCACCCGATCGATGACAAGGGCCCGCCGACGGCGGGCCCTTGTCGTTGCGGTTCGAGCTACAGGTCGAAGGCGGCTACTCGCTGCCTTCGTCCTCCTCGCCCTCGCCCTCCTCGTCCTCGCCGCCGCTGTCGTCATCCGCGGCGGTTCCGACCGAGTCGAACTGACCACTGACGTGAACCTCTACCTGCGAGCCGTCGGGGCGCTCAACCTCGACCTCGTAGACGCCGGCGCCGTCCCCATCCTGCTTCTCGACCTCGAGCACGGTGCCGCCGCCGACCTGGTCGAGCGCCGCGGCCTTGGCCCTGTCGGCGTTCGGCCCGGTCACCTGCTCCTCGGACTCGCCGCCGACGCCGTAGGCGATCCCGATCCCCCCGGCCGCGAGCACCACGACTGCGATGCCGGCGATCAGGACCTTGCGATTGATGTTCATCAGGCTGTCCCTTTCAAATGGGTTGGTGTTGCAGCCGCTGTCGTAGCGCCCGGGGATGAGTTGGGGATGAGCCGGGCGTGAGGTGGGCCGGATCTGCGCTGTCCGGAGGCACTCATCCCGGCCTCATCGGGACCTAATAGGACTCTCATCCGCGATCGCGAGGGTGGCCGTGCATCTGTCAAGCGGCCGACTCCCCGGCCCAACAGAAGGAGAATGAGATGAGCGCCAGCACCATCAGGAAGCCGATCGCGGCAGTCGCGCTGCTCGCCATTGCAATCGGGATTACGGCCTGTGGCGGCGACGACGAAGGCAACGGCAACTCGGGCGGCAGCTCATCGCTGCCGACCGGCAGCGAGCCGGCCAACCTCGATCCGGCGGAGTTCACGACGGAGATCACCAACCCCTATTGGCCGATGGCCGTCGGCAGCAAATGGGTCTACAGGGAGGAGGACCCCGAGGGCGACCTCAGGGTCGAGGTGACGGTGACCGACCAGACCAAGCGGATCGCGAACGGGGTCGAGGCCCGCGTGGTCCACGACGAGGTCAGCCGAGGCGGCGAGCCCGTCGAGATCACCGACGACTGGTACGCCCAGGACGCCGACGGCACCATCTGGTACCTCGGCGAGGACACCGCCGAGTACGAGAACGGCAAGGTCGTCTCGCGCGAGGGCTCGTTCGAGGCGGGCGTGGACGGCGCCGAGGCCGGCGTGATCATGCCTGGCGACCCGCAGCCCGGGCATGGAGTACCGCCAGGAGTACCTGGAGGGCGAGGCCGAGGACTTCGCCTCGGTGCTCGGGTTCGCGCTCCAGGTCGAGGTCCCCGCGGGCCGCTACGACAACGTGCTGCAGACGCAGGACGTGAACCCGCTCGGGGACCCCCAGCAGGTGGAGAACAAGTTCTTCGCCAAGGACGTGGGCCCGCTGCTGACCCTCGACCTCACCGGCCCGGGCCGCGAGGAGCTGGTCAGCTACACGCCTGGCGGCTGACCCGGCTGAGATACTGGCGCGGCGCCGGGACCGCCCGGCGCCGCGCCCGCACAGGGCGCGCGTTGGGGATAACGAAAGGGAGAGATATGAGTGCGAACAGGCTCGGCGCTTTGACGGGCGTCGGCTTCGCGGTTTTTCTGATCGCCAGCTTCGTGGTGGCGGGAGAGCCGCCCGCGCAGGACGACTCCACCCAGGAGATCGTCGATTTCTATACCGACAACGATGACCAGGTCTGGATCGGCGTCTCGCTGTCCATGATCGCGGCGACGCTCCTGGTGCTCTTTGGGGGCTACCTGCGAAAGGTGCTCCGCGCGGCAGAGGGAGAGGGACACATGCTCTCCTCCGTCGTGCTTGCCGGAGCGACGATCGTCGCCGTAGGCGCCGCGATCGACGCGACCCTGAGCGTTGCGCTGGTCGAAACGGTCGACGACATCGACCCGACCGCACTGCAGGCGATAAACGCGGTCTGGAACAACGACTACATCCCGATCGGCTTGGGCGCGATGATCCTCAGCCTGTCAGCGGGACTGTCGATTGTCCGCCACGGCGCTCTGCCCGCCTGGCTCGGTTGGGCCGCGATCGTCTTCGCCGTGATCGCGGTGACGCCGATCGGCTTCGCCGGGGTCATCGGCACCGCCCTCTGGATCATCGTCGTCAGCATCATGCTGGCGATGCGGGCCGACTCGCCCGCGACATAGCGTCCCCCCAGACATAGCGTCCCTCGAGGATGCGCGCATTTGATCCCGACCGCGTCGGGCGGTTCGCGATCGCGCCTTGACGCGGTTGTTAATGATGTGGGGGTGACCACCTGCATGCACCTCGACACGATCAAGGTCGAAACGCCGGCCGAGGTTCCGGGCTGCGAGGACTGCCTCAAGATCGGCGCCCGGTGGGTGCACCTGCGCCTCTGCCGAGAATGCGGACACATCGGTTGCTGCGACAGCTCGCCCAACCGCCACGCGTCCGCCCACGCAAACGAAAGCGGTCACCCGATCGTCAGCTCGCTTGAGCCCGGCGAGGACTGGTACTGGTGCTACGTGGACGAGGTCGCGTTCGAGGTCGCGGGTTGAGCCAGACCTGGATCTTCGAGCCGGGACACACCGCAGCCGAGTTCCGCGCCCGCCACATGATGGTGACCTGGGTGCGGGGCATGTTCAAGGACATCCACGGCCAAATCGAGTTCGACCTCGACGACTGCCTGGCCACAACCTGGGAGAGCGAGATCGACGCCGCTGGCCTCTGGACCGGGGAGCCCGTCCGCGACGAGCACCTGCGCAGCGCCGACTTCTTCGACGTCGAAAACCATCCAAAGATCTCGATGTCGGGCCGCTTCACTGAGCGCGCCGGGGTCAATCACTTCAAGGCGCTGGCGGAGCTGACCATCCGAGGGGTCACCCGCGAGCTGCCGCTCGACGTCCACTACCTCGGGCAGTGGACGACGTCCTTCTGGGTGGGCGATGAGAACAAGGGCGAGATGCGTCGGATCGGCATCGCGGCGGCAGCCAGGTTGAACCGCCACGACTTTGGGGTGTCGTGGCAGGACGAACTCCCCGGGGGCGGAGTCGTCGCGGGCAACGAGATCGAGCTCAGATTCGACCTCGAGGCGATTGCGCTGGATGACCTCGAGCGCACCGGCGTGATCGAGTACTACCGCTAGGCGAGGACCTGGCGGGCCGCGCGCTGACCGCTGCGGAGCGCCCCCTCCATCAGCCCGTGCCACTCCCCGGCGGTGTGCTCGCCGGCGAAGTGGAGCGGCCCGATCGGCCGGGCCAGGTCCTCGTCGCGCAGGGGCATGCTGATGCTCCGCGCCGAGTAGGCGCCCCGCACCCAGGGGTCGTCGTGCCAGGTGGAGAGCAAAGCCGAATCCGGGTCTGAGTCCAGCTCGAGCTCGGCGCGCAGCCTCGCGAGCGCGGTGACCCAGGTCGCGGGACCGTCGGCGGTGAGGGACTCGATCGCCGCCGTAGTGCCGGTGTATCCCGTCAGGAACGGCGCCGGCTCGCCGTCGGCGCCCAGCTGCGTGTAGGACCAGAAGTGCCCCGCGACCGACATGATCGCGCTGGGCTCGGCCGGGGCGCGCATCGGTAGGAACAGCTTCGCGTTCTGCCCGTACTCGACCCCCGCGAGGGCGTCGGCCGTGGCGCCCTGCAGCGGCGGGTCGAACTTGACCTCGGCCAACGGCCTTGTGGGAATCGCGATCACCGCGGCGTCGGCCTCGACCTCGGCATCGTCGGTCGCGGCGGTGACAGAGCCGTCCGACCAGCGCACCCGCCGCACCGGCGAGCTCAGCGTCAGCGCGTCGCCGAGCTCCGCGGCCAGGGCGTCGGCCAGGCGCATGTTGCCGCCCTCGAGCGTGAAGTTGTCGAAGTCCCCGAAGGTGGATGCGCCCTCGTCCAGCACCGAGACCTCGAGGTCCTCGACCGGGTGGCCGTTGGAGATCGCGACCCTGGTCTTGATCAGCGTCGACACCGGCGGGTCGAGCCGCAGGGAATCGATCGCTTCGCCCGCGCTGACGGCGGCCTGCGGCGGGCCGGCGCCGATGCGCTCGAAGGCCGACTCGAGGTCCGACCAGGCGACCGACTCCTCCCCGACCGGGATCCGCCGCCCGTAGGGGGTGCCCTTGCGGACAAGCGGGATCCCGAAGCGGGCCGCCAGCTCCTCCATCAACTCGTAGCCCGGCAGGATGAACTCGGCGCCGCGCTCGAGCATCGCCCCCTCGAACGGCACGGACCAGACCCGACCCCCCACCCGGTCGCGCGCCTCCAGCACCGACACCTCGGCGCCGCCGGCCCGTAGGACGTCGGCCGCCGCCAGTCCGGCGTAGCCGGCGCCGATGACGACGACGCGCTTCAACGTCCCTTCAGCGACCGAGCCACCGCTTGGGGTTCTCGACCAGCATCGTCTCGAGCTGCTCGTCGGTCATGCCGGACTCCTTCAGCGTCGGGATCACCGACTCGAACAGGAAGGTCATGCTCCAGTCCTTGGCCAGCGGCTCGAGCTGCTCGATCATCTCGGGCGGGTACCAATCGAGGCCGGCCGCGATCGGGATGTCGAAGTCCTGGGAGAGGAACATGCGCTCGGCGTAGCCCTTCTCCAGCAACGCGGTGACCGTCGCGTTGCGCTTCTCGGTCGGCAGGAAGATGTCTAGCCCGTAGCGGTCCATGCCGATGTACACGCCCTTCTCCAGCAGGCCCTCGATGTAGCCCAGGTCGTCCGAGTCGCCGGTGTGGGCGATCTGGATCTTCTCGGGCGCCACCCCCTCCTCGAGGAGGATCTCGACTTGGTCCCGGCCCGTGTTCGAGGCCGGGCGCGAGTGGGCCATGATCGGCGCAGCGGTCCGCAGCGAGGCGCGTGCGGCGGCGCGGTGCAGCTTCTCGACGTTCTCGGTGATCCCAGGCTCGTCGGCGGCACACTTGAGGAAGGCGGCCTTGGCCTCGGTGTCCTGCATCCCCTGCTCGATGTCGTGGACGTAGAGGCCGGCGATGAAGTCCGCGTCGCGGGTCGTCAGGAACATCGGCAGGTAGTCATAGGTGTAGATCCCTGTGCAGGCGACGATCTGCAGGCCCGTCTCCGAGGCGAGCTTCTGCAGGGTCGAGACATCGCGGCCGAGCAGCATCGCGGTCGGCTCCACCACCGTCTTCACCTCGTGGGCCTTCACCGCCTCGGCCGACTCGATCGCCAGCTGCCACTCCTGGTCGCGGTCGCGGACGTGCGGCCACTGCGCCGTCACCGCCTCGTCGCCCGAAAAGAAGTGTTCGTGGATCAGCGTCAGGCCGAGCTCGTCGGCGTCGATCGCTCCGTTCACTCCCTCCACGCTCGCCATCCGGGCTCCTCTCCTTCGTCGGCCTTACCTGGCCGCGGATCCTATTCCGGCGATTCGGGCGGCCGCACGCTGCCCCCGTACATCGGAAGCTCGATCCCCGGCCCGGTGCGGATGATCTGCTCCCACATGCGGCTAACGCCGCCGGTGCCGTACTCGCGCACCCGCGCGACCGCGTCCAGGTCGAGCACGTCGGTGAGCAGCTCCTCCCCCTCCCCGGCCTGGAGCCGCACCAGGCCCTCGGGGTCGACGATCAGGCTTCGCCCCAGCGCCGCCGGCTGCGCGGCGTTGAGGTTGACGACGTAGAGCTGGTTGGCGATCGCGTTGGCCCGGGCCAGGATCAGCTCCGAGGGGCGATCGCTGGTCGTGGTCAGGGTCGGCTGGATCACGACCTCGGCCCCCATCCACGCGAGCTGGCGGAAGGTCTCGGGGAAGGCCCCGTCATAGCAGACGGCCAGGCCCACCCTGCCCACCTCGGGGATCTCGAAGGTGACGAACTCCCCTCCCGCCTCGCTCGACTCGTGCGGCTGCCAGGGGAACACCTTGCGGTAGCGCGCGACCAGCTCGCCCTCGGGCGAGAGCACCGGCACCGTGTTGTGGATTCGCCCCGAGGAGGAGCGCTCGTAGATGGAGCCCGCGACCAGCCAGACGCCGGCGTCGCGAGCCAGCCGCCCCAGGCGCTCGGTCATCGCACCCGGGATCTCGACGGCGACCTGCTCGGTGTAGCCGGCGCCCTCGTCGAGCAGCTCGGGCACGGCCGCCAGGTGCAGCTCGGGCAGGACCACGAGCTGGGCGTGGGGGGAGATGCCCCGCACCCGCGGCAGCCGCTCGGCGAGCCGCTCGAGCGTCGCATCGGGGTCTCGGAAGACGGGCGCCGTCTGTAGCGCGGCTATCGAGAGCGCGCGCACGGGCTATCCGGTGGCCACCTGCTCGAAGGCCTGGGTCACCTTCTGCCCGAGCTCACCGGGGAGCACCGGCTCGAACGTGCAGTCCTTGGTGAACCCCTCCGAGGGGAAGATCAGCTCGTTCTCGGCCAGCGCCGGATCGCGCTCGGCGAGGATCTCCTTGACGCCCTTGACGGGGGTCACGTAGTTGACGTACTCGGCTATGTCCGCCTGGACCTCGGGGTCGTAGACGAAGTTGATGAACTCGTGCGCCGCCGCGACGTTCGGGGCGCCGACCGGGACCTCGAGGCTGGTCGACCACAACATGCAACCTTCCTCGGGCATCACGAACTCGATGTTCTCGTCGTCGGCCTGGAGCTGGACCGCGTCACCTGACCAGCCCAGCACGAAGTCGACGTTGCCGGCCTTGAGGTCGTTGATGTAGTCGTTGCCGGTGAAGCGCCGGATCTGGCCGGAGTCCGCCGCCTCGCCGATCTTGTCGACGGCGGCGAGCCACTCCTCCTCGGTCGCCTCGTCGGGGTCGATGCCCATGCACTTCAGCGTCATGGGCACGGTGTCGCGCATCTCGCTCAGCAGCGTCACCCGGCCCTTGTACTCGGGGTCGAACAGGTCGCAGATCGAGCTCACCTCGGGCGCGAGGTCCTTGCGGACGATCAACCCGGTCATGCCGCTCTGCCAGGGCACGGTGAAGTCGCGCTCGGGATCGGCGGCGGCGTCGCGCAGCGGCTCGATCAGGTTCGCCTCGACGTTGGGGAGCGCCTCCTTGTCGAGCGTCTGGATCTGGCCCTGCTCGTGCATCTGGGCGGCGAGCCAGTCGCTGACGGTGATCAGGCTGCGGCCGCCGGACTGGCCCTCGGCCAGCAACGGCTGGACCTTCCCGAAGAACTGCTGGTTGTCGTTGATCTCCTCGATCCACTCGACCTCGACGCCGGTCTGCTGTTCGAACTCGTCCAGCGTGTTGCCCTCGCCCTTGTCGATGAAGAGCGGCCACTGCGCGACGGTGAGCTTGCCCTCGACCGGGCCGGAGGCGTCCGCCTGCGGCGCCGGCTCGTCGCTTCCGCCGCCCACCTCGTCGTCGCCGCCGCAGGCTGCGATCGCGGTCGCCAGCGAGGCGACCAGCAGCATTGCCACCAGGGCCCGAGTCCGCTCCTTCATCCTCTCCCTCTCCTCTCAAAGCAGTTCTTTGAATGTGATTCAAAGAACACGCTATCGCATTCACGCTTGGATATCACCTGATTCCGAGATCGCGTCAAATAACCTTCAGGGATGCGACCGAAGCGGCAAGGAGAGCGGCGGGCTCAGCTGGCGCGGGCGGCGCGGGAGGTGCTGCTGACGCAGGGCGCGGTCGGGGTACGGATCAAGGACATCGCCGCGCGTGCCGGAATGGCCCCGAGCTCGGTCCTCTACTACTACCCCGACATCGCCGAGCTGCTGCTGGAGGTGACCCGTGGGGCGATGGACCGCTACGCCGAGGGGAGGGCCCGCGCCATCCGCGAGCTACCAGGCGCGCAGGCGCAGCTCCGCCACGCGATCCAGCTCGGTGTCCCCACCGGGCCGGACGACGACGAGAGCCGGCTGCTCTATGAGCTGGACGCGCTGACGGGCACGAGCTCGGCGTTCAGCGTGCTGAGCTCGGCCTTCTACGACCGCCAGGTGGAGCTCTACGCCGGGATTCTGCGCGGCGGCGTGGCGGCCGGCGAGCTGCACCTGGCTGCGAGCCCCGAGGCGATCGCCCGCGGGATCGTGGCGATGGAGGACGGGCTGGGGCTGCAGGTCGTGATCGGCCATCCCGGCCTGGGCGCGGCCGAAGCCGAGCGAATCCTGCTCGACCACGTCGGGGCGCTCACCGGGGTGGATCTGACGGCGTCGACGGTCGCCGCGGGCTGATCAGGGGCAGCCGTCCTGGCCCGAGGGGCCGCAGGGGAAGCTGATGCCGTTGAGGAAGATGAAGTCGCCGTCCTCCCAGGGGGTGTCCAGGTCCACCGCGCCGTCGGAGGTGACATCGAGGCGAAAGAGCTGCGGCGCGTCCTCGAGCACCGCGAACACGTGGCGCTCGGCCGGGCGGAAGCCCGGGGGCAGGACGAAGATCGGCCCCAGGGTGACCGGGGTGTCGCTGTTGGTGAACCCGCTGATCGATCCCTGCAGGCGGACGATCCCGAACGGACCGGCGCGTCGCTGGCTACTTCCCGCCCAGCGCCGCCGCGGCGGCCGCCCGACCCGTCCTCACGGCGCCCTCCATGTAGCCGCAGACCCACTGGTCCGAGCCGCAGACGTAGAAGGGCGGCTCGTGGGTCCCGTGCAGCGGGCCGACGGCCATCACATCGCCGGGGCGCCACTGGGTGATGTAGCCCTGGGTCCAGGGATCGACGCCCCAGCGGCGCATGAAGACCCGGCCGGGGTCGGCGGCGCCCTCGCCGAGGGCCGCGACGAGCTCGGCGGTCAGCTCCTCCTGTAGCAGGTGCTCGGGGGTGGCGAGCAGGGGCGCCAGCCGCTCAGGCGGGGTCAGGGTCGAGAGGATCCCGTCCACCTGGGCCCAGACTCCCCCGATCAGCCCAGTCTCGCCGTAGACCTCGCCGTTCTGCCCGGCCTCCTGCCAGAAGGACTTCTCGTAGGTGAAGACGGTCTTGGCGGCGAGGGCGTGGCGCTGGCGATGTAGCGAGGCGAGCCGCTCGTCCGAGACGCCCTCCACCTGGATGTCGCGCAGCGGCCCGACCGGGACGGCCGAGATGACGGCGTCGCAGTCGAAGCGCTCGCCGTTGCGGCCGATGACGACGCAACCGGACGCGCTGACCCGGATGCGATCCACCGGCGCCGCGTAGCGGATGCGGTGGGCGCCGACCTCCTCGGCCAGCCGCAGCGGCACGGTCCCCGACCCCTCGGCGACTCGCTGGGACTCCCAGCTCTCGTACTCGTAGAAGCCGGTGGCGCCCGCGACGGCCTGCTTGCGCAGCTCGGACAGCAGCGAGGTGCGCTCGATCGACTCCGAGCTCAGCGCCAGCGCGAACAGCTCGCGCATGCGGACCGCGTTGGCCGTCGCACCCGCGTCGCGCATCCAGGCGCCGAGCGAGAGCCGGTCCAGGCGCTCGGCCTCGGGGTGCTTCCAGGGGTCGTCGGGATCGACGCTGCGGGTCAGCTCGCGGAATTTCTCCTCGGTCTCGGCGTAGCTCGCTCGGTCGGCGTCGCTCATCCACGGGTAGCCGTCGCCGACGAACCGGCCCTCGGCGAGCATGAAGGTCTCCTCGCCCGGGTCGTCGGCGAAGGAGGCCTCGAGCGTCAGGCCCAGCTCTGCGACCAGCGCGCAGTAGGCCTCCTGGAACGGGCCGGTCAGCTCGCCGCCGAGCTGCACCAGCCGCCCGTCGGGGAGCTGCGTCTGCACCACGCGCCCGCCCGGGCGGTCGCGCGCCTCGAGCACGACCACATCGGCGCCGCCGGCAGCCAGATCGCGGGCGGCAGAGAGCCCGGCCAGCCCGGCTCCGACCACCACCACGTCGTGCTTCGACATCAGGGCTCCTCTCCCTCACCGCCGGGGCGGACAACCCTCCGGCGCGAAAACTGAATCGTGGCTCAGGCTATCGCTGCGGCGTATAGAGTGGCTGCCGATGGGGAAGAGGGCCTGGATGGCGATCGCCGCGGTCCTGGCGCTGGTCGCGGCCGGCGCTGTGCTCACCGCCTGCGGAGACGACTCGGAGGAGACCGAGGTCACCGCGATGAGCTTCAACACCTGGGGCGGCGGCGCCAACGAGAAGAAGCCGATCGACGAGACGGTGGCGGCGATCCAGGCCGCGGAGGCCGACGTGATCGGCGTCCAGGAGACGCGGCTGGAGGGACCGCTGTGCACGGCCGAGTTCTGCCCGCCGCGCGGCCCCAGCGTCGCCCAGGAGCTGGCCGACGCGCTGGGCTACGAGGTCTATGAGCAGAAGGCGGTGAACGAGGCGCTGTGGGCGAACGCGATCCTGAGCCGCTACCCGATCAAGGGCGCGACCCCGAATGACCTCGGCGTCGAGCTGGACGTCGACGGTCGCTCGGTCTACGCCTTCAACATCCACCTCGACGACGCTCCCTACCAGCCCTACCAGCTGCTCGACATCAAGTACGGGAAGGCGCCGTTCATCGACACCGCCGAGCAGGCGGTCGCCTCGGCCGAGGAGACCCGCGGCCCGGCGATCGAGCTGCTGCGCGAGGACCTGGCCGAGGCGGACGACGCCGACGCCGCCTTCGTCTTCGGCGACTTCAACGAGCCCTCGGGCCGCGACTGGACCGAGGAGGCGGTCGCCGCAGGCAACCAGCCGATCGCCGTGGACTGGCCCAGCTCGCAGGCGGTCGAGGACGAGGGCTTCGTGGACGCCTACCGCGAGGCGAACCCCGACCCGGTCGAGAAGCCCGCCTTCACCTGGACGCCGACCAGCAAGCCGACCGTGAAGTGGGACCACCACGACCGCATCGACTACGTCTTCGCCCGCGGAGACGACCTGACGGTCGAGGACGCCTCGATCGTCGGCGAGGCCGAGGGCACCTCGGAGATCGTCGTCGACCCGTGGCCCAGCGACCACCGCGCGGTGGTCGCGACCGTCGGCTTCTAGCTGCGACCGCGCGGTGGACGCGAGGGGCCTCGCAGCGCGGTTAGTAAACGACCACCGCGGTTCCCAGCGGACGCGAACTTGTAGAGGCCCCTGGCCTCGGGCGCGGGGACGCGGACGCATCCGTGTGACGCCGGGTAGGTGGGCACGTCCGGGTACTCGTGGAAGGCGATGCCGTTGTTGAAGTAGGAGGCGTACGGAAGCCAGGTCTGGAACGGCACCGACCACGACTGCAGCTCCTTGCGGAAGACCTCGTAGCGCCCGCTGGGGGTGATCGTTCCCGGCGCGCCGCTCGAGGTGTGGATCGCGCGCTTGGTGCGCCCGCCCTCCACCAGCAGGGTCACGCCCCGCTCGCGATAGACCTCGAGCCGCTTGGCCGGACCGCCCGGCCGCGGCTTCGGCCGCCGCGCCCTCTGCAGCGCCCGGGCGGTGATCGGGCCGACGACGCCGTCGCGGCCAAGGCCCTCCCACGACTGGAACGCGATCACCGCCTGGGTGGTGTGGTAGCCGGCGGCGCCGTCGATGGCGCGTTTCGGCAGGTATGCCAGCTTCGCGAGCTTCGTCTGGACCGCGCGGGTCCCGGGCAGCTTCGGCCCCCTGGCCCTGACCGCCGTCCTCGGCCCTCGCTTGGGCGCCGCCAGCTCGCGGCGATCGACCCTGGGCTCGACCACCGTGCCGCCCGCGAGGATGCGCGCGTTCTCGATGCCCTCGAACTGGGTCAGCGTGTAGGTCACCTGGGCCACGCGGGCGTCCAGGTCCGCCTCCTGCTCACGGCTGCGCTGGGCGGGATCGGCCGGGACGCCGCCCGCGAACTCGGGCGAGAGCTTCACGATCGCCGTCCCGCCCTCCCCCACGTCGAGCTCCTCCAGCGAGGCGCCCTCGGGGATCTGGGTCTCCACAGGGACATCGCCGGTGGCGCGCTGCCCGGCGGCCGGCCCGTCGAGCAGCTCCCGCACGGCTGCCCTGGGTCCGGCGTCCGGCGAGTCGGCCTCCACCGGCTCGAACTGCTCCCCCGCCGTGAAGAAGAGCTTCGCGCCCTCGGCCGCCCGCCGGTCCGAGTCCCCTCCGTCATCCCCGCCCCCGCAGCCCGCGACCCCACCGCCCGCGATCAGCATCAGCGCGGCCGCGCCGGCCGCGGCGCCCCTGCGCATCCATGTTCCGGCCGCCCTCACCGGGCGAGAGGCTAGTCGCCTAGACCTTGCGGTATCGCGACTCGAAGAAGGCGCAGTAGCCGCCGTAGACCAGCAGCCCCACCGCGACGATGCCCAGGATGACCGGGCCGAGGCTCTGGCTCGCGAGCTCCTGAAGCGCCCCGTCGAGGCCGATCGCCTCCTTGGGATCGTGCTCGACCGCGGCCTTGATCAGGAAGGCGCCGATCATGGACGAGACCACCGCCAGCGCCGCGTGCCCGGCGGTCCCGGCGACGGTCGCGACGCGCTCCTCGTGCTCGTTCATCCGCTCGAGCTCGAGTTGCTCCATGAACTTGTGCGAGGCCGACCTGTAGGCCTCATAGGCCCCGACCCCGATCAGGACGGCGCCGATCGCGATCACCAGCGCGACGCCGTAGGGCTCATCCAGCAGGGACTTGGTGACGCTGTCGGGCTCGGTCTCGCTGTGGGCGTGGTCAGTGGTCAGGAAGCGGACGGTGTAGATGAACAGCCCGGCGTAGGTGACCGCCAGCGCCACCGAGCCGATGCGCTCGGCGGTGGCGTGCGGGCCGCTCTCGCCCGGCGGGCCCCAGATCGCGATCTTCAGCCGCCAGAGCACGTATCCGGCAAGCCCGATCGCGAGCAGGACCAGCAGCACCTCCCCGAACGGCTGCTCGGAGATGGCCGCGATCGCGCCCTCCTCGGGTTGGGCCTTGTTGCGATCGCCCAAGGCGACGTCGAGCGCGATCATCGCGACGACCCCGTAGAGGAGCCCCTTGGCGATGAAGCCGAGGCGGCCGAGGCCCTTGGCGGGTGCGCTGTGAGCGCCGCGGTGCGCGCCGCGCTTGGCCGTCCTCGCTCCGGCGCTCATGGTTCTGGAGGATTGCCGATGCGCCCGACGGGTAAACCTCCGGCGTGACGACCGAGCGAGAGCGAGGTATCCCGGACGAATCCGAGGTCGCGGCCGAGGAAGGCCGGACCGCCTTGCGCGTCGAGCGGGGAGCCCCCTCCTGGCTCAACGTTCCCCTCTACGGCGTGCTGGTGATCGGCATCCTCTTCATCTTCATGTCCCTGATCCTGGGCTGGGCTCCCGGGTTCCTGCTGATCGGCGTCGTGATCGCGATCGTCGGCCTCGGGATCGCGCTCAACCCACGCCGCTCCTCCCCCGCCGGCGGCACGCAGGACGACTGAGAGCGCGGCGCAGACCCTCTGTTCCTCTTCTTCTCCAACACCCTCGGCTGCGCCGGCTCTCTGCTCGTCTCGCTCGCCGTCACCGCAGTGCTGCTGCTGGTGCTGGGCGTGATCGAACTCGGCTGAGTGTGCCCAGTTGCATCTTGGTCGCGACCGCGATGCCGTACCTTCTTAATCGTTCGATGCTGTCGCGGCAAAGGAGAAAGACATGGGATTGAAGATCGGCGACACCGCACCTGACTTCGAGGCTGACTCGACCGAGGGCAGGATCAAGCTTCCACGACTGGCTCGGCGACAGCTGGGGCGTCCTCTTCTCCCACCCCAAGGACTTCACGCCCGTCTGCACCACCGAGCTGGGCTACATGGCCAACGCCAAGCCCGAGTTCGACAAGCGCGACGTCAAGATCATCGGGCTCTCGGTTGATCCCACTGACAAGCACGAGGAGTGGGCCAAGGACATCGAGGAGACCCAGGGCACGGCGCCCAACTACCCGCTGATCGCGGACGCCGATTTTCGGGTCTCGAAGCTCTACGACATGCTCCCCGCCGAGGTCGAGGGCGATCCGGCCGACCGCACGCCGGCCGACAACCAGACCGTTCGCAACGTCGTCGTCGTGGGCCCCGACAAGAAGGTGAAGCTGATCCTGGTCTACCCGATGACGACCGGTCGCAACTTCGACGAGGTCCTGCGCGTGATCGACTCGCTGCAGCTCACCGCCAACCACAAGGTCGCCACCCCGGTCAACTGGAAGCAGGGCGACGACGTGATCATCGCCGGCTCGGTCAGCGACGACGAGGCCAAGGAGACCTACCCGGACGGCTGGGAGTCGCCGAAGCCCTACATCAGGATCGTTCCGCAGCCGAAGTAGGCGAGGGGGTCAGCGCTTCTTCTTCTTCTTTTTTTTCTTCTTGCAGCGCTTCTTGGCCTTGCCCTTCTTGCGCTTGCTCTTCTTGGCCTTCCCCTTCTTCTTGCCCTTCCGCTTCTTCTTGCAGCTCTTCTTCTTGCCTGCCACTCCGGCGGCATCGAGCGCGTTGGGGTCGAGCCGCACCGGGCGCGAGACCGAGGGGACGCCCTGCTGGTTCAGCAGGAACAGCATGTAGTAACCGGGCGGCGCCACGTTGGCGCTGGGCGGTGCGACCACGTTGATGCCGACACCATCGACAATGCTCGAGACCGCGAGCTCGACGTGGCGCTGGTTCATGTCGTAGCCGTGGGTGGTCGCGGCCGGTGCCATCAGCACCGCCCGTGAGACCTTGCTGGGACTCTTGACGCCGAACTTGTCACCCCACTTGACGGCGGTGGGAGCGGCGCTGATTGCCGGTCGCGCCCCCTTGAACAGGTATGGCGGGGAGTAGATCTCGGCCGTGTCCGAGGTGACTCCGCCGTTGTAGTTGTCGCCGGCCGAGAGCACCCGTCCGTCCGGGAGCAGCGCGGCCGTTGAGTGGTAGGCGCGCCCCTCCGCCTGCGAGGCACCGAGACGCCACGAGCCGCTTGTCGGGTCATAGATCTCGATCTGCCGCTGCTCGTCCTCGAACGTGTACAGACCCTGGGCGCCGGAGCCGACCCCGCCGCCGACCGCGACCTTCGAGCCGTCGGGCAGCAGCACGGTGTTGTGGTGGCTGCGCCCGATGTTCAGCGAGGGAGCGGGCTGCCAGCCCTGCCCCGGGTTCGCGTCGTCGATCGTCTCCGCCGTGCGCAGGGCGCTGTCGGACGGCGTGCCGCCCATGATCGTCACCTTGCTCGACCCGGCGGGGGGGCCCGGCTCCAGCACCGAGGTGCTCCAGAGGCGGTAATCGGAGAAGTTGGGGAGATCCTGCCAGCTGAAGGCGTTGCCCGGCGCCGGGCCGACCGGGTTGAAAGACCAGCTGTCGAAGGGATCGGGGCCGGCGACCAGCGTGCGGCCGCTCGGCATCAGGAAGTTGCGCGGATAGAGCTCCCCCTGGTCGGTCGGCTGGCCGGCCGCCCCGCGCGTGGCGATCGTCGTGATCTGGCCGACGCCGTTCATGTTGGGGCTGGGCGTGAACAGCTCGATCGTCGTTGTTCTTCGCGGGGGTGCCGCTTTCGTCGTAGCCGTCCATGATCACGACCCGCCCATCCGGCTGCAGCACCTGGCTCGGATACCAGCGCCCGTGCGGCATCGAGGGCTGCTCGGTCCAGGTCTCGTTGAAGGGGTTGAACGTGTAGACCCTGTTCAGGCCCTGCCAGTCGGTCGTGCCGTCCTCGTACCGGAGGTTGCCGCCGGTGACCAGGACCCGGCCGTCGGCGAGCAGCACCTGGCCGGCGCACCAGATGTTGGCCGCCTTCGTCTGCCCCGGGTTGTCGGGGTCCGGCACCTGCGGGGGATCGACGCGGGTGGAGGCGCCTGTGGCCGGATTCCAGAGCCAGGCCTGGGCTGTGTTGTCGCGCGCCTCCGGCGAGAGCGGATAGGACCACCACATCACCTTGCCGGTCGGCAACACGACCGTATGGATCCCGAACACCGGGATCGGGAACGGCGCCCCCCACTGGCCGACCTGCGACGGCGGACCGACGGCCGCGATGGTCGCGTCGGAGCCGTCCTCGGCGTCCGAGGGATCGCCCAGTTCCGAGGAGCGCGACGCCTGCGCTGCCAGGCTGCGCTGCAGGGCGTGCTCGGCGGCGTGCTGGGGACCGAGCGCCTGGGTTTCGACCCGGCGGATCTCGGCCTCGTCCAGGCCAGCGGGCAAGACCGGTGAATGCGCTGCCGACGCCGCCTGGGGGATCAGGACCGACCCAATCAAGAGAAGGCAGGCCAGCGCGATACCCGCTCGTTGGCTGCGGCGATCCGGCCGCCGGTGGCCGCGGCGGCGCGATTTCCTCGGGCAAAGCGGTGCTCTGGTGCAGCGGGACCCTCCCTCGTGCGATGCGGCGACAAAACCCCCACCCGTGCCACTACGGGTACAGACAGGCTAGCGGCCGGAGACGAGGGTGTCCACCGGCAACCGTCAGCCGCCGACGCCCGGACGTCGGCTAAGCGCCCCGGCGGCCCAGCAGGTGGTTGGTCACCTCGGCCAGGGCGATCCCGATCAGGGAGCCGGCGATGACGTCGGTCGGGAAGTGGACGCCCGTGTGGACCCGGGAGTAGGCGACGACCGCCGCCAGCACGGTGAGGGGCGGGGTCGCCGCCGGCATCCCGTGGCCCGCGCCGGCCGCGAAGGCGAAGGCCGCGGCCGAATGGCCCGAGGGGAACGACGCCGAGATCGGCATCCGCACTTCCCGGTCGGGCGGCGGCTCGCGGTCGCGGACCGGCCTGGCACGGCGCAGCGCCGGCTTCACGGCCACGTTCACGATTGCGGCGGTGACGCCCACCGACGCGAGGCCGCGCCACGCGGCGCGCCGGCCGCCCGAGCCGCCCGCGATCGCGAGCGCGGCCGCGGCGGCGATCGAGAGACGGGAGTAGTCGGCGGCGCTGGTGACAGCACCCATCGCCCGGTCCAGCTCGGGCGTCGGGGTCTCGGCGATGGCGACGAGGACCGCCTTGTCGAGCGCGTCGAGCTCGGCGAGCGCGCGCTGACCTCGTGCTCCTTCCGTCACGCGATCAGCTCCCCGCGGGGGGCTTGCCGGCGGCGATCCTGGCGAGGGCGAGGAACCCCTCCCGCGCGCCGGACGGCAGGTTGGCCGACGGTGATGCCCCCGGATGCTTCGCCGCGATCAGGACGCGCAGCGCCGCCGGCCGGGAACGGAACCGCAGCGGCGCCTGGAGTGTCACGGCCTCGCCGTCGATCCCGGCCGCAACCGGCCCATCGGCGCTGACCTCGAAGTCATCGCTCACCCACTCGCGCCACGGGCGTCGTCCACCCGGCCCGGCGAAGCTCGCTTCTGGGGCGTCCGCGACCGCGATCCCCAGCACACCCTCGTCCATTGTCGGCCGGGAGCCTGAGCCGATGACCCCTCCCAGCCGGTAGCGGTTGTTGGAGACGAGGATGACCGCGCCCGATGACTGCTCCTCCCCACCGGGCTCTCTCCAGCGCAGAGCGATGCCCCTCCCCTCGGGTCCCAGGACCTCGGGCAGCGTGTCCAGGATCGTCTTCAGCTTCGACTCGCGATAGCCCTCGCGCTGGACGGCCTCGGCATAGATCCCCAGCGAGACGTTGTTGACGAAGACCTTGCCGTTGATCTCCGCCAGGTCCACCCGCCGCTCGCCCGCGTCGTCCCGGAACGCGTCGAGGGCGCCGACGACGTCATCGCGGTCCACGCCCAGATCGAGCGCGAAGTGGTTGCGGGTGCCGGCCGGGATGCAGGAGTAGGGCAGCTCGAGCTCCGAGGCGACCGAGGCGACGACCGCCTGCGAGCCGTCGCCGCCGGCCATCGCCAGCGCGTCCGCCCCGTCGGCGACCGCCCCGCGCACGAGCTGCTCCAGGTCGGTCCCGGGCGTGAGCTCGATCGGCTCGATCCCGCGCTTCCGCGCCTCGTCGGCGAGGCGGAACTTCTCGGCCTTTCCTCCCCCGGACTTCGGGTTGTAGAAGAGGGCCGGGCGCTTCGGCGGTGCGGCGACGCGGGGAAGCTGGGTGTGGACCCTGAACGCGGCCCGCGACGCCCCCGCCGCCAGCGCCAGCCCGGCCCCGATCAGCAGCGCATCGACCCAGTGGTCGCCATCGTCGATCAGATTGACCACCGCGACGATGAGTCCGAGGAGGGCGGCGCCCGCCCCCAGCCACCTCCGCGATCCCCTGCGAAGCAGGGCATAGCCCGCGGCGGCGATCGCGAACGCGGTTGCCCCCAACACGATCAGCCCGCGCGGGAACTCCTCCAACGCAACCGCGAAGGCCAGCAGCAGAGCCGCGGGTGGAAGCACGAGCGCCGCCACCGCGGCCACGCGATTCGTCCAGCCGTACGGGCTCAACGCATCTCGGTGAAACGGACAGCGCGTGCGTACATCACGCCTCCTTGGTCGGGTGGGCCGAGCATATCCCCGGCGCGCTTCACGAGGAGGTCGGCAACACGGGAGCCTCACCCGCGAACGCGCTGGGGGCCGCCCCTCTCCTCGACCCGTGCGGCGAGGGCCGCCACCGGGTCCACGTCGGTGAAACGAACGGCGCGTGCGACATCTCGGCCTCCTCGTGGGCGGATCGCCGGTCTCGATCGGTCGCGGGGGGTCCGTCCAGGCCATGCTCAGCGCGGGTATGTCGGTCACCACGTCAGCTCGATCTCGAGCTCTCGCTTTTCGGTCTCGACCTCGAGCTCGACCTTGAGTTGCACCTTGTCGGGGACGGCGACATTGATCTTCATCCCGCCCTGCTCGAACTCGATGTCGTCGTCCTTGGCCAGCATGTTGGCCAGGTGCCTGAGGCGAGTGGCGATTTCCTTGCGTCCAAGGGTTTCCTTCTTCTCGATCTCGATGATGTCCATGTCTCTCCTATGTCGGGGTTCTCTTGGCCTGAGCGCACCGCGGCAATGCGCTGGCGGTCGTTGATGCCCGCTTTGATGCCCGCCGAGATCATGCCTGAGAGTGCGGTGGTTGCAGGCATGCTGCTGCATCGGTCAGGGGAAATGAGCTGCACATCATGGGGTCATGTGAGCTCCGGGACAATCCGAGAGCGCGCGTGGCGGGGCTCAGCCGGACGTCAGTCGAGCAGGTAGTCGAGACTCCGGCCGAGCACGGTCGCCCTCGAGTCGGCGCCGCTGATGCCCTCGAGGCCGAAGCCGAAGTGGAGGGTGTCGTCGGTGGCGGTTACCGCTCCCTCGGAGAAGCCGACGGACGCGCTGCGGATCCAGTCGTTGGCGTTGATCGCGCTGCCCTCGGCCGGCCCCGACACGGTCCAGCCGTCCATCGGGTCGGCGTCGTCCTCGAACGACGTGGTGCCCTCGCCCGTCGAGACGTCGATCGCGTCGACGAAGGCCCCCACGCCCTGGGTGCCCCAGTCGCTCGCGTAGGTGATCGAGACCTCGACCTGCTGGCCGGCGTATGCCGAGAGGTCGATATTCCACGTCTCCCAGCCGTCGGAGCGGCCCGACGCAGAGTGCCAGGCGCCGCCCGTGGTGGGGTTGGTGCCCGAGCAGTCGGTGCCCTGGTAGCGCTCCAGCCACGGGTGCAGCTCGAACCAGCCGTTGGCGCAGGAGTCGCCGGTCTCGGTGCCTGTGTGCCCGTTGGCGTCCGGCAGTGTCGTCCAGTTGTCCTGGCCGACCGTGTGCACCTCGACGAACAGGTGGTCCCAGCCCGCCTCGGTGTCGTAGGAGGTCCGGAAGCTCAGGCTCGGTGAGCCGCCGCCGGTGAGGTCGATCGTGCGCGAGAGCCGCTTGTAGCTGACGTCGGCGCGCTGGGAGTACATGTACTTGTCGCCGTCGATCGGCTCGAAGGCGCCCTCGGGACCCATCCACGTCGCGGGGGCCGTGCTCGCGAACTGCGGGTAGCGGTCGGGCTTCAGCAGGCTGCTGGTGGTGATGAAGGAGGCGGTGTGGATCTGGTTCGCGGCGCTGTCGCCGCCGTTGAATGCCCATCCCAGGCCCGTGAACGGATCGGAGACGCCCTCGACGGGAACCGGCTGGCCGTTGTCGTCGGTGCCGGCGTCCGAGTTGTAGAGGTAGGAACCCAGGTAGTACTGGATGAAGTCGTTCTTGTCCGCGATCAGCTTGCAGCGCGCGAGCACCAGCTCACCGCCGACGACGCACTGCTCGTTCGCGACCGGGTCGTAGTACTGGGCGCCGGCAACGCCGTTCTGCAGGGCGCCGGCCCACTGGCCCGTGTAGAGGAGCTTGCCGCCCTCGTTCAGGTACTGGCGCATCTCGAGGGTCATGTCGTTGGCCAAGCGCGAGGCGTTGCCGGGGCCCCAGCCCGGCTCGCGGATGACGAGATCATTGCCGGAGTACCAGATGACCGCGTCGTAGTGGCCGAGCACGCCGAGGTGATCGGGCGCCTCCCGGCCGGACGCGTCTACGTCGTAGACGTCGTGCGTGATGCCGTTGGCGTCGAGGGCGCTCTCGTAGAAGGAGAGGTAGTTCGGGGTCCCTGGGTCCGTGCTCTCGTAGGGCGGGTCGGTGGAGGCGCCGGTCCGGTCCTCGGCGGCGACGATCAGGACCCGGGCATCGGCGTCGTCGGTGACCTCGAACGTGGTGTGGTCGCTGCCGATCGTGCCGGACCTGCCGCGCTTGCGCTTCGGCTTCCCCTCGAACCAGTACTCGACGCTGTCGCCGACGGCGAGCCCGGGGATCGAGCCGCGCAGGTAGTGGTAGTAGTCGTTGTAGGCGTTGTTGCCGCCGAAGGTCTCGCCGTCGGGGGAGGGCTGGACGCCCGCCCTCTGAATCGGGCCGCCGTTGATCCGGTAGCGCAGCCCGACCTTCCTCATGGCGCGCTTGGCGAGCACCTCGACCGGCTGCGCCGAGCCGCCGGCGTGGGAGACGTCCACGGCGAGATCCGAAAGCGGGTTGTGCGCCTTCTCGGGGTCGATCGTGGCCAGGTCGAGGTAGAAGGCCTTGGTGTCGAGACCCATATGGGAGACGGGGTCGTCCGGATCGCGCGCCGAGCGCGCGATGTTGACGGCGAAGTTGAGGTTCTTCTCGAACTGCTCCTGGACCAGCGCCTCGTCGTCGGGGAAGACGAAGCCGCAGCCCTCGCAGCCCTCCTCGAGCTCGGGCGTCCAGCCGAGCGAGTGCCGACGCGAGTGGGCCCAGTCGTTGAACTCGCCGTTGGTGATGTAGAGGTCGGCGCCTACGCCCGGGGTCGAACCCGGGCACCGCGGGGTCCTCATCGGTGCCGGTCAGAGCGACGAAGATCGGGTCGTCGGCGGACGGGGTCTGCAGCTGCCAGCCCTGCGAGTAGAGGAGCAGCGGGCCGAAGGAGTGGTAGCTGAGGTTGAAACGGATGTCGGCCTGATCGAACAGGCCCATGTCGGCGCGCGTCTCGGGCTCGGACCCCGGCGCCGTCCCGCGGTAGGTGTCGCTGGAGGTCTGCTCGGAGGAGCCCTCCTCGTCGTAGTTCCACTTCTCCGGGTAGTTGCGGTTGATGTCGACGCCGTCGCCGACCTCGATCACGCCGTCGCCGTTGACGTCGCGCGTGTTCTTGCGCCACAGGCGCTCGTGTCGAAGGTGTACTGGTAGCCGTCAGGGTTGACCACCGGGACGAACCAGAGCTCGGTCCGCTTCAGGATCTTGCCCACGCGGCGGGTGTCGCCGCGGTTGAGGTACCAGCGCAGCAGCCGGAGCGTGACCTCGGTGCTGATCCACTCGCGCGCATGGGTAGTTGCCCTGGTAGAGCACCGCCGGCTTCCGCCCCTTCTTGGTCTTCTTGACGTTCTTCGTGACGCGGACGGCGAGGATGTCGCGGCCCTCGATCGTCTCGCCGATCACGCGCAGCTGGGCGATCGCGGGGTGCTTCCTGGCCAGCTTCCGGATCTGGGCCTCGATCCCGCCCCGCCCGTCGTAGTCGCGCCAGACGTTGAAGCCGCCAGCCTCCTGGCGCGCCGCCCGCTGGCTCTGGGTGCGCCCCTGGCTGTCGCGCACGACCTCGAGCGCGACGCCCTGGCTCTCCAGCCGGCGCTGCTCGGCGGGCGCCAGAACCAGCGCGAGGGTCACTCCCTCGCCGCCCTGGGCGACCGGGGTCACGTCGTAGCCGTCATCCACCAGGCGAGCCGCCGTGGCCGGATCGACGTTGGCCTCATACAGCTCGAGGTCGTTCCCCCCGCCGCCCGGTGCGGCCGCGGCCGGCGACGCGATGCCCAGCAGCATCGCCGCCAGTGCCGCCAACACCGCTATCCGTGCGGTCAATCCCACTCCTTACTGGATCTTGTGAGGCACCTACCCTGCCCTCGCGGGCCGCAAACCACCCGAGTCGTTCGAGCTGCAGGTCCTCTACGACAAGGCCGCGCGGCGGATCGAGATGGGTTTAGGGGGCTCCGGTAGGCTCCTAGACTCCCTGCCAGAAACCCTCGAGGATGGGAATGAGCCTGCTCAGCTCCCTATTCCGTGCACGTGACGTGGCCGTTGACCTCGGTACTGCGAACACGCTGGTCTTCGAGCGCGGGAAGGGGATCGTCCTCTCGGAGCCGTCGGTGGTCGCGGTGGACACGGGCAATGGCGAGGTTCACGCCGTGGGTGAGGAGGCCAAGCGGATGCTCGGCCGCACGCCGGCGTCGATCAACGCGATCCGGCCCCTGAAGGACGGCGTGATCGCCGATTTCGAGGTGGCGGAGCAGATGCTCCGCTCTTTCATCCTGCAGGTCAACCACAGCCGACTCGCTCATCCCAGGGTGATCGTCTGCGTGCCCTCGGGCGTGACCGGAGTGGAGAGGAGGGCGGTCGAGGAGGCCTGTCTCGCGGCGGGAGCACGTGAGGCGTATCTGATCGAGGAACCGATGGCGGCGGCGATCGGCTCCGGCCTGCCGGTCAGCGAGCCGACGGGAAGCCTGATCGTCGACATCGGTGGAGGCACGACCGAGGTGGCCGTGATCTCGCTGGGGGACATTGTCGTCTCGAAGTCGATCCGCGTCGGCGGGGACGAGATGGACGAGGCAATCATCAAGTGGTCCAAGCGCAAGCATCAGCTGTTGATCGGCGATCAGACCGCCGAGCAGGTCAAACATGAGGCCGGCTCAGCCGCCCCGCTCGGCCACGTGGTCGAGGTCGAGATCCACGGCCGCGACCTTGGCTCAGGGCTGCCGCGAACGGTGAAGATCAACTCAGACGATGTTCGCAAGGCGCTCGACGAGCCGATCGCCCAGATCATCGCCGCCGTCCGCGACACGCTCGACCGCACGCCTCCGGAGCTCGCAGGGGACGTAATGGAGCACGGCCTCACCCTTGCCGGCGGCGGCGCACTGCTCCATGGAATGGCCGAGCGGATGAGCGAGGAGTGCCAGATGCCGGCCCGGCTCGCCGAGTCACCGATCACCTGTGTTGCGACCGGCGGCGGGCAGGCGTTGGAGGAATTCGACGCTCTCAAGCGTGCCGGGAGGAACTCGTCGAGGGCGCGGAGGCGTTATTGACGGAAGTCTGAGGGGAGGAAACCCACGGATGATCCTGATCCCAGCCGGCTGAGCCTTGTACCTGCTGCACCGACCTGAGGACCTCCCGCCGCGCCTCCGCATGCGCCTGCCGGTGCGAATCGCCGTCCTGACCGGGCTCGTGATCGCAATCGTCTCGGCACTCCTGTTCCGGGTCTGGTCGCTGCAGGTGGTCTCGGGGGAGCGTTACCGCGCCCTCGCCGACAACAACCGGATTCGCGAGATCAACGTCCAACCCCAGCGCGGCGAGATCCTCGATCGGGAGGGACGGGTCCTGGTCGACAACCGTGCCGTGATGACCCTTGTGCTCCGGCCCGCCGAGCTGCCGAGAGCTCGGCCTGATCGCAGGCGGGAACTCGCCGAACTCGCTGATCTGCTGGGGCTCTCCTCGGCTCAGATGCGAGCCAAGCTCAGCCATGCCTCGCAGTTCGCAGGGGAGCCGGTCGTGCTCCAGCAGGGGCTGCGCCGCCCGCTGCTCTTCTACCTGCTCGAGAACCGGCGCCGCTTCCCCGGCCTCAGCGTCGAGCGCGCCTTCGTCCGCCGCTACAGAGCCGGCTCGCTGGCGGCGCACGTGCTCGGGATCGTCGGCCAGGTGAACCCTGCCCAGCTGAAGCGGCCGCGATACGACGGCCTTAAGCCCGGTGAGGTGATCGGCCAGTCGGGGGTGGAGCACGCCTACGACCACTACCTGCGCGGCGCGCCGGGCGAGCTCAGGGTCCAGGTCGATGCGCTCGGCCGGCCGAAGGGTGAGCTCGGCAACAGGCCGGCCAGCGCCGGGTCCAACCTCCGCCTCTCCCTGGACGCGGCGCTACAGGCGACTGGCGAGGCGGCGCTCCGGGCGTCGGGGCGGCCGAGCGCCTTCGTGGCGATGAACGCCCGCACGGGGGCCGTGCTGGCGATGGGCTCCTACCCCACCTTCGACCCCGCCTTCTACGTGAAGCCGCGCACCCAGGCCGAGTACAGGGCCCTGGAGAGTCGGGGCAATGCCCCGCTGCTGAATCGAGCCGACCAGGGCGGCTACCCGACCGGCTCCGCCTTCAAGCCGATCGTCGCGACCGCCGCCCTCGAGGAGGGGCTGGTCGCGCCCGATGAGATCGTCTACGACGGCGGGGCGCTCACCGTCGGCGGAGTCGTCTTCCAAAACGCGGGGGGCGCCGTCAATGGGGCGATCGACATGAGCGACGCGCTCAAGGTTTCCTCGGATGTCTACTTCTACCGGCTCGGGGCGGAGGCGAGCGCGCACGGCCGGCACGGCCAGATCCAGGACTGGGCCCGCTCCTACGGGATCGGAGAGAAGACCGGGATCGACCTTCCGGGCGAGCAGGCCGGCCTGCTCCCCACGCCCGCCTGGCGCGACCGTGTCTTCGACAAGGGAAGCAATCCCTACATCGACCGTCCCTGGACGACCGGCGACAACGTCAACCTCAGCGTCGGCCAGGGAGACCTACAGGTGACGCCCCTGCAGCTCGCCACGGCCTATGCCGCCCTCGCCAATGGGGGCGCCGTGGTGACCCCGCACCTCGGCGCCCGGATCGAGGCCGTCAACGGCCGCACGCTCGCGCGGATCCGCCCACCGCCGCGGCGCCGGTTGCGGATCTCGGACCTGACCCGCGAGACGATCCTCGGCGGGTTGGAGCGGGCGGCAATGGAGCCGGGCGGCACCTCCTATTCGGTGTTCGGAGGCTTCCCGTTCGCGGTCGCGGGCAAGACCGGCACCGCGGAGCGAGGCGCGGGGGTCGAGGACCAGTCGTGGTACGGGGCGATCGCACCGGCGGGCGAGCCGAGGATCGTCGTCGTCGCGACTGTCGAGGGCGGCGGCTTCGGCGTTGAGGCGGCCGCGCCCGTCGTGGCGCGCATCCTCGAGCAGGCGATCGAGCTCGAGGAGGGGTGATGGAGGCCCTGAAGCACCTGGCGTTCGCTCCCCGCCGCGCGACGTTCGCCGAGCGCCTCAGGCTGCCTTACATCGACCCCCTGATGCTGGCCGCCTCGGTCGGGTTGATCAGCTTCAGCGTCTTCGCGCTCGCCGGCGCCGGACGTCACGAGGTCGCCGGGCAGCCTCTCTACTTAGCCACTCGTCAGGGGTTCTACGGGATCGCGGGGATCGCGCTGATGGTCGGGCTCTGCCGCCTGGACTACCTGCGCCTCCGGGATCTCAGGATCAGCCTCTACACGACGGCGATCGCCTTGGTCTTGGTCGCGCTCGTGTCCGGTGCGGCAGCGCGCGGCGCGGACCGCTGGATCGAACTGCCCTACTTCCGGTTCCAGCCCGCCGAGCTCGCCAAGGTGTTGCTGTGCGTTTCGCTGGCCGCCTTTGCCTTCGAGCTCGTCCGGAAACGGTCGCGGCTCAGCGACACGCTCGCACTCCTGGGCCTCGGTCTGGCGCCGGCCACGCTCGTCCTCTTGCAGCCCGACCTGGGCACGGCGATCGTGCTCCTGGTCGGGACCGTCGCGGTGCTCTTCATCGCCGGAGTGCCCTGGCAGCACTTCGCCGCCGTCGCCGCAGCGGCAGCGCTGCTTGCCGCCGGCGCAATCGGGTTCGGGCATGCCGTGGGCATCGACGGCATTCGTGACTACCAGGAGGAGCGGGTGACCGCCTTCCTCCAGCCGAGCGATGACCCGAGGGACGCCAGCTACCAGGTGAACCAGTCCGTGATCGCGGTCGGCTCCGGAGAGATGACAGGGCGGGGTGCCGACGCGACGCAGACCGAGCTCCGCTTCCTTCCCGAACGGCATACGGACTTCATCTTTGCCGCGATCGCGGAGCGCTTCGGCTTTCTCGGGGTCGCCGCCCTGATTGCCCTCTACGCCCTGCTCTTCTGGCGCACGCTGCGAGTGATGAGGGTTTCCGAAAGCTTCTACGGGACCCTGATCGCCGGCGGGATCGTCGCGATGCTGGCTTTCCAGGTCTTCGTCAACATCGGAATGAATCTGGGGATGGTGCCGGTGACGGGAATCACCCTTCCCCTGATGAGCTACGGAGGCTCCTCAGTGGTGGGCACCTTCCTGGCGCTCGGAGTGCTGCAGAGCATCCACGTGCAGGCGGCAGCGCAGAGCGCGGCACCCGAGTTGTTCCAGACCCGCACGTCGAGCCCCGACCCCAATAGACGAGAGGCGCGAGCCTCCGGGCCTTTCGTGAGGTAGCGAAGGCGGGATTCGACCCCGCGACCTTCGGGTCATGACGCCCGGGCGGAGGGTTGCTCAGAGGCTTCCCGCCCGCCGGGCCGGAGTAACGTGGTTGGGCTGCACGTGAGAGGAGAAGGTGGCATGGTGGGAATGACCCCGCCCACGGTGAGATCACGGAGGGAAGCTCCTCCGAAGCCAACTACCGCCGAGCGCGAAGTGGCTGATCTGCTGCCGGTCGAGGTCGATCCCGACGCGGCCAGGGCCGTCCTGGATCTCGTCCCGCTCTGGTTCCACACCTTCTCGCTCAACCGCTCCGAGGACCTCTACACCCCCGGCGTCGCCCGCGACCATCGCTACCGGATTCCGGCCCTTCCCGAGGACTTCAGCGGCATGAGCGTGCTCGACGTCGGCACCTTTGACGGCTTCTACGCGTTCCTCGCCGAAGCCCGTGGGGCGCGGCGAGTCGTTGCGGTGGACAACGAGCAGTACAAGGTCTGGGTCAAGTCGCGCTGGGGTGTCGAGCTCGAGGGAGGCGAGGGGTTCGCAGCGATCCGGGAGTTGCTTCGCTCGAAGGTCGAGTATCGCCGCCTCAACGCCTTCGATCTCGACCAGCTCGCTGAAACGTTCGACTTCATCATCTGCTTCGGCATCCTCCACCGGGTAGATGATCCGATGGGCCTGCTCAAGGTGCTTCGACGGCGCCTCTCGGCCGAAGGCCGGGTGCTTCTCGAGACCTACGGCTCAACGGATCGCACGCTCGATGCCCCGGCGGCCATCCACGCCTATGAGGCAGGCGAGGTCTACGCTCGCGATGACTTCGTGTACTGGGGCTTTACCCCGGCGGGTTTGCGCCGTCTGTCCCGCGACGCTGGCTACGAAGGATTTGAGCTGTTCGACGCGCCGGTCATCGACGGTCATCCGCGCGTCATCGGAACGCTGCGCGCGGAGTAGGCTTCATGAGATGACTCAGGAGGAGGCATGGAGTTAAGCGCGGGAGATCGGGTGGAGGTCGAGTCCGAGTCGACTGAGCGGCCGCCTCGGTCTGGCGTCGTGGAGGAGGTCTTGCAAAGCGCGCCCTCCACTCGGTATCGCATCAGATGGGACGACGGGCACGAGAGCATCTACGCGCCCGCGGCGGGTGCACTGCACCCTGCCGGGTCTGCGAAGCGGGCCTAGCGGCGCCCCCTTTAGATTGGATCGGGGGCGGGATTCGAACCCGCGACCTTCGGGTCAGCCGCCCACCGTCACCAGCTCGAAGTAGGTGGCGAAGACGTTGCCGCTGCTGGAGCCGGCGGCGGTCACCGTGAAGCGAATGCGAAGGTCATTCACCGCCGCCTGGTCGGGCGGGGTGACGTTGAACGAGCGCCACTGGTAGCCCTGCCCGCCGGAGACGGTGCTGCTGGCCCTGACCGAACCGCCCCAGATCACGTCGGCGCGGACGCTCTGGCCCGCTGCGGTGTTCATGTAGAACCAGGCCCTGCTGGTGGTCGGGGTGCCGTTAAGCGCCGCGTCCGAGAGCGCGACCTCGGTCACCCTGTTAAGCGCCGAGGCGTAGATGAACAGCTCTGAGGGAATCGAGCTCTGGGCCTGGGTGACGTTCTCGTTCAGCGCGTCCCAGGCGGGGGTCCCAAAGAGGCAGCAGACGGTCCACTGCGAGGTGACGTCGGCGTTGGGCCGCAGCAGCTGGGTGCCGCCGCTGCCGCCGCCGGCGGTAAAGGAGCCCGAGACCGCCTTGTTCGCGTTCATCGTCAGGTTGCAGGGCCCGGTGCCGGTGCAGTCACCGCTCCAGCCCGAGAAGCTCGAGCCGCCGGTGGGGTTGGCGGCGAGGGTGACCGCGGTGCCGTCGGCGTAGGTCTGGGTGCAGTCGCCGGGGCAGCTGATGCCGGTGCCGGTGATCGTGCCGGTGCCGGTGCCCGTGGGCGGGGTCACGGTCAGGGTGCGCTGGGGCGGGGGCGCGGCGCTGAAGGAGCCCGAGACGGCCTTGTTCGCGTTCATCGTCAGGTTGCAGGGCCCGGTGCCGGTGCAGTCACCGCTCCAGCCCGAGAAGCTCGAGCCGCCGGTGGGGTTGGCGGCGAGGGTGACCGCGGTGCCGTCGGCGTAGGTCTGGGTGCAGTCGCCGGGGCAGCTGATGCCGGTGCCGGTGATCGTGCCGGTGCCGGTGCCCGTGGGCGGGGTCACGGTCAGGGTGCGCTGGGGCGGGGGCGCGGCGCTGAAGGAGCCCGAGACGGCCTTGTTCGCGTTCATCGTCAGGTTGCAGGGCCCGGTGCCGGTGCAGTCACCGCTCCAGCCCGAGAAGCTGGAGCCGCCGGTGGGGTTGGCGGCGAGGGTGACCGCGGTGCCGTCGGCGTAGGTCTGGGTGCAGTCGCCGGGGCAGCTGATGCCGGTGCCGGTGATCGTGCCGGTGCCGGTGCCCGTGGGCGGGGTCACGGTCAGGGTGCGCTGGGGCGGGGGCGCGGCGCTGAAGGAGCCCGAGACGGCCTTGTTCGCGTTCATCGTCAGGTTGCAGGGCCCGGTGCCGGTGCAGTCACCGCTCCAGCCCGAGAAGCTGGAGCCGCCGGTGGGGTTGGCGGCGAGGGTGACCGCGGTGCCGTCGGCGTAGGTCTGGGTGCAGTCGCCGGGGCAGCTGATGCCGGTGCCGGTGATCGTGCCGGTGCCGGTGCCCGTGGGCGGGGTCACGGTCAGGGTGCGCTGGGGCGGGGGCGCGGCGCTGAAGGAGCCCGAGACGGCCTTGTTCGCGTTCATCGTCAGGTTGCAGGGCCCGGTGCCGGTGCAGTCACCGCTCCAGCCCGAGAAGCTGGAGCCGCCGGTGGGGTTGGCGGCGAGGGTGACCGCGGTGCCGTCGGCGTAGGTCTGGGTGCAGTCGCCGGGGCAGCTGATGCCGGTGCCGGTGATCGTGCCGGTGCCGGTGCCCGTGGGCGGGGTCACGGTCAGGGTGCGCTGGGGCGGGGGGCCGCCGCCCACCGTCACCAGCTCGAAGTAGGTGGCGAAGACGTTGCCGCTGCTGGAGCCGGCGGCGGTCACCGTGAAGCGAATGCGAAGGTCATTCACCGCCGCCTGGTCGGGCGGGGTGACGTTGAACGAGCGCCACTGGTAGCCCTGCCCGCCGGAGACGGTGCTGCTGGCCCTGACCGAACCGCCCCAGATCACGTCGGCGCGGACGCTCTGGCCCGCTGCGGTGTTCATGTAGAACCAGGCCCTGCTGGTGGTCGGGGTGCCGTTAAGCGCCGCGTCCGAGAGCGCGACCTCGGTCACCCTGTTAAGCGCCGAGGCGTAGATGAACAGCTCTGAGGGAATCGAGCTCTGGGCCTGGGTGACGTTCTCGTTCAGCGCGTCCCAGGCGGGGGTCCCAAAGAGGCAGCAGACGGTCCACTGCGAGGTGACGTCGGCGTTGGGCCGCAGCAGCTGGGTGCCGCCGCTGCCGCCGCCGGCGGTAAAGGAGCCCGAGACCGCCTTGTTCGCGTTCATCGTCAGGTTGCAGGGCCCGGTGCCGGTGCAGTCACCGCTCCAGCCCGAGAAGCTGGAGCCGCCGGTGGGGTTGGCGGCGAGGGTGACCGCGGTGCCGTCGGCGTAGGTCTGGGTGCAGTCGCCGGGGCAGCTGATGCCGGTGCCGGTGATCGTGCCGGTGCCGGTGCCCGTGGGCGGGGTCACGGTCAGGGTGCGCTGGGGCGGGGGCGCGGCGCTGAAGGAGCCCGAGACGGCCTTGTTCGCGTTCATCGTCAGGTTGCAGGGCCCGGTGCCGGTGCAGTCACCGCTCCAGCCCGAGAAGCTGGAGCCGCCGGTGGGGTTGGCGGCGAGGGTGACCGCGGTGCCGTCGGCGTAGGTCTGGGTGCAGTCGCCGGGGCAGCTGATGCCGGTGCCGGTGATCGTGCCGGTGCCGGTGCCCGTGGGCGGGGTCACGGTCAGGGTGCGCTGGGGCGGGGGGCCGCCGATCGGGGGGCGGTCGGGGGCGCTCGGGTCGAGCCTGACCCAGCTCGACACCGAGGGCACTCCCTGCCCGTTCAGCAGGAAGAGCATGTAGTAACCGGGCGGCGCAACCCTCGCGTTCGGCGGCGAGACGACGTCGATGCCCGTTCCGGCGACGGTGTTCGTGACCTGGAGCTCGACGTGGCGTTGGTTCATGTCGTAGCCGTGGGTGGTCGCGGCCGGGGCCATCAGCACCGCGCGGGAGACGGGGTCGGGGCTGTTGATGCCGAAGGTGTCGCCCCAGGCCACGCTCGGGGGCGCGGCGCTGATCGTGGGGCGCGCGCCCTTGAACAGATAGGGAGGCTGGTAGATCTCGGCGGTATCGGTTCGATCCCCCCCGGGCTGGCCGATCGTCCCGTTGTAGTTGTCCCCGGCCGAGATCACCCGTCCGTCCGGGAGCAGCGCGGCCGTTGAGTGGTAGGCGCGCCCCTCCGCCTGCGAGGCGCCGAGACGCCACGAGCCGCTTGTCGGGTCATAGAGCTCGATCTGCCGCTGCTCGTCCTCGAACGTGTACAGACCCTGGGCGCCGGAGCCGACCCCGCCGCCGACCGCGACCTTCGAGCCGTCAGGCAGCAGCACCGTGTTGTGGTGGCTGCGCCCGATGTTCAGCGAGGGAGCGGGCTGCCAGCCCTGCCCCGGGTTCGCGTCGTCGATCGTCTCCGCCGTGCGCTGGGTGCCGCCGCCGAACGGCGTGCCGCCCATGATCGTCACCTTGCTCGACCCGGCGGGGGTGCCCGGCTCCAGCACCGAGGTGCTCCACTGGCGCGTTTCCCCGCCGTTGAAGTTCGGCAGCTCGCCCCAGCTGAAGGCGTTTCCCGGGGCGGCGCCGATCTGGTTGTAGAACCAGCTGTCGGCCGGGTCGGGACCCGCGACCAGCGTACGGCCGCTCGGCATCAGGAAGTTGCGCGGATAGAGCTCCCCCTGGTCGGTCGGCTGGCCGGCCGCCCCGCGCGTGGAGATCGTCGTGATCTGGCCGACGCCGTTCATGTTGGGGCTGGGGGTGAACAGCTCGATCGTCTTGTTCTTCGCGGGGGTGCCGCTTTCGTCGTAGCCGTCCATGATCACGACCCGCCCATCCGGCTGCAGCACCTGGCTCGGATACCAGCGTCCCCGCGCCATCGAGGGCTGCTCGGTCCAGGTCTCGTTGAAGGGGTTGAAGGTGTAGACCCTGTTCAGGCCCTGCCAGTCGGTCGTAACGCCCGCGTATTTGAGGTTGCCGCCGGTGACCAGGACCCGGCCGTCGGCGAGCAGCACCTGGCCGCTGCACCAGATGTTGGCCGCCTTCGTCTGCCCCGGGTTGTCGGGGTCCGGCACCTGTGGGGGGTCGACGCGATTTGACGTGCCCGTGGCCGGATTCCAGAGCCAGGCCTGGGCCGTGTTCTCGCGCGGCTCGCCGCTGCCGAAGGGGTAGGACCACCACATCACCTTGCCGGTCGGCAGCATCACGGCGTGGATGCCGAAGATCGGAATCGAGAACGGAGCGTCCCATTGGCCCACCTGGTCCGCAGGCCCGGCGATCCGAGGGGCCGGCTCGCCGTCCGCGACCCGGGGGGTGATCGCTGGACCGAGCTCCCCCCGTTGGCGCAACAGCGCCCTTTGCTGGGCGTGCTCGGCAGCGTGCTGGGGACCGAGCGCCTGGGTCTCTGCCCGGCGCAGCTCCTGCTCAGTGAGGCCAAGTTCGTCGGCCGGCGTGGTTCCAGGATGGCTGCCCGATGCCGCCGCCGCGCCGAAGCTGAGCGCGCTCACCACTAGGCAAACGGCGGTCCATACGCTTTTCCTCCGCACGCCGACGCGGGTCATCCGACCTCCAGCTCGCGGGGCTCCCGTTACCGCTGCTCGGCGCACCACCCCTCCTCGCCAAGCCTCGACAACCCTACTAGCTCCGGGCGTGGGAGGTATCACCTCGTTCTGGCGATCCGATCGGCCTGGGGGTTATGAGACGTCTGCGGGTGGTCCTGTCCAGTCATCTCAGGCAGGTTTGAGTCCCCCAGCCAACCTGAGAATCCCTGAGATTTGCTCAGTTTGGTACCTCCGCTGGTACCCCGGACGGAGCTGTCATTGGTCGACCCGACCTTCGGAGATAGCCGTGGAACCGCGGTGAGGCCGTCGTGAGGCTGAGATGAGGCGGCGCTCACGGGCTTCGAAGGCGAGCAGGACAAGCGCCGGCGGTACGGTGCCCGGCAGCGAATCGACGACCAGGAACAGCTGGTTGAACGCCTGGGCGACGACGAAAGTCGCCAGTGCTGCAATCGCTTGGGGCCGGCGCTCGGCGGCCAGGATCCCACCGACGAGGCCGGCGACGAAGTAGTCGCCGTAGTCCGTCGAGACGTCGCCGATGTCGGCGACCTGCAGCCGCGGCAGCTCGCCTGCCGGCGCAGCAGCGTTGAACTGCGCGTTCTGCTCACCGAAGAAGTCGCCGAAGATGAAGACCGCGTCGATCGTCGCCATCGCGTAGACGCCCGCCTTGAGATAGATGAGGGGCGCCGCCCCTGCAAGCAGTCGTCCGGCCGTCACAACCGAGCCGACGATGAGGGCGAGCCTGCCGGCCCTTCCCAGCGGATCGTCGGGCGCAACAAGCGCCGCTGCGAGCATCGGCACGACGAGGACGGCCATCCACGGCCGGGCGCCGTGCGCTGCCCAGCCGAGGGCGAGCGCGCAGGCCGGCGGCACCAGCAGCAGCGCGACCCAGGTGAGCACGTCGGCGCTCGCCGCCGCCACGGTGATCGCCACCACCGTGAGGACCACGGAGAGAGGTGCAACCAGCGACCAGCCGCGCCCGCCGAGTCGCGCCAGCATCGGCGGCAGCCCGGCTGCGGGTAGCGCCACGCAAAGGGCCTGGGCGGCGTCGAGGACCGCGGTGTCGGTCTCGAAGTACACGGTGGACAGCGTTGCAAGCGTCGAGCGAGCGGCAGTGACATCGTTGCCCTGGTGAGCTCGCGGGCGAGAGTGGTCGGGCGGCGCGTGGTGGTCGTCGCCGTGGTTGCGGCGCAGGTCGGGTTCGCCGCCCGCGGTTACTTCTCCGACCACAAGGAGTTCGCCTTCCAGATGTTCCCTGAGGCGAGTACCTGGCGCGCGGACATCGTGCGGGTGACCAGCGACGGGCGGCGGGTGCCGATCGAGCAGCGCTGGTCGGGGTACAGCTGGGACGAGCTCGCTCCGAACGTGGGCCTGAGGAACCCGGGGATTCGCCACCACGCCTACGCCGGGCTCGACAACCAGCTCGCCTTCCTCGACTCGGCCCTCGACTGGGTCGCGGCCAACACCCCGCGCGACGAGGAAACCCGCTTCCTCGAAGCGAGGGTGACGGCTTGGCACAACGACGACCCACCCACCGACGAGGTCATCCGAAGCGATGTACGAAACCGCGCCGAGTAGGGTCAGCGGCCGCGACGCCCCGGCGGGGCGCGGGGCGCTCGCGGCGCTCGATGAACTTCTCGGCCGCCCGGTCAGCATGCGGTCCCTCGCCCTCCTGCGGGTGCTGGCGGGTCTGGTCGTGCTTCTTCACCTGGAGCCGTTCCTCTCCGACAGCCTCGACGGGCGGACCTATCTGGACGCGTTCCACGAGCCATACGCGGCCTGGTATCCCGAGGTGCCGGAGGCGGCCTACATCGGCGTGCTCTGGCTTGCGGCGATCGCTGCGGTCGCAATGTCCCTCGGCCTACTCACCCGGGTGGCGACGGCGACGACGTTCTTCCTCGTCGCATACAACCTCTTCCTATCGACCACCCACTTCCACAACAACCGTGCCTACCTGGTCATCGTCCTCGGGCTGCTGGCGGTGGCACCCTGCGGACGGGAGCTCTCACTGGATTCGTGGCTTCGCCGTCGCGGGGGCCGCCCCGCGCTCGTGCTGTCGGCTCCCGCCTGGCCTCTGTGGCTGCTCCGGTTCGAGTCCTCGGCCGTCTACGCGGCGTCCGGCCTCAGCAAGCTCCTCGATCCCGACTGGTTCGGCGGCACGGTCACCTGGCAGCGGGTGGTCCGGGCCCGGGACGACCTCGAGGCGACGCCCCTCCCGGATTGGGCGATCTCGGTCCTCACCGACCGCGGGTTCCACAGCGGCGTCGCTCCGATGATCGTGTTCACCGAGCTGTTCATCGCAGCCGGGTTGTGGCGGCGGGGCAGCCGCTACCTGGCCGTCTGGGTCGCCGTCGCCTTCCATGTCGCGATCGAATACTCGGCGTCGGTCCAGATCTTCTCCCTGCTCGCGATCTCGGTGCTGCTCGTCTGGGCGGTGCCCTCGACCCAGGATCGATTGATCCGGATCGACCCCGGCGTCGCCCGCCACCGACGGTTGGGCGCGGCGGTGCGCGGCCTCGACTGGCTGGCCCGGTTCCGCGTCGAGCCGGCTCCGCCCGGCTCTCCGCTTGAGCTCGTGGACCGCGACGGCAGCAGGCTCCGAGGCACACCCGCCGCGGCATTCGCACTCAGCCGCCTGCCGCTGACGGCGTGGTTCGCCCTCCCCTCTCTCCTCCTCCCCGGCGTCCGCCGAGCCCGCGAGCGATGATCGCGACTCGCCTCTGGCGGGCCGGCCTGACGCTGGTGCTCATCCTCGCCGCCGCGCTGCTGCTGGTTGCGCCGCCGGAGCGCTGCCCGTCGGTGACCACGGCGGAGCTCCGAGGCTCGGCGCAGTCCGCCGTCGATTGGTTCGTCCGCAACCAGGACGCCGATGGCAGCTGGCTCTACCTCTACAACGCCGAGGAGGACTCGACCGACTCCGAGTACAACGAGGTCCGCCACGCCGGGGTGACCATGGGGCTCTATCAGGCCGCGGCGGCGGAATTGCCGGGAGCGTTGAGCTCCGCCGACCGGGGTACGCGATGGGCCCTCGACCGGCTGATCGAACGTGATGACTGGGCCGCGCTCGCCTACTCCGGCGAGGTCAACACCGGCGCAACCGCCCTCCTCGCCGCCGGTCTGACGATTCGTCGGGAGGCCACCGCTGATCGGCGCTATGACGGCCTGCTGGGTCGGCTCGGTCGCTTCCTCCTCGCTCAGACCGAGCCGTCGGGCGCGGTGCTTCGCTCCTACAACACTTTCCTCAAGGCGCCGGAGCCGGGCGAGTACTCCAAGTACTACACGGGGGAGGCCTATTGGACCTTCGCCCGCCTCCACAGGGCGTTCCCGGAACAGGGCTGGGGCGAGGCGGCCGATCGGATCGGCGCCTACCTGGCAACCCGGCGCGACGAGGTCGAGGATCACTGGCCGCCGATTCCGGATCACTGGGCCGCCTACGGCGCCGCCGAAACCGTTGAGTTCCCTGAGCGAACCGGCAGCGGGCTGACGGAGGACGAGGCGGAATACGCGCGCGCGCAGGCCGAGCTCTTCGGTCCCCAGGCACGGTGGGTCGCCCAGCGCTACGGACCGTGGGGCGAGCTGGTGCGTGGCAGCTACACGCCGCGCGGCGGCGGATACGGCGTTATCAGCGAGGCCCTGACCGGATGGTGGCTTGCCGCTCAGAGGGAGCCCCAGCTGGACGGCCTGCGAGAGCCCGTCGCCGAACGTGCAACCTGCATCGCCGGGCTAGCGATCGAGGCGCAATCCGACGACGGGGACGCGCAGGACGCCGCCCGGCCAGGGCGGATCGAGGGCGCCTGGTTCCTCGCCGGCGAGACCCGGATGGACGACCAGCAGCACGCGCTGGCCGGGCTGCTGCGGACGATCCCGATCGTCGAGGCGAGCGAAGGGCCGGACGGCATCTCCGGGCCCGGCGACGACGCGCCGTCGGCCTGGCTCTGGGCCGCGGTGCTGCTGCTGGCGCTGAACCCGGTGCGGGCATCGTTCGCGGTCCCGCGCGCCGGGCGGTCGCCGCGGAACGTCCTCGGCCTTGCCGCCGCCGGCGGGACGATCGGCGGGCTCGCGGTCTGTACAGCTGCGGCCGTTGGGACCCCGCTGCTCGAGGCACTCGACGTCAGTGAGCCCTCGTTCCGAACCGCTGCCGGAGTCGTCGCGGCCCTCGCGGGCGCCGTCGACGTGCTCCGCAGACCGCCCCCGCCCGAGCCCGCCCTGGCCGGCTGGCGCGCAGCGCTCGTCCCCGTCGCGATCCCAGCGGTCGCCCGTCCTGCCCTGCTGGTGGTGGCGCTGGGAGCGGGAGCAGACCAGGGCGTGCTCGTCGCCGCCGCCGCGATGGCCGCTGGGGTAGCTCTCCTGGCCGGGCTGGTGGCCGCGGCGCCCACCGAGGGCACCGGAGGCCGGGTCCTACGCTGGGTGGGTCGGCTGCTAGCGGCCGCGCTCGTCGCCGGCGGGGTGCTCCTCGCGCTCGACGGGATCATGGCCGTCTAGGACGAACCGATCGGCGTCGGCGTCATCATGTGCCCCCCGCGGTGAGCATCGACGAGAACAAGGCGCTGGTTCGTCGCCTCGTACAGGAGGTCGTCAACGACCGCAACGAGGCAGCGTTGGATGAGATCGCAGCCGGCGAGATTGCAGAGGCCGCACGAGGATGGATCGGGCCTTTCCGCAGTGCCTTCCCCGACTTCCGCATGGAGATCGTGGATCTCGTCGCCGAGGGCGACAAGGTCGCGGCCCACTTCAACTCATGAATCCGATCACTGGGCGTCCTGTAGCGGACTGGATAACCGCTTCGAAGCGCTGCCGCATCACCTCTTGAAACGCCATTCGCTGGTCGATGACGGCTCTGCCGCGGTCGCCGTCGAGCAGTGTCTTTTCGACCCGGGTGAACCCACCGCGCAGCACACAGACGACAAGATCGTCGTTGTAATAGGTCTTGGCCTGGGTGGGTCCCACGCCGTAGTACTCCTTGAGTAGGGCCACCATGCCGTCCGAAATCTCGGTCAGCACCTCGCCGTGTTCCTTTCCGGGGGGGTGCTGGGAGTCTGCTCTAGCCATTCGGAATTCAGCTTGAAGCCAGCCGACATGGTAGCTCGAAAGTGCAGCCCCGATTGGGACCCTGACCTCGTTCACGCCGACGTCCGGAAATGCGAAAGGGCCGCCATGGCGGCCCTTTCGGAGGTAGCGGGGGCCCGATCCGTTCGCCGCTGAAGAGCCAGCCGGGATGGGCGTGCCAGAGACCGGCGAGGCGCCATTGCGGCCCTTTTCGTGAGCCCCCACCACCGGGCCCGGCGCCGGTGGGTCAGCCCCCGAGATAGTCCACGTGCCACCACTCGCCCGGGGCGTGAATCTTGCCCCAGCCGTACTTCCAGCCGATCTCGTCGATCACCGAGCGCATCTCGAACGTTGGGACGTCGACCGAGATGCCGAGCTCGTGCGCCGAGGTTCCGGGTGGATTCGCGGGTGCACCGGTGCCGTTCAGGAAGGCGTCATAGAGGGCTGCCTGCTGCTCGTAGGTGCGATACGCCGACACGGTCCCGGCCGGGTATATGTCCGCTCCGTAGACCGACAGCGCCTCCTGGCGCATCGCGTTCCACGCGTCGGCCGCGGCGGGGTCGAGATGCAGCTGGCCGTAGGGGGACGGGACGTGGCCCATCCCGGGAGCAGGCACGACGACCCCGGTCAGATCCGAGGAGCCCGCTTCGCTCGCGGTTGCGGCGACGGCGGTGGTGGCCGGTGCTGCGGCTCCCGGCTGGCCGCTGGCAAGCGAGGCTGAACCCTCGGCGACCGTGGGCACCGTGATCGTGGTTCCCGCGATCAGGCCCGCCTCCTCCGAGAGCCCGTTGTAGACGGCGACGGTGCGCGTCGTCAGGTTGTTCGCCGCGGCTATCGACCACAGCGTCTCTCCCGGCTGGACCGGATGGGGGCTGTCGGCGCGAGCGGTCCCAGCCCCCAGCGCAAGCACTGTGAGGCCGCAGACGAACACACCTGGCGCCGCTTGATCGCATCGAGGAGCTCCTCGGCCGAAAACGTTCGGAGCTGACGAGTTCGGAACCTCATCCGCGAGTCCTGCGAAAACTCGGTAGCTGCAACAACCCCTTCACTTCTGAGGTAGGGGGCTGAGGAGGTCGCTGCGAGCTAGGGCGGCGGGCGGCGTCCTACGGCGCTACGACCTGCACGTTGTCGACGTCCACCGCACAGCCCTGTGGTCCGGGGCACGGGTGGGACTCGTTCTGGTAGATCCCGACCCGCAGGTGGGAGGGGATCGAGCCACCGACCCCGATGGGGCCGGAGCCGCCCCCGACCTCCCGCCGGAGCGTCGCGCGGGAAGTGCGGCGGCTCTGCTCTTTTCGGTCGTCAGCGTCGCCGTCTCCGTTCAGATCGACGTAGACCTTGATCGACCCGACGCCAGGGTCTTGCGAGTAGGTGATGTCGAACGCGAACCGCGTCCACACTTTCTGGCGTGCCCGCGTCGACCAGACGTCGGACCAGTCGCTGACGACGAACCAGCGTCCCGCGCGGGCCTGGAGCTCGAAGATCGGGGAGGACACAGGGTTGACGTACGGCTGCGTCTGCTTCATCTGCAGAACGGTCCGCCACCCGGGGCTCTGGATCGGTGAGCTGTGGGGGAGGCGGATCGATGCGAACGTGATGCGCCGCTGGCCTTCGCGGTAGAGCGCGGTCGGTCCGTCCTGGTCGTTCAGGCCGAGCTCGCAGCGCTCACCGCCGTAGACGATGTCGCCGTCGAGCACGCTCATCCGCCGGAATGCCCTGTTGCGCTGGCGGCGCCCGGTGGCGCGGCGATGCCCGTCCCCGCCCTTGCGAATGACGCTCGCGCGGTCCTGCGAGGCGCAGTTGATGAGCCCCCAGAACGGGACGGGGTTGCCGCGGGCCGCCGTGTCGCTGCTGACGACCTTGCACGGCCGGCGAAGCCGCAGCCTGTTGGTCAGGTTTTTGCGGATCGAGCACCGGCGGGCGATCTGCGCGACGGGCTCCGATGCTTCCGAGGCCGTCGGCTGGGAGGTCCCGTCCGCCGCCTCATTCCGGGCGCCGGTCGCGGTCGAGGCGCCGATCACGAGGATCAGGGCCGCGAGCGCGCACGCAAAATTGATTAGTCCCCGCCCGTCCACGGCGGTCAGGGTAGCCGGTGTTTCCGGCATCCCGGTGAATCCTTAAAATTCGGGACCGAATCGTCTACGGTCGCTGGCTCGATTTGTCGTCGCCGTTGGTACCTCGCTGGCACCTCAGGAGCACCCCCGGATGTTCGCTATGAAAGGAGAAAGGGCCGCGATGCGACCCTTTCGTTAGGTAGCGGGGGCCCGATCCGTTCGTCGCTACGACCGGGCCAGAGTTCGGGAGATCAGTCGGGACGCCCTACGCTGACCCAGGCGAGGGTGCTGTATCACCACGGCGCTGAGGCTGACCGCCTGGCATCTTTTGGGCCTGGCGCTCGGGGGCTATCCGGATGACGTTCCACGCCAGCCCGGCCTTCTCCAGCCCGGCGATCACCAGCGAGGAGATGTCGACCTCCCACGGCTTCAGTCCGTGGACGGCGGAGCGCGGAAAGGCGTGGTGGTTGTGGTGCCAGGACTCGCCCAGCGACGGGAGCGCCAGCCAGAAGACATTGGTCGACTCGTCCTCGACCTCGAACCGGCGGGATCCGGAAAAATGACAGACCGAGTTGATCGACCAGGTCACGTGGTGGAGGAGGAAAACCCGCACCAGGCCCCCCCACAGCAGCGCGGTGAGCGCCGCAGCCAGAGTGCCTCCGAGGACCCAGCCGGCGGCAAACGGAATCGCCAGGCTGGCGAGGACGATCAGCGGGAAGAGGCGGTTGATCAGCTTCATCCCCGGGTCGTCCATCATGTCGGCCGCGTACTTGTTCCAGTCGGCGCGGCCATGCTCGTTGAAGAGCCAGCCGGTATGGGCGTGCCAGAGGCCGGCGAGGACGCCGCGCAGCCCAGGGCCATGGCCGTGGGGGCTGTGGGGGTCACCCTCCTCGTCGGTGTGGGCGTGATGCTTGCGGTGGTCGGCGACCCAGGGGATCACCGGGCCTTGAACGCTCGCGCTGCCGAGCACCGCGAACAGGTACTGGAGCGGCTTGCTGGTCGCGAAGGCGCGGTGGGTGAGCAGACGATGGAATCCGATCGTGACGCCGAAGCCGATCGGCAGGTACATGAACACCAGAATCGCGAGGTCGCGCGCGGAGACCGCCTGGTTCCAAAGCAGGACGATGGCGGCGACTATCGCCGCGAACGGGATCACGACGGCGAACGAGTTGAAGATCTTGTCGGAACGGCTCATTTGTCTCATGAGGTCAGGCTAGGTGCGTAGGATGTACAACTCTTGGGATCAGAACCACGTCTTATGGCTGTTTTCTTGTTATGAATCAACAAAAACATGCCTACGAGGAGCCCTGGCGCGGCCTCCCGGCACCGGTCGCCGACGTGATCGAGCCCGAGCTGCCCGCGATCACCTCCGAGCTCTTCGAGGCGATCGCGCGCGAGGTCCCCGAGTACGCGCGGCCGCTCGAGGGCAGCTTCGGTCGCGGACTCCGGGGCGGCGTCACCGAGGCACTGCGCCAGTTCGTCGCCCTCGTCCGCGACCCTGACGCGGGACGCGGACAGGGACGCGACGTCTACGTCGCCCTCGGCCGCGGCGAGCTGCGCCAGGGGCGCAGCCTCGACTCGCTGCAGTCCGCTTACCGGGTCGGCGCCCGAGTTGCCTGGCGGCGGCTCGGGGACGCGGGACTGAAGGCCGGACTCGACCCTGCCGTCCTCAACCTGCTCGCCGAGTCGATCTTCGCCTATATAGACGGGCTCTCGGCCGAGTCGGTCGAGGGCTACTACGAGGCCCGGACCGCTCTCGCCGGCGAGCGCGAGCGCCAGCGCTCGCGGCTGGTCGCGCTCCTGGGCCAGGACCCACCGGCGGAAGCGGATGTCGTCCGCGCGGCCGCCCGCGACGCGGGCTGGCGGCTGCCCCGCCGCGCGGCGATGCTCGCCTGCGCGCCCGACGATCTCGGCAGGTTGGCCTCACGGCTTCCCTCCGACTCGGTCGCCTCGGGCCTGGCTGAGCTCGGCTGCGCGGTGGTTCCCGACGCCGACGGCCCGGGCCGCCGCGACGAGCTCGCCCACGCGGCGCGTGACCTGACGGTGGCGGTCGGCCCAAGCGCCGAGCCCCATGAGCTCGGGCGGTCCTGGGCGCTGGCGGCAAAGCTGCTCGCGGCGGTCGATGCCGGACAGATCGCAACCGGCGAGGGCGAAGGTCCGGTGCGCGTCGAGGACCACCTCATGAGCCTCGCCCTCGCCGAGGAATCGGAGTTGCTTAACCGGATCGGGGCGATGCGCCTGGCGCCACTCGAGAAACTGACGACCAAGGCCCGGCTACGGATGCGCGAGACGCTGCTCGCCTACCTGCGCCTGCACGGAAACGTCGCGGCGATGGCGGAGTCCCTGCATGTCCACCAGCAGACGGTGCGCTATCGGCTGGCCAAGCTGCGCGAGCTGCTCGGCGACGACCTCGATGACCCCGAGGCTCGGTTCGAGCTCGAGGCCGCGCTTCGTGCGGCGCCGCCCTGATCGAACAGGAGTCAGTCCGTCAGCGTCACGCGACGCCGCTCGACGGTCCTGCCTTCGGCGTTCTTCGCGGTGACCTTGACGGGTGAGATCCAGAAGGCCCCAGGTGCTTACTTGGCGACCCGGATCAGCTTCTTGTTGACGAACTCGTCCATGCCGTAGGGTCCCAGCTCCCGGCCGAAGCCGGAGCGCTTGACGCCGCCGAATGGCAGCTCCGCCCCGTCCAGGCCGACGCCGTTCACGAACACCATCCCCGTGTCGAGGCTGTTCGCGACGCGCGTCGCCTGCTCGGAGTCGTCGGTGAAGACGAATGAGCCCAGCCCGAACGGCGTGTCGTTCGCAAGCTCGATCGCCTCCTCCTCGGAGCCGACCTTGTAGACGCTCGCCACAGGCCCGAAGAACTCCTCGCGGTACGCGTCGTTCTCCTCGGTGATCCCGGTCAGCACGGTGGTCGGGAAGAAGTTGTCCTTCCGCTCGCCCCCGACCACGACCTCGGCTCCCTGCTTGACCGCGCGGTCGAGCTGGTCCTGCAGGCGCTCGGCGGCGGTCGTAGATGACAGGGGGCCGATCTCGGTGTCGTCGGCCGTCGGGTCGCCCGGCTCGGCCTCCTTCATCTTCGCGCTGAACTTCTCCAGGAAGTCGTCGTACAGGTCATCGGCCACGATGAACCGCTTGGCGGCGTTGCACGACTGGCCCGTGTTGTCCAGGCGGGCGTCGACGGCGGCCTGGACGGCCTCGTCCAGGTCGCCGGTCTTCAGCAAAATGAACGGGTCCGAGCCGCCGAGCTCGAGCACGACCTTCTTGAGGTTCCGGCCCGCGATCTCGGCGACGGCCGCCCCGGCGCGCTCGGAGCCCGTGAGCGAGACGCCCCGGATCCGGGGGTCGGCGATGATCTCCGCGATCTGGTCGTTCGACGCGAGGATCGTCTGGTAGGCGCCCTCAGGGAAGCCGGCGTCGTCGTACATCTTCTGCATCGCCTCGGCAGACTCGGGGCACTGGGGCGCCGGCTTCAGCAGGATCGTGTTGCCCAAGATCAGGTTGGGGCCGGCGAAGCGGGCCACCTGGTAGTACGGGAAGTTCCAGGGCATGATCCCGATCAGCGGCCCCATGGAGGTCCTGCGGATCAGGGCCGAGCCGTCGCCCGCCAGCAGGTCGATCGGCTCGTCCTTCATGAACTCCTCAGCCCTCTCGGCGTAGTAGCCGTAGATGTCGACGCAGAAGTCGACCTCGCCCAGTGCCTGTTCCATCGGCTTGCCCATCTCCTTGACGGCGATGGCGGCCAGCTCCTCCCGCCTCTCGCCGTGGAAGTCCGCGACCTTCTGGATCAGGCCCGCACGGTCGGCGACCGAGCTCGTCTGTGACCACTCGGCATGCGCCTTCTCGGCCGCCGCGATCGCGGCGGAGAGATCCGCGTCAGATGCCTCGGGATACTCCTTGACCTTGTCTCCCGTCGCAGGGTTCACGACCGCGTAGCTGCTCATCTCTCCACTCCTCGTTGGGACGCCATCCCGGCGTGCTTTCTGAGTGCCCATTCAGACTATCCAGCCGAGGTGGATTTCGGAGATACCGGCCGTGAAATACGCAAGCCCTCCAGGTGAAGGGCTTTCACGCGATTGCAGGAGTGCGATGAAGGTGTTGCTGCCGTCCATGCTCATCCGCCCTGGGGCCGCCCGATCACGCAGACCGCGGGGACCGGGCGCAGGTCCTCGACCAGCACCCTGTCGACGGAGAATCCCCCCTCGCGTAGCCGGTCGGCCAGCTCATTCCCGAGGTCCCGGGCTCGCTCCGGCGCGGAGTGGCGCGCGTCCCAGAAGATGTGGACGGCCCCATCCGGGGCGAGGTGCTCGCGGACGGCACCGAGCGCCGCCTCCGGCTGCTGCCAGAAGGGAGCGACGTTAAAGGCGAAGACCTTGTCGAAGCGCCGATCGCCGAGGTCCGCGTCCTCCAGCGCGATGGCCTCGAACACAGCCCTGCCCGCGTCGACGTGCTCGCGGTTCCTCCGCGTCGCCATCTCGATCATCTTGGGCGAGCGGTCGATCGCGGTGATCATTCCCGTCATCAGCCTCTCGCAGACCAGGGAGACCGCGACGCCGTGGCCGCAGCCGACTTCGAGCAGGCGTTCGGCCGGGCGGACCTCCAGAGTGTCGACCGCCCAGACGAACCGCTCCGATGCCTTGCCCGCCATGCCCCAGCAATAGCATCACGCGCCCGTGAAGCCCATGCTGGTCTACGCGTCGATACGAGAGTTCCTTGCCGCGATGAAGTCGATGCGAGCCAGAACACCTCGCTCGACGGAGGGCCGCTCGAGGTGCGCTTGATCCGGTAGCGCGCCTGATCGAACCGCGGCGCGCGCCCTACTGAACCTGCTTGTCCTTCGCGGCCCCGCCCTTCAGCTTGTCCTTGCCGGGACCGCCCTTGAGCGTGTCCTTCCCCTTCTGGCCGAACAGCTTGTCCTTGCCGGCGCCGCCCAGCAGGCGGTCGCTGCCCTTGCCGCCGCAGAGCAGGTCGTTGCCCGCCAGGCCCTTGATCACGTCCTTGCCGCCCAGCCCCGTGATCACGTCCCGGCGCTCGCTCCCCTTGA
>CAWFAI010000012.1:0-54268 GCA_963813725.1 uncultured Solirubrobacterales bacterium
ACTCGGGCGAGTCCGAGTCCTCGGGCGACTCAGAAGCCGACGCCGAGGGCGAGGGCGAGGGCGAGGGCGAGAAGGCCGGCGCGGAGGCCTAAGGCTTGGCCGACGCCCACACCCTGCACGCGAAGGTCCTGACCCCCGAGGGCCAGGTCTTCGAGGGCGACGTCGAACAGCTCTCGACGCGCACCGCCGTGGGCGAGATCGGCATCCTCGCCAACCACGTCCCGGTGCTGGCGCGGCTCCGCCCGACCGAGCTGCGCCTGCACATGTCCGGCGGCGACGTCCAGCGCTGGGCGCAGGCCGAGGGCTGGCTCCAGGTTTTCGCCAACAACGCCACCGTGCTGGTCGGCGAGGCGATTCCGCCCGACCAGCTAGAGGAGTCCTCGCTGCGCGACCGCATGAGCGACGCGGAGCGGCGCCTGTCGGAGGCCGAGGAGGGCACCAGCGCCCACAAGCGGGCCGAGCTGGACCGCGACCGCGCCGAGGCCTTCCTCCAGGTCGCGGGCGGCACCCGGGACTGATCCCCTTTATTTCACCTCCCTTTCGGCGCCTGCCTACGATGCCCGGATGGACGAAGTAGCCCTCACCCAGCGCCTGGTGGCGTTCGACACCTCCTCCGCGGAGGGACTGCGGCGTGCGTCGGAGTTCGTCGGGGGCTGGCTGGAGTCGCGCGACATCCTCGCCGAGCAGATCATCTCCCGCGGGCTGCCCGTGACGATGGCCGAGGTGGGGCCCCCCGACGCGCCAACCCTCGTCCTGCATGGCCACATCGACGTCGTCCCGGGGTCGGACGAGATGTTCCAGCCGCAGTTGAATGGGGACCGCCTCTACGGCCGCGGCACCTACGACATGAAGGGCGCGCTGGCCGTGATGCTGCTGGTGCTGCACGACCTGCGCGAGCAGCAGGACGTGCGGGTGCGGCTGGGGATCGTCTCGGACGAGGAGTCCGAGGAGGAGGAGAACCGGGGCTCGGACGCCCTGGTAGAGCACGGCTTCATCGGCGACTTCGCGATCACCGGCGAGCCCACAAACCTCCAGGTGGGGGTCCAGGCCAAGGGCGTGCTGGCGCTGCGGCTACAGGTCAAGGGCCGGTCGGCGCACGGCGCCACACCGTGGCTCGGCGACAATGCCGTGGTCAAGGCGGTCGAGGTTTTCCGCGGCATCGAGTCGCTACCGTTCGCGCGGCAGTCCTCCGCCCTGTTCGATCGCCCCTCGATCAACCTCGGGCGGATCTGGGGTGGCGACGCCTTGAACAAAGTGCCCGACAGCTGCGTCATAGACGTTGACATCCGCTTCCTGCCCGAGCAGGACCCGAAGGAGATCCTCGCCCAGGTCGAGGGCCTTCCGGATACGCGCGTGCTCACCACCTTCCGCCGGCCCCCCGCCGTCGTCGAGGCCGACGACCCCTTCGTCGTCGGGCTCTGCGAGGCGACCTCGCCGCACCACCCCGAGCGCGTGATGAGCGTGGGCCGCGACGGCGCCTCCGACGCGGTCTCCTTCCTCAACGTGGGCGTGCCCGCGGTCGAGTTCGGCCCGATCGGCGACGGCCATCACGGCCCTGAGGAGTGGGTCTCGATCGCCTCGCTGCGCGGCTACCGCCAGGCGCTGGGCGGCTTCATCAAGGAGTTCCCCGGAATGGTGCCGGCGTGACGCCCGAGAACGGCAGGGACGAGACGAACGGCGAGCGCCCGGCCGATCCGCAGCCGCCTGACCAGACCGAGGAGTACGAGCTGCCCGAGGAGGACCACGAGGACCCGGCCTCCCCGGAGGAGGAGGCCGAGGAGGGGGGCCCCGAGGAGGACGTCGAGGGGAGCCACGAAGCCGACGAGGATCCCGGCGGCGAAGAGGACGAGCCGGACGAAGAGGACGAGCCGGACGAAGAGGACGGCCTCGAGGGAGAGGACGAGCCAGAGGAAGAGGACGAGCCAGAGGAAGAGGACGAGCTCTCCGAAGAGGACGAGCTGACCCGGGTCATCAGCGCCGAGACCCAGGAGTGGGACGGGCTCGAGGAGGCCGAGCGGCAGGGCGAGGCCGAGAAGACCTTCGTCCGCTCAGCGGCCGGCGCGGTCGCGGGCGCCGGTGCCAAGGCGCGCTCGAAGATCACCTCCGGCTTCGAGTCGGTGGGCGGCGAGAAGGTCACCTCAGGGTTCCGGACGGTGGCGGGCAGGGTCCGCTTCCCGCTGTGGGCGCGGTTCCTGACGGCTGCCTTCGTGATCGTGCTCTCGGTGGGAACCGCCACCGCCGCCAGCCTGCTGCTCTACATCGAGGGCATCGCCGATGACCTGAAGCTCGATCCCGAGTTCGTCACGATCGAGGACAAGCTCTCCAGGGTCGAGGCGGGCGAGCCGCAGACGATCATGATCCTCGGCTCCGACAAGCGCCCGGAGTTCAAGAAGGACAAGTTCCGCGGGCTCTCTGACACCACGATGCTGCTGCGCATCGACCCGGATCGCAATGCGATCGTCCTGTTCTCACTGCCGCGCGACCTCAAGGTCGAGATCCCGGGTTACGGCACCGCAAAGCTCAACGAGGCCTACGCCAACGGCGGGCCCGAGCTGACCCTGGAGACGATCCAGAACCTGACCGCGGTCCCCGCGACCGACAACCAGGGGCTGGAGGTCAACCACATCGTCAACGTCGACTTCGAGGGGTTCGCCAGGGCGGTGAACGCGATCGGCTGCGTCTACGTGGACGTCGACCGGCGCTACTACCACTCGAACGACGAAACGGTGGAGGACTACGAGGAGATCGACATTCAGCCCGGCTACCAGGCGCTGTGCGGGTTCAACGCGCTCGACTACGCGCGCTACCGCCACACCGACAACGACGTCGTGCGCGCGGCGCGCCAGCAGGACTTCCTGCGGGAGGCGCGCCAGAAAGTTCCCCCCGAGGTCATCTTCGCCGATCGCAAGGAGCTGATCGACATCTTCACCGAGCACACCACCTCGGACATCGACAGCGCGGCCGACATGCTCGAGGTGCTGAAGCTCTTCATCGAGGCCCGCGACGCCCCGGTGAAGGAGGTCCACTTCGAGGGCCAGCTCGGCCCCTCGTTCGTGACCACCACGACCGCCGAGATCAACAAGGCCGTGACGCAGTTTCTGGGCATCGAGGACACGCCCGGCCAGCGCGGCGAGACCGCCGCTCCCGAGGACCCGGGCTCCGTCACCCCCGAGTCCGCGCCCGACGAGAGCGGCAGCACGCCGGCCGCCGGGGCCAAGGCGAAGAGGAAGAAGGGTGGGGACGCGCAGCTGGTCGAAAGCACCTACGGAAAGGAGCTCGCCAAGAGCATTCGCGCCCGCAAGGTGAAGCTGCCGATCTACTACCCGACGATCCTCGAGGCCGGCACCGACTACGCCCAGAAGCCTCGCGTCTACAAGATCAACGGCACCGGCGAGGGCAGCCCGCCCAACCGCGAGCGCGCCGCGTACAAGTGGGTCTTCTCGCGCCCCGCGCTGGGCGAGTACTACGGGTTCATGGCAACCCGCTGGAAGGACCCGCCGATCCTGAAGAACCCCTCCGAGGAGCGCGAGATCGACGGGCGCACCTACAAGCTGTTCTACGACGGCGACCGCCTGAAGCTGATCGCGTGGCAGGACGACGAGGGCTCCTTCTGGCTCTCCAACACCCTGATCCAGTCGCTCTCGGACCGCGAGATGATCGACATCGCAAAGGGCATGGCGGAGCTGCCCAGGCTCGGCCGCCGGCGCTGAGCGCGCCCCCGGCCGCGACCCCGGACCGCCCCGGCTGAGAAGCTTTCCTGATGAGCGAACGAGAGCCAATCGGCGTCGTCGGCGTCGGCTGGGTGGGCCTGGTGACGGCCGCCTGCTTCGCGGAGATGGGCCACCGGGTGGTCGCCCGCGACATCCTGCCCGAGAAGGTCGCCGCGCTGGAGGCGGGCGAGCTCCCCTTCCACGAGCCCCAGCTGGCGGAGCTGATCGCGAAGAACTCCGAGCGGCTGAGCTTCACGACCGAGATGGGCGACCTGCTCGAGGCGGCCCGCCTGGTCTTCGTCTGCGTGCAGACGCCGCCGACCCATTCGGGCGACGCCGACCTCTCCGCGGTCCACCAGGCCGTCGAGGAGATCGGCGCCGCCGAGGGCCGCGCCCTGGTGATGAAGAGCACCGTGCCGGTCGGTACCGGGCGCACGATCAAGCGCTCGGACCCCGACCTGTCCTATGTCTCCTGCCCCGAGTTCCTCCGTGAGGGCACTGCCGTCAACGACTTCATGGCGCCCGACCGGATCGTGGTCGGCGCCGCCCTCGGCGACGAGTGGGCGGCCGACGCGGTCGAGGCTGCCTACAAGCCGCTCGGCGCTCCGATCGTCCGCACCGACGTCGCCAGCGCCGAGATGATCAAGCTCGCCTCCAACGCCTTCCTCGCGACCAAGATCAGCTTCATCAACGAGATCGCGAACGTGAGCGAGGGGGTCGGCGCCGACGTGACCGAGGTCGCCCGTGGCATGGGCCTGGACGATCGGATCGGTCCGAAGTTCCTGCGCGCGGGCGCGGGCTATTCGGGCTCCTGCCTTCCGAAGGATGTGAGCGGGCTTAAGCAGCTGGCCGGAAACTCCGGATACCACTTCCAGCTACTGACCGCGGTGATCGAGGTGAACGAGCTGCAGAAGCGCCGGCTGGTCGGGAAGCTGGCCAAGCACCTCGGCTCGCTTGTGGGCAAGCGGATCGCGCTTCTGGGGCTCGCCTTCAAGCCCGACACCGATGACATGCGCGACGCCGTGAGCCTGGTGCTGGCTGCCAGGCTGAGGAGCGAGGGGGCCGTCGTCAGCGCGTTCGATCCCGTCGCTGCGCAGCGCGCCGCCGGCCTGCTGCCAGGCGTGGAGATCGTGTCGAGCGCGATGGAGGCCCTCGAGCGCGCTGACGCCGCCGTGCTCGTGACCGAGTGGCCCGAGTTCGCCGAACTTGATTGGGCGGAGGTCGCCAAGCGGATGAGCAACCCGCTGCTGATCGACGGCCGCAACTTCCTTGACGCGGAGGCGGTTCGCGCCGCGGGCATCGCCTACGACGGGATCGGCAGGCCGTCACCTGCGGAGGGGGCGGCGGCAGTGAGCGAAGGCAGGGACGGGGGCTGATGCAGGCCCTGATCCTGGCTGGGGGCGAGGGGACCCGCCTGCGCCCGCTCACCGGAAAAATGCCGAAGCCCGTGGTGCCGCTGGCGGGCAGGCCCCACATCCTCTACGTGATCGACTGGCTCCGCGGCCACGGGGTCGATGACGTCGTCGTCTCCTGCGCGCACCTGGCAGATGAGGTGCAGGAGGCGCTGGAGGGGATCGAGACGGGCACGCGGCTGCGCTTCGTGGTCGAGCCCGACGCCCGCGGGACGGCCGGAGCGATCAAGTTCGCCGAGCCCGCGCTGGGGGATCGCTTCTTCGTCCTCAACGGGGACGTGCTCTGTGACCTCGACCTGGGCGCGCTGGTCGCCCAGCACGAGCGGACCGGGGCGCGGGCGACGATCGCGCTCTACCCGGTCGAGGACCCGACCGGGTACGGGCTCGTCCACCGGGCCGAGGATGGCGAAATCCGGGAGTTCCTGGAGAAGCCGGATCTCCAGGTCCCCAGACAGCGCGGAATCGACACCGACGAGATCAACGCGGGCGCCTACCTGCTGGAGCGCTCGGTGCTGGACGCGATCCCGCCCGACGCTGACGTCTCGATCGAGCGCGAGATCTTCCCGGCGCTGGTCGGCGAAGGCCTCTACGGGCGCCGCCTGGAGGGCTACTGGATCGACATCGGGACGCCCGCCCGCTATCTCCAGGCCAACTGGGACATCCTCGAGCGCAGGGTCGAGACCGTCGTCGGCCGGCGGCTGGACGACCAGGGCCTCCTGGTCGAGGAGGGCGCCGAGGTCAGCGCCGACGCCGAGCTGGCGTCGCCCGCCCTGCTCGGCACCGGCGTGGAGGTAGCCGCCGGCGCGAGGGTCGGCCCGCGCGCGGTCCTGGGCGCGGGGACCGCGGTCGCCGCGGACGCGAGCGTCCAGGGCTCGGTGCTGTTGCCGAACTGCAGCGTCGGGGAGGGCGCGCGGCTGCGCGAGGCGATCCTCGCCGCGGGCGCCGAGATCGCTCCCGGCGCCGAGCCGGAGCCCGGCGGGGTCGTCGGCGAGGGCGAGCGGGTGCCCGCGTGAGCGCGCCCGACAGCCAGGGCATCCGCGACTCGGTCCTGGCGATCCCCGAGCATCTGCGCGACGCGCTCTGGAGGATCGAGAGCGCCCGGCTGCGCCCGATGGAGGCGCCAGCGGCCTTCGTCTGCGGAATGGGCGGCTCGGCGATCGGCGGCGACCTGGCCGCGGCGGCGTTGGGGGACCGGGTCTCGAAGCCGTTCCTGACCGTGCGCGGATACGAGCTCCCGAGCTGGGCGCCGGCGGGCTCGGCCGTGCTCTGCTCGAGCTACTCGGGCGAGACCGAGGAGGCCCTGGCCTGCTACGCCGCCGCCGAGGCGCTCGGCGCGCAGCGGCTGGTCGCGACCACCGGAGGCCAGCTGGCCGATGCCGCGCGGCGCGACGACGTGCCCGTGGTGGGACTGCCCGGCCTGCTTCCGCAGCCGCGCACCGCGGTCGGCTACATGTTCTGCGTCGCAGCCGAACTGGCCGTGCTGGCGCTGGCCGCCCCGCGCATCGCCACCGAGATCGACGCCGCCGCCAGCCACCTGAACGGGCGCGCCGACGCGCTGGCGGATCGGGCGGTCGAGCTCGCCGAGCAGATCGGCGACGCCGTCCCCGTCATCTACGGCTCGGATCTGACGGCCGCGGTCGGCTACCGCTGGAAGACGCAGGTGAACGAGAACGCGAAGGCCCCGGCCTTCTTCTCGGCGCTGCCCGAGGCCGACCACAACGAGCTGGCGGGCTGGACCAGGGCCAAGCAGGAAGCAGGCGCCCTGGCCGCCGTCCTGCTCCACGACAGCGACCAGCACCCTCGCGAGCGGCGCCGGATCGAGCTGACCGGCGAGGTGATCGAACCCCAGGCCCATGCGGTGCTTACCGTCGAGGCCGAGGGCGAGACGCGGACGGCCCGCGTGCTCGAGCTGGTGATGCTCGGCGACCTGCTGTCGCTGGAGCTCGCCGCCCGCCGCGGGGTCGACCCGGGGCCCATCGACGCCATCGGCGAGCTGAAGAGGAAGATGGGCGACCCCTGATGACCGCAGCAAGCGGGGGCGGGACGCCCCACCCGGGCTCCGCCGCGATCGAGATCAGGGGGTTGACGAAGGTCTTCGGCTCGGGCGAGACTGCGGTGCGGGCCCTCGACGGCATCGACCTGCAGATCGAGCGCGGCGAGATGGTCGCGATCATGGGACCGTCGGGCTCGGCGGACGCCGCTTCGACGGCCTCGACGACCGCGAGCTGACGCTGCTGCGCCGCGAGGGCATCGGCTTCGTCTTAGGTCACGACGGGTCGATCCTGCGGCGCTTGGCCTTGCGCTCGGAGGTGCGGCGCTTCTGCTCCAGGCGGCGCTCGCGGGCGGCGCGGCCCGGGCGGGTCGGCCGGCGCTTCTTCGGGCGCCGCACTCCATCGGCGAGCTTTGAGGCGAGGCGCTCCAGGGCCAGCTCGCGGTTGCGCGCCTGGCTGCGGGCGTCCTGGGCGACCGAGGTGACGCGCCCGCCCAGCTTCTCGAGCAACCGGCGGCGCTGCGCGTCGCTGAGCGATTCCGAGGCCTCGACGTCGAACACCGCCTCGATCCGCGAGGAGGTCACGTTCGCGTGCTGGCCTCCTGGCCCCGAGGAGCGGCTCGCGCGCAGCTCGATCTCGGCCAGCGGGATCGAGAGTTCGTCGTTGACCCGCAGTGAGCCCTCGTCCGCGCTCATTGGACCGCGTGGACCTTGAAGTCCTCCGGGACGCCCTTGGCGTCGGGGAGGGCTCGAGATTTCACCTTCATCCCGTCGGCGCCGATCGCCTGCAGCGCCGCGTCCGAGAGCAGCACTTCGCCCGGCCCGGCGCCGTCGGCGACGCGCGCCGCGATGTTGACGTCCACCCCGAAGTAGTCCTTGCGGACCTTGCGCGGCCTGCCGACGTGCAGGCCCGCCCGGATCCGCGGCTCGTAGCCGTCGGCGGAAACGTCGCCCAGGCGCTCCCGTCCCTCCTGCAGCGCGGCCAGGGCGCCGTCGGCGCTCTTGAACACCGCCATCATCCCGTCGCCGAGGCGCTTGACGACGTCGCCCCCGTTGGACTTGACCGGGGGCTCGATCGCCACGCTGACGTCGCGCAGCAGCTCGATGGCCGCTTCGTCGCCGGCCTCGAGCGCCCAGTCGGAGAAGTCGACAAGGTCGGTGAAGGCGATCGCAAGCTCGGTGCGGCCGCGGCCGCGACCCTGCGCCTCGGAGATCGCCTGCCAGGCCTGCAGCGCGCCCAGGCCGGCCTCGCCCAGCACCCCGGGGCGGTCGGTCGATATCTCCGAGAGCATCCGTCCCACGGCCTTCGGGCGCTGCTCGGCGCCGAGCTCATTGGGGTCGGCGACGCGGGAGTCGCCCGGCAGCACCGCGCGCACCGAGCGCACGATCCCGAGCAGGGTCGGGTCGCGGTTCAGGCGCCGCCCGGTGTCCGCCAGCGACTGGCCCGCGGCGATCACGCGGTCGGCCCGGCGCTCGACCGGGGTCTTCCCGCGCTTGCGCCTTTTCCTCGACCCACTCACGAGCGGCATTGTCCTCATATCCTTGCCGCCGCGTGACGGTTGCCGGCGGCGACATAGGCGGAGGCGCGCAGTGAGGGCGATGATCCTCGCGGCGGGGCTGGGCACGCGGCTGAGGCCGCTGACCTATCTGATGCCCAAGCCGATGGCGCCGGTGCTGAACGTGCCGGTGATGGAGCACATCGCGCGCCTGCTCGCCAAGCACGGCTTCTCCGAGGTGATCACCAACCTCAGCTACATGCCCCAGGCGATCCGCGATCACCTCGGCGACGGCTCGGTGGCCGGCATCGAGCTGGGCTACAGCGAGGAGCCAGAGCCGCTCGGCACCGCCGGTGGCGTGGGCAGGGCGCGGGACTTCCTGGCCGAGGACGAGTCCTTCCTGGTCATCTCGGGCGACGCGCTCACTGACGTGGACCTGACCGCGCTGCGGGAGGCCCATGAGGCGAACGTGGCCGCCGGAGCGATCGCGACCCTGGCCACGAAGCGGGTCAAGGACACTTCGCAGTTCGGGGTGGCGATCACCGGCGAGGACGGGCGCATCCAGGGCTTCCAGGAGAAGCCCGACCCCGCGGAGGCCCTCTCGGACCTGGCCAACTGCGGCATCTACATGTTCCGGCGCGAGATCTTCGACTACTTCCCCGACCCCGGGACTCGCAGCCCGGCCGGCGACGAGAATCAGCCCGACGGGTTCGTCGACTGGGCCATGGACGTGTTCCCGGCGCTGCTGGACGGCGACGTCCCCTTTCACGCGCAGGAGATCGATGCCTACTGGAACGACATCGGCTCGGTCTCCGAGCTGGTCCAGGGAAATGTCGACGCGCTGGGCGGATTGGTGGCGCTGGAGGGGTCCGGCGAGGAGCTCGCCCCGGGGGTCCTGGCCGGTGAGGGCTGCGAGATCGGCGAGGGAGTGGACTTGCGGGCGCCCGTCGTGATTGGCCCGGGGGCGAGAATCGGAGATGGAGCCAGGGTCAGGGACGCGGTCGTGCTGGCCGGGGCCGAGCTGCCCGCGCGCTCGATCGCATTCGGCGGCGTCTTCGGCACCGACCCGTCATAGGCCGCGCGCCCCTCGGGCGGCGCCGTCCACCAGGTTGGGGACGTGGATGTCCCTCATGGCCTCAGCCTGATTGAACCCGGTCCGCCCGGGGTGGACATGCTCGTCTCCGTCGCCGCCTACGAGGGGGCCGCCCGGGATCTCGTCCATGGCCTCAAATACGGCCGGCGTCTCGGGCTGGCCGGGGTCGCCGCGGAGGCGATCGCGCGCGCCTGCCCGCCGGACCCGGCGCGGGAGACCCTGGTGCCGGTGCCGCCGGCCCCCCTGCGGTGGCGCTGGCGCGGCTTTGACCCCGCCGAGGAGATCGCGATCGCGCTGGCGCGGCTGACCGGGACGCCACTGCAGCGCTGCCTTGCCAGGCGGGGCGGGCCGCGGCAGGTCGGGCGGCCGCGGGCGGCGCGACTTGCGGACCCGCCCAAGGTCAGGCTGCGCCGGCCGGCCCCCGACGCGACCCTGCTGGTCGACGACGTCTGCACCACCGGCGCCACCCTCGGGACTTGCGCGGCGGCTCTGCGTGCGGGGGGTGCCGGCAGCGTCATCGCGCTCGTCTGGGCGCGGGCGCTCTGATCTGCCCTGCGCGGCCCTTGCCCGAACCGGAATCCGGGCGTACGATCTGCAGGCAATCACCCGACGGAAGGAGGCCGACCGTGAGGATCGATGTGCGAGGCAGGAACGTCGAGGTGAGCGATGAGATTCGGGAGGCGGTGATCAGCCGCTTCAAACGCGTCGGCAAGCAGGTCTCCGAGCTGGCGACGCTCGAGGTGGAGCTCCAGGAGGAGCGCAACCCGCGGATCAAGGACCGCGAGGTGGCCGAGGCCACCCTCTACCTGAAGGGCGTGACGCTCCGCGCCAAGGAGGCCTCGCCCGACATGCTCCACTCGATCCACGAGCTCGCCGAGGACATCCGCCGCCAGGTGAAGAAGCACCGCGAGAAGCGCCGCGCACGCGAGCGGCGCGCGACGCACGATCGCGCGCATGCGCAGCCGCACCCCGCCTAGGTCTACAGCGACCTCGACGGATGACGCGGCCGGTGTAGCCAGGCCGCTGCAGCTCGCACCCGTTGCTACGCTGATCACCGTGGCCAGAGGAATCCTCGATCGCGCCCTTCGAATGGGGGAGGGCAAGCAGTTCAAGGAGTACGAGAGCCGGGTCGCATCCATCAACGAGGTCGAGCCGGAGATGGAGCTGCTCTCGGATGACGAGCTGAAGACGGAGGCCGACGGCCTGCGCGAGCGCGCCAAGGGCGGCGAGGCGCTCGACGACCTGCTGCCCGAGGCCTTCGCGCTGACCCGCGAGGCCGCCCGCCGAACGCTCGGCCAGCGCCACTACGACGTGCAGCTGATCGGCGGCATGGTGCTGCACTCGGGCGCGATCGCCGAGATGAAGACAGGCGAGGGCAAGACCCTGACCGCGACCCTTCCGGTCTTCCTCAACACGCTCGCCGGCAATGCCGTCCACCTGGTCACGGTCAACGACTACCTGGCTCGGCGCGACGCCGAGTGGATGGCGCCGATCTACGACGCCCTCGGCGTCACCGTCTCTGCGATCCAGGAGGGCGACGACCCGGCCTTCCGGCGCACCAAGTACGCCTGCGACGTCACCTACGGCACCAACTCCGAGTTCGGCTTCGACTACCTGCGCGACAACATGGCCGGCTCGCTGGAGGAGTGCGTGCAGCGCGGCTACGACTTCGCGATCGTCGACGAGGTCGACAACATCCTCATCGACGAGGCGCGCACGCCGCTGATCATCTCCGGGCGCCCCGAGCAGGCCGCCGACCTCTACTACACGTTCGCCCGCCTGGCGAAGACCATGGTGGGGGAGGAGCACAAGACGAAGCTGAAGTCGCTGGGCGAGTCCAAGGACACGACCGAGGCCGAGTACGACTACGAGTACGACGAGAAACACAAGACGGTGGCGCCGACCGAGCGCGGGGTGAAGAAGGCCGAGGAGTTCCTCGGCGTCGACAACCTCTACCTCGGCGAGCACGGCACCCTCGTCAACCACCTGATCCAGTCGCTGAAGGCCGAGTCGCTCTACAAGAAGGACACCGAGTACGCCGTCGTGGACGGCCAGGTGATGATCATCGACGAGTTCACCGGCCGCATCCTCGAGGGGCGGCGCTGGTCCGAGGGCCTGCACCAGGCGATCGAGGCCAAGGAGGGCGTCTCGATCCGCGAGGAGAACCAGACGCTCGCGACGATCACCCTCCAGAACTACTTCCGCCTCTACGACAAGCTCAGCGGCATGACGGGCACGGCCCTGACCGAGGCCACCGAGTTCATGAAGATCTACAAGGTCCCGACGGTCGAGATCCCGACCAACGTGCCGATGGTCCGCGCCGACCAGAACGACGCGATCTACAAGACCAAGCAGGGCAAGTGGAACGCGGTCGTCAACGAGGTCGAGAGCCGTAGCAACGCCGGCCAGCCGGTGCTGGTGGGGACGATCTCCGTCGAGACCTCGGAGATGCTCTCCGGTGAGCTGCAGCGGCGCGGGATCGAGCACGTGATCCTGAACGCGAAGCCCGAGCACGCCGAGCGCGAGGGCGAGACGATCGCGCAGGCTGGGCGCAGCGGCGCGGTCACGATCGCGACCAACATGGCCGGCCGCGGCGTCGACATCAAGCTCGGCGGCAACCCCGAGCAGATGGCGCGCCACGAGCTCGCCAACCGCGGGATCAAGCCCGGCTCCGACAATTACGAGGACGCGCTCAAGGAGCTCACCGCCGAGCTCGAGACCCAGACCTCGACCGAGGCCGAGCAGGTCCGGGAGGCGGGTGGCCTCTACATCCTCGGCACCGAGCGCCACGAGTCCCGCCGCATCGACAACCAGCTTCGCGGCCGCTCGGGCCGCCAGGGTGACCCGGGCGAGTCGCGCTTCTTCCTCTCGGCCGAGGACGACCTGATCCGGCTCTTCGCCGGCGAGCGCATCTACAAGATCCTCGATCGCCTCGGCCCCGTGGACGAGGAGGGCAACGAGGAGGCGCTCGAGGCCAAGATGCTGACGAAGACGATCGAGGGCGCGCAGAAGAAGGTCGAGCAGCAGAACTTCCTGATCCGCAAGCGCGTGCTCGAGTACGACGACGTCATGAACGAGCAGCGGCGCGTGATCTACCGCTATCGCCGCGAGGTGCTGGAGGGCAAGGACATGTCCGACGACGCCCGCGAGCAGCTGGTGATGGTGGTCAGCCGCATGGTCGACACCTACACGCCCGGCGACGTCCTGGAGGAGTGGGACCTGGGCGAGCTGCAGACCCAGGTGCAGCAGCTGTGGCCCTCCCAGGTCGACCTGTCCGGACTCACCGCCGAGACCACCGACCGCGAGAGCCTGCGCGAGAGCCTGGTCGCCGACGCCCTGGCCGCCTATGACCGTCGCGAGCAGGAGTTCGGCGACGAGGTGATGCGCCAGCTCGAGCGCGCGATTCTGCTGCAGCTGATCGACAACCGCTGGCGCGAGCACCTGGCGGAGATGGACTACCTGCGCGAGGGCATCCACCTGCGCGGCTTCGCCCAGATCGACCCCCTGGTCGCCTACAAGAACGAGGGCTTCGCGATGTTCGAGGTCCTCATGTACTCGATCTGGGAGGAGTTCGCTCGCATGATCTTCCACGTCCAGGTCGAGGTCGCCCCCCAGGCCCAGCAGGAGCTGGCGCCGGCCCAGCGGCCCGCCGACGTCAACTACTCGGGCGGCACGCTCGAGTCCCAGCCCTCCGCGATGGAGGAGGTGGCCCAGGCGGCCGCCGCCCAGGCCGGAGCCGGCGGCGCCGGCGTTCCGGGAGTCACGGGGCCGCCCGCCGCCTCGCCCGCGGCGGCACCCGCCGCCCAGGGCGGCAACGGCGAGCCCACCAACCCGCAGACGGTCGTCAAGGACGAGCAGGAGAAGATCGGCCGCAACGACCCCTGCTGGTGCGGCTCAGGCAAGAAGTACAAGAAGTGCCACGGCGCCTAGGGCGCAGGCACTAGGGCCGTACCACCTGCACGTTGTCGAAGTCCGCGTAGCAGCCCGCCGGGCCCGGGCAGGAGTAGTTCGTGTTCTGGTAGACGCCCGCGCGCAGGTGGGACGGGATCGAGCCGCCCGGCTGTACCGCGTACCCGGCCGCTTCGGTCTCGGTAAGCAGGGTGGGCCTATGGACCACCGGGCTGGACTCGTTGTTGTCGGAGGCGTCGCCGTCCTGGTTCAGGTCGGCGTAGCCTTGAACCGGCCGACCGAGGGGTCCGGCGAGTAGACCACGTCAAAGGCGAATCGCGTCCACTCCCCGGCCTCGGCCGGGGCGGTCCACAGAGGCTCGCTCCAGTCGCTGATCACGGCCCAGTCCCCGCTGCGGACCTGCATCTCGAAGATCGAGCCCATGGCCGGGTTGTCGTAGGGCTGCGCCTGCTTGTTCTGGTAGACGGTGCGCCAGTCACTGTCGTTCACGTCCAGGTCGTTCGCGACGCGGATAGAGATGAAGGTGACCAGGCGCATGCCCTCGTGGTAGAAGACGGTCGCCGCCCTCCGGGCCCGTCGATCCCCGTACCCGGGGTCGAACAGGCCGACCCCGAGCAGGGCCCCGATCGCGAGGTGCCGGAGCACCCGGTCGCCCGCGGTCTTCTGCCGCTCGATGCGGGTGGCCGGGCTCCCGTCCACCTTGCCCGAGACCGGCTCGCGCAGCGGCCGTATCGGCCCTCCGTAGCGCGCCTTTCTGGAGCCGCCGGGGGCGGTCGCAGCCCTCGTGGTGGCAGGCGTCCTCGCCCCGCCAGACCTCGATCACGGCGGCGGGCAGGCCGGCCAGCTCGAACTCGCGGTGGTCGGAGTTGCCGTCGCCCGAATCCCGCGCCCAGCGCACGGTCACGTTCGCGCGGCCGGCGGCGTTCAGCACCTGGCCCTCGACGCCGGCCCGGGTGGAGGGCTGGGGGGAACGCAGGTAGAAGCGCTTGCCGCGGCCGACCATGTCCACCGAGAGGGCGTAGCGCAGATCGCCGCCGCGGCCCTGGTTCTTGACGGTCTTCACCAGCGCCGCGGCGCCGACGTGGTAGCTGGTGCCGATCACGACCCGCTCCTCGGCGCCGGTCGCGACCAGCCACACGTCGCAGGCCGGGGCGAGCTTGGCGAGCTTGGGGGCGAGCGCGACCAGTGCGCCCACGCCCGAGGCGTTGTCGTTGGCGCCCAGTCCCGGCGGCACGCTGTCGGTGTGGGCCATGAGGAGCTGCAGGCAGTCGGCCTTGGTCTCCAGCTTCCCGATCACGTTCCGCGAGCGGCCGCGGCCGGGGACGCTGAAGCGGGCGACCTTCACCTCGAGCCCTGCCGCCTCGAAGCGCTCGGCCGCGTAGGAGTGGGCGCGGCGCTCGCCGCGGCCCCCGGCGGGGCGGGAGCCGATGGGCCCCGCGATGTGGACGGCCGCCTCGTACGCGGTCGGGCCGCCCTTGGCAGCGATCTCGGCCATCGGCGGCAGGCCCCAGCCGGCGGCGGCCGAGGAGGGCACGAGGGCCAGCGCCCCCGCGATCAAGAAGGTGATCAGTGCCCGCACTTTGCCTACCCGCACAGCATCATTGTCGCAGCGGGCCAATACCCTGTCGCCCATGGCCGAATCGCCCTCCCTGGATCAGGTTCCTGCGCGCCTGGCGCAGATCCGCGAGCAGATGAAGCTGCTCGCGGACTACCTTTGACCCGGAGGCGCTGAAGGGCGAGGTCGAGAGCCTGGAGGCCGAGATGCAGCGGCCCGGCTTCTGGGACGAGCAGGCGAGGGCGGCCGAGACCTCCGCCAAGCACGCGCGCGCCCAGCGGCGGTTGCAGGGGTTCGAGGGGCTGCGGTCGGACGTGGACGACCTCGACGAGCTGGTCGAGATGGCCGCGGAGGACGAGGAGATAGCCGGCGAGCTGAGCTCGCAGATCGCCTCGATCGAGAGCCGGCTGGAGGAGCTCGAGGAGGAGCGGCTGTTCAGCGGCGACTATGACGCCGGCGACGCCGTGGTCACCGTCAACGCAGGCGCGGGGGGAACGGACTCGCAGGACTGGGCCGAGATTCTTCTGCGCATGTACCTGCGCTGGGCCGAGCGCCGCGGCTTCAAGGCGGAGATGAAGGAGGCCTCACCGGGGGAGGAGGCCGGGCTCAAGTCGGCGACCTTCATCGCCCGCGGCGAGAACGCGTACGGGCTGTTCGCCGCCGAGAGGGGCGTGCACCGCCTGATCCGGATCTCGCCCTTCGACTCGTCGGCGCGCCGCCACACCAGCTTCGCCCAGCTCGACGTGGCGCCACTGGTCGAGGGCGACGTCGAGGCCGAGATCGACGACGCCGACATACGCGTGGACACCTACCGCGCCTCGGGGGCCGGCGGCCAGCACGTGAACAAGACCGACTCGGCGGTGCGGATCACCCACCTGCCGAGCGGGCTCGTCGTGCAGTGCCAGAACGAGCGCTCCCAGACGCAGAACAAGGCCGTGGCGATGCAGATGCTCCAGGCGCGGCTGCTGGAGCAGGAGGAGCGCAAGCGCTCGGAGGAGCTGGCCAGGGAGCGCGGCGAGGTGAAGTCCGCGGAGTGGGGCTCCCAGATCCGCAGCTACTTCCTGCATCCCGATCAGCGCGTCAAGGACCACCGGACCAACCACGAGGTGGGCGACGCCCAGCGGGTTCTGGACGGGGACATCGACGGGTTCGTCAGGGAGTACCTGAACCAGGCCGCCTCCTCCGCTTCGCGTCCTGGGGCGGCCGACCAGGCGGCGTCGTGACCTCCGTAGCCGTCGGCTTCTCCGAGAGCTTCGACACGGTCGAGGCCGCCGCCGAGGCGGCCGATGTGGCCCGCGCCGGCCTCGATGGTCCCGCGGACCTCTGCGTCCTCTTCGCCTCAGGCCCCCACCTGCCGATGGCGAAGTGGCTGCTCTCCGAGGTGCACGAGCGCCTGGAGCCGCGCAACCTGATCGGCTGCGGCGCAGGCGGCACCCTCGCCTCGGGCCGCGAGGTCGAGGAGGGCCCCGGCCTGGCGGTGTGGGCGGCGAGCATGCCCCGGGCCGAGCTGGCGACCCTGCACGTGACGGCCGAGCGCACCGAACAGGGCTTCCGGCTGCTGGGGATGCCGAAGGAGCTGCCCGGCGAGGAGCACGGCTCGGACGGCGCGGCCATCGTGCTGGCCGACCCCTACAGCTTCCCCTCGGAGGTGTTGCTGAACGAGCTCGAGCGCTCGCGGCCTGGGGTTCCCGCCCTGGGCGGGTTGGCGAGCGCCTCGGTCGGCGGCGGCAGCGTGCTGCTGTGTGACGGGGACGTCCACACCGAGGGCGCGGTCGCCGCGGTCCTCTCCGGCCTCGAGGTGCTGCCGTGCGTTTCGCAGGGAGCGATGCCCGTGGGCCCGGAGATGACGATCACCGCCGCCGAGGGAAACGTGATCGGCGAGCTCGCCAGCCGCCCCGCGGTCGAGCGCCTGGGCGAGGTGATCGAGGAGCTGCCGCCCGATGAGCGCGAGCTGGCCGCGAACGGGGTGCTGCTGGGAGTCGTCGTGGATGAGAACCGCCCCGAATACCTGCGCGGCGATTTCCTCGTGAGGCCGATCGTCGGCGCCTACCGCGAGAGCGGCGCGCTCGCGATCGGGCAGCGGGTCAGAGTCGGCCAAACGGTGCGGCTGCACGTGCGCGACGCGGCCTCGGCCGACCGCGACCTGCGCGAGGCGCTGCGCGCCCAGGCCGAGGCGCTTGGCGACGACGGCGCAGCGGGCGCGCTGCTCTTCACCTGCAACGGCCGCGGCTCGCACATGTTCGACGTCCCCGACCACGACGCGACCGCGATCGAGGACGCGCTGGGCGCTCCCTCCGCCGGCTTCTTCTGCGCCGGCGAGATCGGCCCGGTCGGAGGCCGCAACTTCCTGCACGGCTTCACCGCGACGATGGCGGTGTTTCCAGCCGCCTGACCTAGGGCAGCGCGCCCTCGAGCTCCAGCAGCGCCTTCTTCATCTCCGGGCCGCCGCCGTAGTTGCCGACGCCGCCGCCGGCGGGCAGCACCCGGTGGCAGGGGACAATGGGGGGCAGCGGGTTGGCCCCGCATGCGCTCCCTGCTGCCCTGAAGGCCCGAGGGTTGCCCGCCCGCGCCGCCAGCTCGCCGTAGCTGATCGTCCTGCCGTATGGAATCCGCGCGATCTGGTGGATCGCCTTGCCCTGGAAGCCCTTCGTCAGGCGCCAATCCAGCGGCACCTCGAACTCGCGCCGGCGGCCCTCGAAGTAGTCGTCGAGCTGGCGGCGAACGTCGTCCAGCCGCTCAGGCGCCTCCAGGATCCGGGGCGAGACCACGTCGGCAACCTCCTCCAGCAGCGCCTCCCACTCCCGGGTCCCGGTTCCCTTGCGGTGCGGGAAGGCGACGCGAATGATGCCGCGCTCGGTCCCGACCACCAGCATCTCGCCGAAGGGGGAGTCAACCGTCGCGTACGCGACGTCCACCAGGCCCTCGTTCTCGGCGCGCGCCAGCAGGGCGCCCTTCGCGGCTTCCATGTCCACAGCAGCCCCGGCGCCGCCGATCGCGGCTCGCAGCTGTTCGTCGCTGATCCTGTTCATGCCAGCTCACCTCGCAGTTTCTTGAGTCCCTCGTGGACGCTTCTACGCGCCGCCTCTTCGGAGCAGTCGAGCATCTCGCCGATCTGTCCGTAGGCCATGTCCGTCGCGAAGCGCAAGACCACAGCGCTCCGCTGCTTCGGCGGCAACACGCTCACCAGCCGCCACACCTCGCCGTCCTCGGTCGCCCGCGCCAGGGACCCGTCCTCGACGGGCACGCCGCCGCCGACCTCCTCGGCGCTGCCCGAAGGCAGGGCCGAGCGCGAGCCTGCGCGGTGATGGTCGATCGCCTTGCGGTGCGCGATCGTCAGCAGCCACGAGCGCAGGTTGCCGGCGTGTCTCAGCTTCGGATAGCCGCGCAGCGCGGCGATGAACGTCTCCTGAAAGCAGTCCTCGGCGTCGTGGGGCCCCACCGAGGCCACCAGGAAGCCGAGCACGTCGTGCCCGTGCTCGTCCAGCAGATCCTGAAACGGCGGTAGCGTTGCCTTGGCTTGGGAAACCACCATCGCCTATGAAACTAGCCGCGGACGAGATTCGTGAGGTCGTCGCCCGGGCCCTGGCCGAGGACCTGGGCTCCGGCGACGTCACCTCAGAGGCCGTCGTCGGCGAGGACGCCGTGGCTCGCGGGGCGATCGTGCAGAAGCAGCCGGGCGTTCTCTTCGGCTTCGAGGCGGCCGCCGAAGCGTTTCGCCAGACCGGCGCGGGCGCCTTCGATCCGGCTGTGGCCGAGGGCCAGTGGCGCGACGGCGTTCCGGCCACAGCGGCTCAGGTCTCGGGCCCGGCGCGGGCGCTGCTGGCGGCAGAGCGGACCGCGCTGAACCTGCTGGGCCACCTGTCCGGCATCGCGACGCTGACCGCGCGCTTCGTGCAGGAGGTCGAGGGCAGCGGCGCCCGCATCCTCGACACCCGCAAGACGACCCCCGGGCTGCGGGCGTTGGAGAAGGCGGCGGTCGCCGCCGGCGGCGGCCAGAACCACCGCATGGGCCTGTACGACGCGATCCTGATCAAGGACAACCACGCGGCGCTCGCCGGCGGGGTGGGGGAGGCCGTGCGCCGCGCCCGCGAGGGGGGTGCCGGCGTGCAGGTGGAGGTCGAGTGCGCCGACGCCGACCAGGTGAGCGTCGCGGTCGAGGCCGGCGCCGACCGGCTGCTGCTGGACAACATGAGCCTCGACGGCCTGCGGGAGGCGGTGGCCGCGGCGCGCGCCGGGGACGGCGCTCCGACCCTGGAGGCCTCCGGCGGCATCACCCTGGAGAACGTCGCCGAGATCGCAGCCACCGGCGTCGACTTCATCTCCGTCGGCGCCCTGACCCACTCCGCCCCGAGCCTGGACCTGAGCATGGAGATTCAGGCGGGATAGAGTCAGCCCCGATGTCCGCGAGCGAACGCCCCGGCCCGAGCGCGGAGCTGAGAGAGAAGCGCGAGGCGCTCGTGCGCGAGCACATGGACTCCGAGAACCGTCACGAGTTCGACGACACGCTGGCGACCTTCGGGCATCCGCGCTACGAGCTGGTCGCCACCGGAGAGGTCCACGACGGGGCCGAGGAGGTGATGCGCTACTTCACCGACTCGCGCACCGCCTTCCCCGACCAGCGCAATGAGCTGCTGGCGCTTCACCACGCCGACGACGCTGTGCTGGTCGAGGCCATGATCCGTGGCACCCACCTGGGTCGCCTCGGCGGTCTGCCGCCCACAGGGCGCAGCTACGAACTGCCGATCCTCGCGATCTTCGTCTTCGAGGGCGACAGCCTGGTCTGCGAGCGGGTCTACTTCGACGCCAACACGGTGCTGCGCCAGCTCGGCATCGCGCGCGACCCGCTCAGCCTCTCCGGCAGGCTCGGCACCCTGGTCAGCCACCCGCTGACGATCGGCCGCGGCCTTGTGCGCCAGGTGACCGGGCGCTGATCCGTGGGCTGGGTCGCGCTCGGCGCTCCCTTCGACTCCGCGGCGAAAGGCGAGGGCGAGGAGCGCGCCCCCCAGGCGATGCGCGACGCCGGCCTGGTCGAGGGTCTCGGCGCTCGGGACCTCGGCGACGTGGCCGAGCCGCTGCGCCCTCCCGAGCGCGACGCTCGCTCCGGGATCATCGCCTTCGAGGCGCTGGTGGACGGCTCCCTTGCCGTGGAGAGGGCCGTCGCCGGGGCGATCGGGGGCGGCGATCGGCCGCTGGTGCTGGGCGGCGACTGCTCGCTGCTGATCGGGGCGATCGCCGGCGCCCGCCAAGCCGGCCTGCGTCCCGGGCTGCTGTTCGTCGACGGCCACGCCGACTACTGGGACGGAGAGACCTCGCCGACCGGGGAGGCGGCCGACATGGAGCTGGCGATCATCCACGGCCATGGGCCGAGCGTGCTGGCGAGCATGGCGCCCCGCCCGCTCGCCGACCCCGCCCGCACGGCGATCCTCGGCCATCGCCCGCACGAGCTCGACGAGGACGTCGCCGCCGAACGCAAGCGCGTACCCGACGAGGTGCTGCAGTTAGACACGGCGGCGATCCGCGAGGCCGGCACGGAGATGGCGGCGGCGCTCGGGATCGAGCGGGCGGGCGAGGACCCCTGGCTCCACATCGACCTCGACGTCCTCGACGCGGAGGCCATGCCCGCGGTCAGCTACCCCCTGGCCGAGGGGCTCGACTGGGACGAGCTCGAGGCCCTGTTGGCGCCGCTGCTGGCTCCGGGTGTCTGCGGCGTCAGCGTCGCCGACCTCAACTCCGACCTGGATCCCGACGGCGCTTACGCGAAGCGGGTCACGCAGCTGCTCACGTCGCTGCTCGCGTAGCCGCCACCCGCTCACATATGGTTTTTGCGACCTCGACCGTGAAGGAGGACGTGAATGCCAGCAGAGGAATGGGCGCTCGTCGCCTGCGTGGTGTTCTCGGGGATTTGGTTCGGGTTCCTGTGCATGCTGACCCTGATCCTGCACCCGATGCTGAAGTCGAGGGACGTGGCCGGGTTCCGGGGCTTCCTCGCCGAGTTCCTGCCGATCGCGCGCCGCGCCTGGTTCAACTACCTGTGCGTGGCCGGCCTGATCATCTCGCCCGTCGTCGCGCTATGGACGCTCGACAGCAACAGCACCGCCTTCACCCTGACGGCGTTCGGCCTGGCCCTGACGGCGATCGGCCCGCTCGGGGTGTCGAACCGGCTGGCCGAGCCGAACTACGACGCGATCCTCGGCTGGGACCCGAGCTCGCCGCCCGAGGGCTGGGAGAAGGCGCACCGGCGGTACTTCACCTACAACTGGATCCGCTTTGCGTGCACCGGGGGCGCCTTCGTGCTCTTCCTCGCCGCCCTGGTCGAGCAGCTGCGGTAGCCGGCGCTACTTGAGCAGGCGCGAGAGACGGCGATCCTTCAGCACGCGGCCGCCCGTCTGTTCGGTCGGGCAGTAGTTGGTTTGGTGCTGTGAGTAGAAGACGGCCTCGATCGTGGTGCCGCAGCGCGGGCACGGCTCGCCCTCGCGGCGGTGCACCTTGAGGGGCATCGGCAGCTTGTCCGGCACCTTGGGGCCGATCACCTCCTCGTAGTGGTCGAGCGCGTCGCCCAGCACGTGCAGGGCCTGGTGGAGTTGGGTGATCTCCTCGCCCCGCAGCTCGGAGCCCTGCTTGAACGGCGACAGCTTCGCCTCCCAGAGGATCTCGTCCACCCACGAGCGGCCGATGCCGGCGATCGTCTTCTGCCGGCGCAGCAAGGGGTGGAGGTGGCTGGACTGGTCGACCAGCTCGGCCAGCCTGTCGCGAGGCGGAGCGGGCCACGCGTCAGGCCCCAGCGTCGCCACCATCTCGTCGGCCTCGACCTCGTCGCGCCGCAGCAGCTTCGCCCAGGCGGCCTGCTTTGTCCCGAACTCGCGCAGGCGCAGCTCGCGGTCGCCGTCCAACCGGACCAGCAGTCGCGAGGCGCGGTCCTTGAGCGAGCCGCGCTTGTCGAAGAGCTGCAGGCGGCCTGCCGACATCAGGTGGAGCAGCACCGTCAGGTCCCCGTCACCGCCGGCGGGGGTGACGTCAACGGCGAGCATCTTCCCGATCCGCCGCACGCCCTGAACCCGCCCTCCTTCGAGCGCGTCCAGCGGGGGGTCGAAGGTCTTCAGCGTCGCGACACCCGGCGCCAGCGCCGACTCGACCACGGCGCCCTCCATCGCGACGCCGAGCCGGCGCGCGGTGATCTCGACCTCGGGCAGCTCGGGCATAGGCCCTCAAGTAAACTGGCTTCACATTCGCTGATCGCCTCGAGGCGTCCGAGCAAGGGACGCCGGGGCAGCGAACATAGGAGCGACTGGAGCCCAAATGCTCGAGCTTCCCACCCTGAACGAGCTTCCCGCCAGGCTGAGCGAGGAGGAGATCTCGACGCTCAGCGCCGAGGTCCGCGCGCTGGCCGAGGAGCGGAATGCGGTCATCCTCGCGCACAACTACCAGCTGCCCGAACTGCAGGACGTCGCCGACTTCGTCGGGGATTCGCTTGGGCTCTCGCGCCACGCTGCCGACACCGATGCCGAGGTGATCGAATTCTGCGGCGTCCACTTCATGGCGGAGACCGCCTCGATCCTCTGCCCCGACAAGAAGGTGCTGATCGCGGACCTGGGCGCGGGCTGTTCACTTAGCGACTCGATCAACGCCGACCAGCTTCGCGCCTGGAAGGCCGACCACCCCGGGGCGAAGGTGGTGATGTACGTCAACACCTCCGCCGAGGTCAAGGCCGAGACCGACTACTGCTGCACCTCGGGCAACGCGGTGCAGGTGGTCGAGCACATCTGGGCCGAGCACGGGCCGGACACCGAGATCCTGTTCGGCCCCGACATGTGGCTGGGCGCCTTCGTCGAGCGCGAGACCGGGCTCGTGGACGACCCCGAGCGCCGGGCCCGCTTCCACATCTGGGACGGCGAGTGCCACGTTCACGCCGGCATCCGGCCCGCCGACATCAGCGCCGTCCGCGAGGAGCATCCCGACGCCGAGTTCCTGATCCATCCCGAGTGCGGCTGCTCGACCCAGGCGATGGAGTACGTCGCCTCGGGCGACGTCGACCCGGAGGGGGTGCACATGCTCTCCACCGGCGGCATGCTCGACCACGTCGCCGAACACCCCGACGGCACCTACATCGTCGCCACCGAGAACGGGATGCTCTACCCGCTGCAGGAGGCGGCGCCCGAGGCGAAGCTGATCGAGGCCAACCGCATGGCCTTCTGCAAGTACATGAAGATGATCACGCTCCCGAAGGTGCGCGACAGCCTGCGGGACCTGAAGCACGAGGTCAAGGTGCCGCCCCAGATCGCCGAGCGGGCCAAGCTGCCGATCGAGCGAATGGTCGCGATCGGCTGACGGTGTCGTGGCGGGGCTGCGGTTGAGGCCGCCCTTGACAGCGACCCCGCGTGGCCCCGAGAATGATCGCGATGAGGCCTGGGACAGGCGGCAGGGCAGGCCGAGGGTTCGCCCTCGGTGCGGTGACCGGCGCGGCGCTAATGGCCGCTGCCCTGGCGGCGCCCACATTCGCGAGTGCGGGTCCCCACGCGATCGACACCGCCGGCGTGCCGGAGCGCAACGGCCCGGTGGAGCGCGCGCCCTCGGCCGGCGGCGCGGCAAATACACGCATCGTCGGCGGGTCGGCCACGACGGCTGCGAGCCACCCGTGGCAGGCGGCGCTGACCCTGGACCAAGGGCGGTTCGGGAACGGCGGGGCGAACGACGACCACGAGCGCGTCTTCTGCGGTGGGTCGCTGGTCACCCCGCTGATCGTGCTGACCGCGGCTCACTGCGTGTTCGACACCGATCCCGACTGCGGGTTAACACCGAGGCCGCCCTGCACCCCGTTGACCGATCCCGGCGGCGACGGCACCCGCAGGCTCGACCCCAACGACGTGGACGTCATCGTCGGGCGCACGACGCTCACCGGAACCGGCGGCAGCGAACACGACGCTTTTTTCACCGACTACATCCCCCAGGGGTACGAACCGAACACCAAGCAGAACGACTTCGCCTACATCTCTCTCGACAGCTCGTCGTCCCAGACGCGGATCGACATCGTCGACCGCAACAACGGCGCCACCTGGAAGCCGGGCGCCAAGACCAGGGTCACCGGCCACGGCCTCACGATCCCGGGCAACAGCTCGAGCAAGAGCGACACCCTGCGCATCGCCACCGTGCCGGTCATCTCCGATCGCGCCTGCGGGAGCCCGTTCGTCTACGGATGGGTTTTCTTCAGGCAGGTCCAGATCTGCGCCGGGCAACTGGCCGGTGGCATCGACTCGTGCCAGGGCGACAGCGGCGGCCCGCTGCAGACGGCTGCCGGCGCAGCCGGCGGCGATACCCGCTTGGTCGGCCTCGTCAGCTTCGGCTCGGGCTGCGCCGAGGCGAACGCGCCGGGCGTATACACGCGCATCGCGCAGAACCCGTTGTGCAAGGCCCAGGTCTCGAACGTCGCCCAAATCGAGGCCGCCGAGACCATCCCCGTGAACCTGCGCGAGGGCATCGTCGGCCCGGCGGGCTGCTCCGACAAGCAGCTCGGCAGCAAGTGCAAGAAGAAGAAGGGGAAGAAGGTCGGCGCCAAGGCGGCGAAGCAGAAGTGCAAGAAGAAACGCAAGAGGAAGAGCTGAACTGATCGAGCTGGCCCTCCGACTACTGCTTGCGGGTGCGCTCGGCGGCGCCGCCCTGGCGAAGCTCGCCTCGCCGGCCTCGAGCCAGGCGGCCCTCGCCACCTTCGGTTTCGGCGAAGGCTCGCTCCGTCGTATCGCCTGGGGCTCGCTACTGGCGCTGGAGCTGGGGCTGGCCGTGGCGGTCGGCGCCGGATCGGACGGGGCGGCCTACGCCGCTGCCGCGCTGATGGCGATGTTCGCCTTGCTGCTGGCAGGGGCGCTGATGCGGGGTCGCGCCGGCGCCCCCTGCGCCTGCTTCGGCGCCCGGTCCCGCGTCACTCCATTTGCGGTGCTGCGCAACCTGATCCTCGCCGCGGGCTTTGCGGTGCTTCCATCGCTGCCCGAAGCCAGCCTCAGTACGGACGAGTGGCTGGGGCTGGGGCTCGGCGCGGCGTTGCTGGCATGCGCCGGGCTCGCGGTCGCGGTGCTGGCTCTGGCCCGCGAGGTCGGGATGCTTCGGCTGCAGCTTGGCAGCCAGGGCGCGCTCGAGATCGCGGGCGAGGGCCCGGACCTGGGCGAGGCGAGGCCCGCTCTGGCCGCGCCCGGTGCGCCGGCGGGCGCACTCGGCCTGGCCGTCTTCAGCAGCGAGGGCTGCCATCTCTGCCAGACGCTGGAGCCCGCGATCGACAGCCTGCGCGCCGAGCCCAGCCTGGAGGTGCGCGTGTTCGACGAGGTGGCCGACGCCGAGGCCTGGCGCGAGCTGGAGATACCGGGCAGCCCGTTCGCGATCGCCCACGCGGCCGACGGCACGGTGCTCGCCAAGGGGACCTTCAACAACCTCGCTCAGCTCGAGAGCGTGGTGGCGACCGGCGAGCGCAGGCGGGCCGGGGCAGACGTGAGCGGGCGGGAGGTGGGGCTGCGTGCCTGAGCATCTAGACCGTATCGCCGACGACCTGGCCGCCAACACCTCGCGCCGCGGTTTCCTGGCGCGCGTCAGCGGCGTCCTGATGGCGGCCGCCGGCGGGGGCGCGGTGGTGCGCGCCGTGGTGCCCCCTGGCGAGGCGGGCGCCTTCCATCTCTGCGGCCACACCTACACGACGGGCTCGTGCCCGCACCCCGCGGGGATGCCGCGCATCGACTCGCACGGGTACCCCATCCGTGCCCGCGACGGCCTGGCCGTGGATGACTCGGGGCGGCCCGTGGACGACGCGGGGCGCCCGCTCGATGATCAGGGCCGCCTGCTGCGCGACGCCGACGGCCGGCCTCTGCCGCCGCGGCCCCGCAGCAAGCTATGCGAGGACCTGGTGTCCAAGCGCTTCGGCTTCAGGACAGTGGTCGACGGCGGCTGGTATCGCTGCTGCGGCGGCAAGGTCCGAAAGCTGACCGACTGCTGCGCCCACCGCTCGAAGCGGATCAACGGCGACGCCGCGCTCACGGGCTATTGCTACTCGGGCCGCAAGGTCTTCTGCGTCATGTACTACGACACCAAGGTCCCCTGCTGATGGTGCCGGGCTGATGTCAGGACTCGAGCTCAGCCTCGCCGCCGCCGCGCTGTTGATCGGAGCGACCGGGACCTTCTCGCCCTGCGGCTTCTCGGCCGTGGAGACGATCGGGCCCACTGGGCACACGGGCGGCAGGCGCATCACCCTCGCGGCCTGCGCAACCTTCCTGCCCGGCGCGATCGTGGGCGGGGTGCTGACCTTCGGGGCGCTGGCGCTGGCGGGGGACGCGCTGCACGGCGCCGGGGGGCGCGTCGCCTACATCATCGCCGCGGCGATCGCGGTCCTGGCCGCTGTGCTCGAGGCTCGCGGAACGCGCATCGTGCCCCAGATCCGCCGCCAGCTGCCCGAGCACTGGCGCCGCGTGATGCCGATGCCGCTGGCGGCAGCCCTCTACGGGATCCTGCTGGGGCTCGGCTTCACGACCTTCGTCCTCAGCTTCGGGGTCTGGGCGCTCGCGGGCATCAGCCTCGCGGTGGGCGATCCCGGGCTGGGGCTGCTGCTGGGCCTCGCCTTCGGGGTGGGGCGGGCGCTGCCGGTGGTGGCGCTGGCGCCTCTGGCGGGCACCCCCGCGGGCGCCCGTGCCACCGATCTGATGGCGGGCAACCCGGCTGTCTATCTCGGAGTGCGGCGCGGTGACGCCGCGGCCCTCGCAATCGCCGCGCTGGCGCTGACGCTGTCGGTCGGCAGCGCCGGCGCCGCCGACCAGTCGGCCCAGAGCGCCGCCGACCCCTCGGCGACGGTGGACTCGCTCGCGTTCGAGCGTCTCGGGGGCGGCGGGGTCCTGCGCCGCTCCGGCGTCGATCTGCCGCTGCCGGGAGGCGACCCGGCGGTCGGCGGACCCTACGTGGCGGCCCTCGCCGGCGAGACCACGCGGATACTGGACCGGAACACGCTGGCGCCGGTCGTCGAGGTGCCGACCCCGGGCGCGGACGCGCTCGCCGTCTCGCAGCGCTGGCTGGCCTACCGCGCCAAGCTGAAGGATGGGGGCGACGGGATCTTCGTTCGCTCGATCGCCGCGCCGGGCGCCTACGGTGCGCTGCAGACCCTGGCGACGATCGGGGCCCCGGCGCAGCTCAGTCCGCCCAGCGTCGATGGCAGCGTCCTGCTCTACGGCATCGCCCGCCCTCGCGGCAGCCAGATCGTGCAGCGCGTACTGGGCACCCGCAAGCGCCGCACCCTGGTCCGCTCCGGCTCGGCGCTGCTCTTCAACCCCGCGGTGAAGGGCCGTTCGTTCGCCTACGTCCGCACCCAGGGCAGCCGCAGCAAACTGATGGTCCGCAAGCGCGGCAAGGGTGGTCGCGGCAAGCCGGTGTTCGGCGTCCGCCGCCGCGCCGGCACGCTCGCCTCGACCGCGCTCACCGAGGGGGTCGCATACGTGACCCTGCTGCACCCCAGCGCAACCGACGCCGGCGCCGAGGTGGTCCAAGTAGGGCTGAAGCGGAAGAAGAAGGGCAAGAAGAGGAAGAAGCCCAAGAAGCGGTGAGTGGCGAAGCGTCCAGGATGCGCGTTTTTGGGGTTGCGGGCGCGGCGCACGCGGGGTAGCTTCGGCTCATGCGGACGCTCACCGCTCAGGCTGGGACCGAGCGCCATCGCGGTTGCGCTGCTGGCCCTCGCGCTTGCGGCGCTACCCGCGCCGGCGAGCGCCGGTGGGGGGAAGGGGAAGGGGAAGGCAACCTCGGATCCCTACATCGTCGGCGGCACCACGACCACGATCGGCGCCGTCCCCTGGCAGGCGGCGATGGTCCTCGATTCCAGCTTCGGCGCGACCGACCAGGTCGGCTGCGGGGGGACCTTCCTCACGAGCCGGATCGTCCAGACCGCGGCCCACTGCATCTTCGACACCGACCCCGACTGCCCGGGCGCTCTCTGCGACACACCCTTCGCGGACCCCAACGACTTCGACGTGATCGGCGGGCGCACCCAGCTCAGCAACGAGGGCACCGGCGAGCAGTTGAACGTCCAGGCCCTCTACATCCACGCCGGCTACAACCCGACGTCCAAGGACAATGACCTCGGCTGGCTCGTGACTACGACGCCGCACTCGCAGAGCACGGTCGACGTCGCGGGCCCCAGCGAGGCCGCGTTCTGGGACCCGGACAGCCCCACGATGGTCTCGGGCTGGGGCCACACCAGCGCGGGCGGCTCGAACAGCGACATCATCAAGATCGCGACCGTCCCGATCATCGCGGACTCGACCTGCGGGACCCCGAGCGTCTACGGGGGAGCGTTCGACCCGGTGACGATGGTCTGCGCCGGCGTGCTCTCGGGCGGGACCGACTCCTGCCAGGGCGACAGCGGCGGACCGCTGGTCGGGCCCAGCACGACGCCCGGGCAGGTGCGCCTGGTGGGCGTGGTCAGCTTCGGCATCGGTTGCGCCGGCCCCAACAAGCCCGGCGTGTATGCCCGCATCGCATCGAGCACCTACAACGTCCAGTCCTTTATCGACCAGATCGAGAGCCTCGAGAGCCTTCCCGACGGCGGCTCGGTGGTCGGTGCAGGCGGCCTCACCCCGGCCCCCAATCCCGACACCTCGACGCCCACCAAGAAGAAGAAGAAGAAGTGCAAGAAGAAGAAGAAGAAGAAGGGCAAGTCGGGCGCCGCGGAGGCGGCCAAGAAGAAGAAGTGCAAGAAGAAGAAGAAGAAGTAGCCGAGGAGGGAGCGGCCGCCTAGGGCGGTGTGAGCGCGCGCAGCGGCGGCTCGGGATAGCCGATCGCGCGGTAGAAGCTGGCGCTGGGCTTGGCGATCAGCCACTCCTCCCCGACCCGGTCGAGGTAGATCACGTCCTCCTCGACCGAGGGCTCGGGACGATCGGAGAAGTCGTGGCTGACGGTCGCGGTCACCCGGGCGCGCCCCTCCTGGACCTCGACCGCAGTCAGCTCATGCAGCCTCGTGCGCCTCCAGACGGGGGTGCCGCCCCCGCCGCGGTAGCCGATCGACCTCTCCACCGACGCGACGCAGCTGGGCCCCTCCCGGGGGAGGCCGGCGCCCTCGAGCGCGCCGGGGGCGAGCGTTGCGCAGACGGCGCTGCCATCGTCGGCGTTGATGGCGGCGACGTAGCCGCGAGCGGCCCGGGCCACCGCCTGCTCGTCGTCCTGGGAGAGTGAGCCGCCCCCGCCTTCGGGCGCGGGCGCCTCGGGGCTCGCCTCGGTCACCGCCGGGTCCTCGAGGGGCGAGGGCTCCTCGCCGCCACCGTCGTCGGATCCGCAGGCGCCCAGCGCCAGCGCGGCGACGATCGTACCCGCGGCCACCGCGCAGCCGGCGACGTACCGGGCGCTCAGGGTCTGTGCCGTCATCGGGCCGCGCATCGTAGGCTCTGGCGGGTGCCGAGGTCGCAGGACAGCCCGAGCCGGTCGGCGATCTTGCGCGATGCCCTCTGGATGAAGTGGCGCGGCCGCGCCGCGGTCGAGGCAGCGCAGCGGGCCCGGCTGGCGGCGCTGGTCGAGGTGGCTCGCGCCCGCTCGCCTTTCTACCGGCGGCTCTACAGCGGGCTCCCGGACCGGATCGAGGACCCGGTGGCCTTGCCGGTCACGACCAAGACCGAGCTGATGGAGAGCTTCGACGACTGGGCGACCGACAGGGAAGTCACGCGCGAGCGAGTCGATCCCTTCATGGCCGACCGCGGCCGGGTGGGCCAGCGGTTCCTGGGCCGCTACATGGTCGCCGCCACCTCAGGAACCACCGGAGAGTCGATCATCGTGGTGACGGACGAGCGTGCGATCGCCGTGACGGACGCTCTGCGGCTGCGCGCGCTCGCGAGCTGGCTCGGCCTCTCCGACGTGGCGAGGGTGGTTCGCGCCCGCGGCCGGATGGCCAACCTGACCGTGGTCGACGGGCACTTCACGACCGTCGGGCTGGCCAGCCGGGGCGCGCTGCGCCGGCGGACGATGAAGCTGTTCTCGGTATTCGCGCCAGTGCCCGAGCTGGTGGCCGGACTGAACCACTGGCGCCCATCGATCCTCAGCGGCTACGCGAGCCTGATCAGCCTGCTGGCCGCCGAGCAGGAGGCGGGCCGGCTGCGAATCGAGCCAGTGCTGATCGCCAGCTCGGCCGAGGGCCTGATGCCACCCGAGGCCGCCCGGGTCGCAGGCGCCTTCGCCGCAAAGCACCGCAGCACCTACGCTGCGGCCGAGTGCCCGTTCATCGGCCACAGCTGCGGGCGCGGCTGGATCCACCTCAACAGCGACTGGGTGGTGCTGGAGCCGGTGGACGCCGACCGCCGCCCCGTCCCACCGGGAGAGCTCTCGCGCGGCGCGCTGCTGACCAACCTGGCTAACGGTGTGCGGCCGGTGATCCGCTACGAGCTCGACGACAGCGTGCTATTGCGTCCCGATCCCTGCCCCTGCGGCAACCCGCTGCCCGCCGTGCAAATCCAGGGGCGAACCGCAGACGTGCTCGAGCTGGGGCCGCCCGGTTCCCGGGTCAGCGTCGCGGCGTTGCCCCTGACGGTGACCCTGATGGGCCGCCCGGGGATCGACCAGTTCCAGATCGTGCATGCCGGCCCCACGACGTTGCGAGTGCGCCTGCTGATCTCGGCCGGCGCCGATCCCGAGCAGGTATGGCGCGTCGCCCACGAGGCGCTGAGGGAATTCCTCGGCCGACGCGGGCTCGCCAGCGTGGAGATCGAGCGTGCCGAGGAGCCACCGGCGCGCTCGCCTGGAGGCAAGCTCCGCAAGTTCGTCCCCATGTCGCCTGGCGCGGCGGAGTCCCACGCCCTCAGCGAAGGGCGATGAGCGCGGCGGCTATGGCTGGAACCCTCTCACGGCCTCGATCACGGCCTCGCGCTCGGAGTCGTCCAGGCCGTAGTGAAGCGGCAGGCGGATCAGCCGCTCCGCGGTGTCCTCGGTCACGGGCAGGGCCGGCGTCTGGGGCGCCAGGCGCCTTCCCATCGGCGAGAGGTGCAGCGGCTGGTAGTGGAAGACGGCGTGGATACCGCGCTCGTCGAGGTGGTGCAGCAGGGCGTCCCTCCGCTCGCGGTCGGGCAGGCGCAGGTGGTAGAGGTGCCAGGGGTGGCTGCGGTCCCCGGCCTCTGGCGGCAAGAGGACGCCGTTGCGCTCGGCCCACGGCGCCAGGGCCTCGTGGTAGCCGTTCCAGGTGCTCTGCCGGGCCTTCTGGATCCGCTCGCGGGCATGGAGCTGGGCGAGCAGGTAGGCGGCCTGCGGCTCGGAGAGCAGGAAGCTGGAGCCGATGTCGCGCCAGGTGTAGGCGTCCACCTCGCCCCGGGTGAAGGCGACGCGGTCGGTTCCCTTCTCGCGCATCATCTCGGCGCGCTCGACGTCACCGGCGTCGGCCAGCACGAGGGCGCCGCCCTCGCCACCGCTCGTCACGTTCTTGGTCGCGTGAAAGGAGAAGACCCCGAAGCGCCCCATCGTTCCCAGCGCCCTGTCCCGGTAGCTCCCGAACAGGCCGTGCGCCGCGTCCTCGATCACGGGGAGATCGTGGCGCCTGCCCAGTTCCAGCAGCTCGTCCATCTCGCAGGCGAGGCCCGCGTAGTGGGTGCAGACGATCGCCCGGGTGCGCGGGCCGATCAGGGACTCCACCTGGCGCTCGTCGATGTTGAGGGTGTCGGGCCGGATGTCGGCGAAGCGAGGGTGTGCCCCACGCAGGGCGAAAGCGCCGAGCGAGGAGGGGAACGTGAACGAGGGGCCGATCACCTCGTCCCCCGGCTCGATGCCCAGCAGCAGCCCGCTGAGCTCCAGCGCCTGGGTGCCCGAGGGGGTCAGGAGCACCCGCCCCGAGCAGCCGGTGATCTCGCCGAGCAGCTCCTCGCAGCGCCGCGAGAAGGGCCCGTTCCCCGAGATCTGCCCCGAGGCCAGAGCCTCCGAGACCAGGCCGAGCTCGTCGCCGGTCACAGCCGCGCGGTTGAACGGAACCCGGCTGTTGCCCTCGCCGCTCAAGCGGCCGAGAACCACTTGTGGTGCCAGATGTCGACCCGCTCCAAGACGAAACCCGCGCGCTCGTGCCCACGCACCGGGCCCACGTTGCGGGCCTGCATCGCCGTCTTCACGCTGGACGCTCCACGGTCGCGCAACAGGCGCAGGGTCGAGAGCAGCAGCGCCCTGCCGAGACCGCGCCCGCGGTGGGCGGGGTCGAGCGCGATCAGGTCGGCGCGCGCGGGGTCCGGCCCCGGCAGGCGTAGCGCGTGATAGCCCGCCGGCGCGCCTTCGACCTCGGCCACAAGCAGCTCGCGCTCGGGCTCGGCGAGCGCGCGCTCGATCCACCTCGCGTAGAGCTCGTCGCAGCGGTCGACCGGGAAGCCGCCATCGAAGTAGAAGCGCGTCGAGCGATGACTCGTCCTCGCCAGCGGGCGCAGGACCTCCAGGTCCGCCTCGTTCGCACGCCTGACCGTCAGCGGCCCTGGCGAGTGCCACGGAAGCTCGCCGAGGCCATCGAGATCGTGCCTGAGGCCGAGCCTCACGTCCACCGGCCGGAAGCCGTGCCGCGAGGCCACCCGCTCGGTCTCGGCGTCGTCAGCGGCGACCAGCAGGTAGAGGCAATCGACGCCGTTCTGCGCGCACCAGCGATCGGCGTCAGCCGCCTGCTGCTCGTCCAGTCCACCGTCGACGATCCGGGCAATGGAGAGCCCGAAGTGCTCGCTGTCCCACGGCAGCATCTCGCACGGCGCTCCCTCCTCGGTCCCAGCCCGCATCCGCGCAAGGTCGGGAACATTCAGCTTGCTCCTTGCCATCGGGGGCGCATCGTAGGGTGACCGGCGTGCCCTTCGCTGCTACCCTCGCGGCCGCGAGCGCGAGGCTCTCCGGCCTCGCGCGCAGCATTCTTATGCCGTCAGCCCGGCCGAGGCACAGCGGCCTGATCCGAGGCGACCGAGAGGCCGCATGATGTCTCACCTGAAGCCCGTTCCCGACCCCAAGCCGGCTCCCGCCACCGGCGCCAAGCCCTCGATCGAAGAGCTCGAGCGCTACGCGACCGTGCTCCGCATCCAATGCGTGCGGATGCTCGCAGTGGCGAAATCCGGCCACCTCGACTCCTCGCTGTCGGCGGCCGACATCGTCGCCGCCCTCTACTACCGGGTGCTTCGCCACGATCCGTCGAACCCCGACTGGCGCGAGCGCGACCGCTTCGTGCTCTCCAAGGGCCACGCCGCCCCGATCCAGTACGCGGCGCTCGCCGAGCACGGCTACTTCCCGAGCAAGGACCTGATGGGCCTGCGCCAGATCGGCTCTCACCTGCAGGGCCACCCCGACATGACCCGCACCCCCGGGGTGGAGGTCTCCACGGGCTCCCTGGGCCAGGGCCTGTCGATGTCGGTGGGCATCTGCCTCGCGCTTCGCCTCGACGGCCTGGACGAGACCTCGCACGTCTTCACCGTCCTCTCCGACGGCGATTGCCAGGAGGGGGAGACCTGGGAGGGGGCGATGTCCGCGGCCCACTTCGAGATCCCGAACCTGACCGCTGTCGTGGACTACAACCATCTGCAGACCGACGGCACCACCGAGGAGGTCATGGACACAGGCGACGTGCGCGCCAAGTTCGAGTCCTTCGGCTGGGACTCGATCGAGATCGACGGCCACGACATGTCGGCGATCGTCGAGGCGCTCGAGCGCAGCCGCACCCTTGACCGCCCGGCCGCGATCGTCTGCCAGACCAAGAAGGGCCGCGGCGTCTCCTTCATGGAGGGCCGTTTCGGCTTCCACGGCAAGCCGCCCAGCCCCGGAGCAGGCCAGCGAGGCCCTCGAGGAGCTGGAGGCGGCGCTGAAGTCCCAGACCGACACGGTGAACGGGAACAAGGGCGGGGGCGAGGGCTGATGGCGCCAGAGGCCCAGACCGAGCCCATCGCCACGCGCCACGCTTACGGCGCCGCGCTGGTGGACCTGGGCGAGGCCCATGAGGACGTCGTCGCGCTGGACGCCGACCTCGCGGTCTCCACCCAGTCGATGAAGTTCGGCAAGCAGTTCCCGGACCGCTTCTTCAACGTCGGCGCCGCCGAGGCCAACATGATGTCGATCTCGTGCGGGCTCGCCGCCACCGGCAAGGTCCCCTACGCCTCGACCTTCGCGATCTTCGCGACCTCCCGCTCATACGACCAGGTCCGCCTCGGCATCGCCCACAACGAGCTCCGCGTCCGCATCGGCGCCTCGCACGGCGGTGTTTCGCTGGGGGAGGACGGCGCCAGCCACCAGATGATCGAGGACATCGCCCTGATGCGGGCGATGCCGAAGATGCAGGTGGTCGTGCCGGCCGACTACAACCAGGCCTACCGCGCGGTCATCGACTCCTACGACCGCGAGGGTCCGATGTACATGCGCTTCGGCCGTCCCGCCACACCCATCGTCTATGACGAGATCCCGGAGTCGATGGGCAAGGGCCTCGACGTCCTGCGCCAAGGCCACGACATCTCCATCTTCGCCTGCGGCCACATGGTCTGGCGCGCGCTCGACGCCGCCGAGTCCCTGGAGCGCGAGGACGGGGTCGAGGCCGAGGTCGTGAACGTCTCCATCCTCAAGCCGATCGACTCCGAGGGCGTGCTCGACTCCCTTGCCAAGACCGGCGTCGCCGTCACCGCCGAGGAGCACCGCGTGGTCGGCGGACTCGCCGACGCCGTCCGCGGGGTCGCGGCAGAGCAGCACCCGGTGCCCGTCTTCGCCCTGGGGATGGGGGACGAGTTCGGCGTCTCTGGCACCGCCGAGGCCTGCATGGAGCATTTCGGCCTCACCGCCAACGGCATCGCCGACCTCGCCCGCGAGGCTTTGCTGAAGAAGCCGATGGTGAGCCACCCGCCGATCCACGGGACCGGCTTGAAGTAGCGGGGTTTCCCCCGCGCATCTGGCGGGAATCACCGCCCGGTGTCGCGGCTGAGGCGCGCTGACTGCTCGGACCCTGGGTTCACCCGCCGCCGGCGGGGGAAGGGCTTCGAGTACCTGCGCCCCGACGGCACGCGCCTCCGCGACCGGAAAGCGCTGGAGCGGATCCGCGAGCTCGCGATCCCGCCCGCCTGGAGGGACGTCTGGATCTGCGACGACCCCTTCGGGCACATTCAGGCGACCGGGATGGACGCGCGCGGGCGCAAGCAGTACCGCTATCACGACAAATGGCGCGAGCGCCGCGACCGCGAGAAGTTCGAGTCGATGATCGAGTTCGGTCGGGCGCTGCCGAGACTGCGCAGGCAGGTGGACGAGGACCTGGGGCGGAGGGGCTACGGTCGCGAGCGGGTGCTGGCCTGCGCCGTGCGGCTGCTCGACCGCGGCTTCTTCCGGATCGGCTCGGAGGGCTATGCCGAGGAGAACCAGACCTACGGCATCGCCACGATGCGCCGCCGCCACGTGGACGTGACCGGCGACACCGTCACGTTCGACTTTGAGGCCAAGGGCGGCAAGCGCCGCGTGCAGACGCTCGTGGACCCCGGCCTCGCGAAGCTGATCCGCGCCCTGGACAGCCGCGAGGGCGGCGGCCGCGAGCTGCTGGCCTTCAAGTCCAAGGGCGAGTGGCGCGACGTGCGCTCCGACGACATCAACGCGTACGTGCGCGAGGCCAGCGGCGGCGAGTTCTCGGCCAAGGACTTCCGCACCTGGAACGGCACGGTGCTCGCGGCGGTCGCCCTGGCCGCCTACGCGCGCGAGCGAGACGTCGAGACGAAGGCCGCCCGAACCAGAGCGAAGAACCTCGCGATCAAGCAGGTCGCGCGCTTCCTGGGCAACACGCCGGCGGTCTGCCGCGCCTCATACATAGACCCGCGCGTCCTCGACCGCTTCGACGGTGGCCTCACCATCGGCGGTGTCTTCGACCGCCTCCCCGACGACCCCAGCGAGTGGCCCGAGGTCCAGGGCCCGATCGAGAACGCCGTCCTTGACCTGCTCGAGCGCCGCGAGTCCTCGGCGGCCCTGGAGAGGGTCTAGCCGGATTCGCCGCCGGGCACGCTCGGGCGCGATTTTGCGGTACGGCGAAGGACGTTGTCTAACCTGCTCGCCAGTAGGGAGTCGTCGATAGGGCGCTGAGCTTGCAAGGGGCTTTCGTCTGGCGACACCCGCCTGCATCCCTGAACGCTTCCGCATGGCACGACACCAGACATCCGCACTTCTGCGCGGCCGCGAGCGCGGCCAGCGACGTCCCGAGCACCTGACCGAGCAGCGAGCGAAGCCGCCGATCGTCGAGTTGCGCCGGGCCAGCAAGGTCTACCCGGGCGGCCACAGCGCCCTCGAGCGCGTCAGCCTGCGGGTGGACCGCGGCGAGTTCGTGTTCCTGGTCGGCCCGACCGGCTGCGGCAAGTCGACCCTGATCAAGCTGCTGATCCGCGAGCTGGAGCCCACCGAGGGCGAGGTGCTGATCGCCGGCCGCGACATCGCGACGCTGGACGCGAAGCGGATCCCCTACCTGCGCCGCCGAATCGGCACCGTCTTCCAGGACTTCAAGCTGCTCCCCAGCCGCACCGTCTACGACAACGTGGCCTACGCGCTTCAGGTGATCGGCGCCCCGCGCTCGGAGATCCGCTCGAAGGTGCCGGACGCCCTGCGCCTGGTCGGACTGGCCGACAAGACCAGCAGCTTCCCCGACCAGCTCTCGGGCGGTGAGCAGCAGCGCCTGTCGGTGGCGCGCGCCTTCGTCAACCACCCGCCGCTGCTGCTGGCCGACGAGCCGACCGGGAACCTCGACCCCGCCACCTCGATCGGGATCATGCAGACGCTCTACCGGATCAACAAGACCGGCACCACCGTCGTCGTCGTCACCCACGACCGCGAGATGGTGGACAAGATGCGCCGCCGCGTGATCGGCCTGGACGCCGGCCGCGTCGTCCGCGACCAGTCGGCCGGCATGTACGCCGACGAGGAGTCCACTCGCGAGTTCGCCGCCCGCCTGCGTGATGAGATGGCCATCGAGGACGAGCGCTACTGATGAGCCGGTTCTTCTTCTTCATCCGCGAGGGGTTGCGCGCGCTGCGCCGCAGCGCCGCCCCCGGCGTCGCTTCGATCGTCACGGTCGCGATCACCGTGCTGTTGCTCGGGGTCCTGATCCCGATCCTGCAGACCACCGACAGCAAGGCCGACGAGGTGCGCGACCAGGTGGGGCTGCGCGTCTTCCTCTACGACGACGCCACCCAGGCCGACATCAGCTCGCTGCAGTCCCAGATTCAGAACATGGAGCACGTCGCCTCGGTCGAGTTCGTCTCCAAGGCACAGGCGCTGGAGATCCTGCGGGAGCGCCTGGAGGAGGACGACAAGGAGGGCCTGACCGAGCAGCTCCCGGGCGCCCGCAATCCGCTGCCGGCCTCGTTCAACATCGAGCCGGACGAGCTCGACAACCTGGAGTCGATCCGCTCGGCGCTGACGCCTCCCGGCGACAACGGCGAGCCCGAGGCGATCAGCCCGATCATCCAGGAGGTCGTGGACTCCCGCGACGAGGCCAGCTCGATCCGCTCTGTGACCGGGGCCGTGCGCTGGTTCATGATCATCATCGCCGCGCTGCTCACGGTCGCCTCCCTGCTGCTGGTCGGCAACACGATCCGGCTCTCCATCTACGCGCGCCGCCGCGAGGTCGAGGTGATGAAGCTGGTCGGCGCGACCAACTGGTTCATCCGCTGGCCGTTCATGGTCGAGGGGCTGGCCTGCGGCCTGATCGGCGGCGCGATCGCAATCGCTGTGCTCTTCCTTGGCAAGGAGGCGGTCGTGGATCCGCTCGCCAGCAGCATCGACCTGATCGACGGTGAGCAGACGATCGCCTTCGCGAAGCTCGTGGTGGTGCTGCTGGGCGTCGCCATGGCCGTCTCGGCGATCGGCAGCGGGATCACGTTGCGGCGCTTCCTGCGCGTCTGACCTTTCGCTCGTTTGAGCGCCACTTAGGCCCGCTGATCTAGCCTTCCCGCGCTGTGTTCACCGACAAGGCCCTGCGGCCATTCCTCGTGGCGATCCTCGTGATCGCCGCCTTCATCTTCGGCGCCTTCTTCGGCAACCGCTCCGATGACGTCGGCGGCATCGCCCAGGACATCATCGGGGGCAACGAGGCCGAGCTCACCTCCGAGGCCCTGGACGTGATCGAGGAGACCTACTTCGAGGAGGTAGACGCCGAGGACCTCGAGAACGCCTCGGTGCAGGGGATGGTCGCCGAGCTGAAGCGCAAGTACAAGGATCGTTTCTCCCACTACTTCGGGCCTGGTGCGTTCGCGCGCTTTCAGGAGTTGACCGAGGGCAGCTTCTCGGGCGTCGGCATGAGCGTCACGGGCGTCAAGCAGGGCCTGCGCGTAGCCCGTGTCTTCGACGGCTCGCCGGCCAAAGACGCGGGGATTCGCCAGGGCGACATCGTCACCGAGGTGGACGGCAAGTCGATCGCGGGCGACGACCCGGACCTGGCCACCGCCGAGATCAAGGGCAAGGCCGGCACCGACGTCACCTTGACCGTCGTCGGTCCCTCGGGCGGGAAGCGCGAGCTCACCCTCACCCGCGAGCAGCTCGCGGTGCCGGTGGTCGAGGGGAGCATGGAGGAGGTGGACGGGACGAAGGTCGCCTACGTGCAGCTCCTGAGCTTCTCGCGGGGGGCGCACGCGCAGCTGCGCCAGGAGATCGAGCGCCTGGACGAGCAGGGCGCAGAGGGCCTGGTGCTCGACCTCCGCGGCAACGGCGGAGGCCTTCTCGAGGAGGCGGTCCTGACCTCCAGCATCTTCGTCGAGGACGGGGTGATCGTCTCGACCGAGGGACGCACCTCGCCCAAGGAGACCTTCGACGCGGTCGGTGACGCTCTGCCCGAGCGGCCCACGGTCGTGCTCATCAACGGCGATACCGCCTCGGCCTCGGAGATCCTGACCGCGGCCCTGGCCGACGCCGGTCTGGCCACGGTCGTCGGCGAGAAATCGTTCGGCAAGGGGAGCTTCCAAGAGGTGATCGAGCTGGAGAACGGCGGGGCGCTGGACCTGACGGTGGGCGAGTACCTGACGCGCGATGGCGACTCGATCAACAAGATCGGCATCGAGCCCGACGTGCCGGCCCCCGACCGGCCGGCGACCAAGCCGGACGAGGGGCTGCGCAGGGCATTGGAGACGCTCGGCGCCGAGCTGTCCGGATCGAACTAGCTCCATGACTCCCAGACATGGCGAGGGTGCGCGCCGGCAGGTGATGCTGGTCTCCAAGCGAGGCCGCTTCCTGGTCGGCGAGCCGGTCTTCGAGCGCGAGGGCAGGGTCGCGCTGGGCGGTGGGCCCAAGGTCGCGCCCGGCAGGATGGCCCTGGTGGAGTTCGCGCCCGGCAAGGCGCGCGTGGTCGAGGAGCTGGGCGACCCCGAGCGCGCCGCCGACGTGATCGAGGCGCTGATGCGTGAGCGCGGGATGGGTCGCGGCTTCCCAGCCGCCGTCGAGGCCGAGGCGCGCGAGTCTGTCCCGGCCGCCGAGGCCCTGGGCGGCGAGCGCCGCGACCTGACGGCGTTGCCCACGTTCACCATCGACCCCGTCAGCGCCCGCGACTTCGACGACGCCGTCTCGGCCGAGCGCACCGAGGGCGGGGTGCGGCTGTGGATCCACATCGCCGACGTCGCCGCGCACGTGCGGCCGGGCGGCGCGCTGGAGGCCGAGGCGTTCCGGCGCGCCAACTCGACCTACGTCCCGGGCACGGTCGAACCGATGCTTCCCCACGTCCTCTCCAGCGACGCCTGCAGCCTGGTCCCCGGCGAGGACCGGCTCGCGGTCACCGCCGAGATCGAGCTCTCCGACGCCGGCGAGCCGCGCAGCGCCGGCTTCTACCGCAGCCGCATCCGCTCGGACGCTCGCTTGAACTACGGCGAGATAGATGCCGTCTTCGGGGGGCGCAAGCGCGCGCCGGGGCAGGTATCCGAGCCGATCGAACTGGCCAGGAAGGCGGCCGCCGCGTTGGCCGACCGCCGCTCGGAGGGCGCCCTTCAGGTCTCAAGCGCCGAGCCCGAGTTCCGATTCGACGACGGCGAGGTGGTCGGAGCCGAAGCCGTCGAGCAGACCGAGTCCCACCGGCTGATCGAGCAGCTCATGGTGCTGACCAACGAGCGGGTGGCCGAGCTCACCGACCAGCGGCGCGCCCCGACGCTCTACCGGGTGCACGAGCAGCCCGATCCGGAGCGGATCGAGCGGTTGATCGGGCAGCTGGCGGCGCTCGAGATCCCGACACCGCCGCTGCCCAAGCAGATCTCCCCCAGCCAGGCGGGCGAGCTGGCCGTCGAGGCCAGCCGCCTGGCCGCAGGCGAGGCTGAGCGCCGCGGCCATGGTCGCGAGGCGTATACATCGCTGGTGCTGAGATCGATGAAGCAGGCTCACTACAGCCAGACCAACCTGGGGCACGCGGGCCTCGGCAGCCCCGCCTACGCACACTTCACCTCGCCCATCCGCCGGTTCCCCGACCTGGTCGCCCACAGGGCGCTGCTGGCGCTGGTCGGGGCCGAGGAGGACCCGCCGCGCGCCGAGCGCATGGCCGAGACGGCGGTGCACTGCTCCGAGCGCGAGCGCGACGCTTCCCAGGCCGAGCGGGCGGGCGACGACGTCTGCGCCGCCTTCCTCCTGCGGCGCGAGCTGTTCGAGCGGGGCCCCGAGGTGCGCTTCGACGGCGAGGTCTCGGGCCTGGTCGGAGGCGGCGCCTTCGTCCGCTTCGGCGGCGCGCTCGCCGACGTCTACGAGGGCTTCCTGCCCGCGCGCTTGATCGGCGGCCGCGAGCGCTACGAGCTGGACCCCACCGAGACGATGCTGGTCGGCGCCCGCGACGGGGCGTCGGTCCGTATGGGGGACCCCGTCAGGGTCAGCGTCGACAGCATCGAGGCGCCACGGGGGCGCGTGGACCTGGTGCCGGCCGAGCGCCCGGGGCAATCGACACCGCGCAAGTCCCAGAAGCCGACTACAGGCAAGCCCCAGAAGAAGGGTGGACGGCGCAGAAACGCCGCGCCGCGGAGGGGTCGCGGGCGATGAGCAAGAAGCCCGAGAAGACGAAGCGGGCCGAGGGCGGCGACGTCGCCACCAACCGCCGCGCGCGCCACAAGTTTCAGCTGCTGGAGAAGATGGAGGCGGGCATCGAGCTGCGAGGCAGCGAGGTGAAGTCGCTGCGCGACGGCAAGGCCTCGATCAACGAGGCTTACGCGGTGATCGAGAAGGGCGAGCTGTGGCTTCGGGGCGCGCACATCCCCCCGTACCTGCCGGCGAGCGCAGAGAATCATGATCCCGACCGGGCCCGCAAGCTGCTGCTGCACCGCCGCGAGATCGAGAGGCTGATCGGCAAGACGGCCGAACGGGGCCTGACGCTGGTCCCCACCCGGATCTACTTCAAGGGGCCGCGGGCGAAGGTCGAGGTGGCGCTCGCCAAGGGCAAGGAGGGCCGCGACCGCCGCCGCGAGATCCAGGACCGCGACCAGCGCCGCGAGGTCGAACGGGACTACAAGCAGCGTCTCTCCTGATCGCCGGCTGGACGCGTATGGCAATAACCGCCCAGATTCGGCTCAGTGATCAATCCGGCAAGCGCGAAGAAGCCCGGAGCGTGTGGAAGTATTGGGGCTGATGCTCTTTGGCGCGGTCCTAGACGGACTCCAGGATTTCGTTTCCGATAACCCGGTGCTGGCGTATGCCGCCGCCGGGGCGCTGATCCTGCTCCTGATCCTGCTGCTCTATCTGGGCCGGTCGCGGCGCCGCGACAAGGCGTCCGAGGCGGCGGAGGAGACAGGCGAAACGGCGGAGGAGACAGGGGAGACGGAGGGCGAGAAGGCGCGGCAAGGGCGAGAAGGGCGGCAAGGGCGAGAAGGGCGGCAGCTTCCGGCTGCGCAGCAGCGGGGACCGGCCCCCCAAGGCCAAGCCCGAGAAGGCGGGCGGGAGCTTCCGGCTGCGCAAGCGCGGCGACGACGCCGAGAGCCCCCCCGAGCCGAAGCCCGAGGAGCCCGATAAGGAGAAGCGCCGCAGCTTCCGCCTGCGCAAGCGCGGAAAGGAGCCCGACAAGGCTGCGGCCGAGGCGGGTCGCGACACGGAGGAGGCGGATGCGCTCGACGCGGGCGAGGGGCCGGACCTGCCCGACGTTCCTGACAAGGCGGCGGTCGCCGGCGCCGCGGCCGCCGGCGCCGCGGCCGGCGCGGCGGCGTCGGGGAAGCTGAGCCGCAAGGAGCGTCGCGAGCAGAAGCGCGCCGCGAAGAAGGAGAAGGCGGGACTCAAGCGCCGCGCCGAGCAGGACGAGCGGCGCGCGTGGGAGGAGGAGCGACAGCGCCGCCGCCTCGAGCGCGAGACGCGAAAGTCCGAGCGCCAGAAGCGCCGTTCCGAGCGACGCGGCACCAGCGAGGAGCCGCGCGAGCGACCGGAGGAGATCGTGAAGGCCGAGGAGGAGATCAAGGCCGCGGCCGCCCAGAGGGAGAAGGGGGAAAAAGAGGCGAAGGACGAGAAGGAGCGCGGCAAGCTCGCCTCGGCGCTGGGATTCGGCCGCAAGAAGAAGGGCGAGTCCGAACAGCCCGATCCGGGCCCGGAGACGGACCCCACCGAGCCGGAGGGCGCGGACGAGGGCGCCGGGGACGAGGAATCCGGTGACGAGGGCGCGCCGCAGGCCATTCCCGCCGCCGGGCTCGCCGGGCTCGCCGGCGCGTCCGCGCTAAGCACCCGGGGCTCCGGGGAGGAATGGGTACCCGCCGCGCAGCGCCTCGCTTCCGGGGACGACGACACCGAACGGAGCGACGAGTCACCCGACCTGCAGCCGGTGCCCATCGGCGGCCCCGGCGAATCCGATGAGCTCGACGAGGAGGACGAGGCCGACGAGCGGGACGAGCTTGAGGTGCCGGCCGAGCCCGATGAGCCCGATCAGGAGGACGAGCCCGATGAGCCGGTCGAGCCTGATGAGCAGGTCCAGCCCGATGAGCAGCGCGATGAGCCGGATTCCCTCGGCGCACCAGCCCCGGACCCCTCGAGGCCGTTCACCCCCCCGCCACCGTCCGAGCCCGATCCCGACGAGCCCGTCCTGACCCCTGCCAGGCCCGAGCCCGAGTCCGCCCCCGCCGGCTTCGACACGACCGCCGCCCCGGGTGAGGAGCCGCCCTCGGAGCCCGATCCCTCGGGAGCCGAGCTCTCCGACGTGCCGGAGGCGCCGCCGGCTGAGGCCACCACGGAGCCGGAACCCTCGGTGTCCGAGCTGGCCGCCTCCGGAGACGAGCGACCGCCGCCCGGCGGCGACGAGCCGGGCTCCTTGCAGGAGCAGATCGACCGCCTCGCGCGCGAGAGGGCCGACGAGGATCGCGGCGAGGCGCACGCCCCGCCCGCGATCGAGCCGTCCGCACCGGAGCCGTCTGAGTCTGAGCCGCCGCTGGCCGAGCCGCCGCCGGCCGAGCCGCCGCCCGAGCCGGCGGGCCTCGACCCTTCGCTCCCGGAGGTTCCCGCGACGGCGCCATACGACGCCGCGCCCGCCTCCGAGCCGGCGGCGGCTCCGCCGCCGGTGCCGGTGCCGCTCCCGCCGATCGGCGAGGACGTCGACCGGGCCCCGAGGCAGCCGGACGAGCAGGACACCGAAGAGGTGGAGCGGGTCCACGGCCAGGTCGAGTCGCGCCTGCGCGAGGCCGAGGAGGTCGAGCGCAGCGCCGAGCAACGCGCCCAGAAGGCCCGCGCCGAAACGGAAGTGCTGATCAAGGCCGCCGCCGAAGAGGCTCGCCGCCAGGCCGAGGAGGAGGTGCGGGTCGAGACCGAGCTCCGGCTGCGCGAGGAGACGGAGCGGATTCGCACCGAGGGCGTCGATCGCGCCCGTGAGGAGGCCGAGCGCGTCCGCCAGGAGGTCGAGGAGAAGACCCGGAACGACATCGACCAGGCCCGCGAGGAGGCTGACGAGAGGGTCCGGGCGGCCGCCGATCAGGCGAGCCGCGAGGCCGAGGAGCGCGCGCGGGCCGAGGCCGACGAGCGCCTGAACCGCGAGGCCGAGAGGATCCGAAGGGAAACCCAGGATCGGGCGCGCCAGGAGGCCGAGCAGGAATTGGGCGCCGAGACGCGCCGCCTGGCCAGCGAGGTCGAGGAGGCCGAGAAGCGCATTGCCGCCGAGCGCGAAGAGCGCGAGCGCGCGACCCGGGAGGCGTACGAACGCCTGAAGGAGCTTGAGGAGCGCGCGCAGGAGGCCGAGCGCCGCGCCGCCGACGCCGAGCGTCTGGCGCGCCTGAAGGTCGAAGAGGCCGCGCGCGAGCGGCGCCTGCGAGAGGTGCTCGAGCGCGTCTCGGTGGCCGAGAAGCGGGCGAAAGAGGCCGAGCAACGCGCCCTGGCGGCCGAGGCCGCCGCGGCGAAGTCGATCGCGGAGGCCGAAGCCATGGCCCGGGAGGGGCGGGACGTGGCCGCCCCCGAACACCCGAGCCCACGCCCGGCCCGTCCGAGCAGGACGCTTCCACGCCCGGCCTATCCGAGCCGGACGCACCAGAGCCGGACGCACAGCCTGAGGTCGCCGGGGAAGAGGATCAGGAGGCGTCAGCTGAGGCCGAGCAAAGCAAGCCCGGCCTGCTCGGCCGGATCCTGGGAGTGGGAGACGAGGCGGCCTCCGACGGGAAGAACGGAGATGAAGCAGAGGAGGAGACCTCGGCCGAGCCGGCCATCGCGTCCGAGCCGACGAGCACGGACTCAGGCGAAACCGTCGACCTCAACCGGGCGAACTTCGACCAGCTTCGCGACCTCGGCTTCTCGGCGACCCAGACGACCCAGCTGATCACCTACCGCGAGCGCGAGGGCGGCTTCGACTCGGTCGACGACCTTGCCGGCGTCCCGGGGATCACCGCTGATTTCCTGAGCAAGGTCAGCCCCAAGCTGCGCATCGGCTGACGGCGCCGGCGCGCCGGGCCCTAGACGTCGCTCAGGTCGCGCTCGAAGTAGGTTTCTGCGACGCCGACCGCGAGCAGGGCCGCCAGCAGCAGGTAGGTGGCGGCGACGTACACGCGCGTGCGCGTCGGGATGTCGTGGTAGGCGCGGGCCTCGGGCGTCTTCCGCGCCTTCCAGCGCCGCCAGCTCTCGAGTCCGCCGAACAGCAGCACCAGCAGCATGATCGGGTTCGGGAAGAAGAAGGTGAGGGCGATCAGCCCGGCGAAGCCGGCGAACCAGACCCACGGCGAGAGCGCCGCCATCGCGCGGCCGCCGTCCAGCGGGACGACCGGGAGCAGGTTGAAGAGGTTGAGGAAGAAGCCGATGTAGGCGAGCGCGCGCCAGAAGTCCTCGCCGGTCGCGAGCCACAGGCCCAGCGGGATCAGCGTCGCGATCGTGCCCAGGATCGGCCCGGCGAGGCCGACGCGCGCCTCGGCCGCCGCGTCCTTGCCAAGCGACTTGGCCGAGATCACGGCGCCCAGGAAGGGGATGAACATCGGTGCCGAGGCCTCGACGCCCTCGCGCCGGAGCTGGATCACGTGGCCCATCTCGTGCAGCAGCAGAAGCAGCACGAATCCGACCGCGAAGGGCCACCCGAAGATCAGCTGGTAGGCGACGATCGAGACCAGCATCGAGGCCGACGTGGTGAACAGCTTCAGCTTCGGCAGCGCGAACAGCAGCACCTTGAGCTTTGCCCCGAACTTGACCAGCAGCAGCCCGATCGCGGCCGCGGCCCCGCCGAAGCGCTTCAACAGCCCTTCGTTTCGTCCTGAGCCGGGGTGGATCGGCTCCAGATCAGGCGGCGGAGGCGCCTGGGCCGGAGGCTGCGGCGCCGGGGTGGGCTGAGCTTCGATCGTCCTGTCCATCGCTCTGAAAAGCCTAGCCAGGGCGCCCGTTCGGCCCCTAAAGGCCGGCGAAAAGCTGCCGAACCTCGATCGGCAGGTCCCGCGCTCGCACCTGGGCTTTCAGGTTTCCGGGCGTGGGAGGAGGCCGCTCACGGGGCCCGGCTAGAATCCCTGCACATAGCACGGGGCCGAAATTGGATTCGATTTGGTCATCCGTGCGATCAGGTTGCAGGTCGAGGTTCCCGGAGGCCTCGTTAAACACCGGGACCAACCAATACGTGCGGACCATGAGTTCGCCCTTGCCGCTTAGTCAATAGCTAAGTAGCAGGAGTCGGCCCTCTGTCGCCCGAGCGGAGGGGCCCCGGCTTCAGATTCGGGCTCACCGCGGCGGTATGTCCCGGCCGCCGGGGGACATTGAAGGGACTTGGCCTCACGTCATCTCCCGCCGGCTGCGGAAGTCGTGAGGCGAGATCAAAGCGCCGGCTATGCCTGTAGACGCCGATCGTTCGTGACCGAAGACGCCGGTTCGATCCCGGCCGGCTCCACTTCCGTAGCGTGAGCGCGCTCACGCAGATCCGGGCGGCGAGTCCCCTACGCTTACGTCCGTAATCACCGCCTAGACGACGGGGAGCTCGCCAGCCGATGACGCCGCCCAGCACCGCCACCGCAACCAAGGACGACTTCAAGATCGCCGATCCCGGCCTGGCCGAGTACGGCCGCCGCGACATCGACCTGGCCGAGCACGAGATGCCGGGCCTGATGGCGCTGCGCGCGGAGTACCAGGCCGAGAAGCCGCTGGCCGGCGCCCGCATCACCGGCTCCCTCCACATGACCGTGCAGACCGCGGTGCTGATGGAGACCCTGGTCGCCCTCGGCGCCGAGCTGCGCTGGGCCTCCTGCAACATCTTCTCGACCCAGGACCACGCCGCCGCGGCGGTGGCCAAGGCCGGCATCCCCACCTTCGCCTGGAAGGGCGAGACCCTGGAGGAGTTCTGGTGGGCGATCGACCAGACGCTTCGCTGGCCGGGCGAGGACGGCCCCAACATGCTGCTCGACGACGGCGGCGACCCGACGCTGCTGATCCACAAGGGGGTCGAGTTCGAGGCCGCCGGCACAGCGCCGGACCCGGCCTCGGGCTCCTCGGAGGAGGAGAAGGTCTTCCTGGCCCTGATCGCCTCCTCGATGGCCGATGACCCCGAGCGCTTCACCCGCATGGCCGAGGGCATCCTGGGCGTCACCGAGGAGACCACGACCGGCGTCAACCGCCTGCAGCAGATGATGAAGGCGGGCAAGCTGCTGTTCCCGGCGATCAACGTCAACGACTCGGTCACCAAGTCGAAGTTCGACAACATCTACGGCTGCCGCCACTCCCTGGTGGACGGCATCAACCGCGCCACCGACACCCTGATCGGCGGCAAGGTCGCCGTCGTCTGCGGCTTCGGCGACGTCGGCAAGGGCTGCGCGGAGTCGCTGCGCGGCCAGGGCGCCCGCGTCGTCATCACCGAGATCGACCCGATCTGCGCCCTGCAGGCCGCGATGCAGGGCTATGAGGTAAAGACGCTCGAGGACGTGGTCGAGACCGCCGACATCTTCGTCACCGCCACCGGCAACAAGGACGTGATCTCGGCCGACGACATGGCCCGCATGAAGCACCAGGCGATCGTCGGCAACATCGGCCACTTCGACAACGAGATCGACATGGCCGGCCTGGCGGCGGTCCCCGGGATCTCAGAAGCAGCAGCTGCGCCCCCAGGTGGACGTCTGGAAGTTCCCCGACGGACACTCGATCATCGTGCTCAGCGAGGGCCGGCTGCTGAACCTCGGCAACGCCACCGGCCACCCCTCGTTCGTGATGAGTAACTCCTTCTCGAACCAGGTGATCGCCCAGATCGAGCTGTTCGGCCGCAACTCCGACTACGAGAAGCAGGTCTACGTGCTGCCCAAGCACCTCGACGAGAAGGTCGCCCGTCTGCACCTCGACGCGCTCGGCGTGAAGCTGACCGAGATGAGCGCCGAGCAGGCCGCCTATCTCGGTGTCCCGGTCGAGGGGCCCTACAAGTCAGACCACTACCGCTATTAGGCGCCGCGCTTCAGCGCCGATCACGGTGGCGAGCTGGCAAGACGTCGTAGAGATCGGGACCCGCTTCCCAGGCGTCGAGGAAGGGACCTGGTTTCGCACCCCCGCTTTGAAGGTGGCCGGCAAGGGCGGCTTCTGCCGCCTGCGCACCGACCCCGACGCGCTCGTGATCCGCGTCCCCGACATGGAGGACAAGGAGGCGATGCTCGAGGGCGCCCCCGACGTCTATTTCACGACCCCCCACTACGACGGCTACCCGTTCGTCCTGGTCAGGCTCGAGACGATCGACAGGGACGAGCTTGCCGGCCTGCTCGAGGACGCCTGGCGCACGCGCGCGACCAAGAAGCTGATCGCCGAGCACGACGAGGCCGAGCGATGACCCTTCGGCGCATCGTGTTGCCGCTCATCTGCTGCGCGTTCGCGCTGATTGTGGCGGCTCCCGCCGCCGCGATCACCGCCAAGCCCGTGGGATGGGGCCCTCTGTCGAGCAAGCAGGCGGCGAACAAGGTGAAGCGCTCGAAATGGGAGCCACGGCCCGAGAACAAGGCCGAGAACCACCGCGTGCCGAAGAGGAAGCTTCTGCGGGCCTGGCGGGCGCGCAGCGAGATGGCCTACGCGAAGTTCGTCAACGGCCGCTTCGAGGGCACCACCGACGAGATCATCCAGTGGGCCGCGCGCAAGTGGGGGCTCGACCCCGAGCTGCTGCGCGCGGTCGCCGTGGTCGAGTCGTGGTGGCGGATGTCGGCGGTCGGCGACAACGGCGACTCCTTCGGGCTCTACCAGGTCCGTCGTCCCTTCCACTGCTGGGATGAGTGCGCGATCGCGCGCCGGTTCACGGCATTCAACGCCGACTACTACGGCGGCATCATCCGCGCCTACTTCGACGGGAAGATGGGATGGCTGAACACCGTGGAGCGCGGCGAGCAGTACGTGCCCGGCGACATCTGGGGCAGCGTCGGTGCCTGGTTCTCGGGCCGCTGGCGCACCCAGCCCAGTCTCGACTACATCGGCGTGGTGCAGCAGCGCCTGTCCGAGCGCACCTGGGCTCTGCCCGACTTCGTCGAGGACTAGCCGGGCAAGGCGCGGCCCACTAAGGTTCGATCGTGCTCGATCACCTCGGCGTAAACGTCTCCGACTACGCCCGCAGCAAGGAGTTCTACGAGCGGGCGCTGGCGCCGCTCGGCGTCTCGACGCTGATGGAGCCGATCGACGGCTTCGGCGGCATGGGGGAGAGCGACGGCAAGCCTTACTTCTGGATCAACGAGCAGCGCCAGCCGGCGACCACGAACGTGCACGTCGCCTTCGCCGCGCCGGATCGCGCGACCGTCGACGCTTTCCACGAGGCCGCGCTCGCCGCCGGCGGCACCGACAACGGCGGCCCGGGCATCCGCGAGATCTACCACCCCTCCTACTACGGCGCCTTCGTGCTCGATCCGGACGGAAACAACATCGAGGCGTGCTGTCACCGGCCGGAATGATCACCCGTCCAGTCGGGCTTGCTCTCGTCGGCCGTAGCGGTTAGGCTGCGCGGGCATGGAGGGAATGCGCAGGAACAAGGGAGTGACGGGGCTCGCGCTGCTTGCGATCCTCGCGCTGACGATCAGCGTCACCGTCGGCACGGCGGCGACCGCCTCCGGCGGCAGCGCCGCGGAGATCGCCAAGAAGAAGAAGTGCAAGAAGAAGAAGGCGAGCTCCTCCAAGAAGAAGAAGTGCAAGAAGAAGAAGAAGAAGGCCGCCAGGCCGGCTCCGCTGGTCCGCGCGACGATGACCTGGGAACGCCGACGCCGCCGACCTCGACCTGTTGGTCGTTCGACGCCGGCCGGCAACGGGCGCGGCCGCGGCTCGACCACGATCCCGAACACGACGTTCTCAGCCAACGACCGACGTGACGGGCCAACGGGCCCGAGACCTTCACCGACCACGACTTCACGAAGCCGCGTCCGCGCCTTCAGCTTCGGCGTCTGCTTCCAGGACGGGCGGCTCGAACCCCGCCCCCTTCACGATCGCCTACGTCGACGGCCGACGGCGTCAGTCAGACAGGCACACCAGGATGTCGACCCGCTCGAGTCCGGGACGGCAGCCTTCCGACGTACGACTTCAACCGGGCGGAGCCGCCCGATCGCCGATGGACTTCTGTCCCGGACTCCGCCTACGCCTCGGTCGTCTACTTGACCGAGGCGACGAACCCGCGCACCTCGGCGGCGGGCTCCGAGTAGGCGTCGCCCAGGGCGTCCTCGACTGCCTGCTTGTGGTCGGAGGCCCACTTCGGCAGCTCGTAGTCGATCGCCTGCAGGAACTCGAGCGTGACCGCGAGGCGGATGTCGGCGATCGTGGGGGAGTCCGCACCGCCGACGAAGCCGCCCTTGCCGTCCAGGAACCACTCGTTGTAGGCCTCGAGCGGGGCGGCGAGGGCGTCGGTCGCATCCGCCACGGCCTTGGCCTTCATCGCGTCGTCGGCCTCGGAGGTGGCGACCTCGCCCGCGTACTGCGGGAAGCCCAGGGTCGGGTAGGTGGCGCGCGCGACCAGCGGGTAGATGGTGCCGACGAGGTAGAACATCGCGCTGTCAACCATCGCCCGCTTGCCCGGGTCGGAGGGATAGAACTGCTCCAGCCCGTCGCGGTTGCAGAGGTACTGCATGATCGCGCAGCTCTCCCACAGCGATCCCTTCGGCAGGCCCTCCTCCTCCAGCAGCGGCGTCAGGTCCGACGGGTTCTTCTTCAGGAACTCGGGCGTGCCCTTGTTCCCCCACATGTCGACTTCCTCGTGGTCGAGTCCTGCGGCCCGCACGAACACCCGCACGGAGAGGTTGTTGACGCTCGGCTTCAGGATGCTCAGGGTGTGGGTTGCCATCTCGGCTCCTCCTAGGAGTAGGGATTCTTCGGCGATCGGTCGTCCGAGAGCGTCTGCTGCGATCGGGTCACGAGATGTTCGATCGCGTCCGCCACGTGGACCGGGTCGATCGCGTAGTCGCCGCGATCGACCCGCAGCTTGTGCGCCTCCAGCAGCACCTCGGCGTGGGTGTGGCCGGCGGGCGGCTCGAAGCGGTATGAGGCCAGCTCGATCAGCAGGCCCATCGGGTCCTCGAAGTACATGGAATCCATGAAGCCGCGGTCCCGAAGCGCCGGCTCGATTCCCCGCTCCTTCAGCCTCTCCTCCGCCTGGTGCCATGTCGCCTGGCTGACGTTGAAGGCCAGGTGGTGCACGCAGCCCGGGTCGGTGGGCGTGCGGTCGGGCGTGCTCTCGCGATCCTCCTTGGTGAAGACCGTGATCAGCCGCCCGTCGCCGGGATCGAAGTAGAGGTGGCTCTCGTCCTCGTTGTCCAGGTTCGGCTGCTCGAAGACGAACGGCATCCCCAGGATCCCCTCCCAGAAGTCGATCGAGGTCTGCCTGTCGGCCCCGGTGAGGGTGATGTGGTGGACGCCCTGGGTCTGGATCTTCTGGAGGGCCACGTGGCGGAGCCTAGCTGCCGGGTCGCTCTGCTACTGTTAACCAAATGGTTAACACTCTCGAACAGGCCGACCCGTTCAAGGCACTCGCCCATCCGATTCGGCGGGGAATCGTCGAGAAGCTCACGCAGGGCTCATCCACGGTCGCCGAGGCGACCCGCGACTTCCCCGTGTCGAAGCCGGCCATCTCCAAGCACCTGAAGGTGCTGGAGGAGTCCGGCGTTGTGATCCGGGTAATAGACGGACGGAACCACCGCCTCTCGCTCGATCCCCGAGCGCTGGAGGGGGCCGCCGACTGGATGGACACCCAGCGGGCGCGCTGGACGCGCCTGTTCGACACAGTCGAGGACTATCTGAAGGAGGACACATGAGTACTGATCTTGGGAAGACCCCAGACGTCGTCTCGCCCGAGGAGTGGCAGAAGGCCCGCGAGAAGATGCTCGTGAAGGAGAAGGAGCACACGCGCGCCGGCGACGCCCTCGCGGCCGAGCGGCGGCGGATGCCGTGGCAGGCCGTCGAGAAGGACTACGAGTTCGTCGGCCCGGACGGGAAGATGAGCTTCGAGGACCTGTTCGACGGCCGCCGCCAGCTGGTCGTGTACCGCGCGTTTTACGACCCGGGCATCAAAACGACGGTCGACCCGTACACGTACCCCGAGCGCGCGTGCGGAGGCTGCTCGTTCATGGCGGACCAGATGGCGCATCCCGCCCACCTGGGCGGTCGCGACACGTCCCTGGCGTTCGTCTCGCGCTCCCCGCTGGCGCAGATCCAGGACCTCCAGGAGCGCATGGGGTGGCAGCGCATCCCGTGGTACGAGCTCACCGACGACTGGGACAAGGACTTCGACGTCGACCAGTGGCACGGGACCAACGCGTTCATCCGCACCGACGATGGGATCTTCCGCACGTATTTCATCGACGCCCGCGGTGACGAGGGCATGGGGACGACCTGGAGCCTCCTCGACATCACCGCGCTCGGACGCCAGGAGAAGTGGGAGGACTCGCCGGAGGGCTACCCGCAGACCGATCCGTACGGATGGTGGAACTACCACGACGACTACGAGAAGGACGCGGCGTGATCGTCGCGCAGGTCCTGGTGGGGCATGTCGGAGGACTCCCCGTAGAGGAGCTGGCGCCGCTCGCGGGCGGCGCCGGCCTCCTCGCGGCGAGGGAGCTGTGGACGCGCGTTCGCGCCAGAATGATGCGATGACCGAGCACCCGACCCTGACGATGGAGCGGACCTTCGACGCTCCCGCCGAGCGCGTCTTCGACGCGTTCACGAGCGAGGAGGTGCTGGCCCGCTGGTTCCACGCCGGCCACGACTGGGAGACCCCGGAGGCGACGGCGGACGTGCGGGTCGGCGGCGAGGTCCGCATCGTCATGCGGAACCCGCACGAGGACGTCAAGTACGGCGGGCGCGGCAGCTACACCGAGATCGACCCGCCGCGCCGCCTCGCCTTCACATGGATCTGGGACGACGACCGCGATCAGACCGAGCAGCTGATCGAGATCGACTTCACCGAGACCGACGGCCGCACGACGATGCGCTTCGTCCACCGCGACCTCTGGGACGAGGAGGCGGTCGCGAGCCACGAGGGCGGCTGGACCAACGCGTTCGACAACCTGCAGCGCGTGGTCGAGTCCGCGGCCTAGCGCTCGACCAGCTTCGACTTGACCTCGCTGCGCTCCAGCGAGCCGAACGGGACCAGCTCGACCGCCATCTGGGCGACCAGCGCCTCGCGCAGCCGCTTCGCGATCGCGGAGCCCAGGTCTGAGTCGGCCTCGGCGCCCTCGGCCAGCTCGACCGCCACGGGGAGGGGAGGGTCCTGCTTCGGGCCCTCGGCCTTCGGCCGCACCACGATCTGCCCGCTGACCTGGGGAGCGAACTCGCCGACCAGCTCTCGCACCGCCGAGGGGAAGACGTTGACGCCGCGGACGATCAGCATGTCGTCGGTGCGCCCGACGCACCGGATGCGCGGCCCGGTGCGACCGCACGGGCAGGCGCCGGTCTTGACCGTGACGTGGTCGCGGCTGCGGAAGCGCAGCAGCGGCGCCGCTTGGTGGCAGAGGTGGGTCAGCACCATCTCGCCGCTGGTGCCGTCCTCGATCGCGATCGCCTCGCCCGACTCGGGATCGATCACCTCGAAGTGCACGAACCCACGCGCCCCCAGGTGCATCCCGTCCTGCTCCTCGCACTCCCCCCAGATCGAGACCCCGATGTCGCCGATCCCCATCGCCTCGGTCACCCGCGCGCCCCAGCCCTCCTCCAGCCGGGCGCGGAACGCCGGCTCCCCACCGCCGGGCTCGCCGGCGACCAGCAGGCGCTCGACACTCGATCCCGCCAGGTCAACGCCCCGCTCGGCCGCCGACTCGATCAGGTACGAGGCGTAGGAGGGAGTGACCGCGACCGCCTCGGGTCGCAGCAGCTCGATCGCCCGCAGCAACCGCTCGGTGTTGCCGGCCCCGACCGGGATGTGCGAGAGCCCGATCCGCTCCATCGAATCCAGAGCCGCCCCCGCCACCCATGGCCCGGCGCCGTAAGTGGTGACGATCCGCTGTCCGGCGCTCACGCCGGAGCTCGCGTAGCTGCGCGAGGAGCCGGTGACCCAGTTGTCCAGATCGCCCGCGGTCAGCGGGATGTAGGAGGGGATGCCGGTCGTGCCGCTGGTCGAGTAGATGCGCGCGATCTCCTCGCGCTCGACGCAAAGGTGCGCGCCGATCGGGCTCTCCGGCGTGGTGCTGTCGCGGAGCTCCTGCTTGGTGGTCAGCGGCAGCTTCGCGATCTCGTCGAGGCCGCCGGCGTCCGCGGCCGATTCGATCCCGGCGGCGCCCAGCTTCTCCCGGTAGAACGGCGAGCGCTCGAGCAGGTAGGCGAGCTGCTCGGCGTAGTTCTCCGCGTCGAGGGCCTGCTGCTCAGCCCACGG
>CAWFAI010000013.1:0-410593 GCA_963813725.1 uncultured Solirubrobacterales bacterium
GCCGCCGCTCCCCCTGACCTCCAGTCCCCGCCAACCCCACACCCTGTCGGGCCTCCCCCGCAGGGCGCGCTAGCCTCGGCCCGCGACTCCCGTCCAGGCTGGGGGTTGTACCCACAGAACGGGATCGCAGCTTCGATGTCGAGCGCGCCGTTGCGAACTACTCGCTCACGGGCCTTGTGACTGCGAGCGCCCTGCAGGTACTCTCGGTCTTGGCGCGATGAAGAGCTGGCCGACCACGTTCGCGATGATGGTCGCCTTCGGGGCGATAGGCGGGGTGATCGTTGGGGTCTTCGATCTGAGTTCCCTGGCGGCAGCAGGGATCTGCTTTGTCGGCCTGGTCCTGGTGGTGGTCCTGTCCAAGCGACCGGAGTTTCACGGGCTCCCCCCACCGCCGGCCTAGCCCCGCCGCGTTAGCCTCGGCCAGCGACTCCCGCCCCGTAGCGGGTTCCTCAAGAAACCGATGCGGCGCCCGGTCCGCTGTGGATCGCCCGCCTCGACTATCTCCGCCGCAAAGTGCCTGTGAGTGTCGAGGCCGCCCGGCATATCCAGTGAGGCCTGGAAGCGAAACGACGCGGCCGCGCTGTTACTGTGGCGAAATCGGCCGAGACGTGGTAGCTTGGCCCGAGAGGGGGGTCATTGGGACCCAGGGAGATGATGAGTATGTCCAACCGATGTCGTCGCAGGGCCGTACCCGCGCTGCTCGTCGTGACCTTAGCGGCGCTCGCCGCGATCGCACCCCCGGCGACCGCCGACCAGGTGGCGCTCGACGACGGCCAGGGCGACTGGAACCCGGCATGCGGCAGCTGCTCGATGCTCGCCCCATTTGACATTGAGCGGGTGACGGTTGCGCGCGACGCGGGGAACCTGCGCTTCACGTTCGAGTACTGGCAGCCGCTCGCGCCAGACATCCCTGGCGACGCCGCGTTCGAGATCTACACGACGAGCACCACCGCCGGGGATCCCGACTTCTACACCACGCTTGCCTTCGGCCCCACCCGCAAGGTGCTCTTCAGTCGCGGGCACCAGCAAGTCACGGACGTTGTCGAGAGCACGCCGGACGGCACGACCCACGTGCTCCAGGTGCCGCTCTCGTCGATTGGCGACCCATCCGGCTTCAAGTTCATCGCCTTCCTCCCGGGGGAGAACAACCCAACCGGGGTCTACTACGAGATGGACAAGCTGGACCTCGTCCCGAACACCGGCTTCGGGGAGATCGGCACCTCACCATCAGCTCCGGAGTGTTCCGACGGCGTCGACAACGACGCCGACAGCAAGATCGACTTCCCCGCCGACCCGGGCTGTACGTCTAGTGCGGACAACGACGAGAGCGACGCGGCGGCCGCTAAGAAGAAGAAGAAGAAGTGCAAGAAGAAGGGCAAGAAGAGCGACGCGGCGGCCGCTAAGAAGAAGAAGTGCAAGAAGAAAAAGAAGAAATAGCCAGCGCCCGGACTGCGTAGTCGAGGTCGAGGCGCTCCCCGCGCCCGGCCCAGGGGACCCGGTCGGCGAGCCGCGGTGAGGACGATCAACCTGCAACCTGCTCCGGGAAGAGGGTTGCGGGTCGCCACGACTCAGACCACGTGGAGATTCACGGTGGGCGTGCAGGTGCCGTCGTCAGCCGGCCGTCGCCAGCTCCCTGCGCATGAGCACCGACGGGTACGCGAGGCGATCCCTCGCCAATCCGCGCCCGAAGGCAGGTCCGACGCCTGGAACGCTGGATCGACTCCCTGGCTTGACACGACGCGCCCATGCGGGCGCTGTCACGGCTCGTCCCTCAACGGCCCGCGGGTGGTGTGCGCTATTTGCGGGATCGCGCTTGCGCGGTGGAGTTCGACCGGCCCATCGTCCTGCCCCCGCCGGCCCAAGCTTGCCCTCTGCGCCCGGCGATGCGAACATATGTTCGCTTGTGGACCCCGCGATCCTGCACGCCGACGCTGACGCCTTCTTTGCGGCGGTCGCCCAGCGGGACGATCCGAGCCTGCGCGGGAAGCCCACCGTGGTCGGCTCCTGGGTGGTGATGGCGGCGAGCTACGAGGCCCGGAAGTACGGAATCCGCGGGGGGATGCGGGCGGCGAAGGCGCGGCGGCTTTGCCCTCACCTGCTGACGGCCGACGTCGACTTCGACGCCTACACGGAGGCCAGCCGCGAGCTGTTCAAGGTGTTCCGCGAGACCTCGCCCGTCGTCGAGGGGCTGTCGCTCGAGGAGGCCTTCCTCGACGTCAGCGGGCTGGGACACATCGTCGGCTCGCCGCGACAGATCGCCGAGCGGCTGCGGCGGGAGTGCCGCGAGCGGGTTGGGCTGGCGGTCACGGTCGGCGCCGCGACCAGCAAGATCGTGGCCAAGATGGCGAGCCGCGATGCGAAGCCGGACGGGCTGCTGGTGATCGAGCCGGGTCGCGAGCGCCAGTTCCTGCACCCGATCCCCGTCGAGGAGCTGTGGGGTGTTGGCAAGGGGACCACGCCGAAGCTGCACGGCCAGGGGATCACGACCGTGGGCGACCTGGCGCGCCGCAGCGTCGCTGAGTTGACGTCGATCCTCGGCCCGGCCCAGGCCCGCCAGCTTCACGCGCTCGCCAACTGCCAGGACCACCGGCGGGTGCGGGCGGGGCGCAGGCGGCGGTCCTACGGCAGCCAGAGCGCCCTCGACGGCCGGCCCCGCTCCCCCGCCGCGCTCGACTCGATCCTGATGCGACTGGTGGACCGGGTGACCGGGCGGATGCGGGCGGCGAACCGCTCGGGGCGGACGGTGGTGCTGCGGCTTCGCTTCCGCGACTACAAGCGGGTCTCGCGGTCGCGGACCCTCGAGTACCCGACGGCCGCCTCCCGGACCGTGTTGGCCTCGGCGCGGGTGCTGATGGCCGGGGCGATGCCGGAGATCCAGAAGCGGGGCGTGACCATGGTCGGGGTCGCGCTGATGGGCATCGAAGACGCTCGGGGCGTTCAGCTCGAGATGCCGGTGGAGCCGCCCTATCGCCCGCCGGTCGACGCGGTGCTGGACCAGGTCCGCGAGCTGTTCGGGTCGGGGGTGCTGCGGCGGGCGAGCGCGCTGGACTCGCGCTTGCGGCGCGAGGGCGGCGCTGGTCTAGGCTGACCCGCTGATGAGCACCTGCGTTGTCACCGGCGGGGCGGGATTCCTGGGATCGCACCTGTGCGAGCTGCTGCTCGAGCGGGGCAACCGCGTGATCTGCATCGACAACCTGGAGACGGGGTCGCTGGAGAACATCGACCACCTGCGCTCGGGCGAGTTCACCTTCGCGAACCACGACATCACCGAGTTCGTGGACGTCCCCGAGCCCGTGGACTTCATCTACCACCTCGCCAGCCCCGCGAGCCCGATCGACTACCAGCGGCTGCCGCTGCAGACGCTCAAGGTCGGCAGCTACGGCACCCACCACATGCTGGGGGTGGCGAAGTTCAAGCGGGCGCGCTTCATGCTCGCCTCGACCTCGGAGGTCTACGGCGACCCCGAGGTCCATCCCCAGCCCGAGGACTACTGGGGCAACGTCAACCCGATCGGCCCGCGCGGGGTCTATGACGAGGCGAAGCGCTACGCCGAGGCGCTGACCATGGCCTATCACCGCCAGCAGGGGGTCAACACCTGCATCGCCCGCATCTTCAACACCTACGGCTCGCGCATGCGCCCGCACGACGGGCGCGCGATCCCGACCTTCCTGCGCCAGGCCCTGCAGGACAAGCAGCTGACCGTCTTCGGCGACGGCAGCCAGACGCGGAGCTTCTGCTACGTGGACGACCTGGTGCGGGGCTTCGTCGCCCTGGCCGAGTCAGACGCCCACCTGCCGATCAACCTCGGCAACCCCAAGGAGTTCACGCTGCTGGAGCTGGCCGAGACCGTGATCGAGGTCGCGGGCTCGCGCTCGGAGATCATCTTCGAGGCCCTGCCCGTGGACGACCCCAAGGTGCGCCAGCCCGACATCACCAAGGCGCGCGAGCTGCTGGGCTGGGAGCCCGAGGTGGAGCTCGCCGACGGGCTGAAGCGGACGATCGACGAGGCGGGCGTCGAGCGGCTGGTCGGCTCCGCGAGCTAGACACCTCGGCGATGTCGCAGGAGAATGTGGAAGTCATCCGCGCGATGTATGAGCACTGGGCTCGTGGCGACTTTCCCGCGAGCTTCATGGACCCCGACGTCGAGCACTCGCGGATCGGCGCCCAGACGCCGGACATGGAGGGTGAATTCCGATGGTCTCGAGGATCTCTCGCGTGCGATGGTCGAGTACCTCCACGCCTTCTCCGACCTGCGGATCGAGGCAGAGGAGATCATCGACCTCGACGACGATCGCGTCCTGGTGCTGTCTCGGCACACCGCGCAGGGCAAGCTGAGCGGCGCGCCCACCGACCACCAGCTCGGAGATCTGTTCACGCTGCGCGCGGGCAAGGTCGTGCGCTACGACTCCTACTGGGATCGTGCCGAGGCGATGAGGGCCGCCGGGCTGTCCGGGTAGTCCGCTTGGCGCGGCGCTAGGGCCGGCTACTTCGCTGTGGGCGCGTGGTCGGGCGGGCTCGCGCTCGGAGATCATCTTCGAGGCCCTGCCGGTGGACGACCCCAAGGTGCGCCAGCCCGACATCACCAAGGCGCGCGAGCTGCTGGGCTGGGATCCCCAGGTCGAGCTGGCCGACGGGCTGAAGCGGACGATCGACGAGGCGGGCGTCGAGCGTCTGGTCGCGGCGCGCGTCGAGCTAGGCCAAGATCGCGGGGGCGTCCGCGTAGTCGCTGTACTCCATCCAGCCCCGGCCGCCCCATTTGCTGAGCATGCGCACGAGGCGCTGGGGGCCCTGGGCCTTGAACTCGCCGCTGTGCAGGCCCTGCGCGAGCGTGAGCTCGCCCAGGTGCCAGCGGGCGAGGTACTCCGGCTTGGTTTTGAGCACGAGGTCGTCCTCGGGCAGCGGCGGCTTGGCGCAGACCTCGGCGCGGCCGTTGGCGCAGAGCAGCCAGAAGCGCTGGCGCGGCCGGCCGCCGAGCTCGAAGCGGATCGTCACCTGGCCATCGGGCAGGTCCTCGGGCTCGAGCAGCTCGAGAGGCTCTCGAGCATGAAGTGGGCGTCTATGTGCTCCGGCTCCAGCTCGAGCCACTCCTCGCCCCAGCGCCCGAGCGCGTCGCAGACGGGACCGAGCGCCTGGCCGGCGTCGGTGAGCTCGTAGGCGGTGCGGCGCTCGCCGGCGGGGACGCGCTCGACGATCCCGTAGTGCTCCAGCACGCGCAGGCGCTCGGTCAGCAGCGTCTTCGAGATCCCGGGCGCTCCCTCGCGGATCGCGGTGAAGGTGCGTGCGCCGAGCAGCATGTTGCGGATGATCAGCGGGGTCCAGCGGGTGGCGAAGATCTCGGAGCCTCGGGCGATCGGGCAGTACTGGCCATAGCTCTCCATGGCCGGGATTGTCTCACGCACGGCCGGCGGTCGTTGGTCCAACATCTGGACCGTGTTGGTCCGATTTCTGTTCTTGTAGTGGGCCCGCCGGCAGGGCACCCTGGCCCGGCAATGCCCGACGACCTCGTCACAGCCCTGGGAGCGACCGCCGGCGTCTACAGCGTCGGGGCGGCTGCCACCATGCTGCTGCAGGCGCGGCAGATGATTCGGCGCGGCAGCTCGCGCGACGTCTCGATCGCCTTCCTCGCAGCACAACCGGCGGCTACCGATCTGGCTGCTCTACGGGCTCGGGATCGGCAGCGTGCCGCTGATCGCGGCCGACGTCGTCGGCTTGCCAGCAGCGGCGTGGTGGTTACCGTCGCCGTGCGTCTGCGCGGCGGCGCCGCGCGGCTGAGGGGAGGCCGGGCGGCTAGCGCGCCGGCGGCGCGTGGTCGGGCAGGTGCATGACGCGGCGCATGAGGCGGTCGAAGTTCTTGTCGCCGACCAGGCTCTGGGCGCGCGCCATGATCTTCGCGTCGCGGCCGACGAGGTAGCGGGCCTTGGGGTTGTCGTCGCGGATCGCCTTCTCGATCACGCGGGCGACCTGGATCGGCTCCAGGCCGCGGGCCTCGGTCTCCGCGCGTCGCCGCCCGCAGCACGCTCGAGTTGGGGGCCGTAGAGGCGCTCGGCCTCGGGGCCCATCCGCTTCGACGGCGGCTTCGAAGTTCTCGCCGCCCTTCTTCCAGATCGGGGTCGCGATCGAGCCGGGCTCGACCACGACGACGTCCATCCCCTTCCAGGGCTTCAGCTCGCGGCGCAGCGAGTCGGCCATGCCCTCGAGCCCGAACTTGGCGGCGTTGTAGGGGGCGAAGAAGGGCGAGGCGACGCGGCCGCCGATCGAGGTGATGAAGACGATCGTGCCGTCGCCGCGGCGCAGCAGCGGCAGGAAGGCCTGGGTGACCGCGTACTGACCGACGAGGTTGACGTCGATCACCTTCTTGAACTCGTCCACGGGCAGGTGCTCGACGGGGCCGCCGCCGGCGATGCCGGCGTTGTTGACGAGGCCCGGCGAGGCCGTGCTTGCCGACCGCGCGCTGGACCTGCTCGCGAGCGGCGTCGATCGAGGGCTGTTCGGCGACGTCGATCGTGACCGGTGTGAGCCGCTCGGAGCCCTGCTCGCTCGAGGCTGTCGGCGTCGGCCTGCTTGCGCACGCCGGCGAAGACCGCGTAGCCCCGCTCGTCCAGGTGCATCGCGGTCGCCCGGCCGATGCCGGTCGAGGCCCCGGTGACGACCACAGCGCCGTTCTCCTTCGCCATCGACGCGGAGCCTAACGGGCGGCTTGCAGTCGACCGCCGGAGATGCGGCACACTGCGCGGCCATGCCCGAGGCGACGCATCCTGGCCGTGGTCGGCGCGCGGCCCAACTTCGTGAAGATGGCGCCGGTGACCGAGGCGCTGGCGGGCGCGAGGGCGCGGCGTGCGCCTGCTGCACACCGGCCAGCACTACGACCGCGCGCTCTCGGACGGCTTCATCGAGCGGCTGGGGATGCCTCAGCCCGACGCCAACCTGGGGGTCGGCTCGGGGACCCACGCCGAGCAGACCGCCGCCGTGATGGAGGGGGTCGAGGCCGACCTGGGCGAGCACCCGGCCGAGCTGGTGCTGGTGGCCGGGGACGTCAACTCGACGATGGCGGCGGCGCTGGCGGCGACGAAGCTCAACATCGCCGTCGGCCACCTGGAGTCGGGGCTGCGCTCGCGCGACTGGGCGATGCCCGAGGAGGTGAACCGGGTCGTAACCGACCGGGTCAGCGACCTGCTGCTCTGCACATCCGCCGACGCGGTCGAGAACCTGGCGGCCGAGGGGATCACCGACGGCGTCGAGCTGGTGGGAAACACGATGATCGACAGCCTCTTCCGGATCCTGGAGGGAACCGACCGCGAGGCGGCGCTCGCCGCCCAGGGCGTGGAACCGCGCGGCTACGTGCTGGTGACGCTGCACCGCCCCGCGCTGGTGGACGACCCGGCGAAGCTGGGCGAGGTGATCGAGGTGCTGGGCGAGCTCTCGGGCGAGATGCCGGTCCTGTTCCCGGCCCACCCGCGCACGGTCGGGGGCCTGGAGGAGGCGGGGATCGCGGTGGCCGAGGGCGTGCGCCTGGCCGAGCCGATGGACTACGCCGACTTCATCGCGCTCGAGGCAGGGGCGCGGCTGGTGATCACAGACTCGGGAGGCGTGCAGGAGGAGACCTCGGCGCTGGGCGTCCCCTGCCTCACCTACCGGACCACGACCGAGCGGCCGGTGACCGTCGAGCTGGGCACGAACGCGCTGGTCGGCGTGGACCCCGCGGCGCTGCGCGAGGCGGCGCGCGCGGCGCTCGCCGCCCAGCCCCCTGCCGAACCGCCGCAGATCCCGCTCTGGGACGGAAAGGCCGGCGCCCGCGCGGCCGATGCCGCCCTATCCTTCCTCGCCCGATGAGCGCCAGGGGACGAAAGATCGCGATGGTGCCCGCCCTGAACGAGGAGGACTCCGTCGCCGAGGTGGTGAGCGAGCTGCGCCGCGAGGCGCCGGACTTCGACGTGCTGGTGGTGGACGACGGCTCGGACGACGCCACCGCCGAGCGCGCCACCGCGGCCGGCGCCGCGGTGCTGAGCCACCCCTTCAACCTGGGCATCGGCGGCGCGGTGCAGTCGGGCTACCGCTACGCCTACCTGCACGGCTACGACGTGGCGGTGCAGGTGGACGGCGACGGACAGCACGACCCCGCCCAGCTCTCGAAGCTCGAGCAGGGCCTCGCCCGCAGCGGCGCCGACCTGGTCTGGGGCAGCCGCTTCCTGGAGGACGCCGGCTACAGCGTGCCGCGGCTGCGGCGCGCCGGGCGCGTGATCTTCGCGCGCGTGGTCAGCCTGATCACGCGCAGGCCGATCACCGACCCGACCTCGGGCTTTCGCATCGCCAACCGCCGCGGCATCGAGCTGTTCGCCCGCGACTACCCCCACGACTACCCCGAGGTGGAGGCGATCCTGATGGCGCACTCGCACGACCTGGAGATCAGCGAGGTCGCGGTGACGATGCGCCGGCGCGAGACCGGCAGCTCCTCGATCAACATGGTGAACGCCGGCTACTACATGGTCAGGGTGCTGCTGGCGATCTTCGTCGGGCTCTTCCGCCGCCGCCCGATCCCTCCGCCGGGCGACCACTGGCTCGCCACCTCGCCCTCCGAGGCGCTCGAGGCCGCCCGCCGCTAGCCGGGCCCCGGGATGGACACGCTCGACACCCGAGTCCAGATCGTCGCAATCGTCGGCTCGGCGCTGCTGTTCGTCTTCGTGCTCGAGCTGCTGCGCCGCCGCCGGCTCGCCGAGCCCTACGCGATCCTGTGGCTGATCGCCTCGGTGGTGTTGCTGGTGCTGTCGGTGTGGGACGACCTGCTTGACAGCCTCGCCGAGCTGGTGGGAATCGCCACCCCCGCCAACGCGCTGTTCGTGGTCGGGTTCGGCTTCGTGCTGGTGCTGCTGCTGAGCTTCTCGTCGGTGGTCTCGCGCCTGACGCGCGAGAACAAGCTGCTGGCGCAGGAGGTCGCCAGGCTCAGCCGCGAGCGTGACGGCGACGCCCAGGCCACGCCCGAGCAGGCGTCAGAGCGGCAGGAATCGCCCATTCCCGAGTGACGGCAGGAGCGCCCTGGGCAGGGGCGAAAGGCGGGGCATGGAATCCGCCAAGCGCACGCTGGTGAAGTCTCCCCCCGAGTTGTGGGAGCTGATCGACCAGCCCGAGCGCATGCAGGGACTGATGAGCTCGCTGGTCGGCCACGCGGCCGAGATCAAGGTGTTCGCCCGCGAGGACGGGACCCACCTGGGCTGGGAGGCCACCACCGAGGGCGAGCGCGCCTGGATCGAGGTGGAGATCTTCGAGAAGGGCTGGGGCACCAAGGTCAAGGTGACCGCCGAGAACAACGGCGACGGCAACAAGCTCGAGGGCTGGCTGGACGCCGTCATGGACGAGCTCTCCACCCCGTCGAAGCGGCCCTTCGACGGCATGGTCTAGCCGCCCGGCGCTTCCGATCTATCCTTGCCGTCATGGCGACGCGCCCGGGTGAGAAGCCCAAGCTCGATCCGGAGGCCGACGGCGACGGGGCGGCGAAGGACGCGGTGGAGGAGGACCTGCACCGCTACATCGCGCCCGTGGTCGGGCCCGAGGACGAGCGGGTGATCACCGATTCCGGGATCGAGATCAAGCCGCTGTATGAGGAGGGCGACGTCGCTCCGGGCCTGGAGGAGCGGCTGGGCGAGCCCGGGCACTACCCGTTCACGCGCGGCATCCACGAGCGCATGTACCGCGACCGCACCTGGACGATGCGCCAGTACGCGGGCTTCGCGAGCCCCGAGGACACGAACGAGCGCTACCGCTACCTGACCGAGCACGGCTCGACGGGCCTCTCCATGGCCTTCGACCTGCCGACCCAGCTCGGCCGCGACTCCGACGACCCGCTCTGCGCCGGCGAGGTCGGCCGCACCGGGGTCCCCATCGACACGATCGAGGACATGCGGATCTGCTTCGACCAGATCAGCCTCGCCGAGGTCTCGACCTCGATGACGATCAACGCCCCCGCGGCGATCCTGCTGCTGCTCTACGAGCTGGTCGGCTCCGAGCAGGGCGTCCCCTCCAAGGAGCTGCGCGGCACGGTCCAGAACGACGTGCTGAAGGAGTACATCTCGCGCGGCAACTACATCTACCCGCCCGAGCCGACGATGCGGCTGACCACCGACATCTTCGCCTACTGCGACGAGCACGTGCCCAAATGGAACACGATCTCGATCAGCGGGTACCACATCCGCGAGAAGGGCTGCTCTGCCGTGCAGGAGGTCGCCTTCACCCTCGCCAACGCGATCGCCTACGTCGAGGGAGGCATCGCCGCCGGCCTGGACGTGAATCGCTTCGGCAAGCGCCTGGCCTTCTTCTTCAACGGCCACAACAACGTCTTCCAGGAGATCGCCAAGTTCCGGGCCGTGCGGCGGATGTGGGCGAAGATCATGAAGGAGCGCTTCGGGGCCACCGATGAGAAGGCCCAGATGATCCGCTTCCACACCCAGACCGGCGGGGTGACGCTGCAGGCCCAGCAGCCCGAGGTCAACATCATCCGCGTCGCGCTGCAGGGCTTCGCGGCCGTCGCCGGAGGCACCCAGAGCCTGCACACGAACGGCTTCGACGAGGCGCTGGCGCTGCCCACCGAGCGCTCGGCGCGGATCGCCCTGCGAACCCAGCAGGTGCTGGCGCACGAGTCCGGCGTCGCCGACACGGTGGATCCGTTCGCGGGCTCCTACTTCATCGAGTCGCTGACCGACGAGGTCGAGGAGCGCTCGTGGGAGCTGATGGACAAGGTCGAGCAGCTCGGCGGGTCGGTGAACGCGCTGGAGTTCATGCAGCGCGAGATCGAGGAGTCAGCGGCGAGCTACCACGAGCGCTACCGCACCGGCCAGGACGTGATCGTCGGCGTCAACAAGTACGAGACCGACGTGGTGGACGACGTCGACATCCTCAAGGTCGACCCCGAGTCCGAGAAGCGCCAGCTGAAGCGGCTGGCGGCGTTCAAGGAGGCCCGCGACGACGCCGAGCTGGAGCGGCGGCTGGAGAGCCTGCGCGACGTCGCCCGCGGCGAGGGCAACCTGCTGCCGCCGATCAAGCACGCCCTCGCGGGCGGAGGCTCGATCGGCGACGTCTGCAACGCGATGCGCGACGTCTTCGGCGAGTACCGCGGCGGCGCCTTCTTCTAGCGAACAGCGCGCGGCGGAGCCTCCACGGTCGTCCCTAGACTGCGGCCAGCGTGAGGGAGAAGTACCCCGAGACCCACGACGAGAAGCTGGCGCAGCTGCGCGAGCTGCGCGAGGCCGCCGTCCACGCCGGCACCGAGGAGGCGGTGGAGAAGCAGCACGCCAAGGGCAAGCTGACCGCCCGCGAGCGGATCGAGAAGCTGCTGGACCCCGGCTCCTTCGAGGAGCTCGACGCCTTCGTGCGCCACCGCACCCACGAGTTCGAGATGGACAAGCGCCGGCCCTACGGCGACGCGGTGGTGACCGGCTACGGCACCATCGACGGCCGCACCGTCTTCGTCTTCAGCCAGGACTTCACGGTCTTCGGCGGGTCGCTCGGCGAGGTCATGGCCGAGAAGATGTGCAAGGTGATGGACCTCGCCGCCGAGGTGGGGGCGCCGGTGATCGGCATCAACGACTCGGGCGGAGCGCGGATCCAGGAGGGCGTGGTCTCGCTGGGCGCCTACGGGGACGTCTTCGTCCGCAACGTGCAGTGCTCGGGGGTGATCCCCCAGATCAGCCTGATCATGGGCCCCTGCGCCGGCGGCGCCGTCTACTCGCCGGCCATGACCGACTTCATCTTCATGGTCAAGGAGACCTCGCACATGTTCATCACCGGCCCCGAGGTGATCAAGACGGTCACCGGCGAGGAGGTGGAGTTCGAGGAGCTGGGCGGCGCCATGAGCCACAACTCCAAGTCCGGAGTCGCCCACTTCGCCGCCGAGGACGAGGAGGCGTGCCTGGAAGACGCCCGCTACCTGATGAGCTTCCTGCCGCTCAACAACCTGGAGATGCCGCCGCGGGTCGAGCCCGGCGATGACCCCGAGCGCGAGGACCCCGAGCTCGACACCCTCGTCCCCGACGACCCGCAGAAGCCGTATGACATGCGCGACGTCGTCGCCCGGGTCGTGGACGACGGCGAGTTCTTCGAGGTCCACGAGCACTTCGCCCAGAACATCATCTGCGGCTTCAGCCGCCTCGACGGCTATCCCGTCGGCGTCGTCGGCAACCAGCCCAAGCACCTGGCCGGCGTCCTCGACATCGAGTCCTCGGAGAAGGCGGCGCGCTTCGTCCGCACCTGCGATGCGTTCAACGTGCCGCTGCTGACCTTCACCGACGTGCCCGGGTTCCTGCCCGGCACCTCGCAGGAATGGGGCGGGATCATCCGCCACGGCGCCAAGCTGCTGTACGCGTTCACCGAGGCGACGGTGCCGAAGCTGACCGTCGTCACCCGCAAGGCCTACGGCGGCGCCTATGACGTCATGAACTCAAAGCACATGCTGGCCGACTTCAACTTCGCCTGGCCCACCGCCGAGGTCGCCGTGATGGGCCCCGAGGGCGCCGTCAACATCATCTACCGCAAGGACATCTCCTCCAGCCCCACTCCCGACGAGCGCCGCGCCAAGCTGATCGACGACTACAAGGCCCACTTCGCCAACCCCTACTCGGCGGCCGAGCGCGGCTACCTCGACGACGTGATCGAGCCGCGCCAGACCCGCCCGAAGCTGATCAAGGCGCTGCGGGTGCTGCAGACCAAGCGGGTCGAGCAGCCCAAGCGCAAGCACGGCAACATCCCGCTATAGCTGGGAGGCGTCAAATGGAACCGAAGGCGACGGTGATCGGGCCGAAGGACGGCGAGTCCGTCGACCTGACGACCATCGGAGTCCGCTTCATGCTCGACGGCGATCGGACCGGCGGCGGCTTCTCGCTGGTCGAGCACCCCCTGCCGCCGCGCGCGCTCGCCGCGCCGATGCACCGTCACAAGAACGAGGACGAGTACAGCTACGTGACCAAGGGCCGGGTCGGCGCCAAGCTGGGCGAGGAGGTCGTGTTCGGCGAGGTCGGAGACCTGATCGTGAAGCCGCGAGGGCAGTGGCACACCTTCTGGAACGCCGGCGATGAGCCCGCGACGTTGCTCGAGATCATCTCGCCGGCGGGGTTCGAGCAGTACTTCGCGGAGATCAGCGAGGTAGTCAGCGCGGGCCCGCCCCCGGACCCCGAGCGCATGGGCGCCGTGATGGCGAAGTACGAGCTCGAGGTGGACAGAGAGAGCGTGGCCGGGCTGGTCCAGCAATACGGCGTGCGGTTCCCCGGCTTCGACTAGCCGACGCGCCAAGCCAAGGTCCCAAACTCAGAACTGGGTACTTCCACCCCCGTGTCACGGGAATCGACGGCTCGCCCGGGTAGCCTTCGCCCATGCCTGGCCGCAACGGCAAGCAGAGCCCCCCGAGACCGCGGATCGAGATCCGGGCCGCTCCGAGCGCCACGCCCGAGGAGGCCGCCGCGATCGCGGTGGCGCTGGAGCAGTTCCTGGCCGAGACCGCGCCGGCTCCCGGAACGGCCCGGGCCCAGAACCCCTGGCAGCGGGCCGCGCTGGCAGAGGGAATCGCCTCGCGGCGGATCGAGCCGAGCGGCTGGGGCCCAGCGGTCGGCCGCTGAGCGAACCCGGCTCGGAAAAGCCGCTTCGAGCGAATTTCGCTTGCCCTCGGCGTCCAGTCGAATAGAACACAGCCCGCAGCCTTCGATCCAGTCAAGAAGAGGAGGTCCAGTGGCCGTAGTCAAGATCATCGAGCTGGTCGGCAGCTCCAAGAAATCGTCGGACGACGCCGCACAGCAGGCCCTGAAGCAGGCCCAGAGCTCGTTGCGGAACATCCGCGCAATCGATGTGGTCTCGACGGGCCTGCGGGGCGACAACCTCGACGAGTGGCGCGCCCACGTGCGCGTCGCCTTCCTGATCGAGGGCACCGACGTCGACTGAGCTCGAGGGAGGAGATGCGGGCGCCCGGCGACAGCGCCCGCGCTTCACGGGGCGGCGGAGCGATCCGCCGCCCCTCGTTTTGTGAAGCCCTCAGAGAGGGGCCGACGGCGCCTGCACGTCGCCAGCCTTCCAGGCCTCATAGACCGCCTGGGCGATGGCGAGGTCCTGGATCGCCAGCCCGGTGGAGTCGAACAGGGTCACCTCCCTGGGTGATCCGCGGCCATCGGCCGCGCCCAACAGCACGTCGCCGATCTGGGTGACGTCGTCGCGGCGGACCGCGCCGGCCTCGACCGCGTGCGCCAGCTCGCCGCCGGCGCTGGCCTGCGCCCACTCGTCGCAGAACAGCTGGCAGGAAGCGATCGCAGACAACTCCACCTCGGCCTTGCCGTGGGCATCGGCGCCGAGCGCGGCGATGTGCTGGCCGGGGCGCAGGTCATCGGTCGCGATCACCGGCGAGTCGCCGGGTGTGACGGCGACGACGACGTCCTGGCTCGCGGCGCGCTTGCGGTCGCCGACCTCCCACCCCAGCTCGGCGGCGAGCGCCTCTGCGGCCTCGGCGCGCGGGTCCGCGCAGACGCCCGGGCCGTAGCCGGCGGCGGCGAGGCAGCGTGCGGCCCAGGCCCCATTGACGCCGCAGCCGATCAGCCCGACGGTGCTCGCGTCCTCCCGCGCCAGGACCTGCGCCGAGACGGCGGCCGCGCCACCGGTCCGCAGCGAGGTGACCGATGCGCACTCGATCACCGCCAGCTCCTGGCCGGTCTCGGCGTCAGAGAGGACGACGACGCCGCGGACGACGGGCAGGCCGCGCCCCGTGTTGCCGGGAAAGGAGGTGACCCACTTCAGCAGCGCCAGGCCGTCGCCGCGGGCCGGCATCGCGCGGAAGTCGCCGAACGGGGGGCTGTCGAGGTAGACCTTCGCCGGCATCGTCCACTCCCCGCGCGCGTACTGCTCGAAGGCGTGGCGGGTGCGCGCCACCGCCGTCGCGGGGTCGATCGCCGCCAGCACGGCCTCGCCGGAGATCACAGGAATCTCGCTCACGCCCGCATTCATAGTCGAATTCGGGCACCGCGCTCAGGCGCTCATTGGGTGCGCGCGGAGGGATGCCAAGGCGGATGCGCGACCGAGGATCGCAGCGCCGGTCTGGATCGGTCGAGTCCGGCGCCCTCCGCGCCTACACTTGGTGGACTCGGTCGCGCGCGGGGCGCCTGGCGTCCCGTTTCACCCTGAACGGCCCGCTCAACGCAGCGGGCCGTTCGTGTTGACGGGCGGACGTTCGGCCACGCAGGCACCGGTAGATTCCGTCCATGGCCGTGGGCTCCAGCAACGGTCGCCGAAACGCAGAGGGCCGGCCGATCTCGGTGGGAATCGTCGGCGGCGGCTTCGGCGGGCTCGGGATGGCCGCGCGCCTGCGCCTGGCCGGGATCGACGACTTCACGATCTTCGAGCGGGGAGAGACGGTGGGCGGCGTCTGGCGCGCCAACACCTATCCGGGCGCGGCCTGCGACGTTCCCTCCCACCTGTACTCCTTCTCGTTCGCGCCGGGCCACAACTGGTCGAGCCGCTTCGCGCCGCAGGCCGAGATCGTGGACTACATGGAGCAGATCGTCGAGGACTTCGACCTGCGCTCCCAGCTGCGGCTGGGCACAGGGGCGGAGTCCGCGAGCTTCGACGAGGCGAGTGGGCGCTGGACGCTGGTCACGACCGACGGCGACGAGCACGCCTTCGACGTGCTCGTCACCGCCTGCGGCCAGCTCACCAACCCCGCCATCCCGACGATCCCCGGGCGCGAGGAGTTCGGCGGCCGCGCCTTTCACTCGGCCGAATGGGACCACCAACACGACCTGAGCGGTCAGGACGTCGCCGTGATCGGCACCGGCGCCAGCGCGATCCAGTTCGTCCCCCAGATCGCGCCGCAGGTGAGGAGCCTGGCGGTCTACCAGCGCTCGGCGCCGTGGATCGTGCCGAAGAACGAGCGCACCTACGCCGCCTGGGAGCGCGAGCTGTTCAGGCGCTTCCCTCCGCGGGTCGCCGCCGCCAGGTTCGCCAACTGGGCCTTCTTCGAGATCGGGACCTACGCCTTCACCGGAACCAGGTGGCTCGCGCGCGCGCTCGAGGCCTACTCCGACCGCTCGCGCGTCGCCGCGCTGAGCGACCCGGACCTGATCGCCAAGACCAAGCCCGACTACGTGCTGGGCTGCAAGCGGGTTCTGATCACATCCGAGTGGTTCCAGACGCTCGAGCGCGAGAACGTAGAGCTGATCACCGGCCGGGTGCAGCGCATCACCGAGGGCGGCGTGGTCGCCGAGGACGGCACCGAGCGGCCGGCCGACACGATCATCTGGGGCACCGGCTTCCAGAGCCACGACTTCGTGGCGCCGATGCGGATCGAGGGGATCGGCGGTCGCGAGCTGAATGATGTCTGGGCCGAGCGGCCCGAGGCCTACCTCGGCACCACCGTCTCGGGGTTCCCGAACATGTTCGTGATGTACGGACCGAACACCAACCACGGCTCGGGATCGGTCCCCTACACGCTCGAGTGCCAGTTCAACTACGCGATCGACGGCATCCGCAAGCTTCGCGACCGCGATCTGAGCTGGATCGACCTGAAGCCCGAGGTGCAGGCGCGCTGGCGCGAGGAGCTGGAGCGCCGCTCGCAGAGGACCCAGTGGGTGACCGGGGGCGCCACCAACTGGTACGTGAACGAGCAGGGCATCAACACGAACAACTGGCCCGGGCCCTGGCTGGAGTTCCACCGGCGCACGCGCGCGCTCAACCCCGGCGAATACCGCGCCGCCCGGCGCGAGCAGGCGCAGAGCGGCCTGGTGGCCGCACAAACACCCTAAATTCGATCCGGTTTATGGTAGATTCCCCGTGATGGAGCCCGTCTCCACCCCTAGGAAGCCGCCCGCGAAGGCGAAGGCGGATCCATCCGAGCTCGACCAGGACCTCGCCAAGAAGCAGCACGGCAAGGGCAAGCGCGGCTCGCTCGAGAACCCTGAGGTCTACGAGAACGTCCCGGGCCATGTGATCCCGATCCTCGAGCGCGAGTTCGACGACTTCGACACCGAGGCCGCAAGCTTCCTGCGCGGCGAGCAGGCCGAGGAGCAGTTCATCGGCTTCCGGCTGAAGCAGGGCGTCTACGGCCAGCGGCAGCCCGACGTGCAGATGGTCCGCGTCAAGCTCCCGTTCGGCGGCGTCACCCCCGAGCAGATGGAGATGTTCGGCGAGGTGGTCGAGCGCTACGCGCCGCTCGGCAAGGGCCACATCACCACTCGCCAGAACATCCAGATCCACCACATCCCCCTGGCCGAGATGACCGAGGTGATTCGCAAGATCAGCGAATCGGGCCTGTCCAGCCGCGAGGGGTGCGGCAACACGATGCGCAACGTCACCGGCGACCCCTGGGCCGGCGTCAGCGAGGGCGAGCCCTTCGACGTCACCCCCTACGCCGGCGCCTACGTGCGCTACTTCGTCCGCCACCCGGTTACGCAGTTGATGCCGCGCAAGGTGAAGACCGCCTTCACCGCTACCCCCGAGGACCGCGCCATCACCGGGATCCACGACATGGGCTTCATCCCCAAGGTCAAGCAGATCGACGGCAAGGAGGTCCGTGGCGTCGAGGTCAGGGTCGGCGGCGGCACCTCGATCATGCCGCGCGTCGCCCCCACGCTGTACGAGTTCGTCGAGCTCGACAACGGCGACTACCTGAAGGTGACCGAGGCGGCGATGCGCATCTTCGACCGCCAGAACTGGCTGCGCGCCAATCGCATGCGGGCGCGGATCAAGGTGCTGGTCGACAAGATCGGCATCGACGCCTTCCGGGAGATGGTCGAGGAGGAGCTGAGGGGCGACTGGGTCGCCGAGCGCGACTTCTCGATCGACCACATGCTCTTCGAGGACGACGAGCAGGCCAACGCGCCGGCCGCGCCGTCCAACCCGTCCTCGCCCAACGGCGACCGCTCCGAGTTCGATCGCTTCGTTGAGGCGAACGTGGCCCCGCAGCGCCAAGAGGGCTTCTCGACCGTCCAGGTCCGCGTCATCCGCGGCGACCTGACGCCCGAGCAGTTCCGCGGGCTGGCCCAGATCATGCGCGAGTTCAGCGGCGGCTACGCGCGCACCACCGTGCACCAGAACCTGCTGCTGCGCTGGGTTCGCGACGAGGCGGTCCATGACGTCTATACGCGCCTCGGCGAGCTGGGCCTGAACACCGCCGGCGCCGACGAGATCAACGACGTCGTCAGCTGCCCCGGCACCGACTCCTGCAAGCTCGGCATCACCAGCTCGATGGGGCTGAATCGCGCGATCGAGCAGCGGATCGAGGAGATGGCGATCACCGACCCGCTCACGCGGGGAATCCACATCAAGATGAGCGGCTGCCCCAACGGCTGCAGCCAGCACCACATCGCCAACATCGGCTTCTACGGCGCCTCGATCAAGGTCGGCGACAAGACGATCCCGGCCTACATCGCCCACATCGGCGGCAACTACGAGGGCGGCGAGGTCCTCTTCGGCCACCGGCTGAAGGCACGGCTGCCCGCGAAGCGTATCCCCGAGGCCGTCGAGCGCTGGCTGCGCTACTACGAGTCCGACCGCACCGAGGGCGAGCCCTTCAACGACTTCGTCGAGCGCGTCGGCACCGCCAGCTTCGAGGAGCTGGTCAGCGAGCTGAAGCTGCCGGTCGAATTCAACGCCGACAACCTGACCCACTTCATCGACTGGAGCCGCTCGGAGCCCTACAGGGTCGAGCGCGGCGAGGGAGAGTGCGCGGTCTAGCGCCCGACTATGGAACCGAGTGCTGCCACACTGACCGGCTCCGTGGCCACCGAGGAGCTACAGAAGGTCCCGGCGTTCGACCCCGAGGTCGTCGCCGCCGACCTCGAGGACGCCAGCGCCGACGAGGCGCTGCGCTGGGCCCTGGACACCTTCAACCCGCGCATGTACATCGCGGCCTCGTTCCAGAAGACGAGCTCGGTGACCGTCCACATGGCGACCCAGATCAACCCCGAGGCGCGCTTCTTCTACCTCGACACCGACGTCCTCTTCCCCGAGACCTATGAGACCAAGGACCGCCTCGAGGACCGATACGGCATCACCTTCCACAAGTACAGCTCGATGACGCTGGAGCAGCAGGCCGGCCTGTACGGCGACCAACTCTGGGCGCGCGACCCCGACGCCTGCTGCGGCATCCGCAAGGTCGACCCGATGCGCTCCGCGCTCTCGGCGGTCGACTGCTGGGTCAGCGGCATCCGCCGTCAGGACTCCCAGACGCGGGCCAAGGCCCCCAAGTTCGCCTGGGACAAGCGCTTTGAGCTTTGGAAGCTGAACCCGCTCGCCGACTGGTCCGAGAAGGACGTCTGGCGCTACATCGCCGAGCACGACATCCCCTACAACCCGCTGCACGACCAGGGCTATCCCTCGATCGGGTGCACCCACTGCACGCGCAAGCCGGCCGAGGGCGAGGACGACCGCGCGGGACGCTGGGCCGGGACCTCGAAGACCGAGTGCGGGCTGCACGGCTGAGCCGCTTCCAGGTTTCTCGAAGCGCAACCAACTAAGTCAACTATCGCTACCCTCTCGCGCTTCATGGCCACCTCCCTGCAACTGAACGAGCGCCAGACCGCCGACTTCGAGATGATCGGCAACGGCGGCTTCGCGCCGCTGATCGGCCCCCAGGGCTCGGCCGACTGGAAGAGCGTCGTCGAGAAAATGACCCTGGAGAACGGCCAGTACTGGCCGATCCCGATCACGCTGGCGACCGACCTGGAGGCCTCCGAGGGCGACACGGTCGAGCTGACCAGCGACGAGGGCAAGGAGCTCGGCACCCTCACCGTGACCGAGGTCTTCGAGCGCGACATCGACGCAGAGGCCGAGGGCGTCTACCTGACCACGGACACCGAGCACCCCGGGGTCGCGGCCCTGCACGAGGAGGGCTCGCGCTGCGTCGCGGGCACCTACGAGGTGCAGGCGCTTCCCGACCACGAGGAGGCGTTCACGCAAGCGCCAGCTCAGCCCCGAGGAGTCGAAGCAGGCCTTCGCTGACCGCGGCTGGAGGACGATCGTCGCCTTCCAGACCCGCAACCCGATCCACCGCGCCCACGAGTACGTGACCAAGACCGCGCTGGAGATCACCGACGGGCTCATGATCCACCCGCTGATCGGCAAGACCAAGGAGGGAGACATCCCCGCCGAGGTGCGGATGCGCTGCTACGAGGTCCTGATGAAGGACTACTACCCCTCGGACCGCGTGATCCTGAACGTCTTCCCCTCGAAGATGCACTACGCCGGCCCCCGCGAGGCCGTGCTCCACGCCATCGCCCGCCGCAACTACGGCGCCACCCACTTCATCGTCGGCCGCGACCACGCCGGCGTCGGCGACTACTACGGCACCTACGACGCCCAGAAGATCTTCGACGACATCGACATCGACAAGCTCGGGATCCAGCCCCTCTACTTCGAGCACAGCTTCTGGTGCAACAAGTGCGAGGGCATGGCGTCGGGCAAGACCTGCCCGCACGATTCCGACGCACACGTCTTCCTGAGCGGCACCAAGGTCCGCGAGATGCTGGACAACGGCGAGATCCCGCCGCAGGAGTTCAGCCGGCCCGAGGTCGCCCAGATCCTGATCGACGCCTACAGCAAGGCTTAGGCACCCGGGCCCGGCCCGGTCCCAACAACAAGGAGCGAACTCTCCCCCATGGCTAATGACAAGGGCTTCACCCTCTGGTTCACCGGGCTCTCCGGAGCCGGCAAGACCACGATCTCCAAGCTGATCGAGACCGAGCTTCACAACCGCCGCAACCGCCTGGAGATCCTCGACGGCGACGTCGTGCGCGAGAACCTCTCCAAGGGCCTCGGCTTCTCCAAGGAGGACCGCGACACCAACATCCGCCGTATCGCCTTCGTCGCCGACCTGCTGAGCCGCAACGGCGTGCCGGTGATCACCGCCGCCATCTCGCCCTACCGCGAGCTGCGCGACGAGGCCCGCGAGCTGATGGGCGGCCGCTTCATCGAGGTGTTCGTCAAGGCCTCGGTCGAGGAGTGCATCGAGCGCGACCCCAAGGGGCTCTACAAGAAGGCCCTGGCGGGCGAGATCAAGGAGTTCACCGGCGTCTCGGACCCCTACGAGGAGCCGCTCAACCCCGAGATCGTGCTCGACACCGAGGCCGAGTCTCCCGAGGAGTCGGCGGCGAAGCTGATCTCGCTGCTCGAGGAGCGCGACCTGATCCCGGCCGCGCAGCCCGCTTAGTGAGGTTCGCTCAGTCGGGCCTGCGCGGCAGCTCCGGCTGCCCCAGTTCATAGGTCGGGTAGGAGCCGAAGCGGTCGAACATCTTGTGAGAGGGACCGTGGAAATCCGAAGAGGCCGTGGCCGCCAGGCCGCGGTCCGAGCAGAGCTCCAGCAGGAAGCGCGTCTGGTCGCGGTCGTGGGCCGGATAGAAGCACTCGACACCGTCCAGGTCGAGGTCGCCGATCAGCGCCGCGACCTCGCCGGGCGAGTCGATGTCCCAGAAGGGATGCGCCAGCACCGGCGTGCCGCCCGCCTCGCGGATCAGCGAGCAGGCCTCGGTGGCCGTCGGCCAGCGCCGCGCCACGAACGCCTTGGCGCCGGGGATCAGGTACTCCTCGAAGAAGGCGCTCATCTCGTCGGGCTTCGTGCCCGCCGCCTTGGCGATGTGGGGCCTGCCGACCGAGGACGCGTCGCCGGCCTGCGCGATCGCGTCCTCGAAGGAGACCTCGACGCCGAGCGAGTTGAGCCTGGCGACGATCTCCTCGGCCCGCGTCACCCGCTCCTGCTGGGCGCGCTCGCACATCGGGCCCATCGCGTCGGCGTCGATCCAGTAGCCGAGCATGTGCAGGTCGTCGATCGCCTCGTGAATGCAGGAGATCTCCGCCGCCGGCACCAGAGCGATGCCCGCGTCGCGGGCCGCGTCCGAGGCCTCTGCGATCCCGTCCACGGCGTCGTGGTCGGTCAGGGCCATCGTCGTCACGCCCGCCGCCGCGGCGGTTGCGACCACCTCCGCGGGGGGCAGCTCGCCGTCCGAGACGGTGGAATGGCTCTGCAGGTCGATCACGGCCGGGGCAGTAAACACGACCGGAGTTACGCGTGAGGATCTCGGCCAAAGCCGACTACGCCGTGCGCGCCACCGCCGAGCTCGCCTCGGCCGGCGAGGACCCCGTCAAGGGCGAGCGCATCGCCGAGGCCCAGGGCATCCCCCTGCAGTTCCTGGAGCACATCCTGCTGGAGCTGAAGCACGCCCGCCTGGTCCGCGCCCGCCGCGGCGCGCGCGGCGGCTACTGGCTGGCGAAGCCGCCCGAGGAGATCAAGCTCGCCGACGTGATCCGCGCGGTCGAGGGCCCGCTGGCGAACATCCAGGACCTGGCGCCCGAGGCGACCAAGTACCCCGGCAACTCCGAGCGCCTCTCCGAGGTCTGGATCGCCGTGCGCGCCTCGCTGCGCCGCGTGCTCGAGAACGTCACCGTCGCCGACCTGCGCGACGGCAACATCCCGCCCGAAGTCCTCGAGCTGACCGAGGACGAGGGCGCCTGGGTCACGCGGTAGGAAGCAAAACCCGGCGCCCAGAGCCCGATTCGCTAAACTGCCGGGACCCTTTTAGGACCCTCTCGGTCAAGAAAGGGCAGATAGTGGAAAAGGCGGCCGCGTGAGCGGCCGCATTCGTCCCCCCACCAGTCGTACAACCCCCACTTCGTCCGTGGATCCAGCAATCGTCCTATTCGGCTTCGGCGTCGGCTTCCTGGTCGGTCTCACCGGCATGGGCGGCGGCTCCCTGATGACGCCGCTGCTGATCCTGGTCTTCGGCGTGAAGCCGGTGACCGCGATCGGCACCGACATCTTCTACGCCGCGGTGACCAAGACCGCCGGCGGCTGGCGCCACCTGAAGCTGAAGACTGTGAACATGCCGCTGACCTGGTGGCTGGCCGCGGGCAGCGTGCCCTCGGCGATCGCCGGCGTCTGGGTGCTGGACATCCTCAAGGACAGGCTCGGGGACGAGCTGGACGAGACCGTGTTCGCGATCCTGGCCTCCTGCCTCCTGGTGGTCGGCGCGATCACGCTGCTGCGCAGCCTCTTCCTCGCCGGGCAAGCTCGCCGAGCGCGACGACTTCGAGATCCACACCCGCCACAAGGTGGCGGCGGTCGGGATCGGCGCCACCACCGGCTTCGTCATCGGCCTCACATCGGCCGGCAGCGGCACGGTGATCGCGATCATGCTGATCGCCGTCTACCGCCTGACGCCAAAACGCGTGGTCGGCACCGACGTCTTCCACGCCGCGATCCTGCTGTGGGCGGCGGGCATCGCCCACATCTTCAGCGGCAACGTCGACTTCGGCCTGGCCGCGAACATCCTGGCCGGCTCGGTTCCCGGCGTGATCCTGGGGTCGAACATGTCGGTGAAGTGGCCGCAGGGCGTGCTGCGCACGGCGCTCGGACTGGTCCTGATCGCCGCCGGCGTGGCGCTGCTCTCCAAGGCGAACACGGAACTCGTGCCCTATGCGCTGGGAGTCGCCGGCCTCGCCTTCGCCGGGCTGTTCGCGGTCCAGATGCTGCTCCGCAAGGAGGTCGAGGCCGACCCCGACGAGCAGGCCGAGCTGCAGCACGAGATCGAGCTGGAGATCGAGGGCGCCGCAAACGGGGCCAACGGCGGGGTCGAGCGCAACGAGCAGATCGAGGCGGAGCTCGCGAAGCGGGCAGAGGCCAAGCGCGCGCCCGCTCTGCGCTAGGGGGCGTAAGCTCCCTGACCTCCAGAGAGGGGAGCAACGTGCGGCTCAGACTCACTATCTGCTTCGGGCTCGCGATCGCGATCGCGGCGTCGAGCGCCGCCTCCGCCGGCGCCAGCGTCGGCAAGCAGTACTACGAGGGTCCGGTCGCGACCGCGGGCGTGGACGGGCGCTCCCCGTCGGTCAGGGTCAAGATCGAGTTCAAGAAGGTGAACGGCAAGCGCGGCAAGCCGAAAGCGATCATCGACTTCCAGCACCGCGCGATCGCCCTCTACTGCGCGAACGGCACCAAGACCCACACCGGCCCCTACTACGGCGACGAGGGCGGGCCCGGCGGCTTCTCGATCTTCGAGCGGACGGGCTACGCGGTGAAGAAGGGCCGCTTCAAGCTCTCGGAGACGACCGCAGGCAGCAACGTGGCGGACGTCCAGAAGGCGACCGGCCGCGTCGGGCGCAAGGGCAACGCCACCGGCACGATCCAGCTGACGCTCTTTCACCCGAACCCGGCCTTCGGCACCTGCGACTCCGGGCTGGTGAATTGGACCGCCTCGCCCGTCGGCGCCTACTCGAAGCCGGTCATCCCTCCCTGCGCCGCGCTGGCGACCTGCCCGCCCTGAGCGCAACGCGCTGACCGCCGCTTCGCGGCGCGGCGCACGGGCCGGGCGTCACTCGCAATACTGCGCCGCCATGTTCGAGAAGGTCCTGGTCGCCAACCGCGGCGAGATAGCGATCCGCGTGATGCGGGCGCTGCGCGAGATGAAGATCGGGTCGGTCGCCGTCTACTCGGAGATCGACCGCGACGCCCCGCACGTGCGCGAGGCCGACGAGGCCTTCCTGCTGGGCCCCGCGGCCCCCGCCGAGAGCTACCTCAACATCGAGAAGCTGCTGCAGGTGGCGCAGGACGCCGGCGCCGAGGCCGTCCACCCCGGGTACGGGTTCCTGGCCGAGAACGCGCCCTTCGCGAAGGCCGCCGAGAAGGCCAAGGTCACCTTCATCGGCCCGCCGCCGAAGGCGATCGAGGCGATGGGCTCGAAGACCGAGGCGCGCCAGATCATGGAGAAGGCCGGCGTGCCGATCGTCCCCGGCGACACCAAGCCCGTCGACGACGTGGCCGCAGCCACCAAGCAGGCCGAAGGAGATCGGCTACCCGATCGCGGTCAAGGCCGCGGGCGGCGGAGGCGGCAAGGGCTTCCGCGTGGCGATGAAGGAGGGCGAGCTGGAGGAGGCCTTCGAGGGGGCGGCGCGCGAGGGCGAGAAGTTCTTCAGCGACCCCACCGTCTACCTGGAGCGCTACCTCGAGGATCCGCGCCACGTCGAGGTCCAGGTGCTGGCCGACTCCAAGGGCAACGTGATCCACCTGGGCGAGCGCGACTGCTCGATCCAGCGTCGCCACCAGAAGCTGATCGAGGAGGCGCCCGGCCCGCACGTCGACGAGGAGATGCGCGAGCGAATCGGCAAGATCGCGACCGACGCGGCGCTGGCCGTCGGCTATCGCTCAGCCGGCACGGTCGAGGGAATGCAGGTGGGCGAGGACTACTACTTCCTGGAGATGAACACCCGCGTCCAGGTCGAGCACTGCGTGACCGAGATGGTCACCGGGTTCGACATCGTCCGCGAGCAGATCCGGATCGCCGCGGGCGAGACGCTCTCGATCAGCCAGGACGAGGTCGAGCTGCGCGGGCACGCGATCGAGTGCCGCATCAACGCCGAGGCGGCGCACAAGAACTTCGCGCCCGGCACCCGGCGCCATCACCAGCTACCGCGAGCCCGCCGGCCCGGGCGTGCGCGTGGACTCGGGCGTCGAGGCCGGCTCGGAGGTGACGCCGATGTATGACCCGATGGTCGCCAAGCTGATCGTCTGGGACGCCGACCGCGAGCTGGCGACCGCGCGCATGCTGCGCGCGCTCGACGAGTACGAGGTCGGCGGCCTGCAGACGCTGATCCCCTTCCACAAGGCGATCCTCGACACCAAGCAGTGGGCCAAGGGCGAGACCTGCCGAGACCTGACCGAGGACAAGAAGTGGCTGAAGTCCACCGAACCAGAGGCGGGCGCGTCCTCGGCTTCGCCTGCGGGCGCGGCAATCGACTCGGAAGCGGCTGAGGCAGAGAAGGCGACCCGCGACTACCAGGTCGAGGTCGGCGGCAAGCTGTTCGACGTCAAGGTGATCGGTGACGCGGTCGCCGGCGGGGCCGGCGGCGGCGCGGGCCTGAAGAAGGCCCCCAAGCGCGAGCGCAAGGGCGGCGGCGGCGCTGCCGGAGCCGGCGAGAGCCTGACGTCGCCGCTGCAGGGTACGGTGCTGAAGGTGGCAGTGGAGAAGGGTGCGGAGGTCGCCGAGGGCGATTTGGTCTGCGTGATCGAGGCGATGAAGATGGAGAACGAGATCACAGCCCACCGCGCGGGCAAGGTGACCGAGCTGCCGATCAGCGACGGGGCGGCCGTCTCCTCCGGCGATCTGCTCGCCAAGATCGAGTGACGACGACGGGATAACGATGGATCGCAAGCTGCTGCTGGGCGGCCTGCACCTCGGGGTTCTATGGGCCTTCGCGGTGGTGCAGCCGCTGCTGGACCTTCTGGGCGACAACCCGGACTTCTTCGTCGCCCGCGGCAACACGACGCGGCGACATCGTGCTCTTGGCCGTGGGGCTGACCCTGGTGCCGCCCCTGCTGATGCTGGGGCTCGAGGCCGTGGCCGCCCTGATCAAGCGCGAGCTGCGCGACGGCCTGCACCTGGTGTTCGTGGGTGCGCTGGTGGCCGCGATCACGCTGCAAGCGCTGGGCGAGCTGGCCGAGGGCCCGGCGGCCCTGCTGATCGCTCTCGCAATCGCGACTGGGCGCCGGGGGAGCGCGTGCTCTATGCCCGCACGGAGTGGCTGCCCAGCCTGCTCACGGTCCTCTCGCCCGCGCCGGTGCTGTTCGTCTGTCTGTTCCTGTTCTTCTCGGACACCAAGGAGCTGGTGCTGCCGGAGGACGAGGTCCAGGCCTCCGAGCTGGCGATTCCCGGACGCACGCCGGTGGTGGTGATGCTGTTCGACGAGTTCCAGGGCACGATGCTGATGGACGCCAAGGGCCAGATCGACCGCTCCCTGTTCCCCAACTTCGCCGAGCTGGCCGACCGCGGCACCTGGTACCCGAACGCGACGACCGAGGCCGACTTGACGCCGCGCGCGGCTCCGGCGGTGATGACGGGCTCCAACCCCACCCACGATGAGCTGCCGACCGCGGCGGACCACCCCGACAGCATCTTCACCCTGCTCGGCTCGGACTACTCGATGAACGTGGCCGAGCCCGTCACCAGCGTCTGCCCGGAGTCGCTGTGCGGCGAGCGGGCGCGACCGCCGACCTCGGAGCGGCTCGACGGGCTCGCCTCGGATCTGAGGATCGTCTACGAGCACCTGCTGTTGCCCGAGTCGATGGAGGACTCGCTGCCGGCCGTGGACGAGGCTTTCGGCGGCTTCGGCCAGGCCGAGGCCGAGCAGGCCGAGGGCGAGCTGCAGAGCGCCGAGCCGGCCGACGCGGGGGAGGCCGTGGCTCCCACGGGCCCCGACGGCTCCAAGCAGCGGGGCGCCGTGGAGAGCGAGTTCGACGCGCCCAACGCCAGCTTTCTGGGCCGCGGCAACACCTTCGAGGAGTGGCTGGCGGAGGTGAGCGGCCGGCGCACGCTCAACTTCGTGCACCTGGAGCTGCCCCACGTCCCCTACGAGTTCTATCCCAACGGACAGCGCTACGCGGCCGGCCTGCTGCAGACGGACGGGTTTCGCGACAGCCAGGGACGCAACCCCGAGGACCCCACCATCTCCCGGCTACTGGAGCAGCGCCTGTTGCTGCAGATCGGATTCACCGACTACCTGCTGGGCAAGGTGATCGACCGGCTCAAGCGAGAGGGAAGCTGGGACGACGCGATCGTCGCGATCACAGCCGACCACGGCATCAGCCTTGAGCCGGGCACGCCGCGAAGGGTCCCCAACAAGGCCAACCTGGCCGAGATCGCCTCGGTGCCATTGATCGTCAAGGGCCCCGGCATGCCCGCGGGCCGCACCGACGACCGCCAGGCCCGGACAATCGACCTGCTGCCGACGATCGCCCAGCTGCTGGACATCCCGGTTCCCGCCGACACCGAGGGCGTCTCGCTGCTGGCCCCTCCGCCGGACCGCCCCGAGGTGCGTGTCGAGGACCGCTACCAGCGCGTGATCATGCGCAGCGTGCGCAAGTTCGAGCGCGACCGCGACGCCGTCCTGGCCCAGAAGGTCGCGCTGTTCGGGTCGAGGCAGGGCTGGGCGAGCGTCTACCGCGCCGGCCCCGACGGAGAGCTGGTCGGCCGCCCTGTCTCCTCGCTGGGTGGCCGGGTTTCTCCGGCTCCCGGCGTGACGCTGGCCGGCCCCGAGGGGTTCGAGGAGGTGGATCCGCAGGCGCGCTTCGTGCCCGGGGCGATCCGGGCCGTCTTCAGCGCCCTGGGCCCGGGCGAGCGGGTCGCGTTCGCGATCAACGGCCGCATCGCGGCCACCACGAGCACGTACGAGGGGCCCGACGCGACGCGGGCCTTCGTGGTCGTGCCGCCCACCGCCTTCAGACCGGGCGCAAACTCGGTCGAGGTGCTGACGATCGAGCCCTAGCACGGCCCGGGTTACCCCGCTGTTACACGGGCGCTCGCTGGCCAAGTTGTTAATGAAATGTTGCTAGCGTTGCCGCCTTCCGCCGGGCAGGGCGGACAACAGAGAGAGGAATTCACTTGGCAACCCTTTTGGCATATCTGGACCCCGGTAGCGGCAGCATGATCCTGCAGGCGCTGCTGGGCGGAGTCGCCGGGCTGTTCGTCGCAGTCAAGATGTTCGGCGTGCGGATCAAGGAGACCCTGTTCTTCTGGCGCAAGGACGAGGAGGTCCCCGCCGACGAGCCGAAGCCGAAAACCGCCGTCGCCGAGCCCGCCCCCGACCCCAAGGTCAAGACCGGGGTCTGAACGCCGGGGGGTTCGAGCCTGGCTCGTTCAGAGACCCGCACGGGCGGGTCCTGCTTGGGCCTGAGGGCGTCTTCCGGGCGCTGAGCCAGACCGGCTTCGAGGACTGGCAGGCGCTGGAGCGGTCGGGGCTGCTCGCCGAGCTGGTTGGCGAGGGCAAGCTGGTCGCGAGCGAGCAAGCGGAGGAGGGCGCGGCCGCGGCCCTGGCGGCCGAGCTGCCCGAGCGCCCCGCGGCGGTGCTGCGCCACGAGCGGATCCCGTTCGTCAGCTACCCGTACGAGTGGTCGTTCGCGATGCTGCGCGAGGCCGCGTTGCTGCAGCTCGAGCTGATCGAGCGCGCGCTCGATCACGACCTGATCCTCAAGGACGCGAGTCCATACAACGTGCAATTCCGCGGCTCGCGCCCGGTGTTCATCGACGTCAGCTCCTTCGAGCGCCTGCGCGAGGGAGAGCCGTGGGTCGGCTACCGCCAGTTCTGCATGCTCTTCCTCTACCCCCTGATGCTGCAGGCCTACAAGGGTGTGGACTTCCAGCCGCTGCTGCGGGGCTCGATCGACGGCATCCCGCCGGCGCAGATGGCGGCGCTGATCAAGGGCAGCGGCCTCAGCCGCGGCGTCCTCACCCACGTGCGGCTGCACTCGCGGCTGGAGGCCTCGAGCGCCGAGCGCGCCGGCAGCGAGGTGCGCGGCGAGATGAAGAAGGCCAAGTTCTCCACCGAGCTGATCCGCTCGAACGTCCGCAAGCTGCGCAAGCTGATCGAGGGCCTGGACTGGAAGGCGGGCCACAGCGCCTGGAGCGAGTACCGCGAGGAGAACACCTACAGCGACGCCGACGATCGCAGCAAGGCCGAGTTCGTGAGCGCGGCGGCCGGAGCCTCGAGCTCGCGGCTGGTCTGGGACCTGGGCGCCAACGACGGCGCCTACTCGCGCATCGCCGCCGAGAACGCCGACTGCGTGGTCGCGCTCGACTTCGACCACGCCACGGTGGACGGCCTCTACCGGCGCCTGCGGGCCGCGGACGACGAGCGCCTCCTGCCGCTCGTGGGCAACCTGGTTGACCCCTCGCCGGGGCTGGGCTGGCGCGGCGCCGAGCGCCGCCCGCTCGAGCGCCGCGGCGACCCCGACCTGGTCTTGGCCCTGGCCCTGGTCCACCACCTCTCGATCACCGGCAACGTGCCCATGCGCGAGCTGCTGGACTGGTTCGCCTCGCTGGGCGCCCCGCTCGTGATCGAGTTCCCGACGCGCGAGGACCCGATGGTCGAGCGCCTGCTCGCGGCCAAGGCCGAGGGCCTGCACGCCGACTACGAGCTGGGGGAGTTCGAGCGGTTGCTGGGCGAGCGGTTCGAGGTCGAGCGCCGCGAGCAGCTCCCCTCGGGAAGCCGCGTGATGTTCGCGGCCCGGCCCAGGGGATGATCCCGGCCCAGCCGGACCGGAAGCACCGAGCGCTTCACCTGGGGGCGCTGTGGGCGTTCGCGATCGGCATGCCGCTGCTGGTCGGGCTGAACGAGTCGGGGTTCTTCCTGGTGCCGCGCTCGGTGGCCCCCGTGGACGTCGTTCTGATCGGGCTGCTCGCCCTGTTCGTGGTGCCGGCGGCACTGCTGGGAATCGAGGAGCTCGTGGGGCGCGCCTCGGCGCAGGCCCGCGACGTCCTGCATCTGGCGATCGTCGCCGGGCTGTTCGCGTTCCTGTTCGTGCAGATGGTGGGCTCGTTCGGCATCCGCGAGCCGAAGTGGGTGGTGCTGTCCTCGCTGCTGCTCGCGGCCGTCGCCCTCTTCGCCTACGCCCGGACGGCGTTCGTTCCCACCGTGCTGGACGTGCTCTCGTTCACCCCGCTGTTGTTCCTCGTGATCTTCCTGTTCTTCTCGCCGAGCACCAGCCTCTGGCTGCCCGGCTCCGAGCCGGAGGAGGCCGAGGCGACCGCGCAGGAGGACCCCCCGATCGTCTTCGTGATCCTCGACGAGTTCCCGACGGGCTCGCTGATGGACGCGCCGGGACGGATCGACGAATCGCTGTATCCGAACTTCGCCGAACTCGCCCGACGGGCCACGTGGTACGAGAACGCGACGACGGTCGCTGATCAGACGGAGCGCGCGATCCCGGCGATCCTCACCGGCCAGCGTCAGGACACCGCGGAGGACGGTGAGGGCTTCCCCGTGGCCCGCAACAACCCCGAGAGCATCTTCACCCTGCTCGGAGGCAGCTACGACATCGACGCGATCGAGACGGTGACGCAGATCTGCCCGCGCACCACCTGCGAGCGCCAGACGCGCGACGGCTTCGGCGAGCGCTTCGGGCGGGTCGCGGCGGACCTGGTCCAGTACACCCCCGCCGCCGTCCTGCCGACGAAGGTCCACGAGCGCATCTTCGGGATGGGCAGCGACGTGTCGCCTCTGCCCCCGCGCAGCCCCCAGGAGCTGTTCGAGATGCTGCTGGACGACATCGATGGCCAGCCCGGCCAGCTCGACCTGCTGCACGCCGGCAACCTGCCCCACAAGCCCTGGACGGTGGTGCCGTCGCTGCAGAGCTACACCGACCCGGCCGACCTGGACGCGCAGCTCGAGCACGAGAACGAGGCCTACGTGCCGCAGGTCGAGCTCGACGATCGCAAGCGCCACCTGCTCGAGATCGGCGCGGCCGACTCCCTGATCGGCGAGGTGATGGACAAGATCGAAGCCGAGGGGGCCTGGGAGGAGACGCTGCTGGTGGTCGTCGCCGACCACGGCATCAGCTTCAGGCCGCACACCGGCAGGCGGCGGGCGTCCGACAACAACCTCGACCAGCTCGCCTTCGTTCCCCTGTTCATCAAGCTCCCGGGACAGCGTCGGGGCGGGACCGACCCGGCGCCGGTGCAGACGATCGACGCGGTGCCGACGATCGCCGACGCGCTCGGCGTCGAGATCCCCTGGGAGGTGGACGGCGCGCTGCCGGGGGAGCGGGACACGAAGAAAATCGAGGTCGTCAACTACAAGGGCCGGATGATCGAGTCGACGCTGCCCGTCCTGCTGAAGCGCCGGGACCGCTTCATCAGGGCGCAGAGCGAGCTGCTGAGCACCGGCCGGGGCTGGAATGCCCTGATCCAGTCGGGCCCCGGCTCGGAGCTGGTCGGCCGCCGCGTGCCCGAGTCGCTGCCCGACGCGCCCGGCGAGGCGGAGGTCCTCCTCTCGGGCGACCCCGACGATCCCGAAACGGTCGACGCGATCGTCGCCGGGACGATCGAGGGGCAGGGCCTGGGCAAGCCGCTCGCGGTCGCGGTGGACGGAACGGTCGTGGCCGCCACGCGGACCGTCGGGACCTCGGACGCCGGCGTCCGCTACGAGGCGGTGCTGCCGCCGAAGGTCTACGAGTCGGGCGTCGAGGACGTCCAGGTGCTGCTGCTGGACAAGCGGGGGAAGTTCAAGCTGCTCGGCTCGAGCTGAGCAGCGCTACTTCGCGCCGAGCTTCGTCGCCGCTTCGCGCAGGTTCTTGACGGTCGCGTCCGGGGCCTTGCGGCCCTCGAGCTTCTCGCCGTGGCGGTTCACCCAGATCACCGGCACGTTCATCTTCAGGCAGGGCGCGATGTCGGAGTCATAGCCGGCGCCGATGTGGACCCAGCCCTTCTTGCCGCCGATGCGGCGGGCGCACTCGCGGAAGTGCGTGTTGTCGGGCTTGTATGAACGCACCTGCTGCGCGGTCACGACCAGGTCCAGATCCGTGCGCAGGTGCTGGCGCGAGACGCCGAGCAGCTTGTCGTCGACGTTGGAGACGATGCCGACCTCGTAGCGGTCGCGGATGCGGTCGGTGGCCGCGTTCACCTCGCGAAAGGGCTGCCACCTGGCGACGCTGTCTGGCAGGAACTGGGCGCGCGAGGGCTCGATGGTCCAGCCGATCTCCTCGGCGACCGTGACCGCGGCGCGGCGCAGCACCTCGGCGTAGAGCTCGTAGGAGCCCGACATGATCTGGGCCTGGACCTCCATGAAACGCTCCAGCAGCGCCTTGTCGTCCAGGGTGAGGCCGTCGCGGTCGGCCTCCTTCTTGAACGCGTCGGTGATCCCCTTCTCCCAGTCGATCAGGGTGCCATAGCAGTCAGTGGTCACCCACTTGATGTCTTTGAGCTTCGGAAGGGCCACGAGCGAGTTCGGCAGTATAGGCTGGCCCCCCGCTTTTGGACCTTCTCGAATACCAGGGAAAACAGCTGTTCGCGCAGCACGGCGTCCCGGTGCCGAAAGGCAAGCACGCGAAGACCATCGAGGACGCCGTCGCCGCAGCAGAGGAGATCGGCTACCCGTGTGTGGTCAAGGCCCAGGTCCAGATAGGCGGCCGGGGCAAGGCCGGCGGCATCAAGGTCGCCGAGGACCGCGACGAGGCCGAGCAGCATTCGCGCGCGATCCTGGGCATGCAGATCACCGGCCCGCATGGCGAGGGGCCGTTCGAGGTGCACGAGCTGTGGATCGAGGAGGCCTCGAAGATCGACGCCGAGTACTACGCCTCCTTCATCCTCGACCGCTCCGAGAAGAAGACGCTGGCGATGCTCTCGACGATGGGTGGCATGAACGTCGAGGAGATCGCCGAGAAGGACCCCGAGGCCCTGGTCCGCCGCCACGTCGAGCCGGGCGAGGGGATGACCGACGAGCTCGCCTCCGAGCTGGTCGAGGCGGCCGGCGTCGACGAGGACGTCCGCGCCAAGACCGCGGCGATGATGGGCAAGCTGTATGCCGCGTTCAACGAGCTCGACGCGACCCTGATCGAGGTCAACCCCCTGGTGATCACCTCCGACCGCGAGGTGGTCGCGCTGGACTCGAAGACGACCATCGACAACTCGGCTCTGTTCCGGCACGAGGAAGTGGCCGTCCTCGAGGACCTCTCGGCGATGGATCCCCAGGAGCGGATGGCGAAGGAGAAGGGGCTGACCTACGTCAAGCTCGACGGCGACATCGGCATCCTCGCCAACGGCGCCGGGCTCTGCATGTCCACCCTGGACGTCGTCGCGCAAGCGGGCGGCGACCCGGCCAACTTCCTCGACGCGGGCGGCGGCTCCAAGGCGGACGCGATCGTCGCCGCGCTGGAGGTGATCACCTCCGATCAGAAGGTCAAGGCGATCCTGTTCAACATCTTCGGCGGCATCACGCGCTGCGACGAGATCGCCAAGGGCATCATCGAGGCGTCGGGCCGGATCGAGATCGGCGTGCCGCTGATCGTCCGCCTGGACGGCACCAACTCCGAGGAGGGCCTGGGGCTGCTGGCCGACGCCGACCTTCCCGACCTGCACGTGGAGAAGACCATGCTGGGCGGCGCCGCCAAGGTCGTCGAGGTCGCGAAGGCCGGTTGATGAGGGTCATCTGATGTCAATCATCATCGACGACGACACACGGCTCGTGATCTCCGGGCTCACCGGCCGCGAGGGGACCTTCCACGGCCTGCGCAACCGCGACTACGGCACCGAGGTCGTCGCCGGCGTCACGCCCAAGAAGGGCGGCCAGGACGTCGAGGGCATCCCCGTCTACGACACCATCAAGGAGGCGGTTGACGAGCAGGGCGCCAACACCTCGATGATCTTCGTCCCCGCCCGCTTCGCCGCCGCGGCGATCAACGAGGCGATCGAGTCCGGCGTGGGGACGGTGATCGCGATCACCGAGGGGATCCCGGTCCACGACATGCTCGGGACCTACTGGAAGGCGAAGGAGGCCGGCGTGCGGCTGATCGGCCCCAATTGCCCCGGCGTGCTGAGCCCGGGCAAGGCCAACGTCGGGATCATCCCCGCGCAGTTCTTCGACCCTGGGCCGATCGGCGTCGTCTCCAAGTCCGGGACGCTGACCTACCAGATCGGCAACGAGCTGAAACAGGCCGGCAAGGGCAATTCCTCGATCGTCGGCATCGGCGGGGACCCCATCGTCGGCTCCGACTTCATCGACGTCCTGAAGCTCTACGAGGAAGACGACGACACCGAGATGATCGTGATGGTCGGCGAGATCGGCGGCGACGCCGAGGAGCGGGCCGCCGACTACATCGCCGAGAGCGTCAGCAAGCCCGTCGTCGCCTACATCGCCGGCTTCACGGCGCCCCCCGGAAAGCAGATGGGCCACGCCGGGGCGATCATCTCCGGCTCCTCGGGCACCGCCGCCGCCAAGCAGGAGGCGCTGGAGGCCAAGGGAGTGCGCGTCGGCGAGAGCCCCACCGAGGCCGCGAGGATCGCGGTCGAGGTGCTGGGCTCCTAGCTGGCCAGCCGCCCGGCCTGTCGCTGCAGCTGCGCGCGAGCCTTCGCGGCCCGGCGCTGCTCCTCGCTCGGAGCGCGCAGGGGCTTGACCTGCTCGGCGGGCGGCGGTCGCTCTGGCCGGGCGGGCGGGGCGGCGGCGGGCGGCTTCGGCGGGGGCTCGCTCGCTACCAGCTCACGAGCCGCGCGGACCGCTTCCTTCGGGGTCAGGTAGGTGGACCACGAGGCGATCCTGGTTCCCTCGACCAGCCAGAGGCCGCCGAAGCGGCGGTCCACCGGGACGCCCTCGCGGCTGGTGCCGCGCTCGCGGCAGATGCCGGCGACCTTGCCCGGGGCGACCTCGGCGATGTCCTCCAGCTCGAAGCTGTAGCTCTCCCAGCTTTCGCGGTAGCGCCGCATCGCCTTCGCCACGTCGTCCTGGCCCCAGACCAGCTCGCCGTCGGACCGCGAGGCGCGCTCGTCCCAGCGGATCATCGGGTCAGACAGCGCGAGCGCGATCTCGACGTCGCCGGCTCCGTAGGACTGAAGCGCGATCCTGACCAGCTCGAGAGAGGCGGGCATTGCGGAAAAGTATCGCTCGCTCCGGGTGAAACCGAGTGGGTGGACCGATTACCCGTTTCTATACTGGCCGCAATGTCCGCCGAAACCATCAGCTTCGCCCGCGGAGCCCCCAGCGCCGACATCCTGCCGGCCGAGGCTGTGCGGGAGGCCGCCGCCAAGGCACTCGAGTCCGACTGGGAGCGCGCGCTCTCCTACGGCACCGGGAGGGGCCACCCCGAGCTGTGCGAGTGGATCGCCGAGCTGCATGGCGTGGACTCGAGCCGCGTCATGGTCACCAACGGCTCGATGGAGGCGGCGGCTCTGCTGTTCCGCCACCACGTCGGCGAGGGCGACCGCGTCCTTGTCGAGCAGCCGACCTATGACCGCACGTTGCTGCTGCTGAACCAGGCCGGCGCCGAGCTCGCCCCCGTGCCGCTCGAGTCCGACGGGGTGGAGATCGCAGCGGTCGAGGCCGCCTGCCAGGCGGGGCCGCTGAAGCTCGCTCACGTGATCCCCAACTTCCACAACCCCGCCGGCTGCACGCTGGCGCCCCAGAAGCGCGAGCGCCTGGTGGCGCTGGCGGCCGAGCACGGCTTCCTCCTGTTCGAGGACGACCCCTACCGGCTGATCAGCTTCGAGGGCGACGCCGGGACCACGATGCTCGAGATGGACCGCTCCGACCGGGTGATCCACGCGTCCTCGTTCTCGAAGACGGTCAGCCCCGGCGTCCGCGTCGGCTACCTGGTCGGGCCCGAGGATGAGATCGCCGCCCTGTCCAAGCGCGCCGGCCAGACCTTCATCTCGCCCAACATGCTCGCCGAGTCGATCGTGCTGGAGCTCTGCCGCTCGGGCGCGCTGGAGCGCAACATCGAGCTGGTGAACGGGGCGCTGCGCGAGCGCCGCGACGCGCTGGTCAGCGCCCTGGAGGAGAAGATTCCCGAGGCGAAGTTCGTCGTGCCCGGCGGGGGCTACTTCCTGTGGCTGGACCTGGAGGACGACGTCGATGCGGCCGCCCTGCTCGACGAGGCCAAGGCCGAGGGCGTCACCTTCGTCGCCGGCCCCGACTTCATGATCGAGGGCGGCGGCTCCAGCATCAGGCTCTCGTTCGCGCCCGTCCCGGCCGACCAGGTCGCCGAGGGCGTCTCGCGGATCGCCTCAGCGCTCGAGAAGACTCGGGCCGCCAGCCCGGCCTAGCCGGCGCTCAGCGGCCGTAGCGGTCGCTGCTCAGCACCAGCTGCTCGGGCAGCGGAGGCCGAGACGGCGGCGCGGGATCGGCCGTGACCGAGACGGTCTCGGCGACGCTGTAGGAGATCGCGTGCTTGCCGTCGGCCGACGCGACCACGACCTCGTCATCGTCGGAGGACTCCAGCGTGCCCTCCAGCTCGGGCGCCAGCCCGGCGTCGCGGAGGTAGTGGAGGATCTCCTCGGCCTCGTTCTCGAAGCGCAGGATCTTGACCTTGGCGCCGGGTTCGACGTCGGCCAGCAGCACGCCCTGCACGCGCGCGCCCTCGACGATCGGGTGGCCGTGCGGGCAGGTCTTGGCGTCGCCGATCGCCGCGAGCATGCGCTCCTCCAACACCGGCGACATCGCGTGCTCCAGACGCTCGGCCTCCTCGTGCACCTCGTCCCAGGGGATGCCCAGCACGTCGGTGAGAAAGCGCTCGATCAGGCGGTGGCGGCGGGTGATCGCCTCGGCCTCGGAGCGGCCCTTGTCCGTGAAGGTCAGCGACTTGTCGTCGGCGCGGTCGACGTAGCCGTCCCCCTCCAGGCGGCCGATCATCTCGTGCACCGTCGGCGGGCTCAGCTGCATCGCCCGGGCGATGTTGGCGCCCGTGATCGGCAGGCCCGCCTCCTCCAGCCAGAACATCATCTGCAGGTACTCCTCCTCGGCGACTGTGGCGTGATCGGCGGCCATGCGGCGATCCTAGCGAGGCCGGGCGGGCGAGCAGCGCCGTGCGAGGATGCCCGTGTGCAGCTCGGCTCGCAGACCAAGGCGCTGGTGACCGGCGCCAGCCTGGGAATCGGCCGCGCGACCGCGACCGCGCTGGTCGCGCGCGGCGCCACGGTGGGCCTGGTCTCGCGCGGCGCCGAGGGCCTGGACGCGCTGGCGGGCGAGCTGGGCGACCGCGCGATCGCGATCCCCGCCGACGTCGCCGACCGCGAGGCGATCGAGGGCGCCGTCGCGACCTTCGCCGAGCGGGCCGGCGGCCTGGACCTGCTGGTCGCCAACGCCGGGGTCGCTCGCTACGCGCCCTTCTTCGAGCAGGACCCCGCCGACGCCGACCTGATGGTCGCCACCAACGTGGGCGGCACCATCAACACGGTCCGCGCGGGGCTGCGGCCGATGCTCGACCGCGGCCGCGGCCACGTCGTGGTCGTCAGCTCAGGCGCCGCGCTGCGCGCCTTCCCCTGGGCCGCCGTCTACGGCGCGACCAAGGCGGCCAACAAGGGGTTCGCCGAGGCGCTGCGCCACGAGCTCTCCGGCACCGGCGTCAGCCTCAGCACCATCTTCCCCGGCGAGGTCGCGACCGAGCTCCACGCCGAGGCCGAGCAGCTCCCCGACTGGCGCGACTCCGAGGGCGCCATCCCCGCCGAGGAGGTGGCGGCCGCCGTGATCGAGGCCGTGGAGGAGGACCGCCGCGAGGTCCACGTGCCGCGCAACGTCCGCATGCTGGGGCTGAACGACCTCGCCCCGGGGCTGGTGGACCGGCTGCTGGCGGCACTGCGCGGCGGCTCCGCGGCCCCGCGGCGCTACTAGGCTCAGGCCCCGGCGAGGGTCGAGACGATCGCCTCGTAGACGCCGTCGCCCATCGAGCCCTCGGTCACGGTCACGTTCGAGTAGGTGCCGAGCGCCTCGCGCAGGCCCGGGTCGCGCTCGGGGCCGTTGGCGGGGACGAAGAAGCGGCCGACGACCGCGGCCACCGACAGGTCCTCGACCGAGTCGCCGATCGCGATGCACTCCTCGGGCGCGTAGCCGCGGGCGCGCATGTGGAAGACGACGGCGTTGGCCTTGCTGGCCGCGGCGGGCATCAGGTGATAGGCGTGCGCGCGTCCCTCCACCCCGTCCATCTGGCGGACGATGGCGCCGTTGTCGATCAGCTTCAGGGCCCCGTGGCCCTCGCGCTCGAGGATGGCGTTCGCCTGGGCGACGTCGATCTTGCCGCGGAACAGGTGCGAGTGGCGGCGCTCGGTGTGCCAGGGGGCGTGGTACTCGAGCGCGGGCGCGAAGGACTCGAACAGCAGCTCGGGAACGCCGCGGTCGAGGATGGTCTCGTAGACGGTGCGGTCGTCGTCGGCGCTGAAGTCGCCGATCAGGACCGTCTCCTCGCCGTCGAGCTTCACCGCGCAGCCGGCCTCGTAGATGTAGGCGGTGGAGCCGATCAGCCGCGCGTCCTCCAGCACCTGGGGCTCGCGCCGCCCCGACTTGATCACGACCTCGACCTCGGCGCGGTGACAGGCCTCGAGCGCGCGCGCCTGCAGCATCGAGAAGTTGCCCTCGGCGTCGCGAAAGAGCGAGCCGTAGCGGCCGAGCAGGGTGCCGTCGAGGTCGGTGTAGACGCAGCGGAGGGACATTGCGGGGAACCGTAGCCGCAGCGATCCGCACGAGCCCGCGCGGCGGCTACCGTTGCCTCTGGATGGCCACCTGGAAGCTCGCCGACCGCACGCTTGCGCTGGATCGCCCGCTCGCGGCCGGCATCGTCAACGTCACCAGCGACTCGATGTTCTCGGGTGCGCGCAGCGGGACGCCCGAGGGCGCGATCGCCGACGGGGTCCGCCTGGCCGAGCAGGGCTTCGACATGCTCGACGTCGGCGCTGTGGCGGCGCGGAGCGGGCCGCCGGTGCCGCCGGACGCGGAAGCGGCGCAGCTGGCCCCCGCGATCGAGGGCTTGGTGGAGCGCACGGGGCTGCCGGTCTCGGCCGACACCTTCTCGGCCGAGGTCGCCGCGGCGGCCCTCGACGCGGGCGCCGTCGCGATCAACGACATCAGCGGCGCGCTCGACCCGGCCGTTTTCGAGCTGGCGGCCGATAGCGGCTGCGGCTTGGTGCTGATGCACATCGAGGGTCCGCCGCGCGAGGACCGCCCGGTTCGGCGCTTCGCCGATCCCATCGACCACCTCAAGGGCTGGTTCGCCGAGCGGATCGAGGCCGCGACCTCGCGGGGGGTCGGCGAGGATCAGCTGGCGATCGATCCCGGCATCGACTTCGACCTCGGCGTCGCCGATGGGCTCGAGCTGCTGCGACGCCTGGGCGAGCTGGGCGAGCTCGGGCGCCCTCTCTACGTCAGCCTCTCGCGCAAGGACCTGCTGGGCGCCGTGCTGGCGGGGAGCTGGGACGAGCGCCTGGCCCCCACCGAGCGCGAGTGGGCGACCTGCGCGGCGACGGCCCTCGCGGTGGCGAAGGGCGGCGCGATCCACCGGCTGCACGACGCCAGCGCCCTGCAGGCGATGCGGATCGCCGGGGCGATCCGTGGCTAGCGGCGGCGCGATCGGAGGTGGCGGCTGGGAGGCGGTCCTGGCGCCCGGGCGCGACGACGGCCGCCTGGTCGCCGAGGGCTCGGAGGCCGCGACGATGGCGAAGCTCACCGACCTGCCCGCCGAGCTCCATCCCGAGCTGGCCCAAGCGCTGACCGCGGATGGGATCGAGTCGCTCTACTCACACCAGGCCGAGGCGTATGAGACCGCCCGCGACGTCGGACCTGATCCTGACCAGCGGCACCGCCAGCGGCAAGTCGCTCAGCTTCAACCTGCCCGTGCTGGACGGGATCGCGCACGACGACAAGCGCCGCGCTCTCTATCTCTACCCGACCAAGGCGCTGGCCCAGGACCAGGCGCGAAAGCTCGGCGAGCTTGCCCCGCCCGGCCTGCGCCAGGCGATCTATGACGGCGACACCCCGCGCGAGGACAGGCCCGGCATCCGGCGGCGCTCGAACCTGGTGCTGACCAACCCCGACATGCTCAACGTCGGGCTGCTCCCCCATCACAAGCGCTGGGGCGACTTCCTCGCCAATCTCGGCTGGGTCGTCGTCGACGAGGCGCACACCTACCGGGGCGTCTTCGGCTCGCACGTCGGCAACGTGCTGCGCCGCCTGCGCAGGGTGGCGCGCCTGTACGGCGCCCAGCCCCGCTTCGTGCTGGCATCGGCGACCATCGCCAACCCCGGCGAGCTGGCCGAGCGGCTGACGGGCCTGGAGTTCGCGCTGCTCGACGACGATGGCGCCCCGCAGGCCGGCCGCGAGATCGCGATGTGGAACCCGCCGGTGATCGACGAGAAGACGATGACCCGGCGCTCGGCGGTCAGCGAGGCGGCCGATCTGCTTGCCGAGCTGGTCGCCAAGGGGGTGCGGACGATCTGCTTCATGAAGAGCAGGCGCGGCATCGAGCTGATCAACCGCTTCGCGACGATGAAGCTCACGGAGTCGGGCCAGGGCCACCTGGCCGATCGGATCGCGCCCTACCGCGCCGGCTACACGCCCCAGCAGCGCCGCGAGATCGAGGCCAGGCTGGCGCGGGGGGACCTGCTCGCCGTCGCGGCGACCAACGCGCTGGAGCTGGGCATCGACGTGGGCGAGCTGGACGCGGCGATCTGCGTCACCTTTCCCGGCACCGTCGCCAGCCTGCGCCAGATGTGGGGGCGCGCCGGGCGCCGCCGGCGCGGGCTCGCCGTCTACGTCGCCGGCGAGGACGCGCTGGATCAGTTCTTCTGCCGCCACCCCGACGACTTCCTGGGGCGTCCCGTCGAGGCGGCGATCCTGGACCACCGCAACGAGCAGATCCAGATGCAGCACCTGGTGGCCGCCGCGTACGAGCACCCGCTGGGCGGCATCCCCGAGGACGACGAGATCCTGGGCGAGGGCTGGCGCGAGGGGGCCGACCGGCTGGTCACGGCCGGCCGCCTGCGAAAGGCCCGGAACCGCTACCTGACCCGCGGCGGGGATTTCGTCGCCGGCGACATCAGCCTGCGCTCGGCCTCCCCGAACAGCGTGGCCGTGGTGGACATCACCTCCGGCGAGATGCTGGGACAGGTCGAGGCCGAGCGCGCGTTCTCGACCGTTCACCCGGGCGCCATCTACCTGCACCTGGGGCGCTCCTACGAGGTCGCCGAGCTGGACCTGGGTGCGGCTCGGGCGGCGGTGCGTCCCTTCGACGGCGACTACTACACGCAGGTGAAGAAGGAGACCGAGGTCTATGTGGAGCGGACGCGCACCACCCGGAGCGCGCTGGGCGTTGAGCTCAGCTTCGGCGCCGTCTCGGTCTCAGAGCAGGTGATCGCCTACCAGCGCAAGCGGCTGGGCGACAACAAGGTGCTGGACATCATCGCCCTGGACCTGCCCGAGCAGGACTTCGTCACGCAGGCCCTCTGGTACGTGATCGGCGACCGCATGGCGGCGGCGCTGCCCTCCGAGGTGCTGCTGGGCGCCCTGCACGCCTCCGAGCACAGCCAGATCGCGGTGCTGCCGCTGATCGCGATGTGCGACCGCTGGGACATCGGCGGCCTCTCGACCAACGTCCACCACCAGACCGGCGCCCCGACGATCTTCGTCTACGACGGTCATCCCGGCGGCGTCGGCATCACCCGGCGGGGGTTCGAGTGCTTCGAGCAGCTCGTCGGGGACGCCGACCGGCTGATCCGCGAGTGCCCCTGCGACGACGGCTGCCCCTCGTGCGTGCAGAGCCCCAAGTGCGGCAACCTGAACGAGCACCTGCACAAGGGCGGCGCCCTGGAGCTGATGGGGACGATGCTGAAGAAAGGCGGGCTGAGACGCGGCCCGCAGGATCGGCTCAAGGCCGGATGAGCGAGCGCCCGGTCCAGATCTCGGTGATCGGGGGCGCGAGCGCCGAGGGCGATGCGCTCCAGGACGCCGAGGCGGTCGGCCGGGGCATCGCCGAGGCCGGCGCCGTGCTGGTCTGCGGCGGGCGCAGCGGGGTGATGGAGGCGGCCTCGCGCGGCGCTCGCGAGGCGGGCGGCGAGGTGATCGGGATCCTGCCCTCGCTGGAGCCGGCCGACGCGAACGAGTACGTCACCCACGCGGTCGCCACGGGCGTCGGCCACGCCCGCAACCTCGCGGTGGTCGCCTCGGGCGACGCGGTGATCGCGATCGGCGGCGAATGGGGCACGCTCTCGGAGATCGCCTTCGCGCGCCGGCTCGAGCGCCCCGTGATCGGGCTTGCAGACCTGGCCGCTGCGAAACCGCGCCGGCACCGACCTCGGCATCGCCGAGGCAGACAGCGCCAAGGACGCCGTCGAGGCCGCGCTCGCGGCCGCCGCCGAGAGCGAGGGATCCAGCGAGGCCGCGCCGGGCGATGTCTGGCGGTGACGAGCGCGTCATCGAGGCCTTCGCCGACGCCGTCAACGCCGGCGAGCTCGAGCGCGGGCTCGAGCTGCTGACGCCCGACGTGCGCTGGCACCGGCCGCCGGACGTACCGATCACCGGAACGCTCGAGGGCGCGGAGCAGGTGGAGAGGATGTGGCGGGCGATGATGGGCCCGCTCGAGCGCTTCGAGGTGGTGCCCGGTCGCTTCGAGCACGGCGGCGACCGCGTGCTGGCCACGGTCACGTTCCGAGGCAGCGGCGAGCGCGGCGACTTCGAGTTCAGCGGCGCCCAGGTGTTCACGATCCGCGACGGCCTGATCGCCGAGGTGCACGAGTTCCGCAGCCTGCCCGAGGCCCGCGAGCAGCTCGCCGGCTGACCACCTCCCCCGCTCCACCCGGGTGGGCTAGAAGTCCCAGCGCGCGTACTCGGGATCGCGGTCCTTCATGTCCGCGAACAGCAGCACCATGCGGTCGAGGTACCAGGCCTTGCCGCCGTGCGTGATCAAGATGCCGGCCACCGTCGCCAGCAGATCGAGGTCGATCAGCCCGTAAGCGAGCAGGGCCAGTCCGAGACCCGAGTAGGTGTTGGCGATCAGCGACGGCGTCCTCGAGCGGAACTGCTCAGGCAGGGTCTCCCTGTCGGCGTTCACCCAGATCCGCTCGCCGAGCACGGCCCTCGAGGCCCAATTGCGCGTGGACTTGGGCGGCCCGAAGAGAAGCGGGTTGACGAACATCCATATCAGCGCGAGCGCGATCGGGACCAGACACCAGATTCCGATCCAGTCGCGGCTCCAGATCGCGAGCGCGAACACCGAAGGGACGGTGAACCGGGTCCATACGCTCGCCGGGTTCGCGTGCCGCATCCACGCCTCTCCCTTCAAGCCGAACGCCCTGGCGATCCTGCTGCCCCCTGTCGTCGCTTCCGTGCTCACGTCTCCTCCTGGCTCGCTCGCCGCAGGACTCTACTTGCGGCCGACGGCAGCGAGCCGGACTGACGCTAGCCTTACCCGGCTCAGGCGAGGTAGCTCAGTTGGTAGAGCACACGACTGAAAATCGTGGTGTCGCCAGTTCGATTCTGGCCCTCGCCATCGCTTGCAATGCGAGGACGCGTCAGGCCTGCGGAGGCCGCCGCAAGGCGGTGAGCGCAACGAGCCTCGCCACCACCATCGCGATGAAGGCCAGGCCCGCGAGCTGCTCGAGCATCAACAGCGAGCGCGCGAAGGGCTCGACCGGGATGACGTCGCTGAGGCCCGTGGCCGACAGGTTGCTGAAGCTCAGGTAGAGCAGCTCCATCCAAGTTCCGGTCGCCCGAGGCGTCGGCTCCCAACGCGAAGCTTCCCGGCTCGATCGCCTGACAGACGGTGAAGGTGTAGGCGAAGGCCCAGGCGACGAGAGTGAAGGTGGCGCCGACGCCGAACACCTCGTCGCGCGTCACCTCTTGGTCCTCGAGCACCTGCTTGACCAGCGCCCCGGCGGCGTAGAAGTAGAGGACGGCCTCGAACGCCGACGAGTACGGCAGCAGGCTCGTCGTCGCCCGTGACCGCCTGGATCAGGAGCAGGACGGAGGCCGGGATCCCGAACAGGAGCGCGACCCAGGTGAGGCTGCGGCGTGCCGCTGACAGCGAACACGACCAGGCCGAGGATCGCGATCCCGAACAGGCTGAACAGGGCCTGGCCCACCTCGCTCCCCTGCATGAACGGGTAGACCAGGACCCCGAGAAGCTGGCCCGCGAGCAGCAGCGCGGACGGTTCCCGCCGGGCGTAGGAGAGCATGGGCAGACCGTAGGCGCCTGCCCAGACTGAAGCCGCGCAGGCGCTGCCAGTGGGGCAGACGGACGGGTAGCCTTACCGCTCGCACCCCGGCGAGGTAGCTCAGTTGGTAGAGCACACGACTGAAAATCGTGGTGTCGCCAGTTCGATTCTGGCCCTCGCCACTCGGCCGCAGCCTCAGCGCTCTGCCCGGCAAGCTTGCGGTCGGTCGTCTTCGCCACCAACCCCGCGATCGGTTTCCTGGATCTGGGTGGGCGCACCCAGCGATGAATTTGGTCGCCCCGGGAGGTCTTAGTTAGAAGGGACCCAAGGAACGAAGGAAGTCCATGGATAGCGTACGTTCGAAGGACGGCACCGAGATCGCGTTTGATCGGCTTGGCGAGGGACCGGCGATCATCTTGGCCGGCGGTGCGTTCAGCTACCGAACGTTTCCGAAGCTGGTCGAACTGGCCGAGCTCTTGGCGCCACGCTTCACCGTCTTCAACTACGACCGCCGCGGTCGCGGTGACAGCGGCGACACGCCGCCCTACGCCGTCCAGCGTGAGATCGAGGATCTGCAGGCGCTGACCGATGCGGCGGGCGGGTCAGCGTCGTTTTGGGGCTGGTCCTCGGGCGGTGTGCTTGGCCTCCGGGCGGCGGCCGGGGGGCTCGAGTTCGAGAAGCTGGCGCTTTTCGAGCCCCCGTTCATGGTCGACGACCGCCAACCCCTGCCCCCGACCGACTTCGCCGCGCAGCTGGACGAGCTGACGGCCGCTGGTCGCCGCGGTGAGGCAACCAAGCTCTTCATGACCAAGGGGATGGGCGTCCCCGGCCTGATCGTGACCCTGATGCGGTTCTCGCCCTTCTGGTCGAAGCTGAAGGCAACGGCGCACACCCTCCCCTACGACTGGGCGATTCTGGGGGACACCGTCTCCGGCAAGCCGTTGCTGCCGGAGCAGTGGGCGTCGGTCACGGCGCCGACGCTGGTGATCGCGGGTGAGAAGAGCCCGACGCAACTGCGCGAGGCGGCGATCGCGGCCGCCGCCGTCCTCCCGAATGCGCAGCACCGCGAGCTCGAGGGTCAGAGCCACAACCCATCGATGAAGGTCCTGGCCCCCGTGTTGGAGGAGTTCTTTGGTGGGAGAATTCTTGGCAGCCGAGCCGACGGGCTGAGCACCTCGGCGCCGCGCGCATGATGACCAGCTCGACACGAACCGCCCCGCCGATTGAGGATTGGGACCGAGAGCTGCTCGACTCGGCCAGGAGCGGCGACGAGCAGGCCTTTCAGAGCCTCGTGGAGGCCGCATCGCACGGATCTGCATGCTCACTGCTATCGCATGCTCGGATCGCTGCACGACGCCGAGGATGCCTTTCAGGAGGCGATGCTCCGCGCCTGGCGCGGTCTGGGGCGCTTCGAGGGTCGAAGCGCGCTGAGCTCGTGGCTCTACAGGATCACCACCAACGTATGCCTCGACGCGATCGAGCGCCGCCGCAAGCGCGTGCTCCCGGTCGACCTCGGTCCGTCCTCTGGACCCGATGGCGACGGGGACGAATCTCCGCTCGCCGATTCGGTTTGGATTGAGCCCTACCCGGACGAACAGCAGGGCCTGGAGGGCGGCTACGCCTCGCCCGCGGCGCGCTACGAGCAGCGCGAGGCGGTGGAACTGGCGTTCATCGCGGCGCTTCAGCACCTGCCCGCTCGACAGCGAGCAGTGCTCATCCTCCGCGAGGTCCTCGGGTTCTCGGCCAAGGAGGTCGCCGAGGCCCTCGGTTCGACCCCGGCCTCGGTCAACAGTGCCCTGCAGCGGGCCCGCAAGACGATCGACGGGCGCTTGCCCGAGCAAAGCCAGCAGGCGAGCATGCGCTCCCTGGGCGACAAGCGGCTTCGCGAGCTCGTGCAGCGCTTCATCGATGGATTCGAGGCCGGAGACGTGGACGCGATCCTTGCGATGCTGGCCGAGGATGCGACCTTCGCGATGCCGCCGTTCGCCAGCTGGTGTCAGGGGCGCGAGGAGATCGGCGATTCGTGGCTGATGCCCGGCGGCCCGCCACCGCGACTGCGCTACGTCCCGACCCGCGCCAACGGCCAGATCGCCCTGGGCACCTATCAACTCGACCGGGAGGCCGAGTGTTATCTGCCGATCGCGCTCGATGTGCTCGCGCTGAAGGGCGACCTGATCAGCGAGGTGATCGCCTTCCGCACGCCGGAGCTCTTCGCCCGCTTTGGGCTTCCGGACAAGCTGGCCGCCACCTGACCGGCGTGAGTCTGAAGACCGCTCGAGCGAGCCGAATGCCGGTTCTCACAGTGACCGGCGATGAATCGGGACGGCCCGTGGAGTCAAACCAGACAGAAACCGTGTCAGGCCGCAGGGCGCGGCCACAACCCGCGGGAGACTGCAATGAAAGACAGGCTTCGCTCCTTCGCTCTACTGCCGGGTGGCCGGCGAACCAAGTTCGCGGTGATCGCCGTCTGGCTGTTGATCGCGATGGCGATCGGTCCGCTGTCGAGCAAGTTCGAGGATGCCCAGCAGAACGACCCGGCCGACTACCTGCCCGCCGACGCGGAGTCCGTAAGGACGCTTGATCAGCTGGAGGGATTTCCCTCGGACGATCGGGCCGATGCGATCACCGTCTTTCATCGCACCGGAGGGCTGACCGCTGAAGACAGGACCGCGATCGAGCAGGTGCGCACGGCGATCAACGAACAGGTGCGGCCGGCGATCAACGCCGGGAGCCCCCGGGCTGTAGGGGAAACCGGCGCCGCCGTGGTCTCGAGCGATCGTGGCACGGCGCTGCTGACGACCTCGATCACGGTTCCCGAGGAGGCCACCGGCGATGCGGAGGACGCGCTCACCGACACGCCGGAGGAGATCAAGGAGCAGCTCGGCTCGCTACCGAGCGGCCTCGAGGCGAAGGTGACCGGCCCCGCCGGCTTCTCGTCCGATGCGGTCGAAGTCTTCGATGACATCAACGGCACCCTTCTCTACGCGACTGCCGCATTGGTGCTGGTGCTGCTGATCGTCATCTACCGCAGCCCGATCTTCTGGACGATCCCCTTCTTTGCGGTGGTTCTGGCTGAGGTCATCACCCGTGGGCTCGGCTATCTGGTCGCGGAGGCCGGCGTGACCGTCACCGGCCAGTCCGGGGGCATCCTCCCGGTGCTGGTCTTCGGTGCAGGGACCGACTACGCCTTGCTGATGGTCTCGCGCTACCGCGAGGAGCTGCGCCGTCACGAGAACAAGCACGACGCCATCCGCGTCACCCTGCGGCGCACGAGCCCGGTGATCCTCGCCTCCGGCGCCACCGTGATGGCTGCGCTCTTGACGCTCGGCCTGGCGGAGGTCACCGGGACCTCTGGCCTCGGCCCGATCGGCGCGCTCGGCATCGCGATGGCGATGGTTGCGATGCTGACGATCCTCCCTGCCCTGCTGACCGTGTTCGGGCGGCGGGCCTTCTGGCCCTTCATCCCGCGGTTCGGCAGCGAGGGCACGGACGAGACCCACGGCCGGTGGAGGAGGATCGCCGACTGGATTGCCCGCGGGCCTCGCCGGGTCTGGATTGGAACCACAGCGGTGCTCGCGGTGATGGCGCTTGGCCTCTTGCAGCTCAACGGCGAGTTGACGAGCGGCAACATGTTCCGCGACGAGGTCGACTCCGAGCGGGGCCAGAAGCTGCTCGAGTTGGGCTTCCCCGCGGGAGCGAACGCGCCACCGACGTCCTTGTCACGGAGAGCTCGGAGCTGAATCAAGTTCGGACGGCCTTGGCTCGGGCGCCGGGCGTCGCCGAGGTCTCGCCTCAGCTGGAGCAGGGACCAATCGGAACCAAGCTCGAAGTAACGCTCGAGGAGGATCCCTACAGCACCGCAGGATTCGACCTGATCCCGGGGATCCGCGACGCGGCTCGCGAGGCTGCCGACGACGATGTGCTGGTCGGCGGCCCGACTGCCGCGGAGTACGACCTGCGCGAGTCGACGGCGCGCGACAACCGCCTGATCGTGCCGGTGGCGCTGTTCGTGGTCTTTCTGATCCTGGCGGCGCTACTGCGGGCCGTCGTGGCCCCGCTGGTCCTGATCGGCACCGTGATCCTGTCCTACTGCGCCGCCCTCGGCATCGGGACGTTCTTCTTCGAGAACGTGTTCGACTTCCCGGGCATCGATCCGGCCCTGCCGCTGTTCGCGTTCATCTTCCTGGTGGCGCTGGGAATCGATTACAACGTCTTCCTGATGGCCCGGGTGCGCGAGGAGACGCTCAGGTACGGAACGCACGATGGGACGATCCGAGGCCTTGCCGTGACCGGCACCGTGATCACCTCGGCGGGCCTGGTGCTGGCCGGCACCTTCTCCGTCTTGGGGATCCTGCCGCTCGTGTTTCTGAGCGAGCTCGGGTTCACGGTCGCGATCGGCGTCCTGATCGACACCTTCCTGGTCAGATCGCTGCTGGTGCCCGCCCTCGTGCTCGAGATCGGCGACCGGGTCTGGTGGCCGTCGGCGCTCGCGCACACCGCGGGACGGGCCTCCCGGAGGGCTGCGGGTGAGCCGGCGGCGTATGGGGCCCGATGAGCGAGTCGCAAGGACGGGCTAGCCGGGTGCCCTGACAACTCCCGGCTGACGCTTCCCTGACGCCGTATAGGGTCGCGGCGTGAATCAGCTCGTCGGCGCCCACGTCGCCCCGGCCAAGCCGCTCGCCGAGGCGGAGGCGATCGGCGCCGACTGCGTGCAGATCTTCCTCTCGGACCCGCAGGGCTGGAAGAAGCCGGCCCCCAGGAAGGACGCCGAGGAGCTGAAGGCATCGCCGCTGCCCCTGTACGTCCACGCGCCCTACCTGATCAACGTCGCCTCGCCCAAGAACAACATCAGGCACGGCTCGCGGAAGATCCTGCAGCAGACCTGTGATGCGGCCGCGGAGGTCGGCGCCGCTGCCGTCATCGTCCATCCCGGCCACGCCGAGGACGGGGTGGCCAAGGGCTTCCCGCGCTGGGCCAGCACGGTCGAGCGGCTCTCCTCCGAGGTGCCGCTGTACGTCGAGAACACGGCCGGCGGCGAGAACGCGGTCGCGCGGCGCTTCGACGACCTGGCGCGGCTGTGGGAGGCGATCAACGACGCGGATGGATCGGTGGAGCTGGGCGTCTGCTTCGACACCTGCCACGCACACGCCGCGGGCGAGGAGCTCGGCGACGCCGTCGGGCGGGTGCGAGAGAGCTGCGGGCGGATCGACCTGCTGCACGCGAACGACTCCCGCGACCCGGCCGGGACCGGCGCCGACCGCCACGCCAACCTCGGCAAGGGCGAGATCGGCGCCGAGGTCCTGTCGGCGATGATCAAGGCGGCCAAGGCGCCGGTCGTCGTCGAGACGCCGGGCGGCAAAGGAGATGAAGGTGGACCTGGTTCGTGCGGAAGCCTCTCGCGCGAAAGTAGTAGTAAGTGTATGGTGTGATGGAGGAGTGGCAGGTGCTGTGGTGGCTGTGTGTCAGCGGTGGGTCAGTAGATATGGCAGGGGGCCTCGGTAGATGGGCGAGGCTGAGGCGAGTGCGGGAAGAAACACAAGAAGCAGCGGCACGGCGCGTGATGCGTCGGACACGGCGGCGCCGGGAGCCCGCTGGGGTTCTGGCGCATGCTCGACTGCCAGGACGGCTGCGCACGAGATGTGGAGCGGGGCGATACACCACGCCACGGGCGGCAGACAAACGATTTTGGCGCTGCGGTGCTGGACGGGGACGACATGTGGGGCGAGCGCTGCGAGCTCGGGAGAACGAGGGCGATGCAACACTTCTACGGCGAGGGAGGCGCGGATACGCGAGATGTGGTGCGTGCACGGCTTGCTAGCGTTTCACTGGCAGGGATGATGTAGATGAAGCAGAGGGCGGCAGACGAACAGCGGCGGCACGGATGCTGGAGCTGGACGCCTACGGGGCGCTGGCGGCTGCGGCAGAGCTCTCGCGCGGCCCGCGAGAGGACTCGCGCGAGATCTGGTGGCCGGCGCGGACGGGGGTCTGGGTCGCTTCGCCTTCGACATCCTCTATTCGCGAGGCAGCGCAAGGGGTTCGATCAAGATCAAGGTAGAACTGAACGGCGACCTCGACTACGGCGAACCCGGCGAGCGAAGCGAGCGGATGCGCGCCGACCCTGGAGTTCGAGACGGCGGGAAGCGGCGACGACGGGTTCGGCGCAGGAGGCGCTATCCGCTCGCATGTGAGCGGTATCTACCACGACTCCGCGATCGACTGCAACGCATCGCTCGGCTGCTAGGTCGATCTGGATAACATCTAGATCGCTAGGTTCTAGCTTCTGTCTCGTTCAGCTGCGCGACGCCGTGGCTCTCGGTCACTGAATCAGTCAGCTAGGAGCGTGCGCTCGGCCGTCTCGAACAGCAGGTCGCTGATCGCGTCCGCGTCCAGGCCGCGTCCGCTCCAGAGCAGGTCGAAGGTGTCGAACGCGGTCAGGACCCAGAGCAGGTGGGCGGCGCGGGTGGCCCCCACCCCCTTGCGCAGGTGTCCCCGGGCCGCCAGCCGCCGCGCCATGCCCGCCATTCCCGCGGTGCGCTCCTGTTCGCGGCGGCCGATCGCGGCGGCCACCGCCTCGTCGCCGAGCCGAGCCAGCGAATACAGGGCACGGTTCACCTCGTACTCCGAGACGAAGAGATCCACGCCCGCGCGGATGCCCTCGCGCAGGGCGACGGTCGGATCGGGGCCTCGGGTGACCTCCAGCAACCGCTCGTATTCGGCGCGCCCGACGAGATGGCTGGCCAGGGCGTCGAACAGCCCGGCGCGCGAGCCGAAGATCGCGTACACCGTCGAGCGCGCGACCCCGGCCTCCTCGGCCACGGCCTCGAGCGAGATCCCGCCGGACGGGTCTCTGGTCATCCGCTCCCTGAGGGCGTCGAGGATCCGTTCCCTCGTGTGACTGGCCGACTCGGCCCGAAGCCGCTGCTCGTACTTGCGTTTCGTCACAGAAGCAGGATATCTACTTCATCGGACATTCTGTCTGCTAAAACTACAGGCTGTCCGATGAAAGTAGCGACACACAGGAACGGTGAACGAGATGGCTGTGCACGAGGAAGACACGCAGGTGCTGGTGGTCGGCGCGGGCCCGGCGGGCCTGACCGCGGCGATCACGCTCGCCCGAGCGGGCGTAGAGGTGACGGTGATCGAGCGGCGCGGGGAGCTGTCGAGCCTGCCCAGGGCGACGACGGTGAGCATCCGGAGCATGGAGATATTCAGAGGCTGGGGGCTCGAGGAGGAGATCCGCGCCATCGCTCCCGAGGTCGAATGGCAGGGATGGCTGTCCGAGACCCTCGCGTCCGCGGAGCGAGGGGAGGTCTGGCCGACGGGCATCCCGACCCTGGAGCAGAGCGCCGTGATCAGCCCCACGATCCCGGTCTGCGCGGCGCAGGACGAGCTCGAGCCGATCCTGCTCGCCCACCTGCGCTCGCTGCCCGGCTCGCGGGTGCTGCTGGGCGCGGAGCTGATCGAGCTCGAGACCGGCGGCGGCGAGGTGGCGGCGACGGTTCGCCTGTCCGACGGCCGCCTGCGCCGTGTGCGGGCGTCCCACCTGATCGGCGCCGATGGCGCCCACAGCGTCACCCGCCGCCTGCTGGGGATCGACATGGAGGTCGGGACCGCGGAGGGCGCGCGCAGCGTGCTGTTTCGCGCGCCGCTCTGGGACGTCGTGGGCGACCGCCGCTACGGCATCTACTCGGTCACCCACCCCGACGCTCCCGGGACGATGCTGCCCGCCGGCGGTGACAGGTGGCTGCACGGCACCTGGATCGACCCGGCGGACCCCGGCGAGATGCCCGGCGACGACGAGCTCGTGCGCCGCATCCGCATCGGCGCGGGCGTCCCGGACCTCCCCGTCGAGATCATCCGGACGGGCACCTTCACCTTCGCCGCCGGATTGGCGGACGCCTTCAGGGGCGGCAACGCGTTCCTCGTGGGCGATGCGGCCCACCGGGTGACGCCGCGGGGCGGGACCGGCATGAACATGGCCATCCACAGCGCCTTCGACCTCGGCTGGAAGCTTTCGTGGGTGCTCCGTGGCTGGGCCCCTCCAGCGCTCCTCGACTCCTACGAGGCCGAGCGGGTCCCCGCCGTCAGGCACAACGTGATCCGCTCGCTGGACCCCGACGGCTCGACTCGGTCGTCCGACTCCGAGATGCACGTGGACCTCGGCGGCCGGATCCCCCACCTCTGGACCGAGCACCAGGGCGAGCGCCGCTCGACCGTCGACCTGCTCGGCGACGGGATCACCCTCCTCACCGGCCCCGGCGGCGAGTGGAGGGACGCGCCGGCCCGCCCCGGCTCACCGCCACTGATCGTCCGCGGCCTGGACGAGGTCGCCGCGCGGGGACTCGGGCTTCGGCCCGGCGCCGCCATGCTGGTCAGGCCCGACGGAAAGCAGGAGGCTTGGCTCAGCTCAGGCGGTCATCAGCGACGCGCTCAGGTGGCGCGGGGGTCCGATCGCGAGCGCGCGTTCGCCACACCCTCTCGATCCCTCGCAGCAGCGCCGGGTACACGATCAAGTGGCGAAATGGCCTGATCGCGGCCAGGTAGACGGCTCCGAGCAGCCCGTTCGGCTTAACCAAGACGGCCAGCTGGCCGCGGTAGCCACCCTGGCCATCTGGGACCCAGCCGACGTGCAGGATCCCGTGAACGGTCCGGTTGACGGTCTCTGCTGCCCACTCATCCTCGAGGAGGTACAGCGAGGTGAAGGGCGCCAGGTCGAAGCCCGGGCCCGAAGGGCCCTCGCGCAGATCCGCCGGCAGCCGCTCGCGAACCATCGACCTTTGCGCGTCGTCGCCGCCCTCCGTGTCGTCCCAGCCGAGCAGCTCCCCGACCTTCCACCGGATCGCCCACAGCGTCCGGGCGGCGCGGGAGTCGCTTTGCGACGGGGATCCTGAGCCGATCTGCTGCACCAGCCGGGGAAAGTCGTCCGGGCCACCCGGCGTCGGCAGCGCCCACACGTCCTCGAGTCGAAAGTCGCGGGTGAGCTCGTGGATACGCCAGGGCCGGGAGGTGTGCGCGGTGTTCGGCAGTCTCATCGGGACCTCTCTCGACGATGGTTTTAGATCGTCTACTCTAGTATGTCCGGCCCATGGGGCGCATGGACACTGAAGAGCTTGAGGGGCTGGCCAGGGCCATCCTCGACGCCAACCCGTACATGACCCTCGCAACCGCCGACGAGGACGGCCGGCCGTGGGTCTCGCCCCTCTACTACGCGGCCGACGGCTATCGAGAGCTGTTCTGGGTCTCATCCCCGGAGGCGAGGCATTCCACGAACATCGCGGCGCGCGCGGACGTGAGCCTCGTTGTCTTCGACCCCCAGGTGCCTCTCGGCGCCGCCCAGGCCGTCTACATGACGGCTACCGCCGACGAGCTGACCGGCGCAGATCTCATACGCGGCGTCGAGCTGTTCTCGCGTCGCTCGATCGAACATGGCGGACGGAGGTGGGAGGTCAGCGATGTAGGCCCGCCGGCCTCGCTGCGGGCTTACCGAGCGACGGCGACGGAACAATGGATTCTCGACACAACCGCGGAGTCGGCATCGAAGCGCGGTGATCAGCTCATCCCGCTGAGCCTCTGACCCGCTAGCGAGGATCGAGGATCACGATCGGGATCTTCCGGTCCCTCGCAAGCTCCTGGAAGAAGTCATAGCCGGGATAGAACTCGAGGAACCTCGGCCAAAGACGATCGTGCTCTTCGTCGGTCGCCACACGGGCGCGGACGTTTCGGATCGCGGAGCCGATCTGAATCGTGGTCTCGGGGTTGGCTCTCAGGTTGTGGAACCACGCGGGATTCGTCGGCTGGCCAGCTTTGGATGCCACCACCGCGACGAGATCGCCTTCCTCGTGGTACATCACCGGCGAGGTGCGCCTGATCCCGCTCTTGGCGCCGGTGTGATCGAGGAGGAGGACTCGGGCGGCGGGCAGGCCGGGGAGGTGGCCGCCGAGCCTGCCGCCGGTGCGCCGGTAAAGCGCGACATGCATCCCCGCGGAGCGCGGCCCGAGGTAAAGGCCGTGTCTGTTGGCGAACTCGGAACCCGAGACCGCGATGCGCCCGAGCAAGGAGGGTTCGCGTTTCCGTGTCACCTACGCCGCCGATCAGGGAGATCGGATGGCGGTGACCGCCTCTCTAATATCCAAGAACTTGTGCCTGGGCCTGGACTTCCTGCGCTCAACTGCCCGACCAGATCCGATCGAACTCGTCGCTGTCCAGCGGCAGCAGGGTGCACTCCACGAGCTTTCGGTTCCGAAACCGGTAGAGGCCGACCGTCGACCAGCGGCATTCCTCGCCACCGATCGAAGCCAGTCCGTCCGTCAGCGCAGCGATCACGTCGCCGTCACCGGTGAGGACGTCGCGGCGCTCCATCCGAAACGTTCCAGCCGCAAGCTCGCGGCGCCGGGCGAAGTAATCGATGACCTCGTCGATGCCCGTGTGCGTCCCGGCGATGGCGTTGTCGCCGGGGACGCGCCAGACGACGCGCTGGTCGAGCAGCGCCCGCAACTCGTCCGCGCTTCCGCCGGAATGAAACGCGGTCTGCGCGGCGTGGAGTGCGTCGAGGAGATCAATGGCGAGATCGCGCTGCATCGAGCTCTCAGATCAGTTTCGCGCGACCAGCTCGTAGTGGAGCGTTTGCGTCCGCATGATTCGGTGCGTGAGCGGAACGAGAACCCGGTGAAGGAGTCGATGGCGGGCGGCGAGCGCCTGTCGGGCGATTCGCGCATCGTCACCTTCGAGGAGCGTGGCGCGCGCAGCGATCGCCTCGCCAGAGGGCTCACCGCGGAAGCTCGAGGGCGCGACCTCGACATTCGGGTCTCGCCGCAAGCGCTTCGCCTTGCCGGCCGTCTCCCAGGTCCGAAAGAACGCCCGGGCGCCGTCGAAAGCGATACTGACCGGGGTCGCGACCGGCGTGCCGTCGCGTTTGTAGGTCGTCAGCAAGATGGTCTTCGTCTGTCGCAGCGATTCAAACTGGTTGCCGATCCCGGTCTTCAAGAGTGTTCCTCCTTGGCTCGTCGCCGCAAACACGTCTCTCCGGACCGACCGGCCGGCGAGCTTCCGCACGGCCGCCCGGCTCGGGTAAGCACATTATAGAATAGATCCTCTATAACACCCGACTGAACGGGCCAGCTCTTGTGCCCGGCCGTCCCCCAGAAGAGATCGGAGTTACCGATATGCAAAGCAACGAAGAGGTCGTGCTCGGCGCTATCCGTGCGGTCGAGAAGCGCGACGCCGAGGCGCTGTTCGAGCTCTACCACGACGATGTCGAGCTCCACGACGCTCCCTCGCTCCCCTACCGGGACACGGCTCGCGGCAAGGCCGAGATGCGCAAGCAGCTGGAAACAGCGCCCGAGAAAACCTGGCTCGGGACCTGGGGCCCGTTGCAACCGACGGAGGAGGAGCGGCGGATGGACCCGCGAGTCGTCGCAAGCGAGGGTGGCGAGGTCGTCGTCCAATACACGACGCGCGCTCTCGCTCCCAACGGCGAGCGCTTCGAATCACCCGTGCTGGCGGTGTACGAGGTGCGCGACGGCAAGTTCTTCCGGGCCCAGATGTTTCACTACGACACCGCCGCGGTCCTGGCGTTCCTCGAGCGCGCCGGGATCTCGGAGCAGACCGACCGCGGCCTGAAGGACAGCGCCGGTCTGGGCTGTCCGCGAGTCATAGTAGAAACCTAGTTCTATTATCGCTCGAGCTTTCCGTGCCCAGACCGCAGGTACATTCGACTGACGCGATGCTCGATGCCGCACGCGACCTCCTGCTGGGGGAGGGATCGCCCAGTGCGACCATGGAGGCCATCGCGGCAGCCAGCGGTGCACCGACCGGGTCGATCTATCACCGCTTTCGATCAAGGGATGAGCTGATCGCGAGGCTCTGGATTCGGGCGGTGCACCGGTCTCAGGCGTCGTTTCTGGTCGCATTGCAGCGCGACGATCCACGCGAGGCTGCGGTCGCCGCCGCAATGTCGCTCGTCGACTTCTGCGAGCAGCATCCCCCAGACGCGCAGCTCTTGGTGGCATTCAGGCGCGAGGATCTGATGAGAGCGATCCCGGAAGGCCCCTTGGCCGAGGAACTCGAGACCCTGAACCGACCAGTCAAACGCGCGGTCGTGCAGCTCGCGCGACGGCTATACGGCAGCCGCAGCAGGGCCGCCCTCGATCGAACGCTGCTCGCCGTCTTCGACCTGCCCTATGGCGCCGCGCGGCGGTACCTCATCACCGGCGTCCCCCTGCCTTCGCATTTGCGGAGCGATGTGAGCCGCGCTGCATCCGCGGTGATCGACGCTCCGCTGTAGCTCGATGGGCGGCTATCCGGCCGCCTTCTGCGCCCGCTCCGCGTTGACCCGCTCCACCGCCCCGATGAACTCGTCGCCCAGGTCGTAGTGGTCGGCGGCGATCAGGCTGACCGGGAGGCCGCGCTTGGCAGAGCAGCGGCGGATCCGGTCGAGGACGAAGTCCTCGGCGAGGAAGTCCGCGTTGGCCCCCCGCTTCGGCGGGAACACGTCGGCCCAGTTGTTGACCATCAGGAACGGGCTGCCCCGGTCCCCCCGGTTCAGCGCACAGCTCGTCTGCTCCACCTTGGTCGCCCCCAGCGGCGTGTCCTGCACGAAGCTGAAGCCATCCATGTACCAGGGCGGGTCCCCCCGTCGTTCTCGGTGAAGACGATCAGCCGGCGGTTCTCCTCGACGAGCTGGCCCAGCGTCGGGATCGGCTCGTTTCGCCGCAGCGTCACCACCTGGTCATCCAATCCCGCGTCCTGGAAGGCCTGGTCGATCTCGTCCGCCGGCACGTAGGGCTCGATGAAGACCGCGAGGACCTCGCCCCGGTTGCGGTCGAGGAAGCCGTGGAACTCGTCGAGCACCTCGCTCATCCGCGTCGCTCCCAGCTCGCATGTGGTGTGGCAGAGGAAGATCTCGCGCTCCCCGCCCTCCTGCTCGCGAAGGCCCAGGCTCCCGGTCAGCCGCTCGGCCGCGGCCAGCACCTGCGGGGGAAGGTTCTTGGCGACGCGGTTTCGGTCGCGGCCCTCGGCCTCGAAGTCGGTCCGGACCCGCCCCTGCTCGTCCTCCACCCCCCAGTGCGGGTCGATCAGGAACAGGCGGATCCCGTCGCGGAGCTGGCGCGAGACGCCGCGGCGCTGGTTTGCGATCAGCCAGCCCGGGCTGTCGGCGGCCGAGAACGAGTTGTGGGTACCCGCGAACACCGCCCGGTTCGCCGGCAGCGAGCAGAGCCCGGCGGAGCCGTTGCAGCCGCCGCGCGCCAGGGACTCGAGCTTGGGGTCATCGGCACTGCGCAGGGTCAGCACCAGCACGAGCCCGATCGCCGCGACCACGGCGGCGGCCGTTGCGAGGCCCACCCGCAGGCTGTGCTTTCGGCGCTCCTCGGCTCCCGCCCGGGCCGCGTCGGGGCCCTCCAGCATCTCCAGCAGCTCGCTGGCGCCCCAGAAGACGAGGTAGGCGCCCACCACCAGCGCGATCAGGTCGACGGCCAGGTCCGGCTCGAACGCGATCACAAAGCCGGCGACGATCGCGCCCAGGGCGCGCGCGGCGCGGCCCCAGGTGGTCCGGGGCTTCCGGGCGAGGCGCTCGCGAAGCCGCTGTGAGGGGCTCCTTACCTCGTGGGGGTCGAGCGCGGCGGCGGCGCCCGAGACGACGATGCCGATGAAGGCGAGCAGCAGCGACCAGCTGAAGAGCTTGCCGAAGAAGGCGTCCAGGAGCCCGGCGACCGCTCCCCGGACGTCCTCGTCGGTGAGCTCGTCGTCGCCGTAGACCCCGTTCAGCGTCACCTCGCGCAGGACGAGCATCGCGACCACGAGCAGCGCCCCCACCGCGGCCATGCCGATCGCGACCCGCAGGACGCCGACACGCCGGTCGGAGGCCACCGCCACCGCGCCGATGAGCACGAGCGCCGCCAGCAGCGGGGTCAGCAGGCCGAGGAAGCGGATCTCGTCGGCCGCCCCAAGCGTGCTCTGCGCGAAGTCGCGGTTGCGCAGGTTCGCCAGGGTCACGTCGAGGTCCTTGGGCACCTCCTTGGCGAGCTCGGGCGAGACGTTCTTGAGGCCGAAGCGGACGATCTCCGAGGCGTCGGCCAAGTCGAAGACGAGGTTCTCCTTGCCGCGGTCGAAGAACAGGCGGTTGGCCTCGAGCGCGGCAGTGCGGAACAGCTTGCGGAAGCCCTCGGTGTCGATCACCGTCTCGACAACCGACTCCACCACCGGGCGGGCGGCGACGAGGTCGGCGGAGCCGCCCTCGACCAGGTTGACGACGATCTCCCGGCTGACCACCTTGCGAACGCGGGCGTCTTCGAGCGCCTCCTCGGCCTTGTCGGCGAAGGGGTCGGCGGCGATGATCTGCTCGCGGGCGTAGAAGAGCGGGGTCCCGACCAGCAACAACACGGAACCCACCACCGCTAGGCCGAAGCTCGTGCGATCTCGCGTGGGTCCGCTCAAATCTCCCCTCCTTGCACCCTGGCTGGAACCTACAGATTTGCGCTCGGATGCAGCAGGAAGTTCGGCTCGCGCTCTGCCTCGACGCCGCGCTTGTCCTCGGGCGGGCTCAGGCGACGCGCTCCGCGTCCGATGACGAGGGGGCCAGAGCGCCGGCGGGCGGGCCGACGGGGCCGGAGGGCACCCAGCCGCGGTTCATCCGCACCAGCGCCAGCAGGCCGATCAGGCCCGCGAGGGCGGAGAGACCGCCGGCGTAGGCGAGCGTCCCGGTGGGGCCGATCGCAGCCACCAGCAGGCCTCCCGCGGCGAAGGCGCCCAGCTCGGCGCCGTTGCGGATCCCGTTGTAGGCGGCGAAGGCCCGCCCGTGCAGGCGCTCGGGCACCCGGACGTGTATGAGGCTGCGGAACATCACGTTCTTCACCCCGTGGGCGAGGCCGCCGACGAACGAGCAGGCGAGGAAGAAGCCGAACACCAGCCACAGGGTGGGCAGCGCCAGCGCAGCGCCCTGGATCGCCGCCGCCGCCAGCCCGACGGCGGCCACCGCACCCGCGGCCACGCGCCGGGAGAGGATCAGGGCTCCCAGGGCCATGCCGGCGGTCCAGACCGAGAGGAAGAAGCCGTAGGCCGTGTCGCCCAGCTCCAGCGTGTCCTTGACGAAGAACAGCTCGCCCACCCAGACCGCGGACATGAACAGCAGCGAGGTGAAGGCGACGACCATCACCAGCGACAGGGTGCGGTCGCGGAACAGGTATGCGATTCCCTCGCGCGCGCGCTCCTCCTCTCCCGACGCCCCCCGCCGCGGCTCTCGCCGGACCCGCAGGGCGAGCGCGACGAGGGCCACGATCGCGAAGGTCGCGGCGTCCACGAGCATCGTCAGCTCCAGCCCGCCGAACGCGAACAGCAGCCCGCCCAGCGCGGGGCCGACGCCGAAGCCGACGTAGCGAAAGGTCTCGACGTGGCCGTTGGCCTCCTGGATGCGGTTGCCCGCCAGCACCGGGACCAGCGAGAACTCGGCCGGCTGCATCAGCGCGAAGACGACGCCGAGCGCCGCGGTCAGGACCAGCACCGGGGCGAGCGCGTCGACGAAGGCCAGCGCCGCCGCCCCCACCGCGCCCAGCGCCGACACCACGGCGAGCACGCGGGTCGCCTCGACCCGGTCCACCAACAGGCCCGCGTGGCCCGCGACCGCGACCGAGGGACCGAACAGGCAGATCCACAGCGCCGCCACCGCGTAGCCGGAGTTGGTCAGCTCCTCGACGTGGAGGCCCAGTCCGGTGATCGCAACCCAGTCGCCCATCGCCGAGAGCCCCACCGCGACCGAGACCAGCAGGAAATCGCGCTCGGCCAGCAGGCTGCGTTTGGACGAGCCGGCGGCGTCCACCTCAGCCGGCGGCGCCGTAGACGGGGATCGCGGCGCCCGTGATCGGGGCGGCGTCCTCCGAGCAGAGGAAGCGAATCACGCGGGCGATCTGCTCGGGCCGGACCCACTTGGAGTAGTCGGCGTCGGCCATCGCCTCGCGGTTGGCCGGGGTGTCGATGACGTTGGGCACGATCGCGTTGGCGCGGATGCCGTCGTGGCGATATTCCACATCCAGGGACCGCACCAGGGCCAGCACCGCGGACTTCGAGATCGCGTATGCCGCGCCGCCGCTGAAGGGCTGGAAGGCGACCTTGGTGCCGACGCAGACGACCGCGCCGCCGCCTCGCTCCACCATGGCCGGGATCGCCGCGCGAGACGAGTTGACGGCCGTGGTCAGGTTCAGCGCCAGCATCTTCTCCAGCTCGCCGGAATCGGACTCGGCCAGGGGCGGGCCCTGCGCGAAGCCACCGACCAGGTTCACCAGCGAGGTCAGCGGGCCCAGCTCGGTGGCAGCCCTGACGGCGAGCTCGGCGCCGCCCTCGAGCAGGTTGGCCTCCACCAGCGTGAGGCCGTCGCGGTCCCCCAGCGCGGCCTCGATCGCCTCCCTCTCGGCCTCCACCAGCCAGGTCGTCACCACCTGCGCTCCGGCGTCCAGCAGCTCCGCCACCACCGCCTTGCCCAGGCCGCCGGTGCCGCCGGTAACGACCGCCACGCCCTCGAGCCGGCCCAGCTCTGTCATGAAAGCGACCGCGCGGACGACCTCATCTGGGGTGAACCCTAGTGACAAACCGGTGAATCGAGACGGAGATAACCGTCCGCTCTCGCCTCTACCTTCAATCACCTTCCGATGAGCGAGGCTCTGTTCGAAAATGGCAACGGAAACGCCCCCGAAACCGGGGTCACGCCGGCCCGGGGGCTCGGCGAGCTCTGCGACGGCGAGGAGTTCAGCAGCGTCCTGGTGGTGCGCGAGCGCCAGCTGCGCCAGAAGAAGAACGGCGAGGACTTCCTGAAGCTCCAGCTCGGCGACCGCTCCGGCGCGGTCGCCGCGATCGCCTGGGACCGCGTCGCCGAGTTGTTCGAGGCCTGCGCGCCCGGGGCGATCGTGATGGTGACCGGCAAGTTCTCGGTCCACCCGCAGTTCGGCCGCCAGATCAAGCTGGTCTCGGCCCGCGCCGCCGAGGACCACGAGTACGAGACAGACGCGCTTGGCCGAGGGCCCCGCCAAGCCGGCGGAGCTGCTGGAGAGCGAGCTGCGGGAGCTGCTCGAGACGATCCAGAACCCTTCGCTTCGCGCCCTGCTGGACCGCTTCTTCGGGCCGGAAACCGCCTCCTGGAGCCGTTTCCGCGAGGCTCCGGCGGCCAAGCACTACCACCAGGCATACGCCGGCGGGCTGCTGGAGCACACTCTCTCGGTCGCGCAGGCCACCAGCGCCGCCGCCAACTTCTTCCCGGGAATCGACCGCGACGTCGCGGTCACCGGCGCGCTGCTGCACGACATCGGCAAGACCGAGGCCTACAACGACGACCCGCTCGCGATCGACATGACCGACGCCGGCCGCCTGCAGGCCGAGATCCCGCTGGGCTACTACAAGGTGCGCCGGCAGATCGAGGAGATCGAGGGCTTCGACTCCGACCTGGCCCAGGCCGTCCTCCACATCATCCTCAGCCACCACGGCCAGCTCGAGCACGGCTCGCCGGTCGTGCCCTGCACCCGCGAGGCCACGCTCGTGCACTCGATGGACAACCTCGGCGGCAAGCTCGGCAGCTTCGACCGGCTCGAGAAGGAGCTGGGCGACGGCGAGAGCTGGTCGCGCTTCGACCGCGGCATCGAGTCCGCGGCCTTCTTCGGCGCGCGCGCGGCGTAGGGCTCGGCCAGACCGGCACGCAAAATGCGCACTTCCGTGCGTGCGGCAACGAGTTGAGGCGGTCGCCGAACTATCCTGCCCTCTCGTGGCGAAGGACACCGAGAAGCTGATCAGACAGCTCTCGCTGATCTCCTTCCTCATGGCCCAAGGGAGGCCGGTCTCGGCGCTTGAGATCAAGCGCGAGGTGGAGGGGTACAGCGACATGAACGACGACGCCTTCGCGCGCCGCTTCTACGCCGACCGGGCAGAGCTCGAGAGCCTGGGGATCACGCTCCAGGTCGAAAAGCCCGGCGACAGCCTGCAGGGCTACGAATCGGAGCTTTACTCCCTGCCGCCCGAGAACTTCTACCTGGACGCGATCGAGTTCGGCGACGACGAGCTGGCGGCCCTGCAGACCGCCCTGCACCTGCTGGACGGCGAGTTCGCCTACGCCGAGCCGCTGCGCCTCGCGCTGCAGCAGGTCTCGTGGGGGCGGCCGAGCCCGCTCACCTCGCCGGAGGGGAGCTCGGTCGAGGTGCGGATGACCGCCAAGGCCGACGGCGCCGAGATCAGCCAGCGCCTGTCGAAGATCGAGACGGCCATCAGCCGCCGCAAGACGATCGAGTTCACCTACTACACGATCGAGCGCGACGCGACCGAGAAGCGCAAGGTGAACCCCTTCCACCTGGTCTATCGCGGCGGGCAGTTCTATCTGATCGGGTACAGCCACGAGCGCGACGCGGTCCGCGTGTTCCGGCTCTCGCGGATCAAGGGCAAGGTCTCCTACGCATCCAAGGCCGAGCACGACTTCACCTCGCCCGAGGACTTCGACCGCCGCGACTACGGGCGCCGCTCGGAGTGGCAGCTGGGCGAGATCCAGGGGACCGCGAAGGTCTTTCTGCGCGACCGCATCGCCTGGCTGGTCGAGCGCGATTTCGGCGGCTACGGCGAGATGCGCAACGCCGGCCGGGGCGACGGTGCGCCGGGCAAGGGCACGGTCTTCGAGACCGACTACGCCTCGAGCCGCCAGCTCGTGGCCTGGGTGCTGTACTGGCGCCAGAACGCGACCGTGCTCGACCCCCCGGAGCTGGCCGGCGAGGTCGCCGAGCGCCTCGCGCTGCTGCGCGAGCGCCACGAGGGCGAGTTCCCGATCGCGCGCTCGAAAGGCGCCTCCCGCCCACCGATCCAGCGCGCGGTGCGCAGCTCCAACGGCCGCTCGGAGTCCTCGATCCGCCCCGAGCGCTTCGCACGGCTGGTGACGCTGGCCGGGATGCTGATCGAGGCCGCCAAGGGCACCGACCGGCTGCGGATCGCCGACGTGACCGAGAGGCTGCACCTCACCGGCGAGGAGCTCCGGGACGACATCGACCTGCTGAACGTCGTCAACTTCGGAGGCGGCACCTACGTGCTCTACGCGGAGTTGATCGGCGACGAGATCGAGGTCGACGCCGAGCCCTACGGCGACAACTTCAGCCGCCCCGCCCGGCTGCTGCCCCTGGAGGCCAAGGCGCTGGTCGCGGCCATCGACCTGTTCGGAGACCACCTTCCCCAGAGCGGCCTGATCAGCGCGCGCGAGAAGATCGTCACCGCGCTGGGCCACGACCCCTCCGAGGAGGGGCTTGAGATCGCGCCCTCGGCCGGCGACGACTCCGCAACCGCCCGCACGGTCAACGAGGCGATCGCCGCGCGCCGCGTACTCGCGATCCACTACTACAAGGAGAACGAGGACGAGTTCACAAAGCGCGAGATCGAGCCCTACCGTCTCGCCAACGGCCCAGAGGGCTGGTACGTGGCTTCGTTCGACCGCAAGCGCCAGGATATCCGCCACTTCCGCCTCGACCGGATCAAGGAGGCGAGCGTCACGAAGGAGGCGTTCGAGCCCCGCCCCGAGTTCGCCGATATCGCCGCGATCGAGGGGGGCTGGCTCAGCGACGGCCAGGTGCCGGCCGCAGACGTCGCCCGAGTCTGGGTCTCGCCCGAGCGAGCCCGCTGGGCCCGCGAGGAGCACACGGTCACCGAGGAGCTGGCGGACGGCGCCGTGGTGATCGAGGTCCCGTACGGCAGCCCGGACTGGCTGCTGCGCGAGGTCCTCAAGGGCGCCGGCGACTTCGTCGTGCTCGAGCCCACCGAAGCGCGCGAGGCCGTCGCCGCAGAGCTCGGGGTCGACTCCGGCACGCCCTCGGCCGCCAAAGCCGCCTAGCCCAGGCCGCTACGTTCCAGGCGTGGCCAACGAACGGCTCAGCTTCGGCGGGATCACGATGGAGGTGCTGGCCGACGCCGAGGGCACGGGCGGCGCCATGACCGCGATCGTCGAGCTGCCGCCGCTGCTCGACACGCCGACCCACGTCCACGCGAACGAGGACGAGCTCTTCGTCGCGATCGAGGGCGAGCACGTGATCGCGCGCGGCGAGGAGGAGATCAGGATCGGGCCCGGCGAGGCCGTGTTCGCCCCGCGGCGAGTCCCCCACTCGCAGCGGCGCGTGGTCGAGGGCGAGGGCCGGATCATGGCCGTCTGCACGCCGGGGGGCCTGGAGGGCTTCTTCCGTGAGCTCGCCGAGGCCGAAGCCGAGGGACGCCTCGGCCCCGAGGCCTACGCGGCCGCCTCGGAGCGCTACGGAATCACCTGGCTCTGATGGCCGGGCCGGAGGTCGAGACGATCGTCGCCCCGAACCCGGGGCCGATGACGCTGGAGGGGACCAACACATACCTGATGGGGCGCGACCCGGTGACGGTGATCGACCCTGGGCCCGAGGACGCCGGCCACATCGAGGCGGTGCGGACCGCGGCGGAGGAGCGCGGCGGGATCGGGACCGTGCTCGTCACCCACTCCCACGGCGACCACGTCGGCGGCGTCGAGATGCTCGGCGTCGAGCCGGCCCGGCCGGCCGACGGCGAGGTGGTGGCGGGGCTGACCACGCTCGCCACACCCGGGCACACCGAGGACCACCTCTGCTTCGTGTCGGGCACGATCATGTTCAGCGGCGACCTGATCCTGGGCGAAGGCTCGACGATCGTTCCGCCCGCGGACCAGGGCGGTTCGCTCGGCAGGTACATGGACTCGCTGCGGCGGGTCCAGGGGCTGGAGCTGGAGCGCATCTATCCGGGCCACGGCCCCGAGATCGAGGACCCGGCCGCCAAGATCGCCGAGTACGTCGAGCACCGCGAGTCGCGGCAGCGCCGCTTGACCGAAGCGCTCGAACGCGGCGAGCGCTCGAGGATGAGCCTGCTGAGGCAGGTCTGGGACGACGTGCCCGAGCAGCTGCTGCCGGCGGCCGCGTTCGCCATGCAGGCGCACCTGGAGGACCTGGACGGACGGGGCCTGGTCTCGATGGGGGAGCTGACCGAGTAGCGCTCGACGGGCCCGCTGCTCGATAATGCAGCGATGAGCATCGATCTGGGCGGGATCGTCCGCAACGGCTTCAAGGGCGCCGGCCTGGGCAGCGCCCTGTTCGGCGCCACCGCGGCCGGGCTGTGGTGGCAGCTGTTCCGCCGGCCGATGCCGAGAACCGAGGGCGAGGTCCGGGTGCAGGGGCTCGAGGGCGAGGTCGACATCTCGCGCGACCGCTGGGGGATGGTCCGCGTCAGGGCGCAGAGCCCGCACGACCTCTGGTTCGGACAGGGATATGCCCACGCCCAGGACCGCCTTTGGCAGTGCGACGTGCAGCGCCGCGTCAGCCTGGGGCGGCTGTCGGAGATAGCCGGCGGCGAGGGGTTGAAGGTGGACCGGCTGATGCGGACCCTCGGGATCGGCCGCGTCGCGCGCAGGGAGGAGCGCGAGCTCGCGCCCGAGCCGCGGGCCCTGCTGAACGCCTACTGCGCCGGCTTCAACCGCGCCGCCGAGGGCCCCGGTGCGCTGCCCGCCGAGTTCCAGATCCTTCGCCTCGGGTTCGAGCCCTGGCGGCCGGCCCACATCCTGGCCGGCGCCAAGCTGCTCAGCTTCGGCCTCTCGACCAACTGGGAGCGCGAGCTGCTGCGGGCCGACCTGGTACGCGAGCTGGGGGCCGAGCGCGCGGCCCGGATCGACCCCGTCTACCCCGCCGACAACCCGATCGTGATGCGCCCCGGCGAGGCATGGGAGGGTGACGGCGCGGGGCTCGCCGAGCAGCTCAAGGCCGTCCGCGAGCAGATCGGCCTGGCCGGGGCGGCCGGGGGCTCCAACAACTGGGCCGTCAGCGGCGAGCGCTCGGCGACCGGCGGCCCGCTGGTGGCCGGAGACCCTCACCTGCCGAGCGGCATGCCCGGCATCTGGCACCAGTGCGCGCTGGAGCTGGGGGACCGCTTCTGTCGCGGCGCCACGCTCCCGGGAATCCCCGGCATCACGATGGGCCAGAACAACGACGTCGCCTGGACCTTCACCAACGTGATGGCCGACATCGAGGACCTCTTCATCGAGCGGATCGAAGGGGACCGCTACGAGTTCAAGGGCGAGTGGCGCGAGTTGGAGCTGGTGGAAGAGGAGATCGCCGTCAAGGGCCGCGAGGAGCCGGTGCGCCACCAGGTCCGACTCACCCACCACGGCCCGATCGTGAACGAGGCGCTGGGGGCGGACACCTCGCAGCCCCTGGCCCTGCGCTGGGCCGCGCTGGACGTGCCCGGTATCGGGCGCCCCCATTTCGAGATCTTCGACCCCACGAACGGCGAGGAGCTGGTGGAGCTGCTGGAGGGCCTGACGATGCCCGTCTCCAACCTCGTCTGGGCCGACCGCCACGGAAAGATCGGCTACAAGACCGTCGGCCGCATCCCCAAGCGCCCGGACCCGGGCTGCCCCGACTTGCCGAAGCCAGGCTGGACCGGCGAGTTCGACTGGGAGGGCGCCATCCCCTACGAGGAGCTGCCCGAGCTGGTCGATCCCGAGGCGGGGTTCATCGTCACGGCCAACAACCGCATCGCTGACGAGGACTACCCGCACCACCTGACCAGCGACTACCTGGACGGCTTCCGCGCCAAGCGGATCGAGCAGCTGATCGGCGAGAGCGATGAGCACGACCTGGACGGGTTCAGGCGCATGCAGGTCGACCTCTACTCGATCCCCGGCGACGAGGTCGCCCGGCGCCTCGCCCGCCTGGACGCCCCGGGGCAGCGCGAGACCCGCGCGATCGAGCGGCTGAAGAGCTGGGACCGCGAGCTGGGATCCGAGACGATCGCCGGCACCATCTACCAGGCCTTCCTGCTGCGCCTGGCCCGCGACTTCGCCCGCGCCGCGATCGGCGACCGCGACCTGGCCGAGCGCTGGCTGGACCGCTCCGACAGCGGCTTCACCACCCACGTCACCTCGCCCTGGCGCTGGCACGCGCACCTGCTGGCGCTGTGGGAGGAGGGCGACGAGGAGCTGATCGGGCGGCCCTGGGACGACCTCGTGCTGGAGGCGCTGCGCGGCGCGCTGGATGACCTGGAGCAGCGCTTCGGTCCCGACCCCGAGGGCTGGCGCTGGGGACGGGTGCACGAGTTGCGCTTCTCGCACGCGCTCGGCGAGGCGAACCCCGGCTTCGACTGGGTCTTCAACCGCACGCTGCACGTGGGCGGCGCGCAGGAGACCGTGGCGCAGATCGCCTATGACCCGAATGACCCCTACCACGCGATCTGGGCGCCGTCCTGGCGCATGGTCGCCGACCCCCAGGATCCCTCCCGCTCCATGTGGCAGGACTTCACGGGCCAATCGGGGCATGCGTGGAGCGAGCACTACGACGACCTGCAGCCGCGCTGGCTCGCGGGCCAGATGCAGTCGATGGAGGGCGAGGGCCCCTGGGAGACGCTGACCCTGCGGCCCGCCCAAGGCGGCCCCGGACGCGAAGCGGAGGAGCCGCCGCAATAGGGATGGCCGGCCGCCGGGACCAGATCAAGCTGACCGAGGCCGAGCAGGCCGAGTTGCTGGACTCAGAGCGGGTGGCCGTCGTCACCTCGAACGGCCCGCGGGGCTGGCCCCATTCGATGCCGATGTGGTTCACCGTCCGCGACGGGGTGATCTGGGTCTGGACCTATGCCAAGTCGCAGAAGGTGAAGAACCTGGAGCGGGACCCGCGGGCGACGATCCTGGTCGAGGCCGGGACCGAGTACGTCGAGCTGCGCGGGGTGATGATCGAGTCCGAAGCCGTCATCCACCGCGACCCCGCGGTCGTCGGCGAGTTCGGGAAGGAGCTCACCGTGCGCTACAGCGAGGGCATCGAGTCGGTCGAGGGCGACGCCGCCAAGGCCCTCGAGGCCCAGGCGGCCAAGCGCGCCGCGATCAGCTTCCCGCCCGCACGGACGCGCACCTGGGACCATCGCAAGCTCGGCGGCACCTATTGAGGAACGGCCAGGGCGGCTACTGAAATTCGGGTTGCAGCCGGGCAGAACGCACCCCGATCGGACAAGCGTTACCGTATTTTGCTGAGGCCCCGGAACGGATTTCGGGAATCCCATGCAGACGACCGTACGGACACGGAACCGAATGGCCCTGGGGGCCGCGCTGTTTGCGGCGCTGGTGCTCGCCCTTCCCGCCGCCGCTGAGGCTGCCGTGATGCAGCGCGCAGGCCCGACGATCTTCTACACAGCCGGCCAGGGCGAGCGCAACGACGTGCGCGTTTCGCTCGACACCCTGCTCGGCCAGACGGTCTACACCTTCACCGACGACGATGCGACCCCGATCGGCACCGGCGGCCAGCTCTGCGACCTGGTCAACGGGGTCGGGATGTGCTCCTTCCCCGGGGTGACCAGCATCGTCGTCAACGCACGCGACAAGGACGACACGGTCACGATCGGGACATCCAGCCCGCTGGGCCCGGTGCTGACCGCCAACACGCTGATCGGCGGCCGCGGGGTGGACGTGCTGATCGGAGGCACCGGCGCCGACAGGCTGAAGGGGAACAACGGCAGGGACTCGCTGCGCGGCCGCAAGGGGGCCGACGTCTACAAGGGCGGCCGCGGATCGGACACGCTGCAGACCCTCGACGGGATCCGCGACACCAAGATCCTGTGCGGTAATGGCAGGCGCGACCTGCTGCGCGCCGACGCCAAGGATCCCCGCCCGCGGGGATGCGAGCTGGGCAAGCGCGCCAGGCGCGGCAAGCGCCGCTGAGCAGGGCAATTCGCGGGGTTCGTGCCGCCCGCGCCGGTCGGCGGCGCGTCAGTAGCCTTGCCCGGTCATGGAGCAACTGAAGGGATTGATCCTCTCGGGCGGCGCCGGCACGCGCCTGCGCCCGATCACGCACACCTCCGCGAAGCAGCTCGTGCCCGTCGCCAACAAGCCGGTCCTCTTCTACGGGATCGAGGCCCTCGTCGAGGCCGGGATCACCGAGATCGGGATCATCATCGCGCCCGAGACGGGCGACGAGATCCGCGAGGCGGCGGGCGACGGGACCTCCTTCGGGGCCACCATCACCTACATCGAGCAGGAGGCGCCGCTGGGACTGGCGCATGCGCTGCTGACGGCTGAAGGGTTCCTGGGCCAGGCGCCCTTCGTCATGTACCTGGGCGACAACCTGCTGCGGAACGGCCTGGTGGACCTGGTCGAGGCCTTCCGCGCCAGCGAGCCCGAGGCGCTCATCCTGCTGACCTCGGTGAAGGACCCGGAGTCCTACGGGGTAGCCGAGCTGGATGGCGAGCGCGTGGTGCGCCTGGTCGAGAAGCCGCAGGACCCGCCCAGCGACCTGGCGTTGGTGGGCGTGTACATGTTCGGGCCCGAGATCTTCGCCGCGGCGCGCTCGATCGAGCCGTCGGCAAGGGGCGAGCTGGAGATCACCGACGCGATCGACGCGCTCATCGATGACGGCAAGCGCGTCGAGCCGCACGTCGTGCGCGGCTGGTGGAAGGACACCGGCCGGTTGGAGGACATGCTCGAGGCCAACCGCCTGGTGCTGGAGGACCTGGAGGGGCGTGTGGACGGAGAGCTCGTCGACTCCAAGGTCGAGGGAAGGGTGGTGCTCGAGGCCGGGGCGAAGCTGGAGCGCAGCACGGTCCGGGGACCCGCGATCATCGGCTCCGGAGCGCACATCACCGACTCCTACGTCGGGCCCTACACCGCCATAGACCGCGACGTCGTCATCGCGGGCTCGGAGATCGAGCACTCCATCGTCCTCGCCGGCTCGCGCATCCGCGACCTGCCGGCGCGGATGGAAGCGAGCCTGCTGGGCAAGGGAGTGACGGTCGAGCGCAGCCTGGGCATGCCCAAGACGCTGCGCTTCCTGGTCGGGGACAGCGCCGACATCTCGATCCCGTGAGGCCGGCGCCATGAAGATCGTCGTCACCGGCGCAGGCGGCATGCTGGGCAGCGACATCGTCGCGATCGGTTCCAACATGAGCCACGAGATCGTGGCGCTGGACCGCGACGACCTGGACGTCACCGACCCCGGGCGGGTCGAGCGGCTGATCATCCGCGAGCGCCCAGGAGCCGTCGTCAACTGTGCGGCCTGGACCAAGGTGGACGGGGCCGAGGAGCACGAGTCCGCGGCCGAGCTGGTCAACGGCGAGGGGGCCGGGTTCGTCGCAGACGCCGCCGCGAAGGCGGGGGCGGTGGTGCTCTACCCCTCCACCGACTACGTCTTCGACGGCGCCAAGAAGGGGCCCTACACCGAGTCCGACGAGACGGCGCCGCTGCAGGCCTACGGCCGATCCAAGCTGGCCGGCGAGCGCGCGACGGCGCACTTCAATCGAAACAGCTTCATCGTCCGCACCTCGTGGCTATTCGGCCCGCGCGGCGAGAACTTCGTCGAGACGATGCTGCGCCTGGGCCAGGGGGGCGGCCCGGTGGTCGTGGTCCACGACCAGGTCGGCTGCCCCACCTACACCGGCCACCTGGCGGCGGGGATGCTGAGGCTGCTCGACGGGTCGAAGTTCGGCATCCACCACATGGCCGGCGCCGGCAGCTGTTCCTGGTACGAGTTCGCGATGGAGATCTTCCGCCAGGCCGAGGTCGTGACCAGGGTGATGAGCTCCACCAGCGACATGATGGAGCGCGCCGCCGAGCGGCCGGCGAACTCGGTGCTGGCGAGCGGCCGGGAGATGCCGATCACGCTGCCCGACTGGAAGCGGGGGCTGGCCGACTACCTTGCGCGCCGCGAACAGCCCGAGCCCGAGGAGCCCCGGCCCCAGCGGGCGGCGGGATCGACGGTGCGCCGCCAGCCGGTGCTGGAGCTGAACCCCCGCGAGGACGAGCCGGAGGACGAGGAGGAAGACGGAGGCGAGGGCGAGCGCCCCCAGCCACACACGGACGGCCAGGAGCCGGCGGCGTGAGGGTCCTGGTCGCCGGCGGCGCCGGGTTCATCGGCTCGGGCTACGTGCGCCACCGCCTCGACTCGCACCCCGGCGACTCGGTGCGGGTGCTCGACAAGCTCACCTACGCCGGCCGCCGCGAGAACCTCGAGGGGCTTCCCTCCGACCGCCTGGAGTTCGTCGAGGGCGACGTCGCCGACCGCGAGGCCGCACGGGCCGCGGTCGAGGGCTGCGACGCCGTCGTCAACTTCGCCGCCGAGTCGCACGTCGACCGCTCCATCGAAAGCCCCGGAGAGTTCATCACCACCGACGTGTTCGGCACCTTCGTGCTGCTGGAGGCCAGCCGTGACGCCGGCGTCCGCCACCTTCAGGTCTCGACCGACGAGGTCTACGGCGACCTCGAGGAGGGCACGGCTACCGAGGACTCGCCGCTGGAGCCCTCCTCTCCCTACTCGGCCTCCAAGGCCGGCGGCGACCTGCTGGTGAGCGCCTTCGCGCGCACCTACGGCGCCGAGGCGCTGATCGTGAGGGCGTCCAACAACTACGGGCCCCGCCAGCACCCCGAGAAGCTGATCCCGCTCTGCATCCTGAACGCGCTGGCCGGCGACTCGCTGCCCGTCTACGGCGACGGCATGCAGGTCCGCAACTGGCTCTACGTCGAGGACTGCTGCGCCGCGATCGACGCGGTGCTCGAGCGCGGCGAGCCCGCGAGCGTCTACAACGTCGGGGGCCCCGACGAGCTCCCGAACATCGAGGTCGTGAAGCGGATCCTGGAGCTGACCGGCCGCGACGAGTCGCTGATCGAATACGTGACCGACCGCCCGGGCCACGACCGCCGCTACTCGCTGTCGGCGGGGAAGCTGGCCCAGCTCGGGTGGGAGCCGGCGGTGAATTTCGCCGCGGGGATCGAGCGGACCGTCCACTGGTACCGCGAGAACGAGGCGTGGTGGAAGCCGATCCGCTCGGGCGAGTACAGGGAGTACTACGAGCGCCAGTACGGGAAGGCACTGGGCTGATGGGCGTCCGCCGCATTCCCACCGAGCTGGAGGATCTGGTGCTGTTCGAGCCCGACGTGCACGGTGACGAGCGCGGGTTCTTCGTCGAGACATTTCGCGGGACCTGGATGAACGAGTTCGGCATCGAGGCCGAATTCGTGCAGCAGAACCACAGCCGGTCCGTGGGCCGCGTGGTGCGGGGCATCCATCTGCAGGCCGGGCAGGCAAAGCTGGTGCGCTGCGCCCGCGGGCGCATCTGGGACGTGGCGGTGGACCTGCGACCTGACTCGCCCACCTACAGGCGCTGGGAGGCCTACGAGCTGGATGACGTCGCTCACCGCCAGCTCTTCATCCCCGACGGCTTCGGCCACGGCTTCTGCGTGCTCGGCGACGAGGCCGACCTCGTCTATCTGCTCTCGGACTACTACGACCCCGAGCGCGAGCGCTGCGTCGCCTGGGACGACCCGGAGATCGGGATCGAGTGGCCGATCGCCGACCCGGTCCTCTCCGAGCGCGACCGCAACGCGCCCGGCCTGGCGGAGATCTCCGCCGGCTAGGCGCCCTCGCCCGCCGGGTAGCGCTCTTGGGGCCGTGGCCCCACCCCGGTATCGTCACTAGGTTGGCCATGAGTGCGCCCGCGACACCGAAATCACCCCTGGAGCCCTTCTCCCAGCCGGTCAGGAGCTGGTTCGAGCGCTCCTTCGAGGCCCCCACGCCCGCCCAGGCACAGGGCTGGCCGGCGATCGCCTCGGGCGAGCACACGCTGATCTGCGCTCCGACCGGCTCGGGAAAGACGCTTTCGGCCTTCCTCTGGGGGATCGACAGCCTCGCCAGGCGTCCCGAGGAGCTCGGCGCGGGCGTGCGCATCGTCTACATCTCGCCGCTGAAGGCGCTCAGCTACGACATCGAGCGCAACCTGCGCGCGCCCCTGGCGGGCATCGGGGCGCCCATCAGCATCGCGCTGCGCACGGGCGATACGCCCCAATCCGAGCGGCGAGCGATGCGCAAGACGCCCCCGGACATCCTGATCACGACCCCCGAGTCGCTCTATCTGATGATCAGCAGCGGCGCCCGCGAGATCCTGGCCGGGGTCGAGGCGGTGATCGTGGACGAGATTCACGCCGTCGCGCCCTCCAAGCGCGGCTCGCACCTGGCGCTGACCCTGGAGCGGCTGGACCAGCTGGGCGAGAAGCCCGCCCAGAGAATCGGGCTGTCGGCGACGCAGAGGCCGCTGGAGCGGATCGGCCAGTTCCTGGCGGGAAGCGGGCGCGAGTGCACCATCGTCGACGCCAGCAAGCCGAAGGAGCTGGACCTGGAGATCGTGGTGCCGGTCGAGGACATGACCGAGCCCGACGCGAGCGTGGAGAAGCGGCGTGACGGCGGGGACTCAGGGCTTCCGGAGCCGCAGCCCTACGACGCCACCCAGCGCTCGATCTGGCCGGCGATCTACCCACGGCTGCTGGAGCTGGTGCAGGAGCACACCTCGACGATCGTGTTCGTCAACAACCGCCGCGGCGCCGAGCGCATCGCCAAGCGGCTGAACGAGATGGCGAACGCGGAGGACGAGCAGGAGCTGCCGGCGACCGAGGTGGCGGGCAACGACGAGCCCATCTCCAAGACCCGGGACGACGAGGGCTATGTGGAGATCGCCCGCGCCCACCACGGCTCGCTCAGCCACGAGGAGCGGGCGCTGGTCGAGGAGCTGCTGAAGTCCGGCGAGCTGCCCTGCCTGGTCGCCACCTCGTCCCTGGAGCTCGGGATCGACATGGGCGCGATCGACCTGGTGGTCCAGATCGAGTCGCCGAAGTCGGTGACCCGCGGCCTGCAGCGCGTCGGCCGCGCAGGCCACTCGCTGGGCGAGGTCTCGAAGGGCCGCATCTTCCCCAAGTTCCGATCCGACCTGCTCGAGTGCGCCGTCGTCGCCCGGCTGATGCGCGACGGCCGCATCGAGGAGACGGTGATTCCGCAGCAACCCGCTGGACGTGCTGGCGCAGCACCTGGTCGCGATGGCGGCGCTGGACGAGTGGCAGATCGACGAGGTCGAGCGGCTCGTCAACTCCGCCCAGCCCTTCAGGGAGCTCTCACGCGAGCAGCTCGAGAACGTCCTCGACATGCTCGACGGGCGATATCCGTCCGAGCGCTTCGCCGAGCTGCGCCCGCGGATCGTCTGGGACCGCACCGGCGGGGTGATGCGCGGGCGGCCGGGGGCGCGCCAGCTCGCCATCGCCAACGCGGGCACGATCCCCGATCGCGGGCTCTACGGCGTGCACCTGCCCGACGGCCGCCGCGTCGGCGAGCTCGACGAGGAGATGGTCTACGAGGCCCGCCCGGGGCAGACCTTCCTGCTGGGCGCGACCACCTGGCGGATCGAGGACATCACCCGCGACCGCGTGATCGTGACGCCGGCGCCCGGGGTGCCGGGCGCGGTGCCGTTCTGGCGGGGGGACGGCGTCGGGCGGCCCGCCGAGCTGGGCAAGGCGATCGGGTCGTTCAGCCGCGAGGCGGTCAACGCCGACCCGGCCCAGCTCGCGAAGGACAACGACCTGGACGAGCTGGCCGCCCGCAACCTCGTCAACTACCTGCAGGAGCAGCAGGCCGCGACCCGCGTCGTCCCCTCTGACGAGAACATCGTCGTCGAGCGCTTCCGCGACGAGATCGGCGACTGGCGGCTGTGCGTGCTCTCGCCGTTCGGGGGGCGCGTGCACGCGGCATGGGGGCTGGCGCTGTCGGCCAAGATCCGCGAGGAGCGCGAGCTGGAAGCGGACGCGATCTGGTCCGACGACGGCATCGTCGTCCACCTGCCCGACGCCGACGAGCCGCCGCCCGCCGACCTGGTGCTGTTGGAACCTGACGAGCTCGAGGACCTGGTGGTGGGCGAGCTCTCGGGCTCGGCCCTGTTCGGCGCCCGCTTCCGCGAGAACGCCGCCCGCTCGCTGCTGATCCCCCGGGCCTGGCCGGGCAAGCGGACCCCGCTGTGGCAGCAGCGGCTGAAGTCCCAGAGCCTGCTGGAGGTCGCCCGTGACTTTCCCCGCTTCCCAGTGATCCTCGAGACCTACCGCGAGGTGATGCGCGACGTCCTCGACCTGCCCTCGCTCGAGGGCCTGCTGCGCGACCTGCACTCGCGCCGGATCACGATGGTCGAGGTCGAGACCCCGACGGCCTCGCCGTTCGCGTCGTCGCTGCTGTTCGACTACGTGGCCACCTACATGTACGAGGGCGACACGCCCAACGCCGAGCGGCGCGCGGCCGCCCTGGCCCTGGACCGCGACCTGCTGCGCGAGCTGCTCGGCCAGGAGGAGCTGCGCGAGCTGATCGACCCCGCGGCGCTGGCCGAGGTCGAGGAGTCGCTTCAGCAGCTGCATGAGGCTGCCCGGGCCAAGGACCGCGACGCCCTGCAGCAGGTGTTGCGCCGACTGGGCGACCTGAGCCTGGACGAGTGCCGGGTCCGCATCGCCGAGGGCTACTCGGCCGAGTCGATGCTGGAGAAGCTCATCAGCGAGCGGCGGGCTGCCGTCGTCCGCATCGCGGGCGAGGAGCGCTACATCGCGGCCGAGGACGCGGGCATGTACCGCGACGCGCTCGGGGTGCCGCCACCGGCCGGGCTGCCCGACAGCTTCCTGCAGGCGCCCGATGAGCCGTTGCCCGCGCTGGTACGGCGCTACGCGGCCACCCACGGCCCCTTCCCCACCCGCCAGCTCGCCGAGCGCTACGGCATCGACCCCGCGCCCGCCCTGCGCGAGCTGGAGGCTGCTGGAGAGATGGTCCGTGGCGAGCTGCTGCCGGGCGGGACAGAGCGCGAGTGGTGCGACGCCGACGTGCTGCGCCGCGTGCGCCGCGCCAGCCTGGCGCGCCTGCGCAAGGAGGTCGAGGCCGCCGACCGCAGCGAGCTGGCCCGGTTCCTGCCGAGCTGGCAGAACGTGGACGTCCATCGCGCCGCCGGCGCCGGGCCCGACCGGCTGCGCGAGGCGCTGGTCCCGCTGCAGGGGGTCGCCCTGACGCCGAAGACGTGGGAGCGCGACGTCCTGCCCCGCCGCCTCGGCTCCTACAGCCCGGCCTGGCTGGACGAGCTGTGCACCAGCGGCGAGCTGGTCTGGATCGGCGCTGGGTCGCTGGGCCGCAACGACGGCAAGGTGGCCCTCTACTTCCGCGAGGACGTGCGCCTGGCCGGGCCGCCCCCCTCGAACGCCAAGCTCGAGCCGCCCGAGGACGAGGTACACGAGAGGATCCGCGAGCGGCTGGCGGAGGGGCCGTGCTTCTGGCTCGACCTGCTGGACCTGGAGGGCAGCGCCGAGGAACTGCACGAGGCGCTCTGGGACCTGGCCTGGTCGGGCGAGGCCACCAACGACGGCTTCGCGCCGCTGCGGGCGCCCCGTCTGCGCGCCGCGCAGCGCAGCGAGCGGTCGGGCAGGCGCTTTTCGAGCCGCCGCAGCGCCACCGCCGGGACCGTGCTGGGGCGCTGGTCGCTCACGGCGCCGCTGTTCCAGGACGCCCCGGCCGCCGGCCCGCGCCTGCGCGCGCTGGCGGAGCTGATGCTGGAGCGCCACGGCATCGTCACCCGCGAGACGGCGATCGCCGAGGGGATTCCCGGCGGCTTCGCCGCGATCTACGGCGAGCTGCAGAACCTGGAGCTGCTGGGGACCGCGCGCCGCGGCTACTTCGTCGAGGGACTGGGCGGAGCCCAGTTCGCGCTGCCCGGGGCGGTCGAGCGCCTGCGCAGCTTGCCGCGGCCGGACGGCGAACTGCTCTGGCTGGCGGCCACGGACCCGGCCAACCCCTACGGCGCGACCCTTTCGTGGCCGAAGCTCGAGGGCCAGCGCCGCCCGGCCCGGACGGCGGGCGCCTACGTCGGCCTCAGGGACGGCGAGCCCATGCTCTACGTCGAGCGCGGCGGCAAGGGGATCCTGCGGCTCGCCGGCCTGGAGGGCGAGGAGCTGGCCGAAGCGCTGGGCGACCTGGCCGTGGCCGCACGGGACGGCAAGATCGAGAAGCTGGCGCTGGAGCGCCTGGACGGCGAGCCGGTGATCGGAACGGGAATGGAGGCGGCGCTGATCGAAGCCGGCTTCAGGCGCCAGCCTCGTCGTCTCGTCGCCTGAGCACGGCCAGCAGCTTCTCGACGACCTCGGGGTCGAACTGCTTGCCCGCTTCGCTCTCGAGCTGGGCGTGGGCATCCTCGTGCGACATCGCCGCGCGATAGGGCCGGTCCGAGGTCATCGCGTGGTAGGCGTCCACGGCCAGCACGATTCGGGCCCCGAGCGGGATCTGCTCGCCGCGCAGTCCCTCGGGATAGCCGCCGCCGTCCCAGTGCTCATGGGCGTGACGCACGATGGTGCGAACGCCGTAGAGGAAGGGGACCGGCGCCAGGATCTGGGCGCCCTTGGCGGGGTGCTCCTTGACGACCTCGAACTCCTCCTCGGTCAGCGGCCCGGGCTTGTTGATCAGATAATCGGGGACCGCGATCTTGCCGACGTCGTGGAAGATGCCGCCGTAGCGGAGGTCCTCGATGGCCGACTCCGGCAGGCCAAACTCGCGCCCGACCTCGACGGCCAGCTCGGCGATCGAGCGCGCGTGGTCGGCCGTGTACTGGTCCTTGGCCTCCAGCGCGGTCGCCAGCGCCTCGGCGGTCCCGATCATGGACTGGGTCAGCTGCTCGTACAGGTCGCCCGAGCGGATCGCGGACGACAGGTGATCAGCCACCGCGGCGACCAGCTCGACGTCGAGCGCGTCCAGCACCGCCTTCCCGGACAGGCAGCCGATCGCGCCCCAGGCCCGGCCCCCGATGACCAGCGGCACCGCGAGCTCGGTGGACTTCCTGCCCGGCCTGCGCAGGTCCTCCTCGTCGAGCGAGCGGCTGCGGCGGTCTCGCTGGCGCCTATCCGACCCGCTCTCGCCCAGCACGGCGCGCTTCTGCCCCAGCGCCTGGCCGATGGACCCCCGGTCGGCGAGGAGCCAGCGGTCCGCGGGCAGGTCACCGGACGCGGCGACCTCCTCGAGCGTGCCCTCCTGGGCCAGGCGCAGCACCGCGCAGGCCTCCAGCTCGAGCACGTCGCGAAGCTCCTCGACCGCCGTGAAGGCGGCGTCGGTGGTGTCGGTATGGCGTGCGATCGCGAGCCCGATGTCGCCGGCCACCGCGCGCCAGCGCTGCCTGCGCTCGGCATCGCGGGGGCGGGTCCGCGGCGGGACCGGAGGCGCGCTGGTGCGGCGAGAGGCGCGGCGGATCGATCCCGGGCGGGGGCTGCCCTTGGCGTCGCGCAGGGCCTCGTCGGCGCGGCCGACCAGCTGCTCGAGCGTCTCGCCCTCGGCGCGCTCGGCGAGCCCGACGCACGCCGTCAGCGTGCCCCCCGGCACCTCCATGGAGCGAATCGCCGCCCTGACCCGGTCTAGGACGGGCGCGGCCCACTCCTCGGTCGAGTCGGGCAGGATCAGCGCGAACTCGTCTCCCCCGTAGCGCACGACGACGTCCTCGGCGCGGACCGTCGAGCGCAGCGCCGCGCCGACGCTCTTCAGCACGGCATCGCCGCTGAGGTGTCCGAAGACGTCGTTGATCGACTTGAACCCGTCGAGGTCCAGGAGCGCGACCGACAGTGGCGTGCCCGTCTGATCGGACCGGGCGATCCGCTGCTCGAGCTGGTGCTGCAGCGCGTCGCGGTTGAGGCAGCCCGTGAGCCCGTCGACCTCGGCCGCCTCGCGCACCGCTGCGTGGCGCTCGGCGTTGGCGCTGACCAGGCACGCCAGCTCGGCGAACCCCTCGATCAGCTCCACCTCGGCAGCGGTGATCCGACGGGGCCCGAGCCAGCCGCAGAAGAGGTATCCGCGCGGGCGGTCGTCCCAGGCCAGGGGCACGGCGACCGCGCTGCGGATCTCCAGCAGGGCCGGTACCTCTGAGGGCGGGTAGCCGTCCTCGCCGTAGGAGTGGGTCACCAACGAGCGCCCGCTGTGGACAGCGCGGCCGCCCAGGCCGGCGCCGGGCCCCAGCCGGAAGCCGATGGACTCGCCCAGCCGTCCGGCGGCCCCCTGGACGACGTAGCCGTCCACCTCGTCGCCGAGGCTGACCGACGTCGTGTCCGTGCGAAGCGCGGCCTGGCACTCATCGCAGAGCGTCTGCAGCACGACCCCGATCTCGAGCGATCGGCCCATGGCGTGCGCAGCCCGCACCAGGGCGGCCTGCTGGGCGGCGGCCGCGTCGCGCGCCTCATAGGCCCAGATCCGCTCCAGCGCCTGCCCCAGCGCCGGCGTCACCGCCCCCAGCAGCGCGCGGTCGGCCTGCTCGAAGGGCCGCTCGTGCCGGCGCCCGACCCCGACCAGCACCCCGCGGCCGTCGTCGGTGCGGAAGGGGGCGAGGATCGCGTTGCTCAGGCCCACCCCCAGGACGTCATCGCCGGTCAGTGCCGCCGGTTTCGCGTGGGTGACCGCGCTGCTCGCCTCGGACCGGTCCAGGATGCGCAGCGCGCGCTCGGCCTCGAGGCCGATGGCGGCGAGGGCGCGCGAGGCGTTCGCCTCGTCGCCTTCGTCCAGCAGGAAGGCGACCTCGGCGCTGAAGACCTCGGACAGCTCTTCGGTGAAGAGGCGGGCCAGGTCGGCCTCGCTGGTGGCTGCGTTGACGATGCCGACGATGTCGGCTCGGCGGGCGGCCTCGACGAACCGGCGCCGCAGCTCCTCGTCCTCGGCCCGCTCAGGCGCGGAGCCCGAGCCGTCGCCGGGGAGCTGCTCTCTGATGGTTCCCTTCGAAGTCAGCGTTCCCTCGTCCTCTTCGTATGTTCGGCTGCGAGCGGCGCCACCTCACAGCCTAGTCCCAGGTTTCTACTTCTACGAACTGTTGGCGATGCGCCCTCGCCTAGGCTGGGTACATGGCGGAGGGCGACACGATCCTGCGACTGGCGCGGCGCCTCCAAGGCGCGCTCGCCGGCAGAGCCGTCCGGGTGCGGACCCCTGGGCGCCGCCGGCCCGAGGGCCGTCCGGCCGCCGACCTCGATGGACGCACCGTTGACGGCGTCGAGAGCCGCGGCAAGCACCTGCTGCTCAGATTCGACGGAGGGCTCGTCCTGCACAGCCACCTCGGAATGAGGGGCAGCTGGCACCTGTACGGGCCCAGGCAGCGGTGGCGCTTCCCCGCCCACAGCGCCTGGCTCGAGCTCGCCGCCGGCGACGCCGTCGCGGTCAACTTCAACGGCAGCTCGATGCGGATCGTCCGCGCGGCGGAGCTGGGCCGCGACCCTCGGCTGGCGCGCCTGGGCCCCGACCTCCTCGACCCCGAGCTGACAGACGTGGCCGCGGCGGCGGCGCTGCGCGCCGCCCCGCAGGCCCAGGTGGGCGAGGCGCTGCTGGACCAGTCAGTCGTGGCCGGAGTCGGGAACGTGCTCAAGAGCGAGGGCTGCTTCGCGGCCGGGGTCGATCCCTGGCGGCGCCTGGGCGAGCTGGACGACGAGGAGCTGATGCGGGTGGTGGCGAGCACCCGCGCCGTGATGGCCGAGTCGGTGCGGGCCGGCCGCCGCCCCCAGCGGATCTATCGCCGCGCCGGCGAGCCCTGCCCCCGCTGCGGCGAGCGCATCGCCTCGCGCCGGCAGGGTGACGACGCGCGGACCACCTACTGGTGCCCGCGCTGTCAGGGATAATCGCCGGCGTGGGAACGGAGAGAGAAGATGAGTGAGGTGGTCGAGCTGCTCCGGCGGGTGCCGCTGTTCTCCGAGCTCGACGACCCCGAGCTCGAGCGCATCGCCCAGGTAGCGATCCCGCGCCGGTTCCCCAACGACACGCGGGTCTTCCACGAGGGCGACCCCGGGGACGCCTGCTTCATCGTCCGCACCGGGAGCTGCCGCGTCACGCGCGAGCACCCCGACGGGCGCGCGATCACGCTCGCGAACCTGGGCCCGGGCGCGATCTTCGGCGAGCTCGCGATGCTGGACGGCGAGGCCCGTTCGGCCAGCGTCGAGGCCACCGAGGACACGGACCTGCTGGCCCTGCCCGCCTCGGACATGCGGTCGCTGATCCGCGAGAACCCGGGGATGGCGGAGAAGCTGGTGGTGGCGCTGACCCGCAGGCTGCGCGAGGCGAACGAGCGCATCGCGCGCCAGTCCTTCCAGACGGTCCCCAGCCGGGTGGCGGGCGTGCTGGACCAGTTGCTGGCCGAGGACCGGGTGTCGCCGAGCGTGCGGGACGGAGTCACGATCCGGCTGCGGCAATCCGACCTGGCCCAGCTCGCCGGCACCTCGCGCGAGAGCGTCAGCCGCTTCCTGGCCACGCTCGAGCGGGCGGGGGTGGTGCAGGTCGGAAGGGGTCGCGTGACGATCCTGGAGCCGGACCGGCTCGGCTCCTACATCTTCTAGCTGCGACCTGATGGCGAAGCCGGAATACGGCGAGGCCCGTCGCAGAATGGTCGAGCGCCAGCTCCGCCGCAGGGGCATCGGCGACGAGCGCGTGCTTGAGGCGATGGGCCGTGTGCCGCGCGAGCAGTTCGTGCCCGAGGAGGTGCGCCGGCGGGCGTACGCGGATTCGGCGCTGCCGATCGGGCACCGTCAAACCATCTCGCAGCCCTGGGTGGTCGCGGCGATCTGCCAGGCGCTCGCGCTCGATGGCTCGGAATCGGTGCTCGAGATCGGCACCGGCTCGGGCTATTCGACGGCGGTGCTGGCGCAGCTCGCCCGCAGCGTGATCAGCTTCGAGCGCGTGCCCGAGCTGGCCGAGGGGGCGCGCGCGGCGCTGGAGCGCCTGGGGGTGGAGGGCGTCGAGGTGGTGCTGGCCGACGGCAGCCGCGGCCACCAGGAGGCCGCGCCCTACGACGCCATCGCCGTCCACGCCGCCACGCCAGAGGCGCCGCACAGCCTGATCGCACAGCTCGCCCCCGGCGGCCGCCTGGTCGTGCCGATCGCGACGGGCTCGAGCGACCTGCTGACGGCGTTTCGCAGCGAGGGCACCGCCGAGTCGCCGGCGCTGCGGCAGGAAACCATCGGGCCGTGCCGCTTCGTCCCCCTGATCGGGGCCGAGGGCTTCAGCCCGGAGTGAGGAAGGCGCACCGGGCCCGGCGGCACGCGTTAGGCTCGCGTGCGCATGAGCGACGCGCTCTACGTCCTCAACTTCTACTCGGCGATCTTCGTCGACCAGCTCAAGCGCGGCCGCAAGACCGCGACGATCCGCCTGGGCGACAAGTCGCGCAAGTACAAGCGCGGGCAGGTCGTCTGGGTCACCGTGGGCTTCCGCCACCAGCCGCGGGAGAAGATCTTCTCCGCGGTCATCGACGACGTCGAGGTGAAGCGGGTCGAGGAGCTGAGCCCGCGCGACATCGAGCACGACAACCCCGAGTTCCGCCGACTGGAGGACACGGTCGAGTTCCTCGGCAAGATCTACACCCGCCCGATCTCGATGGACGACACCGTCACGGTGATCCGCTTCTCGCAGGTCGTCGAGCGCCCCAGCACCCAGTTCGGCAACGGCGAGCCGCCCTCGCCGAACTGATCCGCTCGCGGGGGATGGGCGCAGGACGGGGAAGCTGATGGCCACCTACCGCTTCCTCACCACCTGGCTGCTGGAGGCCGACCGCGAGCGGGTCTGGGAGGCGATCTACGACTCCGAGCGCTGGCCGCAGTGGTGGCGGGGCGTGGAGGAGGCCGAGAAGCTCGCCGAGGGCGATGAGCGCGGCATCGGGCAGCGCGGCCGCTACGTATGGAAAGCGAAGCTCCCCTACCGCGTCGAGTTCTCGATCGTCACCACCAAGGTGGAGAGACCCCACCTGCTGGAGGGTGACGCCGACGGCGAGCTGGCCGGGATCGGCCGCTGGCGGCTGTTCGAGCACGGCGGCGTCACAGCGGTCGTCTACGAATGGAACGTGCGCACGACCAGGTGGTGGATGAACCTGCTGGCGCCGGTCGCGAAGCCGGTGTTCGAGGCGAACCACGACCACGTGATGCGAAACGGCGGCCAGGGGATCGCCGAGCTGCTCGGCGCGAGGCTGCTGGCGCTCGATTAGCGGCCCTGGCGCCGGTTTCGCAGCCGCCCTGGCTACAATCGGGGGGCCTGGCACTCTCCTACCCGGAGTGCCAAGCCAGGATCACACTCGATTCAACCGACTTTAGACCGGCAAACAAGCCACGGAGGTAGCAAATGAAGCTGAAGCCACTCGGCGACCGCCTCATCGTGCAGGCGACCGAGGAGGAGGAGACGACTGCCAGCGGCATCGTCCTTCCCGACACCGCGAAGGAGAAGCCCCAGAAGGGCAAGGTCCTGGCCGTCGGTGACGGCGAGGTGAAGGAGGACGGCACCCGCCGCCCCCTGGACGTCAACGAGGGCGACGAGGTCCTCTACTCCAAGTACGGAGGCACCGAGATCACCGTGGACGGTGACGAGCTGCTCGTGCTGCGCGAGTCCGACGTCCTGGCCAAGGTCGACTGACAAACATCCGACGCCGCCTCCTCGGCTTCGCGTCCGGGGGCGGGTAAGAACTTAGGAACCAAGGAGGAAACGGAAGATGGCTCACAAGGAGCTGAAGTACGAGGAGGAGGCGCGCGGCGCATTGCAGACCGGCGTCGACTCCGTCGCCAACGCGGTCAAGGTGACCCTTGGCCCGAAGGGCCGCTACGTCGTGCTCGACAAGAAGTTCGGCGCGCCCACAATCACCAACGACGGCGTCACGATCGCCCGCGAGATCGAGGTCGAGGACGTCTTCGAGAACCAGGGCGCCCAGCTCGTGCGTGAGGTCGCCACGGCGACCAACGACGTCGCGGGTGACGGCACCACCACCGCGACCCTGCTGGCGCAGACGATCGTCCGCCACGGGCTCAAGAACGTCGCGGCCGGCGCCAACCCGCTTGGGCTGCGCCGCGGGATCGAGAAGGCCGTCGATCAGGTCGTCGAGAACCTGCGCGAGAAGCAGTCCAAGGACGTCGGCGGCAAGGAGCAGATCGCACGCGTCGCCGCGATCTCGGCGGCCGACGACGAGATCGGCAACATCATCGCCGACGCCATCGACAAGGTCGGCAAGGACGGCGTGGTCAACGTCGAGGAGGGCCAGACCTTCGGCATGGAGCTGGAGTTCACCGAGGGCATGCAGTTCGACAAGGGCTACATCTCGCCCTACATGGTCACCGACCAGGACCGCATGGAGGCGGTGCTGGAGGACCCCTACCTCCTCATCGCCAACCAGAAGATCGGCTCGGTCCGTGACCTGCTGCCGGTGCTGGAGCAGGTGATGCAGGGCGGCAAGTCCCTGGTCATCGTCGCCGAGGACGTCGAGGGCGAGGCCCTCGCGACCCTGGTGGTCAACAAGCTCCGCGGCACCTTCACGGGCGTCGCGGTCAAGGCCCCCGGGTTCGGCGACCGCCGCAAGCGGATGCTCGAGGACATCGGCATCCTCACCGGCGGCGAGGTGATCACCGAGGAGATGGGCCTGAAGCTCGAGAACACCACGATCGAGCAGCTGGGCAAGGCCCGCCGCGTCGTCGTCTCCAAGGACAACACCACGATCATCGACGGCGGTGGCGAATCCGAGGCGATCAAGGGCCGCATCAAGCAGATCAAGTCCGAGGTCGACAACACCGACTCCGATTTCGACCGCGAGAAGCTGCAGGAGCGGCTGGCCAAGCTGGCCGGCGGCGTCGCGGTCGTCAAGGTCGGCGCTGCGACCGAGACGGAGATGAAGGAGAAGAAGCATCGCGTCGAGGACGCCCTGCAGGCGACCCGCGCGGCGCTCGAGGAGGGCATCGTGCCCGGGGGCGGCGTGGCGCTGCTGAACGCCCAGGACGCGGTCGACCTCGACTCCTACGAGGACGACGACGAGCGCACGGGCGCCAGCATCATCAAGCGCTCGCTCGAGGAGCCGATTCGGCAGATCGCCGAGAACTCGGGCTTCGAGGGCTCGGTCGTGGTCGAGAAGGTCCGCGGGCTGAAGCCCGGCGAGGGCCTGAACGCGTCGAGTGGCGACTACGGCGACCTGGTCGCCGACGGCGTCATCGACCCGACCATGGTCACCCGCTCGGCGCTGCAGAACGCGGCCTCGATCGGCAAGAACATCCTCACCACCGAGGCGATCGTCGCCGAGCCGCCCGAGAAGGACGGCGCCGGCGGCATGCCCGGCGGCATGCCCGACATGGGCGGGATGATGTAGGCGGAGACGCCTCCGATGCTTTCGAAGGGCCCGGCGAAAGCCGGGCCCTTCGTCGTTCAGATAGGAAGGGCAAGAAGTAGCGACTACGCTTTGTCACAACAGGCGAGTGTTTCCAAGGGCCCGGCCTTCGGCCGGGCCCTTTCGTTCTAGGATCGGAGTCCACGAACGAGGGGAGCAGCGATGTACGCGCGCGTCGTCAAGTTCACCGATGTCGGTCCCGAGGCGATCGAGGAGGTCGCCACCCGGATCAAGTCGGGCGAGGGGCCGCCGCCCGGCGTTCCGGCGAAGGGGATCAAGATGCTCTACGACGAGGCCAATTCCACCTCGGTCGCCATCGTCTTCTTCGAGACCGAGGAGGACATGCGCAAGGGAGGCGAGGCTCTGGATCAGATGGACACCTCCGAGACGCCCGGCACCCGCGCCTCGGTCGACGTCTACGAGGTCAAGGCCGAGATGGACCTCGGCTGAGCCACCGCCGAGGCCCTCGGCCGCGGGAGGTGGCCCGAAGGAGTTTGGCCCTCAGGCACCTCTCATGGGGATTGGCCCAAACAAATAGGGCGTAGCTAAGCCCACGTGTTCGTCGGCGTAGCGGCGTGCTTGTTGCCAAGGCCACCGCTTCGCATGGAGTGAACGTACCTTTAGGGGGCCTCTTGCGGATCTGGGTGAGATGTCTCAGTGGCCGCGGTCGGCGTCCTGATCATCCACACGCCCAGCCATGCGACGGAAACAGCGAGGGGGATGGCGGTGGGCGACAGCAAGGCACGGAACCCAATGACGCCGCCGATCGCGATGGCGACGCAGATGGCGGTCGGGAAGACGCGAGCTCGGTAGCTTGCGACGCCGAACGAGGAGCCCAGCCGACGGCGAAGGACAGGTAGCTGGCAATCGCGCCAATCGCGAGCAGGGTGGTCGGATCGGTGTCGAGGGAGGCTGGCGCTTCGTCGGCCAGCCACGGGACGGCGAAGGTCTCGAACCAGAGGTCGCCACCCAGGAGCATCGTGCCGACGATCGCAGTGACGAAGGCGATCACGCCAAGCCTGCCCGGCGCCTTGTGTAAGCCCCACCCGTAAGCGCCGATCAAGGCGAGCATGAGCACACAAAAGCCAACCATGTAAACGACGCCGCCGAACTGGAAGGCCGGATCCGTCGATGTGGCCACGTGATCGTCGGGATCGAACGGCAACATCACGAGTTGGGCGACGACGATCAGCACACCGGCGGCGAGCGCCAGAGGCCCTGCGTGCCGTGAGAGCGGTGAATCCAACATGCCAGTCCTTTCGATGGAATGCACCGCACGTTGAGCGCGGGGCTTACGACCTGGCCAGCCTATTCCACCGCTGAGGCTCGACCTCAATCACTCGTCTGATTCAGTTCCAAGCGAACCTAGGCCACCACGGGCCCTGACCGGAATGGGCCCAACCAACGCGAATGGAAAGGCCACGTGTTCGTCGGCCTAGCGGCGTGCTGTTTCCAGACCGCCGCTTTGCATGGAAAGCAGCCCGCTTTGCAGGAAAGAGAGCTCTTTTCGACGAAGAGCTCGGCCAAAGATCGTCGGATAGGCCCGTCACCAGAAAAGGAGAAGGAGATGGAAGCAGCAAGACCCGTTCCAGAGAGGCAGCCGACCGGTTGGGTTGTCTTCGCCGGAGTAGTCCTCGTCATCGTCGGCTTCCTCGATGCCTTGTGGGGGCTGGCGGCAATCCTGAACGATGACATCGTGATCGTTGGCGGCCAGGGAGCGATCGTGGCGGACATCACGCTCTGGGGGTGGCTGCACTTGCTCCTGGGTTCAGCCATAGCCCTGACGGGATTCGGCTTGTTTGCGGGCAACACCGGCGCCCGTTGGGTTGTTGTGTTCCTCGTGGCCGTGAACGCGATCACGCAGATCGTGTGGTTCCCCGCGGCGCCGTTGTGGGCGTTCCTGATCATCATCCTCGACGTGACGATCATCTACCAGCTGACCGCGCGCTGGGAGGACTGACGTTTTCGGGGGCGGTCCCGCGCTTTGATGCGGGCCGCCCTCCAGTTCCCAAGAACGGGCCAACGCCGCTCCGGACGAGAGGTGACTACGCCGGGACCGGGTCTAGGTACTACGGCCCCCGACCGGGATCGGCCCAACCAACGCGAATGGAAAGGCGTAAGTCGCCGTCGCGTGCTGGGACCATGCGCGCGTAAACCTCGACTGGGATACTTTTGTCGATGAGGCGACCGGCACGACGGCGGGCACCCGACCCCAAGGTCGAACGGCTCTCGCAGGTCCAGCTCTTCTCTGCCTGCAGCAAGCGGGACCTCTCCCGCATCGCCGCCCTGGCCGAGGAGGTCGAGGTCCCCGCCGGCCGGGTGCTGATGCGCCAGGGTGACCTTGGGCGCGAGGCTTTCGTGATCGCCGATGGCCGGGCGAAGGTGACGATCCGGGGCAAGCGGAGCACGAAGCTCGGCCCCGGCAATGCTTCGGCGAGATGGCCCTCCTTCACTCGGCGCCGCGCTCCGCCACGGTCACCGCCGAGAGTGAAATGCGGCTCTTCGTGCTCGGCTCCCGTGAGTTCTCGGCGCTGATCGAGCGCGTCCCGGTTGTGGGCCAGCGGGTGATGGCAGCACTCGCAGTGCGGCTTCGCGAAGCTGAGCGAGCCCAACCTCACCACTGAGCCGCAGCCGCATCTCGACGCCTTTTGCTCGACGGGAATCGGCCCGAACAACTAGGGCCAACCAAGCCCGCACCGTCTAGGCGCCCAGCACGTCCGCCATCGGGCGTGGCTCGACCCCGAGGCGCTTGGCGTCCTCGGGGCCGCGCTCGGTGGTCATCGGGACCTCCATCAGCTCGGCCTCCTCCCAGGTGGCGAAGGCCGCCTGACCGCTCACCAGCTCGAGGCCGCGCAGGCCCGCGCGGACCAGGGGAAGCGGGACGTGGAGCAGTGGGCGCGCGCGGCCCCGCGCCTCCAGCACCTGCTCGACGATGCCGTCGTAGCTCAGCGTCTGCGGGCCGGCCAGCTCGAAGCGCGGCCCCGCCTCGCCTGAGCCGTTGGACGAGGCTGACCTGGCCGCAGCAGCGACGTGCTCGCCGCCGTTGACGGCGGAGGCGACGCACTCCGCCACGTCGCGCGCCCAGATCGGCTGGTAGCGCGCCCGGCCCGAGCCCGAAACCGGCACTGCCGGCAGGGCCGTCAGCCGCTCCAGCAGCGTGATCCAGGGGTCGCCGGGCCCGTAGACGATCGAGGGCGCGAAGACCGTCGTCTCGCAGCGTCGCCCCGCGCACCGCCTTCTCGGCCAGCGCCTTGGCGCGGAAGAAACGCGTGCGCTGGAACTCGGTCGCCCCCATCGCGCTGAAGAAGAGGAAGCGCTTCACCCCCGCCCGCTCGGCCGAGCGCAGCAGCCGTACCGTCGCCAGCCCGTTCAGCTCCTCGATCGTCCCGCGAGGCTGGTCGCGGATCGTCGCCGCCAGATGGATCACCGTGTCCACGCCGCGCATCGCGTGGCGCATCGAGAACGGGTCGGCCAGGTCCCCGAGCGCGATCTGCACGTTGACGCGGTCGGGGCCGAGTCGCCTGGGCTCGCGCACCAGCACCCGCACGTCGTGCCCGGATCCCAGCAGCAGCGGCAACAGCTCGCCGCCGATCACCCCCGTCGCGCCCGTCAACAGGATCATGGCCCCAGAGTAGCCACCGCGCCTATTGGACCCCCCGGTTCGCCCTGGCCTAGAATGTGTGCCTCGCGCGGCGCCTCACCGGGGGCGCCGCATCCGCAAGCGAGACTCAGCGACCGAGCACCAGAAAGGGGAGTCAAGTGGCATACGTCATCGCGGAGCCGTGCATCGGCGAGAAGGACAACTCCTGCGTCGAGGTCTGCCCTGTCGACTGCATCCACCCGACCCCCGATGAGCCCGACTACGACGCCTCCCAGCAGCTCTTCATCGACCCCGATGAGTGCATCGACTGCGACGCCTGCGTCGAGGCCTGCCCGGTTGACGCCTGCTTCGCCGAGGACCAGCTCCCGGCCGAGTGGGCGAAGTACACGGCGATCAACGCCGAGTACTACAAGTCCAAGTCCTAACTGTCTGCGGCCGGGCCGGCTGCTGCGCCCGCCCGCGGGCGCCTGATTGAAAGCAGGGCCAGCCCGGCGCAGGTCACCGCGCCCAGCACCGGCACCGCCGCCTTCGCCGCCCGCGGCGGCAGCACGAGCTCGAACAGCGGCACCTCATCCCCGATTCGGTCGCCCAGCGGGCCGAGCGGGCAGTCGCCGTGGTTAGCCGCAACCAATGCTCCCTCGGCCGTAAGGCCGGCGATCGCCACCCGGAGCAGTCGCGTCCTCCGGCGTGTGAGCGCACACCACCAGACGTAGGCGATCGAAGCGAGGAAGCCGAGGGCGATCAGCGTGTGGCCCGTGCGCCAGGCGATCACCGTCGGCGAGAGGCTGTGGCTCGATCGGCGTCCCCGGGGCACTCTCACCCCGCCAAAGCTACCCCCGGGAGGGAGCGCGCCTACTGGACGACCGGCAGCTCGGTGCCGCTGATCGCGGCGGCGGGGACGCCGTCGGCGGCGACGGCTTCCATCACAGGGAGCTGGACCGGGGTCTGGGCGACGATGCCGCGGGCGGCGGAGTAGATCGCCTGCGAGGCGGGGGCGTCGGGCTCGTCGGTGACGAGGGGCGAGCCGTCGTCGGCGTGCTCGCGCAGGGCCTCGGCCAGGGGGACCTTGGCGAGCAGGGGGACGTCGAGCTCGTCGGCGAGGAGCTGGCCGCCGCCCTCGCCGAAGATGGTGACGCGGTTGCCGTCGGGGCCGGTGAAGGCGGACATGTTCTCGATCACGCCCATCACCTCGAGATCGACCTTGGCGGCCATCTCGGCGGCGCGGGCGGCGACGCTCTGGGCGGCGGGCTGAGGGGTGGTGACGATCACGATCTTGGCCTGGGGCAGAAGCTGCGCGAGGGTCATGGAGACGTCACCGGTGCCGGGAGGCAGGTCCAGCAGCAGGTAGTCGAGCTCGTCCCAGGCGACGTCCTCGAGGAACTGCTGGATCGCCTTGTGCAGCATCGGGCCGCGCCAGACGACGGCGGCGTTCTCCTCGACGAAGAAGCCGATCGACATCACCTCGGGCCCGGCAGGGAGACCGGGGCGGGATGATCTTGCGCTCGGGCGAGACCTCGGGCTTCTGGTTGATGCCGAGCATGCGCGGGATCGAGTAGCCGTAGACGTCGCAGTCGAGCGCGCCGACGCTGTGGCCCTCGGCGGCGAGGGCGGCGGCGAGGTTGGCGGTCATCGTCGACTTGCCGACGCCGCCCTTTCCCGAGGCGACGCAGATCACGTTCTTTACCTGGGCCAGGGCCCCGTCGGGGAGCTTGCCGCGGCCGAGCTTCTGCTGAAGGCCGGACTTCTCCTCGTCGGAGAGCACGTCGAACCCCACCTCAACGAGCTGACGCCGTCGAGCTCGGCGACGTTCTGGGCGACGGCCTGCTGGAAGTGGTTTCGGATCGGACAGCCGGCGGTGGTCAGCGAGACGACCACGTCCACGCGGCCGTCGTCACCGATCTCGATCGAACGCACCATCCCGAGGTCGACGATGTTGCGTCGCAGCTCGGGATCGATGACGCCGGTCAGCTTCTCGGTGACTTGCTCCTTAGTCGGCATGGGGCCATTCTAGAAGGAAGCGCGATCCGCCCCTCACCCCCCGCCTAGAAGCGGCAGATCGGGACCTTCAGATCCTGGTTCGGCGTACGGCAGCGCCCTGCGACCCAGGACCGCGGCCCGCCGGTCGTGCAGTTCTGCACAGTCGGGCTGGGGTCGAAGTCGCGGATGTTGAGGGCCCCGTTCGCCTTGCTCCCGCGCTTGATCATCTTGCCGCTCGCCTGGCCGTCGAAGTTGGCGTCCTGAAGGGGCAGGACGAACCGTCCCTTCGCGAGCTTGATCGAGGTCGGCTCGACGATGGCGGCGAACTGCTCGCCGCCCGGGTTGCAGCTCACTGGAAGGATCTCCACGTAGAACAGCGTCAGCCGCCTGGCGGTGAACCTGCGGTTGCCGTTTTTGTCCTTGAAGACGACGTCGATCCGGAGGTTCCCGCCGCCGGTGACGCTGCGGTCCTCGTAGTGGCGGGTCTGGGTGGCGGCGCCCGCGACCTGGGCGGACAGCGCCAGCGCGAGCACGCCCGCGAAGAGCGTCAGCAGAAGCCGCTTGGTTGTCGTCGCTCGTCGAATCATTCTCAGCTCGTTCCATTCTGCCCGGCCGACATGGCCCGGAACGAGCTAACCATGTCCGCATCAAGGCAAATGAAAACCGGGCCCGAGGGCCCGGTTTTCGAGGGAGGAGAGGTGCTGCTGCTGCTCGCGAGGATGGTGCGAGCAGGCTTCTCCGGGACGCCCCTCTCCTGGCGGCCCGGGCTAAGTGCTAGACGCGGTCGAGCGCCTTCTTCACCGTCGGCTCGACGCGCTTCTTGTAGACGGGCTCGACGCGCTCGCGGTACACCGGCTCGACGCGCTTCTTGACCGTCGGCTCGACGCGCTCGCGGTAGACCGGCTCGAACTGGTCGCGGGCCTTGCGGGCCTGCGCGACCACCTGGTCGGTCATCTGCTTGCGGATCTCGCCGCCTCGCGCCTCGGCCTTCTCGATCTCGGCCGCGATGTTCTTGCGGAACGTCTCGATCTGGGCCTCGCGGGTGTTGGAGTCACGCAGGTTGTTGACGCGATGCTGCAGCGCCTTCAGCTCCTGCGAACGAGACTCCGAGTCACGAAGCTGGTCCACCGTCCTGGTCACGGCATCCGCGGCCTCGGGGACGGCGCCGACGGCGACGTCGACCACCTGCAGGGCCTGCCCGCTCGTCTTGCGGCCCTGGGTGGTGCTGGTGCCGGTGCCGGTGCTGTTGACCTTGGTGCTGTTGACCTTGGTCTTGGTGCTGGTCTGGGTGGTGTTGGTCTTGCTCTTGTTCTCAGCCATCTTTTGGTCTCACTACCCCTCGGATTGGGTTCTTATTAGTTCTAAGCTTGTTCGGAAGCATACCATCGAACACGTGTTTGTAAACCCCTGCCCCGCGAAAGTAACGGCTAGGCAGGGATTTACCGGCTTTTGCGTATGCCTCGAGCGTGCTTGGAGAGGCGTGTCGGCGCTACCGGAAGAGGGCGAGCAGGCGGTTCTCGCGCTTGACGCCCACCCGCTCGATCCAGGCCGAAGGGTCGTCGATCTCGGCGCCGCTCGGCAGGTTCTCGGGCCGGCGCCAGACCTGGTTCAGGGTGCGAATCCCCGCGGCCTCGGCGACCTCGTCGGCGAAGGCCTTGCCGCGGCTGTACTGCGACATCTTCATGTCCAGCCCCAGCAGCTTGGCGACGATCGTGTCCAGCGGGCCGCGGCGCTCGCGGTCGCGCTCCAGGCGGCGGCGCAGCTCGGCGTAGCCGGGGTCCAAGCCGTCGCCGACGGCGTCCATCACGTGCTCGGCGTAGCCCTCGACGACGGTCATCGCCGCCATCAGGCGATCAACCAGCCTGCGCTGGCTCTCGTTCAACAGCAGCTGCGCGAGCTGGCCGGAGGTGACCGTCCGGAACAGCTCCTTGGGGCTGACGCTGGTCAGCTTGTCCAGCAGCTCAGCCGGGTGGATATCGACGGCCGCGTCGGTGAACAGCTCGGAGGCGATCCCGCCCAGGTGGGGGCGCAGCCAGGGCACAGCCGTGAACTGGATGGCGTGCGTCGTCTCGTGCAGGGCGATCCAGCTGAGGAAGAGCTCGCGGTCCACATCCAGGCGCTGCTGGGCGGCCGACAGGTTCGGGGCCACGAACAGCAGCCGTGGCTCGCGGGTGGGGCCGATCAGGGCGACGTCGTACTGGCCCACGACCTTCTGGGCGAGGTAGCCGAGGGTGAGGCCGACCTCGGCGCCCGTGGCCGCCCGGGCGATGGACCGCCCGACGCCGCCGGATGCCGCCTGACTTCTGCAGGCGCTGGGCGAGCGTGCGCTCGACCTCGCCGGACATCTCGCGGAAGGAGTCGAGGTTGGCCCTGGCCCACTCCTCGCGGTCCACCAGCTCGGCCGCCGGCAGCGGGCCGCGATGGCGCAGGCCCGTATAGCGGCGGACAAGCTGCGCGGCGCGCTGGGACTCTGCCCGCAGCTCCTCCTCGGTCCCCCGCCAGCGGGGACCATCGCCGGCCACCGCCAGCGCCAGCCTCTGGGCCAGCCCCCAATCCACCAAGCGCACGTCGGCCTGCTGCTGCGGGCGATCCTGGGGCCGGGGCTCGCTCACGGGACCCGGTTCTGCGCCTCCAGCAGCAGGCGCAGGTCCGCGTCGGTGCGGGCGGCGGCGATTCCGTAGCGGGCGTCCAGGGCCAGCGGGGCCGCCGACAGCTCGCCGCCGAAGCTGAGCACGCCGCCCGCCTCGCGCACGATCAGCTGCGCGGCGGCCGCGTCGACCGAGCGGCAGTCTCGGGTGGAGAACATGCCGTCGAATCGCCCCGCGGCCACGTAGCAGGCGGAGACGGCGATCGAACCCGGCGCACGGATCCGATAGGCGCGCCCCGCCAAGGCCTCCGAGGCCGCCTGCACGCGCTCGGGTTTGCTCGCCTCGACCGCGACCACCTCGAGCCCGTCCCCTTCGGGGACCTCGAAGGCGCCGCCGTCCAGCGTCGCGCCCTCGCCGGACACCGCCAGGAACTCCTCGCCGGCGCCGAACTCATAGACATATCCCAGGGTCACGTCGGCCATCGTCTCGCCGCCCGCGACGGCGATGCTGACGCTGTGGCAGGGAACCATCCGCCGGGCATTGAGCGAGCCGTCGATCGGGTCGATCACGACCCGGGTGGGCGCGGCGGGATCGCCGAACGTCACGGTCCCGCGCTCCTCGGAGATGGCGGTGAACTCCAGGCCCTCGGCGTGCAGGGCCTCGAGCTCGGCGAAGATCGCGTCCTCGCAGAGCCGATCGATGACCAGGGTGCGGTCGCCCCCCTCGCCGATGCCCTCATAGGAGCTGCGGGCGCCGATGCTGTCGTGCTCGGCGAAGACCCCCTTCTGGGCCTCGACCGAGCGGCGGAAGGCGTCGAGCCAGGTCGCGGGCGGCGCGACGGGCTCCGCGGACTTTCCGGCTCTGCCTGGCGCGGCCACGCGGCCAGGTTAGCCGGGCCGTGTGGTCGATGAACTAGCCTCATCGCGATGGCCGAAGAGCCCGATCATGCGCCCCTGGATCTGACCGATCAGCAGGAGCGCGTGGTCTCCCACGCCGAGGGGCGGCTGCTGGTCCTGGGCCTGGCCGGGTCGGGCCGCACCGAGGCCCTCGCCCGTCGCCTGGCCTCGCTCGCCAGCGATGGGCAGAGGGCGCTGGCGCTGAGCTCCTCGCAAACGGCCACCACGAGCCTGCGGCGCCGCGCGGAGCTGGCCGCCACCGCGGGGTTCGAGGAGCTGTTCGTCCACCCCCACCGGGCCGCGGCGGTGCGGCTGCTCACCGAGCACTCCGCCGAGGCGGGCCTTGACCCGTTCATCGAGAGCCTCAACGCGGCGGAGCGGCTGGCGATGCTGCTGGACCGCCGCGACGATCTGCCGCTGCGCAGGCACGAGATCCGGGGCAACGCCGCCGGCCTGCTGGCGGCGCTGGTGCGGCGGATCGACGCCCTGAAGGCGGCCGGCGTGGGCCCCCAGCGGTTCCGCGAGTGGGCCGAGACGCTGGCGGGCGGGAAGGGCGGCGACCCCGCCGAGCTCGACTCGGCCGAGCGCGAGCGCGAGTTCGCCGAGATCTACGAAATGCACGACGAGATGCTGCGCGAGGCCGGCGCGATCGACGGCGGCGGCGCGGTGCTGGCCCTGACCCGGTTGCTGGGCGAGCGGCCGGCGCTGGCCGCGACGATCGCCGAGCGCTTCCCGCACGTGATCGTCGACGAGCTCGAGGACGCCTGTCCGGCCGAACGCGCGCTGATCGCGAAGCTGGCCGAGCGCTCGCGGACGCTGGTGCTGGCATGCGACGACGACCAGGGGAGGGCGCGCTGCGTCGGCGGGACCGAGTGGGCGCGGGAGACCCTGGGTGACCCCCAGGAGGTGACGCTGGATGCGAGCTTCCGCTACGGCGGCGACCTGCTGGACGCCGCGCACACCGTGCTCGCAGGCGGCGAGGACGGAGCGGACGGCGGACGACGCGCCAGGGGCGGCGATACGGCCGTCGCATTCTGGCGCTGCGCCAACGAGCGTGCCGAGGCTCAGGCCGTCGCGCGCGAGATCGAGTCGGTGCTGGCCCAGGACGAGGCGCGGATAGACCGCATCTGCATCGCCATCCCGCCGGGAGGCTCGCGGGAGCGCACCGTCGCCGCCGCGCTCGAGGAGCGCCGCGTGCCCTTCCGGCTGCTCGCGGCGGGGGCGTTCTTCCAGCGGCCCGAGATCCGCGACGTGATCGCCTGGCTGCGCCTGCTGGCCGACCCGTCCGATGCCGCCGCCGCGGTGCGGGCGCTGAGCCGCCCGCCGGTCGAGCTGCGCTCGGTGGACCTGGCCCGCTGCACGACGATCGCCCGCCGGCGCAAGCTGGACATGGTCTCGGCGCTGGAGGCGTCGCTCGAGAGCCCCCAGATCCCGCCCGAGGCACGCGACCGCATCCGCGCGTTTCTGGGGCTCTACGGCGCCGCGGCGCGCGCCATGGGCCAGCTCTCGGCCGACGTCTTCGTGCGCAGGCTGATCGAGCGGGTGGGCTTCCGCCGCCAGCGCCTGTTCGCGGCCCACCCCGAGGCGGCCGAGCGGCTGCGCAACCTCTCGCGCCTGGGCGACGTCGCCGCGGCCTGGGTGCGGCGCGAGCCGGGCGGGTCGAATCGCGACTTCGTCCGCTACCTGGTGGCCGTCTCGGAAGCCGGGGTCTCGCCCGAGGAGGAGCCCGACGCCCCCCACGCCGAGGCGGTGCGCGTGATGCCGCTGGGCGCCCTCAAGGGGCTGGAGTTCGACCTCGTGTTCGTGGTCGGGATGCAGGCCGAGGCGATGCCGGGGCCGGTGCCGAAGGGAGCCCCCGACGTGCCCATGGCCCTGGGCGGCGGCGGACCCTCACACACCCAGCAGCAGCGCCGCCTGCTGTACGTGGCGATGACGCGCGCGCGCCGCAGGCTCGTGATGTCAAGGCCCGAGGCCGGCGAGGACGGGCCGGTCAAGGCATCCCCCTTCTACGACGATGCGCGCGCCGTGCTGGACGCGACCGAGCAGAGCCACGGCGAGGAGCTCTATGGCCCGGCCGAGGGCCTGCACGCGACCTACCGGATGATCCAGGACGAGGTCCTGGCCGAGGCCTGGCGGGCCGGCGGGCAGCTGAACGAGCCGCGCCTGGACACGGCGATGGACGTGAACCGCGCCGTGGCCCGCTTCCTGGAGCTGCTGAAGATCGCCGGCCTGATCCAGCGGCCGGGATCGGAGCCCGTGGCCGACTCGCTCCGCAACGTCAACGACGTGCTGGCCCAAGCGATCAGCCCCGAACAGCGCCAGGCCCTGCTGGACTCGGCGCTCGACGGCTACCTGCTGGACGAGGAGGGCGAGAGCGCGCGGCGCCGCGAGCTGATCGCCGCGCGCGATGAGCCATCGCTGGAGGCATTCCTGCCCAAGCGCGGCGAGGGACTGGCGCTCTCGGCCACCGACATCGAGCTCTACCGGACCTGCCCGCTGAAGTACAAGTTCGCCCGCGTCTTCGGCATCCCCCAGGAGCAGACGATCAACCAGCGCTTCGGGATCGTCATCCACCAGGTGCTCGAGCGCTATCACTCCCAGGAGTCCACGGCCGCCGAGGCCGGGGGCCTGAACCGGCTGATGTCGCTGTTCTCGGCGGCGTGGAGGCGTTCGGGCTTCGGCGAGTCGGACGACGAGTTGCAGTACCGCGATCGAGCGATCGAGGCGCTGCGCCGCTACCACGCGCGCGAGTCCGAGCGCGGGTCCCGCCCGCGCTGGGTCGAGCGCAAGTTCGACTTCCGGGTCGGCCCGCACCACCTGCGCGGCAGGGTGGACCGCGTGGACGAGCTGCCCGACGGCCGCTACGAGCTGATCGACTACAAGACCGGCGACCCCAGGCCCCAGCAGGCGCTGGAGACTGACATCCAGCTCGCCATCTATCGCCTGGCCGCCCGCGAGGCCTGGCGCCTGGACGGCGGCTCGATGGGGAGCTACTGGTACGTGCTCGCCGACGAGAAGGTCGCAGTGGGAGGCTCTCCCGACGACCTCGAGCGCGTCGAGGCGACCGTGCTGGAGGTGGGCGAGGGCATCCTGGGACAAGACTTCGAGCCGCGGCCCTCGCCGGAGATCTGCTCCTGGTGCGACTTCAGGCTGATCTGCCCCGCGTCTGAGGCTTAGGGGCCCTGCGGCGGGCCGCCGCCGCGCTGGCGCAGGAACTGCTCGAAATCGCGCGCCAGGCTCTCGCCCGAGGGAATGTCCTCCTCGACGTCGAGCTGGTCGGCCTGCTCCTCCTCCAGCCGCTGCACCAGCTCCTGGATCTCGGGATTGGCCGAGACCGCGTTCGAAACCTGGCGCTCGAAGGACTCGGACTCCTCCTCGAGCCCCGATGCCTCGACGGCGACGCCGACCAGGCCCTCCAGCCGGCGCAACAGGGCCAGCGCCGCCTTCGGGTTGGGGACCGCGGCGACGTAGTGGGGAACCGCGGCCCAGAGGCTCGCCGAGGGAATGCCGCGCTTGTCGCAGGCGTCGTGGACGACGCCCACGACGCCGGTCGGGCCCTCGTAGTTGGAGCTCGCGAGGTCGAGGCGATCGACCAGCTCGGGGTCGGAGGCGAGGCCGGTGATCGGCACCGGCAGGGTGTGGGTCACGTCCGCGATCAAAGCTCCCATCGTCACGACCATCTCCACGCCCAGCACCTCCGCCGCTTCGGCAATTCCGTCCGAGAAGGCGCGCCAGCGCAGATTCGGCTCGGTGCCGGCCAGCAGCACCAGGTCACGCTCGGCGCCTGGCGCCGGGGCGGCCATGAGGACGTTGCCCGGCCACTCGATCTGGCGAGAGCGGCCCTCGGCCAGGCTGATGGTGGGGCGATTGGCCTGGAAGTCGAAGAACTCCTCGGGATCGATCTGGGCGATGACCTCGGCGTCCAGGGACTCGGCCGCCGCGGTGAGAGCGGTCGTGGCGGCACCCGCCGCGTCGTTCCAGCCGGCGAAGGCGCACACCAAGACCGGTGAGCGCAACTCGGGCGGCTCCCCTTCCCACACAAGAGCGTCCATGAAACGAGCGTACTGACTCCCGGGGGCCGGGGGTGCCGATTGATCCTTTACCTCCGGACCGTCCGGGCGGTGGCTCAAGATCGGGGCGTGGCCGAGCCCGCCCGAGCCCGGGAATCCAGCGACGGCCCCGCCCGTCCCGATCAGGCCGGCTCCCAGCCGACAGGCCGCGAACAGCCGACCGTAGCCGGCCCGACGATCGCCGAGCTTCGTCCCGGACAGCGCTTCCGCGGCGACTACGCCTGCGCGCGCAAGGACCGGCTGACGGCCCGCAACGGGTCCACCTACCTGAACCTCGAGCTGCGCGACCGCAGCGGCACCATCGCCGCCCGCGCCTTCCGCGAGGCCGATCGCCTTGCCGCCCGCTTCGAGCGCGGCGACGCCGTGCGAGTGGCGGGCAAGGTCGAGCGCTTTCGCGGCGAGCTGGTGGCCGAGATAGACGACGTTCGCAAGCTCGAGGGCGAGCAGATCGACCCCTCTGACTTTCTGCCCCGGGCGTATCGAGACGGCGACGAGCTGGCCGGGTTCCTGGAGCACCTGATCAGGGAGGTCCACGACCCCGCGCTGCGCGCGGTGGTGGAGAGGGTGCTGTTGAGGGAGCCGGTCGCCTCTGAGTTCCGCCGCGCCCCCTGCAGCCGGGCGGGGCACCACGCCTATCTGGCCGGCTTGATCGAGCACACCGTCGCGGTCGGCACCCTGGTCGGCGAGCTCTGCCAGCTCCATCCCCGCCTCGACTCCGACCTGCTGATGGCGGCCACGCTGCTGCACGACGTCGGCAAGGTCCGCGAGTTCTCCTATGGCGCCGAGTTTGAGCTGACCGATGAGGGCAGGCTGCTGGGCCACGTCACGATCGGGGCCGAGATCACCGGCGCCGCCGCGGTCGGGCTGTCGCCCGAGCGCCGCGCGGCGTTGCTGCACTGCATCCTCACCCACCACGGCGCCGACGGCCCGCGCTCGGGGCCCGGGGCCGGCAATCGCGGCTTCCAGGGCGGCTTCGGCTCGCCCGAGGCGCTAGCGCTCTATCGGCTGAACGCGCTCGACGCGAGCGTCAAGGGAGCGCTGGAGCACGGCGCCGGAAGCGCCGCGCACGGCTAGGCGCTAGGCAGCGCCCGCGCCCGGAGCCAGCGCCCGCCGCGCCAGCCGCGCCGCGATCAGCAGGGCCAGCGCGGCGAAAGAGAGCTCCAGGACCCGTTCGCTGACCTCGTTCGCCACGATGACCCCGATCGCGACCCCGATCGGGGAGAGGGCGCCGATCAGCAGGCCCTCCTTCAGGCGGACGTTGCCGTAGTTCCGCTGGCGCCAGGTGGCGACGATCGCGACCGGCACGATGGCCAGCAGCGAGGTGGCCTCGGCCTCGACCTGGGGCTGGTCCATGAAGATCGCCAGCGCCGGTACGAAGAGGATGCCGCCGCCGACGCCCAGCAGGCCGCCAAGCATCCCGCCCGCGAAGCCGAGCAGCGCGGCGAGGACCTCCTCCATCAGAGCCTCCGCCGATGCGAGGGCGCGATCACCGGGCGATCAGCTCCGCGGCGATGATCAGGAGCAGCACCGCGAACAGGCCGGAGATGGCGCGCTCCGGGATCCGCTGCTGCAGCGCGGTGCCGAGGATCGCCCCGCCGATCGCCGGGACGCCGACCAGCGCGGCCTTGCCGACGTCCACGTTGCCGTAGCCGGCCTGCAGCGCCACCGCCAGCGCCGCGATCACGATGATCGCCGCCATGCTGGTGCCGGTCGCCTCGCGCTCGCCGTAGCCGAGCCAGACGATCAGCAGCGGCACGATGATCGTGCCGCCCCCCACCCCGAAGAGCCCGCTGAAGGCGCCGGCGGCGGTGCCGATCGCGGCGAGCTGAAGGGTCCTCCGCACGGGCGGCGATACTAGATCAGATGGAGAGCCTGCTCGCCCCGCTGCGCGATGTCCCCGGCTCGGCGGCGATCCTGCTGGACGTCGACGGAACCCTGGCGCCGATAGTCGATCGCCCCGACGAGGCCGAGGTCCCCGCCACCACCCGCGAGCTGCTGCGCGCGCTGGCGGCCACCTACGCGCTGGTAGCCGGGGTCAGCGGCCGCCCGGCGCTGGACGCCCGCCGCGTCGTCGGCCTTGACGAGATCGCCTACTCGGGGAACCACGGGTTCGAGCTGCTGCTTCCCGGCGCGTCCGAGCCGCAGCCCGATCCCTCCCTGGACGGCCACGAAGGCGACGCGCGAGCCTTCGTCGCCGGGCTGGACCAGCGCGACCTGGAGCGGGTCGGCATCCGCATCGAGGACAAGGGCGCGATCGTCGCCCTGCACTGGCGGGGATCGGAGAACGTGGGCGAGGCCGAATCGCTGGCGCGCGAGATCGAGGCCGGTGCGGACTGGCGGGGCCTGGTGGCGCACCGCGGCCGCAAGGTCCTGGAGATCCGGCCGGACGTGGCGATCAACAAGGGGATCGCAGTCGCGGCGCTGATCCCGGCCCGCCCCGTGAAGACGGCCATGTACGCGGGGGATGACCGCACCGACGTGGACGCCTTTGCGGCGCTGCGGACGCTGCACGAGGACGGGGTGCTGGAGTCCGTCGCCTGCATCGCCGTGGGGTCGGACGAGGCGCCGCCGGAGGTCTCGGCGAGCGCGGACCTCACCGTGGACGGGACCGAGGGCTTCGCCGAGGTCCTGCGGGCGCTGGCGGAGTAGCCGGCCTTGGCCTTCTGCGACCTGCTGCGGATGACGGTGCTGCTGGCCGCGGGCGCGGCGACCGCCCTGGCCGCCGTCACGGTGATCGCCGCCGACCGCGACGTCGACACCACGACGCTGATCGTGGCCGCCGCCTGGTGGCCGCTCTCGGTTGCGCTCGGCCTCTTTCTGGGGCGCCCGGCTCGGGCGGCGGAGGCGATGCGCCCCCTGCTGGCGGGAGCGAAGACCACCCCGACGCTGCCCAGCGACCGGCCGGGGCGGGTCGCGGTGAGCCGGTTGTGGCCGCTGGCCGCGTTCGCGCTGGTTGCCGGAGGGGCGGGCTTCGCCTATCCGGGCGTGGCTGCGATCGGAACGGGCTTCGCCCTGGCCGCGGCGCTTGCGCTGCGAGCCCGCGAGGGGGCCGTGACGGCGATCGAGGAGCGCGACGGGGTGCGCTTCTACGTCGAGCCCGGCAACGCGTTCCAGCCGGTGGTGCTGGTGCGGACGCCGGGCCTGCGCCGGGACCGCGCGCCCGGCGGCCATCCGCCTCCTCCCCCGAGCGCTGCCTAGAACCTTGTGGCGTTTCCGGAGCGGCGCGAACGAGCGCCAGGGGCGGGTGTTTGCCACCTGCCCGGGGGTCAGCCAGGCGCGCCGCGCGGTCGCGACCGCGTACTTCATGTTCTCCAGCGTCTCGACCCCGTGGGCGTCGGTGTTGCAGAGGATCATCACCCCGGCCTCCGCCGCCAGCCGGGCGTGGTGCTCGTTCAGGTCGCGGCGGTTCGGGTTGCCGTTGATCTCGATCATCGTCCCGTTGGCCGCCGCGGCCTCTGCGACTCGCTCCACGTCGATCGCGTAGGGCTCGCGGCGCAGCAGCAGCCGGCCCGTGAGGTGGCCGATGCAGTCGACCAGCGGATGGGCGATCGCCTCGACCACCCGCTGGGTCATGTCCTTCTCGGAGATCCCGAAGGAGGTGTGCACGCTCGCCACCACCCAGTCGAGCTCGGCGAGCAGCTCGTCCGGGTAGTCCAGCTCGCCCGTGGTCCCGATGTTGACCTCGGAGCCCGCCAGCAGCCGAAAGCCCCTGGGAGCGGACTCGTTCCACCGCCGGACCTCGGTGATCCGCTTCGCCAGCGCCTTCGCGTCCACGTGGTCACCGAAGCCGTGGCTGGCGGAGTGGTCGGTGATGGCGAGGTAGGCGTAGCCGCGCTCGTGCGCCGCCTGCGCCATCTGCTCGAGCGTGTTGCGCCCGTCCGAGAGGGTGGTGTGCGAGTGCAGGTCGCCGCGGATGTCGGCGACCGTGACCAGCTCGGGCAGATCGCCGGACTCGGCGGCCTCGATCTCGCCGCGACCCTGGCGCAGCTCGGGCTCGATGTAGGCCAGCCCGAGCAGTTCGTAGACGCCGGCCTCGTCGGTGAAGCGGTGGACCTTGGCCTTCTTGCCCTTCTTCGGATCGGTCTCGGTGACGCCGTGCTCGCTGACCGAGAGGCCTCGCTTCAGGGCGCGCTCGCGCAGCTGCACGTTGTGCTCCATCGAGCCGGTGAAGTGCTGCAGCAGGTTGCCGAAGGTCTCCTCGGGAGTGATCCGCAGGTCCACCTTCAGCCCCGCATGGGTCAACACGCTCGTCCCCTTGTCCCCGGCCGAGCTGGCCTGGGCGACCAGCTCGTGCTCGGCCAGGGCCGCCGCCAGCACCTCGGGCTCGCCGCTGGTGACGATGATGTCGACGTCCTTGCAGGTCTCGCCCCAGCGCCGCGCGGACCCCGTCACCTCCACCCGCCCCGCCGCGGGATGCGCCTCGATCGCGGCCTTCAGCTCCTCGGCGACGGGAAGCACCTTGGAGAGCAGCCGTCGCTCGGCCTCGTCGCCCTCGTCGGGCAGGGTCTCGAGCTCGGCGAGCACCCGGTCCTCTACCTTGGCGCCGAACCCTTTCATCCCCCTGATCCGCTCCTGCTCGGCGGCCTCGCGCAGGCTCTCCAGGTCGGTGACGCCGAGCTCGTCGTGGAGCCGGCGCACCTTTTTGGCGCCCAGCCCCGGCACGCGGGTCACCTCCACCAGCGAGGGCGGGAACTTCGCCTTCAGCTTCTCGGCGGCGGGGATCTGGCCGGTCTCAACCAGGGCCACCACCTTCTCGGCCAGCGTCTTGCCGACATTGGGCAGTTCGGTCAGCCGGCCCTCGCGGGCGAGCTGCTCGACCGAGACGGGGCTGTCCTGGATCGTCCGCGCCGCCTCCTTGTAGGCCTGCACGCGGAAGCGGTCGGCGCCGTCCAGCTCGTAGAGGATGCCCAGCTCGCGCAGGGCGGCGGCGATCTGGGCGTTTCGCATCGCCCAAACCTAGCGGCGGCATGCCGGCTCCGCGACTAGCATCGCCGCGTGCCTGAACCCTCCGACGGCCCGTCCGCTGGCAGCGTCTGGGTGATCCTGCCGACCTACAACGAGGCCGACAACCTCGAGCGGCTGGTGGTCGCTGTCCGTGAGCGGCTGCCCGCCGATGGCCGGGTCCTGGTCGTGGACGACAACTCGCCCGACGGCACCGGCGGCATCGCCGACCGTCTCGCCGCCGAGCACGACGACGTCGAGGTCCTCCACCGCGAGCGCAAGGAGGGGCTGGGTCCCGCCTACATCGCGGGCTTTCGCCGCGCGCTCGCCGGCGGCGCCGAGCTGGTGGTGGAGATGGACGCCGACTTCTCTCACGACCCCGCCTACCTGCCGCAGCTGCTGCGCGCCGCCGAGGACGCCGACCTGGTGATCGGGTCTCGCTATGTGCCCGGCGGCGGGGTGACCGATTGGGGGGCGCTGCGCCGCTTCATCAGCCGCGGGGGCGGCGCGTACGCGCGCATCGCCCTGGGACTCGAGGTTCGCGACCTGACCGGGGGCTTCAAGGTGATACGCCGCGAGGTGCTGGAGGCGATCGAGCTGGACACGATCAGCTCGCTGGGCTACGCGTTCCAGGTCGAAGTCACCTACAGGGCGATCAGGGCGGGCTTCCGCGTGGTGGAGGTCCCCATCGTCTTTCGCGACCGGACCCGGGGCGCCTCGAAGATGAGCAAAGCGATCGTGGCCGAGGCGATGTGGCGGGTGCCCGCGATGAGGCTGCGCCGCAGGCGCTGACCTATGCTTCGACAGAGCTGCCGCTGCGGCGGGAACCCTCGCTTCATTTTGTATAGTAAGAGCAGCTTCGAAAGCCAGACGACCTGAGGAGACGAACGTGCCGGGCAAGCTCACCGATGTGACCGACGCCAACTTCCAGTCCGACGTGCTCGAGGCCGGCGGTCCCGTGCTCGTCGACTTCTGGGCCCCCTGGTGCGGCCCCTGCCGCGTCGTCCATCCCGTGCTCGAGGAGATGGATGCCGAGCGCGAGGACCTGAGCATCGTCAGCCTCAACGTCGACGACAACCAGCAGACGGCCGCCAAGTACGAGGTCCTCTCGATCCCGACGATGATCCTGTTCAAGGACGGCGAGCCCGCCAAGCGCATCGTCGGCGCGATGCCGAAGGCCCGCATCGAGGCCGAGCTCGAGCCCTCGCTGGCCTAGCTCCGGAGCGGGTCAGAGGATCTGGGCTTCGACGAAGCCCGCCGTGGCGTCACTCGAAGTCCTCGGGGCCGAACTCGGCCGCCTCGTCGTCGGTGCGGGCGACCGAGATCGTCAGCTCGCGACCGTCGATGGTCGCGCCCTCGCCGCTGCCGTCATCGGAGTAGGAGACCGATAGCGCCAGCGTCTCCTCGGAGACGTAGGTCTCGTGCTGGCGGGCGGCGTCGAGCAGCTCCGCGTCGCCTGCGAGCTCGAGCGCGATCCGGTCGGTCACCTCCAGGCCGGCCTGCTTGCGGGCGGCCTGCACGGCGTGCACGATCTCGCGCGCCCAGCCCTCGGTCTGCAGCTCGTCGTCAAGCTCCAGCGAAAGGCCGACCGCGTGGCCCGCCTCGGCCTCGACCTCATACCCCTGCAGCGGCTCCATCACCAGGCTCACCTCGTCGGCCTTGAGCGTGTGATCGTGGCCGTCGATCGAGATCCCGACCTCGCCGCCCCCCTCGATCACCCTGGCAACGGCATCGGCGTCGAGCGCCTCGACGGCGGCCGCGACCTGCGGCATGTCCTTGCCGAAGCGCGGGCCGAGCGCGCGGTAGTTCGCCTTGGCGCGGTAGGAGACCAGCTCCGAGCGCTCGTGCACGAACTCCAGCTCCTTCACGTTCAGCTCGGAGGTGACCAGCCCCGCCAGCTCCTCGATCCCCTCGCGCTCGAGATCGGAGGCGACGATCACGGCACGCCGCAGCGGCTGGCGCACCTTCACCTTCGCGTGCGAGCGGGCGGCCCTGCCCAGCTCGACGGTGCGCCGAACGACCTCCATCTGGGCCTCGAGCTCGGGGTCAACGCGCTCGGGGTCGGGCTGGGGGAAGTCGCAGAGGTGAACGGAGTCGGGCTGGTCGAAAAAGCTCTCGTCGGCGCCGCCGACGAGGTTGCCGTAGATCTCCTCGGCGATGAAGGGGGTGAACGGGGCCAGCAGCTTCGAGACTTCGATCAGGCAGATGCGCAGGGTGGCGAAGGCGAACATGTCGCCCTCCCAGAACCGCCGCCGGCCCAGGCGCACGTACCAGTTGGAGAGCTCGTCCACGAACTGCGCGATCGCGCGGCCACCGCTCGTCGCGTCGAACGCCTCCATGCGCTCGCGGACGGTCGCGATCAGGCCCTGCAAGCGCGACAGCGCCCAGCGGTCGAGCTCGTCGGAGTGGGGCCGCGGCTCGAAGCCGGTGTCGCTTAGGCCGGCTCCCGGCGCGAAGTCCTCGGGGCCCAGATCAAGGCTGGGCTCGTCGTACATCGACTCGGGGTCGACCTCGGGCGTGGTCGTGTTGGCGTAGAGCACCCAGAACGAGTAGGTGTTCCACAGCGTCAGCAGGAACTGGCGCACCGACTCGCCGACGGTGTCGACGTCGAAGCGGTACCCCGCCCAGGGCTGCTGCGAGGTGAAGTAGTACCAGCGGAACGCGTCCGCGCCGTGGCGGTCGATCACCTCCCAGGGATCGACCACGTTGCCGCGGCTCTTCGACATCTTCTGGCCCTCGGGGTCGAGGATGAGGCCCAGGCAGACGCAGTTGCGGAAGCTCGAGGTGTCGAACAGCAGCGTCGATTCGGCCAGCAGCGTGTAGAACCAGCCGCGGGTCTGGTCGATCCCCTCGCAGATGTAGTCGGCGGGGAACCGCTCCTCGAACAGCTCGGTGTTCTCGAACGGGTAGTGGAACTGGGCCCAGGGCATGGAGCCCGAGTCGAACCAGGTGTCGATCACGGCCGGCACGCGGCGCATCTGCCCGTCGCACCCCTCGCGCTCGCACGGCAACACGACCTCGTCGATGTAGGGCCGGTGCAGGTCATCTGGAAGCTCGGCGCCTCGCGAGCTCAGGTCCTCGCGCGATCCCGCGCAGAAGCGCTGCTCGCAGTCCTCGGCCTCGCACTCCCAGACCGGCAGCGGCGTGCCCCAGTAGCGGTCGCGGCTGAGCGCCCAGTCCACGTTGTTCTCCAGCCACTTGCCGAAGCGACCGTGCTTGATGTGCTCGGGATGCCAGCCGATCTGCTCGTTGGCGGCCAGCATGTCGTCCCGCACCTGGCTGGTTGCGACGTACCAGCTCGCCTTGGCGTAGTAGAGGAGGGGCGTGTCGCAGCGCCAGCAGTGCGGGTAGCTGTGCAGGTAGGTCTCGGCGCGCAGCAGCTTTCCGCTCGCCTCCAGCGCCTTGACGATGTCGGGGTCGGCCTCCTTGACGGAGCGGCCGGCGAAGTCGGTGATGCGCTCGTCGAAGGTGCCGTCCAGCCGGACCGGGTTCTGCAGGGTGATCCCGTATTGCTCGCCCAGCCGGAAGTCGTCCTCGCCGAAGGCGATCGCTGTGTGGACCAGGCCGGTGCCCTCGTCGGTGCTGACGAAGTCGCCGAGCAGGACGGTGTGTCCCTTCGGCCCGTAGTCGGTGATGTAGGTGAAGGGCGGCTCGTAGGAGGTCCCGGCCAGGGCCTCGCCCGGGAAATGGGCCAGTTCCTCGGTCCCCTCGCCGAGCACGGCCTCGACGCGGTCGCGGGCCATCACGAAGACCTCGCCTCCCGCGCGCACGCGCACGTACTCGATCTCGGGCCCGGCGGCCACCGCGGCGTTGGTGATCAGCGTCCAGGGAGTGGTGGTCCAGACCAGCAGCGTGTCGCCGGGCTCGAGCGGGGACTCGGGGATCTGGTCGCTGGGCGCGGGCTTGGCGATCGGCAGCTTCACGAACACCGAGGGGTCCTCCACGTCGTGGTAGCCGACCGCTACCTCGTGCGAGGAGAGCGCGGTGCCGCAGCGCGGACAGTAGGGAACGACCTTGTGGCCCTCGTACAGGCGGCCGTCGTCCCACATCCGCCGCAGCGCCCACCAGACCGACTCGATGTAGTCGTCATCCATCGTCACGTAGGGCTCGTCCATGTCGATCCAGAAGCCGATCCGCTCGGACAGCCGCTTCCAGTCCTCCACGTAGCGGAAGACCGACTCGCGGCATTTCGCGTTGAACTCCGCGATCCCGAACTCCTCGATCTCGGCCTTGGAGCTGATCCCAAGCTCCCTCTCGATCTCCAGCTCGACCGGCAGGCCGTGGCAGTCCCAGCCTCCCTTGCGCACCACCCGCTCGCCGGCCATGGCGTGGTAGCGCGGATAGATGTCCTTGAAGACCCGGGAGAGGACGTGCCCGGAGTGCGGCTTCCCGTTCGCGGTGGGCGGGCCCTCGTAGAAGCTCCACAGCGGGGCCCCCTCGCGCTGGGCGACCTGGCGCGCGAACACGTCGCCCTCGCGCCAGCGCTCGAGCACCCTCTGCTCGAGCTCGGGGAAGGACTGCTTGGGGTCTGCCTCGCGAAAGCCCGCCATATAGCGGGCGATTCTACGAGCGGGCCCACACCGCGGCGCCTCGTCCGAGGACGCCTAGGGTGCCAGGGTCACCGACCCGTCATCGCCGATCGCCCAATGAGGGTTGTGCGCCACCTCCCAGGGGTGGCCATCGGGGTCGATGAAGACGCCCGAGTAGCCGCCCCAGAAGGTCTCAGCGGGCTCGCGGCCGATCACCGCGCCCGCGCCCCTGGCCTGCCCGATCACCGCATCGACCTCGGCCGGGGAGCCGACGTTGTGTGCGAGCGTGATCCCGCCCCAGCCCGGCGAGTCCTCGACCGCGCTGTCCGCGGCGAGCCGGGCGCGGTCCCAGAGCCCCACGATCATGCCACCCGCCTGGAAGAAGACGACCTCGTCGTCCGGTTCCGCGCGGGTCTCCCAGCCGAGGCCCTCGTAGAAGGCCCGGGCGCGCGCGAGGTCGGAGACACCGAGGGTGACGACGCTGAGGCGCTGCTCCATGCGGCCGATCCTACGCGGCGCGGTCCTGATCGGGAAGCGCGGCGAACGCGATCGGCGTGATCTAGGCCGCGGCGCGGTCCAGCTTGCGGCAGATCTCGGCGAGCTGGCGCTTCTCGTCCTCGTCGAGCTCGCCGAACGCCTCGCGGACGCGCTCGGCGTGGCCGGGGAAGGCGTGGCTGACCAGATTGCCGCCCGCGGGGGTCAGGGCCACCGAGACCGCGCGGCGGTCGGACTCCAGGCGGCTGCGCTCGACGAAGCCGCGGTTCTCGAGCGTGTCCAGCACCTCGGTCGCGGTCGCCTTCGAGGCGCCGATGCGGCGGCGGATCGCGCGCAGCTCCAGGCGCCCGCCGGCGCTGGTCAGGAGCACCAGCATCGCGAAGCCCGTCGCCGAGACACCGATGCGGTCGAGGTCGGCCGCCAGCCGCCGGGTCAGGGAGGATTCTGCGCGCACCAGCGCCTCGAGCGCGCGATGCGCGAGCGGGTCGATTGGGCGCAGGGCCCTCGCCTCGTCGCTCACGGGGTTTCAAGTTATGGGCCGAGGCGGACGACTTCGTAGGATCGGTGCGTGCGCCGCCTCGCCCACGCACCGACCGCCGTGCTCGTCGCCTGCGCGGCCCTCGCCGCAGCCGGCTGCTCCTCGGGCGAGGATGAGGCCGCCTCCGCGGCCCCCGCCGCCTGCCTGGCGGGCAGCGACGCCTATCTGGTGGCGCTGCGCGCGGCCCCCGGCGAGGTCCTGCTGGAGGGCGAGACGCCGATCTCGGACTGCCTCACGCCCGAGCAGGAGGGCGGCCAGCTCGCGACGATCGGCAAGGAGATGATCGCCGCCGCGACGGAGCTGAACGGCGCCGCGCAGCAGGACCCCAGCGGCCCCGAGGCGCTGCAGCTGGGCTATCTGGTCGGCGCGGTGGAGCGGGGCAAGGAGGGGATCCACGCCGACCTGGTGCGCCGCCTGAGCACAGCAGCCCGGTACAGCCCCGAGGGCCTGCTGCCGACCGAGTTCGAAGGCACCTTCGGCGAGGGCTATTCGGCCGGACTCGAGTCCGGCTAGATAGGGTCAGTCGATGGCAGATCAACTCTGGGGCGGTGAGACCACGAAGGCTGTCGAGAACTTCCAGATCTCCGGGCATCCGGTTCCCGCGCCGGTGATCCACTGGCTGGGGCGCCTGAAGGCGGCCGCGGCGCGGGCCAACGCCGACCTGGGGGAGCTCGACCCCGGCGTGGCGGAGCGGATCGCGAAGGCCGGGGACGAGGTCGCCGAGGGCAAGCACGACGACCAGTTCCCGATCGACGTCTTCCAGACGGGCTCGGGGACCTCCTCGAACATGAACGCCAACGAGGTGATCGCCGAGCTGGCAGGCGACGAGGCCCATCCCAACGACCACGTCAACATGGGCCAGTCCTCGAACGACGTCTTCCCCTCTGCCGTGCACCTGGCGGCGCTGGGCGAGGTTCATTCCGACCTGCTGCCCGCGTTGGACGAGCTGTCCTCGGCGCTGGAGCGCAAGGCCTCGGAGTTCGCCGACCACGTCAAGGCCGGCCGCACCCACCTGATGGACGCGGTCCCGGTCACGCTCGGACAGGAGTTCGGCGGCTACGCCGCGCAGGTGAAACTGGGCGCCGACCGCGTCCGCGACACGCTCGGCCGCGTCGGGCAGATCCCGCTCGGCGGTACCGCCACCGGCACCGGGCTCAACACCCACCCGGAGTTCGCCGCGAAGGTGCGCGAGCTGCTCAGCGCCGACACCGGCCTGGACATCTCCGAGCCCGCAGACCCCTTCGAGGCGCAGGGCAACCGCGACGCGCTGGTGGAGCTGAGCGGCGCGCTCAGGGTCGTCGCCGTGTCGCTGATCAAGATCGCCGGCGACCTGGCGCTGATGGGCTCCGGCCCCCGCGCCGGCCTGGCCGAGTTGCTGCTGCCCGAGCTGCAGAAGGGCTCCTCGATCATGCCCGGCAAGGTCAACCCGGTGATCTGCGAGGTCGTGATCCAGGTGGGCGACCAGGTGGTGGGCAACGACGCGGCGATCGCGATCGCCGGCACACAAGGCCAGTTCGAGCTGAACGTGCGGGTGCCGCTGATCGCGCGCAACCTGCTGGACTCGATCAAGCTTCTGGCCGCGGCCTCGCGGGCGCTGGACGAGAAGTGCGTCAGCGGCATCGAGCCGAACGAGGAGATGCTGACCCGCCACGCCGAGGCGACGCTGGCGACGGCGACGGCGCTGAATCCCCACATCGGCTACGACAAGGCCGCCGAGATCGTCAAGGAGGCGGCCGCCAGCGGCAAGACCGCGCGCGAGGTCGCGCGCGAGAAGGGCGTCGACGAGAAGATCCTCGACGAGGCGCTCGACCACCGCAAGCTCGCGAAGCCGCACGAGTAGGAAGCCCGATCCGCCGCCGCTGGCTGGCGGCGATGGTCAAGCGGGCGCGCGCGGTTCGCTAGCCCCGGCGCTCAGCCCTGCAGCGTGACCAGGCGCTCCTCGGTCAGCTCGCGCACGGCGTAGGCGGGGCCCTCGCGCGTGTTGCCAGAGTCCTTGACGCCGCCGTAGGGCATCTGGTCGGTGCGGAAGGTGGGCACCTCGTTGACCAGCACGCCGCCGAACTCGAGGCGCTCGCCGGCGCGCAGCCCGCGGCCGATGTCGCGGGTGAAGACGCCGGCCTGGAGGCCGAACTTGGCGTCGTTTGCGAGGTCGAGCGCTTGCTCGAAGTCCGAGTAGCGGTGCAGGGTCGCCACCGGCCCGAAGATCTCCTCGCACCAGACCTTCTCGTCGCGCGGCGGCTCGGAGATGACGGTGGGCGCCAGGCAGCGGCCCTCGTCCACCAGCTCGCCGCCCGTGAGCAGCTCGCCGCCCGCGGCGACGGCCTCGTCGACCCAGGACTTGACCCGGTCGCGGTCGTCCGGCGAGATCACCGGTCCGACGTCGGTCGCCTCGTCCATCGGATCGCCGGTGACCAGCTCCTCGACGTTCTTGACGAAGCGCTTGCTGAAGTCGTCGAACAGCGATTCGTGGACGAGGATCCGCTGCACCGAGATGCAGCTCTGGCCCGCGTGCGAGTAGGCGTGCAGCTTCGCCTTGTCGGCGGCGGTCTCCCAGTCGCCGTCGGAATGGACGATCAGCGGCGCGGTCGAGCCCAGCTCGAGGTTGACCTTCTTGCGGGCGGCCTTGGCGCGGATGTCCCACCCGACCGGCGCCGAGCCCGTGAAGGTGATGGCGCCGATGCGCTCGTCGGTCACGATCGCGTTGCCGACCTCGGAGCCCGGGCCGGTGATCACGTGCAGCCAGTTCTGGGGCAGGCCGGCCTCGTAGAGGATCTCGGCCAGCTTGATCGCGCTGATCGGGGTCTGGCCGGCGGGCTTCAGCACGGTGGCGTTGCCGGCGGCGATCGAGGGGCCGAGCTTGTGGGCGACCAGGTTGAGCGGGAAGTTGAAGGGGCTGATCGCGCCGACCACCCCGACGGGAAGCCGCAGCACGTAGCCGAGCTTGCCCTCGCCCGCGGCGCCGGCCTCCATCGGGATCATCTCCCCGGTCAGCTTCAGAGCCTCGATCGCCGAGAAGGCGAGGGTGCCGGCGCAGCGCTGGGCCTCGACGCGGGCGGTCTTCACCGGCTTGCCCGCCTCGGCCGCGATCGTCATCGTCAGCTCGTCCTCGCGCTCGCGAACGATGTGGGCGGCGCGGTCCAGGACGGCGGCGCGCTCGTGCTGGGGAAAGTCGTCTGACTCGAAGGCCGCCTGGGCGGCGTCGATGGCGCGGGTGACGACGGCGGCGTCCGCCTTGGGGACGCGTCCGATCACGGTGCCGTCGTAAGGGCTCTTGACCTCGGACCACTCGTCGGTCTCCAAGCGCTCGCCGGCGACCAGCAGCTTGTGGTCGGTGACCTCGATCGTCTCGGTTGCCATCCTCGGCTCCTTCCCTCGTTACCCTGAGCCTAGAGGACTGAATCGGCCGTCCTCGAAGGCAGGGGAAGCGCAACTTCCGGGCATTTTGTCCGTTCCGGACAATGCGTGTTCGCGGACGTTGATGCTGTTCCCTGATGGTCATGCCGCCACCCGGCTCGACACCCCCCACTCCCGCTTCCGGCCGCCTGCGCTCGGCGGCGATCGCCGGCGCGGTCCTTTGTGCCCTGATGCTCGCGGCCGGGCCCGCCGAGGCGCGCTGGGTGATCAAGGGCGCCGGCTACGGCCACGGCATCGGCATGAGCCAATACGGCGCCTACGGCTACGCCAAGAAGGGCACCGGCTACAGGGCGATCGTCAAGCATTACTACTCGGGGACCGAGGTCGGCTCGACCGGCTCGAAGACCGTGCGGGTGCTGCTGCGGCCGTACCAGTCCACCGTGCGATTCAAGGGCGCGAGCGCGGCCTGCGGCGTCTCCCTGGCGGAGAAGAAGACCTACTCGGCCAAGCCCAAGAAGTCGAAGGTGATCCTGCGCAACAAGCGCGGCGTCCGCCTCGCCAACTGCGGCAGCGGAGATGAGCGCCACCGGCGGCGCCTCGGTCAGCCTGATCGGCAAGGGCGCCTACCGCGGCGCGGTCGTGGCTCGCAGTTCGTCGGTCCCCGGCAAGCTGAACGCGATCAACGCGGTCGACCTCGAGGACTACATCCGCGGCGTGATCGCGGAGGAGTCCCCCAGCTCGTGGCCCCTGGACGCGCTCAAGGCCCAGGCGCTGGCCGCTCGCTCGTACGCTCTGTCCACCGGCGTCGGCGGCAACGGCTTCGACCACTACGACGACACCCGCAGCCAGGTCTATGGCGGCATCGGCTCCGAGACCGCCCGCACCAACCAGGCGGTGTCGAGCACCGCGGGCGAGGTGGTCGAATACAAGGGCAAGGTGGCCGAGACCTACTTCTTCTCAACCTCCGGCGGGCACACCGAGAACAACGAGTTCTCCTTCCTCGGAGGCACCCCGCTGCCCTACCTGCGCGGCGTCCCCGACCCCTACGACGACGCCTCGCCCTACCACCGCTGGACCCGCAAGCTCTCGAACGGCCAGATGCAGGCCGAGCTGGGCGGCCTGGTGCGCGGCAAGCTGAAGCGGATCGTCGTCACCAAGCGCGGCGTCTCGCCGCGGATCGTGAAGGCGAAGCTGGTGGGATCGGGCGGGACCACCAAGGTCAGCGGCCCGGACCTGCGCTCCTACCTGGGGCTGCCGGACACCTGGGCCACGTTCAAGCGGAAGTGAGCCCTATCCGTCCGGGTAGGGCTGCAGCGGGATGCCGTGGTCGGCGTCGCGCGTGCCGAACTCGTAGGCGGCGGCGCGGCTGACCTTCAGCCGCTCGGCCGGGCGGCCGTCGATCTCGACGTCAAGCTCCAGGTCGGAGATCGAGCAGTTGAGCGTGTTGTGCTGGGGGCCGACGGGGTCGGCGTAGATCCAGGCGACGAAGTCCTTGGCCGGCGCCTGGACCGTCCCGCACAGCTTCACGCCCTTGCCCCGCAGGCCGAAGCGACAGCAGGTCGGCTGCTCGTCGACCTCGGTGCTGGGCACGCGCTCGAAGCCGCCGAGGCGATGGGGCTTGCCGTCCAGCACCAGCATCCCGTTGCCGACCCAGGGCGTCTGCATCCCCGCCACCTTGATGCGGCCGACCGCCATGTCGAAGTAGTCGTCGGGCGAGCGGTCCTCGAAGCCCGCGCCCTGCACCCAGACCCAGCGCTCGGCGTGCTCGGCGCCCCAGTTGTGGCCCACCATGCCCCGCCAGCCGTTCACCTCGATCGGCTCGCCCGCGACGTCCAGGGTGCCGTTGTAGACGGCGTTCGGGTAGGGGCTGAGGAACTTGGTCTTCGGCAGCTTCGCGTCGTAGAGGAAGTCCCGCGGCAGGTGGTGGAAGGGCTCGTGCTCGTCGGCGAAGGTCAGGTCCCAGCTCGCCGACAGCGCGTCTGTGGAGACCGAGCCCGTCGCGCGGCCGTCGCCGAGCACGGCATCGCCGACCCGGATATAGGACTGCGCCGGCGCGTCGAGCTGGTCGGGGCCGAACTGGCGCTTGGTCGCGCGCGGCGCGGCTGCAGCGGCGTCGAAGAGCACGAACCAGAGCGCGCAGGTGACGGGCTCGCCCGGGCGCTTGTGGACGGTGTGGCGGATCCACGCGCCCCGCCCGCCGTTGGGGTCCGTCAGCTTGAGATAGAAGCTCTCGTAGTGCCCCCGCTTGGCTGGAACGTCGGGAAATCGCGCCTTGCTCCTCACCGGTCGGCACCCTACCCCGCGAATCAGCGCCGCGTCAGGCGCTCACTCCTGGCCCTCACCTGCTCGGCCGCCTCGGCCGCACCCTCGACCTCGCGGCCGCGCATGACCACCCTGCCGGCGACGACGGCGGTGTCGACGATCGAGCCCAGGGCCGCATAGGCGAGCGCCGCGTCGAGGCTGCCGGCCGTCACCTCGGGGGCGTCGCCCCGCAGCAGGATGAAATCGGCGTCGCGGCCGGGCGCCAGCGGGCCTCCTCCGAGCAGGCCGGAACGCTCGCCGCGGGCGATCGCCAGCGCCTCGGCCGCCGGCACCACCGAGGGGTCCGCGGTCGTGTGCTTCTGCAGCAGCGCGAACAGCTTCGTCTGCTCGAGCATGTCGAGGCTGTTGTTGGAGGAGACGCCGTCGGTGCCCAGTCCCAGCTCCACCCCGGCCGCGGCGGCCTGCGGATAGGGAAAGGCCCCTCCGACCGCCAGCTTCATGTTGGCCGCCGGGTTGCTGGCCACCGTCGCGCCGCGCTCGGCGATCAGCTCCAGCTCCGAGCGATCAAGCCAGACGCCGTGCGCCAGCACGGTGCGCGGGCCGAGGAAGCCGAGCTCGTCCAGGTAGTGGGCGGGCCGTACGCCGTGGGCGGAGACGCAGTCATCCACCTCCTGCTTCGTCTCGGACAGGTGGATGTTCAGCGCCAGCTCGCGCTCGGCGGCGGTCTCGGCGAGCCAGCGCAGTGACTCCCCGCTGACCGTGTAGATCGCGTGCGGGCCGAAGGCGGGCCTCACGAGCGGCCCGGAGTCCCCGAGCTCCTCGATCGCATCGATCGCGCTCTGCCGCAACTCGCCGCCCCGCTGGGGATCGAGGCCGTCGATGAGCACGGAGCTGACGACCGCGCGCAGCCCCGTGTCGCGGACCGCCCGCGCCACATCGCTCGAGTGCCAGTACATGTCCACGAACGTGGTCGTCCCCGAGCGCAGCATCTCGACCGCGGCCAGGCGGGTCCCCCAGTAGACGTCCTCGGGCTCGAGCCTCGCCTCCGCGGGCCAGATGTAGTTCTGCAGCCAGTCCATCAGCGGCCGGTCGTCCCCGAAGCCGCGGAACAGGGTCATCGCCGCGTGCGTGTGGGCGTTGACGAACGGCGGGCAGAGCAGGAACCCGCCCCCGTCGATCACCTCGTCGCCCTCGGCCGCCGTGACCTCCGGGCCGAGTTCCGCGATGACGCCCTCGGCGCAGCGGACCGACACGGTCTCCCCGTCCAGCGAGCAGCCCATGACCGTCAGGCTCACGCCCCGACCTCTAGTGCTTGATCGTGATCACGTCGCCGTCACCGACGACGTAGTCGCGGCCCTCGATGCGCAGGGTGCCGCGGTCGCGCGCCCCGGCGTAGCCGCCCGCTGCGATCAGCTCGTCCCAGGCCACCACCTCGGCGCGCACGAATCCACGCTGGATGTCGGTGTGGACCTTGCCGGCGGCGTCCCAGGCGGTCCCGCCGCGCCTCAGCGTGCGGCCGGTCGCCTCGGCGTCCCGGTCGGCCGTGAAGAAGCTGACCAGGTCGAGAAGCTTGAAGGCGGCGCGTATGAGGCGCTCGAGGGCCGAGCGATCGACCCCCAGCTCGGACCGCATCTCATCGGCCTCGGCCGCGTCGAGCTCGCGCAGCTCGGACTCGACGCGGGCGGAGATCGCGACGGTTCCCGCCCCCGCCGCGGCCGCCCGCGCCGCCAGTTCGCCAGGGACATCGGTCTCGCCCTCGTCGACGTTCGCGACGTAGAGGACGGGCTTCGCGGTCAGCGGGCTGAGCTTGCGCAGGGCGTCCGCCGCCGCCTCGGGCGGCGGCACCTCGGCGGCGCGGCGGCCGGATCCCAGGGCCTCGGTGACCGTCTCCAGCCACTCGCGCTCGGCGACGGCCGCCTTCTCGCCCGAGCGGGCCTCGCGCGTGATCTTCTCCAGGCGGCGCTCGGCGCCCTCCAGGTCGGCGGCCAGCAGCTCGGCCTCGATCAGCTCCGCGTCGGCAGCCGGGTCGACCCGGCCCTCGGGATGGGCCACCTCCCCGGCGCCATGAGCGCGGATCACGTGGCAGATCGCGTCGGTCTCGCGGATCGATGCAAGGAAGCGGTTGCCGAGGCCCTCCCCCTCGGCCGCCCCCTTGACCAGGCCGGCGATGTCGTAGAACTCGATCGTCTCGCGCACGACCGATGAGGAGCCCAGCAGCTCCGCGATCCGGTCCAGGCGCTCGTCGGGGACCTCGACCACCGCGACGTTCGGCTCCACGGTGGTGAACGGGTAGTCGCCGGTCTCGGCGCCCGCGGCGGTCAGCGCGTTGAAGAGGGTGGACTTGCCCGCATTGGGCATGCCGACGATCCCGATCTTCATCGGCGGCGATTCAGGGTGAGGGTCACGTGAGCGCGTCCAGCGGCCACGCCAGGCCCAGCCCGGCGCCGAGCAGGGCGCCGCCCAGAACGTCGGAGGGGTAGTGCATGCCCAGGTAGGGCCGGCCCGCGGCGATCAGGACGGCGAGCGCAAAGAGGACGGCTGCCGCGGGGTCGATCCGCGTCATCGCGGTCGCGCACGCGAACGACGCCGTCGCGTGCGCCGAGGGGAAGCTCAGCGAGCTGGGGGCACCGCCCAGCGGGGGAAGGCCGTCGAGCACGGGGCGGCGGCGGCGCACGATCAGCTTCACGGCGAAGTTGAGGCCGATCGCGAGCGGGCCCAGCACGCCCGCCAGCAGCCACTGCTCGCGCTGGCCGGAATCGATCAGCGCCATCGCGATCCCGATCGCGAGCCAGATCCAGCCGTACTCGCCCAGCAGGGCGAGGAACTTCGCGAATGCCTCGCGGCGCGGGCCGTGGAAGCGGGTCCGCATCGCGACCAGCAGGCGGCTGTCGAGCTGTTGCAGCACCGGCGCAGAATACGGTTCAGGCCGTGAGCGACCGCGAGCGCCAGAGAATCCACCCGATGGCCACCGCGACGGGCAGGACGATGGTCCCCGGCTACGAGCACGTGCCGGGCAACCACTGTGGCTCGACCGCGCTGCGGAACCTGCTGGCCTTCCACGGCTGCGAGATCAGCGAGGAGATGGCGTTCGGGCTGGGCGCCGGCGCCTGCTTCTTCTACGTCCCCCTGGACGGGCAGTCGCCGTCGCGCTTCACCAACGGGCGAGCGGCGCGGCTGGAGGAGAACTTCCTCGAGCTGACCGGCGCGCCGCTGCGGCTGCGCACCGACGAGGACCCCGGCCGCAGCTGGGAGCTGGCCCGCGAGGACGTGGACGCCGGCCGGCCGGTTCTGCTGCTGACCGACCTCTACTACCTGGACCACTACGGCCGCTCGGCGCACTTCCCTGGGCACGCCGTGGTGCTGGCCGGCTACGACGAGGAGGCCGCCTGGCTCTCGGACACCGGCTTCGAGGAGTTGCAGGCGACGCGGCTGGAGAACCTGGCCGAGGCCCGGCACTCCCAGCACCCGGCGTTCCCGCTTTCGGGCCAGATGATCGACACCGAGCCGAACGGCGACGCCGGGGCGCTCGACCCGGAGAAGCTGGAGGCCGCCGCCCCGGCGGCGATCGAGCGGGCGGCCGAGCAGATGCACGAACCCGCCCTGGGCGAGTTCCAGGGCCTGCCGGCGCTGGAGCGGCTCGCGGCCGAGGTCGGCGACTGGCCGCAGGCCGTTGCGGACGCACAGTGGTGCGCCCGCTTCCTCTTTCAGGTGATCGAGCGCCGCGGGACGGGCGGGGGCAACTTCCGGCTCATGTACTCCCGCTTCCTGGCGGAGGCGGGGCGGGAGGAGTCCGCGCTGGCCGCCGAGGCCGCCCGCCTGTGGACCTCGCTCGCCGGCGCCGCCCGCGCCGTCAGCGAGGACGACGAGGCCGACGCCGCGCGCTGGAGCGCGCTGGGCGCCGAGGCCGAGAGGGTGCTGCAGGCCGAGCGGCGCCTCTGGGACGCGCTGGCTGCCGGCTGAGGGCTAGCCCGTCGGCTTCGAGAAGCGGGCGAAGAACCCGAGCGCATTGCCTGAGCGCGTCTCGAACTCCAGGCCCGCTCCGGCGGCGCGCAGCCGCATCGGTTTGATCGCGACGTAGTGGGGGTCGCCCATGAGCTCGCCGACGACAAGCCTGCCCCCGGGCTTCAGCACCCGGGCAAGCTCGCGAAGGGCCGCGTCCTGGTCGGGGACCTCGCCCAGCACGGTCACCAGGAAGGCGGCGTCGAAGCAGGCGTCCTCGTAGGGCATCGCCGTCGCGTCGGCCTGGGTCGGGACGACGTTATCGATTCCGCCCTCGATGGCCCGGCCCATCGTGTGCTCGAGCATCTCCGACTGTACGTCGAGGATCTCGACCTTGCCGTCGGGACCGACCCAGTCGGCGACGTCGAGCGTGTAGTAACCGGTGCCGGGACCTACCTCGAGCACGCGCTCGCCGGGCCGCGGCGCCAGCACCTCGCGCAGGCGATCGCGAGTGATGATCGGGTGCGGCGCCTGCACCCAGAAACGCTGGCTGTAAGGGCAGGCCGACGGGTTCTTGCGCCACCACAGCGCCGCACCGGCGACCGCCAGCCCCGCGGCGACGAGCAGCCCCTTGAGGGACCTCACCCGCTGAAGCCGACCGTCTGCGCCGGCGCGTCGGTGCGCACGAACACGACCTGCGCCAGGTCCAGCGAGACGGTCCCGGTCGGGGTCTCGACGTCGGCCCACCCCCGCGACTTCTCGAGCGCCTTGCGCAGCTCCTTCAGCTTCTCGGGGTCGAGGCGGATCGCGATCACCTGGCCTCCCGAGAAGCCGACCTCGACGAGCTCGACGTCAGCCATCAGCCGGCTCGACGATCTCGGTCAGCACGCCACCGGTTGAGCGCGGGTGCAGGAAGGCGACGCGGGAATCCCGGATCCCCTGGCGCGGCTCGGCGTCGATCAGCTCGATCCCGGAGTCCCGGAGCTTTCCCAGCGTCCCGTCGATGTCGGCGACCGCGTAAGCGACGTGGTGCAGGCCGGGGCCGCGCTGGTCGAGGTACTTGCCCACGGGGGTCTCGGGGCCGAGGGGCCGTAGCAGCTCGACGTGCCCGTCGCCGACGTCCAGCAGGACGGCCTCGACTCCCTGGGACTCCACGGTCTCGCGGTGGGCGACGGGCATCCCCAGCGTTCCCTCGTACAGGGCGAGGGCCCCGTCCAGGTCGTCGGTGGCGACGCCGATGTGATCGATCCGGCCGAGCATCGCGGCAAGTCTATTCAGCGGCCTCTTCCGGCCCGCCCGACGCCTCCTGTTCGACGCGGAGGATCTCGCGCAACGCCGCCACCCCCACCTCGAGCTGCTCCGACGTCGGCTCCTTGGTCGCGATCAGGCGCTGAATCTCGTGGCCTGGGCGGTGAAAGGCGCGCGCAGCCGTAGTCTCGGGGTTGCGGTCGCTCCAGGCGAACATCTCGGCGGCGAGCGAGATGCTGGCGACGCCGACCGCTGTGCGGGCGAGCGGCCCCGGCCGCTCCACCAGCCTGTCCACGAGCAGTTGGCCCGCGGCCGACATCAGCACCATCGGGGCGACGAGGTTGGAGCCGCAGCGGTTGTGCTCCTTGGTCGCCGACGCCGGATCCTCGGACCCGGCCTCATATGCGCCGATCGCCTTGTGCTCGACCCCGTGGTAGGCCGCGAGGTCGCGGTTGCCCAGCGCGACCATGGCCGGCAGCAAGCCGAGCGCGGCCTGGGCCACCTCGCCCCCGGCGCTGCTGCCGCGGGAGCGCAGGGAGCGGCTGACGCCCGAGGCCACCACCATCGCGCCCAGCACCCTGGGGTCCTCGAAGGGGAGGCGGGCGGGCCGCAGGCGCAGCCGCACCAGCGGGATCAGCAGGAACGCCTCGGCCAGGCGCAGCGGGCCGCGCAGCAGGGGCATCCGCCCGGCCAGGTCCGGCGCCAGCACCGGCTTCGCGCCCGAGGCGATGCGGATTTCGCCATCGGAGTCACGCGCCGCCGCGGCCCACGAGGTCGGCCCGTGGATCAGCAACCCGTTGCGCAATGCCATCCCTCCCAGCCGCAGCGGCGGCTGTTCGGTGGGCGGCTGTCCGTTCTCCGAGCTCATGCGGTTCCCTCACTCAGCATTCTGGTGGCCAGGTCGGCGAAGAAGGAGGCCGCCAGCTCCACGTCGGCCGCCGGCACCCGCTCGTCGGCGCCGTGGATCAGCGGCGCGGCCTCCAACAGGCCGATGGCCCGGTGCGGGCAGAAGCCATATACCACGGCCGAGCCGAAGGCCTCGCGGAACCAGCGGCTGTCGCTGAAGCCCGGCATCGCCATCGGAACCAGCTCGGCGCCCGGGTCGGCCTCGGCGAGCCAGGCGCGGATCGCGTCGGCGAGCGGGGACTCAAAGGGCGAGCGGTTGCCGACCACGGCCTCGCTGAACTCCAGCTCGTAGTCACCCTCGCCCAGCGCCCCCTCGATCCGGCCACGTGCCCAGTCGGCGTCCCGGCCCGGCGGCACGCGGCAGTCCACCAACACCTCGGCGGAGGACGGGATCACGTTCGCCTTCTCGCCGGCCTTGACCTTGGTCGGGGTCAGGGTTGCCCCCAGGATCGGCTCGGCCAGGAATGTCGCCAGCAGGGGCTGTTCCGCGCGCAGGCGCTCGAGGCCCCGCTGGACGCCTTCCGTTCCCTCGAAGCTCTCTCCGTAGAGGGCCGAGAGGAACTCCAGCCCCTCCTCGGTGGGCTCGGGCGGAGGCTGCTCGCGCAGCCTCGCGATCAGCGGGGCCAGCTTCAGCAGGGCGTTCTCGCCGATCTTCGGCAGCGAGGCGTGGCCGGCGCGACCGCTGGTTCTGACGCGGCACCGGACGATGCCCTTCTCGCCGACGCACAGGGTGTAGAGCCTGCGGCCGCCGACCTCGATCGTTGCTCCGCCGCCCTCGTTGAGGACGAAGTCGCTGCGCACCTTGTCCGGGTGCTGTTCGCAGAGCCAGCGCGCGCCCAGGTCCCCGCCGGTTTCCTCGTCCGCGGTGATGACCAGCAGCAGCTCGCCCCGAGGCGGCGTCCACCCGCTTCGCCCGAGGGCGAGGCAGGCCGCCAGCTCGGCCGCGACCTGGCCCTTCATGTCCAGCGCGCCCCGGCCCCAGACCCACCCGTCCACCAGCTCGCCGCCCCAGGGGTCTCGGGTCCATTCCTCGGGGTCGGCGCGGACGGTGTCCACGTGCGAGAGCAGGGTCACGGTCGGCCCCTCGGCCTCGCCCCTGAGCCTGGCGAGGAGGTTCGCTCGCCCGGGCTCGGCCTCGAGTAGCTCGCACTCGAAGCCCGCGTCACGCAGCAGTGCCGCCGTCTGCTCCTGCACGGCGCGCTCCTTGCCGGGCGGGTTGACGGTGTCGACGCGGATCAGGCGCTGAAGCTGCTCCACCGCGGCGGCGCCGAGGCCCGCCGGGGAAGCCGTCGCTGCCGTTCCCTCCGCCATGGGGTCAGCTTAGACGCACCCGGATCGTGGCCATTCGCCGGTCGCCTAGTGGGAGCTGTGGCGCCCGGCGATCAGGTCGAGCGCGTGCGGGAGCGCCGGGGCGATCGCCTCGCCGGCCTCCGCGATGCTCCTGGGGCTGCCCGGGAAGTTGACGATCAGGGTGCCGCCCCGGATCCCGGCGACGGCCCTCGACAGCATCCAGTGCTTGGTGTGAGGTCGCGACGCCGCCCGCATCGCCTCGGGGATGCCCGGAGCCTCGCGCTCGATCACCGCCCGCGTCGCCTCGGGCGTGAGGTCGTTCGGCGTGAAGCCGGTGCCGCCCGTGGTCAGCACGAGCTCGCAGCCCTCCTCGTCGGCCCAGTGGCGCAGGCGCTCGGCGATCTGCTCGCGATCGTCCGGGATCAGCTCGCGCCCGGCGATCTCGGCGCCCAACCCCGTGGCGAAGGACGCGAGCGCGTCCCCGCTCTCGTCGGCGCCCTCGCCGGCCGCCCTCGAGGTCGAGACCGTGACGATCGCGGCGCGCAACTCGCTAGGCCTCGGCCGCGCCGGCGTCGCTGCGCCAGGTGCCGCTGCGCCCGCCCGACTTCTCCAACAGCCTGACCCGCTCGATCGTCACCCCGCGCTCGAGGCCCTTGACCATGTCGTAGACCGTGAGGGCGGCGACCGCACAGGCCGTCATCGCCTCCATGTCGACGCCGGTTCGCGCCACGGTGCGCGCCTCGGCGACCAGGACGACGAGGCCGTCTGCCGCCGAGATCGTCGCCTCGACATCGACGAAGGTGAGCGGCAGCGGATGCGCCAGCGGGATCAGCTCTGCGGCGCGCTTGGCCGCCTGGATGCCGGCGAGGCGGGCGGTGCCGATCACGTCTCCCTTCGGGGCGTCGCCACGCTCGACCGCGGCCGCGGTCTCCGGGGACATGCGCAGGCGCGCCTCGGCGCGCGCCCGGCGCTCGCTGCTCTCCTTCTCGCCGACGTCCACCATGCGCGCCGTTCCCGACTCGTCGAGGTGGGTCAGGTCGTCCGCCATCAGCTCGCCGGCCCCGTCGTCGCCGAAGGCGGCGGGGCGCCCTCGACCCAGCGGGCGCTCTCGCCGTCCGCCGTGGCCTCGACCTCGCGCTTCCAGATCGGCGCCTCGGCCTTGATCCGGTCGATCGCCTCGCGCGCGCCGGCGAAGGCCTCGCCGCGGTGGGCGGCGGAGACGGCGACGATCACGCTCGACTCCCCCAGGCCCACGGGGCCGACTCGGTGCTCGGCGGCCGCGGCCTCGAGGCCGTGGCCGTCGACGCACTCGCGCAGGATCCGCTCGATCCTCTCCGCTGCCATCTCCCCGTAGGCCTCGTAGTCGAGCCGGGTGACCTCGCGGGTGGTGCCCTGGAAGCTGACGATCGCGCCGGCGCCCGGCCGCGAGACCGAGCTCGCCAGCGCCTCAAGGGAGAGGGGCTCGTCGGTGACCCGCGCGTGCACGTCACCACCGGCACCGCCGCTGACGGGGGGCACCAGCGCCAGCTCGTCGCCGGCGGCGAGCGGGGTGCCGGGATCCGCGTAGTCGCGGTTGACGGCCATCGCCACGGGCATCCGGTCCAGCAGCCCGCCCAGCTCGGGGCGCTCGGCGAGCGCGGCGATCGCCTCGGCCACCGTCGCCCCGTCCGCCAGCTCGAGATCGATCGAGTCGCTGCCCACCCGCTCGCGCAGCATCGCGAACAGTCGCACGGTGACGGTCATGGCGGCGATGCTAGTTGCCCCTCCCCGGGGAGCAGCTCGACCTCGATCCGGTCACCCGCAACCGGGGGGTCCCCGTCGGTGGGCACGATCGCGAGCGCGTCGGCGCCGAGCATCGAGGTGAGGACGTGGGAATCCTGATCGCCGGTGGGGCGCGCGTGCCAGCCGTCCTCGCGGAGCTCCAGCGAGCAGCGCACCGCGTGGGCGCGTCCCGGCGGCTTCGGCAGGTCTTCGTCGAGGATCGCGGCCACCCGCTCGGCCGTGTCGTCCGCCCCCAGCATCGCCCGGATCGCCGGCCGCACGAAGAGCAGGAAGGTGACCATCGTCGAGACGGGGTTGCCGGGCAGTCCGAAGACGAGGGTGCCGCTGGGGGCGACGCCGAACCAGGTCGGCTTGCCCGGCTTCAGCGCGACCCGCCAGAAGACCTGCTCGACCTCGAGCGCCTCCAGCGCGGGCTTGACGTGGTCGTGCTCCCCGACCGAGACCCCGCCCGAGATCACGGCGATGTCCGCGCCAGGGCCCGTCCAATGGCGGGCCTGGTCGCGGCCGGATCGTCGCGCACGGTCTCGACCGCGACCACGTCGGCGCCGGCGCCGAGCGCCACTGAGGGGACCGTGTAGGCGTTCGAGTTACGCACGCCGCCGGGCCGCATCGCGTCATCGGGCTCGAGCAGTTCGTCCCCGGTCGTCAGGACCCAGATGCGGGGGCGGCGGGCGCAGCTGACCTCGCCGACCCCGACCGACGCGAGCACGCCCAGCTCGGCGGCTCCGATCGTCGTGCCCCGGCGCAGCACGGTCTCGCCAGGCTGGATGTCGTCGCCGGCGCGACGCACGTTGTTGCCTGGCTCGACTGAGGCGGAGACCTCCACCCGCCCGTCGCGCGTGCTGGTGTCCTCGACCCGGACGACGGCGTCGGCGCCGGCGGGCACCACCGCCCCGGTCGAGATCGCGATCGCCTGCCCCTCGTCCAGGGCCGAACGGGCGGGGCGCCCGGCGCGGGACTCGCCAGCGACTCGCAGCGCCACCGGCGCCCCGGCGGCGGCTCCCTTGGTGTCGGCGGCACGCACGGCGAACCCGTCCATCGAGGAATTGTCGAAGCCCGGCACGGCGTCGGAGCTGGCGATGTCCGCGGCCAGGACCCGGCCCAGCGCCGAGCGCAGCGGCACCGGCTCGGCCGTCGGCGGGCCGACCCGCTCCAACACGAGCCGGCGGGCTTTCGAGACCTCGATCAACTTCTTCGGCACCTGCAACCTCCCTCGCGTCGAGCCTAGATCATCGGTGATCGGCGCCCGGGGAAGCCGCGCCAGATCCTTACATAGGCACTGCATATGTAATCTGCATATGCAATGCTCAGGCAGCCATGCCTGATGTCAGCCTCAGCGAGGCCGCGAGAGCGATCGGCGTCAGCGTCGACACGCTGCGCCGCTGGGACCGTGCCGGCAAGCTGCGCACGACCCGCGACGATCGCAACCGCCGACAGGTGCCGACGAGCGAGGTCGAGCGCCTGCGCCGGGCCCCGTCTCGCCACCGCACCAAGGACTCCTTCTCGGCCCGCAATCGCTTCCCGGGAACGGTCGTCTCGGTGGAGGTTGATGGCGTCATGGCCCTGGTCGAGATCGAGGCGGGACCGCATCGGGTCACCGCGGCGATCACCCGGGATGCGGTCGAGGAGCTCGGGATCGTCGAGGGAATGACCGCAACCGCGACGGTGAAGGCGACCTCGGTGATGATCGATCGGGACTGAATGACGCGGGCCCTCTCGGTCGTGGCCGTGATCTGCTCGCTCGCTCTTGCAGCGTGCGGAGACGACGACAGCGGCGGTGGCAGTTCCGATCAGGTGGTGGTCTCTGCAGCGGCGTCACTGGCGACAGCCTTCACCGACTACGCGGACGCGGCCGGGATCGACGCCAAACAGTCGTTCGCCGGCTCGGACGAGTTGGCCGCACAGATCCGCCAGGGTGTCAGGCCCGACGTCTACGCGGCTGCCAACACGACCCTGCCCGACCAGCTGTACAAGGAGGGCTTGGTCGAGAGGCCGGTGGTGTTCGCCACCAACTCGCTGGTCCTCGCCGTGCCGGAGGGATCGGACATCTCCTCGATCGAGGACCTGACGAAGCCGGGCACCACGATCGCGATCGGGGACCCCGAGGTCCCGGTGGGCTCCTACACCCGCGAGGTGCTGGACGCCCTCCCGCCCGAGGAGAGCAAAGCGATCCTCGACAACGTTGGATCCCAGGAGCCGGACGTCGGCGGCATCGTCGGCAAGCTGACACAGGGAGCCGTGGATGCCGGCTTCCTCTACGTCACCGACGTCACGGCCACGGACGGAGCGCTGACAGCGATCGAGCTGCCCGCGACGCTCCAGCCTGACGTGGCCTACGGCGCCGCGGTCGTGGTCGGAGCCAAGAACCCCGAAGGGGCACAGGCGTTCATCGACGGGCTGCTCGAAGGCGATGGGGCGACAGCGCTGCGAGAGGCGGGCTTCAAGCCGCCGCCGAGTTGAGACGCGGCGCGGCCTTCAGCGCACTGCTGTTCGTGTCGCTCTGCGTCGCGCTGGCCTTCCTGACGCTGCCGATCGTCGCGATCTTCGTCGACACCTCTCCCGCTGAGCTGATCCGGAGCCTCGGCGAGCCCGACGCCCTGGATGCACTCTGGCTGAGCCTGAAGACGTCCCTCGCCGCGCTGGCGATAATCGTGGTCTTCGGAACTCCGTCCTCCTACCTGCTGGCGACGCGAGAGTTCCGCGGGCGCTCGGTCGTGATGACCCTGATCGAGCTGCCGCTGGTCCTGCCTCCCGCCGTGGCGGGGATCGCCCTGCTCGCCTGCTTCGGCCCCAAGGGGTTGTTCGGTTCAGCTCTCGAGGACGCGGGCATCGCGCTTGTGCTGCAGACCGCTGGCGTGATCGTCGCGCTCATCTTCGTCGCCGCGCCCTTCTACCTGCGCCAGGCGCAGGAAGCGTTCGCCGCGGTCGATCCCAACCTGCTGGACGCCGCCCGCACCCTGGGCGCAAGCGAGGCCCGCGCCTTCGTACGCGTGGCGGTGCCCTGCGCCGGTCAGGGGATCACCGCCGGCCTGGCCTTGGCCTGGGGCCGGGCACTGGGGGAGTTCGGGGCGACGCTGATGTTCGCGGGCTCCTTCCCGGGCATCACCCAGACCGTGCCGCTGGCGATCTTCTCGCAGTTCAGCAGCGATTTCACCTCCGCTCTGGCGCTCTCCGCCGTATTGGTGATCGTCTCGGCTGCGCTGCTGCTCTCGGTGAAGCTGTTGGGGCGCTCGCCGCTGCTGGGTGGTGGGCAGGGATGAGCGCGCTCGAGCTCAGGGCTCGCGACCGTCTCCGCGAGTTCGAGCTGCGGGTCGAGCTCCGCGTCGAGGACACCCGCTGCCTGGCGATCGTCGGGCCGTCCGGGGCCGGGAAGTCGACGGTCCTCCGGATCGTCGCCGGGCTGCGGCACGCCGATCCGGGGCGAGTCTCCGTTGGCGGAGTCACCTGGCTGGACTCCGACCGCGGCGTCGACCTGCCCCCGGAGGAGCGGGCGTGCGGCTTCATGTTCCAGGAGTACGCGCTCTTCCCCCACCTGAGCGCTTGGCGCAACGTCGCCTTCGGCATCTCCGGTCGCGGGGCCGAGCGCCGCGGCCGCGCCCTGGAGCTGCTTCGGCGCTTCGGCGTCGAGGAGCTGGCCGAGGCGCGCCCCGGATCGATCTCGGGAGGAGAGCGCCAACGGGTGGCGCTGGCGAGGTCGCTGGCACGCGATCCCAGCGTCCTGCTGCTCGACGAGCCCCTCTCGGCGCTGGACACCCGCACCCGGGCGCACGCCGCCCGGGAGCTGGCGGCGGCGCTCAGTGAGGCTGGCGTTCCCGCGATCGTCGTCACGCACGACTTCGCAGAGGCGGCGCTGCTCGCCGACGAGATCTGCGTCATGGACCGGGGGCGAATCGTGCAGCGCGGAACCGCCGCAGAACTCTCCGCCCGGCCGGCGTCTGCGTTCGTCGCCGATTTCGCGGGCTCGGTGGTGCTGACCGGCACCGCACACCGCCAGCGCCAGGGGTTGACGGAGGTGCAGCTGGACGGCGGCGGGCGGGTCCGCAGCACCGACGAGGTCGAGGGCCCGGTCGCCGTCAGCGTCTTTCCCTGGGAGATCGGCGTCGAGCAGGCGGACGCCGCGCCGCACGGCTCTGCCCTCAACTGGCTCGCAGTGGAGGTCGTCTCGGTGACCGAGGTCGGCAATCGGGTCCGCGTCGGCCTCGCGGCGCCACAGCCGCTGGTGGCCGAAATCACGGCCGAATCGACGCGCGCGCTCGGGCTCAGGCCAGGAGTCGAGGCCGTTGCGACCTGGAAGGCGACGGCGACCCGCCTGCTGCGGGCCTGAGCGCGTCCCGGCCGGTTCAGCCGCCGATCTGGCTCATCGTCCGAGGCGGCTGCCGGAAGCCGGGCTCGTTGACGCGGTGCTTCAGCTCCTTGCGCCAGACGGCGTCGCGGACGATCTGCTCGAGCTCCTCGTCGCTCGCGCCGGCGCGCATCGGCTCGCGCAGATCGGTCTCGTGGATCGAGAACAGGCAGGTCCGGAGCTTGCCGTCGGAGGTGACGCGGATGCGGTTGCAGTCGGCGCAGAACGGCTCGGAGACGGGGTTGATGAAGCCGATCTCGCCGCCCCCGTCGGCGAAGCGGTAGACCCTGGCGGTCGCGTGCGGCTCGCGCGGGACCTCCTCGAGGCGATGCTCGGCCTCGATGATCCGCCTGATCTCGGCGCCTGTCAGGACCGCCTCCGGCTTCCAGTTGCGGTCGGCGTCCAGCGGCATGAACTCGATGAAGCGCACCTGATAGTCGCTGGTCCTGGCCAGCTCGCAGAAGCGCAGCACCTCGGCCTCGGTGAAGTCGCGCATCGCGATCGCGTTGATCTTGATCGGGCCCACCTCGGGGAAGGCCGCGAGCGCCTCGAGCCCGCGGATCACCTGGGGCAGGGCGTCACGCCGGGTGATCTTGAAGAAGGCGTCGCGGGCCAGCGAGTCGACCGAGACGTTGAAGCGATCGACCCCGGCGCGCACCAGGGCCTCGGCGTCGCGCTCGAGCAGGTAGCCGTTGGTGGTGACCGAGATCTCCTCGAGCTGCTCGATGCCGCGGAGCATCGCCACCAGCTTCGGGAACTCGCGGCGGACCAGCGGCTCGCCCCCCGTCAGCCGCAGGCTGGTCACGCCCATTGTGGCGAGCAGCGCCACCAGGCGATGCATCTCCTCGAAGCTGAGGATCTCGGTGCGGTCGAGCCAGGGGAGGCCGTCGGCGGGCATGCAGTACTGACAGCGGAAGTTGCAGCGGTCCACCACCGAGAAGCGCAGGTCGCCGATCGGCCTGCCGTGCCCGTCCATGAGCGGCCCACGCTGCGTCATGGCCGCCCCGGCCGAATGCCGCGCAGCTTGACGGCGGCGGCGCGCGCCGCGGCGAGCCCGGCGACGATCACGGCCGGGAGCACCTCCTCGACCGGAATGCCGGCCACGTGAGCGAGCAGGGAAGCCACGATTCCCTACCCCGCCGCCGGCTGCTCGGCCGGGACGACGTCGTGAATCCTGCCCTTGACGGCGATCAGCCGGCCGCCCTCGCGCCCGCGGCGCACGGCGATGATCTCGCCCAGGATCGAGAGGGCGGTCTCGGAGGCTGACAGCGCGCCGATGTCCAGACCGATCGGCGCCGACAGGCGCTCCAGGTCCTGATCGGTCATGCCGGCCTCGAGCAGGCGCGCGCGCCGCTTCTCCTGGGCCCGGCGGCTGCCCATCGCCCCGACGTACGGGGCCTCGGAGCGCAGCGCGATCTTCAGCACCGCGTCGTCGAGCTTGGGGTCGTGGGTGAGCACGGCGATCGAGGTGGCGCGGTCGATGCCCCCCAGCTCGGGGATGGCCTGGTCGGGCCACGCAGCGATCACCCGCTCGGCCTCCGGGAAGCGGTCCACTGTGGCGAAGCGCTTGCGAGGATCGACCACGAAGGCGCGCCAGCCGACCATCTTCGCCGCGGCGGCGAGCTGAGCCGCGAAGTCGACCGCCCCGAAGATGATCAGGCGGGGCGGCGGGGCGACCGTGTCGACGAACACGTTGGCGGCGTCGATCTCGTGCAGGCCGCTGGCCTCAGACCACATCGCCTCCAAGCAGATCTCAATGGCGGCGGCGTCCAGGTCCTCGTCGCCGAGGCTCCCCTCGACGCTCTCGTCCTCGCGGACCAGGAGCTTGGACCCGACGCCTTCGGAGCCCTCCAGCACCGTGGCCAGGGCCGCCCTCGCCCCATCCCGGCCGAGCCGGGCGAAGGTGCCGTCCAGACCGGAGCGGCGGTACTCCTCCACCCAGATCGAGATCTCGCCTCCGCACGGCAGGCCCACATCCCAGGCATCCTCGTCGGCGATCCCGTAGTGCAGGAGCTGGGGCTCCGCGCCGTCAAGGATCCCCTCGCCGACCTGGACCACCTGCCCCTCGACGCAACCTCCGGAGACCGCGCCCATCAGCTTGCCGGCGTCGTTGACCGCCATCTTCGTCCCCGGCGGCTGGGGCGCGGACTTCTTCGTGTCGACGACGGTCGCCAGCGCGACCCGGTTGCCGTCGTCGACCCAGCCGTCGACGGTGTCCATCACCTCGTTCATGCGATCTCCTCCTCAGGCATCGGATCCGACCAGCCAATCCAGTCCCCGCTCGGCGATCTGCTCCTGATCGTCGCGGTACTTCAGCACCGAGCCGAGCGTCCTCGACGCCGCGGCCGAATCGAGGTGCTCCACCCCGAGCAGCTCGAGAGCGGCCACCCAGTCGATCGTCTCGGCGATACCCGGCGGCTTCTGGACATCGCTCTGGCGCAGGCGCCGCACGGCCTCGGCCGCCTCGGCGGCGAGGTCCTCCGCGGTCCCGGGCACGCGCCGGCGCACGATCTCGACCTCCCGCTCGGGGCTCGGGTAGTCGATCCAGTGGTAGAGACAGCGGCGCTTGAGCGCGTCGTGGAGGTCGCGCGTGCGGTTCGAGGTCAGGATCACCGCGGGCGGTTGCTCGGCGGTGATCGTGCCGATCTCGGGGATCGTGACGGCGGACTCCGCCAGCAGTTCGAACAGGAACGCCTCGAAATCGTCGTCGGCGCGGTCCAGCTCGTCGACCAGCAGCACGGCGGGAAGCGGCCCTTTGTGCTCGATCGCCCGCAACAGCGGGCGCGCCGTCAGAAACTCGCGGCTGAACAGGTCCTGCTCGCGCAGCTCTGCCCCGGCGGACTCCGTGGAGCGGATGCGCAGGAGCTGGCGCGGGTAGTTCCACTCGTACAGCGCCTCGGATGCGTCGATGCCCTCGTAGCACTGGAGCCTGATCAGGGGCGTGTCCAGCGCCGCGGCCAGCGACTTGGCGGCCTCGGTCTTGCCGACGCCGGCCTCGCCCTCCAGCAGCAGCGGCTGCGGCAGGCGCAGCGACAGGAACAGCGCGGTGGCGAGCCCCTCGTCGGCCAGGTAGTCGGCCCCGTCCAGGCGCTGCGCCAGCGCCTCGATGTCGGGCACCGCCTCGCCGATCGCGGAGTCGGCCGTCGCCTGGATGGGGGCGGTCACGCCGGCGCCATCCCCGCGGCCGCGAGAACGGCCTCGTAGTCCTCGCGGGTGTCGACGTCGGGCGGGATCGGGCCGGCGATCGGGACCTCGACGACCTCGTCCTCGTAGCGGTCCATCAGCTTCCAGACCGCCTTGTCGCCGTGCAGCTCGCCCAATTCGCCGAACAGGTCGCGGCCGAAGGCGAGCGGGTGCCCGCGGCCGTCCTCGTAGAGGCAGACCGTGAATTTGGCGCCCTCCGGGCGGCCGGCAAGCAGGGTGCCGACCGTATCGGCGGTCACCCCGGGCTGATCGCCCAGCATCAGCACCAGCGCCTGAGCGCGCTCGTCCACGGCGCCCAGGGCCGCGGCGATCGAGGACGAGCAGCCCTCGCCGAAGTCGCGGTTCTCGACGGTCTCGGCGCCCGACAGGTCCACCTGGCGGCGCACCTCGTCGGAGCTGCCGCCCAGCGCGACGATCAGCTGGTCGAAGCCGCAGTCGCGGGCGGTCGAGACGGCGTGGTCGAGCAGCGTTCCGTCCCCGTAGGGCAGCAGCTGCTTGGGCTCCCCGAGGCGCCGCGAGCCGCCGGCCGCGAGGACGAGGCCCGTGACGAAGGTGTCCCCGGACCCCTCAGCTGACGGCGGCACCGTGCGCTCCCTCGGCGGCGAAGCTGTCGCGGCAGCCCTCGGAGCAGAAGTAGAAGCGCTCCCCATCGCGCTCGAGCTGGATGCTCGCCGGGCTCAGGGCGACCTCCATGCCGCAGACCGGGTCAATGGCGATCTCCACCGGGGCGGCGGGGACGGGGTCCCCGCGCGTCTCCGGCGCGGCGGCGGGCCGAGAGGCGCCCGCGATCTCGGGCTCCCCGGGCAGCAGGCGCCGCGCGGCGGCGTCGGAGGGCCGCAGCGCCACGACCTCCGCGAGGATGGAGAGCGCGATCTCCTCGGGGGTCTCGGCCCCGATCTCGAGGCCGGCCGGCGTGTGCAGCCGGTCGCGCTGCCCGTCCGAGAGCTCGAGCGACTGCTTCACGGCGTCGCCGCGCTTCTCGCTGGCGACCAGGCCCACGTAGGGGACCTCGTCGCGAAGGGCAGTGGTGAGGATCCGCTCCTCGTCGCGCCCGTGGGAGGCGACCAGGACCGCGGCGTCGTCGGCGCGCGGCTCCGTTCCCTCGGCGGGCCCCTGCTCGACCGCGTAGCCGAGCCGCCGCCCCAGGTCGGCGAGCGCCTGGGCGATGGGGGTGGTGCCGACCACCCGCAGGGTCGCTGCGGGCAGCCGCGGCTTCAGGAAGATCTCCAGGGCCCCGCCGCTGAGGCAGGGGTTCTTGACGGTCACCGCTCCGTCCTCGACCGCGGGCTCCCCCTCCGCGCCGCTCGGGAGGATCCGCAGCAGCACCGGGTCTCCGGACTGGAGCGAGCGCAGCGCGTACAGGCGCACGGACGCCTCGGCGCAGGCGCCTCCGACGAAGCCGTCGATCGTCCCGTCGGGGCCGACCTTGGCGGAGTCGCCGGCCCGCACGCTCGTCGGGCTCTGCGCCCGCACAACGGTCGCCTCGACATAGGGGCTCAGACGCTCCATCAGCACCGCTCCGTCGGCTCAGACACTCAATTCCACCTCGGTTTCAAGGGTACTCCCGCCTCCTCGCCGCCCACGGTCGTGGGCGACCGGCGCTCAGCCCGCGGGCTGAGCCGCCCCGAGCCTGTAGGTGGTCTGGGCGTCGAGGGAGCCGTCGAGGCCGTCGGGCATCTCGAACCCGCCGAACGCCCGAGCGGCGACCGCCTGGATCCTGACGCCCTCCGGATCGCCGCCTGCGACGGTCCAGTGGCCGTTGTCGTACTTCAGGGAGTCCGGAGGCACCTCGAGCATCGCTCCGGCCACTATCTGCGCCTTGTCCCGGAGCTTGCGCGCCGTCGTCGCCACGGCGTCGGCGACCTCGTCGCTGGGCTCGGCGTTGAAGCTGTTGCCCTCGCCGAAGCGGTCGTCGTCCTCGTGCACGACCTTTACGTCCTCGGGCGGGATGCCGAGCTCGGCGGCGACTATGCCCGCGAGCTCCTCCGTCTTCTCCTTGCTCCTGGAGGCCTCGCTGAGGCTGAGCACGACCTTGCCGGTCGGGTGCATGCGGATGAAGGCAGCGCGATAGACGGCTTCAGCCATTGTCAGACCCCTTCTGGAAGGCCGGCAGGTCGAGCCTGGCGGCGGTGTCGGGCGAGGCGTGGCCCTCGCCGCGCTTCAGCGCCCGGTAGACGCTGTGTGCGTTGTGATCCGGATCGTCGCAGTAGCCGGCCGCCGGGCCGCCGTGCTCGGGGTGAGGGCCGATCACGACCTCGCAACCGGGGAAAGCGCAGGTCCTCTCGTTCGCATCGGTCATTGGCCGCCTCCTGAGGTGGATGTTCTCACGACGTCGTCCTCCCCCGCTTGGGGCTGTAGCCGCTCGGCATCGGGACGGGCTTCTGCGCCTCGGTCGGCTCGGCGCTGGCCCACGACGGCTCCTCGCTCTCGGCAGGGGCCGGGGGCCGCCAGCGCGGCCGCTGGGCGAGCGAATGCTCGCCGGCCATCGCCTCCGCGACCTCGTCGAGCGCATCCAGGCAGTCGCCGCTGACGAGGGCGTCGCAGTGCGGCAGCGCAGCCACCATGCCGCGCGGCGGACGGCGTGAACCCGGGGGCGCCGGCGCGGGGGTTGACCCAGACGATGCGGTGGGCCAGCCTCGCCAGGCGCTCCATCTCGCGGCCGACCAGCGCGGGGTCGGCGCGCTCCCAGCCGTCCGAGAGGATGACGACGACCGCGCCGCGCGCCATCCCTCGGCGGCCGTAGCTGTCGTTGAAGGTCCGCAGCGCTTCCCCGATCCGCGTGCCGCTGGACCAGTCCGGCGCGGCCTCGGTGGCCCGCTGGATCGCCAGCTCGGGATTGCGCCCCCCGAGGGCCCGGGTGAGCCGGGTCAGGCGGGTCGCGAACACGAAAGCCTCGGCGGGCGCGCCGCTCGCGACCGCGGAGGTCAGCAGGTGCAGGTAGGCGCGCGCGTAGGCCTCCATCGAGCCCGAGACGTCGCAGATCAGGACCATCTTGCGCGGGCGTGTGCGCCGGCGCCGCCTCGCCAGGGTCATCGGGTCGCCCCCGGTCCGGAGGCTGTCGCGAAGGGTGCGGCGCAGGTCGAGCTGCTCTCCGCGACGCGCGCGGCGCCTGCGCCTGGAGAGCCGGCGCGGCGCCGCGAGCTCCAGCTCGCTCATCATCTGCCGGATCCGCTCCAGCTCGTGTGGCTCCAGCTCCTCGAAGCGCTTCGAGCCCAGCCGTTCCTCCTCGCTCGCCATCGCCAGAGGCACCTCGATCTCGCGCTCCCGGTCCTCGTCGGAGCTGGGCTCGGATGAGGTGCCCCGCATGCCGCCGGAGCGCTCGTTCTCGCTCTCTCCGGGAACGGAGCGCGCACGCGGATCGGGCGGGCGCTCGCTGGACTGCGAGCCGCTGAGGGTGGGCGTGTACGGGTCGCCGCGCTCCTCGTCCGGCTCCAGCGCCGGGTCGAAGACCGCCGCGAAGACGCGGTCGAAGGTGGGCAGCTGCGCCTGCGAGGAGACGAATACCGCGCGCGCGGTCCAGTAGAGGCCGCTGCGGCGCCCCGGCGCGACCAGGGCCAGCGACCGCGCGAAGCGCGCCGAGCGCTCGGGCGTAACGGGCACCCCGGCGGCCCGCAGGCGCTGTCCCAGCGCCGCCGCCAGGCCCGGGAGGTCGATTCGGTCCAGCTCCAGCACGTCGCCTACTGGGGCGGCTCGGCCCTGCCCTGCATCGCAGCCCAGACCCGGGCCGGGCTCAGCGGCATGTCGACGTGGGCGACGCCATGGCTCTGATACAGCGCGTCGCAGACGGCGTTCACGATCGCCGGCGGCGATCCGTTGGTCGCCGACTCGCCGACGCCCTTGGCGCCGATCGGGTGGTGCGGGCAGGGCGTCACGGTGGCGCCCAGCTCCCATTCCGGGCACTCGAGCGCGGTGGGGATCAGGTAGTCCATCATCGAGCCGTTCAGGCAGTTGCCCTGGTCGTCGAAGGTGATCACCTCCATCAGCGCGATCCCCACGCCCTCCGCGAGTCCGCCCATGACCTGGCCGTCGACGATCATCGGGTTGATCCGGACGCCGCAGTCGTCAACCGCGATGAAGCGGCGGACCTTGACCTCGGCGGTGTCCGGATCGATGTCGACGACGCAGATGTAGGCGCCGCACGGGTAGGTCAGGTTGGGCGGGTCGTAGACGGATTGGCCGTCCAGGCCTCCCTCGAGGCCCTCGGGCAGCGGAGCTTCGCCGTAGGCGGCCTCGGCGATCTGGTCGATCGTCGCCCCCTTGTCGGGATCGCCCTTCACGTACCAGCGGCCCTTCTCCCAGACGAGGTCGTCGGGCGAGGTCTCGAGCATGCCGGCCGCGATCAGCCGCGCCTTGTCTCGCACGCGGCGCGCGGCGACGGCCGCCGCGGCTCCTGAGACCGGCGTCGAGCGGCTGCCGTAGGTGCCGAGCCCGTACGGGGTGCGGTCGGTGTCGCCGTGGCGGACCTGGATCTCGTCCGGCGAGATGCCGAGCTCCTCGGCGACGATCTGGGCGAACGTCGTCTCATGGGCCTGGCCCTGGGTCTGGGCGCTGATGCTGAGCACCGCGCGGCCGTCCGCGTGCACGCGCAGGTCGGCGCCGTCGGCCATGCCCTGGCCGAGGACGTCCATGTGCTTCTTCGGCCCCGCGCCGACGACCTCGGTGAAGAAGCAGACGCCGATCCCCATCAGCTCGCCCTTCTTGCGCTTCTCGGCCTGCTCCTTGCGCAGGTCGTCGTAGCCGGCGATCCTCATCGCCTCGCGCATCGTCTTCTCGTACTCGCCCGAGTCGTAGGTCCAGCCGGTCTTGTTCTCGTAGGGGAACTGCTCGGGCTTGATGAAGCTGTTCATCCGCAGCTCGGCCGGGTCCACGTCCATCTCCAGCGCCAGCTCGCCGACCAGCCGCTCGATCAGGTAGATCGCCTCGGTGACGCGGAAGGAGCAGCGGTATGCCACGCCGCCCGGCGCCTTGTTCGTGTACACGGCCTTGACCGAGCAGTGGGCGGCCTCCAGGTCGTACGAGCCCGCGAACACGTGGAAGAACCCGGCCGGGAACTTCGATGGCTGCGCGGTGCTGTCGAAGGCGCCGTGGTCGGCGATCACGTCGACCTGGGCGCCGGTGATCTTGCCGTCCTTGGCGCAGATGCGGCCGCTCATCACGTAGTCGCGCGCGAACCCGGTCGACATCAGGTTCTCGGAGCGGTCCTCGACCCACTTGACCGGCTTGCCCGAGACGATCGAGCCGACGATCGCGCAGACGTACCCGGGGTAGACGGGGACCTTGTTGCCGAAGCCGCCGCCGATGTCGTTGGTGATGATCCGGATCATCTGCTCGGGCAGGCCGGCGACCTGCGCGTAGACCGTGCGGTGGAGGTTGGGGGCCTGGTTGCCGTTGTAGATGTCGAGCTGGCCCGTCTCCGCGTTCATGTCGGCGATCATGCCGCAGGTCTCCAGCGGCGCCGGGTGGCAGCGGGGATAGATCATGTCCCTCTCCACCACGATGTCGGCCTCGGCGAAGACGCGGTCGCATTCCTCCGCGTCGCCGGCCTCCCACAGCCCGCTGGCGAGGTTGTCGGTCTGGTCGGGCTTGTCGTCGCGGATCAACGGCGCGTCGTCGTCGAGCGCCTTGCGCGCGTTGACGATCGCGGGCAGCGGCTCGTACTCGACGTCGATCAGCGGCAGCGCGTCGCGTGCCGCGTAGCGATCCTCGGCGACGACGAAGGCGACCTCCTGGCCCTGGAAGCGGACCTTGTCGCCGGCCAACACGGCCTGGGAGTCGTATGAGATCGTCGGCATCCAGGCCAGACCCAGGGTCTCCAGGTCCTTGGCGGTGATCACCCGGAGGACCTTGGGGTGCTCGAGCGCCTTCGAGGTGTCGATCGAGAGGATCTTGGCGTGGGCGTAGGGGCTGCGCAGGATCGCGCCGTGGAGCATCCCCGGCAGCACGATGTCGTCGAGGTAGGTCCCCTGGCCGCGGATGAAGCGCGCGTCCTCCTTGCGCTTCATGTTGCCGTAGCCGAGCGGTGTCTCCTTCGCAGCGGTGGTCGCCATGGTCATCTCCTCGCTTCGGCGCCGTCGTGCTCGGCCGCCCAGCGGACGGCCCTGACGATGTTCGAGTAGCCGGTGCAGCGGCAGATCGCGCCCGAGATCGCGGTGCGGATCTCCTCCTCGGAGGGGTCGGGGTTCTCGTCGAGCAGCGCCCGGGCGGTCATCACCATGCCGGGCGTGCAGAAGCCGCACTGGAGGGCGTGCTCCTCGTGGAATCCCTGCTGCACCGGGTCGAGCCGGCCGTCCACCTCCATCGACTCGATCGTGCGGATCTCGTGGCCCTCGCAGCTCGCGGCGAGGGTCGTGCAGGACTTGACGGGGTGACCGTCCATCTGGACCACGCAGGCGCCGCAGTTCGAGGTGTCGCAGCCCCAATGGGTGCCGGTGAGCCCGAGCGTGTCGCGCAGGAAGTGGACCAGCAACAGGGCCGGCTCGATGTCCTCGGTGTAGTCCTTGCCGTTCACCTTGACGGTGACTTGCATCAGGCCTCCTGTTTCAGTGCGCGTTCGGCGGCGCGCCCCAGCGCCCGCTTGGTCAGCTCGCCGGCGAGGTGGCGCTTGTAGTCCACGGGACCGCGGCTGTCCGCGCTCGGGTTGCAGTCCTCCGAGGCGAGCTTCCCGGCCTCGGCGAAGAGCTCCTCCGATGGCTTCTGGCCCTTCAGGGCATCCTCGGAGCGCGTCGCGTGGATCGTGGTCGGCCCGACGGCGCTGAGCGCCACGCCAGCGTCGGTGATCGTGCCGCCGTCGACCCAGATCGCGGCCGAGACGGCGACGATCGCCCAGTCGCCCGCGCGCCGCTCGACCTTCTCGTGGGCGCTGCCGGCGCCGGGCTTCACCGGGATCCGCACCTCGGTCAGGATCTCGGCGTCCTGGATGGCCGTCATGAAGGGCCCGATGTGGAACTCATCCATGCCGACGGTCCGCTCGCCGTCCTTGCCCGCGATCGCGACGGTCGCCTTCAGCGCCGAGCAGACGGCCGAGAGGTCCTCGGCGGCGTCGGCCTGGGCGAGGGAGCCGCCGATCGTGCCGCGGTTGCGGACCACGGGGTCTGCGATCACCGTCTCGGCGTCGGCGAAGACGGGGTAGCGCTCGGCGAGCAGCTCCGACTCCAGCAACTCGCGGTGGCGGGTCATCGCCCCGATCCGGATCTCGCCGTCCTGCTCGTTGATGTAGGAGAGGTCCTCGATCTCGTTGATGTCGATCAGGCGCTCGGGGTTGGCGAGGCGCAGCTTCATCATCGGCAGCAGGCTGTGGCCGCCCGCGAGGATGCGGGTCTCGGGGCCGTACTTCTCCAGCAGGTCGATCGCGTTCTTGACGCTCGTTGCCCGCTCGTACTCAATCGGCCCGGGGGTCTGCAACTAGCCGTCCTTCGCCGGTGCGTTGGGCGCGTCGGCGCCGATCGCCGGTGACGTCCGCCTGTCCTTCGGCTTCATCGGCCTCTCCCCGGGCGGACCCGAGGGCCTGTGGTACAGGTTGCGCGCCGCCGCGCTCGAGTACTCCGCGTCCCGCATCGCCGGGCCCGTGCTGGCTCCCGCCCCGATCGGGCTGGCGCCGCCGAGGCGCACGAGCTGGACCGCCCCGCGCGTGTAGACCGCGTCGATGTTCTTGACCTCGCCGCTCCGCCCCTGGCGCTCCAGCACCGAGGCGCCGGAGCCCGGGTAGACCGACTCGATCAGGCCGGCGGCGTCGTCCTGGCCCGCCTTCTTGTCGAGCAGGCCCTCGAGCAGGTCGGTCCCGGCCGAGAGGTCCTTGTTGATCGCGACCACCACGCCGTTGACGGGTTCGCTCTTGCTGACGATCCCGCCGACCGCGCCGATCACCGCGTCAAGGCCGGCGGTGATCTTGCGCAGCTCCAGGATCACCGAGACGAGGTAGAAGACCAGCGCCAGGACCACCAGGACGACACCGAGGAGCAGGACCGCGACCGCGGGCTCCATCAGGCGTCCTCGAGGATCTTGTCGAGGGATCCGCCGTAGTCCGCGACGACGCCGACGACCGCGGTGACCTGCTTCTGCGTCGTGTCCAGCAGCTCCACCGCGTCGAGATCCTTGGAGGCCGCCTCGGCGACGGGGACCAGCGCATCGACGGTCGGCGTCACGGCCTTGGCCGCGTCCAGGACGCCGCGCAGCAGGTAGACGACGACTGGGACGAGCACGACGATCAGCACGATGTCCCCGATCCAGACGAGCGTCACTTGCCGTTCTCCGAGTGCTTGGCCACGATCGCCGCCTTCTTGGCGACGCCGGGCATCAGGGCGATGATGCCGTCGAACTGGGCGTTGATCGCCTCCACGGCCGGGCGCAGGGGGCGCAGGTGCTCCTCCTCGACGGTCGTCAGCGCGTCCCCGAGGGTCCCGAGGCCCTTGGCGATGTCGAGCAGCCGCCGGCGGATCTCGATCAGGGCCAGCGCCAGCACCACCACGAGCACGACGGCCTCAGCGACGCTGAGGATGTAGAGCGTGGTGGTGCTCACTCAGCCTCCTCGTTGTAGCCCTGCGAAAGCGCGTTCATGTAGCCGTCCTGCACGACGCCCTCGGATGCGATCTGGGACAGCACCGGCGCGGTCGCCTCGAGCTGCGGGATGTTGGCCGTGTTCTCGGCGACCTTCCCCGCCGAGTCCAGCAGGCCGCCGACGGCGTTCTGGATCCGGCGCAGGAGGTGGAGCAGCAGCAACAGCATCCCGGCCACGACAAGCGCCACCACCAGGCCCACCGCCAGCGTCACGTACCAGAGCGTCCGCTCGGAGTCCGCCAGGGCGAGCACGACGGTCATCAGTGCCCCACAGCCGTCTTCCGCAGGGCCCGGGCCGCGTGCAGGATCCGCACCCCCGAGTCGTTGATCTTGGCGACGCCGGAGAGCTCGTCCGTCTGGTCCTTGACCACGTCGACGGCTCCAACGGCGGTCTCGGCCTGGCCGGCGATGCGGTTGGCGAGCACGAGGATGGTGACGACGATGATCACCGCGACTACGACGACGACCGCCCCGAGCCCGAGCCCGATGTACCAGGACGTCGTGTCAGCAGCCGATCAGCAATCCGTTACCTCTCCTAATCCCATGGTGCGACTCCCATGAAGGCCGATCCTGGCGGATATTACATCCGACCCCAAGCCGCCCCTTTGGGCGGGGCCGCTCAGAGCTCCGCGAGGTTCCCCGAGAACTCCTTGATCATGCCCTCGGTCACCGCGGCGATCACCCCTTCGCCCATCTGAGCCGCCTTGCCGGTGACGTTGACGACCGAGTGCAGGGAAACCTCGGTCCCGTCGCCCTGCTCACTCAGCTCCATCGTCACTCGGGCGTCAGCGTTCCCCTGGCCACCGGCCTCCTTGGCCTGCGCCGTCATCACGGCCCTGTGCGCGGCGTCGTCCTTCTCGACGATCTCGGCCGGGCCCGAGTAGTTCATCGACATCGAGCCGAGCTTGATCTTGACCTCCGCTTTGACGGCGTCGTCCCCGGTCTTCTCCAGAATCGAGGCGTCCGGAACGGCCGGGATCACGCGCTCGAGGTCGGTCATCGTGCCCCAGACCTCCTCGAGCGGCTTCTGGACGGTGAACGAGTTGTTGAACTCCATCGCGGCGTCGCCTCCTGCTGTGCTGTGGCCAAAGAGGGCGCAAGTCTGTCAAAGGCGGTGGGGCGATAGCGTTCGCTCGTGCCGATCGACGCGGGCGTCCACCAGCTGGGACCCCCCGGGGCCACCCTTCGGGTCAGGACGAAGGTGGGCGGCGCCGCCGCCATGGCGGGGCACGACCTCGTATTCGAGGTCACCTCGTGGGAGGCGACCCTGGACGCCGGCGAGCCGGCCACGATCGAGCTCACCGCCGACCCCGGCTCCCTGCGTGTCCGCGAGGGCAGCGGCGGGGCCCAGAAGCTCGGCGAAGACGACATGGCCGAGATCGAGAAGACGATCGTCGAGGAGGTGCTGAAGGGCGACCCGATCGAGTTCCGGTCCACCGCAGTCGAGTCCTCCGGCGACGTCCTCGCGGTCAAGGGAGACCTGACGCTGGCCGGCAACAGCCACCCGGTGGACTTCGACCTCGGCGTCGCCGACGGGGCCATCACCGGCGGGGTCACCATCAAGCAGAGCGACTGGGGCATGAAGCCCTACTCGGCCCTGTTCGGGACCCTCAAGGTCTTGGACGAGGTCGAGGTCGAGGTGGAGGCCCGCCTCTCCTGAACGCCGAATCCCTCACATCGCCCAGCCCACAGCCCTCGGGGCGGCTTGACCGAGCAGCTAGGGAGGCGGCGCGCCGAGCAGCACAGCGGCGGCGCCCGCGATGCCGCACGCGAGCAGCGTAAGCACGACGCCGAGCCGGAACGCGAGCAGCGACAGCGCCGCGGCGGCCAGGACTCCCCACTGCCACGGCTCGCTCAGCTCCATCGCAAGGGGAATGGCGACGCCGATGATGGCGCCGATCGCGGCCGGGCCGGCGCCGCCCAGGAAGGCCTTGGCGGTCGCGTTCTGGCGAATCTGCTCGAAGTGCCGCGCCCCGAGCAGCACGAACAGGAAAGAGGGCGCGAACGCCACCGCCGTCGCGAGCAGCGCGCCGCCCACCCCGGCGGCCGCGTAGCCGACCACGGCGATCGTGTGGGTGACGGGCCCCGGCGTCACCTGGCCGAGCGCAACGGCGTTCAGGAACTCGGCGCCGGTCATCCACTCGTAGGTCTCGACCGCGTCGCGCTGCATCAGGGGCACGATCACGAAGCCGCCACCGTATGAGAGGGCACCGACCTTGAGCGCCACCCAGGCGAGCGCTCCGAGCCCGCCGGTGCCCGCGGCGATCGCCACCCCCAGCGGGATCAGCGGCCAGGCGTGCACGCCCGCCCCGCCCGGACGCGGCTCGGCGCGGCGGACGAGCACCTCGGCGATGCCGGCACCCAGCAGGGCCAGGGCGACCCAGGCGCCGAGAGTGGCGGCGGCCGCGAACCCGATCGCCGCGTAGACGGCCCAGCGCGTCAGCGAGGCGGCACGCTCGCGGCTGGGGGCCACCAGCCCCCATCCGGCATGGACCGCGACCGCCGCGACCGCCGCCCCGGCGCCGCCGCCCGCGCCCCGGACCCAGTCCGGCGGGGAGCCCAGGAAGAGCGCGGAGAGCGCGAGGATGAGGACGAGCCCGGGGATGATGAAGGCGAGCCCGCCCACCAGCGCGCCCGCGGTGCCCCGAAGGGACCAGGCCGAGAAGATGCAGAGCTGGGTGGACGCAGGGCCCGGCAGCAGGTTGCAGGTCGCGATCGCGTCCTCGAACCGGCTCGCCTGCATCCAGCCGCGCCTGTCCACGACCAGCTCCCGCAGCAGCGCGATATGGGCGGGTGGACCGCCGAACCCGAGCACGCCGATCCGCCCCCACTCGCGGGCGACGGTCAGCAAGGAGGGGGGATCGGGGCTGGAGCCCGCGGCGGCCACCGGCGCGCATTCTGCCGCCTCACCGCGCTCATACTTGTCTGGTGGCCGAGGAACGACTGTTCGAGACCGAGGCGTCGCCGTCCGCCCGGGCCGGCGCCGGTCCCGCCGCCCCGCTCGCGACGCGGATGCGCCCCCGCGAGCTGGACGAGTTCGTCGGCCAAGGCAGGCTGCTCGAACGCGGGTCGGCCCTCCGTGTCGCGATCGAATCCGGCGAGCCGCACAGCGCGGTCTTCTACGGGCCGCCGGGGACGGGCAAGACGACCCTGGCCCGGATCATCGCGGCGACTGCGTCGGGCGCCTTCGAGGAGCTCTCGGCCGTCAACGCCGGCCGACCCGAGGTGCGGCAGGTCATCGAGCGCGCCAGGGAACGCCGTGCGGCCGGCCGGCCGACGATCTTCTTCCTCGACGAGATCCACCGCTTCAACAAGGCCCAGCAGGACGCGCTGCTGCCGGCGGTGGAGGAGGGGCTGCTGACGCTGATCGGCGCCACCACCGAGAACCCCTACTTCGAGGTCAACTCGGCGCTGCTCTCGCGCACCCAGATCTACGAGTTCCGTCCGCTCACCGACGAGGACATCGCCGCGCTCTTACGCCGCGCGCTCAGCGACGAGCGCGGCATCCCCGATCCGCTCGAGGTCTCCGGCGAAGCGCTCGAGATGCTCGCCGCGCGCGCCGGCGGGGATGCGCGCGTGGCGCTGGCGGCGCTGGAGCGGGCCGTCGAGGCGACCCGCGCGGAGGGCGGCGGCGAAGTGGGAATCGACGCCGTCGAGGACGCGCTGCAGCGCAAGGCCCTGCTCTACGACCGCGAGGGCGATCGCCACTACGACTACATCTCGGCCTGGATCAAGGCGACCCGGGGATCCGACGTGGACGCCTCGCTCTACTACCTCGCCGTGATGCTGGAGGGGGGCGAGGACCCGCGCTTCATCGCGCGGCGCATGGTCATCTTCGCCTCGGAGGACGTCGGCAACGCCGATCCGCAGGCGCTGCTGGTCGCGACCGCGGCCGCCCAGGCGGTGGACAGGGTGGGCCTGCCCGAGTGCGCGCTCAACCTGAGCCAGGCGGCCGCGTACCTGGCGCTGGCGCCGAAGTCGAACGCATCGACCACCGCGATCTCGCGCGCGATGGCGCACGTCCGCGAGCACGGGGCCGCCGAGCCGCCCCCCTATCTGCAGGACGCCCACTACCCCGGCGCCAAGCAGCTCGGCCGCGGGACGGGCTACCGCTATCCGCACGACGAGCCGGGCGCCGTCACCGACCAGCCCCTGGCGCCCGAGGCCCTCCGCGGCGAGCGCTTCTATGAGCCCAGCGACCGCGGCTTCGAAGCCGAGCTGCGCTCCCGCCTGGAGCGGCTGCGCGAGCGGCTCCGCGGGGACTCGCGTACCGACTAGTGGAGCCAGGTTAAGGCCGTATTGCGCGCGCCGCCGAACCGGCGCCACCGCAACCTTCCCGGGAGGGCTGTGTTCTTGGGTCGTCTGACGCTCCGGACGCGAAGGTTCGCCGGAGCCGGCGCGTACAAAAGCCGGGGAGTGGACACCAGGGGGTCGGAAGCCAGGGGATTGCTTCCGGCCCCCACATTCTTCCGGGGGGCGTTTTGGGGGAGACGGAAGAGGGGCCTCTGGCGGGGGGCCCCTCCTCTGCGCTGCCCCTAGAATCGGCCGCGATGGCAGCCACCGCGAAGACCAAGGCCAAGTCGGGCTCGAAGGCCAAGTCGAACGACAAGCCGAAGCCCGCGCTGGAGTCCTTCAACCCGGCCAGCGGCGAGCTGGTCGGGACCGTGGAGACGATCGCCCCGGCCAAGGTGCAGGACGTCGTCGACGACGTCGCCGAGGTGCAGCCCTTCTGGGCGCAGCTCTCGCTGGACGATCGCGCGCGCTACATGCGCCGCGCCGCCGACGTGCTGCTGGACGAGATCGACGAGCTGGCCGAGCTGCTGACCCGCGAGCAGGGCAAGCCCCGGGTCGAGAGCTACACGATGGAGCTGCTGCCCACGGTGGACGCCCTCAAGTGGATCGCCGACGAGGGTCCGGACATCCTCGCCGACGAGCGGCTGCCGATGCCGCAGGCCTTTCTGAAGACGAAGCGGTCGAAACTCGTATACGAGCCGCTCGGCGTGGTCGGCGTGATCGCGCCCTGGAACTATCCGTGGTCGATCCCCTTCGGCGAGGTCGCGATCGCGCTGATGGCCGGAAACGGCGTGGTGCTGAAGCCCGCCAGCCTCACCCCCATGATCGGCGAGCGGATCCGCATGGTGTTCGAGAAGGCGGGCTTCCCCGAGGGCCTGGTGCGCACGGTGCACGGCGGCGGACGCATCGGGGACGCGCTGGTGAAGTCATCGGCGCAGAAGATCTTCTTCACCGGCTCCGTGGACGTCGGCTACAAGGTCGGCGCCGCTGCCGCCAAGCGGATGAAGGGCGCGGTGCTGGAGCTGGGAGGCAAGGACCCCCAGATCGTCTGCGCCGACGCCGACCTGGCGAACGCCATCTCGGGCGCGGTCTGGGGCGGCTTCGCAAACGCCGGCCAGACCTGCTCCGGGATCGAGCGGGTGTACGTGCACCGCGACGTCTCCGACCGCTTCATCGAGGGCGTCGTGCGCGAGACCGAGCGCCTCACCGTCGGCGACCCGCTGGAGTGGTCCACCGAGATCGGGCCGATGGTCTCCGACGAGCAGGCGGACATCGTCATGGACCTTGTGGACGACGCCGTCAAGAGCGGCGCGGACAAGCGCACCGGCGGCCGGGTGAAGGTCAAGGGAATGAAGGGCAGCTTCATCGCGCCGATCGTGCTGACCGCCGTCACCCACGAGATGCGGATCATGAGGGAGGAGATCTTCGGCCCGGTGCTGCCGATCGTGGCCGTTGACAGCGAGGAGCAGGCGGTCGAGCTGGCCAACGACTCGGACTTCGGCCTCGGCGCCAGCGTCTGGACGACCGACCGCGCCAAGGGAGAGCGGATCGCCCGCCGCATCCAGTCGGGGATGGTCTGGATCAACGACCACTCCTTCTCGCACGGCGCCTGCCAGTGCGCCTGGGGCGGGGTCAAGGACTCGGGTCTTGGCCGCTCGCACTCCAAGTTCGGCTTCTACGAGTGCGTCAACATCAAGCTGGTGAGCTGGGAGCCGGGCTGGACCCGCGACTTCTGGTGGCAGCCGTATGACCGCGACCTGGGCCAGGCGATCCGCTCGTCAGCCCAACTGCTCTACGGACGCAACGGCAAGCGCCTGGAGGCCCTCCGGGAGGGGGCCGGCGCGCTCGCCAGGGTCGGGCGAAAGACCCTGCAAAAGGGCAAATAGCCGTCCGCTTCGCCGTCTGGCGGCTGTTGTAAATCTCAATGCTGGCCGACCTAGACCAACGAAAGTTGGTATCCACCCGCCTTCGTGTTTTCGCCCCTACCCACAATTCAGAGGTTGCTGCTCGTCGCCGGGTCGCTGTTCGCGATCGTCCTGGCGCTGTTCGCCCAGCACCTGCTGGGCGACCGCGCCGACGCCGCCACCGCCGGCGCCTCTGAGTCCACCGCCGCCGGCGCGAAGCAGCCCGTCGCCACCACGGCGGGCAGGGGCGTTCGGATGGTGACCCGCAAGTTCAAGATGAGCCGGCCCAACCAGAAGCGCCGGCTGGTGGTCCGCTGCCCGAACAACAGGTGGCCGATGGGCGGCGGTGTGAAGACGAACCCGCCCCTGAGCGCAGGCGGCGAGGGGGTCTATCCGCACTCCTACGAGCGCCTCGGCGTGCAGGGCGGCTTCCACACGACGCCGGTGCTCTGGGACCCCACCCCGCGCAACACCCAGCGCCGTACCGTGAAGCTGCAGGTGATGTGCGGGCGCAAGCTGGGCAAGGTGACGCCGCCGCACAGCACCAAGTACGTGAAGCCCGGCAAGACGAAGACGGTCATCGCCACCTGCCCGGGCCGCCGGCATCTGTTCGGCGGAGGCTTTCAGCGCACCGACTTCATCTCCCGCGGCGGCAACTTCGTCACCGAGTCGCACGCGATCTCGAGCAAGTCCTGGAAGGTGGTCGCCCACGCGTTCGGCAACTTCGGCGGCGAGATCACCGCGATCGCCTACTGCGTCCGCAGCAGGCGGCCGCTGCTGAGCGAGGTCTCGGCCTCGACCACGATCGCGAGGGGCCAGGTCGGTACGGCGAGGACTCCGCCCTGCCCCGGCAAGCGGCGCCTCGTCTACGGAGGCTTCACCAGCTCGCCGTCCGGATCGATGTTCATGGCCGACGGCCACTTCAAGCGCGACGGGTCCTGGTCGACCTCGGCCTTCAACAATTTCGGGCCGACCGCCACCCTGACCGCCCACGGCTACTGCCTCTAGGCGCGGCCCGCGCGAGGCCCCCGGAGCCTAGGGGGTCGCCTTCGCCCGGAAGCGGACGTGCATGTGGTCGTCGTGGTAGATCAGGCGCTGCACCCGGCGCCCGCGCTGCGATCCACGGTGGCCGAGGCCGGTGGCGGGACCGACGAAGACGTAGACGGCGCCGGCCTTGACGAAGCGCCGAACCAGGTCGCGCGCGAGGGCGCCGTCGATCTGGGAGACCGCGGTGATCGAGCGCTCCCGCCGGTCCTCGCGGGGGTAGTAGAGGTCGACGTCCAGCCCGTTCTGGTGGGAGGCATGGCCGAGGCCGCCGTAGCGGCGGCCGAAGGGGCCGCCGTTGGGACGGCTGATGTCGGCGATGCCCACCCGCGCGGCCTCCGGGTGCGCGGCGCGGAAGGCGCCCAGCACGTCCAGGAGCGCCCTGATCGTGCTGTCGGCCCCCCAGCGCCGCCATGGGCGGTTCGGCCGCCGCTCCGTGATCGGGTCCCAGGTGAAGAAGTCCTCCCCTTCGGCCGGCAGCTGCACCCCCCGGATCAGGAAGCCGTCGTTGGTGGCGCCCACCGCGAGCGACTTGCGCCACACGATCGGGCCCTCGTCGATCTGCTCGATCGCCGAGCTCGGCCCCGCGGGCGACTCGCTCTGAGCGTGCGCGAGCGCTCCCCCGAGCACAAGCGGGGCAAGCACCAGCGTTGCAAGCAGGGCCCGCACCGGAGCCGATGGTAGGTGCAAGGCGTCGGCCCGGCGGGGCGGCCGCTGTCGCTAGCTTTGCCCGATGCCCGAGCGCGCGATCGAGCTGCGGGGGCTGCGCCGCGAGTTCGGCGAGCGCGCCGCGCTGTCGGGCATCGACCTCGAGCTGGATGCGGGCCGGACCCTGGCCGTGCTGGGCCGCAACGGGTCGGGCAAGACGACGCTCCTGCGGGTCCTGGCCGGCCTGCTGCGCCCGAGCGGCGGCGAGGCGGCCGTCCTGGGATGCCCGCTGCCTGCCGAGACCTGGCGCCTGCGCGGCCGCGTCGGCTTCCTGGGCCACTCCCCCTCGCTCTACCGCGACCTGACCCCGCGCGAGAACCTGCGGCTGGCGGCGCGGCTGCACGGGCTGGGCGAGGCGGGCGAGGGACGGATCGAGCGGCTGCTGGCCGCCGTGGGGATGGCCGCGCGCGCCGACGACCGCGTCGCCGAGCTCTCGGCCGGGATGGCCCAGCGCATCGCCGCCTGCATGGCGGTCCTGCACGAGCCCGAGCTGCTCCTGCTGGACGAGCCCGACTCCCACCTGGACGCCGAGGCCCGCGAGCTTGTCGGCTCGCTGACCGGTCCCGCCGCCGGGCGCACCCGGGTGCTGGTCAGCCACGACCGTGAGCGCGCCCTGGGCGAAGCCGACGCGGCGCTGGAGCTGTGATGAGGGACGCGCACGCGAGGGACGCCTACCTGGCCCTGCTGGGCAAGGACCTGCGGGTGGAGCTGCGAACACTGCGGTCGCTGCCCGCGATGGCGCTGTTCGCGGTCACCACCTTCGTCATCTTCCGCTTCGGCCTGGACCGCACCGAGCTCGAGGGTGGGCTGGCCGCCGGAGTGCTGGTGGTGACCCTGCTGTTCGCGGCCATCCTCGCGGTCAACCGCCTGTTCGTGGCCGAGCGCGAGGAGGGTGGCTTCGAGCTGATCCGCCTGGCCCCGCTTGACCGCACGGTGCTGTTCGCCGCCAAATCGTCGGCGCTGTTCATCTATCTGTGCGCGCTGGAGCTGGTCGCGGTCCCGATCTTCGGGCTCTTCTTCCTCGACTCGGCGGCGGCGCTGGCGCCGCTGGTGCCTGTGCTGCTGCTGGCGAACGCGGGGCTCGCCGTCACGGGCACGCTGATCTCGACGATCGCGACCATGTCGAGCGCCCGCGACCTGCTGGCGCCGCTGATCCTGTTGCCGCTGCTGGTGCCGCTGGTGATCGCCGCCGCCAACGCTGCCGAGCCGCTGCTGCGCGAGGGTGGCCCTGAATACGACAAGTTCGGCACCTGGCTGGGCGTGCTCGGCCTCTACGATCTGGTGTTCGCGCTGGTCGGCTACGCGGTCTTCGACTTCCTGCTCGAGGACTAGGCCTCCGGCACGGACCATGGAAACGAGATGACCGCTCCTTCCCTGCGCACGCTGTCAATCGCCACGGCCGCGACCCTGATCGCCGGCTACGCCCTGGCCTTCTTCTACGCGCCGCTGGAAGCCGAGGGGTTCATCCAGAAGATCTTCTACCTGCACGTGCCGCTGGCGATCGTCGCCCTGGTCGGCTTCGTGGTCGCCGCGGTGCTCGCGATCATGCACCTGCGGACGAACGACCCGCGCTGGGATGCGCGCTCCTACGTGGCGATCCACATGTCGGTCATCTTCGGCATCGGGGCGCTGCTGACGGGCGCGCTCTGGGCGAAGGGGCAGTGGGGCGTGTGGTGGGAATGGCGGGAGCCGACCCTTGTCAGCTTCCTGATCGTGTTCCTGCTGTACGCCACGTACTACCCGCTGCGCTACGCGGTCGAGGACCGCGACCGCCAGGCGCGCTACGCATCGGTCTTCGCGATCACCGCCGGTGCCTTCATCCCGCTCAACTTCATGGCGGTGCGCCTTGCCGAGCCCTTCATCCACCCGCGCACCTTCTCCTCGACCGGCGGCCTGCCGGGCGAGATGCTGCTCGCCTTCCTCGTCTGCCTGGTGGGGATGGCGCTGCTGTGGGTATCGCTGGTCCGCTTTGAGCTGGACGCCAAGGGCGCCGCCGCGGACCTGGCGCGCCTGCGCCGCGCCCTGGAGCCGACCGAGGCGCCGGCCCCGTCTCGCCGCACCGTGGCGCCCGTCAACGTCACCGCCCAGTCGGGGCCGCCGCCGGAGGGCGGGCGATGACCCCGCTGCTGGCGTTGGAGTCCGGCGAGGGCTACGTCGCGGGCGCCTACCTCGCCTTCCTGGCGCTGCTGCTGATCTACGTCGCGATCATGGCCGGCAAGCTGGGTCGCATCCAGCGCGGCATCCGCGAGCTCGCAGACCGGGCGGAGAAGCGGTGAGCGGCCGGGCCACATCTACGGAGCCCGCATGAGCGTCCGGCCCACATCTACGGAGCCCGCATGAGCGGCCTCCTCGCGCTCGGCGTCTCGCATCGGACCGCGCCGCTTGAGCTGCGCGAGCGCCTGGCCCTGACCGAGGGACGCGCCGCCGGGGTGCTCAGCGGCCTGGTCAGCCAAGAGCCCATCACCGAGGCGGCGGCGATCTCGACCTGCAACCGCACCGAGCTGTATCTGGTCGCGGCCGACACGGTCGAGGCCGAGACGGCCGCGCTCGGGGTGCTCGCGCGCGAGGCCTCGATCCCGCCCACCGAGCTGCTCGGCCCGCTCTACTCGCTGCGAGGCCGCGACGCCGCCGCCCACCTGTTCGACGTCAGCGCCGGGCTCGACTCGATGATCGTCGGCGAGGCCGAGATCCAGGGCCAGGTGAAGCGCGCCTACGAGCTGGCTCTGGTCGAGGGCGCGACCGGCGCGGTGCTGAACCGCCTCTTCCGGGGCGCCCTGGCGGCGGGCAAGCGGGTCAGGACCGAGACCGCGGTCGGCGAGAAGGGCGTGTCTATCCCCTCGGTCGCCGTCGAGCTGGCCCAGCGCAACCTCGGCGACCTGGCCGAGCGGCGCGTGCTGCTGTTGGGCGCCGGGGAGACCTCGGAGCTGACCGCGCGGGCGCTGGCCGCGCGCGGCGTCGAGGCGGTGTTCGTCGCCAACCGCCGCTACAACCGCGCGATCGGGCTGGCCCAGCGCTTCGGCGGCACCGCCGTCCGCATCGACGAGCTGCCCGCCCAGCTCGAGCGCGCCGACATCGTCGTCTCCACCACCGACTCCCCGCACCACCTGATCGAGCGCAGCGAGCTGGAACAGGTGATGCGGACCCGTGGCGGGAGCGCTCTGCTGCTGATCGACCTGGCGGTGCCGCGCGACATCGACCCAGCCTGCCGCGGGCTCCCCGGCGTCAGCCTCTACGACGTCGACGACGTGCAGGCGATCGTCGAGCGCAACGCATCGGGGCGCGAGGCCGAGGCACGCCGCGCGAAGGGGATCCTCGACGCCGAGCTCCACCGCTTCGAGCGCTGGCTCGCGGCCCAGGAGGTGACCCCGACGGTCGCCGCGCTGCGGGAGCGGGCCGACGCGATCGTCGCCCAGGTGCTGGCCGAGAACGAATCGCGCTGGGAGGACCTCTCCCAGGCCGACCGCGAGCGCGTCGAGGTGATGGCGCGCGCGATCGCCAGCAGGCTGCTGCACGAGCCGACGCTGCGGATCAAGGGCGCAGCCGACCGCGACGACGCCTACCTGCAGGTGAGCGCGGTGCGCGAGCTGTTCGGCCTGGACACCGGGACCGAGCCCGAGGGCGCCGACGGCGGCGTCGCCTCGCTCGACGAAGAGCGCCGTCGCCGCAGCTCTTGAGCCCATCCACGAGGCGTCCATGAGGCTGGGCACCCGGGGCAGCGCGCTGGCGCTGGCCCAGGCTCAGATCGTCGCCGACGCGCTGGGCGGCGCGGAGCTGGTCCCGATCAAGACCTCCGGGGACAAGGGCCCGGGGGGCGACAAGGCCCGCTTCGTGCGCGAGATCGAGCGGGCCCTCCTTGAGGGCCAGGTGGACCTGGCGGTGCACTCGGCCAAGGACCTGCCGACCGAGCTACCCGACGGGCTGGAGATCGCGGGGATCCCCGCCCGCGAGGACGCCCGCGACGCGTTCGTCGGGCCCGCGGGCTCCCTGGACGCGGTGCCCGAGGGCGCCCGGATCGGGACCTCCAGCCTGCGCCGCCGCGCCCAGCTCGCCGCGCTGCGGCCCGACCTGAAGCTGACGGACGTGCGCGGCAACGTCGACACCCGGCTGGAGCGGCTCGCGTCGGGCGACTATGACGGCCTCGTGCTGGCGGCCGCGGGCCTGCGACGGCTGGGGCGGGGGGCCGAGATCGCCTTCGAGTTCGAGTCCGAGCAGCTGACCCCGGCCCCGGGCCAGGGCGCCCTTGCCCTGGAGTGTCGGCTGGACGACCCGGTCGAGGCCCGCGCCCAGACGATCACCGACCGCGAGGCGCTGGCCGCGGTCAGCTGCGAACGCGCTGCCGTCGCGGCCCTGCAGGCGAGCTGCAACACGCCCGTCGGCGTCCACGCCGAGCTGGCCCCGGGCGGGCGGATGCTGGTCCGCGGCTTCTGCGGGCTGCCCGACGGCAGCGAGTGGATCCGCGATCAGCTCGGCGCCGACGCCAGCGACCCCGAGGCCCTGGGCCGCGAGCTGGCCGAGCGCATGACCCGCGCCGGCGCCCGGGATCTGCTTGATCGGGCCGAGCGGGCGGCGGTGGCCGGGTGAGGAGGCCGGGCGGATGAGCGACGCTCCGGGCATCGTCTATCTCGTCGGAGCCGGGCCGGGCGATCCCGGCCTGATGACCGTGCGCTCGCTGGAGCTGCTGGTGGCGGCCGACGTGATCGTCCACGACCGGTTGATCCCGGCCGAGGCCCTCGAGCCGGCGCGGCCGGGCGCCGAGCTGATCTACGTGGGCAAGGAGCCCGGCGACGCGAGCGTGCCCCAGGAGCAGATCGGCGACCTGCTGATCGACCGGGCCAGGCAGGGCAAGCTGGTCGTCCGGCTGAAGGGTGGCGACCCGTTCGTGTTCGGCCGCGGGGGCGAGGAGGCCGAGGCCCTGGTCGAGGCGGGGATCCCGTTCGAAGTGGTCCCCGGCATCACCGCCGGCGTCGCCGCGCCCGCCTATGCGGGCATCCCGGTCACCCACCGCGACGACGCCTCGGCCGTCGCCTTCGTCACCGGCCACGAGGACCCGGCCAAAGACGACTCCGCGCTGGACTACGAGGCGCTCGCCGGCTTCCCCGGCACCCTCGTCTTCTACATGGGCGTCAAGGCGCTGCCGGGGATCGCCGAGGGCCTGATCGCCGCCGGCCGCGACGCGACCGAGCCGGCCGCGGTGGTCGAGCGCGGCACGCTGCCCGGCCAGCGCACGGTCGCCGCGCCGCTGTCCGAGCTGGCTACGGCCGCCGCCGAGGCTGGGGTCAGGCCACCCGCGATCACCGTCGTCGGCCCCGTCGCCGCCCGCCGCGAGGCGATCGCCTGGTTCGAGCGCCGTCCCCTCCACGGTGTCAGCGTCGTGGTCACCCGCGCCCGCCCACAGGCAAGCGAGCTGTCCCGCCGGCTGGAGGCGCTGGGGGCCGAGCCGATCGAGCTGCCGGCGATCCGCATCGAGCCGCGGATCGACACCGACGAGGTCCGCGGCATGGTCGAGGCGATCCACTCCTACGCCCTCATCTGCCTGACCAGCGTCAACGCCGCGCGGCTGCTGTTCGAGGCGATGGCCACGCAGGGCCGCGACGCGCGCGCCCTCGCGAACTCCCTCGTCGCCGCGATCGGCCCCGGCACGGTGGCGGCCCTGCGCGAGCGCGGCGTCATCGCCGACGTCGTCCCCCAGCGCTCGGTCGCCGAGTCCCTCGCCGAGGCCCTGGAGAAGGTCGACGTGGACGGCAAGCCCGTCCTCATCGCCCGCGCCGCCGAGGCGCGAGAGACCCTGCCCGACGCCTTGCGCCGGCGGGGCGCGAAGCTCGACGTGGTCAGCCTCTATGAGACGGTGCCCGAGAAGCCCGACCCAGAGGCCTTGGAACGAGCGCGCGAGGCCGACTACATCACCTTCACCTCCGCCTCGACCGTGCGCAACCTCGTCGCCGCGCTCGGCGACGATCTCCCAGGCAGCGCCGGCGTCGTCTCCATCGGGCCGGTCACCAGCGAGGCCGCCCGAGAGGCGGGCCTGGGGGTCCATGTCGAAGCCGCCGATCACGATCTCGACGGCCTGGTCGTGGCGCTGCTGGCCGCCGCCTCGGACAGATAGCGGCCGGAGTCATGGCCGAGGCTCTGCCCATCACGTTCCTCTCCGACTACGGGCACGAGGACGAGTTCGCCGGCGTCTGCCGCGCGGTGATCCGGCAGATCGCGCCGGACGCCCCGCTGATCGACCTGACCCACGGGATCGGCCGCCAGGGCATCCGCCACGGCGCCCTCGCCCTCGCGAACGCGCTGCCCTTCTGTCCCCCCGGCGTTCATCTGGCGGTCGTGGACCCGGGGGTGGGCACCGCGCGGCGGCCTGTCGTCGTCACCACCGCGGACGAGGGGCGGTTTCTGGTCGGGCCCGACAACGGACTGCTGTGGCCCGCCATCGAGCGCTTCGGTGGCGTCGCCCGTGCGATCGACATCTCCGCCTCCCCGTTCCGGCTCGAGCCCGTCTCGGCGACGTTTCACGGGCGCGACCTGTTCGCTCCCGTCGCGGCCCACATCGCGCTGGGCGCGCGCTTGGACGAGGCCGGCTCCAAGTTCGAGCCGGGCGAGCTGACGAGGCTGGAGCTGCCCTCCCCGGAGCCGACCGACGGCGGGGTGCGCGCCCACGCCCTGTTCGCCGACGCCTACGGCAACGTCAGCCTCGATCTCGACGCCGAGGCGGCCGAGCGAGCCGGGCTGCAGCCGGGGCGGCGGATGGAGCTGCGGGCGCCCGACGGGCGCTTCGAGGCGACCTGGACGGCAACCTTCGGCGACGTCGCACCGGGCGACCTGCTGCTCTACCGCAACGCCTCGAGCCGGATGACCCTGGCGGCCAACGGCGGCAGCGCCGCCGGGCTGCTGGACCTGCAGCCCGATTCCGAGGTCGAGCTGCGGCCGCTGAAGTGACCGCCTTCGGGAGCCCGCACCGCCACTTCCGCGGCACGGACTCCACCAACGCGCGCGCGAGGGAGCTGGCGATGGCGGGCGCCCCGGGCGGGCTGGTCGTCACCGCCGACGGGCAGAGCGCCGGGCGCGGCCGGCAGGGCCGCAGCTGGTTCGCGCCGCCGGGGACCGCGCTGCTCTATTCGGCGCTGCTGCGGCCCGCTGGGCGAGCGCCCGCTGCTGCCGCTGGCGGTGCCGGTGGCGGTCTGCGAGGCGGCGGAGTCGCTGGCCCCGGTCTCGTGCGCGGTCAAGTGGCCGAACGACGTCTGGGTCGACGAGCGCAAGCTGGCGGGAGTGCTGATCGAGTCCCGCGCAGGCACCGACGGCTGGGCGGTGATCGGGATCGGGCTCAACGTGGCGGTCCCGCAGGAGGAGTTCCCTCCCGAGCTGGCCGGGAGCGCGACCTCGCTCCTCACCGCCGGCGTGCGCGCCCCCACGGTCGGCGCTGCCCGCGAAGCTTTGAACGAGGCCCTCGGCCGCTGGGTGGACGCCCCGCCGGACGCGGTCCTCGCGGAGTTTCGCGCCCGGGACGCCCTCGCGGGCATGCGAGTCGGCTGGGAGGAGGGGGCGGGCGTCGTCGCGGGCATAGACGACTCCGGCCACCTCCTGGTGGACGCCGAGTCCGGGGAGCGGGTGGCCCTGGGCGCGGGAGAGGTCCACCTGGCGCTGTAGGAGGACGCCGGTAGGCGCTAGGCGTCGGACTTCTCGCCGACCGCTTCCTCGTCCTCGGCCTCGAGCTCCGTCGCCTCGATCCTCTCAGCGTCGGCCCCGTTGGCTGACGCCTGCGCCTTGCCCTTGGCGCCGCCGCCCTGCTGGCCGTTCTTGCCGCCCTTGGCCGAGGGCTTGCGCTTACGGCGGCGCCGGCGCGAGCCGGACTTCGGGAAGTTGCGGAGCAGCTCGCGCGCCACGCCTGAGGGCTTGCGCGCCGCGCGCATGCGGGCGCCCCGCAGGACCTCCTCGCCCTCAGGGGTGTGGGCGACGGCGGCGGCGAGCAGCGCCGCCGCCAAGCGCCGATCGTGGTTGCGGGCGGCGTGAACCAGGCGGCGGGCGTTGCGGCCGTGGGCGCGCCCGGACGAGTTCACCAGCAGGCCCAGCAGCCGCTTGGTCTCGGGCCAGCGCTGCACCGCGTACTCCTCATGCAGGTCGCGGGTGTAGCCGGCTAGGCGCCAGACCCAGGCCTGGGCCTGGTCGCGGCGGCCGATGCGCCGCTCGGCCAGCGCCTCCAGCAGCACCCGGGTGCCCGCGCGGCGGTCGTCGCGCGACCAGGTGCCGACGGTGTCGATGGCGTCGTCGAAGGCCTCGGGGTCGCGCAGCTGGGCGATCTCGGCCAGCGCCTTGATCCGCAGCTGCGAGTTGCGGTTGCGCTGCACGCAGGTCAGCAGGAAGCGGCGGCGCAGCTCCTTGGTGGCGTCGTGCTGCAGCATCGCCTTGGCGCGGCGCCAGCCCGAGGGGTTGACGCGGGCGCCGGCGAGGGCGGCCCATACGTGCTGCTCGGAGTGGTCGAGGTTCTCGACCGCGATGCGCCAGAGCTCGCGCTCGAGCACCCGCAGGCGCTTGTCCGACACGTCGGAGACCGGGACCACGCGCTTCTCGACGCGCACGCGCCGCCCCCGCCCGCGGCGCACGGGGCCGACCACGATGGCGCCGCCGCGGTAGACGTCGCGGTCGAGCAGGCTGTGCAGCGTGACGATCGTCTCGTCGTGGGTGGTGGCGGGGTGGACGAAGTCGATCACCAGCCCCGCCTCCTTGCCCGGGTTTCGGCGGGTGACGCGCCCGACCCGCTGCTGATAGACGCGGCGCGAGGCGGTCGGGGCCAGGTGCATGCAGATCGTCGCGCGCGGCGAGTTCCAGCCCTCCGCCAGCAGCATCGCGTTGCAGAGCACATCGACCTCACCTCGTTCAAATCCGGCCAGGATCTCCGCCAGCTCGCGCTTCGGGGTCTCGCCCGAGACCGCCTTGGCGTTGATCCCGACCTCCTGGAATGCCTTGGCGACGTTGTTCGCGTGCTTCACGCCCGCGGTGTAGAGGACGCCTGCGACCTTGCGGAAGCGCGACTTGTAGAGATCGGCGATGGCGACGTTGAAGGGGGTCTGGTCCAGCAGCTTCGCCAGCTCCTCCTGGTCGAAATCCTGGTCGACCTCGCCCTTGCGCAGCGGCACCTTGGCGATCGTGCGGACGCCCGGGCCGGGCGGGATGCGGATGCAGCGAAGCGGCGCGATCACGCCGCGCCGCGCGGCCTGCGCGAGGTCGAAGCGGGAGGTCTGGGTCGGGAAGAGGTCGGCGACGTGGCGGGCGATCAGCGCGCCCGTGGCGGTCATGCCGATGAACACCGGGCCCACCCAGGAGCGGATGCAGGCGCTGGTCTTCTCGCCCAGCGCGGTGTGGGCCTCGTCGCAGATGACGATCGAATAGGCGTCGGAGATGCGGCCCGCGTTGCGCACGAACCACTGGTAGGTCTCGACCGTGACGGGGCCGTAGGGATGGTCGGCGCCGTCCAGCAGCGGCGGCGAGAGCCGCTCACCGTAGCCGCGGTCGGAGATCTCGCCGATGAACTGGTCCACCAGGTTGCGGCGGTGGGTGAGGATCAGGATGCCGCCGGTGCGGGAGGCCTCGATGAAGCCGACCGCGGCGACGGTCTTGCCCGCGCCGGTGGCGTGCTCGAACCAGAAGCGCCGGTCGGCGCCCGGGTCCTCGGGCACCTCGTCGCTGACGTCCTCGTCCTCCTCGGCCTCGTCCCAGTCCTTGGGCTCCTCGTCGGGCTCCAGCGCGTCATCGTCATCGGCCAGTCCCTCGCCGTTGCTGCTGGCCGACCCGGCGCCGTTGCCGGTGGCCTTGGCGCCCCCGTTCGAGGCGCCGTTGGCGCGGCCGTTCTGCTGCTCGAGCTCGGCGATCAGCGCCGCCAGCGTTCCCGAGAGGGCGTCCACCTGGTGATCGTTCAGCTCGGCGCCGTCGGCCAGGTGCGGGACGTCCTCGTCCAGCAGCCTCTCCAGGCCCAGCATCAGGGAGTAGTCGCGGCGCCACTCGATCGATGGGGCCTCGCTGCCCGCGTCGATCTCGGTCAGGGCGGAGTCCAGCGCGCGCCGGCGGGCGGTGCCCGGCGCGAGGTCCTTGGGCTTCTCGCCCTCGAGCAGGAAGGGCTCTCGCGCGAACTCGCGAGCGCGCTCGATATCGGCGGCGGTAGGCGCCTTCGCCGCTTTCGCGGCCACTTTGGTCGTGTCAGCCATGAGGCTCTGTGATCCGGCGCTCCTCGCCGAGCGAATGCAATTGAGCAACTAGGCGAGGGGCGATACAGCCTGATCGTGGGGCGCCCCGGGAGCTTCAGCTTCGGGCTCCGGACCCCCGTCCCGGCCCAGGAACTGATTGGGCCGCTAGTCAATATAAAGCAATGAGAACCGGTAATCCGGCTCCCGGCTCAGGGGTGTGAAGATTTCTTGATCTCGGGTTTGACCAGCAAACGCAGCGCAATCCTGCCCGGCGTCGCCCTGGCGGGGCTCTGCGCGCTGGTTCTGGCCGCGTGCGGATCGGACGACGGCGCCGGCAACCCCGACTCCGAGCTCTCGACCGAGCAGGCGGCCGCGCCGCTCGAGGGCGCCCCGCCCCAGCTTGCCGCGATCCGCGAGCAGGCGAACGAGCTGCTCGGCGGCGGCACCGAAGCCTTCGACCAGCGCCTCGCCGAGCTCCAGGGCACGCCGGTGGTCGTCAACAAATGGGCCTCCTGGTGCGGGCCCTGCCGCCTGGAGTTCCCCTTCTTCCAGTCCCAGGCCGATCAGCGCGGCGCCGAGGTGGCCTTCCTCGGCGTCCTCTCCGACGACTCCGAGGACGCGGGGGCCACCTTCCTGCAGGAGCTGCCCCTGCCCTACCCCTCCTACCTCGATCCCGACCAGGACATCGCGGCCGCGATCGAGGCGCCCCAGAACTTCCCCGCGACGAGCTTCTACGACGCCTCGGGCGAGCTTGTCTACACGCGCCAGGGCGGCTACGCCGAGGAGCAGGAGCTCGCCGCCGACATCGACCGCTACGCCCGCTAGGCCCATCGGCCTCGCGCCGTTCCGGCCGGCGAACCCGGTTAGGGATAATGGGCCTCGTGGAAGTCGTGGCCGTCATTGCCGGCATCGCCGTGGCCCTGTTGCTGATCGAGCTGCTGCTGCCAACCGGCGGCGTACTGGCGCTGATCGGCGCGGCCGGGCTGGTCGCGGCCGGGATCGTCGCCCTCGGCGACGACTCCGAGGCCTCCGACTACGTCGGCCCGGCACTGATCACGCTCGGGGTGCTCTCGATCGCGACGTTCCTGATCATCACCCCGAAGATCGTCCGGGCGCACCGCGACGAGCCGGTCAGGACCGGCTGGGAGGAGCTGATCGGCCACGACGCCGAGGTTCGCGAGACGATCGACCCCCTGGGCCAGGTGTGGATCGAGGGCGCCCTGTGGAAGGCGCGGGCGGCCGGCGACGACGGCCCCTTCGCGATCGGCAATAGAGTGCGCGTCGAGTCCGTGGACGGGCTGACGCTGATCGTGCGCCCGGCGGACGGCCAGGGAACTACCAGGAAAGAGAGCTGAGAGATGGCAGTAGCAATCGGGATCGCTGTAGTCGTCGTCTTCTTCCTGCTGTTCATCTTCGGCTCGGCGATCCGCGTCCTGCGCGAGTACGAGCGAGGCGTCGTCTTCCGCCTCGGGCGCCTGATCGCGCAGAAGGGGCCTGGCCTGATCCTGCTGATCCCGGTGATCGACCGCATGGTGCGCGTCGACCTGCGAACCGTGACCCTGAACGTCCCTCCGCAGGAGGTGATCACCCGCGACAACGTGCCCTCGCGCGTCAACGCCGTCGCCTACTTCCGCGTGATCGACCCCAACCGGGCGATCACCGAGGTCGAGAACTTCCTGCTCGCCACCTCGCAGATCGCGCAGACGGCGATGCGATCGGTGCTGGGCAAGGCCGAGCTCGATCAGCTGCTGGCCGAGCGCGAGCGCCTCAACACCGACCTGCAGAAGATCATCGACGAGCAGACCGAGCCCTGGGGCGTCAAGGTCAGCACCGTCGAGATCAAGGACGTCGAGATCCCCGAGCAGATGCAGCGGGCGATGGCGCGCCAGGCCGAGGCCGAGCGCGAGCGGCGCGCCAAGATCATCGCCGCCGAGGGCGAGTTCCAGGCGGCCCAGAAGCTCGCCGACGCCGCGGACATCATCAGCAAGAACCCGGCGACGCTCCAGCTCCGCTACCTGCAGACCCTGCTGGAGATGGGCGCGAACCAGAACACGACGATCGTCTTCCCGGTCCCGATCGAGTTCATGGACGCGTTCCAGGCGATCAGGCAGAAGTCCGGCACCTAGCGTCGGACCGATCCGCTTGAGCGCCGACTGCCGCCTCACCGTCACCGTGCGGCCGACCGAGGCCGAGGACGAGATCGCCGAGGCGCACCGCCTGCGCTCGCGCGTCTTCCTGGGCGAGCAGAAGGTGGACGCCTCCGACGAGTTCGACGAGTTCGAGGCCAGCTCGGCCCAGATGGTGGCCCTGGACGAGAGCGGCGTGGTCGCCACCTGCCGGCTGCGGTCCTACGGCGAGAACGGGCAGGACCTGAAGCTGGAGCGGATGGCGGTCGAGCGCCGTCTGCGCGGGTCGGGAATCGGAAGCAGGCTGCTGGAGGGCGCTGAGGACTTCGGGCGGCGGCGCGGCGCGCGGCGGATGGTGCTGCACGCCCAGACCCAGGCCCGCGGCTTCTACGCCGCCAACGGCTACCGGGCCGAGGGCGAGCCGTTCATGGAGGCCGGCATCGAGCACGTCCGGATGACCAAGCCGCTGGCGCAGGCCTGATGAGCCCCGAGTCGCCGCCCGCCGAGGTCCGCATCGACCAGCTCACCGGGCTGCGCACGATCCTGGCCGCGGGCCGCGCCGACCGCCCGATCGACCTGGAGCCCGCGACGCGGGACACGCTCGACCACTCGGACTGCCCGTTCTGCGAGGGCAACGAGTCGAAGACACCGCCCGAAGTCTGGGCTGACCGGCCCGGACGGCGGGCGCCCCCGATACCCCCGGCTGGCGGACTCGCGCCGTCCCCAATCTCTACCCCGCGCTGTGCCCGCCCGGGCAGGAGGACGAACCGTCCGGGGCTACGGCCCCCGCGGCGCCCGCGGACCCCCTGCGGGCCTCCGCGCGGGCAGGCGAGCCGGACCTGTTCAGCGCTGGGCCGGCGAACGGGGTGCACGAGGTGATCATCTCCTCACCCCGGCACCGGACCTCGCTGGCCGAGCTGGACGACGCCGAGCTGGCCGCCGCGCTCGGCGCCTGGCGCGCCCGCATGGGAGAGCACGCCGAGGACTACATCTGCACCCAGCTGATCGTCAACGAGGGCGGGGGCGCCGGCGCCAGCCTCGAGCACTCCCACGCGCAGCTCTACGCGCTCGACTTCGTGCCGGTGCTGATCGCGCGCGAGCGCGAGCGCTTCACGGCCTATCACCAGCGCACGATGGGGGGAGAGCTGCTCGCCGACGTCGCCAGCGAGGAGGTCCGTCGCAAGGAGCGCATGGTCGCGATCGACGACGAGGCGCTGGTGGTCTGCCCCTGGGCCTCGCGCTCGCCCTTCGAGCTGCGGGTGATCCCCCGTGCGGCCGAGCGCCGCTTCGAGGCCGACGGCGAGGTCGGTGTGGGGGCGCTGGCCACGGCGGTGCGGGCCCTGCGCGGGCGCTTCGGCGAGGGGCTCGAGCTCAACCTCTGGGTGCGCACCGCCCCGCGCGACGCCGAGGTCTTCCACTGGCACATCGACCTCGCCCCGAGGCTCGCGATCAAGGCCGGCTTCGAGCTCGCCACCGGCGTCGACATCAACATCTTCCCGCCCGAGCGCGCGGCGGCCGAGCTGCGCGACGCGCTGGGCTAGGCTGCCCGCTCGTGCCGCCGGTCTCACGCCCGATCCCCCGCTTCATCGCCGACGCCAGCGTCGAGGGGCTGCCCTACGGGCGCCACGCCCAGCAGCTCCGCGACGCCTTCGCCAAGGCCTGCGAGCCCCACCTGGCCGAGGCCGGCGGGCCGCCCGGCGAGGTCACCTGGTTCCCCGAGCGCGGCTGGGGCGGCCGTGTCTACGTGCCGGCGATCGCTTCGATCGACGGCGCGAGCGCCCCCAGCGAGTACTTCGGCTACGTCTCCTTCGTGCGCGGCGGCGACGGAGGGCCCGGGGACGTGGACGCCAAGGCCGACTTCACCGACGTCGTGGTCGAGGACAACCCCGACTGGGAGATAGACCTGAACGAGGAGGTGATCGGGCGCTGGCGCGGCGAGGGCGAGCGCGCGGCCGACGTCACCCTGGTCTGGGGCACGCCGATGGTCCGGGGCGCCGTGGCCGCGACCGCCGAGCTGGACGGGAACGTCGTCGACCAGACCCCGGTCAGCGACGAGCGCTTCACCCTGATCGCCCTCGACGCGGTCAAGGGCTTCCCGGACGACCTCTACCTCGAGCTCGCCCTGTGGACCAGCAAGGGCGCCGAGATCGCGCGCGAGAGCCTCTACGAGGCGCCCGAGACCGGCGCCGGCTGAGGCCCCTGACGTACGCCCGGCGCGGGTCTATCCTCGCCCTCGGCCCCGATAGCTCAGCTGGATAGAGCGACTCCCTCCTAAGGAGTAGGCCCCAGGTTCGAATCCTGGTCGGGGCGCTCGATTGGCGGTCCGGCGCTCGACCGGTCTCTTCCCGGCCTGGCGACGAGCATGTGGAACTGCCCGGTGCCCTTCCCGATCCGCCGGTGCTCCGTGAGAGCCAACCCTGCGCGCTCCATCGCTTGCACGATCTCGGAAATCGCGCGAACGCGAAAGCCGTAGTTCTGGAAGCTGTTCATCACCTCGGGATCGCCAAGCCCGATGACCGCTTGACCGGAGCTCTTGAGCGCGTTGGCGATTTCGCTGAAGGCCCGATCGAGCTCGGAAACGAAGTAGATGGTGTGTGTTGTGATGACGCCGTCGAGCGCCGCCGAGCCAAACGGCAGGTCCGTGATCGACGCACGATGAAGCTCGAGCCGGCCTTGGGCGATCTCTTCGCTGAACCGGCGAGCGGCGCCGCTCACCATCACCGACGACACCTCGACGCCGTGGACCTGGCCGCGGCCGCCCACGCGATCAAGCAGAAGCCGGAGACCGACACCGCCTCCAAAACCGATGTCGGCCACTACTCCACTCGACGGGATCGTCAACGTCTCGACCGCCGCAGTCACGTCCTTGCGATCGCCGACGTTAAGGGCCACGCCCACGAGGCGACCGACGTAGCCGGCCGGATGCCCGGCTTGCCGTGCCAGCCCTGCAAGGATCCGACTCCGCAAACCCACGACGAAAATCGTACGCCTGCCCATGCGACTGCTTCCGCTTTCCATAGCCACTCGATACTGAGGCTTGGGACCGGTGACCGAGAGGCGGCTAGCCGCCGAACCAGCGGGCGCGGCGGGTCGCGGCGAACTCCTGCTTCTCGGCCGCGAGCTCGGTCGAGGGGCCGGCCAGTCGGGCGGTGGGCTTGGGGCCGCCGAAGAAGTTGGCCTCGACCTTGCCGACCCGGCCGCCGCCGAACTCGAGGTAGCAGTGGCCGGCGCCCTCGTTGGGGTGCTCGAGCTCGCCGCCGCGGATGCTGGCGATGATGTCTTCGGCCACGGCGCGGGCCGCGGACTCGGCGAAGACGCCCGCCTTTGCGTTGGGGGTCGCGGCCAGGTCCCCCAGCGCGTAGACACCCTCGAAGCGCGTCCTCAGGTTGGCCTTGTCGACGGGCACCCAGCCGTCCTCGGTGAGGCCTGAGCTTTCGACCACCTCGGGGGCGCGATGAATCGGGATGCCGATGAACATGTCGCAGTCGATCTGTTCGCCGTTCGCGAGGCGGGCGCGCTTGCCGCCGGGGTCGACTTCGGTCACGACCTGCTGGGCGCCGTAGGGGATGTCGCGCTCTCCGAGCGCCTTCTGGAACTCTCCCGAGACCTGCTTGGTGATCGGCACCGGCGCCGCCATCGGGCCCAGCACGCGGATCTCAACGTCGTCGCGGCTCCCGCGCTCGGTGAAGTGGTCGTGCAGCAGCAGCGCCGCCTCGAAGGGGGCGGGCGGGCACTTGTAGGGCTGGCCGAGGATGGCGATCAGGATCCGGCCCGAGTCGAAGCCGGGGAGCTCGCGCGCCATGCGCTCGGCCCCGGCGACCGAGTAGTACTCGTGCCCGCCTGCGGCGAAGCCGGGCGTGGCCTCGAGGTCGTAGCGGGCGCCCATCGCGATCGCGAGGATGTCGGCCTCGTATGAGCCGCCGTCGGTCTCGACGCGGCGGGCCTCGGCGTCGATCGCGGTCACGCTCTCGCGGCGGAACTCGACGCCGGGCATCGAGACCTCGCTGTAGGGGAGGGCGACGTCGGCCGCGGTCCGCCTGCCGAACATCACCTCGAGCTTGGCGAAGCCGAAGGTGAACGAGTCGTTTCGGTCGATCAGGGTCACGCGGACCTCGTCGCCGAGCGACTCGGAGAGCCTCGCGGAGAGCTCGAGGCCGGCGAAGCCGGCGCCCAGGATGAGCACGTGCCTCTTCAAGCCGGGCGAAGTAGATCAGACGACGGTCGCGGTGCCCAGCACGGCGCAGTCGTTGGACCCCGGGTAGGACTCCTCGAGCAGGTAGGAGATCGTCACGACCCTTCCGCTCGACCCGTTGCGGAAGACGAGCGTTCCCGCCACGTTGTCGTCGTCGCCGGAGTCACCGGCGAGCGGCGCGCGATCCCTGACGTCTTCCGGCTCATCTGTCCTCCCGTTTCCTGCCCCCTGTGCTGCACACGGATACTGACACGAATGGGGCCGCCCTGAAGGTGGAGTGGACGCTCGTCCGTGGCGGCGCCCGGCGCGGCCACAACCGCGGTCCCTGAGCGGGCGTACCATCCGCCCCGCATGAAGCTGATCGTCCAGATTCCCTGCCTGAACGAGGAGGAGACGCTGCCGCGCACGCTCGGCGACCTCCCGCGAGAGGTCGAGGGGTTCGACCGGGTCGAGTGGCTCGTGGTCGACGACGGCTCGACCGACCGCACGGTCGAGGTCGCGCGAGAGCACGGCGTGGAGCACCTGGTGCGACTGACCAACAACAAGGGGCTGGCGGCGGCCTTCCAGGCCGGGCTGGACGCCGCATTGAAGCTTGGAGCCGACGTGATCGTCAACACCGACGCCGACAACCAGTACTCCGCCGCCGACATCCCGCGGCTGGTCGAGCCGATCCTGGCCGGGCGCGCCGACATGGTCGTCGGCGACCGCCAGGTGCAGACCATCGAGCACTTCTCGCCGACCAAGAAGCTGCTGCAGCGGCTGGGCAGCTGGATCGTGCGGCGGGCGTCGGGGACGCGGGTCCCAGACACCACCTCGGGCTTCCGCGCCTACAACCGCGAGGCGGCGCTGCAGCTGCTGGTCGTGAGCAACTACACCTACACGCTGGAGAGCCTGATCCAGGCGGGCAAGGGCCTGGTGGCGATCGAGGACGTGCCGATCTCGACCAACCCGAAGCTGCGCGAGTCGCGGCTGATCGGCTCGACGTCGCGCTACGTCCGCCGCAGCGCCTTCTCGATCTTCCGGGCCTACGTGCGGCACGAGCCCCTGCGCGTGTTCATGATCGCGGCCGCCGTCTTCGGCGTGCTGGCGCTCGCAGCCTGGACCCCGTTCCTGGCGGACTTCATCCTCAACGGCGACCGCAGCGGGCACATCCAGTCCCTGATCCTGGGCGCGGTGCTGATGCTGGCCGCGGTGCAGATGTTCGCGCTGGGAATCATCGGCGACGCGCTCGCCGGCCAGCGGGTCGTCTCGCAGCGGATCTACGAGCGGGTTCGCCGCCTGGAGCTGGAGGCGGGGGTGGCCCCCTCGCACTACGAGCCGAACCTGACCGTGGAGACGCTCGAGAACATCACCGGCTCCAAGACCCGCTCGTGAGCGGAGCACAGCAGCTGCGCGAGTCCGGGCTGGTCAACCCGGACGAGGGGGGCGGCAACGTCTATGACAAGTACGCGTCGACCAACCCCGTCGAGCGGGCGCTCGTCAACGGCTTTCTGCGGCAGTTCGGGGTCATGGTGGAGCTCAGCGGCGCCGCCTCGGCCCACGAGGTCGGCTGCGGCGAGGGAGAGCTGTCGATGCTGATGGCCCGCGAGGGGATGCGAGTGCGCGGAAGCGACGCGTTCGGCGAGGTGGTCGCCGAGGCGCGCCGCCGCGCCGCCGCCGAGGGCTTGGAGATCACCTTCGAGGCGAAGGCGGTCCAGAACCTGGACCCGGCGGCCGATTCGGCCGAGCTGATCGTCTGCTGCGAGGTGCTCGAGCACCTGGAGGACCCGGACGCCGCCCTGGAGACGCTGGCCTCGCTGGCGCGTCCCTGGCTGATCGCGAGCGTCCCCCGCGAGCCCCTGTGGCGGGCGCTCAACATGGCGCGCGGCAAGTACCTGGGCCAGCGCGGCAACACGCCAGGCCACCTGAACCACTGGTCGAAGGCGGGCTTCGAGCGCTTCCTGGAGGCGCGCTTCGAGGTCGAGGTGCTGCGCAGCCCGACCCCGTGGACGATGGCGCTGTGCAGGGTCAGGGGCGCCTCGTGAGCCGGTCGAAGGGAAAGCCGTGAGCGCGCTGCGATCGGGCTGGGCGGCGATCCGCGCCCGGCCCGGGCTCGCCGCGATCGTCTGCCTGGGCTTCGCCTGGGCCTTCACGATGCACTCGATGGGCTGGGCGCAGCTCGCCCACTACGCGCAGGTCCGCGCCTTCGCCGAGGGGCAGGCCGAGATCGACCAGTGGCACTGGGAGACCAACGACAAGGCCTGGATCGAGGGGCACTTCTATTCGGTCAAGTCGCCCGGGACGGCCGCGCTGGCGACGCCGCTGTACATGGCCCTCGAGGGCGCCGGCGGCCTGGACGTCGCCCGCGACGCCGCGCTGAACGCGCGCGAGACCGAGTGGCCGCGGTGGGGGCCCGAGGAGAGCCCCGCGATCGAGAACTTCGGCTATGACCCGGCGCGCGGGGCGGTGATGGAGGAGCGCATCGAGGCGGGCACCCCGGTGGTCTGGCTGCTGACGCTGCTGGCGGCCGTCGTGCCGGCGGTGCTGCTGCTGCTCGGCGTTCGCTGGGCCGCCGACCGGATCGAGCCCGGCTACGGGACGGCGGCCGCGATCACCCTCGGGATCGGCTCGATGCTGATGATCTTCGCCTCCGAGTACTTCTCGCACGTGATCGCGGCGGCGCTGGGATTCGCCGCCTTCCTGGTGCTGATGCGCGAGCGCGACGGCGCGCCGAGCGCGAGGGCGGTCGCCGGCGCGGGGGCGCTGGCGGGGCTCGCGATCAGCTTCGAGTACCAGGTGGGCCTGGTCGGCGTGGTGCTGTTCTTCTACGCGCTGGCGCGCTCGGCGCCGAGGCTGCCGCGCGCCGCGGCCTTCGCGCTCGGCGGGCTGGCCGGGGTGATCCCGGCGCTCGCCTTCAACGCCTGGGCGCTCGGGTCCCCGTTCGAGTTCGCCTACGGAGCGGCCGTGGACGATCCCGGCTTCAGCGGCCACGACACCCTGGGCCTGAACGACGACGGCCTCTTCGGGATCACCGCGCCGCGGCTGGACGCGGTCGTCGACCTGCTGCTCGCCAACCGTGGCCTGCTGGTGCTGACGCCCGTGGTGGTGGCTGCCCTGGCCGGGGTGGCGCTGATGCGGCGCGGCGAGCATCGCACCGAAGCGAACGTGATCATCGCCGTCGCAGCCGCCTACTTCGTCTACAACGCCGGCTACTGGCTCACCTTCGGCGGGGGCACCCCGGGGCCCCGCTTCCTGATCCCGGCACTGCCGTTCGTCGCGCTCGGCCTGGCGCCCGCCTACCGGCGGCTGCCCGCGATCACCCTGGGGCTGGCGATCCCCTCGGCACTGTTCATGGTGCTCGCCGCGCTCACCTTCCCGCTGATCGGCGAGAACGGCCCGGGCACCTGGCTCGAGTTCCTCTGGGACGGGCGCTTCGAGCACACCCCGCTGACGGTGCTGGGGGTCTCCAACGCCTGGGTCGCGGTCCTCCCGGTGATGGCGGCGATCGGGGCCGCGATCGCGCTCGCCTTCAGGGCGACCCCCGATTCCACCGTCGGCGACCTGCGCCCCGCCGTGGCCGCCGTGCTCGCCTGGGTCCCGATCGCGATCCTCGGGCCGACGGTCGCCGGCGACGAGGCGACCCCGATCGAGGGCGACCCCAACCTGATCTACCTGATCGCCACAGGCGCGGCCATCTCGCTGCTCGCGCTGCTGTGGCTGCGCCGCCGCCGGTCCGCCACCGCGCCTGCCGGTCAGCCGGCGGCGGCGGAGCCCTCGTCTGAGCCGGCGCTGGCAGAGTCGAGTTCGTAGATCACGAGCGGACCCCGCCTGCTGAAGGTCAGCGGCAGCCCCTTGATCGGCTTCTCCTCGGCCCCGTCCTGGGGCCAGCCGGTGCGGTCGGTGTGGAGGACGACGCTGCGGACGCCGTAATCCTGCAGCCGCTCGACGGTCGCCCGGTTGGGGAAGCCGCGCATCTCGAGGATCAGCTGCTCGATCGAGTCCGGGCGGGTGCTGGCGCGGCCGTTGACGATGTCGGGGAAGCCGTCACTGGACCAGAGCAGGTAACGGCGATTCTCCTCGCCCCCCTCGGCAGGGAGGTGCAGCTGCGGGGCCGGCGCGTCGGCCACCGAGGGCGGCACGGCGTCCACAACCGGCTGGTCCTGGTCGTCGAAGGGGTCGAAGGGAAGGCCGCGGCCCTCGACCACGACCGCGAGCGCCAGCAGCGCGGCGAGGCCGGCGATCGCGCCGCGAGCGCGGCCGGCGCCGGCGGGCGACCCGCGAGCGTCGAGCCGGCGGCGGGCGGCGCGCAGCGTTGACTCGGCGCCCGCCCCGGCCAGCAGCGCCAGCGCCAGCGTCGAGAAGGTCGCCAGACGCCCGGGCGTCCTGATCGCCTCCCAGCCGGGCAGCAGCTCGTAGATGACGCGGTAGGGCCAGAGAAAGCCCCCATCCTCCTGGAAGCCGAGCTGGAGGACCCAGAGCGCGGGCACGCTGACGCCGAGCCCGATCCGGAGCGAGCGCGGGAAGCTGGAGGAGCCGAGGCCGACCCCGGCCAGGATCAGGGTCACCAGGCCCGGGAACAGCGTCTTCTCGACGGGGTTGTTGATCGTGTCGAAGATGCCGCGCGTCGCGTCGCCCCAGACGAAGCTCTCGTCGGAGTTGAGGATGAACGCCTCGAGGTCGCCCGAGAACTCCTCGACGGTCGAAGGGGGCCTTGTGGCCTCCGGATGGGCGTCGGCGACCCGGAAGTAAGGCAGCGAGATGAGGCCGACGATGACGCCGAAGATCACCGCTGCCGCGACTCCGCCGATGACCATGCGGCGGTCGAGCGCCGGGCGTCCGCGCCGCCACCAGACGATGGCCCCGATCGTGACCAGCAGCGCCAGCAGGTAGGTGAACGGCAGCCCGATCGCGAACCCGATCGAGACCTGCCAGGCGGCGACGAGCGCGGCGGCGATCAGCAGCCACGGCCGCTGCAGCCGCAGCGCGCGCACCCCGAGCGCCAGCGTCAGCGGAATCCCGCCCGAGGAGATCACCTGCATGTGGCCGTCCTGCTCGAGGCGGAAGGGCGCGTAGGCGAACGCCGCTCCGACCACAGCGGCGCCGGCCCACCCCAGCCCCAGTTCGCGGCCCAGCCAGTAGCCGCCGAAGAAGCAGAGCGCGTAGGCGAACAGGAAGAGCAGGTCATAGCGGACGACTGCGGCGTGCGGCCCGTCGCCGATCAGGCCGGCGGGCGCGTAGCCGATCAGGGCGTCGCCGAAGGCGAGCGAGTCGGGCTGGGGCCAGAACATGTTCGACTGGAAGAACTCGAACGGCTGCTCGGTCAGCGCATGGCCACCCCAGGCGACCTGCCACGACTGCGGCAGCGGGTCGCCCAGGTCCTTGGGGATCGTGTCGCCGAGGTTGAGTATCAGCGGCCAGTGCATGACGACCGACAGCAGCAGCGCCGCGCCGGCCACGAGCAGCATCTCCCGCAAGGTGATCTCGCGCCTGACTGTCAGCATCGGGCGCGCGAGGCTACCCGGCGGCGGCGGGCTGCGCTCAGCGGTCGGGGCGCTCGGGGTAGAGCTCGTCGATCGTGACCAGAGCCCGATAGGGGGCCCCGGCCGCCTCGACGATCGCCTCGGCGCCGCCGGCGAGCCGGTCGACGACCGAGAGCACGCCCGCGACCTCCAGCCCCTCCTCGCGCACGCGCTCGACCGCCTTCACGGTCGAGCCGCCGGTGGTGACCACGTCCTCGACCACCAGGCAGCGCGTCCCCGGCTCGAGCAGCGGCCCCTCGATCCAGCGCTGAAGGCCGTGCTGCTTGCGGTCCTTGCGGACGAAGAAGGCGACCAGCCCGTCGGCTCCGGGCGCGCCGATCGCCGCGCAGGCGACGGGGTCCGCGCCGATCGACATCCCCCCGACGGCCACCGCGCCGCGCTCGACGGCCTCGGCAGCGACCAGCGCGCCCACGGCCCGGTGGGCGGGCGGGCGCAGCAGGGCGCGCTTGGCGTCCACGTAGTACTGGGCCGTCTGGCCCGAGGCGAGGGTGACCTCGCCGATCACCAGCGCGTGCTCGCGCAGCTCGGCGATCAGCAGATCGCGTGCCTCGTCCAACTCGGTCATCGGCGGCATCGTAAGCGGGCGGGCCGGAACTCCTAGCCGAGCGCCTCGCGGAAGCCCTGGCGCCAGCTCGGGTAGCGCGGCTCCCAGCCCAGCTCGCGCTTGGCCTTCTCGTTCGAGGCGCCGCGCATCTCGGTGGCCAGCGCGGCGGCCTCGCGCCCCGCGACCAGCCGCGCGAGAAAAGCCGGAATCCGGCGCGGCGGCTTGGCGCCGATCGCCTCGGCGTAGACGGGAAGCCACTCGGCCAGCGGGGCGGGGTCGTCGTCGGTGATGTTGTAGATGCCGGGGGCGCCGCGCTCGATCGCCGCCACGGGTCGCCGAGGCGGCGTCGTCGACGTGGACGTAGGAGAAGATTCCCGTGCCCTTGCCGACCACGGGGAAGCGGCGCTTGCGCACCTGCTCGGCGGTGCTGCCGCCTGGCGCGTAATAGGTCCCCGGTCCATAGAAGTAGCCGTAGCGCAGGACCAGCCCGTCGAGCCCGCGCGTCCCGGTGGTGCTGTGCTCGAGCGCGCGCAGGGCCACCGGGCCGTCCGCCATCGGGCTGTCGGGGGGCAGCTCCATCAGGGGGTCGTCCTCGTCCTTGATCGGCCCGCCCGTCGGCGCGTAGAAGAAGGCGACGCTTTGGGTGACCAGCCGCCTGGCGCCCGCCTCGGCGGCGATCGCGGCCAGCACCGGCCCGACATCGCGGCGCAGCGCGTTCGTCGCCGCCAGCGCCTCGGGGTCCCTGAAGTCAATCTCGTCGGGGAGGGAGGTGAGCTCGTTGACGACGACCTCCGGCTTCGCTTCGGCGACCAACCGGCGCAGGGCCTCGGTGTCGTGCACGTCCACGATCGCGGGCTCGGCGCCGGCGGCCCGGATCCCCTCGGCCTTGGCCTCGGAGCGCGTCGTGCCGACGACCTCGTGGCCCGCGTCGGCCAGCAGCGGCAACAGCGGGCGCCCGACGGCGCCGGTCGCTCCTGCGACGAAGATGCGCATGGACGCAGCCTAGGGCCGCTGAGAGCTAGCCGTAGACGTAAATCGGCATCCCGATGTCGATCCAGTTGTAGATGAAGCGGCTGAACGGGATCGGGTTGCGAACGCAGCCGTGGCTGGCGTTGTAGTCCGGCACCGGGTTGTAGCCGTGGGTGGCGTAACCGCGGATGAAGTAGACCGAGAAGTACATGCGCTTCGAGTTGTAGCCGGCCTGCTTCATGTAGAAGCGGAACTTGCCGCGCACCGTTGGGGTGGAGGGAGCGCCGGTGCTGACGTGGAAGGTGTGGACCGGCTTGTCTCCCCGGATCAGCGACATCACCTGGCGCGAGATGTCGACCTCGACGTGGCGGCCTTCGTCGTGGCGCGGCTCGAAGCCGCCCTTGCCCATCAGCAGCTCGCGGAAGATCGAGCGGCGATAGGAGTAGTTGCGCCCCATGTTGTTGGTCTTGCGGAAGGCCTTGATCGCGAGGCGGGTGCCCTGGGTGACCCGGGCTCCCTTGGTGCCTGTGTGGTAGCCCTGCGCCTGCAGCGAGCGGTTGAACAGCCGCGCGACCGGCCCCTTGCTGAGGTGCTTGGGCACCTCCACGTTGAAGGCGGCAGTGTCGCGCTTGCCGGCGTTCTCGCCCTCGATCACGTACCGGCAGCAGGCGGTCACGTCGAGCGGCATCTCGAAGGAGCCGTCCGCCTTGGGGCTGATCTTCTTCGAGAACAGCTTGCGGCCGCTGGCGCTGACGGTGAGCTGCACGTTGTCGCTGGGAAGCGGGGCGGTGAGCTGGCCCTGGATCGTGACCTTCTTCAGCAGGTCCACCCTGTTCGGGTTGCCCCTGACGTCGACGCTGATGCCCGCCGCGGCGGCGCCGGCGTCGGGCTTCTTCGCGGCCTGCGCCACGCCTGCGGGCAGCACGACGAGCAGCGTGGCGGCGGCTGCGAGCAGCGCGATTCGGGTCCTGCCGAGGGGGTTCACCGAGGCGGCATTGTGGCAGATGAAGGGGCCGCTACAGGCCACCGGCGAGGGCTTAACGGCGCGCTCACTAGGAGATGATCGCCAGCGCCAGCGCGTTGTTGAAGGCGTGGGCGATCACGGGCGGCCACAGCGAGCCCGTTCTGTCATAGAGCCAGGCGAGCACGGCGCCGAGCACGGCCAGCGGGACCACCGTGGTGATGCCGGTCGGCGCGTGCACGAGGCCGAAGACCAGGCCGGAGATGACGGCCGCCGGCCACAACGACATCCGCGAGCGCAGCCCCGAGAAGACGAAGCCGCGGAAGAAGAGCTCCTCGCTGATCGGCGCCAGCCCGGCGATCAGCACCACGGCCGTGACCGCGATGAACAGGCTCTCGTCGCCCACCCCCAGCTCGTTGCTGATGTCCTCCTGCTGGGGCTCCAACACGAGCGAGCTGAACAGCCCCGCGAACAGGTAGTAGACGAACAGCGCCAGCAGCATCCAGCCCAGGCCGGAGAGCGCGAAGCGGCGCAGCCCCAGGCGCTCCCACGCGACCCGCAGCTGGGCCGCCTTCCACTGCGAGGCGATCGCCACCGGCACCCCCAGCAGGCAGAGGCCGAACAGCGCCTGTGCCGCCAGCAGCGCCCCGTCGCTGTCCAGGTCGGGGTCGAAGGGCAGGACGAGGATCGGCGCCAGCAGCGCCAGGATCAGCCCCGCGATCAGGCCCCAGACCGTGTCCTTGACGCTCCAGGTGATGTCGGGGAGCCGGCCGCGGATGCCGGGGCGCCGCTCGCCCGGCGCGGCGGGCGGAATGCCCGCGGCGGCCGCGGCGGGCTGCTCCGGCTCGCCGGCCGCGGCGGGCGGCTCCGGCTCGCCGGCCTCGGCCGAGCCGCCCGCGATCTGGCGCTCGGCCAGCACCGGCGCCCGCGTCATCGTCGTCCCCGTGCGCGGCGGGCGGCGCACGACCACCGTGCCGGCGACCCTGTCGCCCAGGCGCTGCCGCCTCGCGCCGGTGGCGATCATCACCCAGCCGATCACGAGCCAGTCGACCAGGCGCAAGAGGTTGCGCAGGCTCGCCTGACCGAAGCCGACTCCGCCGCCGTCGAGGGAGGTGACCATCGCGTGAGTCGCGTTCTTGCCGATCGTCTGGCCCCAGCGCCACTCGCAGAAGGAGAAATAGTTGAACCAGAGCGAGAGGTAGACGATCACCAGGGCCCCCCCGGTCCCGGGGCTCTCGTCGTAGGCCGCCGCGACGATGCCGCTGAAGAAGAAGAGGTAGGCGAACAGCCAGACGCCGTTGTCGATGAGCGCCGCCAGCGCGCGTCGCCCGAGCGTCACGTAATCGCGCTCGGTGCCGGGCCCCACCGCCATCGCCTGCTGGTCTGGGTTCATAGAGGCCAGATCACAGATGCTCGGTGATCTGGCGCAGCGAGGATATGTCGCCCGCGCCGTCCTCGCGGTCAAGCAGCAGCGCCCGGATGCCCGCCGCATGGGCCCCGTCGCAGTCCTCCTCCGGGGTGTCGCCGACGTGCAGAGCCTCGCCCGGCCCGCACCCCGCCAGCTCCAGGGCCGCCGCGAAGATCGCCGGGTGTGGCTTCGGCGCCCCGGCTTCGGCCGAGGAGAGGGCGCCGTCCACGAGCTGGGCGATGCCGCAGTTCTCGAGCACGCTGGAGAGCGAGATGTCCCAGTTGGAGACCACGATCAGCTTCAGCCCCCGCTCCCGCAGCTCCTCCAGCGCCGGCTCCGCGTCGGCGAACGGGGAGAACCGAACCGAGTCCACCAGCTCCTGCGCGCTGATCGGCGTCCGGAGCTCGTCCGAGATCAGCTTGGCGCAGCGCTCGCGCAGGTCGGCCAGCGAGTCGGGGTCGCGGCCCTCGTGCGCGTGCTCGCGGTAGTAGGCCATCTCGGCCTTCACCGCGGCGACCAGCTGCTCGTCGCCGATCTCCTCGGGCACCCGCTCGCGCAGGCCGACCCATGGCGGCTCCAGCTCGACCAGGGTCCCGAGTGCATCAAGAAATACAGCGCGGGTCATCTCTGTGGGAATACTCCCATCGCGGTGGACGAAAGCTTCTGGGACAGCCACGGGAACGAGATCGAGGCGGCGATCATGCTGATCGGCGCGGTCGTCCTCGCCCTGCTGGTGGACCGCTTCCTGCTGGGACGCGCCGAGCGGGCCACCGAGGGAATGGAGACCTCGCAGTTCTCGCGCGAGGCGCGCACGCGCCTGCGCCTGGTGCGCCGCCTGGTCTTCGTCGGGATCATCTTCATCGGCGTGGCGCTGGCGCTGAGCCAGTTCACCGAGATCAAGCGCGTCGCGACCGCCCTGCTGGCCTCGACCGCCGTGCTGGGCCTGATCATCGGCTTCGCGGCCCAGACGGTGCTGGCCAACTTCGTCGCGGGGATCCTGATGGCGATCCGCCAGCCGATCAGGATCGGGGACCTGATCAGCCTCGGCGAGGAGGTGTATGGGCGCGTCGTCGACATCGCGCTCACCTACACCGCGGTGGACCACGGGGACGGCTCGCTGCTGGTGATCCCAAACGCGAAGGTGATCACCGAGGTGGTCCAGAACCACTCCTCGGGCAACCGCAGGGCTCCTGTCACCGCCCAACTGTGGCTGCCGCCCGACGCCGACCTCGACGCCGCCCGGAAGGCGCTGGAGGGCAGCGAGATGACGGGGCTGCGCCTGGAGGAACTGACCGCCGAGGGCGCGCGCGTCGAGGTGAAGTCGACCGTCGAGCCGGGGCGGGACCGGCTCGCCCGCGCGGCCGAGGTTCGCGAGCGCGCGCAGAGCGCCTTTCGCGAGGCTGGCCTCTTGCGCTCCTCTTAAGCGCTCCCTCTACCCTGTCTGGCCCTTATGAGTGCCCGTTCCAGGCGCAGGCACAGGCGCACCAGCCGCCGCAACCCCTTCCTGCTGACGATGGTCGTGCTGGGAGCGACCGCTGCGCTGGTGGTGATGATCTTCGGCACCTACGTGCTCAGCGTCGCCGCCGAGGCGCCCCCCATCTCGCAGCTCAAGGCGATCGACCAGGGCTCCAACTCCGTCGTCTACGCCGCCGACGGCTCTCGCCTGGGCTTCATCCAGTCCGACGAGGCGCGCACGCCCGTCGGCATCGAGAAGATCCCCGAGGACCTGCAGCATGCCACCGTCTCGATCGAGGACGAGCGCTTCTACGAGCACAACGGCGTCGACCTGGAGGGGATCACCCGCGCCGCCTTCGAGAACATCGAGGCCGGCGAGGTGAGGCAGGGCGGCTCGACGATCACCATGCAGCTCGCTCGAAACCTCTACATCGACGACCCCGCGCGTGACCTGGAGCGAAAGATCAAGGAGGCGAAGATCGCCGAGGAGATCGAGGAGGCCCACGACAAGGACTGGATCCTCGAGAACTACCTCAACACCGCCTCCTACGGGACCGTCAACGGCCGCACCGCGGTCGGCGTCGAGGCCGCCGCGCAGATCTACTACTCGAAGAGGGCCGACGATCTCGACCTGCCCGAGTCGGCGATGCTCGCCGGGCTGCCCCAGTCACCCTCGCTCTACAACCCGCTGCAGAACCCCAAGTCGGCGCTGGAGCGGCGCAACGAGGTGCTGGGCGAGATGGAGAAGCAGGGCTACATCTCCGAGCCCGAGTACGAGGACGCGATCGACGAGCCGATCAACCTCGACCCGAGCAATCGCTACGAGCGGGTCCGGGAGCCCTACTTCTTCGACTTCGTCGAGCAGCAGCTGATCGAGGAGTACGGGGTCAACACGGTCCGCAGGGGCGGGCTCAAGGTGCAGACCACGATCGACCCCCGGCTTCAGGACGCCGGCCGCGAGGCGATCCAGAACCACCTCTACTACTCGACCGATCCCTCGGCCGCCGTCGTGGCGATCGATCCAGACAACGGCTACGTGAAGGCGATGGCCTCGAGCGGCAGCTACTCCGACGCCCAGTTCAACCTCGCCGCCCAAGGCCACCGCCAGCCGGGCTCGGCCTTCAAGACCTTCGCCCTCACCACCGCGGTCCGGCGCGGCATCGATCCCGACTCCACCCACTACACCTCGCAGCCGCTGAACCTCAACGACCCCTCGTTCGGGCACTGGGAGGTCTCGACCTACTCCGACAGCTACGCGGGCTCGGTCAGCCTGCACCAGGCGACCCTGGCCTCGGACAACACGGTCTTCGCCCAGCTCGCCCTTGACCTGGGGCCCGACGCAGTGGCCGACACCGCCTCGGACATGGGCATCGAGACGGAGCTGGACGGCCTCCCCGCCGAGACCCTGGGCGGCCTGCGCCTGGGCGTCTCGCCGCTGGAGATGGCCAACGCCTACGCGACCCTGGCCTCGGGCGGGATCCGCAACAAGCCGATCGCGATCAAGAAGGTGACCTTCCCCAACGGCCAAACCGACGACCTCGGCGACCCCGACCGCGAGCGGGTCTTCAGCGACGGGGTGGCCTACGAGGTCACCCAGATCCTCGAGGACAACGTCGACGCCGGCACCGGGACCGCGGCGGGCACCGGCTGCGGTGACGAGGCGGGCAAGACCGGCACCACCGACGACTTCAACGACGCCATGTTCATCGGCTACACCCCACACCTCTCGACCGGCGTCTGGGTCGGCTATCCCGACGCGCTGCGCTCGATGTACTCGGTCCACGGCATCTCGGTCGCGGGCGGCACCTTCCCTGCCGAGATTTGGAACGACTTCATGTCGGTCGCCCTCGACGGCCACTGCGAGTACTTCCCCGAGCCGGATGACCCTGTGGACTGGATTCCGTTCAACGGGGAGTACACCTCCTCCTCGGGCTCGGGCTGCAGCGACGCCTCGGTCGGTGGCACCGGCGGCTCCGAGGGCGCCTACGGCTGCTACAGCGACAGCTCCAGCAGCGACTCCACCGAGGACAGCGGTAGACGACGACGCCTACGCGCCCGGCGTCGGCCAGAAGCCCGCACCGAAGCCGGACCCCGCGCCGAAGCCCCCGCCCGCGCCGCCGGCCCCGCCCGCGCCGCCTCCGCCCTCGGGCGGCGTCACGCCCTAGCGACCCAGCCGTTTAGCTTCCCCGCATGAGCACGCGGACCTGGGTCGGCGGGATCGCCCTCGCCGCGCTCGCCATCCTGGGCCTGGCGATGGCGGCGGCCGGGCCCGAGGTCGTGCCGGCCGACGGCCTGGGCGCGGACCCCGGCTGGCTGGGCGGGGCCTACGGCGACGGCCTCGGCATCGCGGGGGGCGACTACATCCAGCTGGAGCGCGCCGCCTTGCTCGCCTACGCCGCGGTCCTCATCTGCGCCACCGCGCTGCCGGCCCGCCTGCTCTGGGGGGCGATCTTCCTGCTGCTCGGCGCCTTCGCGATCGCCCCGCCGCTGCTGTCGCTGGACGTCTTCAGCTACCTCTCCTACGCGCGGCTCGACGCCCTGGGCGAGCTCAACCCATACGAGGCGGTGCCCGCGGACCTCCCGGACGACGCGGCGCTGCCGTACGTGCTCGACAACCGCGACGTCGTCAGCGCCTACGGGCCGCTGTTCTCGCTGCTCGCACTGCCGCTGGCTCATCTCGGCCTCGGCACCGCCGTCTATGCGCTGAAGGCGCTCGCCGCGCTCTCGGTGCTGGGCGCGGCCTGGCTCGCCGCGCGCATGGCGGCGGCGCGCGGCCTGGATCCGCGGCCCGCGGCGGCGCTGATCGCCCTCAATCCCCTGGTCCTCGTCCACGTGGTCGGCGGCGCCCACAACGACGCGCTCACCGCCCTCGTGCTGAGCCTGGGGCTGGCGGCGGCGCTGGGCGCGCGCGGGCTCGTCGGCGGCGCGGGCCTGGTCGCCGCCGCGGGTATCAAGCTCTCGGCCGCGTTCGTGCTTCCCTTCGCAGCGCTCCAGGGCATCCTGCGCGACAGGCGCCTGCTGGCTGGGCTCGCGGTCGGCGCCGTTGCGGTGGTCGCGATCGCGCTGGCCGCCTTCGGGGCCGAGGTGGAAGCCGCCTTGGAGGTTGCAGGCGAAAACCAGGAGCGGGGCACGCGCGGCAGCTTCCCGGACACGCTCGCGGCCGATCTGGGGCTTGGCAGCGAGGCCGTCAGCGACGTCGCCGCCCTCCTCTACGCCGGGCTGGTGGCGGGGCTGCTGGTGTGGACGGCCCGCGGCGCCGACTGGGTGCGAGCGGCGGGCTGGGCCGGGCTCGGCCTGTTGGTCGCCAGCAGCTACCTCCCGCCCTGGTACGTGGTCCTGCCTCTGCCCCTGGTCGCGATCGCGCGCGACCGGGCGCTGGTGGCGTGCGCCGTGCTGGTCAGCGCCTACCTGCTGCGCTACCAGGTGCCGGGGCTGGGGGGCTGAGGCGTGCCCCCCAGGCAACGCTGGATCGCCGCCGCCCTCGCCGTCGCCCTGCACCTGGCGCTGCTGGCGCCGACGGTCGGACAACAGGGCGGGGTGCTGGGGACCGACTTCGGGCCCGAGGCCGAGGCGATCGAGAACGGGGCGCTGCCCTACGGCGATGAGGAGCTCGAGTACCCGCCGCTGTCGATCCCGGTGATCGTGGGGCCGGCGCTGACCGGCGAGGGCCCCGAGGCCTACAACGCCGACTTCGAGATCCAGATGCTGGTGGTGGACCTGGCGATCGTGCTGCTGCTGGCGCTGGCCCTGCCCGGCGCGCGCCGGCATGTGATCTCGGCCCTCACCGTCTACACGCTGGGGATCGTGGCGCTCTCGGGGATTGTGCTCGGCGCCTCCGACATCGACGAGGCGCCGCTGGCCCTGGGCCGCTTTGACCTGTGGCCGGCGCTGCTGGTGCTCGCCGCTGTGCTGGCCCGCGAACGCGGCCGCTCGGCCACCTGGTCGGCCCTGCTCTCGGCCGGGATGGCGCTGAAGGCCTATCCGCTGGTGCTGTTCCCGGCGCTGCTGCGCGGCGAGCGCAACCTCGCCCGGGTCGCCGTCGGCGCCGCCATCCCCCTTGCGCTCGCCGCCGCGATCGTGCTGGGCTTCGGCGACGAGTTCGGCGCGGCCATCGGCTACCACGCCGACCGCGGGCTCCAGATCGAGTCGGTGGCGGCGACGCCGCTGGAGATCGCGGCGATCAACGACACCAGCGCCGAAGCGGAATACGGCTCGGGCAGCTTCAACTTCGTCGCCGGCGGCGCCGAGGCCGCCCGCGCGATCACCATCGGGCTGCTGATCACCTCCTACGCGCTGGTGCTGTGGGCCGGCTGGCGAGCGCGCGTCGGGCACCTTCAGCTCGTCACCGCCCTGCTGGCCGTGATCGTCGTCTTCTCGCCGGTGCTCTCGCCCCAGTTCCTGTTCTGGCTGCTGCCTCTCTCGGCCGCTGCGTACGGGCTAGCGGTCTCCAACGCCGTGCTGCTGGCCGCCTTCGTCCTGACCCAGCTGATGCTGCAGTTCTACGCGCGGGTCATCGTCGACTTCGACCCGGAGTTCGTCTGGCGCCTCGCCGGCCGCAACGCGGCGCTGCTGCTCTACGCCGCGCTGGTCTGCGTGCCGATCGTCCGCGCCGGGCTGCGGGCACGCGCGCCCGGCGCGGGCGAGCCAGACGGCGACGCCGGGACCGCGGCGACGGCGGCGACGTAGCCTTCATCCAGATGGCGAAGAGCGAGTTCGACCTGATCGCGTCGCTGGTGGAGCGGCTGCCGGCCCCCGGCGAGGGCGTCCGCGTGGGCAGCGGCGACGACGCGGCGGTGACCGAGCCGCGCGCCGGCGCCTCGGTGACCAGCGTGGACGCGCTGGTGGACGGGGTCCACTTCAGGCTGGAGCAGTTCGGGCCGCGCGCGGTGGGCCGCAAGGCGCTGGCCGCCGCCCTCTCGGACCTGGCCGCGATGGGCGCCGAGCCCGGCGAGGCCTATGTGGCGCTGGGGGTCCCTGAGGCGGTCTCCGACGAGCAGCTCCGCGAGCTGGCTGACGGGCTCGCCGAGGTCGCCAAGCGGGAGGGCGTCTCGGTGGTGGGCGGGGACGTCACCCGGGCCCCGGCGCTGTCGCTGGCAGTCACCTGCGTCGGATACGAGCCCCTGGGCCGGCGGCTGGTGACCCGCTCCGGCGCGAGGGCCGGCGACGCGGTCGCGGTCACCGGCGAGCTTGGGGGCGCGGCCGGAGGCCTGCGGCTGCTGGACGCCCCCGGGCAGCTCGGCGGCCGCTTCGGCGAGGCGGACGAGGGGCTCGAGGACGTGTTCGCCGAGCTGACGGCGCGCCAGCTCGACCCCCAGCCGCGGCTGACCGAGGGGCGAGCCCTCGCCGCCGCCGGCGCCACGGCGATGATCGACCTCAGCGACGGCATCGGCGCCGACTCCGGCCACGTGGCAGCCGCCAGCGGCGTCCGGATCGAGATCGACGCCCGCCGGCTGCCGCTTGCCCGCGGGCTGATCAAGCTGATGGGGGGATCCCAGGCGGCGCTGCCGTTGGTGCTCTCGGGGGGCGAGGACTACGAGCTGCTGGTGACGCTGCCGGCCGCGGCGCTCGATCAGGCGCGCGCCGAGCTGGGCGAGAGCCCCGGCATCACCGAGATCGGCCGCGTCATCGAGGGCGAGGGCGCGGCCGTGCTGGGGCTGGACGGCGAGGAGCTTGAGGCCGGCGGCTTCGACCATATGCGCGGGTCGCGCTCGGGCTCGGTGGGGTAGGGCTCCTCCGGGGCATCGAGCTCGGCCGGCTCCTCGGCGGCACCCCGCTCCTCCGGCTCCTCGGCGGCACCCCGCTCCTCCGGCTCCTCGGCGGCACCCCGCTCCTCGGCACCCCGCTCCGCGGCGGCATCCCGCTCCTCTGGGCTGCGCGCGGCGGCGGCGCCCGGAGCCGACGAGGCCTCCCGCGCCCGCTTGCGCTCCAGGGCCCGCCCGCGCGCCACCAAGCCGCGCAGGCTGAAATGGGCCCCGGCCCCCGGCTCGCCGCGGGCGGCGACGATCGCGACCCCCGCCCCGGCGAGCAGGCATGCGAGCAGCGCCAGGCGATCGGGCAGCTGACCCCCGGTGAACATCAGCAGCAGGTCCCAGACGACGCCCGGGCCGGCGTCGAAGCGGCCGGCGAGAGCGGCCACCGCCGCCAGCGGCGGGATCAGGCCCCCCAGCACCAGACCCGCCGCGGCCAGCCTCCCGGGCCCCACCCCACCCGCGGCGAGCACCCAGAGCTGCAGCCCCAACGCCACCAGCAGGGCCAAGTAGGGGTTGATGAGCCAGATCCCGAGGCCGGCGAGTACGGCCAGCGACAGGGACGCCGCCGGCGCGAGCGGAGCCAGCGCCGGCGGCGGGGCCAGGAGAGGACGCAACAGGAAAGCGCTGACCACGAAGGCGACGGTCGCGGCCGCGACCGCGACCGTGCCGCCACGCCCCATCTCGAACTCGCTCGGGGCGAAGGGGAACTCCGGGCCCGGGACCAGTCCGGCAAGGCCGCCCAGGGCGAGGAGCAGGAACCCCAGCAGGAACGGGGCGGCCCGCAGCGCGGCCCAGCCGACCGCCCGCAGCGCCTGCCCGGGACTGCCGGCGCTTGCCGCCACCCCGCCGAAGCCGGCTACGGCCGGCGCCAGGAACAGCGCCAGCGCCAGCATCGCCAGAGTCCAACCCGGCAGCAGGTTGCCGGCCAGCCCAATGTAGGTTCCGGGACCGTGGTCGAGCGGCTCGCGGGCCGCGTCCACCGCAAGCATCAGCGACAGCGCCGCGCGGCCGAAGCGGCCCAGGGTGTCGGTGTTGATTCCGCCCTCGGTGTCCTCGGCCGCCGGCAGCGGCAATTCGCCCGAGGACGAGAGCCGCACGGAGTCAAAGCCCATCTCCACCAGCGGGCCCTGCTCGCCGAGGGCCGAGGGGATCGCGAGGCGGAAGATCTCGTCGAGAGGCCCCTCATCGCCGGCCGCGCGGTCGACTTCCTCGGTGACCGTGCGGGTGGCGGTCTGGTCCAACCTGACGCTGGTGCTGTTCGCGCCCGTTGACCAGGGCACCACGAGCGGCTGGGTGACCTGGTCAGCGGCCGGCTGGCTGATCGCGATCACGGCGTCCAGCAGCGCGGCGTCCGAGTAGTCCTCGGCGAAGCGGCGGGCGCCGACGGCGCCGATGCTGGCGCCGTCCGAGGAGACGAACACGAGCGTCTTCTCGTGGGTCGACCCGGCGAATGCCGAGGCTATCTCCAGCAGCGCGGCGGTGGAGGCGATGGTCGAGACCGCGCCGGTTCCGGTCAGGACGTCGCGGCCGGCGATCACAGCGACCTGACGCTCGGAGGGCCCGGGAAGGACCCCGATCAGGTTGCGCAGCTCGACTTCGTCGCCGTCTTCGTCGGTGCCGGTGAAGCGCTGCTCGGAGACCTCCATTGAGCTGATCTCCTTGAAGCGGGCCAGCACCGCCTCGGCCAGGGCCCCGTCCGCCTCGGATCCGGGGCGGGGGTTGGGGTGTGCGCGGGCGAGGTCCCGGGCCAGCGTGGCCGCGGCCTCGGCCTCGAAGGCGTCGGGCGGCAGCGCCGGCTCCGCGGGCCGGGGCACCTCCTGCAGCGAGAACATGGCGACGACCAGTGCCAGGGGCACCGCGAGCAGCACGATTCTCCACAGGCGCAGGTCGATCATCGAACTAACCTTCCAGAATGGCGCCCGGACAGGCGCGGATACTCCTCGTGGACGACGAGCAGGCCGTGCAGACGCTTCTCACCTACCCCCTCCGCAAGGAAGGGTATGAGGTGGTCGGGGCGATAGACGGGCAGGAGGCCCTGGACCGCTTCAGCGAGCAGCGCTTTGACCTGGTGGTGCTGGACGTGATGCTGCCCAAGCTGGACGGGATCGAGGTCTGTCGCAGGCTGCGGACTCGCAGCCAGGTGCCGATCATCATGCTGACGGCGAAGGGGGACGAGGTGGACAAGGTCGAGGGCCTGGAGATGGGAGCCGACGACTACATCACCAAGCCCTTCTCCGTCCGCGAGTTCCGCAGTCGCGTCAAGGCCGCGCTGCGCCGCGGCGGCATGGCCGGACGCGGGCCCGCCGGCGAGCAGCCGATCAGCGCCGGCGAGCTGGAGATCGACTTCGAGCGCCGAGCGGTCAGCCTCCGCGGCGACGAGGCCCAGCTCACCTACGTCGAGTTCGAGATCCTGGCCGCGCTCGCGAGCGCCCCGGGGCGGGTATTCACGCGCGAGATGCTGCTGGAGCACGTCTGGGGGGACTCCACCTACCGCGATCCGCGCACGGTCGACGTCCACATCCGCCATCTGCGCGAGAAGCTCGAAGCCGACGCCAAGAGCCCCCAGTACCTGTTCACGGTGCGCGGGGTCGGCTACCGCTTCCGCGACAGCGAGCGGGACTAGGCGAGGCCGGAGGTGCGCCTGAGCCGCCTCGACACCCTGCGCAACCGGTTGGTGCTGCTGATCTTCGCGATCACCGCCGCCGCGATCGGCTTCGTCTACCTCTACGTCGTCCCCCAGCTCGAGTCGAGCCTGACCGCCGAGAAGCTGCGCCGCCTCGAGCGCCTGGGGGCCGAGCAGGGGCCGCGCCTTGCCAGGGCGCTGGAGCAGGGCGATACCGAGGCCGAGGTCGCCGAGCTCGTGCGGGTGATCTCCCAGGACACCGAGAGCCGGGTCACCCTGCTGGCCGTGGACGACCGCAGCGGCGAAGAGGGCGCGGACTTCGTGCTGGCGGACTCGGAGGGGGAACCAACCGCCATCCAGGGCAGCTACCTGGCCGCGGACGCCGCGGTCGAGTCGGGCAGCGCCCGCTCGGGCGTCGAGCGCGTGGCCGGCGAGCGCGTCGGCACCTCGGCCGTGCCGATCGGCGCCGAGGGGAACGCTGAGTGGGTGGCGGTCCTGTCGAGCCCCCTGGACGACGTGGAGGACAACGTCGCGCTGATCCGCCGCCAGATCCTGATCGCGGGCGCGATCGCGCTGGCGGCCGCCTCGCTCGCCGGCTTCTGGGCGGCGGGGGCCGTCTCGCGCCGGCTGCGGAGGCTGCGTCGCGCCGCCGAGCAGGTCGCCGACGGCGACTTCAATCACCCGATCCCCATCGAGTCCTCGGACGAGTTGGGCCAGCTGGCCCGCAGCTTCAACGAGATGCAGCGCCGGCTGGAGCGGCTCGACAGCGCGCGCAAGGAGTTCATCGCCAACGCCTCCCACGAGCTGCGCACGCCGATCTTCTCGCTGGGCGGCTTCGTCGAGCTGCTCGAGACCGAGAGCCCGAACGCCGAGGAGCGCAAGGAGTTCATGGCCGAGATGCGCGGCCAGGTGGAGCGGCTGCAGAAGCTGACCGCCGACCTGCTGGACCTCTCCAAGCTCGACGCCGACGCGATGGAGGTCAGCCGCGCGCCGGTCGACCTGAAGCAGGTTGCCCGTGACGTCACCCGCGAGTTCAAGGCCTCCGCGAAGCGCCACCGCACGAAGCTCCAGGTCCGCGGACGCGGGGCCGCGGTGGCGATGGCCGACCCTGATCGGGTGGCCCAGATCATCCGTATCCTGCTCGACAATGCGCTCACCCACACTCCAGAGGGCACGGTCGTGACGATCACCGCGGTTCGAGGCGATGCGGCCGCCGAGCTGATCGTCGGCGACGACGGTCGCGGGATCGAGCACCGCGCCGTCCGGAGGGTCTTCGACCGCTTCTACACGGGCAACACCGCCACGGGCTCGGGCCTGGGGCTCGCGATCGCGGCCGAGCTCGCCGCGCTCATGGAGGGCCAGCTGGAGGTGGTGAGCCAGCGCGGCTTCACCGCCTTCACGCTGACGCTGCCGCTGGCCGAACACGGCCGCCACAGCCGGGCGACCGCGGAGGCGGCGGCGTGATTCGTACCGAGGGACCCACCGCGTGAGGGCGCCCAAGCGGCTCATCGGCGCGGCGCTCGCCGCGGCAGCCGCGCTGGCGCTCGCCGCCTGCGGCGGGGACGACGAGGGTTCATCGGGCGCCTCGGAGGAGGGCACCACGACGACCGAGCAGGTGGTCGTGCAGGCGGGCGACGGCGACTTCAACCCGGCCCAGGTCTACGAGAAGGCGGCGCCCGGCGTCGTCACGGTCCTTTCCATCTTCGACGGCTCGGGCTCCTCGCCCCTGGGCGGGGGCGGAGCCGGCCAGGGCTCTGGCTTCGTCATCTCCGACGAGGGCGAGATCATCACGAACTCCCACGTGGTCGCCAGCGGGGGCCAGGGCAACGGCGGCGGCGAGCTCAAGCCCGCCAGGCAGGTGTTCGTGGAGTTCAGCGACCGCAATCGCGTCGAGGCCGAGATCGTCGGCTTCGACGCCGACGCCGACGTCGCCCTGATCAAGGTCGACCCCGGCGACCTCGAGGGCGCAGACGACCTGAACCAGCTCGAGATCTCCGACCGCGACGAGTACGCGGTCGGCGAGCCGGTCGCCGCCATCGGGAGCCCCTTCGGCGAGGAGCAGTCGCTGTCGGTGGGAATCGTCTCGGCGACGGACCGCTCGATCGAATCGCTCAGCGACTTCGCCATCGACAACGCGATCCAGACCGACGCCTCGATCAACCCGGGCAACTCCGGCGGCCCGCTGCTGGACGCCGACGGCAACGTGATCGGCATCAACCAGCAGATCGCGACCTCGTCCGGGACCAACTCGGGCGTCGGCTTCGCGATCCCGGCAAGCGCGCTGCGCTTCTCGCTCGACCAGCTCCGCGAGGACGGCGACGTCGACTACGCCTACCTGGGCGTCACCACGCAGGGGCTCTGGCCGCAGCTCGCGGATGAGCTCGACGTGGACGTCGACCGCGGCGCGCTGATCTCTCGCATCGTCGAGGGCGGCCCCGCCGACGACGCGGGGCTGCAGGGCTCTGATGACCAGCGGACCTTCCAGGGCGCCCCGGTCGAGACGGGAGGCGACGTGATCGTCGCCGTGGACGGTCAGGAGCTGCAGGCCGAGAGCGACCTGGCCGAGCTGATCAGCCGTCAGCGCCCGGGCCAGACCGTGACCCTGGTGATCCTGCGCGACGGCGACCGCGAGGAGGTCGAGGTCGAGCTGGAGCCGCGACCGGAGAGCGTGCCCCAGCCCTGATCAGGGAGCTCTGCACGGACCTCGCCGAGGCCTTGCGCGAGGAGGTGCTGCCGCACCTTGGGGCCCATGCCGCACGCGAGCACTCCGGCGAGGCCGAGGGAGGCGACGTGACGTTCGCCATCGACGAGCGCGCCGAGGCGCGCATGGAGGCCTTCCTGGCCGAACGGGCGCCGAACGTGGCCTTCTACTCCGAGGACCGCGGCATGGTCTCGCCGGCGGGCGGCGAGGCCGAGTGGGTGCTGGTGGTGGACCCCATCGACGGCACCCGTCCGGCGCTGGCGGGCTTCGAGTCCTCGTGCGTCTCGGTCGCAGCGGCCCCGCTGGACGGCGAGCCGGCGATGGCCGACGTCGCCGTCGGCGTCGTGGTCGAGCTGAAGAGCGGCAGCGCCTTCGTCGCCGAGCGCGGCATCGGGGTGACGCCCAAGCCGGTGCTCTCCGCGAACACAGCGATCGAGCGCATGTTCTGGGTCTACGGGCTGCGGGGCCGCCCCGCCCGCGGGCTGATGGAGGTGCTGGCCGAGCTGGTCGACGCCTCCTCGGTCGGCGGCGCCACCTTCGACCTGGGCTCGGCGACCTACGACATGACCCGGGTCATCACGGGCCAGCTCGATGCCTACATCGAGCCGGGACCGCGAATGATCGACGACGTCCCCGGGATGCGCGAGGAGTTCGAGCGGGTGGGCGGCGGCGCGATCCTCAACAACTCGCCATACGACCTCGCGGCCGCGACGCTGTGCCTGCAGGAGGCCGGCGCGGTCGTCACCGACGCCTACGGGCGCGGGATCGGGGACCGCCCCCTGCTGGGCTCGAGCCACGAGTTCCAGATCTCCTGCCTGGCCGTGGCGAACGCCGAGCTGCACTCGAAGATCTGTGAGGCGATCGACGCCGGCATCGCGCGTCTGGCAGCCCAGCGGGGCTAGTACCTTTCTGCGCTTGGCCAATCGAGACCGACAGGGGGCAGCGTGCTGCAGGAGGTAGCGCTGGGGAGCAAGTCCTTGGCGGACTACACCCACCTGTCGGGCCGCGGCCTCGTGGACGAGATCCGCGAGCTGGCGGAGCCGCTGCAGGGCAAGCGGGTGCTGCACGTCAGCGCGACCGCGTTCGGCGGAGGCGTCTCGGAGATCCTCTACACGCTGGTGCCGCTGATGCGCGACGTCGGACTGGACACCTCGTGGCAGATCATCATGGGCCGCGAGGAGTTCTTCAACGCCACCAAGCTCCTCCACAACTCGCTGCAGGGGGACCCTAAAAGCCTCAGCGGGGACCAGTGGGAGCTGTTCGACCACTACAACAAGATGAACGCCGACAGCCTGGAGGGCGAGTGGGACTACGTGATCGTCCACGATCCCCAGCCCGTCGGCATGAAGCGCGGCGCGCAGGAGCACGGCAAGCACTGGATCTGGCGCTGCCACATCGACCTCTCCGAGCCCAACCCGGACCCGATCGAGCGGCTGGGTCCGCTGATCGCCGAGTACGACGCCAGCGTCTGGCACATGGAGCAGTACGTCCCGGCGAGCCTGAACGGCCACGCGGGCGTCAACATCGTCCCCCCTGCGATCGACCCGCTGTCGCCCAAGAACATGGCGCTCTCGGCTGACGACGCCTCCTACGTCTGCGACCAATTCGGGATCGACGTGGACCGGCCGCTGCTGACCCAGGTCAGCCGCTTTGACCCCTGGAAGGACCCGATGGGGGTGATCGACGCCTACCGGCTGGCGACCAAGGAGGTGCCCGAGCTGCAACTGGCGCTGGTCGGCTCGATGGCCACCGACGATCCCGAGGGCTGGGAGTTCTTCCAGCACACCTACGAGTACGCCGACTCCGACCCCGACATCAAGATCCTCAACAACCTCAACAACGTCGGCGCGATCGAGGTCAACGCCTTCCAGTCCCAGTCCGACGTGCTGATGCAGAAGTCCACCCGCGAGGGCTTCGGACTGACGGTGACCGAGGCCCTTTGGAAAGGCCGGCCCACCATCGCCGGCGACGTCGGCGGCATCCCGTTGCAGATCGTGGACGGCGAGAGCGGCTTCCTGGTCTCCAGCGCCGAGCAGGCCGCCCAGCGCACGGTGGAGATCCTGAAGGACCCCGGCCTGGGCAAGTACCTGGGCCGCGCGGGCAAGGAGCGCGCTCGCGAGCGCTTCCTCACCCCCCGCCTGCTGCTGGACTGGATGCGCATCTTCACCTCGCTGGGCGACTAGAGCGGGACGGCTGCACCGGCAGGTTCACCTGCCTGCCGGGGCGGGCTGCTACAAGTGAACCGTGGCCGAGGAGCGACCGCTCACCATCGTCTCCAATCGCGGGCCGGCCGAGTTCGGCCGCGACGAGTCGGGCGAGATCGCCGTCAAGCGCGGCGGCGGCGGCCTGGTGACCGCCCTCAGCGGTCTCGTCAGCCACCGCAAGGCGCTCTGGATCGCCTCTGCGATGACCGACGAGGACACCGAGGTCGCCGAGCGGGCGGGGGGCGACTCCGTCGAGATCGAGCTTGACGGCGTCTCCTATGACGTCTGCATGGTCGCCAGCGACCCCGAGGCCTACGACCGCTTCTACAACGTGATCGCGAACCCGATCCTGTGGTTCATCCAGCACTACCTCTGGGACCTCTCCAACGCGCCCGACATCCGCCGCGCCGAGGTGGAGGCCTGGGAGGACGGCTACAAGGTCGTGAACGCGGACATCGCCGAGGCCGTGCTGCGCAGCATCGAGGGCCAGAGCGAGCCGGTGGTGATGCTGCACGACTACCACCTCTACACCTGTCCCGGCCTGATCCGGGCGGCGCGGCCCGACGCCTTCCTGCAGTACTTCGTCCACATCCCCTGGTCGCAGCCGGACTCCTGGCGGATCCTGCCGAACCGCTGGCGCGAGGAGATCTACCGCAGCATGCTCGCCAACGACATCATCGGCTTCCACACCCAGGCCTACTGCCGCAACTTCCTGCAGTGCTGCCGCGAGTTGCTGGAGCTGGAGACCGACTACGAGCGCGGCGCCGTCAGCTACGACGGCCGCGAGGTCTGGGTGCGCGCCTACCCGCTCTCGATCGACGCCGACCGCCTCTTCAGCGCCGCTGAGTCCGACGAGGTCGCCGAATACGAGCAGGAGCTGCTGCGCCGCCGCCGCGACCACCTGATCATCCGCGTGGACCGCGCCGACCTCTCCAAGAACGTGCTGCGCGGCTTCACCGCCTTCGACACCTTCCTCGATCAGCACCCCGAGTTCCGCGAGAAGGTGACCTTCATCGCCCACCTGCAGCCCTCCCGCCTGGACGTGCCCGAGTACGCCGAGTACATGGAGCGAATCGAGGCCTTGGTCGCCGTCGTCAACCACCGCCACGGCACCACCGACTGGATGCCGATCGACCTGCGCATCTACGAGAACTTCCCCGAGGCCGTCGCCCGCTATCGCCAGTTCGACCTGCTGATGGTCAACTCGCTGTTCGACGGCATGAACCTGGTCGCCAAGGAGGCGCCCGCGGTCAACACCCGCGACGGCGTGGTCATGCTCTCCGAGAACACCGGCGCCCACGAGGAGCTGGGCGACTGCACCCTCTCGGTCAACCCCTTCGACATCCAGGAGCAGGCCGACACCATCCACCGCGCCCTGACGATGGACCCCGAGGAGAAGGCGCTGCGGGCCTCGCGCCTGAAGCAGATCATCTCCGAGCGCGACCCGGGCGACTGGATCGACGAGCAGATCGCCGACATCGCCGCCAAGACCGGCGAGCGCGAAGTCGTGCCCTGACGTTGTGCCGTGGCGCTGTGCCCTGACCTCGTGGCCGTGGCGCTGTGCCCTGACCTTGTCGCCTAAGTCACGCTATGCGTGAGTAAACCGCCAACCCGGGCGCTGACCGCTGACCACAACCGGCGGACCCGGGGAAGCGCCGACCCTGGGCCCTAACCGCTGACCACCACGCGGCGGACCGGCGAGGCGCCTTTCAGGTAGGGATAGCCGGCCTGCTCGCGGACCACGGCGCGGAAGCGGTAGAGGCGTCGGCCGGTGGTCTCGCGGAAGCGGTAGCGGGCTCGGAAGCGTCCCTGGGGGCCCGAGCGGGCGCTCTTGAACGCCTGCCAGCGCGAGCCCACGCGCGCCTGCAGCACCACCACGCGCCCGTCAGCGGCCGGGCCGGGCAGCTTGCCGCGAAAGCGGGCCACCTGGCCGTTGCGCAGGCGCGAGCGCGGGCCGACCTTCAGCCGCGGCCGGGCCCTGACGCGCAGCGTCAGCGTGCGCTCGACCTGGTCGCTGCGGTGACGGTGGACCAGGCGCAGGCGGCGCGAGGGGCCGCGCCGGGGCGAGAAGCGGAAGCCGCCGGAGCCGTCGGCGTCGATCGTCGCCTCGAGCTGCTCGGCCCCGCCGGCGACCCGCGAGAAGACGCAGACCGACGCCCCGCCGATGCCGCCCCCTCCGCGCGACCGCAGCTCGCCGCGGACCGAGAGGCGGCGGTTCGACGGCGCCGTTGCGACGTCGCGGCCGTTCGCGAACGCGGCCGCGATCGATGCCGCCGCCTCGCCGCCCGAGCTGCGGCAGCCGTTGTCCACCGTCACCTGACGGCTGGCGCAGACCTCGTTCGCGGGCCAGCCGACGTCCGTGACGCAGGCTGTGACGGTGTTGGCGCCGCCGCGGAAGGGCGGGTCCTCCGTATCCAGGGCGAAGGCGTGGGCCGCGGTGAGTGGGCAGGGGGCGAAGCGGCGCGCGGGGCCGCCGGGGACGATGTCGCAGCTCGCCTCGGCCGAGCCGGCGGGGGCGCCGTTCACCGCCACGCGCCAGCGCCAGACGCCGCCGCCGGCGTCGGTGGCCGCGAGCTGGGCGCTCTGGGGGCCGCGCCGGGGGCCGGGCTGGAACAGCGAGCCGCCCAGCGACAGCGTCGGCGCGGAGCGGTCGGCGAGCGTGAACCAGAGGCGGCGCACGTAGGCGTGGGCCGCCGTGGAGCGACCGCAGCTGCCGCCCGAGCCGTAGCACTGCAGCCAGGCGGTGTAGGCCTTCGCCGAGCCGCCGGCGCTCCACTCGACCGGCTGCCAGCTGCCCTCGGCGGGCCAGCGCCAGTGGACGCCGCCCCCGGAGTCGATGATCGTGACCAGCCCCTTGTGCCCGGAGTGATGCGACACGTGGGCCCCGGAGGTGACGTGGGTGAACTCGGTGCCCGCGGGCGGGTACCAGGACCAGGCGCCGTAGCGGCCGTCCTTCGTCGTCTCGGCGTTGTTCGTGATCTGCAGGCCCGGGCCGGAGCCCGAGCAGGCGGCGGCCGGGACGTAGTGGTCCGAGGTGCGGCTGAAGACGGCGTTCGCTGCGACCACGTCGTATTCCGGGTGGCACTGGACCGCGACATAGGTGCCGGCGCGCGCGGGCCGGGCGAACGCCAGCATCGCGACCAGCGCCAGCGCCAGCGCGGCGATCAGGGTCGTGCGGCGTACGCTCCTGCTGGGCCGGTTTGCTCTCACGAGTGCTCCTGGCTGCTGCGGGCGTTGGCTGGGCAACTCACGGCGCCTCAGCGCTCGAATCGGAACTCGCGCGACGGGGACGGGCTGGGCGCGTCGCTGGGGTAGGAGGACGAGGACGCCGTTCCCGCGGACGCTGGGCTGGCCGCCGAGGCTTCGCTCGCGGCCGAAGCGCCTCCGCCGGCGTGCCCGAGGCGTCTGCGACCCCGCCGCCCGGCCTCGCGACCGGCGTCACGGCGGGCGTGACGGCCCCGCTGCCCGGTCCCGCGGCCGGCGTGGCGGTTGAAGGCCGCGACGGCCCTCGCGGCGAGCTTCGCGCGGTTCTTCGGCCCGGCCTGCGGCCCTCGCCCTTCCCGGCCCTCCGCTCCTCGGCCTTTCCGGCCGCGGCCGGCGGCCCGGGGGCCGGATCGGGCGCGGGCGCCGGCGACGGCGCTGGAGCGGCCACCGTCGCCAGGCCCACGTCGGGCGGAGGAGCGGGTGGCGGCCCCGCCCCGACGAGGGAGGGCAGGGCCGCGAGCGCGATCAGGACGGCGGCCGCGACCGCCGCGATTCGCGCCACGTTGGACCACCTGATTCGCCGCGTCTGCATGGCCCGGCTGAGGCGCCGCGGCGGGTATCTCTCCCCCCTCGAGGCCCTTGGTGACCCTCTCTTTACTCCCGGGCGGCGCCCTCTCTTTACTCCCGGGCGGCGCCTGGGTGGGGCCGCTACACTCGCCTCCGCCATCCCTGCAGGGGTGGCATTCGACTCTTATGGCCCCACGTAAATGACCCGCCTTATATGACCCGCCTATACGAACTCGTGCTGATGCTGGACCCGGAGGCCGCGGACGAAGACCGTGACCGGGTCGCGGAGGACGTGCGCAAGCAGATCGAGCAGGCCGGCAAGCTGGAGAAGGCGGACTCCTGGGGCACGCGCAAGATGGCCTACGAGATCAAGCTGCGCAACGAGGCCGACTACCGCTACTACCGCTTCGAGGGCGAGAAGGAGCTGCTGGAGAGGCTCGACCACAACCTGAAGATCGCCGAGGGCACCCTGCGCTTCCGCATCTTCAAGGTCGACCCCGACACGCCCAGCAACCCGCCCCCCGTCTCGGAGCGCCCCGCGTCCGTCGGTGACGGGCGGGACGACCGCGGCGACCGCCGTGGCCGTCGCGGCCGCGATCGCGACCGCGACGACGACTAAGGCCTCGCCGGCCCCGCTCGCGGCCCGCCCCGGCTCCGTCCGGGCACGATCGCCGTCCTCCCCGCGTTGCCGGAGTTTGCGGTTTCAGGTCCCCGCGGGGGGAGAGAACCGCCGCGCCCGGACGTAGACTCATTGTTCGGAAACGAAGAGATAGAGGAGTGATCGATTTGGCAGCTTCGAACGTGAACGTGGTTGTGATCACCGGGAACCTCACCCGTGATCCGGAGCTGCGCACGACCCCGGGCGGGACCGCGGTCTGCAAGATGCGCGTGGCCGTCAACAGCCGCCGCAAGGACGGGCAGAGCGGCGAGTGGGTGGACAAGCCCAACTACTTCGACGTCACCGTCTGGGGCGCGCAGGGCGAGAACTGCAACACCTACCTCTCCAAGGGCCGCCCGGTGGCGGTCGAGGGCCGGCTCGACTGGCGTGAGTGGGAGACCCAGGACGGCGGCAAGCGCCAGGCGGTCGAGATCATCGCCAACAGCGTCCAGTTCCTCGGCTCCCGCGGCGACAACCCCGGCGGCGAGAACGGCGGCAACGGCGGCGACCGCTTCCAGCCGACCTCCGACGTCCCCGCCGACACCTCGGACTTCGAGGGCGCGGGCGTCAGCGGGGGCACCAGCGGCGGCGGCCAGGACGACGACATCCCCTTCTAGGGCGCGCCCAGGGCGTACCACTCCCCTGAAAGGCCCCGCTCATGCGGGGCCTTTCTCGTGCCGGGCCTCGCTCATGCGGGGCCTTTCTCGTTTCCCGCGCCCCGCTACCATGGCGCGCCCGATGGCAAGACAGCAGAGAACCCAGCAGGGCGGTCAGGGGCGCGGCAGGCGCCGCGGCCTCAGCGATCGCGGGCGCCCGCGCAAGTACACGCGGCTGAACGTCGAGGTGATCGACTACAAGGACATCGCCACCCTGCGCCGCTTCATCTCGGACCGCGGCAAGACCCGGTCGCGCCGCGTCACCGGGCTCTCCCGCCGCCACCAGCAGCAGCTCGCGCTGTCCGTGAAGCGGGCCCGCGAGCTGGCCCTGCTGCCCTACGTCGGCGAGCGCTGATGGCCGAGGCCGTTCTGCTCAAGGACGTCGAGGGCCTCGGCGGCGCCGGCGACGCGGTGGACGTCTCGCCGGGCTACCTGCGCAACTTCCTCGTCCCCCGCAAGCTCGCCCAGCCCGCCACCAAGGGGGCGCTGGAGGAGGCCCGCCGCAAGCTCGAGCGGGCCGAGGAGGAGGAGCGCAAGGCAGCCGAGCGCGCCGACGAGACGGCGGCGCTGCTGGCGAAGACGGTGCTGACGATCAACCACCAGGCCGGCGAGGACGGAAAGCTGTTCGGGTCTGTCACCTCGAAGGAGATCGCCGAGGCGATCCAGGCCGCCCGCGGCCTGAAGGTCGACAAGAAGAAGATCCGCCTGGACGAGCCCATCCGCGAGACGGGCAGCTTCATGGTCGAGATCGAGGTCGGCGGCGGGGTCACCACCAAGGTGAAGACGATCGTCGCCGACGCGAAGTAGCCGCTTCCGCCTGCCCTCTCCGCTCCTAGCGGAGGACCCTCGAAATTCCGTTCCCGCAAATACCCTGAACCGTGCGCGCGCAGGCACGCGGGTTGTGATTTTCTTGTGACCGGCCAGCGCGGAGGGCTCGCCGCCGGGGCCGAGGTTTCTCCGCCGGATCCTTGAGGACACTGGACAGTCGGTCCTGCGACCGACCGCGCGCGAGCGCGAGAGAGGAGCAGTTGGCGAACAACGGGAAAACCAGCGGCGTCGTCCCCCCTCAGAACCTGGAGGCGGAGGAGTCGGTGCTGGGCGCGATGATGGTGAGCCAGGCCACCATCGAGCCGGTGCTGCTGGACGTCCGCCTGCAGGCGGAGGACTTCTATCGCGACCGGCACCGCTCGATCTTCACGGCGATCATCCGCCTGAACGAGAACGCCGATCCCGTCGACGTCCTCACCGTCACCGAGCAGCTCACCCAGCACGGCGAGCTGGAGCAGATCGGCGGCAAGGACGTGGTCGCAAGCCTCGCCGCCAAGGTCCCGGCGCCCGGCAGCGCCAAGCATTACGCCGAGATCGTCAAGCAGAACTCGCTGATGAGGCGGCTCGACGCCGCCGCCAAGACGATCCAGCAGTCCGTCGCCGACCGCGACGGCGAGCCCACGGCGATGGTCGAGCAGGCCGAGCGCCTGCTCTTCCAGGTCGCCCACGAGGAGCAGGCGGCGGATTTCCGCGAGATCAAGGACATCCTCTCCGATGAGATCGACAAGCTCGAGGCCCTCGCCGCCGGGGACGGCTCGCTGACCGGAGTCGCGGCGGGCTTCCGCGACCTCGACCACATCACGGGCGGCTTCCAGCCCGGCAACCTGATCATCCTGGCCGGGAGGCCGGCCATGGGCAAGTCGGCTGTGGTCTGCAACATCGCCGAGAACGTCGCTCTCAACGGCAAGAAGCCGGTGGCGCTGTTCTCGCTGGAGATGTCGGAGATGGAGCTGGCACATCGCTTCATCGCCTCGCAGGCGCGGCTGGCCGGGGACCGGCTGCGCAAGGGCCGCGTCGCCAAGGGCGACTGGCCCAAGGTCGTGAAGGCGTGCAACAAGCTCGAGACGGCCCCTCTGTGGATCGACGACTCCTCCGACCTGGGCCTGCTGGAGCTGCGCGCGAAGGCCCGACGGCTGCACGCGCAGGAGAAGAGCCGTGGGAACGGCGGCCTGGGGCTGGTGATCGTCGACTACCTGCAGCTGATGCGCTCGGATGACCCCCGCGCCAACCGCGTCGAGCAGGTCGCGCAGTTCAGCCGCGGCCTGAAGATCCTGGCCCGCGAGCTGGCCGTCCCCGTGATCGGCATCTCGCAGCTCTCCCGTGCGCCGGAGCAGCGACCCGACAAGCGCCCGATCCTCTCGGACCTTCGGGAGTCGGGTTCCATCGAGCAGGACGCGGACCTGGTCGGCTTCCTCTATCGCGACGAGTACTACAAGAAGGAGGAATCCGACGAGCCCGGCGTCGCCGAGCTGATCATCTCCAAGCACCGCAACGGCCCGATCAAGACCGTGAAGCTGGCTTTCCTCAGCCACGTCCCGAAGTTCGCCGACCTCTCGGCCGAGGACCGCCAGCCGGTCGACCAGGCCGCCGGCGAGGGGCCCCCTCTGGAGGACTTCGGCATGGGCGGCGGCGCCGAGGGGAACGGCCGCGGACACGGGCCGGACGACGATTTCGCTGAGGAGCTCTGAGCGTGCGCGCCGCGGCCAGCGCCGACAGCCAGCCCACCTGCCCCCTGGGAGTCTGCGACGGATCGGGTTGGATCCTGGGCCCCGAGGACATCGCTCGGGCCTGCGAGTGCCGCCAGCGCACGATCGCACGTGCGCGTCTGCGCGGCCTCGCCTCGGTGATCCCGGCCAAGTACCGCGGCGTCTCCTTCGACCGCCCGCCGGTCACCGAGATCGCCCAGGACGTCGTGCGCCCCGTTCGCGAGTACTGCGCCTCGATCGAAGAGATGATCGACTCGGGCCGCGGCCTGTGGTTCTACGGCGATCCCGGGACCGGCAAGACCACCCTGGCGATGCTGGTCTCAAAGACGGCGCTCGAGCGAGGTCGCTCGGTTGCGATCTACTCGATGCCGAAGCTGCTGGCCCGCATCCGCCGCACCTACGACGCGGCCGTCGGCGAGCAGTCCTACGCCGAGCTGTTCGAGCGGCTCGCGACCGTCGACCTGCTGCACATCGACGACCTCGGCACCGAGAACCGGACCGAGTGGGTGCTCGAGCAGCTCTACTCGCTGATCAACGAGCGCTATGAGAGCGAGCGGGCCCTGGTCGTGACCACCAACCACGACGACGCGGCGCTGGAGGAGCAGGTGGGGGCGCGCGTGGTCTCGCGGCTGGGCGACATGTGCGAGACGCTGCCGCTGTTCGGCGATGACCGCCGCCTGCGCCTGGCGCCGCCTCCCGGGGGCCGGCAGGACCCGGCGGCGGGCGGCCAGGCGCCGCCGGGCGGCGCCCTGGGGCCCCTGGACCACTAGCGCCGCCCCGGCACTCCATAATCCTCGGTCGTGCCCGGATTGGTCATAGTCGGCGCCCAGTGGGGCGATGAGGGCAAGGGAAAGGTCGTGGACCTGCTCGCCGAGCGGGCCGACGTCGTCGTGCGCTTTCAGGGCGGCAACAACGCCGGCCACACGATCGTGCGAGACGGCGAGACCTTCAAGTTCCACCTGATCCCCTCGGGGATCCTCTACCCCGGCAAGACGTGCGCCATCGGCAACGGCGTCGTCGTCGACCCGGGTGTGCTGACCGACGAGATCGAGTCGCTGCGCGGCCGCGGCGTCGACGTCAGCGGCCTCAAGCTCTCGGCCAACGCGCACCTGATCATGCCCTACCACGTGCTGCTGGACACGGCCGGAGAGCTGAAGCTGGGAAAGCTCGAGATCGGCACCACCAGGCGCGGGATCGGGCCCGCCTACGCCGACAAGGCCGCGCGCCTGGGCATCCGGGTCCAGGACATGCTGGACGAGAAGATCCTGCGGCAGAAGATCCGCGCCGCGATGGAGTCCAAGACCCAGGCGCTGAAGGAGCTGGAGGTCGAGCGCAAGAAGCTCAAGGAGGCCGGCTCGAGCGGCGGCGACTTCGACGCGCGCCTGGACCTGCACACGATGGTCGAGGAGTACGTCACCTATGGCCACCGCCTAGAGCCCTACATCGCCGACACCGCAAAGCTCTGCTGGGAGGCGCTCGACCGTGGCGCCACGGTCCTGTTCGAGGGCGCCCAGGCGACGATGCTGGACCTGGACCACGGCACCTATCCCTTCGTCACCTCCTCCAACCCGGTCGCGGGCGCCGCCTGCGTGGGAGCCGGCGTCGGGCCGCGCGACATCGACGAGGTCTGGGGCATCACCAAGGCCTACGCGACCCGCGTCGGCGCCGGCCCCTTCCCCACCGAGCTCTTCGACGAGATCGGCGAGCACCTGGCCGATCGCGGCGGCGAGGTCGGCACCACCACCGGGCGCCCCCGCCGCTGCGGCTGGGTCGACCTGGTGGCGCTGCGCTACGCCGTGCGCCTGAACACGATGAACGCGCTGGTCGTGACCAAGCTCGACGTGCTGAGCGGCCTCGAGACGCTCAAGATCTGCACCCGCTACCGCCACCCCGAGGGCGCTGTGTTCGACGAGTTCCCCTACCACCAGTCGATCATCCACACGGCCGAGCCGGAGTACGAGGAGCTTCCCGGCTTCGAGGGCGAGATCGGCGAGGCGCGCCGCGAATCGGACCTGCCCAAGGAGGCCCGCGACTACCTGACCGCGATCTCCGACCACGCCGGCGCCCCGATCCGCCTGGTCGGCGTCGGCCCCGGCCGCGACCAGGTCGTGTGGATGGGCGAGGAAGAGCGCAGCCTCAAGGCCGCCGCGTAAGGCCGCTCCAGCTGGGCCGCTCGCGGTCCTCGTTAGGTCTTTCCCGGCCCGGGTACCCTCGGTGCAGATGCTCTACGGCAAGGAACACGTCGAGCGCTACCGCGCCACCGACGGCGAGGAAGGGCACATCTGGGAGCGCGGCTCGACCGTCGCGCTGCTCACCACCACCGGCCGCAAGAGCGGCGAGCAGCGCACGACGCCGCTGATCTACGGCACGTCGGGAGATGATCACCTCGTGGTCGCCTCAAAAGGGGGCGAGGACGAGCCTCCGGCCTGGTACCTGAACCTGCAGGCCAATCCCGAGGCGGAGCTGCAGGTGAAGGGCGACCGCTTCAAGGTCCGCGCTCGCGATGCCACCCCCGAGGAGAAGCCGGAGATGTGGAAGCAGATGACGGCGCAGTGGCCCGACTACGACGCCTACCAGCAGAAGACCGACCGCGAGATCCCGGTCGTCGTGCTCGAGACGCAGGACAGCTAGCCCGCGCCTCGCGCCTACCGGGCTACCGCAGCGAGCCGACCGCCGCCTGGGCCTCGGTGTCCGGGTCGACGCTTGGGATCAGGCCCTCGGCGGCGCTCGCCTTCTCGCCACGGCGCAGCATCCGCAGGCCCAGGATCGTCGCCGCGAGCACGGCGGTGACGCCGAAGCTGACCTGCAGCGAGACCACGCCCTCGCGGCTCCAGTAGACGTCGCGCAGGTCCAGCAGCAGCGCCGCCTCGTCGAAGGTCAGGCCCGCGCCCGCCCCGAAGCCGAAGCTGAGCAGCTCCTCGAGCCGCTCGTTGGCCGTGATCAGGCCGCCGCCGCCGCTGGCGAAGGCGATCAGGATGCCGGGCACGAAGTGGTGGATGTGGCGGCCGCCGAGCTTGATCGGCTCCGTCGGCCACCAGCCGCCGCGCTGGCCCCAGGTGGACAGGCGCACCAGCGCGAACGCCCCCACGAACCCCGTGAGGATGTTGAAGAGGATCGTCTCGTGCCTGGGCGCGACTTCATAGCCCTCGAAGGCGACGGCGACCGTGTCGCGGGTGGCGAGGCCGGCGGTGTCGATCAGGCTGTCGGGCGTGGGCACCTGCTCGCTCTCGCTCCGGCGGCGCGCCAGCCGCAGCGCCTCGCCGCCCAGCACGGCTCCGGCGGCCGCCACCGCCGCCACCGCCAGCCCCATGGTCGCGCGGCCCGCCCGCAGGCGATACCGCCTGCGTCGCAGCATCAGGCGGCCGCCTGGTCGGGTGTCTGAAAGCAGGTCATGCCCACGGAGCCGATGATGCTAGCCAGCGGCCCCAGATCGAACATCCGGATAAAGGTCTCAGGAGGCGCTGCCGATGGGCTTCGCATGGGAATGATCGCCTCGGTTGCATACGTCGAAAACCCCTCTACAGAGCCAAATACCCCAGTTTTGGAGGGGCCGGAGTCCGCCCGCGACGATAGAGTTCCGCCCATGCGGAGGCTGCTTTCGCCCGTCAACGCCGGCGTCAACGCCGCGCGTCACGTGTTCTGGTTCATCAGCTATCACGCGCAGGGCTCACAGCGGCCCGGCCGCTGAGCAAGCCTTTTCCAGCTCCGGGCAGGAGACAGGGGAGGCAAGGGCGGCCAAGGAAGGCCCGCCCAGCCACGCCTCCGATTCCGGCTGGGCCTAGGGCCCGGTCCAGCCGTTGGCGTAGCAGGGCCTGATGACCGGCCCCGGGTCCGTGCACGGCAGGATGAAGCCGTTCGGGTCGAGGAACTGCTCGATGTGCGCCAGGCCGTCGACCGAGCGGCGCGGGTAGCCGTGCGGGTCCTCGCCGTGGCCGGTCTGCGGCCGCGGCGGCACCTCGTCGTTCGGCGGCACGCCCGAGCCCTGGCAGGTGTTGGTCAACGGCACCGGTGAGGCCGGGTTGTTGGTGCACTCGATCACGGCCTCGCCGACCCCGTCGTTGAAGTAGCTGACCGGGCCGCCGTCGTAGTAGACCAGCGCCGAGCCGGTGAACGGGGTGAAGCTCGGCCCCGAGCCGAAGTCGATCCCGGGGATCTGCAGGAAGGGGTTCGACTCCCAGTGGCGGCCGGGGTCCACGGCCGGCTTGTAGATGCTGGCCCCGATCGTGCGCGCCTCGACCTCGGCCGTGATGTTCGCGACCTGGTGGTCGCCCACCGCGGCCTGCAGCAGCAGCTCCTTCGCCTGGGTGTTCGCCAGCGGGTCGCTGGTGATGTGGTGCGCGTAGCCGTTGGTCTCGCCGCGGTCCCACAGCAGCTGCATCATCGACAGGATCAGCGGCCGCTCGAGCTCGTTCGGGTAGAAGGCGTAGAGGCCGACCGACGGCAGCTCGGCGTACTCGTCGAAGTCGACGCTGCGGCGCAGCAGCGTCGAGTAGTTCATCCCGTTCACGTTCAGCACCGAGCGCTCGATGTCGGGCGAGAGCGCCGTCAGCGCGCCGCCCATGATCGCGCCCTGGCTGATCCCCTCGAAGTAGAGGTGCGAGGTGTCGATCACCGGCTCGAGGCCCGACGCCGGCATCCACCTGGAAGGCCGGGTCGTCGTTGAACCCGTCCGGGTGCTGCATCGCCCGGCCGAGGTAGTGGAAGTTGACGAACCCCTGCTGCATGCGGTCCACCATGCGGTGGAAGTTCGAGAGGTCCACGAGCGAGGCGCTGACGGTCCGCGATGTCGTCGCTCGGAGAAGCCGGCCCAGTTCGTCGCGCACCAGACCGAGTTCTGCTGGTGCGCGAGCCGCGCCTGGCCGTTGACCTGCGTGTATTCGCCCAGCAGGCCGTGGCCGTAGGTGCCCGGCTTGGCCGGCACCACCGCGCCGCCATCGTCGTCGACCGACTCGGGGATGATGCAGCGGAACCTGACGCCGAAGCTGCCCTCCGGGTCCCTGGCAAAGCTCGAGGGTTCCAGCGTCGGGTCGTCCTCGCCCGGGGCGAAGCTGAACCGCGAGAACGGCGGGCACTGTCGGCTGGTCGAGGTAGCAGGGGACGTTGGTGAGCTCGCCGTCCACCTGGCGCAGCACATTGCCGCCGGGGCCGTCGGGGTCGCTGGTGCCCGTGATCGTGAACGACGGCGCTGCGCCGTCGATGACGCCGTCGCCGGGCGTGTCGTCGCCGTCCTCGTCGCCGTCGATCGGGTCGCCTGGGGCCGCGTCGCCGATGCGCAGCAGCGCGTCGTCGCGCATGTCCACGGCGCGGCCGGTGAGGCTGTCCTCGCTGGCGACCGTGAAGTCCCAGGCCATGTAGAGGTTCGAGCGCTGGAAGCCGTTCTGCTGCAGCGTCGAGATCAGGCTCTCGATGTGCGGGCGGCGGCTCTCGACCGGCGCCTGCTGGGTGATCAGGCGGTCGCGATAGACGCGGAAGGGCAGCGGCGGCTCCACCGGGTTGCCCTGCGCGTTCTTGAGGTTGCGCAGCGCGACGATGTAGCGGGCGCCCTCGTCGAAGTTGCGGGCCGGCCTGATGATCAGGTTGGAGTTGGCAGGGTTGCCGGACTTGCTCGCCAGCAGCGGGTTGGCGTCCACCTCGGCCCAGACCGGGTGGCGCTCGCCGGTCTCGGCGTTGATCACGACGACGGGCTGGTTGTCGTCGTCGTAGGCGCGCAGGTTGTTGATCGGGACGATGCCCGAGGCGTTGAACGCGGCCTGCGTCTGGACCTCGGGGACCTTGACGATGATCAGGTTGCCCGGGCTGAAGCCGTCGGCGCGCAGGTAGTCGTCGTTGTCGATCGGCGGCCCGATCTTGTTGGCCGGCATCGAGGCCTGGGCGAGGTTGAGGCGGCGCCCGGTGTCGGTGCTGGGGTCGGCGACCGTGAAGTAGTCGTTCGGCCACGGCTGCAGGCAGACGGCCGGGTCGATGAAGTCGCAGCGGTCGGCGTTCGCGGTCGGGATCGGGTCGCCCTTGTAGGGCTTCGCGACCGGGTTCTCGGAGGGGACGCTGCACTTGCCCAGGTCGAGGTCGAGCGCGGTCGTGGTGCTGCTCTTCCCCTTCTTGCCGTTCTTCTTGCGGAACTTGGCCTTGGCGCGGAGGCTGTCGGCCGCGCAGCCGCCCAGGATCTGCCTGCCCTGGTCGGTGAGCTTCGCCGTGTGGACCTTGGAGGCGGCGGCCTTCGGCTTGCCGCTCGAGCCCTGCTTGGCCTTGTAGCCGCCGACCTTGCCGAGCGAGGCGCCGTCAGCGAGCGCGAGGATCGTGACCTTGCCCTTGCCGCCCTTGACCGTGACGGCGCCGGCCTCGAGGATCGCGGCCTGGCTGGTGCTGGTGACGCGGGCGCCGCCGCCCTTCTTGCCCTTGCCCTCGGCGTCGGCGCCCAGCAGCAGGCCGCCGAGCATGGCGGCGCAGCCGAGGCCGGCGGCGATCGCGGTGACGCTGGGACTTGGGCAGCGACTCCATTCGCCTCACAGCAGCACTCCCTCTCTGCTCTTGCTGAAACGTACTCGGTGAAAAGCGGCCGGCGCCCCGGCCACATGCTGGCCGGGGCGCCTTCCGTTCAGTCAGAAGCGCCTTACTTCTTCTTCTTCTTCTTCTTCTTCTTGCACTTCGCTGCAGACGAAGCGCTCTTCTTCTTGCCCTTCTTCTTCTTCTTGCACTTCTTCTTCTTCTTCGCGGGCGTCGTCGGCGCCGGGGGCGGCGGCGTCGCCGTGACCAGCGTCGGCGTCGCGATGCCGTTCGACAGCCAGAGGCCGCCGGGTCCGCTCGTCAGGCCCTGGATCAGGGTGCAGTCGGTGCCCGAGACGATCGTCGGCGCGGGCAGCGAGCGCCCAGTCGTCGGTGATCGCACCGTTCAGCGGCGGGTCGAACGTACCGGCGTCGAACACGTCGCCCCTGAACACCGAGTTGTCCGCGGTGACCAGCGACAGCGGGATCGGCGCGATCCGGCAGGTCGAGTTGATGGGAGCTCCGAGCTCGATGATTGCCTCGAAGTCCGTCTCGGTGAAGGCCAGCTGGCCTCCAGCCGGGAGGTTCCCGTTCAGGCTCTCCAGCGGGTTGACGTCGACGATCAGCGGCACGCCGCTGGCCTCTCCCTCGAAAGTCGGGAAGTCGACGTTCGGCACCGTGGTCGTGAACGTCCCGGTGGTGCCACCGCTGTAGGTGACGTTATTGAGCTGGACCGGACCGGTGTCCGCGTTGATGATCTCCGTCGGATCCGCGAGCCCCGAGATCTTCAGGAAACCGTGATCGAGCGTGATCGTCGCCGCCGAAGCGGAACTCACGCCCACGGCGCCCACCGCGCAAGCGGCAATCGCAGAAGCGAACGCCACCTTGAGGCGGCGGCCGCCCCTGTTTCTATTCCTAGACATTTGCTCTCCTTGCTTGGCGGGCATCCCACACCCGCGTCATGACTCTTTAACAACACACTCTCCCGGTAGTCGCGTAAAGCCGACTACTTTGAATTCGAAGCTTTGGCCGTGTGGCCAATCCCTCCTGGACCGGGGACCATACAGTCCGATTCCACCCAGATAGGGTCTCGCCGTGGGAATCATCGGATGGATCCTGCTGGGGCTGATCGCCGGCGCCCTCGCCCGCACGGTGATCCCGGGCAGGACCGAGCCCGGCGGCTGCATCGGCACCACCGTCGTCGGCATCGTCGGCGCGCTGCTGGGCGGCCTCATCGCCACCGCGCTGGACGTGGGCAAGATCGAGGACTTCTTCGACCTCGAGACCTGGCTGATCGCGATCGGCGGCTCGGTGCTGCTGCTGCTCCTGATCCGCGCCGTCTCGCGCTAGCACCGCCTCGATGAGCGAGGCACCGCCCGACGAGGGGAACATCGCCGTCCTGCGGCCCGTCTACGAGCAGTGGGCCCAGGGCAACTTCCGCCCGGTCACCGACGTCTACGACGCCAGTTTGGAGTGGGGCTGGTCGGAGGAGTTCCCCGACATCGCCGGCGTCGAGCGCGGCGCCGAGGGACAGAGCGAGAAGCTGCTGACCTGGCTCGCCACCTGGGAGAGGTGGCGCGTCGAGGTCGAGGAGTACCGCACCAACGGCGACTTCGTCGTCGCCCTCTGCCGCTACATCGGCCGCGGCAAGGGCAGCGGCGTCGACGTCGACACCCCCGGCGCCCACCTGTGGACGGTCAAGGACGGCCGCGCCGTGCGCATGGTCGTCTTCTCCGACCGCGAGCGGGCGCTGGAGGCCGCCGGCCTGAGCTAGCCGCCACCCGCCGGGGCCAGGGCCTGCCCGAGCGCCTCGGCGAACCGCTCCAGGGCTCCCGGCTCCGCCTTCGCGTGATCGGGGTTGAGCTCGGTCACCGTGACGCCGGCCAGCCACGGGGAGCGGGCCAGCTCGGCCAGGGCGCGCATTGCCGCGTCGTAGGAGAGCCCGACGTTGCGCCCCCAGTTCTCCGAGAGGGGAAGGTCCGTGAAGTCGATCACGTCCACGTCGAAGTGGACCAGCATCCGCTCGCAGTCAGCCTCCACCCGCTCCCTCGCCCGGGCGGCGGCCGCCTCGGGATCGGCCTCGACCTCGTCGGCGGTGATGGTCCATATGTCGGCGCGGTCGATCGCCGCCCGCTCGTGATCGGTCGCCTGCGCGGAGTCCCAGCCGAAGAGCAGGACCTGTTCGGGCGAGAGCAGGGGCGTCGCGGCCCCGATCGAGGCGAGCTCCCCGACGGCGCCCTCCTCACCCAGCATGTGGGCCATCCCCATCCAGTCGAGGGCGCCTTCGGTGACACTGCCCGGCACGTTCAGGTCGGCGTGCGCGTCGAAGTAGACGACGCCGACGCGCTCACCGGTGGCGACCTGCGCGGCGACGGCTCCGATGCCCACCGTGCAGTCCCCGCCGAGCACCAGCGGGACCTCGCCCGCGCCGATCGCCTCCCCCGCCAGGCGCGCGGTATCCCGGGCGATCTCGGCGACCTTGGACGCGTTCTGGGCGCGGGGGTTGGCGCGGTCCGGCCGCCAGGCCCAGGCCTCGCGGTCGCCGCGGTCGTGCACCTCGGCGCCGGCGGCCTCCAGCGAGCCGGACGAGTCCGCGCCGCCCTGAGCGCCGCGGGCGCCTGTTCCTGGCCGGGAGCGAAGGCGCCCGCGCTCGTGGGCACCCCGATCAGACCTATCCGTCGTGCCCCGGCCATCGAGATGGGCCGTACAGGGATCGAACCTGTGACCTTGAGATTAAGAGTCTCCTGCTCTACCAGCTGAGCTAACGGCCCTGGGGACTGCAGGCGAGGATTCTAGGGGGTGCTGAGTGAGCCGCCGCCCGCGCCCGAGCCGCCGCCGAGCGCTCCGCCGGCCCCGCCGAGGGGGTTCTCGCCCTCGCCCGAGGCCCCCTGCTTCTTCTCCTGGGCGACCTGCTTCTGGAAGGCCTCGGCCTGCTGGCGGATCTGCTCGAGCTGCTTGCGCGTGGTGCCCTGCTCGGCCTTGGGGGTCTTCGCGGCGGACTGGTCGGCGGCGGCATCGCCCTCGGCGAACTTGCCGGCGAAGTAGAGGTAGAGCGCCAGGTTGCCCAGGTTGCCCCGCGAGGGGTCGGCGTCGGCCGCGACCTGCTGGGCCTCGGCGGCGTTCTCGACCGCAGTCTGGGCCTCGGCGGCGCTGGCCGAGTTCTGGGCCAGCAGGAAGTAGACGTTGGCGACCCGCAGCGCGGCGCCCGTGTCGGGCTTGGGCGGCTTCAGGGCCAGGTAGGCGGCCCAGGCATCGGCGGCCTGGTTGTAGGACTCGCTGGCGTCGGCGGTGACGATCGTCTGGCCGGTCGCCTCGTCGGCGTCGAGCTGGCCGTCGCCCTGCTGGATGTAGAGGGTGACGAGCTCGAGCTGGGCCGCGGCGTCCTTGGGGTTCGCCTCGGCCCGCTTCTCGGCGTCCTCGATCTCCTCCTCGAAGCCGGTGTCGGTGCTGCCGCTGCCGCCGAAGATCTCCGAGATGCCGCCGGTGGCGTCGCTGCCGATGCCGAAGCCGACCAGGCCGACGGCGAGCAGGATCGCGAGCATCGCGTACACCACCTTGATGACGCGGCGGCGGCCGGGGCTCTGCAGGTCGAACAGCACGGGCGGGAAGCCTAGATGACTAGGCGAACTCGCTCGGGGGCGAGGCGGGGGGCTCGCGGCGCTCGCTCTCGGGCGGCGTCTCGGAGGTGGGCTCGAGCTCGGAGCCCAGGTCCTTCGGCGGCCCGACGATGCGCGCGAACAAGAGGCTGCCCTCGAACAGCAGCACCAGCGGCACCATCGAGATGATCATCGTGATCGGGTCGGTGCCGGGCAAGAGCATCGCCAGCACGGCGATCACGAGGATCGCGTAGCGGCGGTTGGCCGCGATCTGCTGCGGCGTGAAGATGCCGAGGCGGGTGATCGCGAGGATCCCGATCGGGATCTGGAACAGGATCCCGACGGCGATCGAGGTGAGCGCGAAGAAGCTGTAGTAGTCGCGGGCCCTGATCTCGATGTTGAACTCGTCCTCGTTGAAGTTGAGGAGGAAATCGGTCGCCGCCGGCATCACCACGAAGTAGGCGAAGACGATGCCGGCGATGAACAGGAACGGCGCCATCAGCAGGAAGGGCAGGATCGTCTTGCGCTCGCGCGGCGAGAGCGCCGGCAGCACGAAGGCGTAGGCCTCGTACAGCAGCACCGGCAGGGTCAGGATCAGCGCCGCGTAGGCGGTGACGGTGAGCGTCGTCGTGAACGGCTCGGCGACCCCGAAGGTGATCGGGGTGCGGTCGCCCGGCAGCGGCGCGTTGGCGATGTCCAGCAGCAGGCTGTTCTGCCAGAAGCAGATGGCCGCGAAGACCCCGAACACGACCAGCACCGTGATGATCCGCGTGCGCAGCTCGTCCAGATGCTCGACCAGCGTCAGCCGGTCCTCGAAGTCGACCGGCTTCACCCGGGGCACGCCAGCTCCGCCCGGTTGGCGCTAGGCCCGCTTCTCGGTGACGACCTCGCCCTCGACGGGCTCGGCGGCGACGGGCTTGGCCTCGGCATCCTCGGCCTCCCTCGCCTCGAGCTCGGCGCGCTTGTCGTCGACGTCGTCCTGGTCCTTGTCGTCCCCGGTGACCGAGCCCTTGAACTCCCGGATACCGCGGCCCATCGAGCGTCCCAGCTCGGGCAGGCGCTTCGGCCCGAAGATGATCAGCACGATGACCAGCACGATCGCAATCTCAAGTGGTCCGATATTCGGCACGGGTCAAATGGTACGGCACCCGTCCGCGGCCCCCCGCAGGCGCCCGCCCGGCCCGTGCGACGCCTAATCCTGCTCGAGCGACGCCTACTCGTCCTCGAAGTTGAGGTAATAGCGCGAGGGAGTCGGGCCCTTCTGGCCCTTGTACTTCGATTTCGCCGCCTCGCTGCCGTAGATCTGCTCGGCGGCGGTGGTCATGCGCAAGAAGGAGATCTGGCCGATCTTCATCCCCGGGTAGATCGCGATCGGCAGGTTCGCGACGTTCGACAGCTCCAGCGTCAGGTGACCGTCCCAGCCTGCATCGACGAAGCCCGCGGTGCTGTGGATGAGCAGACCCAAGCGGCCCAGCGAGCTCTTGCCCTCGAGTCTCGCCACCAGGTCATCCCCGAGCGCGACTCGCTCCAGCGTCGATCCGAGCACGAACTCACCCGGGTGGAGGATGAAGGAGCCGCCCTCCTCGACCTCGACGAGCTCGGTCAGATCCTCCTGCGGCTGTTTCGGGTCGATGTAGGGGGTCGTGTCGTTACGAAAGACGCGAAAAAAGCGGTCCACGCGCAGATCCACCGAGGACGGCTGGAGCGCACCGTCGCCAAGGGGCTCGATCGCGATCCCGCCGCGGTCCATCTCCTCGCTGATCGATTTGTCCGATAGAACCACCGTGCCTGAGCCTATCTGGGCCAGGCGACCGTATTCCGCGCCGAAGATGCCCAGTTTTGGCCTCAAGATCGCGCCCGAGGCACCCGATATGGCCCCCATGAGCGTCAAGCGCACCAGGACCGTCGACGAGCGCACGCGCTCGGGCTCGGGCATGCACGTCTGCCCCAGCTGCGAGAGCCAGCTCGTGCAGCCCGTCAAGTGGTTCGAGCAGGGCGGGAACAGCTGGCACGTCGACCTGCGCTGCCCCGAGTGCGACTGGTGGGGGCGCGGCAGCTTCAGCCAGTCCGACGTGGACCACTTCGACGAGGAGCTCGACCGCGGCGCCGGCCTGCTGGTCGAGGACCTGCGCTCGCTGACCCGCTCGAACATGGAGGGCGAGGCCGATCGCTTCGCGATGGCGCTGGCAACGGATTCGATACTTCCCGAGGACTTCTAGGCGGTAGAACCAGCTTCCAGGAAGTACCACTCCCAACGACACAGAGTCACTCCTTGCGACGAACGGCGGCCCTTCGGGGCCGTCGTTCTTAGGTGTGCGACCTCGATCCCTTCGGATCGCTCGCGCCCGGCAGGTAGCGCGCCGCCTGATGATGGCCCGCGCGCGAGCGGGCGCCTAGGAGTAGCGCTCGACGACCCCGTCGGCGATCAGGGCCAGCAGGTCCCGCTCCTCGGGGCTGAAGGCGCCGTCGGCCAGCCGGGCCTTGGCGCTCTCGATGCCGGCGCGGGCGCGGGCGCGGACCTCGTCCAGCACGCCGGTGGCGGCGATGCGGTCACACAGCGCCTCGGCGGCCGCCGCGTCGAGGCCGGCCAGCTCGGCCCGGGCCAGGTCGGGGTCGCTGCGGCGGGCCAGGATCAGCGGCAGGGTGACGGTGCCGTCCAGCAGGTCGGTGCCGCGCGCCTTGCCCGTGCGCTCGGGCGGGCCGGTGACGTCGAGGACGTCGTCCAGCATCTGGAAGGCGAGGCCGATCTCGCGCCCGAAGGCGGCCAGCTCCTCGGCCCCGGGCGCGTCCGAGGCGAGGCGGCCGACCCGGCAGGCCGATTCGAACAGCCTGGCGGTCTTCAGCGAGCAGCGCTCGAGATAGCGCTTCTCGGTGATCGTGACGTCGCCTGTGTCGCGGCGCTGGGCCAGCTCGCCGCGCGCCAGCGCCACCGCGGCCGAGCTGAGCTCGTTCACCTCGGCGCCGCCGCCGTTCACCGCGAGCTCGGCGAAGGCGCGCGAGAGCAACAGGTCGCCGACGCCCACCGCGCGCTCGCGCCCGGCCCGGGCGACCACCGTGGGCCGGCCCCGCCGCACGGGCGCGCCGTCCAGCACGTCGTCGTGGACCAGGGTCGCCATGTGGATCAGCTCGGTCGCGACGGCGGCGCGGATCGCGCGCTCGGAGACCGAGCGGCCCGCGCAGATCAGCACCAGCAGGGGGCGCAGGCGCTTGCCGCCCGCGTCCAGGGTCGCCTCGGCCTCCTCGCCCAACTCGGGGCCGTGCCCGCCGGCGACCTGCGCCAGGCGGCGCTCGACCTCGCTCATCCGGGCGGGCAGCCAGGCGGCGGCGGCGTCCATCACCGCGGTCACGGGAGGCGGGACGGCCGAGCGGTTCACGACTCAGCCGGAGCCAGCGTGGCGCTGTGGATGGCGATGATGCCCCCGGCCAGCAGCAGCCAGCGGATCTCGGTGAACCCTGCGGCGTCGATCTTGGCCGCCAGCTCGCGGGGCTCGGGGAAGCTGCGCACGGACTCGGGCAGGTAGCTGTAGGCGTCGGCGTCCCCTGCCACCTGGCCCAGCAGGGGCACCAGCCGGTCGAACCAGAGCGAGTAGAAGGTCGAGAGGGGCTCGCGGTTGGGGCGTGTGATCTCCAGGATCACCAGCCGCCCGCCGGGCCGCAGGACCCGCGCCATCTGCCCCAGTCCCTTGTCCAGGTCGGCGAGGTTGCGCGCGCCGAAGCCGACGGTGACCGCGTCGAAGCTGTCGTCGCCGTAGGGGAGGTCGAGCGCGTCGGCCCAGCCGAACTCGACGGGGAGCCCCTGCTCCCCCGACTTCGCCCGGGCCAGCTCCAGCATCGGCTCGGAGAAGTCCGAGCCCACCACCCGGCCGTCGGGGCCGATCCGGCGCCGGAGCTCCAGGGCCAGGTCGCCCGTGCCGCAGCAGACGTCCAGCGCGTCCGAGCCGGGGCCGACATCGGCCAGCTCGACCGCCCGCTGGCGCCACTCGTGGTGGAGCCCCGCGCTCATCGCCGAGTTCATCAGGTCATAGACGCCCGAGATGCGGTCGAACATCCCCCGCACGTCCGCGGAGAACTCCTCGGACCCCCGCTCGGGGCGGGCGTGCTGCTCGGGCGCCGTGTCCTCGGCGGCTTCCACGCTACGAGCTTAGACAGGGACGCCCGCAGGACATGGGCTACGCCCGCTCAGTCGAGCGATGCGAGGAAGGCGGTCAGCTCGTCGAACTTCTCGGGCGGCAGGCCGGAGAAGTTGGGCATGCCCTGCGGCGGGTTCTGCAGCGAGCGGGCGATCGCCTCGCGCGGCAGGCGATTCCCGATCTCGGTCAGCTCGGGGCCCGGGCCGTCGTTGCCGTTCTCGCCGATCTTGTGGCAGGCGAGGCAGCCCGTCTGCGCGGCCACCTGCTTGCCGCCCTCGTACTCGGCGGCGACCTCGAGGTCGATCTCGGTCGGGGTGCCGGCCGCGGCGCCGAGGAAGGTCAGGTAGGCCATCGCGATGATCGTCAGGATCGCCGCGGTGGTGGCGATCGGCCGCCGCTCGGGCCGCCGCTCGGGGTTCCGGTCGTAGAACGGCAGCAGCAACAGCAGCACCATGCAGATCGTCGGGATGCCGATCGTCGCCAGCGGCACCAGCTCGGGCGGCTTGATCACGCGCAGCAGCTCGAACAGGAAGAAGAAGTACCACTCGGGCCTGGGCACGTAGGTGGTGGTGGTGGGATCGGCCTTCGGCCCCTGCTCTGCGCCCAGGACCAGCGACATGACGACGATCACCAGCACCACGACCAGGGCCATCGCCGAGTCCTTCAGCACCGCGTAAGGGAAGAACGGCTTGCCCTTCTTCTTCAGGGCCTCGTATTCCTGGAGGTACTCCTGCTTGTCCTGTCGGTCCATGCGCTAGCCGACCTCGGTTCGCTTCTGCGCCGGCTTCGGCCGCTCGGCCTTCATCCAGGGCGGCGCCGTGGTGCCGAGCTTCACGACCAGGTACAGGTGGGCGACGATCAGGGCGACGATCAGCCCGGGCACCAGCAGCATGTGGATCGCGTAGAAGCGCGAGATGGTGTCGCCGCCGAACTCCGAGCCCGAGCGCAGGAAGTCGGCCAGGTAGGGCCCGACCACCGGCCCGGTCGCGGTGATGTTGTTGGCGACGACGGTCGCCCAGAAGGAGCGCTGGTCGAAGGGCAGCAGGTATCCGGTCAGGCCCATGACCATGGTCAGGATCAACAGCACGACCCCGATCACCCAGTTCAGCTCGCGCGGGTACTTGTAGGCGCCGAAGAAGAACGTCCTGCCCATGTGCAGGAAGATGACGATGATCATCACCGTCGCGCCCCACTTGTGCATGCCGCGGACGAACTCGCCCAGGAAGACGTCGTTCGTCAGGTGGGTGATCGACTCGTAGGCCTCGGTGGCGGACGGCGTGTAATACATCGCCAGGAAGACGCCCGTGATCGCCTGCACCAGGAAGGCGAACAGGGTGGCCGAGCCGAGCGTGTAGAACCAGTTGGTGCCCTTCGGGACCTTGCGGAACAGCATCCCGGTGAGGAATCCGGTGGCCCCGGTGCGCTCGTCGAGCCAGCCGACGACGTCGCCGCCGGTCTCCTTGGCGACCTCGACCGCGGGGTGCCCGTCCTCGCCGGCGCCGTCGGCGCCGGCCCCGTTGCGCCTGGCGCCGTTGCCGCCGTTCTGGCCGGGCTTCGCCGGGCGCCGGAGGGGATGGGGCTTGGGCAGCTTCGGCATCGTCGTCTAGGGCGCGGGCGGCGTCGAGGGCCGCGGCGGGTAGATGTATTCCCAGACCCCGCCGGTGAACTCGCCGGGGTCGCGGGTGCGGACGGGCTCGAGCTGCGAGGTGACGCTGAAGCGAGGGCCGACCTCGACGCGGTCGCTCGGCCGCGGCGTGCCGCTGACCTCGTTGCCGTCCGCGTCCATGGCGCGCGTCTGGAAGCGGTCAAGCGGGCGAACGGGCGGGCCGCCGATCACCTTGCCCTCGAAGTCATAGACGCCGCCGTGGCACGGGCAGATGAAGTTGCTGGCCGCCGCGACGTAGCGGACAGGGCAACCCAGGTGCGCGCAGCGGGTGGAGATCGCGACGAAGCCGTTCTCGTCCTCCTCCAGGTCCTCGTCGCCGCGCCGCACGTAGGCGGTGCTCTTGCCGGACTCGCCGATGCCCGGGACAACCGTGATCACCACGGTCTTGTAGGTGTCCTTGGGGAACTCCGAGACGGGGCCCACATCCTGCCAGTCGTCGCCCTGCACCTCGAACAGCGGCGCCAGCGCGAAGCCGATGGTCGGCAGCAGCACCGCGGCGCCGGCGGCGGCGCCCAGCGCCTGGCCGCCGACGATGAAGACGCGCCGGCGCGTGATGGATTCGCCCTCGAAGTGCCCCGCGGGGTCGGGCGTCTCGAGGCGCTTCGGCGCCCCCTGCTTGCTGTTTCCGTCGTCAGCCACGGTCGAAGGGGTGCTCTTGAGCGAAGCCTATCGAGTCGGCCGCGCCTGCCAGCGCGGTCCCATGCCGCTGCGCGCGGCCGCCGCGGCCGCCGCGGCCGCCAACAGCCGCGGCCCCTCGGGGCTGCCGTCGCGGAGCGCCCGCTTGGCGCGCTCGTGGCCGTCGGCGGGGCCGCCGCCGACCGCAACCGCCGAGGCCAGCCACAGCAGGTCTATCGCCTCGCCCGCCTGATCACCGTCGCGCGCGTGCAGCTGGGCCGAGAGGCTGATCAGGTCGCCCAGCTCGCGGACCGCGCTGACGTCGCCGCGGGCGGCCAGCCGCTCGAGGCCGAGCGCGTAGAGATAGTCGCCGGCGAGCAGCAGCAGGTCGGGGTCGGCCCCGTCCAGCAGGCGGGGGGTCCGGTAGTGCAGCAGGAAGCCCTCGCGGATCGCCTCGAACAGCAGCCCGTATTCACCCGGGGCGCCGGCGGCCCTTGGGCCCGACGCGACCAGCCGCCCCAGCGAGGGCTCGGCGGCCGGCTCGCGCACGTGCGGGGCGATGACCGCGTCGGTGCGCAGCTCCTCGGCCAGCCGCTCCAGCGCCCCGTCGGCGGCGCTCGGCGCCGGGGAGGTCGCGCTCACGGCAGCGCCTCGGCGAAGGCCTCGGCCGCGGCGGCGAGCGTGAGCCCGATCGACTCGTCGTCGTGGGCGAGCGAGGGGAACCAGGCCTCGAACTGGGAGGGCGGCGGGTGCACCCCGCGCTCCAGCAGCGCGCGGCAGAAGCGGGCGTGCGCCTCGAGGTCGCACGCGCTCGCCTCCGCGAAGTTCCGCGGCGCGCGCTCGGCGAAGAAGACCGTCACCAGCCCCGGATACAGCGTCGCGGGCGGCCACGGCTCGACCGGGCCGCCGAACACGACCGTCACCGCCCGCTCGCCGGCGGCCTGGGCGAGGCCGTGGCCCAGGCGCTCGGTGATCGCTCCGAGGCGCTCGTAGGCCGCGGCATCCAGCTCGGCGAGGGTCGCGAGGCCGGCGGCGACCGCGAGCGGGTTCCCCGACAGCGTCCCCGCCTGGTAGACGTCGCCGGCCGGCGCGATCCTCCCCATCAGCTCCCTTGAGCCGCCGTAGGCCGCGGCGGGCAACCCGCCCCCGATCACCTTGCCCATCACGGTCAAATCAGCGGTGACGCCCAGCAGCTCCTGGGCGCCGCCGCGGGCCACGCGAAAGCCGCTGATCACCTCGTCCAGCACCAGCAGGGCGCCGTGCCCGTCCGCGGCCTCGCGCAGGAAGGCCAGGAAGCCCTCGGCCGGCGGCACCACCCCCATGTTGGCCGGCACGGGCTCGGCCAGGATCGCCGCGAACTCGCGCTCGGCGAGCGCCGCGGTGACGGCGTCCTGGTCGTTCCAGGGGACGATCGTGGTGTCGGCGGCCTGGGCCTCGGTCACCCCGGGCGACGCCGGGACGCCGGCCGTCGCCAGTCCCGAGCCGGCCTCGGCCAAGAGCCCGTCCACGTGGCCGTGATAGGCGCCGGCGAACTTCAGGATCGGGTCGCGCCCGGTCGCCGCCCGCGCCAGGCGGATCGCGCTCATCGACGCCTCGGTGCCGGACGAGGTCATCCGCATCATCTCCACCGAATCGAAGCGGCCGGCCACCTCCTCGGCCAGCCGCACCTCGCCCTCGGTCGCGGCGCCGAAGCTGGTGCCGCCCTGCGCCGCCCGGTTGACCGCCTCGACCACCCCGGGATGGGCGTGGCCCAGGATCAGCGGGCCCCAGGAGCAGACCCAGTCCACGTAGCGGCGGCCGTCGGCGTCCCAGATGTAGGGGCCCTCGCCGCGCTCGACGAAGACCGGGTCGCGCCCGATCGAGCCCATCGCGCGGACGGGCGAGTTCACCCCTCCCGGGAGGACGCGCTGGGCCCGCTCGAACAGCGATGCGGACCGGCCTTCAGGAGCCCCCATCAGGAGCCGCCGTCAGGGACCCGCATCAGGTGTTCTGAGCCTCCCACTCGGCGTAGTCGGGCGTGAAGTAGTGCAGGCGGATCTTCTTGAACTCCGTCGAGGAGTAGAGGACCGCGCGGTCGGCGCCGTGCAGGTCGTGCTCGGCGGCGATCGCGTCCAGGATCGCGTCGCACTCCTGCTTGGAGCGCCCGTGGGCCATGGTGAAGACGCTGTAGGGCCAGTCCGCGTAGGTCGGGCGCTGGTAGCAGTGAGAGACACCCCGCACGGCCGCCATCCGCGCGCCGACGTCCGCGATCCGCTCCTCGGGCACGCGCCAGACGCCCATGCCGTTGGCCGAGAAGCCGGCGCGACGGTGGTAGAGAATCGCGGCGACGCGCCGCAGGATCTTGCGCTCGACCATCTCGCCCAGGTGCGCAAGCAACTCGGGCGTCTTCATCCCGGCTTGCTCGGCGGCGGCGTCGTAGGGACGATCGGTCACCTCCATCGGGCCCTGGAGCGCGCGGATCACGGCGACGTCGCGGTCGTCGTAGGGCTGGGCCTCCAGCTCGCGCGGCGTCACGGGCTCGGCAACCGGGGCGGCGAGGTCGCCGGTGCCGCCCTCCATCTCCAGGTTCATGTTGATCTTGAACAGCGTCAGCGTCGGCAGCTGGCGGATCGACTCGGCGCCGGTCAGGCGCTGGAGGACCTCGAGCGTCCCCTCCAGGCCCAGCTCGGAATCCGGCGGGGTCGCGATCGTGAACCAGAGGTTGAACTCGTGGGTGCGCAGATAGTTGTGCGAGACGCCGGGGTGGGCGTTGATGACCTTCGCCGCGCGGTGCGGGTTCTCGGCGTCCACCTTGGCCGCGACCAGCATCGAGCTGTAGCCGAGCGCGCGGGTGTCGAAGATCGGGGTGATCTCGCGGATGATCCGACCGTCGAGCAGGCGCTGGGTCCGCTCCATCAGCTCGTCCACCGGCATCCCGGACTCGCCCGCGAGCAGGGCGAAGGGCTCGGCGTCGAGCGGAAAGCTCGACTGCAGCAGGTTCATCAGGCGCTTGTCGGCGTCGTCCAGCGGGATCGCGGCGCCGTGCTTGCGCGAGCGCAGCTTCGGCGTCGCGTTGGCGGTCGTGATGCCGTCGCCCGACTCGGGCGCCGCGGTCTCGGGCGCGGGCTCGGTCACCGCCGGGCGGCCTCCTCGGCGATCCAGGCGGCGGCGTCCTTGGCGAAGTAGGTGACGATCAGGTCGGCGCCCGCGCGGCGGATCGCGACCAGCGACTCCAGCGCCGCGGCTCGCTCATCGATCCAGCTGTTGGCGCCGGCCGCCTTCAGCATCGAGTACTCGCCGCTCACGTGGTAGGCCGCCACGGGCGCGCCCGTCGCGTCCTTCACCCGGCGGACCACGTCGAGGTAGGGCAGCGCCGGCTTGACCATGACCACGTCCGCCCCCTCCTCCAGGTCGAGCTGGGCCTCGCGCACCGCCTCCTCGGCGTTGGCGGGGTCCATCTGGTACCCGCGCCGGTCCCCGGCCTGCGGGCTCGACCCGGCCGCCTCGCGGAAGGGGCCGTAGAAAGCCGAGGCGTACTTGGCGCTGTAGGCGATGATCGGGACCTCTGAGTGCCCCTCCTCGTCGAGTTGGTGGCGGATCATGCCGACTCGCCCGTCCATCATGTCGCTGGGGGCGACCGCGTCGGCGCCGGCGGCGGCGTGGGAGATCGCGGTCTTGGCGAGGAGCTCCACGGTGAGGTCATTGTCGACGTCCCCCGGGTCGGCGCCCTCGCGGACGACGCCGCACTGGCCGCTGGCGGTGTATCCGCAGAGGCAGACGTCGGTGATCACCACGACCTCGGGGTGGGCCTCCTTCAGGGCCCGCACCGCCATCTGCACGACGCCCTCGTCGTCGTAGGCCTCGGTCCCGTACTCGTCCTTCTGGGCGGGGATGCCGAACAGGATCACCGCGCGGACTCCTGCCGCGGCGACCTCGGTCACCTCGGCCACCGCCTCGGAGATCGAGAGGCGCTCGATCCCGGGCATCGCCTCGATCGGCTCGCGCACACCCTCGCCTGCGGTCACGAACAGCGGCTGGACCAGGTGCGCCGGCGACAGCTCGGTCTCGCGGACCAGGTCACGCAGCGTGGCCGTTCTGCGCAGGCGGCGCAGGCGTGTGGCCGGGAAAGGTCACGGTCGCGATTCTACGGAGGACCGTGCGCTCGGCGGGCGGGGCGTGTCACACGCAGCAGGACCATGCGCTCGACGGGCGGGTCCTGTCACGGCAATGACCCCCACCCCTGCGGTATGGGAATGTCCTCGGGGTGGGGCCCCACTGCCGTGCCACCCGCCCGAGGAGCGGTTACGCAGACGGCGCGACCGCGCAGCGTCTAGGCGAAGCGGCGTAGGGCGAGGCGGGCGATGGCGAAGTAGGCCAGGGTCAGCAGCGCCAGGTGCAGGAGGTTGATGGGGAGGTCTCCGGTGTCTGAGAGGCCGGCGGCCAGGGCGTCCAGGGCCGGGCGGAAGGGGAAGGCGCCGGTGACGACGCGGATCCAGTCATAGAGGGTCTCGCTGACCGTGCCCGAGGGGACCAGCGAGAGGAAGGCGATCGGCAGGGTGAGCGCGAAGGCGGCGAGGGCGCTGGCGCGGACCTCGCGGGCGGCGACGCCGATGGCCGAGCCCATCGCGGCGAAGGCGGCGCCGGCGAGGACGATGGCGGCGCCGAACAGAGGGAACCGCTCCCACTGCAGCGAGACGAACAGCTCCAGCACGCCGAGCAGGACGATCGCGACGACGATCGAACACAGCGTGCCCAGCCCGATCTTCTCGACGAGCAGGGCGGCGCGGGTGACGAGGCCGCGGGTGAGCCGGGCGAATGTGTTCTCTTCGCGCTCCAGCGCCAGCGAGCCCGCCACCAGCAGGGTGGTGACGAACATCAGGGTGATCGCGATCGCGACCGAGATCGCGAAGGTGTCGAGGGGTGGCACGTCGCCCGAGACGACCTCCTTCTGCACCGCGATCGGCTGGGCGACGGAGCCGAGCAGCTCGTCGGCGAAGCCCAGGTTCTCGCCCGCCAGGTCGGCGAACTGGACCACGTCCCTGACCACCTCGCGCTGGGGGCCCTGCAGCTCGGAGCTGACCGCGCGCAGGATCTGCTGGGTGCGCTCCAGCCCCAGCACGTCGATCGTCTGGCCCAGGAAGGGGACGCTGAACTCGCCTCCCTCAACCAGCACGTCGAGGTAGCTCAAGAGCTGCTTTGAGATCTCGGCCGAGAGGATCAGGTTGGCCTCGGTGATCAGGGCGCTGATGCGGTCGTCCACCAAGCCCGCCTTGACGGGGTCGTCCTCGTTCACGTAGACCTCGACCTCGGCGGGGTCAAGGCCGGCTCCGGCGAGCTGGCTCTGCAGCTTGTCCAGGAAGTCCTCGGGCAGGACCAGCGCGGCCAGTACCTCCCCTTCCTCGACCATCTTGATCGCGTCCTCACGACTGTCGGTGTCGACGCACTCGACCCGCTCGCAGAGCTGGTCGAAGGCCTGCTCCTGGCTGAAGCCGCCCTCGCCCAGCTCCAGGCCCTCGCCCGCCTCTTCGGCCTCGATCTCGTTGAAGAAGGCGACCCGCGGCTTGTCGGAGTCGCGCGAGACCGCGAAGCCGATCAGCACCGCCAGCACGATCGGGTAGATGACCAGCAGCGCCGTCAGCAGCGGCGAGCGCTTCAGGATCTGCAGGTCCTTGAGCAGCAGCCAGCGCATCAGGCGTGGCCCTTCTGCCTGAGGAACCTGACGAAATCGGCCTCGGGGTCCTCGACCGCGCCCCGCGCGCCCGCTTCGCTGCGCATCGCGGCGAAGCTCCCCTCGAACAGGACCTCGCCGTCGGCCAGGACCAGCAGGCGGTCGCCGTAGTGGCTGGCCTCCTCGATCTGGTGGGTCGAGTAGATGACGGTGGTGCCCGCCTTGGCGAGTCCCGAGACGAACTCCCAGAGCCGGATCCGCTGCCCGGGGTCGAGCCCGGCGCTCGGCTCGTCCAACAGCAGCACCGCCGGCTCGGCCAGCAGACCGATGGCGATGTTGATGCGCTGCTGGTTGCCACCGGAGAGCTCGGCCACCTGGTCGGCGCGGCGGTCGGCCAGGCCCGTCTGCTTCAGCATCGCCTCGACGGCGGCGTCGGGGTCAGGCGCCCTCTCCAGGCGCGCGAACAGGCGCAGGTTCTCCTCGACGGTCAGCCGCCGGTAGAGCGCGGCCTGCTGCGGGACCCAACCGACCTCGCCCGAGGCCTCGAACGAGCCCGAGTCGGGCTCGCGAATGCCGGCGAGGATGCCGAGCAGCGTCGTCTTGCCGGCGCCGTTGGGGCCGACAACGGCCAGCAGCTCGCCCCTTCCCGCCTCGAAGCCGGCGTCCACCAGCGCCGCGCGGTCGCCGTAGCTCTTGGACAGGCCGCTCGCCCGCAGCGCGGTCCGCTCTGCGGACTTCGTCGCCATCGCGGGGAAAGCTAGCGACTACCCTGCCCCGGGCCATGCGCCTGCTCTTCATCGGCGACGTCGTCGGCAAGCCCGGGCGGGAGGGCCTGGCCGCGGCGATGCCCGCCCTGCGCGAGGAGCACCTGCCGGACCTGGTGGTGGTGAACGGCGAGAACGCGGGCGGTGGCGTCGGCATCACCCCCGAGACGGCCGACGAGATATTCGCGCTGGGCGCCGGCGCGATCACGCTCGGCAACCACACCTACCGCCACCGCGAGGTCTATCCCTACCTGGGCTCCGAGCAGCGGATCGTGCGTCCGTGCAACTTCCCTGCGCAGAACCCCGGCCGCGGGCACACGATCGTGGACGCGGCGGGCATGAAGGTGGCCGTCATCAACCTCAGCGGCGAGCTGCACATGCGGGTCGAGCGCTCGCCCTTCCCGGCGATCGACGAGCTGCTGGACGAGCTCAGCGGCCGCGCCGACGCCGTCGTCGTCGACTTCCACGCCGAGTTGACCAGCGAGAAGGTGGCGATGGGCTGGCATCTGGACGGCCGCGTCGCCGCCGTGCTGGGGACCCACACCCACGTCCCCTCGGCCGACGCGCGCGTGCTGCCGGGCGGCACGGCCCACATGACAGACGTCGGCATGACCGGCTCCCGCGACGGCATCATCGGGGTCAAGCGCGAGCAGGCGCTGGAGGCCTTCCGGACGCAGATGTCGGTGCGCTTCGACACCGCCGAGGAGAACGTCTGGGTGATGGGCGCCGCGGTCGAGATCGGCGACGACGGCCTCGCCCGCGAGATCACCCCGGTGATGCAGCCGGCCGCTCCGTAGGCGCCACCTCCCGCCTCGCGCGCCAGCAGCGCCACGAACAGGAACGCGGCGAACCAGGGGATGTAGAGGTAGAACCAATGCTCGACCGTGAGCTGGAGGGCGATCAGCACCGCCGCCCCCAGCGCGGCCACGGTCGCCGGGCCACGGCGGCGGGGCACGAAGGCGACCGCCAGCGCCAGCGCCGCGACGAGCGCCTTCAGGGCCGTGTGCGGCCAGTGCAGCGACGGTTCCTGGCCCCAGACGCTGAAGGGTGAGTCGCGGCCGGCCTGGTTTCCGATCGTGCGGTCCCAGAAGGTGGCGAGGCCGGGGTCGAGCAAGGTCTCGGCCATGATCACCAGGGTGACCCCTAGAAACGCCGCCGCGAAGGGGATGAGAACCGACAACGCCCGGCGCGCGGGTCCTGTCAGGGCGGTCCACCCCACATCCTGCGGTATGGGAATGTCCTCGGATGTGGGGCCCACCACCCTGCCACCCGCGCGAGACGAGCTGTCGTAGGTCGCAAAAAGGGGCACCAGCGCCAGCGGTGCGAACTTGGTGAGGGACGCGAGCGCGAGCAGCCCACCCGCGGATCGGTGGGGAGTTGAGGAAGTAGAGGGCGCAGACCAGGAGCAGGGCGACCATGGCGTCGTTGCTGTTGGACTCCAGGGCGAAGGCCGTGTAGGGGCAGGCCGCCCAGGCGAAGGCCAGCAGCACCGCGAGGCGGCTGCCGTCGCCCGGCCGGAGCCGGCGACCCAGCAGGAACAGGGCGACGATCGTGCCGAGGTCGAAGAAGATCGCCGCGGCGTGGGCGGCGGGGAGGTCGTCCCAGTCGCCGCCCCAGGGCAGCAGCTGCTCAAAGGGCGTGTAGACGTAGTAGGCCGCGGGGCCGTAGGTGTCGCCGTGGCGGTTGTCGTCGGGGAAGTTGCCGTAGAGCGGCTCGCGGTCGGCGATCATGTCGCCGCCGATGACGCCGGAGTAGCCGACGTCGATCACGTTCGAGTCGGCGACGTTGAGGCCGATCCGGAACCCGATCAGCGCCACAGCCGCGACCGCCAGCCAGGTGACCGGCAGGGATGGGCGCAGCCCCGCGGCGCCGGGGCGGAAGGCGAGCCACAGCGTCCTGGCCAGCAGGTAGAGCAGCGCGGGGTAGGCGAGCGGGACCGAGAGGCCGATCTCGCCCCGGTTGAAGAAGAAGTGCGAGACCCCGAAGCCCGCGACCAGCACCAGCAGGTCCAGGTGCGCGGGGCGCAGGGGCCGGCGCCAGTCGAACAGGCCCAGGATGAAGATCGCGCACAGCGGCAGCCATACATACGGCGCGTTCAGCTTGCGCCCGAATGCCCCGTCGTAGCCGCGCGCCATGCGCCAGGCCACCTGGTGCCCTGTCCACGACTCCTCCACCGCCCCGCTCTGGTCGTCAACCACCACCAGGACCACCTGCTCGTCGTCGGTGAAGAAGCCGACCTCCCAGTCCCGGTCGCTGTCTGACTGGTTCGCCGACGGGTGCAGGTCCGGGTGCTCTCTCCTCGCCTCGAGCACGTTGGCGTCCCGCTCCGCGATGCGGATCGCCTGCTCCTCGCTGATCGGCGGCTCGTCCTGCGCCCGCGCGGGGGTCTGTGCGGGTGCCTGCGCCTGCGCCTCAGGCGCCGCCGCCGCGGTGGCCAGGACCAGCGCGCCGGCCGCGCTGGCGGCCGCCAGCCACGCGAGCGGGACGCCGGCTACGCGAAAGTCCAAATCTTGTTGCCGATGAAGTTGAACGGCATCGCGAAGGCGACCGCGATCGCCTGCGCCGGCAGCTCGGGGACGTCTGCCGCCTGGATCAGCACCTCGAGGGTGATCAGGTTGATCCCCAGCGCCAGGACGCTGACCGTGAAGAAGCGCGCCGCCTGAAAGCCGGCGTGGCCGTGCTTGGCGTCAAAGGTCCAGTGCCGGTTCCAGAGGAAGTTGTTGGTGACGGCCACCCCGAAGGCCGCGATCGCCGCCGGGATGTAATGGACCCCCAGGCCGTCGCTGCCCTCCCTGAAGAAAAGCCCGCTCCCGGTCAGGATCGCGAAGACGGTCAGGTTGACGATGTAGCCCGAGGCCCCGACCAGCCCGAACTGGAACAGCTGCACCCAGTTCTCCGAGCGCCTGGTGCCGCGGCCGATCCGCCTCGCGGTGTCGACGGGGCTCATCCCAGCCACCTGCGCTTGCCGACGCCGAAGTGCCCGAGGATGATCGGCGCCAGGTCGCGCAGCGCCCACTGGGGGTTGCGCGCGGGGCGCCTGGGCCCGCAGCCGACGAACAGCAGCGGCGCCAGCGAGTCCTCGCGGCTGAGGGCGCCGTGGCTGCCGCCGCCGACGTGGCTGACCCCGCCCCAGTCCACGCATTCGTAGCCGTCCTCGGCCGAGACGAGCACGTCCCCGGCGTGCGGCGAGGTCAGCGCCGACCACAGCCGCGCGAGCGCATCGGGGTACCGGTCGCTCTCGAAGCGGCCGCCCGTGAGCTGCGCGTCGAGCGCCTCGGCGTCGCCGCTGACGTCCCATTCGGCGCCTCGGCGGTCGCGGTGGCGGCTTCCTGGCCGGAAGCGCAGCTCGTGGCCGTTGCTCGCGACGACCGCCTCGGCGCCCCCCGCGTCCTGGCCGAGCCCGACGCCGGTCCGCAGCAGGGGCTTGCCCTCGCCGTCGGCGAGCCAGGTGACCAGGTCAACCCCCGCCAGCCGGCGCAGCTTGGCGGTGACGCGCTCGTGGGCGGTCGTGTGCCCCGGCCCGTTGCCGAGGATGTAGACGGCGCCCGCTCGCGAGGTGGGGCTGACCGCGATCTCGGCTTCGTCGGGCCGTTCGGCGTTCGGCTCGAGCACGCGCCAGTCCTCGGCCAGCGCCTCGGCCAGGGGCAGCCCGTGCTCGACCGCGGTCTGTGCGTGGTCGGCGGTGAGGATCACCGCATGGTCGCGCAGAAACGAGTCCAGTCCCCCCGCGGCATCGACCAGGCGGGCGAAGTTGAGGTCTGCCTTGGCGATCGAGGTGATCTGGGCATCGGGGCCATGGCGGTGGGAGTAGAAGTCGTTGTCGGGCAGAGCGAAGAGCAGGAAGTCGTAAGCGGACTCCCGCACGAGCTCCTCGCCGACGCAGGCCGAGTACTCGTCGCGGGAACCCGGCCGGCCCATGTTCGAGGTGCACCCGGTGGGACGGCTGGCGTAGAGGTCCCCGTAGAAGAACTCGTCGGGCGCGTACACGGCGTGGCGGAAATTGGCCACCGCCAGGGCGCGGCGCGCCAGGCCCTCGAGCCCCAGCTCGTGGCGGCGCCGGCCCCTGAAGATGAGGAAGGGCGTGCTCGCCGTGCGTACCCCCGCGTCGCCCAGCCGCTCGAACACCGTCTGCGCCTCCCAGCTCAGGTGGTCGAGGTTCATGTTGTAGACGAGGTCGTACATCGAGCGGAAGAGCCCGAAAGTCCGCGTGGCCTCGAACGAGGACCCGTACTCGATATAGCGGCGCTCGACCCGGTGGTACCAGTTCATGCCCATCACCCAGTGGCCCCCGGGGCCGACGCCCGTCAGCATCTCCGAGCAGGCGACCGGGGTCACCGAGGGGAAGCTCGAGACGCAGTCGTCCACCAGCCTCCCCCGCTCGCGCAGCGCGGCGAACGTGGGCGCCTCGCCCGAGTCGATCGCCTTGCTGAGCATGCCGGGGTGCATGGCGTCGACCACGGCGAGGACGAGCTTCTTCGACACCTGGGGTTCCTAGCGCAGGACCCGCAGGCCCTCGTGCTTGCGCTCGGCCTGGCGCCGCCTGTTGACCCACAGCCAGACCAGAGCCGCGGCGGCGACGATGGAGACCGGCGGCGCGAAGATGCTCGCGAGGGCCAGCACCGCCGCGACCAGCACGACCCAGGTCACGAGCTGGACCGAGGCCATCGTCGGCGGCGGCTCGGTGAGCCGATCCGCCTCGCCGGAGCGCTCGCGGCGGCTGGCGCCGGCGACGACGTCATGGACCACGAGGGCCGCGAAGGCGGCGCCCAGGGCGCCGACCGGGACCGCGGGCCAGAGCGGCTCGTCAGCGCCGGTCAGCGCCGCGGCGCAGGCGAAGAAGCCGAGCGGCGCGGCGGCTACGGCCGGCCCCCATCCGGGGGTGATCGGGGGCACGACGACCCCGATGATGAGCCCGGCGGCGAGAGCCAGCCCGAGCCCCTGGCAGATGGCGAGAAAGTCCATGGGCGGGCCGGGGAAGGCTACAGAGGCGTGAGCGCGCGGTTGCCGCGCTACTGGCGCTCGGTGTCCTTGCCCTTGCCGCCGCGCAGCGCGTCGGCGGCGCGGCCCCCCGCCAGCAGGTCGGCCCCGGCCTGGCCGAAGAGGCGGTCGCGGCCGTTGTTGCCGCGCAGCTTGTCCTTGCCGCGCCCGCCGCAGATGCGGTCGTTGCCGCCGCGGCCCCTGACGATGTCCTTGCCGGCGTTGGTGACGATCACGTCGCCCTTCTTCGTGCCCTTGATCCTGTCGGGGCCGTCGTCGCCGACGATCGTCGCGCGGCGGCCGGCGCAGACGAAGACGTGCTCCCAGTCGGTAGTGAAGTCGCCTTCGGCGTCGTCGGTGAGGGGTGTGATCGGCCCGCCGGACGATGAGATCAGGAAGAGGTCGCCACCGTCGTCGTCCCAGACGAGCCGGCTGCCGTCGGGGGCCCACGAAGCGTTCACCGCCTCGTTCGGCCAGGTCGGTGTGAGGTTGAGCGCGTTCGATCCGTCGGCGGCGGCGACGAAGAGCTGGTCCATGGGACCGCTGCTGAAAGCAATGCGCTTCCCGTCGGGCGAGAAGACGGCTCCGCCCTCGTCTCCGGGGAGCAGCGCGGAAACGCCGAGCGGGGCCCGCCCCGAGCCGTCGACGCCGATCACCGCCAGCGAGTCGTCCGCAGCGCCGCCGAAGACCGTGAACACGAGCCGGGTCCCGTCCGGCGAGAACTCGGGCGTCACCTCGTCGATCCCCGGGCTGTTCGTGACGTTGCGCAGGCCGGAGCCGTCGGCGCCGATCAGCATCAGGTCGGTGTCGGAGCCCGCGCCGAGATCGAGATCGCGGGTGAAGGCGATCAGGCGCCCGTCGGGCGAATAGCTCGGCGCGGAGTCGGTCGGCGGATCGGAGGTGATCGGGACGGAGATGCCGGTGTCCAGTCGCGTGCTCCAGATGTCGAACGGGGTGGCGGCGGTGCCGTCGCCGTTGCGAAAGGCGATGCGCGTTCCGGTGGGGTCGATGCTGGGGCTGAGCTGATTGGTGGGCAGGCCGGGCGTCAGGTTGACCATGCCGCCGCCGCCGGGATCGATCGCCCAGACGTCGTAGTCACCCCCGGTTCCGCGCGAGAAGATGATGCGGCCGTTGCCGGCCGCGGCGTGAGTCGAGCTCGGCGCGGCCTGCGGACCGGTGGCGGAGACGGCGGCAGCCGGAACAGCGGCTGGGGCGAGGGCGCAGAGGGCGAGGGCGCAGAGGACGGAGGCGGGGGCGAGGCTGGAGCGGGCGGCGACGATCCGTGGCGCGTGGATCACCGGCCCGTCTACTTCTCTCCCTCAGCGAAGTCCTCGGGGGAGACGTTGTCGAGGAACTCCTTGAACTTGTCCACGACCTCCTCCTGGTCCTCGGGAGCGCCGTCCTCGAACTCGATCGCCGACTCCTCGATCACGTCGTCGGCGGCGAAGATCGGCGCGGACGTGCGCACCGCCAGGGCGAGCGCGTCCGAGGGACGGGAGTCGATCTCCAGCTCGGAGCCGTTCATCGAGACCGTGATCGAGGCGTAGAAGGTGTTGTCGCGGAGCTCGGTGACCGAGACGCGCTCGCACTTGGCGTCCATCTGCTCCAGCACCTCGGAGAGCAGGTCGTGGGTCATCGGCCGCGGCGTCGAGGCCCCCTGCAGCTTCATCAGGATGGCCGCCGCCTCGGGGTGGCCGATCCAGATCGGCAGGAACTTGTTGCCGTCCACGGTCTTCAGCAGCACGATCGGCTGCTTGCCGACCATGTCGAAGCTGACTCCGTAGATGGTCATCCGCTGCACTCGAAAGGCTCCTCGGGCTGGGTGGCCCCAGTATAAGAGTGGGCCCAAGCCCCTCCGGGGCCCTGCGACAATCGAAACCGGTGTCGCTTTGCCGCCGGCAGATCTTCATCGAAGCCCCGCCGGATGCCGTCTGGGTCCTGCTCAAGGACGTCGAGCGCCACGGCGACTGGTGGGCCGGCTTCGTCGAGGTGGAGTGCGACGGGCTCGAGGCGGGCTGCACATACCGGCAGGTCAACACCGGCCCCTTCGGCCACGAGGCGGAGGAGACGTTCGAGGTCGAGCGGATGGAGGATTGCGAGGCGCTCTCGATCCGCTGCCTGGACACGGGCACCTTCGTCCGCTTCGTCCTCACCGAGGCCCAGGGCGGCACCTTCGTCGACGGCGAGGCGGGGATGGAGCCCTCCCGGATCCCACACCGCGTCTGGGACGCGATCGCCGGCAAGCGCTGGTACCGCGACTGGCTCGCCAAGTCGCTGGACTCGATCCGGGACATCGCCCAGCGGGACGGCTCCAGGAGCGCTGAGGGGGAGCGAAGAGAGTGGGCGATCGTGGACTCGAACCACGGACCTCGTCCTTATCAGAGACGCGCTCTAACCAACTGAGCTAATCGCCCGGGAATCAGGTGGCGATTCTAGCTACGGCGGCGCAGCCTGCGAGCGAGCCTGGCGACCTCTCCGAGGTCCTCGAAGCGGAGCTCCGCCTTGACCCCGTCGCCGGCGCGGCGGACGCGGACGTCCGCCCCCAGCGCCTCGCCGAGCTCGTCCTCGGCGTCGGTCATCGCCGCGCGCTCCTCGGCGCTGATGCGGCCGCCCTTGGCCGCCGGCTTGCGCTTTCCCTTGGCGCCGGCCCTGGTGCGGTCCTCGGTCTCGCGGACCGACCAACCCTCGGCCGCGGCCTGCTTGGCCAGGCTCGCCCGCGCGTCCTGGTCGGAGACCTGGAGCAGCGCGCGGCCGTGGCCCTCGCTGAGCTCGCCGCGCTCCAGCAGCTTCAGCGCCGGATCGGGCAGGTCCAGCAGGCGGATCAGGTTGGAGATGCCGGCGCGGCTGCGGCCCACCCGGCGGGCCAGCTCCTCCTTGGAGATCCCCAGGTCGTCCACCAGGGCGGCGCATGCGCGCGCCTCCTCGACCGGGTTCAGGTCCTCGCGGACCATGTTCTCTATCAGCGCGGCCTGCAGGCGCTCGTCCTCGGGCGAAACCCGGATCACCGCCGGCACCTGCTCCAGGCCCGCCTGTTGCGCGGCGCGCCAGCGGCGCTCCCCGGCGACCAACTCGTAGCGGCCTCCGTCCACGGGCCGCACGATCAGCGGCTGCAGCAGGCCCGCCGCCTTGATCGAGCCGGCCAGGGCGTCGAGCGCTCCCTTCTCGAAGTTGGTGCGCGGCTGGTCGGGGTTGGGCTCGATCAGCCCCACCGGGAGCTGCTTCAGCTCCGGCCCCCCCGCCCCGCTCTCGGGCAGGATCGCCGCGAGCCCCCGCCCCATCCCCCGCTTCTGTTCAGCCAAGGGAAGTCACCTCCTCCGCGAGCAGGGCGTATGCCCTCGAGCCCGCGGAGCGCGGATCGTGCTGGCCGACCGGGATGCCGTAGCTGGGCGCCTCGGCGACGCGCACGCTGCGCGGGATGACCGTCCTGAACACGGGCGCCGGCAGGTGCTGGCGCAGCTCGCGCTCGACGTCCTTGCTGAGCCGGGTGCGCTCGTCGTACATCGTGATCACGACGCCGGCCATCGCCAGCGAGGGGTTGAGCTCGCGCTGCACCAGCTTCAGGGTGTCGAGGAACTGGACCAGCCCCTCCAGCGCCAGGTACTCGGCCTGTACCGGCACGATCACGCGGTCGGCGGCGACCAGGGCGTTGACGGTGACCGGCCCGAGCGATGGCGGGCAGTCGAGCAGCGTGTAGGCGAAGCGCTCGCGGACGGGGCCCAGGCCCTCGCGCAGGCGCAGCTCGAAGCCGTCGGCGCGGGGCAGCTCGACCGAGGCGCCGGCAAGGTCGACGTTCGCCGGGACTATCCACAGGTTGTCCGGCCCGGCGGGGCGGGCGGCCTCGGCGACCGAGACCTCGCCGGTGAGGCACTCATAGGACGACGGCGTCTGATCCTTGGCGATCCCCATGGCCGTGGTCGCATTGCACTGCGCGTCCAGGTCCACCAGCAGCGTCTGGCGGCCGTCGCGGGCGACGCAGGCGCTCATGTTGACCGCGGTGGTGGTCTTCCCCACCCCGCCCTTCTGGTTGGCGATCGCGTAGACGATGCCCACTAGGCGCCCCCGGTCGCGCTCGGCTGCGGTTCCGTCGTGCCCCGTTCGGTGAGATTTCGTTCGGTCGCGTTCATTCGGAGCCGAACGGACGCTTCGCCGCCAAACCATCTCGGCGGGGCAGCTCGTTCGGAGTCGGCCCATTCTTGCGAAGCAGGTGGATGTGACGGTCGCGGCTGCCCTCATAGGGCCTCACGGCGCGCACTTCGACGGGCTCGACGGCGAGCCGCGGCGCGGCCCGCTCGAGCTCGGCCTCCTCGCCGGGGTCGCGGCGGCCCTTCCACGCCAGCAGGTGGCCGCCCGTGCCCAGCAGCGGCGAGGCCAGCTCGGCGAGGGTCGCGAGGCGGCCCACGGCGCGGGCCGTGACGGCGTCGTATGCCTCCCTTCCCCCGCCCCCCGACCATCCCTCGGCGCGCTCGGCGACCACCTGGGCGTTGTCGATTCCCATCGCCGCGATGGCGCGGCGCAGGAACTCCGCCTTGCGCCCGGCCGCCTCGATCAACTCGACGCGGGATTCCGGCAGCTCGGCGGCCAGCACCAGTCCCGGCAGCCCCGCGCCCGATCCGAGGTCGGCGATCCGCCCGGCGCCGCGCAGCTGCTCGAACTCGAGCCCGCTGAGGGAGTCGGCGATGTGGACCTGTTGCGCGCGCGGGCGGGTCGAGTCCGCGATCGGGGCCCGCGGGTCCGAGCGCAGCAGCTCCAGCAGCGCCCGCAGCGGTGGCGCCGGCTCGGGGGTGGCGGAGCTCACCCGGGCCGGGTCAGTCCGTCAGCAGCGGGGCGACCACGACGCAGCGGTGGGGCTCGTCGCCCTCGCTGTAGGTCTCGACCTCGGGCCGGTCGCGCAGGTGTTCGTGGACCACCCGGCGCTCGTTCGAGCCCATCGGCTCCAGCTCGATGGCGCGGCCGTCGCGGATCGCGTCCTCGGCGGCCACGTCGGCGCGGCGGCGCAGGGCCTCGCCCTGGCGCTCCCGGTAGCCCGCGGCGTCCACGGTGACGCGCTTGCGGTCCGGGTAGCCGCGAAAGGCGATCTGGTAGCAGAGCAGCTGCACCGCGTCGATCGTCTGGCCGTGGCGGCCGATCAGCAGCCCGACCTCGGAGCCGTCGACGCTGCCGTGGATCTCGTCCTCGCCTTCGGCGACCGAGACCTCGGCGTCGAGGCCGAGCTCTTCGACGATCCGCTCGAGCACGGCGCGCACGCGCTCGGCCGGCTCCTCGGGGAGCTTGGGCGCCGGCGAACCGGCTGCTGGGTCGGGGGCCTCTGCCACGGCGGGAGTGTATTTGCGGACGGCGGGGAGCACCCCGCCGTCCTCAGCGGCGGCGCTTCTTCTTGCGCGGGGGCGGCGGGGGCGGCTTCGCCGGGGTCTCGGCCACCTTCTTGGCCTCGATCTCCTCGGGCGTCGGGGGCGCCGCGGCCGGGAAGAACGCCTTGACGACCGCCTGCTGGCCCATGGTCCAGACGTTGGTCGAGATCCAGTAGACGAGCAAGCCGGCCGGGAAGCCGATCATGATCGGGGTGAAGATCAGAGGCAGGCCGAGGGCGATCATGCGCTGCTGGTTGGAGGCGTTGCGCCCGGTCATGATCAGGCCGGCGACGATCGAGGTGCCGATGTAGAGGGCCAGCAGGATCACCAGCTCGCTGCCGGTCGCCTTCTCGGTCAGGTTCTCGATGAAGAGCCAGGACTGCTCGCCGGCCTCGCGCACCTCGTCCTTGAACTCGTCGCCCTGCAGCAGGTAGAAGAGCGAGATGAAGACCGGCAGCTGCAGCAGCAGCGGCAGGCAGGAGGCGAACGGGTTGACGTCGTTCTCCTGGTAGATCTGCATCATCTCGCGCTGCATGCGCTGGCGGTCGTCCTTGTAGCGCTCCTGGATCTCCTTCACCTGCGGCTGCAGCGCCGACATCGCCCGCATCGAGCGGATCTGCTTGACCGAGAGTGGCAGGATCAGCGCCCGCGTGATGAAGGTGAGCATCACGATCGCCGCGCCGTAGACGAAGCCGATGTCGTGCAACCAGACGAGGACCTCGTTGGCGACGTCGATCAGCGGCTGCAGCGGGTTGGCGATGATCAGGAACGCGCTGTGGATGGACGGGCTCATGGGCTCACCCCCGCGGTGCGCCGCGGCGTGCGCGGGCGGATCATCGCGGTGGGCCGCCGCGCTGCGCTCCGAGCGGGTCGGGGTGCCGCGAAAGAGGGTGCGGTCGGAGAGATCGTCGATGCCGCCGCGGCTGAACGGGTTGCAGCGCAGCAGGCGCCAACCGGCCAGCACCGACCCGCGCAGGGGGCCGAGCTCGCGGATGGCCTGGGTCGCGTAGTCCGAGCAGGTGGGCTCGTAGCGGCAGCGCCGCGGCAGCCCGGGCGAGATCCAGCGCTGGTAGGCGCGGATCGGCGCCAGCAGCAGCGCGGTCAGAAACCGTTTCACGACAAACGCTCCCCGCCCTGCGAGGTCCCGTCCTCGGGGCCCACCAGCTCGGTCAGGGACTCCAGGACGCCGCTGCTGCCGTCGCGGTCCACCAGGCCCTCTACGCCCGGGCGGGCGACGATCACGTAGTCGTGCCCGGCGGGCAGCCCGTCGGCCAGCTTCCAGAAGGACTCGCGGATGGCGCGTTTCACCTTGTTCCTCTGCACGGCGCCGCCGATCCTGCGCCCCACCGAGACGCCCAGGCGCGGCTCATCCGGGGACTCGTCCTCGTCGCGCGCGAACGAGTAGAGCACGAGGAAGCGATTGCCGCGGCTCTCGCCGTCGCGGTAGACCCGTTCGAAGTCCCCGCTCCGGGACAGGCGGCGTCGTGGGCGTGCATCGCGGCGACCCTGATCGGCCAACGTCAGGGGGTGAGGCGCTTGCGGCCCTTCTGCCGCCGGCGCCTGAGGATCGCCCGTCCCGAGCGGGTGCGGGTGCGGGCCCGAAAGCCGTGGGTCCGGGCGCGCTTCCGTTTCTTTGGCTGGTAGGTCCGCTTCATCGATGGTCCGCTCCGCGACCGGACGCGAGGCGTCGGCAGTATAGGGCGGGAGCGCCGCCGGTTTTCCCCGCGATTTGCATCGAGGCCCGGACCTGCCCCTCGGAATCGCGCCGGGCCGCGAGTAACATCGCGCGCCGCCACCCCCGGAGTGCGGCGATCGCGGAGTTGACGAAGAGGAGGACCAGGTTCAGGAGCGGGCGAACGAGACTGTCGGCGACGACCTCGGGTCGGCCTGGCGGCGCATCCAGGACGAGCTCCGCGCCTCGGTCAACGAGTCCGCCTACGGCCTCTGGTTCGCGCCGCTGGAGCCCGTCTCGGGCCGTGGCTCGGTCCTCTACCTGACCGGCCCCCAGCACGTCCGGCGCTGGGTCACGCGACGCTATCCCGAGCTGCTGCGGGCGGCGCTGGCCAAGTCGGGCTCGCCCTACCGCGACGCCATCCTGGTGGAGCCGGACGCCGGGGCGCAAGGGGGGGAGGCCCCCGGGGACGGCGGGCGGGCGGCGCCGGCGCGGCACGCCACCCTCAACCCCTCCTACACCTTCGAGCGCTTCGTGATCGGCGACGGCAACCGCCTGGCCCACGCGGCGGCGCTGGCCGTGGCCGAGTCCCCCGGCCAGTCGTATAACCCCCTTTTCCTGCACGGGTCGCCGGGACTCGGCAAGACGCACCTGCTGGGCGCGATCGCCAACTACCTGCACCTGCACAGTCCCGACCTGGTCGTCCACTACACGACCGCCGAGTCGTTCACCAACGAGTTCGTCGCCGCCCTCCAGGGCACCGGGATCGAGGCCTTCAAGCGCCGCTACCGCCACGCCGACGTGCTGCTGATCGACGATGTCCAGTTTCTGGAGGGCAAGGCCCGCACGGCCGACGAGTTCTTCCATACCTTCAACGCCTTGCACGAGGCGGGCGCCCAACTCGTCTTCACCGCCGACCGGCTTCCCAGCGAGCTCTCGGCCCTGGCCGAGCGGCTGCGTCAGCGCTTCGAGTGGGGGCTGACCGCGCCCGTGGGGACCCCCGACCTCTCGATGCGGCTGATCTTCCTCGCCAACCTCGTCCGCGAGCGCGGCGAGGAGGTCGCGCCCGAGGCCCTGCGCGCGATCGCCTCGCGGGCGGCCTCCAACCTGCGCATGGTCGAGGGCGCCCTCACCCGCGTGATCGCCCTCTCCTCGCTGACCGCCTCGGCGATCGACGTCGAGGCCGTTGACCGCGCCCTGCCCGGCGCCTCGGTCCCCGAGCCGTCCCGCGAAGTCGAGGTCGCCGACATCCAGCGCGCCGTCGCCGGCAACCTGGGGGTCTCGCGCGAGGCGATCCTCTCGCGCAACCGCACCACGACGGTCGCCCGGGCACGCCAGATCGCGATGTATCTGAGCCGCAGGCTGACCGACCTCTCGATGCCGGCCATCGCCACCGCCTTCGAGCGTCGCGACCACACCACCGTCCTGCACGCCGTGCGCCAGGTCGAAGCGCGCCGGCTCAAGGACGCCGGTCTGAACCGCGCCCTCGAGCACCTCAGTGCCGAGCTGACCGCTCCTTCCGAGCCTTCATGAGGGCAATCGTTCGTGACCGAGCGGTCATGACCGAGCCGCCTGAAAGAATCACACCCGAGCGCGTCTCCCGAACCACTTTCGACAGCATCTCGGGAACTCGTCCACATATCCACCGTGTCCACAACCCTTACTACTCCTAATCCTCAACCCATCACCTCAATGAAGATCACAGCCACCCGTCAGGCCCTACTCGACGCCCTTCTGGTCACCTCCCGGGCCGTCTCCACCCGCGCCGCCCTGCAGGCGCTGTCGGGGATCCACCTCTCCTCCAACGGCGAGTCCCGTCTGCGCGCGACCGACATGGAGCTGGGCCTGGACGTCTCGCTCGAGGGCGAGGCCGAGGGCGCCGGCGCGGTCGTCCTCCCGGGCCGCCTGCTGGTCGAGGTCGCCCGCTCGCTGCCGGACGGATCGGTCACGCTCGAGCTGCGCGAGCAGGAGCGGGACGTCGAGATCACCGCCGGCTCCTCGCGCTTCCACCTGCGCGCCATCCCCGCCGATGACTTCCCCCGCTTCCCCGAGTCCGAGGGCGACCCGATCGAGCTGCCGGCGCCGGCGCTGCAGGAGACGATCGGCCGGGTAGCCCGCGCGGCCTCGCGGGACGAGGCGCGCCCGGTGCTGACGGGCGTGCTGGTGACGGCGGAGGAGAAGGAGCTGACGATGGTCGCGACCGACTCCTATCGCCTCGCGGTGAAGCGGACCGAGCTCGACTCCCCGGTCGCCGAGAGGATCGAGGCCAACATCCCCGCCCGCGCCCTGCGCGAGCTGGCGCGGCTGATCGAGGCCGCCCCCGAGGACCCAGTCAGGGTCTGGCTGACGCGCAACCAGGCGCTGTTCCGGGTTGGAGGCGTCTCGATGAGCTCGCGCCTGATAGATGGTCAGTTCCCGAACTATCGCCAGCTCCTGCCCGAGTCGTTCGAGCACGAAGTGAAGCTGCCTCGGGCCGAGCTGCTGGATGTGACGCGGCGGGTCTCGCAGCTGGCCCAGCGCAACGCCGCGCTGCGGATGTCGTTCTCCGAGGGTGAGCTGGTGGTCTCGGCCGAGACCCCGGATCTCGGCGACGCGCGCGAGGCGCTGCCCGCGCCCTACTCGGGCGAGCTGCTCGAGATCGGGTTCAACCCGGAGTTCGTCCGCGACGGGCTCGAGAGCATCGCCGACGACGAGATCGTGCTGAAGCTGATCTCCCCGCTGCGGCCGGGGCTGATCGAGCCGGCCGAGGCCGACGACTTCAGCTACCTGGTGATGCCGATTCGCCTCAACGTCTAACGCAGATCCATGCACGTCGCCGCGCTCGAGTGCAGGGGGTTCCGCAACCTCGCCGACGCGCGCGTGCCGCTGGGACCGGGGATCACCGTGTTCTGCGGGCCGAACGGCGCCGGCAAGACGAACCTGCTGGAGGCGCTCTACTTCGGCCTCGCGGCCCGCTCCTTCCGCTCGGGTAACGACCGCGACCTGATCGCCTTCGATCAGCCCTCGGCCCGGGTCGAGCTGGAGCTCGCCGGCGCCGGAGGGGCCACCCTGCTGGCCGCGCTCGACCGCGCGGGCGAGCGGCGCCACCACCTCGACGGACGCGCGCTGGGAGGCGCGCAGGGCGCCGACCGCCCCCTGGTCAGCGTCTTCTATCCCGACCGCATGGACCTGGTCAAGGGCCCGGCGGCGCGCAGGCGCGGGCACCTGGACCGGCTGATCGGCGCCCTGTGGCCCGCGCGCGGTGACCTGCGAGGGCGCTTCGGGCGGACGCTGGCGCAGCGCAACGCGCTGGTCTCGCGCGTGCGCGGCGGCCTCGCGGCCGCCGGCGACCTGGCGACCTGGGACGAGCGGCTCGCCGCCGAGGCGGTGCCGCTGATCGAGGCGCGCGCCGAGGCGGTCGAGGCGCTCCGTGAGCCGGTCGCGCGGGGTGGCGAGGCGCTCGGGATCCGAGGCGGACTCGAGATCCGCTACCGGCCCCGGACCCGGGATGGCGCCGAGGAGATCGCCGCCGAGCTGGCCCGGCGCCGGGACGAGGATCTGGGCCGCGCCTACACCTCCTACGGCCCGCAGCTGGACGAGGTCGAGCTGCGGGTGTCCGAGCGGCCGCTGCGGCGCTTCGGGTCGCAGGGCCAGCAGCGCGCGGCCCTGCTCGCCCTCCTGTTCGCCGAGCGCGAGGCCCTGATCGCCGCCGGCCGCCCGGCGCCCCTGATGCTGCTGGACGACGTGATGAGCGAGCTCGACCCCGAGCGGCGCGGGCTGCTGGTCGCGACGCTGGCGGGCTCGGGGCAGGCCCTGATCACCGCGACGGAGGCGAGCCAGGTGCCGGCCGCCGACGAGCTGCATTCGATCGGCGTCCGCGAGGGGCGCACCTTGGCCGCCGAGCCCAGCGACGCCGCGGACGGGGTCGAAGCCGCCCCGGGGCAGGCGGCCTGAGGATGGCCCGGCCGCGCAGGCAGCCCCGCCCGCTCGCAGACGCGCTGGGGGCGGCGGTCGCGCCGGTCGCGCCCGCGACCCTGCTGGGCGCCGTCCAGGGCGCCTGGGCGGCAGCGGTGGGGGAGCGGGTGGCCGCCGAGGCGACGCCGGTGGGCGAGCGCGACGGCGTGATCACGGTCGCCTGCCGGTCGGCCTCCTGGGCGCAGGAGCTCGATCTGCTGGGCGGGGAGGTGGCCGCGAAGCTGCGCGCGGAACTGCCCGAAAGTGCCGATTTCCAGGGCCTTCGCTTCACCGTCGGCGGGCTTTCGGACTAAGTCTCAGTTTATACGCGATTTGCAGGGATTTCGTCGCCCCTGCAGGCGGGTTCCGGAGGGCCTGACTGGTAGACTTATGTGAACCTGCGCAAAGGCCCCGATTCCCCCAGCTGCCCGCACGCGTCGCCGCGCCGGAAAGTGTGAGGAGGATCGGGGTTTCCCGTGAATGGACTGAAAGGAACCTGAGTGGCGAAGACCACCAGCGGCGGTGGAGCCCGCAAGCAGAGCTCCGCGACCGGCACCGAGAAGACGGCCGCAAAGGCGAAGAGCAGCCCGAAGCCAAGGGCCGCCGCCTCGAAGGGCGCCAAGGCGCCGAAGGGCAAGGGATCCAGCTACAGCGCCAAGGACATCACCGTCCTCGAGGGCCTCACAGCCGTCCGCAAGCGCCCCGGGATGTACATCGGCTCGACCGGCCCCCGCGGCCTGCACCACCTGGTCTACGAGGTGGTGGACAACTCGGTGGACGAGGCGATCGCCGGCCACGCGAGCAAGGTCACCGTCACCCTGCACCCCGACAACAGCGTCACCGTGGTGGACGACGGCCGTGGCATCCCGGTCGAGAAGCATCCGAAGATGCGCAAGCCCGCAGCCGAGGTCGTGATGACCACGCTCCACTCCGGCGGCAAGTTCGGCGACGGCGGGGGCTACAAGGTCTCGGGCGGGCTTCACGGCGTCGGGGTCTCGGTCGTCAACGCCCTCTCGGCTGACCTCAAGCTCGAGGTGTGGCGCGACGGGCGCGTCTGGGAGCAGCGATACGAGCGCGGCAAGCCCAAGGCGCCGCTGAAGAAGGGGCGCGCGGTGAAGAGCACCGGCACCACCATCACCTTCACCCCCGACCTCGAGATCTTCGAGGAGATCGAGTTCGACTTCCAGACCCTGGCCGACCGGCTGCGCGAGACGGCGTTCCTGACCCGCGGGCTGAAGGTCGAGCTGACAGACGAGCGGGGCGGCGGCGAGCACGTCGAGTTCCAGTACAAGGGCGGCATCGCGGACTTCGTCAAGCATTTGAACGAGACGAAGGACCCGCTGCACCGCAAGATCGCCTTCTTCGAGGGCGAGACCAAGGACGGCCAGGTCGAGGTGGCGCTGCAGTGGAACGCCTCCTACCAGGAGTCGATCTTCTCCTTCGCCAACAACATCAACACCCACGAGGGCGGAACGCACCTCTCCGGCTTCCGCTCGGCCCTGACGAGGACGCTGAACGCCGTCGCGCGCAACCGCGGCCTGCTGAAGGAGAAGGACGAGAACCTGAGCGGCGAGGACGTGCGCGAGGGCCTGACGGCGGTGATCTCGGTGAAGCTGGCGGACCCCCAGTTCGAGGGCCAGACCAAGACCAAGCTCGGCAACCCGCCGGTCGAGGGCCTGGTGAAGGAGGTCGTGAACCGCCACCTCTCGGACTTCCTGGAGGAGAACCCCGCCGACGCGCGGCGCATCCTGACCAAGGCCGTCGACGCGGCGCGGGCGCGCGACGCCGCGCGCAAGGCGCGCGACCTGACGCGGCGCAAGTCGGCGCTGGAGAACTCGACCCTGCCCGGCAAGCTCGCCGACTGCACGGTCAAGGACCCGCGCGACGCGGAGCTGTTCATCGTCGAGGGCGACTCGGCCGGCGGCTCCGCCAAGCAGGGGCGTGACCGCAACACCCAGGCGGTGCTCCCGTTGCGCGGCAAGATCATCAACGTCGAGAAGAGCCGCATCGACAAGGTCCTCTCCAACGTCGAGATCCAGGCCCTGATCACGGCAATCGGGACCGGGGTCCACGATGAGTTCAGCGTCGATGACCTGCGCTACCACAAGGTGGTGCTGATGACGGACGCCGACGTGGACGGCGCCCACATCCGCACCCTGGTGTTGACCTTCCTCTATCGCCAGATGCCCGAGCTGATCGAGCAGGGCTTCGTCTACATCGCGAAGCCGCCGCTCTACAAGCTGAAGCAGGGCAGCAGCGAGATCTACGTCGAGCGGGAGTCCGAGCTCGAGGAGATGTTGCTGCGCGACAAGCTCGACCGCTTCGAGGTGATGGACGCGGCCGGCAAGAAGCGCAAGCTCTCGGCCAAGCGCTGGAAGGACTTCAACCGCTACTACAAGGCCTTCGAGGGCTGGGCCTCGACGCTGCGGGCGGAGTTCGGCCACGAGGCGATCGACTTCGTCGCCGAGTCCCACCTGCTGCCGTCGGGCGCGAAGACGATGGCCGCGGCCAGCAAGCTGTTCAAGGCCAAGGACCCCAAGGACCGGGCCTATGAGACGAAGCTGCTCTCCTCGGGCAACGGCAAGCTGCTCGTGAAGGGGACCCACCGCCGCAGCGGCCTCGCGCGCGACCACGAGCTGCCCAAGGCGCTGTTCGAGTCCACCGCCTACAAGGAGCTGGTGGACGCACACGCGAAGCTGGTGACGACGGTCGGGGAGCCGCCGTTCATGGTCACCCTCGGCGACAAGGGAGAGAAGGGCGACCGCGAGGAGGGCGCCGGCAGCTTCGCCGAGCTGCGCCGCGCCGTCCTGGAGCTGGCCCGCCAGGGCATCCAGCTCTCGCGCTTCAAGGGCCTCGGCGAGATGAACCCCGACCAGCTGCGCCATACGACCATGGACCCCGCCAGCCGGACGCTGGCCCGGGTGCGCATGGACGACGCCGCGACGGCCGACCGCACCTTCTCGGACCTGATGGGCGACAAGGTCGAGCCCCGCAAGGAATTCATCGAGAGGCACGCACGCGATGTGAGGTTCTTGGATGTCTAGTTCCTGGACGGCTAGGGGGTAGGCGATGGCTGAAGACGGCGGACTAGAGGCCCTGACCGGCAACGTCGAGGAGCGCGACCTCGAGAAGGAGATGCGCTCCTCCTACCTCGATTACGCGATGAGCGTGATCGTGGGGAGGGCGCTGCCCGACGTTCGCGACGGCCTGAAGCCCGTGCACCGCCGGGTGCTCTACGCGATGCACGACCTGGGCCTGCAGCCCAACCGGCCCTACCGCAAGTCGGCCTTCATCGTCGGCGAGGTGATGGGCAAATACCACCCCCACGGCGACTCGGCGATCTACGAGACCCTCGTGCGCATGGCGCAGGACTTCTCGCTGCGCTACCCGCTGGTCGACGGCCAGGGCAACTTCGGCTCGATCGACGACGACCCGCCGGCCCAGATGCGGTACACCGAGGCGCGCCTGGGCCAGATGGCGACCGAGATGCTGCGCGACATCGACGCGGACACCGTCGACTTCGGGCCCAACTACGACGAGTCCACGCGCGAGCCGCTGCTGCTGCCGGCGCGCTTTCCGAACCTGCTGGTCAACGGCTCGGCCGGCATCGCGGTCGGGATGGCGACCAACATCCCGCCGCACAACCTGCGCGAGGTCGCCGCCGCCGTCGTGGCCTACATCGACGACCCCGAGATAGACATGAAGGGGCTGATGAAGCACGTCAAGGGCCCCGACTTCCCCGGTGGCGGCACGATCATGGGGGTCGAGGGGATACGCGACGCCTACCGCTCGGGCAGGGGCTCGATCAAGGTCCGCGCCAAGGCGCACGTCGAGCCGCTCAAGGGCGGCAAGGAGGCGATCGTCGTCACCGAGCTGCCCTACCAGGTGAAGAAGGGCGGCGAGGGCGGGCTGATCACGAAGATCGCCGATCTCGTTCGCGAGAAGAAGATCAACGGGATCTCGGACCTGCGCGACGAGTCCGACCGCTCGGGCACGCGGATGGTGATCGAGCTGAAGCGCGGCGGCGACCCCGCCGCCGTCGTGCTGAACCAGCTCTACAAGCGGACCCAGATGCAGCAGAGCTTCGGCATCAACATGGTCGCGCTGGTCGACGGGGTGCCGCGGACGCTGAGCCTGCTGGAGCTGATCCGCCACTACGTCGGCCACCAGAAGGAGGTCATCACCAGGCGCACGCAGCACCAGCTCGCGCGGGCCGAGTCGCGCGCCCACATCCTCGAGGGGCTGCTGATCGCGCTCGGCAAGCTCGACGCCGTGATCAAGCTGATCCGCGCCTCGAAGGACCCCGACGTGGCGCGCGACAAGCTGATGCAGAGGTTCAAGCTCAGCCGCCCGCAGGCCCAGGCGATCCTGGACATGCGTCTGCAGCGCCTGACCGCGCTCGAGGCGGACAAGATCAAGAAGGAGCACGCCGAGCTCGTGAAGCTGATCAAGCAGCTGCGGGCGATCCTGGCCGACGAGGCGAAGGTGCTGGGCCTGGTCAAGAGCGAGCTGGCCGAGGTCGTCGAGCGCTACGGAGACGAGCGGCGCACCGAGGTCAGCGCCGCCGAGGGCGATCTCGACATCGAGGACGTGATCGCCGACCAGCAGATGGTGATCTCGATCACCGCCTCGGGATACGCCAAGCGCCTGCCGCTGGCCACCTACCGCCAGCAGCGACGGGGCGGCCGTGGGGTGATGGGGATGAACCTGAAGGAGGGCGACTACATCGAGCACCTCCACGTGTGCTCGACCCACGACTACCTGCTCTTCTTCACCAACCAGGGCAAGGTCTACCGCCTCAAGGTCTACGAGCTGCCCGAGGGGGCCCGCACCGCCAAGGGCCGCGCCCTCGTCAACGTGCTGCCGCTGCGCGAGAAGGAGCGGGTGACGGCGGTGATCCCGACCCGCGACTTCAGCGAAGGCAAGTTCCTGGTGTTCGGGACCAAGAAGGGGATGGTGAAGAAGACTCTCTTCAAGGACTACGACACCACCATCAAGGCGGCCGGCCTGATCGCGATCAACATCAAGAAGGGCGACGAGCTGATCCAGGTCCGCCAGACCTCTGGCAAGGACGACATCATCATGGTCGCCAAGTCCGGGACAGCGGCGCGCTTCAACGAGAAGCTGGCCCGCCCGATGGGCCGCGGCACGGCCGGCGTCAAGGGCATGAACGTCTCGCAGAAGGGCAACGAGGTGCTGGCCCTGGAGGTGGCGCGCGACCAAGACGAGCTGTTCGTGGTCACCGAGAACGGCTACGGCAAGCGCACGCCGATGAAGCAGTATCCGGTCAAGAACCGCGGCACCCAGGGGGTGCTGACGATCAAGCTGACCACCAAGAAGGGCGGCCTTGCGGGCGCCCTGATCGTGCGGCCCCACCAGGAGCTGATCTTCATCTCCCAGAACGGGATGGTGCAGCGCACGGGCGCCTTGGGGATCTCGCAGATGGGTCGCGCGACCCAGGGCGTCAGGGTGATGAACCTGAAGCCGGGCGACCGCGTCAGCGCCGTGGCGCTGGTGGTCGAGTCGGCCAACGGCAACGGCAACGGCGCCGCCGCCTCAGGCCCGAGCCTCGAGGAGGAGGCGGAGGGAATCGCGGCCGACGCCGCCGCGGCCGAGGCCGCCGGCGACGGCAAGGCGGAAGTCAAGGTCGCCGGGGGCGAGGACGGGGCCGCCGAGCTCGACGGTGACGCCGACGGGGCGGCCGAGGTCGACGGCGCCGCGGTGCGCAGGGCCGCCTCGGCGGCCAAGCCCGCCGCCAAGACGAAGGCCAGGCCCAAGCGCGGCAAGGGCGCCGCGGCGAAGCCCAAGGCCCCCACCAAGCCGGCTCCCAAGGAAAAGCCGAAGCCCAAGGCCAAGCCCGGACGAGCCGCTCCCAAGGCCACCCCGAAGCCGAAGGCAACCGCGAAGTCGAAGCGCAAACCCGGCCCGGGCACCGTGCGCGGCGCCCAGCGCCAGGCCGCGGCCGCCAAGGCCAAGCGGGCGAAGCGGAAGTAGGGGAGCGCCCGGCCCGGCGGGCCGGCTAGCCCGTCGGTAGGTAGGGCTCCCAGGCGGCCGGGGTCTTGGGCGCCGCGATGCGGATGAAGACGGTCGGGCCAGGCGGCCGCGGGTGGATGCGCGGGTGCATGCGGACCTCGTGCGGCATGCGGTTGCCCTTGCGGCGGTTGCAGGCCGCGCAGGAGGCGACGATGTTCTCCCAGACCGACTCGCCGCCGCGGCTGCGGGGGACGACGTGGTCAACGGTCAGGCCCGGCCGCTCGCTGCCGCAGTACTGGCAGCGCCAGCCGTCGCGCGCCAGCACCGCCTTGCGGGTGATCCGGCGGCGGTGGATGTCGCGGGGCACGCGGACGAAGCTGACCAGGCGGATCACCTCGGGCATGTCCAAGCGCATCGTCTCGGAGCGCAGGACGCCGTCGCCGTTCTCCAGTACCTCTGCCTTCTCCTTCAGGATCAGGACCAGGGCACGGCGGACGGTGCAGACGTTGAGGGGCTCATAGGTGGCATTCAGGACCAGCACGCGCCCGCGAGCAAGGCGTCTCGCCTCCCCAACTCCGTTCCCCGCGGCGGCCACTGTGCGCATGTTCCGCGCGATTCTAACCCAGCCGTATTACGGCCCTGGCGAGCCGATCGGGTAGCTGCCGAGGACCCTGACCGACTCCGCGTGGCCGCGCAGCTCCTCGACGGCGGCCGCCACCGGCTCGTCGGAGGCCGCGCCCTCGAGGTCGATGAAGAACATGTAGCGGCCCAGCCCGCCGGGCCGCGGCCGCGACTCGATCCGGGTCAGGTTGACGCCCTGACCCGAGAAGGCCTGCAGCGCGTCCACCAGCGCGCCCGGCTTGTCGTCACCGAGCTCGGAGAAGATCAGCGAGGTCCGCCAGGGCCCCTCGCCGACGGGCTCGGTGCCGGCGGGTGCGATCCAGACGAAGCGGGTGACGTTGTCAGGGTGGTCCTCGACGCCCTCGCGCAGGATGGCGCAGCCGTAGCGCTCGGCGGCAGAGGCCGCTCCGAGCGCGGCCCAGGGCGCCTGTTGCTCGCTCACCAGCCGCACGGCCTCGGCGGTGCTGGAGGCCGCCCGCACCTCTGCGCCCGGGAGCTGCTCGCGGATGAAGCGGGCGCACTGCGCGGTCCCCTGGGGATGCGAGAGGACAACCTCGATCTGATCCAGCGGCACCTCGGCGCGGGCGATCAGGCAGTGGCTGATCGGGTAGTCGTGCTCGCCGACGAGCGCGACCTCCTGCGCGTCGAAGGCGAGGGTGTCGAGCGTCGCTCGCACCGCCCCCTCGATCGAGTTCTCGAAGGGGACGAAAGCGCGGTCGGCCTCACCGGCGTCGACGGCCAGGATCGCCGCGTAGACCGACGGGGAGGGGATCGGCTCCAGGCCTGCGCCCGGCGCCGCGTCGCGAAGGGCGTCCTCGGTGAAGGTTCCGGGGGGACCGAGGTAGGCGACGCGCAACTACGGCGTCCCGAACGTGACCGTGTACGAGGACTCGTTGTTGCTGCTGTCGGCCTCGCCCGCCACGGGCTCGACCAGGACCTCGACCGTCACCTCGGAGCCCGGCTGAGGCAGCGGGTTCAGGGTCAGCTTGGCGGTCCCGGTCTCGCCGGGGCCGAGGCTCTCGATGGTGGTCTCGAGGGCCGATCCGTCGACCGTGACCGTGACGCCGATGCTGCTCGCCTCGGACTCGCCCTGGTTCTGGACCTCGACCGAGACCTCGCTGGCGTCGGAGGGGACGGAGGTGGTCACGTCGGGGTCGAGGGTCGTGCCACCCAGGGTGGTCGAGACCAGCCCCAGGCCCTGCAGGCCGGCGGCGGCGTCATCCCCGCCGACCCCGGCGAAGAGGGTCGCGATCTCGGTCTGGTCCAGGAACTCGGTCCCGGAGTTCTCGGGCATGAAGTTGCCCGCGGGCAGGTCGGCCGGCTCGACGCCGTCGTCCTCCAGCACCTGGGTGATCTCGGGCGAGGCGACCTGTTGCCAGAGGATGTCGCTGGCGTAGAAGGCCCCCATGGCGTCGGTGATCGTCTCGATCGCGTCCGCGCGCTCGGCGTCGGCGGCGGCCTCGGTCACGCTCGCCGAGATCGAGCCGAGCCCGTCGCTGCGCAGCCGCAGCGCCAGCGTCGTGGCGCTCTGGGCGTCGCGCATCTGGTCGGGGACGGAGAGGTTCTCGGCCCGGTCCAGCAGGGACTCCGAGGCGCTCCGCAGGCTGGAGACGCGGTTCTGGAGCTCGATCTCGGTGCTGTCCTCGATCGCCTCGAAGAAGTCTTTGCCGCGCTGCTCGGACTCGGCCATGATCGTGCCGATGTCCTGGCTGTAGTTGCGAAGGCCGCGGTCGGAGCGGGCCTCGAGGCAACCCCGGAAGCCGACCACCAGCAGGATCAGCAAGGCGACGCCCAGCCCGACCGCGATCAGGCGGCGGAGCAGGAACTGCTGGCGCTTGCGCTCCGGGCCCCGGGGGGGACGGGGCGGGCGCTCGGGCTGCAGCGGCGCAGCGGTCTGCTCTTCCTCGTCGAGGAACGCCATCGCGCAGCAAGTATGAACACCCCACCCGCGGCAACTCGCCGCAGCGCGCGCCCCGGAGAGGAATGGGTGGCCTTGTGCAGAAATGGAAGCCGACATGGTCGGCGAACTGATCCTGGGCAGGTTCCGCGTCGAGCAGCGCATCGGCAGCGGAGGCTTCGGCACCGTCTACCGCGCCTGGGACGAGCGTCTGGAGCGGCCCGTCGCGGTCAAGGTGATCGAGAGCGAGGCGCACGCGCCCCGGGTGATCCGCGAGGCCCAGGCCGTGGCCAGGCTGGATCACCGCAACCTCGCCACCCTTTACGAGCTTGCGAGCGAGGAGGGCCGCGCCTACCTGGTCAGCGAGCTGATCGACGGCCCCACCCTGAGGGCGCTTGGCCGTGGCGGCCAGCTCAGCGACCGCCTGCTGGCGGGGGTCGGCGCCGACTGCGCGGCCGCCCTCTCGCACGCCCACCGAAACGGCGTCGTCCACCGTGACGTGAAGCCCGAGAACGTGCTCGTCGCCCCGGGCGGCGAGGCGAAGCTGGTCGACTTCGGGATCGCACGAATCGCGGGCGAGCGGACCCTGACCAACACCGGCGACGTGCTGGGGACGCTCGGCTACATGGCCCCCGAGCAGGCGGCGGGCATGCGCCCCGGCCCCACAGCCGACGTCTACTCGCTGGCTCTGACCCTGTACGAGGGCCTTACCGGAGAGCACCCACGGATCGGCGAGGGGCCCGCGGCGACAGCGCGCGCCATCGACGAGCCCGTGCCGCCCCTGGGCGGGGTGCGCCCTGACCTGCCCGAGGCCCTGACCGAGGCCATCGACGCGGCGCTGGACCCGGACCCGGAGCTGCGCCCCCTGGCCTCCGAGCTCGAGGGGGTGCTGGCCTCGCGTGAAGGGCAGCTGGACGGTTCGAGGCTGCCCGCGGTGCTGCGCCCCAACGAGCCCGCGGAGCCGCGCGGCAGGCGCTGGGGGGCGGCTGCCCCCGCCGCGGCGCTCGCGCCGATGGCGGTGAAGGTCGGCGGCCTCGCCCTGGTCGCATGGCTGCTGCTGGGCGCCGGCGCGCCCGGCGCCGCGCTTGTGGCCGCCTTCCTGGTGGCGCCGCTGATGGTCGTGCCGCTTCGCTCACACGCGCTCACCCGCGGGCTGTTGGCCGGCACCGCCTACCTGTGGCTGGCGGCCTATGAGGTCGCGACCGGCAAGACGGTGCTGTTCGGCCCCGAGACGGCGGCCCCCGACGGCTGGGAGCAATCGCTCTCGTCCGCGGCCACAGACGTCCTCTCCCAGCTGCTGCAGCCCGCGGTCCTGGCGGCCGCCGCCCTGTGGGCGTTGGCCGCGGTGGCCCTGCCGCTGCTGGTGCGCGGCCGCGTGCCCGTGCTGGACGCGGTCGGCGCCCTGGTCTGGGCTGCCGCCCTGATCACGGCCCTGCGCCTGCTGGCCGGCCCGAGCGGTGAGCCGAACGGGCTCGTGGTGGCCACGCTGCTGCTCGGCATCGCCGCGATCCTGCTCGCCCGACACCTGCGCCCGAGGCCTGCGCTGCCGGCGGGCGCCGAGCCCGCGGCCACCGAGACGGCGGTGCGCTGATGCGCGCAAGCACGGCCGCGCCGGCGGTGGCCACCCGCCGGGGTCGGGCGCTCTAGGATTTCGGCCTGCGGCTCGGCTCCACCGGGTCGCCGTTCAACGCCGTCCGCGAACCGAGGAGCATCAGATCAGCGTTCTACGCAATCTGGAAGCACGCATCGAAGGCCTGGTCGAGGGCGTGTTCAGCCGCGCCTTCAGCTCCGGTGTGCAGCCGGTGGAGATAGCGCGCAAGCTGGCCAAGGAGATGGATGCGCACAAGACCGCCTCGGTCTCGCGCGTGTACGTCCCCAACGAGTACACGGTCTGGCTCGCGCCCGACGACTATGCCCGCTTCAAGGACTACGAGACCTCGCTCGCGCAGGAGCTGAGCGCCCACCTGCTGGAGCACGCCCGCCGCAACGAGTACGACCTGCTGACCCGGCCCGTGGTCGGCATGGACCAGGACGAGCGCCTGCGACTCGGTGAGTTCGGGATCCAGACGCGGCTGGTCCGCCCGCCGCAGCGCCAAGGCGCCGAGCCCACCCAGGGCGAGCACGGGCACACGATGGTCTACTCGGCGACCCAGGCCGAGAAGGCCCGCTCGAAGAAGCGGCCCGACACGGCCTACGTCGATACGCGCGCGATCGTCTCGCTCGACGACCGCCGCTACGTGCTGGACGGTCCCACCGCGTCGCTGGGCCGCTCGAAGGAGTGCGACTGCGTGCTGGACGACCCAAACATCTCGCGCAAGCACGCCGAGCTGCGCCGCTCGGGCCAGGGCGACTGGCAGATCGTCGACCTGGGCTCGACCAACGGCGTCAAGGTGAACGGGCGGCGGGTCTCGTCGGCCCGCCTCTCGCCCGGCGACGAGATCACCCTCGGAACGCTCGTCTTCAATTTCGACATCGAGCAGTGAGCGACCTCGAGCCGCTAGCGGTAGCGCTCAAGTTCGGCTTTCTGGCCGTGCTCTACCTGTTCCTGCTCTGGGTGGCGCGGATGGCGCTGCGAGACCTGCGTGCGACGGCGAGCCCGGGGATGGAGTCCGGGTACCACGAGGTGGTGGGCGCCGGCGTCGAGCCCGCTTCGACCGACGCCTGGCTGATCGTCGCTGCGGGCGGCGGCCTCAGCAAGGGCGAGCGCTTCGACCTCTTCGGCGGCGTCTCTCTGGGCCGCTCGCCCGACGCCGACATCAGGCTCGAGGACAGATACGCCTCGGGGATCCACGCCAGGGTGTTCAGCAGATCGGGGTCCTACTACGTCGAGGACATGGGCTCGACCAACGGCACGCTGCTCAACTCGCAGGACCTGCACGGCGAGGCCGAGCTGCGGCCCGGCGACTCGATCCGCATCGGCGACACCGAGTTCACGTTCGAGGTGAGCTGATCATCGCCTCGCGAGCCCCGACCCGGACGCGCGAGCCACGCGCAGCGTGGCGAGGCACAGGTGCGAGGGAGGACGTGCGTTGGCGCTGGTAGTGGTCGAGGAGGCCCACAAGACGGACACGGGCCGCCAGCGTCACGCGAACGAGGACTCCTACTTCGCCCGTTCCCCGGTGTTCGCCGTCGCCGACGGCATGGGTGGCGCCCAGGCCGGCGAGGTGGCCTCGCGGATCGCCGCCGGGGCCTTCGAGCAGGGCATGGACCGGGACGCTCCGGCCGAGAGCCAGCTGGAGGGCATCGCCCAGCACGCCAACCGCGAGATCCACGAGTTGGCGCAGCGGGACTCCTCGCGCGCGGGCATGGGGACCACCCTGACCGCTGCGCTTCTGCGCGGCGACGAGGTCGCCTTCGGGCACGTCGGCGACAGCCGCGCCTATGTGTTGCGCGAGGGCGAGCTGAAGCGGCTGACCAAGGACCACTCGCTGGTCGAGGAGCTGCGCCGTCAGGGCCGCCTGACCGACGAGGAGGCCGAGGAGCACCCCCAGCGCTCGATCATCACGCGCGCCCTGGGGCCGGAGCCGAGCGTGAACGTCGACACGATGACCTACCCGGCCAAGAGCGGCGACGTCTTCCTTCTCTGCAGCGACGGCCTGACGACCATGGTCAGCGACGAACAGATCGCGGCGCTCCTGGGCGAGTCGAAGACGCTGCGCGGCGGCGTCAACAAGCTGATCGAGGCAGCCAACGCCAAGGGCGGCCGCGACAACATCACCGCCGTCGCCTTCCGGGTCGCCGAGGCGGGGTCAGAGCCCGAGGAGGGCGCGACGCTGATCTCCCGCACCGCCGAGCAGGCCGGCATGACGAGCGAGCGCATGCGCCGCGCCGGCGACCGCCTGCGCGGCCAGGGCCCGGTGCCGCTGCCGCACCGCCGGCGCCGCGGCATCAAGATCGCGGCGGTTGTCGCGCTGGTCGCGTTCGTGGCCTTCGGCGCCTGGCGGCTGACCCAGCAGGTCCACTTCCTGGGCACCGACGAGGACGGCAGGGTGGCGCTCTATCGCGGTCTGCCCTACGACCTGCCGTTCGGGATCGAGCTCTATTCCGAGCAGCTTTCGATCGGCGTCCAGGCCTCGACGCTGTCACCCCAGCGGCAGGAGGTCGTGACCGAGCACAAGCTGCGCTCCGAGGACGACGCCACCGACATCATCGAGGACATCGAGCAGCGCGAGGGCTCGGTGCCGCCCACCCCGCCGGCACCGACGCCGAAGAGCAAGAAGAAGCAGTCGGAGAAGAAGCAGGGGGCGGCCGGCAAGCAGAAACAGCAGCCCGCCAAGGGCAATTGAGCGCGCGCAGCCGCGAGCTCTTCGCGCTGATCCCCGTCGGCCTGCTGGTGACGGCGGGATTCACCGCCGTGTTGATCGTCGAGTCCGAGCAGATCGGGGATCTCAGCTTCGTCTACGGCCTCTATTTCCTTGGGTTGTGCCTGGCGACCCACTTCGTGATCCGGGCCAGGCTTCCCGACGCCGATCCCTTCCTGTTCCCGCTCGTGGCGCTGCTGGCCGCGTTCGGCGTGGTGATGCTGTTCCGCCTCGACGACGGGCTGGCGCGGGACCAGGCGAACTGGTTCGTGGTGGGGCTGGTGGCGTTCTCGCTGACGATCATCTTCCTGCGCGACTACGAGGTCCTGGAGCGCTATCGCTACCTGATCGCGTTCGCGGGCATCGCCCTGCTGCTCCTGCCTCGCCTGCCGGGCATCGGCGAGACCACCAACGAGGCCTACCTCAGCGTCAAGCTCGGGCCGCTCAACTTCCAGCCCACCGAGCTGGCCAAGATCTGCATCGTCGTCTTCCTCGCCAGCTATCTGAACGAGAAGCGCGAGGTGCTGGTGGTGGGGGCGCGGACGGTGGCAGGCGTGGTGCTGCCGCCCCTGAAGCACCTGGGGCCCCTGCTGGTGATCTGGGGCGCGGCCATGGTCATGCTGGTCTTCATCCGCGACCTGGGCAGCTCGCTGATGTTCTTCGGGGCCTTTCTGGCGATGATCTACGTGGCGACCGCCCGGATCTCGTTCGTGATCGTGGGCCTGGCGATGTTCGCGGTCGGCGCCTGGTTCTTCGCCAACACGATCGGGCATGTCCAGGACCGCTTCGACATCTGGCTGGATCCCTTCAAGGACGCCGAGGGCGACGGCTTCCAGGTCGCCCAGTCGCTGTTCGCGCAGGCCGACGGGGGGCTGTTCGGCCGCGGCCTGGGGGAGTCGCTGGTGCAGTTACCCGGGGCATCGCCCAAGTGCGTCGAGGACTTCCCCAACTGCGGCGCGATCCTGCCGGCGCCCCACACCGACTTCATCTACGCGGTGATCGTCAACGAGCTCGGCCTCTTCGGGGGTGGCGCCGTCGTCCTGATCTACGCCCTGATCACCGAGCGGGGCTTCAAGACGGCGATCCTGGCCGACGACGGTTTCTCGAAGCTGCTGGCGACCGGCCTGACGACGATCGTGGCGCTGCAGGCATTCGTGATCATCGGTGGCGTCACAAGGGTGATCCCGATCACCGGCGTCACCTTGCCCTTCATCAGCTATGGCGGCAGCTCGATCGTCGCCAACTTCATCCTGCTGGGCCTGCTGCTCTCGATCTCCGACAAGGCACGCCGCAGGGTCAGGCGCGAAACTGAGGCGCTGGAGGCCGAGTACTCGTGAGGGCCGGTGCCGCGCGGCGACGCAGCACGCGACCACCCGCCCGGAGGCTCGCGTGAATCCGCAGATCGTGAAGCTGTTCGGCGTCGTCCTGGTGCTGTACGCGCTGCTGTTCGGCTTTACGTCCTATTGGTCGATCTTCGACTCCGAGGAGCTGGAGGCGAATCCCGCGAACAAGCGGCCGCTGCTGGAGGAGCAGCGGATCGACCGCGGCGAGATCCTCGCCTCCGACGGGTCCGTGATCGCCAAGTCCAACCCACGTGGCCGCGGAGGCGACCGGACGTTCGTGCGCACGTATCCCGAGGGGGAGCTGTACGGCAACCCGATCGGCTACTCGTTCGTGGAGCGGGGCCGGGTCGGCTTCGAGCTGGCGCACAACGACGAGCTGGTCGGCGAGAAGAGCGAGTTCCTCTCCATCCTCGACACCCTGCGCGGCGCCGCCCAGGAGGGCTCGGACGTGCAATCCGCCCTGGACCCCGAGGGCCAGGTGACCGCGACCCAGGCCCTGGGCGGGCAGAAGGGGTCGGTCGTCGCGCTCGACCCCCAGACCGGCGAGGTGCTGACGATGGTCAGCATCCCCACCTACGACCCCAACGACGTCGCCAGCTCTCAGGGCTTCCAGGCCCTGAACCAGGACACGGATGCCCCCCTGCTGAACCGCGCAACCCAGGCCGGCTACCCGCCCGGCTCGACGATGAAGGTGGTGACGGCCACCGCGGCGCTCGACAGCGGCGAGTTCGAGCCCGACTCGGTGATCAACGCCGATTCCCCGAAGGAGATCTCCGGCGTGCCGCTGGCGAACGCCGGCGGGCAGAGCTTCGGGGACATCGACATGGAGACGGCGCTCACGAACTCGGTCAACACCTACTGGGCGCAGGTGGGGGAGCAGCTCGGGACGGAGGAGATGTACAAGTACATGGACCGCTTCGGCTTCAACGCCGAGCCGCCCCTGGACTACCCGAGCTTTCAGCTCGCCCCCTCGGGCGAATTCGCCGACGGCAGGCTGCTTGACGCCGACAGCGATCAGATCGACGTCGGCCGCATGGCGATCGGCCAGGACAAGCTCAACGTGACGCCGCTGCAGATGGCGATGGTCGCCGCGGCGGTGGCGAACGAGGGCGAGCTGATGGAGCCGCGGCTGTGGTCGAAGGTGATCGACACCGACGGCCGCGAGGACAAGCTCAACCCCGAGCGCATGAGCCGCGTGATGAGCGAGGACACCGCCGAGACCCTGACCGGGATGATGGAGGACGTGGTCAACGAGGGAACGGGCGGTGCGGCCGCTTTGGGGAGCGACCAGGTGGCCGGCAAGACGGGAACCGCCGAGATCATCCCCGAGCAGAACGTGAATCAGGCCTGGTTCATCGGCTTCGCTCCCTCGGACGACCCGCGGGTAGCGATCGCGGTGACCGTCGAGCGCACGAGCGGGCAGGGAGGCACCGTGGCCGCCCCCATCGCCCAGCAGGTGCTGGAGGTGCTGGTCCAGAACAGCAGCGGCGACGATGAATGAGCCGGGGAACAGCATGAGGCAGAGCCGCCTAAGGGGGGACGGCTGATGGCGAACCCGAGCAAGGGCACGATCGTCGACGAGCGCTACAGGCTCGACCGCAAGATCGGGTCGGGCGGCATGGCCGACGTCTGGCTGGCCGACGACCAGGAGCTGAGCCGCAAGGTCGCGATCAAGATGCTCCACGACCGCTTCGCCCAGGACCAGGAGTTCGTCGAGCGCTTCCGCCGCGAGGCCCAGTCGGCGGCGGGCCTGCAGCACCCCAACGTCGTCTCGATCTTCGACCGCGGCGAGTTCTCGGACACCTACTTCATCGCGATGGAGTACGTGGACGGCCCGCAGCTGAAGCAGCTGATCAAGGGCGGGATGGGCATCCAGGACGCGATCGACTTCACCCGCCAGATCCTGAACGCGGCCCGCTTCGCCCATCGCAAGGGCATCGTCCATCGCGACCTGAAGCCCCAGAACGTCCTCATCGACGAGGACGGCCGAGCCCGCGTCACGGACTTCGGCATCGCCCGCGGCACCAGCTCGGACATCACCGCGACCGGCTCGGTGATGGGCACCGCCCAGTACCTCTCGCCCGAGCAGGCCCAGGGCAAGGAGACGACGCCCGCGTCCGACATCTACTCGATCGGGGTGATCCTGTATGAGGCGCTGACGGGCCGCGTCCCGTTCGAGGGCGACAGCGCCGTCTCGGTCGCGCTCAAGCAGGTGTCCGAGGCGCCGCGACGGCCGAGCACCGTCAACCCCGAGGTGCCGCCTGCGCTCGACGCGGTCGTGATGCGCGCGCTCGCGAAGGACCCCGAGGCGCGCTTCAAGGACGCCGACGCCTTCATGAAGGGGCTCGACGCCGCTGAGCGCGCGCCCGACCAGCCGCGCCCCGAGGACACCGCCGCGTTCGCCGCGGTATCGCCCGAGGGCGAGCACGACTACGCGGACGAGGAGGAGTGGTCAGACGAGGAGGAGCGGCGCCGCCGGCGCCGCTGGATCCTGCTCGCGCTGCTCGTCGCCCTCGTCGCCGGCCTGGTCGCGTTTGCGCTGACGCGCCCCGGCTCCGTCACGGTGCCCTCGGTGACCGGCATCCCCGAGCCGACGGCGACCGAGCGGCTGGAGGCCGAGGGCCTGGACGTGGACATCAACCCGGTTCCCAGCACCGCGCCCCGCGAGACCGTGCTGGAGCAGGACCCGATCGCGGGCGAGAAGGTGGACGAGGGCTCGACCGTGACGCTCAGCGTCAGCTCCGGGCCGGCGATCGTGACCGTGCCCGACGTCAGCGGCCGGCCCGAGAAGCAGGCGACGGAGCTCTTGGAGCAGGCGGGGCTGCTGGTCGATCCGGGGTTCGGGTTCTCGGACACCGTGCCCGAGGGGCGTGCGATCGGGACCGAGCCCGCCGCCGGAGTCGAGATCTCGGCCGGCTCGACCGTGAACCTGACGATCTCGCGCGGGTCGAACAAGGTCGAGGTCCCCGACGTGGTCGGGCTGGACGACCAGCAGGCGCTCTCGATCCTGAGCGACGCCGAGCTGGGCGGCAACGTGGTCCAGCGCGACGATGACGCTCCGGCCGGCCAGGTGGTGGGCCAGAGTCCCGGCCCCGGACGTCTGGTCAGGCCGGGCGCGCAGGTGACCATCTTCGTCTCCAGCGGTGCGATCACGGTCCCCGACGTGGTCGGGGACGCGCGCAAGTCGGCGGTGACCGCGCTGAAGCAGGCCGGCTTTACGCCGTCGGTCAGCGAGGAGCCGACGACGGATCCCGCCGAGGACGGCGTGGTCACGAACCAGTTCCCGCCGGCCGGCTCGCGCGGGCAGCGCGGCGACCTGGTCACGATCACGGTCGGTGCGCTGACGCCCTAGGCTGCCCGCGATGAAGGTGGCCGTGATCTCCGGGGGCCGCTCGAGCGAGCATCCCGTTTCGCTGCGCTCCGGAGCCTCGGTCGCGGCCGGCCTGCGCGATGCCGGGCACGAGGTGGAGGAGGTGCTGATCGAGCGCGACGGCGCCTGGGTCCACGAGGGAGGGCCGCTGGAGCTGACGCCGGCCAGGGGCCTGCTCGGGTGCGACGCGGCCTTCCCCGTCCTGCACGGTCCCGGCGGCGAGGACGGCAGCGTCCAGGGCCTGCTGGAGGTGCTCGACGTCCCCTACGTGGGCTCGGACGTCGAGGCGTCGGCGCTGTGCCTGGACAAGCTCGCGTTCAAGCGGGTGCTGGCCGCAGCGGGCCTGCCGCAGGTGGACTTCGCCGACGTCGCCGAGCAGGGCTGGCGCGAGCGGGCCATCTCCTTCGGCTTCCCGCTCTGGGTCAAGCCCGCCCGGCTCGGCTCCAGCGTGGGCATCAACAAGGTCGCGAACCCAGATCAGCTCGACCCCGCTGTCGAGGTGGCCGCCCGCCACGACCCGAAGGTGATCATCGAGGCGAACTCGGCGGGCAAGGAGGTGGAGTGCTCGATCCTCGGCCACTCCGAGCTGATCGCCTCGGTCCCCGGCGAGATCATCGCGCACGCCGACTGGTACGACTACGAGGCGAAGTACTCGGAGGGGGGGATGGACCTGCGCGTGCCCGCTGAGATCGCGGACGCGGAGACCGCACGCGTCCAGGAGCTGGCCAAGAGCATGTTCCGGCTCACCGGGTGCAGCGGCATGGCGCGATGCGACTTCTTCGTCCAGTCAGGCGGGGAGGGCGGCGGGGTCCTGGTCAACGAGCTGAACACGATCCCCGGCTTCACCGAGACCAGCGTCTACGGCAAGCTGCTCGAGGCCAGCGGCATCCCTTATCCCGAGTTGTGCGACCGCCTCGTGAAGCTGGCGCTGGAGCGCCACCGCGACATCCGCTCCTACGAGTTCTGAGGCGACCCGCGTTGCGCCGGTTCGCTACTCGGCGACCCGAACGTCGCTGATCTGCATCTGGAAGCGGCCGGGCTGCTCGCCGCTCTCGGGCTGTCTGGTGATCCAGATCAGCAGTGAGGTGGCGGGGCCGGAGTTGAGGGCCACCGTCTCGCGTGCGCCGCCGTCGCTGACGCTGCCGACGGGGGCGCCCCAGCCGCTCAGCTCGTCGGGCGGCTCGCCGTCGATGGTGTAGATCTCGGCGTCCCAGCCCTCGGTCGCGGCCCGGATCCCCATTTCGGTGGGCGTCACGGGCTCGCCCGCGACGCCGACGACCAGGCCGACTCCGTCCTTGATCCCGCCGAAGTCCTCGCTGTCGTAGTGCTCGGTCTCCCAGGCCGAGCCGGTCGGGTTGCCGTCGACCGCGAGGCGCGCCGTGTCGGTCTCCCTGCCGTCCCCGGGGTCCGGGTCGAATTCCGCGGCGGCGTCCTCGGCGAGCTTCACGCCGCCGCCGCCGCTCGCCTCGTCCTCGCTGCCCAGGTTGTCGAGGCGGTCGCCGCCGAAGACGAGCGCGGCGACGATCAGGGCGATGCCGAGCAGCCCCATGGCGATGCCGGCGCCCGAGATCCTGCGGCCCCCGCCCAGGCTGCGCTTGGACTTCGGCACCGAGTCGAGCACCGTGGTCGCCTCGCCGGTGGTCCCGCCTGCGCGCGCCGCCTCGACCTCCAGGGTCGCCTCCAGATCGCGGACCATCTCGCCGACGGAGTCGTAGCGGTCGCGCGGGTCCTTGGTCGTCGAGCGGTCGACCACCGAGGCGACCGCGGCCGAGATGTCGGGTCGCGCCACCTGCACGTCGGGGAGCGGCTCGTTCACGTGCTTCATCGCGACGCCGATCTGGGTCTCGGCCTGGAACGGGACGTCGCCGACCAGCATCTCGTAGAGCACGATCCCGAGCGAATAGACGTCCGAGCGCTCGTCCACGTCCTCGCCCATGGCCTGCTCGGGCGAGACGTAGTCGGTCGTGCCCAGCACCCGCCCCGTCGCGGTCAGCCCATGGGACTCCAGCGAGCGCGCGATCCCGAAGTCGGTCACCTTGGCCCGCCCGTCGGGATCGATCAGCACGTTCTGCGGCTTGACGTCGCGGTGAATCAGCTTGCGCCCGTGGGCGGCGGTCAGGCCGCGCCCGATCTCGATCGCGTACGCGACCGCTTCGTCCACCGGCAGCGGGCCACTGGCCTGGATCCGTTGCTTCAGGGTGTCGCCGGGGACGTACTCGAAGACGATGTATGGCCGGCCCTCGTCCTCGCCGGCGTCGATGACCCCGACCAGGTTCGGGTGGCTGAGGCGAGCCGCGGCCCTGGCCTCGCGGCGAAAGCGCTCGAGCTGGTCGGCCTCCTCGGAGATCTCGCGGTGCAGCAGCTTCACGGCCACCGGCCGGTCCAGCACCTCGTCCTGGGCCAGGTAGACGGTGGACATCCCCCCGAAGCCGAGCTTGGACTCGAGGCGGTAGCGGCCCGAGAGGACCGTTTCGTTCACGCCGGCCATCTTGGGCAAGCCGCCATCCCTGCGTATTCTCGCTTCAAGCGCCGGTTTCCATGCGAGTTCACATCCGCAATTAGACAGATACCCCGGCGGGCACCGACACTACGCCCGGGTCACCGAACCCGCCGACGCTGACGCTCGGCCGATCACCTTCGCCGCCGGGTGGTGCGATCGCAGCAGCTCCAGGGCGGCGCCCTCGTCCGCGGCGGCGACCACGCAGCAGAAGCCGCAACCCATGTTGAAGACGTCATGCATTTCGTCCAGGGAGGCCCCGGAGCGCTCCCGGATCAGCTCGAAGACCGGCGGCAACGGCAGCGGGTCGTCGATCCGGTAGCCGACCTCGGCCTCCAGCCGCAGCAGGTTGCCAAGGCCGCCGGAGGTGATGTGCGCCAGTCCGCGGACCTCCGCCTCGGAGGCGATCAGCTCCAGGACCGGCTCGACGTAGATCGTGGTCGGTTCCAGCAGGACCTCGCCGAGCGGACGCCCGAGGCTCACGTCCTCCATCCCCAGCCCCTCCAGCGCCGAGCGCGCCAGCGTGAAGCCGTTCGAGTGCAGCCCCGAGGAGGGCAGGCCGATGACCGCGTCGCCCGGCTCGACGGCGGCGCCCGTGATCAGCGAGTCGAGCGCGACGACCCCGAAGCAGGCCCCCGCCAGGTCGAGCCCGCGGATCAGCTCGCCGAGCTGGGCCAGCTCGCCGCCGACGATCTCGATCCCCGCTTGCTCGGCGCCACGCGCCAGGCCGGTGCCGATCTGCTTCGCCACCTCGGGGTCGGCGCGGTCGACGGCGAGGTAGTCCACCATCGCCAGCGGGGCGGCGCCGACGCAGATGACGTCGTTCACGTTCATCGCCACGCAGTCGATCCCGACCGTGTCCCAGCGCCCGAGCTGCTCGGCGACCAGCAGCTTGGTGCCCACGCCGTCGGTGGTGACGGCGATCCCCGTGCGGTCGTCCAGCCGGACGACGTTCGCGTAGTGGCCGCTGGCGAGCACCTGACGGCTCTCTCCGCGAGCCGAGCCCAGGGCGGCCACCAATGCCGCCACGGCGGAGTCGGCGTCCGTCTGGCTCACCCCGGCGCGGGCGTAGGCGTCGCTCATCGGTCCTCGCCGGGTCGCGGGCTAGATGGCATCGCCGCCATCCTCTCGCGCGCGGGCGACGGCCTCGGCGGCCTCGGCCGCCGCGTGGCCCGCTTGCGGGGTCGGTCGCCCGTTTCCGGCGACGATGGTCACCGCCATCTGGGCCCGCCGGCGGCGACGGCGCAGCTCGAGCCGCCCCAGCACCAGCGCCGCCAGCCCGACACGGTAGGCCGCGTACGGCCAGAGGCCGGCGTTGTCGCGCTCGACCAGGCGGATCAGCTCCTGCGAGGCCAGGGTCGAGGCGAACGAGGTCGCCGTGCCGGCGACGAAGGCGGGGCGCTGGGAGCGCGGCAGTCCCCGCCTGCGCAGCCGGTGGCCCTTGAGGGCGGCGGCGGCCACGATCACCGGCAGGGCGACAGTGCGCGAGAGCATGTTGGAGTGCTCGCGGGTGAACCCGCGCCAGCGCGCGACCGTGAGCGTGGCCCCGTTGCGCGACACCCCGGGCACCAGCGCGGCGGCCTGGGCCAGTCCCAGCGCCAGGCCGTCTGCCGCCTCGGCCCGGGCGCGCACGCGGTTCTGAGGCCGGCGATCGGCCAGCGCCATCGCGGCGGCGCCCGCGATCAGGCCCAGCGCGGTGGGCAGCGGACCGCCCAGGCGGCGCTCGATCTGCCGCTCGGCCGCCAGCCCGATTGCGGCTCCCGGCAGGAAGGAGAGGGCCAGCACCTCGGCCTTGCGGCGGTCGAACGAGTCCAGCTCCTCGGCGATCACGCGCCGCTGGCCCACCAGCAGAGCCAGCGCGGCCCCCACGTGCAGCGCCACCTCGAAGCTCTTGCGCAACTCGGGGTCGAGCCGGTCCCAGTCCCAGCCCGCGAGCCAGGGAACGAGGCTCAGGTGGGCCGAGCTCGAGACCGGCAGGAGCTCGGTCGGGCCCTGCACCGCGCCCAGGGCGACAGCGCGCGCGGACGGAATGATGGGCGACGCAGGCTTGCCGTCGTCGGGCACTAACCCTCGGTGGCGGGGGAGGCCTCGCGGCCGCGCTCGGTCTCGGCGCGCAGCTCGGAGCCGGCGCCGCCGTCCCCTCCCTCGGCCTTGCCGCGCCGCCACCTGACGAAGGCCCACACCGCGAGCGCGATCAGGCCGGCCAGCACCACGTAGTCGAAGTAGTGCAGCTTGTCGCGCCACTCCTCCCAGTTGGCGCCGACCTGGACGCCGATGAAGCCCAGCATCAGCACCCAGGGGATGCAGCCCAGGGCCGTATAGAGAGTGAACTTCCAGAAGTTCATGTGGGCGGCGCCGGCGGGGGTCGAGATGAAGGTCCGCACGATCGGCAGCATCCGCGTGAAGAAGACGGTGACGGCCCCGTAGCGCTCGAACCAGCCCTCCACGCGCGCCATCTGCTTCGGGCTGACGTGGAAGACCTTGTGGCGCTCCAGCAGCTCCTCGCGGCCCCAGTAGCCGATCGCGTAGCCGCCCCAGGAGCCGACGATGTTGCCCAGGACCCCGGCGGCGGTGATCCCCAGCAGGGTCAGGTCGCCGTCGTCGACCTTGAACCCGGCGAAGAGCATGGTCGCCTCGCTCGGCATGGGGATGTTGGCGCTCTCGACCAGCATCAGCAGGAAGATGCCGGCGTAGCCGATCTCGCCGATCACGTCCACGCAGAACTCGACCAGGGGGTCAACGATGAAATCCGTCATCGGGCGGGCATGGTAGGCAACAAACGCTTCCCCGGCTCACGACACGCGCTCTAGACTCGCGTGTTCCGTGCACCGTCTGAAGCACCCCGTCTACCGAAACAAGGCGCTGCAGGTCGCGGCCGATGCCGTGCTCGTGGCGCTCGCCTACTACCTGGCCTTTCGCCTGCGCTTCCTGGAGAGCGCGGGCGGAGTGCCCGAGCGCTACACCGACCTCTTCCTCGGCTCGATCGGCTTCGTCGTGGTGGGGACGCTCGGCATCCTCGCGGCGTTCAAGACGTATGAGAAGTGGTGGCGCTACTTCCGGCTGCCGGACTTCGTCTCGCTCGTGCGCGCGACGGGGATCTCGACGCTGATCCTGCTGATCGCGCTGTATCTGATCAGGCCATTCGACGAGGCGATCCCGCGCTCGGTGCTGGTCAGCTACTTCCTGCTGACCACGTTCATGCTCGGCGGGGCCCGCCTGCTGGTGAGGATGATCGTGGAGCGCCCCGCGCGCCGCGGAAGCCCGAGCGGGGCCCAGAAGGTGCTGGTGGTCGGGGCCGGCTCGGGAGGGCAGATGGTGGTGCGAGAGCTGCAGCTCAACCCGAACCTGGGCCAGAGCGCGATCGGCTTCCTGGACGACGACCCGCGCAAGCGCGGCATGCGCCTGCACGGGATCCGGGTGGTGGGCACGACCGCGGAGATCGAGCGCGTGCTGGACGAGTTGAAGCCCGACGAGGTCGTGATCGCGATCCCCTCCGCGCCGGGCGAGTTGCGCGGCCGCGTCGTCGCCGCCTGCCGCGAGCGCGACGTCAACGTGCGCACGCTGCCGACGGTGTTCGAGCTGCTGCGGGGAGGCGTGCAGCTGACCCGTCAGCTGCGCGAGGTCCAGGTCGAGGACGTGCTGGGTCGCGAGCCGATCGTGATGGAGCTTGACCGCGTGGGCGCCTACCTGAACGAGAAGGTCGTGCTGGTCAGCGGCGCCGGCGGCTCGATCGGCTCCGAGCTGGTGCGCCAGATAGCCCGCGTGCGCCCGAAGCTGCTGGTGTTGCTCGACCACGCCGAGGACAACCTCTTCCGGATCGACCGCGAGATGATCGAGGAGCGCCACTTCACCCGGATCGAGTCCGTGCTGGCCGACTGCAAGGAGCCCGACCGGATGCTGGAGGTGATGCAGCGCTTCCACCCCGACGTCGTCTTCCACGCCGCCGCCTACAAGCACGTTCCGCTGATGGAGTCCAACCCGCTCGAGGCGGTGCGCAACAACGCGATCGCGACCAGGGTCACCGCCGAGACCGCGGCCGCCTCGGGCTGCGAGCGCTTCGTGCTGGTCTCGACCGACAAGGCGGTCAACCCGCGCACGGTGATGGGCGCCTCGAAGGCGATGGCCGAGTGGATCGTCGAGGCCGCGCGGCTGAAGCACACCACCACGCGCTTCATCACCGTCCGCTTCGGAAACGTCCTGGCCAGCTCGGGCAGCGTGGTGCCGATCTTCCGCAGCCAGATCGAGCGCGGCGGCCCCGTCACCGTCACCGACCCGGAGATGACGCGCTATTTCATGACGATTCCCGAGGCGGTTCAGCTGGTGATCCGCGCCGGCGACCTGGGCGCCGGAACGGGCGAGGTGTTCGTGCTGGAGATGGGCGAGCCGGTGAAGATCGTGGACCTGGCGCACAACATGATCCGCCTGGCCGGCTATGAGCCCGAAACCGACATCGCGATCGAGTTCACGGGGCGCCGGCCGGGCGAGAAAGTCCACGAGGAGCTGTTCAGCTCGGACGAGCGGCCCCAACCCACTGCGGCCGACAAGATCGTGCGCGCCGTTCCGCGCACGCCGCTCGACCCCGAGTGGGTCACCGAGGCGGTGGATCGCCTGGAGCAGCTTGTCCGCGAGGGGGACGAGGCCCATCTGGCCGAGAAGACGGTCGACCTGGCAAAGGAGCGGCGCCGTGCCGAGGCCCTCGACCTCCCCCAGCCGGGCGCCTAGACAACTCGCGGCCGCCGAGGCGAGTCGCGGCGCTCCCGACGAGGGCGGGGCTGACGCCCCCTCAGGGCTGCCACTAACATCGCGCCGCACTCATGGACCTGCTCCGTGAACTAGGCGCGTTCGCGGGCCTGGCCGCCTTCATCGGCCTGGCCGTGCTCGCCCTCCTCTACTTCGCCCAGGCGCGCGACGTGCGGCGCCTGCGCGAGAGCGCCGAGTTCCTGGTCGAGGGCGAGCCGGCTGCCGCCGAGGTGCCGCCTCCGATAGGAGCCGAGGAGGCCGAGGAGGCGACCGAGGCGAAGGGCGACGCCTCCCCCCGCCTCGGACGCCGAGGCGTTCCGCCGCGCGGAGCTGGCGCGGAAGGCGGCCAAGCGGCGCGAGCGCTTCGAGCGGCGCCGCACGGGCGAGCCGGGGGAGGGCTTCGGCATCCCCTCGACCGCGGTGATCGTGATCGGCGCCCTGATCCTGGCCGCGGGCGTGGCCTTCGGCGCGTCGCGGCTGCTGGGCGACGACGATGACGGCGCGGGCGGGGGAGCGGCGGCGGCAACAAGGCCGAGCTGGCCTGCCGCCCGGGCGAGACCCAGGTCGCCGTGCTGAACGGGACCGGCGAGCCGGGGCTGGCCGCCCAGTCCGTGCCGCAGCTCGAGCAGAAGGGCTATGAGGTGAGGCCGGTCACCAACACGATCTCGCCCTTCGACACCAGCGTGGTCATGTATGGCCGGGGCGGACAGCCCTGCGCGCCCGAGGTCGGCTCGGTGGTCGGGATCTCCGCCACGGAGCCGATGGACCAGGAGAACCTGGAGATCTCCGAGGGCGCCAGGGTGGCGGTGGTGCTGGGCGAGGACCAGGTCTCGGGCGGCGCCGCGACAGACACCTCCACGGTCCCCTAACTGAACCGCACCGCGCCCACCCGGTCGAAGCTCGCCGCGGTCATCGTGGCGGTGTTCTGCGTCGGGATCGTGGCGGCGATGGTGGCGACGCAACGGCTGCGCTCGGAGGGCCCGATCGCGAGTCAGATCGCGATGCGCTCCGCGGATGAGGCCCCCTACCGGATCTGCTTCCAGACCCCCCGCGACGATGTCTACGACCTGGCGATGGTGGACGACTCGGGCATGGTGGTGCACGTGCTGGCCGAGGGCCTGGCGCTGCAGGGCACCTCATCCCCCGACAAGGAATCTGCCCACTGCTTCGACTGGGACGGGATCGGCGACGACGGCCGGCCGGTTCCGCCCGGCCCCTACCGGCTGCTGCTGGAGCTCGAGCAGGCCGACCGCCAGGCGGTCTCGGGCGAGAAGCTGAAGATCACCGAGGCAGCTCCGGCTCCCGGGCCGGGAGAGCAGCCGTGAGCGAGGCGCTGCAGGTCGCGGGCTGCATCGCCGCGGCTGCCGCGGCGGCGGCCGCGATGCTGGCGCCCGCGCGCCGGCCGCGCGCCGCGGCGCTGCTGGCCGCGCTGGGGGTGGCGCTGGCGCTGCTGCTCGGCGAGGGCTGGGACGAGCTGGCATCGGTGCGGGAGCGCCCGGCCGCGCTCGCCGCGCTCGTGGCCGCCGGGGGTGCGGCCGTGGCCGCCCTGGCGCTGCTGCTGCGCCGGAGCCCCCATGCATTGCCGTTGCTGCTGGTGGCGGCGCTGCCCTTCCGCATCCCGATCGACGTCAGCGGCGACGAGGTGAACCTGCTGCTGCCGCTGTACGTCGTGATCGCGGCCGGGGCGCTGGCCTACGCGCTCGACGCCCTCTCCCACGGCGGACGCGAGGCGGCGCGCCCGCGCCTGCTGCCCGCGGCGCTGGCGGCGGCGATCGTCCTCTACGCGCTCCAGGCCTCCTATTCGAGTGACGTGGGCTTCGCCACCCGGAACGTCGGCTTCTTCCTGGTGCCGTTCGCCGCCATGTTCGTGCTGCTGTGCCGGCAGAGCTGGACCCCGCGCCTGCTGGCCCTCTCGCTCGCGGTCGTGGTCGGCGAGGCGGTGGCCTTCTCGCTGGTGGGCGTGGGCCAGCACATCGCGGGCGAGATCTTCTGGAACCCCACCCTGGAGCGCTCCAACGACTTCCACTTCTACTTCCGTGTGAACTCGCTGTTCTGGGACCCCAACATCTATGGCCGGTATGTGGCGCTGGCGGCCGTCCTGGCGCTGGCGGTCGTGATGTGGATGCGCGACGCGCGACGGCTGGCGGTCGGGGCGGCGGTGCTGGCCGTGCTGCTGGCGGGGCTTGGCGTGGCGCTCTCGCAGACGAGCTTCCTCGCCGTCCTGGCGGGCGCCGCGGTGCTTTGCGCGCTGCGCTACAGCCTGCTGTGGACCGCCATCGCCGTCCCCTTCGCGCTGGTCGCGGTGGCCGGCGCGGTGCTGGTCCTGGGCGGGACCTCCGAGGCCGAGGACTCGGCCGAGGAGGTGAGCAGCGGGCGCACCACCCTGGTCGAGGGCGGGCTGGACCTAGCCGCCGAGCGCCCGTTGGGGGGGCACGGCTCGGCCTCGTTCTCCGAGGCGTTCGCCGAGCAGGAGGGCATCAGCCGTGGTCAGACGGCGGTCGCGCACAACGAGCCCGTCACCGTCGGGGCCGAGCAGGGAGGGGTGGGGCTGATCGCCTACCTCGCCACCATCGCGGCCGCGCTCTGGACGCTGCTCGCCGGCATGCGCTCGATCGCCCCCGGGCTGGGCGCGCCGGACGAAGCCATCGGCGACCCGGCCGCGGGCGGCGCGGGTGGCCAGATGCTGGGGCGCGTGGCCCTGGTCGCGGCCTTCGCGGCGCTGCTGGTGCACACCGTGGGCTACGGCGCGTACCTGGCCGACCCCCTCACCTGGGCGCTGCTGGCAATCGGGCTGGCGCTGGCTCCCGGGTCGGTGCGTCCGAGCCCGGCCGCACGCTCTGGTCGGGAATGACGGGATACCTGCGCCGGCTGGCGACCACGGGGGCGGCCTACACCGCCTCCAGCGTGATCTCGAAGCTGATCGCGGTCGCGCTGCTGCCGCTGTACACCGCCTACCTGACGCCGGCGGACTACGGCGCCGCCGAGGTGCTGATCGTCGCCGTCATCGCCGCCAGCATCGTCATCCGCCTGGGGATCATCGAGGCTCTGCTGCGCTTCTATTACGAGCGCGGCGAGGACCCCGACCGGGTCGTGAAGACCGGCTTCGCCTCGCTGTTTTGGACGACGACGCTGGGCCTGGCGATCGCGCTGCCGCTGGCCGAGCCGATCTCGCGGCTGCTGCTGGACCGCTCGGATCCCGAGCTGGTGCGGATCGCGATCTTCGGGCTGTGGGTCTTCACCATGTACGAGTTCCTGCTCGCCCTGTTCCGGCTGGACGAGCGGGCCAAGGCCTTCCTCGCCTTCACCGTCAGCAACGTCCTGGTCACGATCCCGGTCACCGTCTACCTGGTCGTGATCCAGGAGGAGGGGGCCCAGGGCCTGCTGCTGGGCCAGTACGCGACGGGCGCGGCCTTTCTCGCGGCGTTGCTCGTCACCCAGCGCCGCCGCCTCGCCCTGGTTCCCGACTGGCCGCTCCTGCGCCGGATGACGCGCTTCGGGCTGCCGACGATGCCGGCCGAGCTCTCGCTCTACTCGCTCAACTTCATCGACCGGATCATGCTGGTGCGGCTGGCGGGTCTGGCCGACGCAGGGCTATACGCGCTCTCGGTCAAGTTCGCCCAGGCGGTGAACGTGCTGGTCAAGGGCTTCCAGCTCGCCTGGCCGCCGCTGGCCTACTCGATCACCGACGACGACGAGGCCCGCCGCGCCTACGCGGTGATCGTCACCTGGTTCGTCGTCGTCTGCACCTTCTTCGTCGCGGGGTTGTGGCTGCTCTCGCGCTGGATCGTGCGCCTGCTCGCTGCGCCGGAGTTCTTCGAGTCCTACGAGGCGATCGGCCTGGTCTCAACCGGGGTCATGCTCTACGCGCTCTACCTCGTGCTGGTGGTGGTGCTGGGCCGCACGGGCCGCACCGAGTTCAACTTTCCCGCCACGGCGGCGGGCACCGGGGCCAACATCGGGCTCAACCTGATCCTGATACCCGAGCTCGGGATCGTCGGCGCCGGAGTCTCGCTCGTCGCCTCCTACACCGTGGTCCTGGCCCTGATGTACGTCTTCACCCAGCGCCTGTTCCGCGTGCCCTACGAGTGGCTGCGGCTGGGCCAGGCGCTCGCCCTGGCGGCGGTGCTCGTGGTGGCCGGCGAGCTGCTGCTGCCGACGGACGGCTTCGGCGGGCTCGCCTCGCGCACGGCCGTCTGGCTGCTCTACCCGCTCGTCCTCTACGCGACTGGATTCCTCTCCGGCGAGGAGCGCCGCGCCGCGGCCAACAACCTCACCCCCGCGGCGATCCGCGACTCCCTGAGGCGCTTCCGCGAGTCCCCGCCGGAGGCGGACCGCGACGAGCCCGAGGCTCCCGGCAAGCCCGGTCCCCGCCTCACCCGGGAGGCTCTGGAGGCCGCCCAGCGCGACGAGGACGCCCGTCCCTAGCAGCGTGGCTTGGCCGCCGGGATAAACGTCGAACAGGGGGTCGGGCGCTCGTCGTACGGGTAGAGGGCGAGGCAGACAGGTCCCGCCCGCACAACGGAAGGAGCGATGATGGGAAAGCTGATCGTCACCGCGCAGCACACGGTGGACGGGGTGATCGACTCCGTGGGGGAGTGGGTTGACCCTGGGGCCGACCACGGGGACTACTCGTTCGAGCTGCAGAAGAACTCCGCGGGCCTGGTGATGGGCCGAAAGACGTACGAGGGGCTGTCGGGCTACTGGCCCCAGCAGCCCGATTCCGACCCCTGGGCGGCCATGATCAACCCGATGCCGAAATACGTGGGGTCGACCACCCTCGAGGGGCCGCTGGAGTGGAACGCGACGCTGATCGAGGGCGACCTCGAAGCGGGCGTCGGCACGCTCAAGCACGAGGCCAAGGGCGACCTCTTCCTCCAAGGCTGCGGCGAGTTCGCCTACAACGTGGCAGGGGCGGGACTCGTGGATGAATTCCTGTTTTTCGTGAACCCGCTCACCTGGGGCCAGGGCGTGCACCTGTTCGGCGACCGCGGCCCGATTCGCATGGAGCTGGCCGACGTGAAGCGGTTCGAGTCCGGCGTCGTCGGGTTGACCTACACGCCCGCCTAGGAGGCGGGATCCGGGGACTCGAGTCGCCGGTTGAAGGCATCCGCGGCCTCGCGGATGCCCTCGCCGCTGCCGGGGCGCAGCGCCTGGCGGGCGTGAAACCACATGCGGCGCGGGTCGCGGCCGGGGGCGAAGAGCGCGGCGACCGCGCGGAGCAGGTAGGGAAAGGCGAGTAGGGGGCGCAGCAGGAATGCTGCCGCTGACCCGCTGTGCTTGCGCAGGAAGAGGTCGCGGTTGCGGTGGAACTCCACGATGCGGCGCTCGGCGCCGGCCAGGTCGCTCGCCATCTGGTCGTGGTGCACGGCGCGGGCGGCGGGGACGTAGAGGGTGCGCCAGCCGGCGTCGGCGAGGCGGCGGCAGAAGTCGGTTTCGTCGGAATAGACGAAGAAGGCGGGGTCGAGGAACCCGATCTGCTCGGCTGCCTCGCGACGGACCAGCATCGCGCTTGACTGCACCCAGTCCACCTCGCGCGTGCGCTCCCCACCGCTCTGCACCGTGAAGCGCCGGTGCGCGAAGGCGGCCCCCGCCACCGCCGCAGCCAGGCCCGGAAAGCGCCATGCGCAGGGGACTGGCTCGCCCCCCGAGGTCAGCAGCTGCGCCCCGGCCACCGCCACATCGCCGCCCGACTGGGCGGCGTCCAGCAGGGCGTCCGCGGCGCCGGGCTGCAGCTCGGAGTCCTCGTTCAGAAGCAGGCAGAACTCTCCGCGCGCCTCCCGCAGCAGGCGGGAGTCGTTCGCCGCCTTCCCGTCGCGGCGGTCGAGCTCGATCAGGCGCAGGTCGCGCGCCGCGTCGGCCTCGAGCTCGCGCACCGCCTCGCCCGAGCCGTCGCCCGAGGCGTTGTCCAAGACCAGCACCTCGCGCTCGATCCCATCCGGCCCGTTGCGCTCTATCGCCTCCAGACAGGCGAGAAGATCCTCCCGCCCATCGGTGTTGACCACGCAGTAAGAGAGCTTCATGGCGAGAATGCTGCCCCATGCGGGTTCAGATCGTCGATCCGGCGGCCTACACGCCTCCATACGACCACGCGCTGAGCGCGTCGCTCGCGCGAGCCGGCGCGGAGGTGGACCTGGTCACCACCCACTTCCCCTACGGGCCGGTCCCGCGCGAGCCCGGCTATGAGGTGACCGAGCTCTTCTACCGGCACAGCTCCCGCGACGGCGATGGGGCCCCGGGTGCGGCGGGCGCTGCGGGCCGCTGAGCACGTCCCGGGGATGTTCCGCCACCGCCGTCACGCCCGCGAGGCGGAAGTCGTCCACTATCAGTGGCTGCCGATTCCGCGTCTGGACCGCCATCTGCTGGCGCCCACCCGGCCCCGCCTGTTCACGATGCACTGGCGCCTGCCCGAGGCCGGAAGCCGCGTGGCGCATACGCTCACCCGCCTGCTCGACCCCATGGACGCGGTGATCGTCCACACCGAGCACGGCGCCCGGCGGCTGCGCGACGACTTCGGGGTGGACCCCGCCGTGATCGAGGTGATCCCGCATGGGGCCTTCGACTACCTCACGCGCCAGGCCGACGAGCGGCCCCTGCCGGCCGAGCTGGGGGAGGTGGAGGGCCCCGTGATCCTCGCCTTCGGCCTGCTCCGGCCCTACAAGGGGACCGAGGTCCTGCTGCGGGCGTTTCGCCACCTCGAGGGAGCCGAGCTCTGGATCGTCGGCATGCCGCGGATGCCGATAGGGCCGCTGCGGGAGCTTGCGGAGCGCGTGCCCGGCAAGGTCCGGTTCGTCGACCGCTTCGTCACCGACCCCGAGATCCCGGCCTTCATGCGCCGGGCTGACCTGCTGGTGCTGCCCTACCGGAACATCGAGCAGTCGGGCGTCCTCTACACCGGACTCGCGTTCGGGCGGCCGCTGGTGCTGAGCGACGTCGGGGGCTTCCCGGAGATCGCCGACCAGGGGGCCGCTGTCACCGTCCCGCGCGAGGACCCCGACGCCCTCGCGGCGACTCTGTCGCGGCTGCTCGCCGACCCCGTCGAGCGCGAGCGGCTGGCCGCCGGCGCCCTGGAGGCCGCCCGCGGCCGCTACTCCTGGGACGCGATCGGCCGCCGGACCGCGGGCCTGTACGAGCGCCTCTTGGGAGGGGCCGGGTGACCGCCCTGGAGATCACCTTCTGGGTCGCGGCGGGGCTGATCGTCTACGCGCATGTCGGCTACCCGCTGCTGCTGTGGGCGCTGGCCCGGCTGTTCGGCCGCCACCAGGACGCGGGAGCCGGGGCACCGGCGGTGGCGCCGGCCAAGCGGGTGACGCTGATCATCGCCGCCTACGACGAGCAGGAGGTGATCGAGCGCAAGGTCGCCAACGCCCTCGCGCTGGACCACCCGCGCGATCACCTCCAGGTGGTGGTCGCGTCCGACGGCTCGGCGGACCGCACGGTCGAGCTGGCCCGGGCGGCCGGAGCGGACCTGGTGCTGGACCTGCCGCGCGGTGGCAAGGTGGCGGCCCTGAACGAGGCGGTGCGCCGGACCGACGCCCCGATCCTCGCCTTCTCGGACGCCAACAGCTTCTGGCGCCCCGACGCGCTGGGCAAGCTCCTCGCACGGTTGGACGAGGAGGACGTCGGCTACGTATGCGGGCAGGTGCGCTTTACGGGCGGGGAGGGCGGCAACCAGGAGGGTCTGTACTGGCGCTACGAGATGGCGGTGCGGGAGATGGAATCGCGGTTGGCCGGCATCACCGCCGGTAACGGCGGGATCTACGCCGTCGCCCGCGAGGCGTACGTCGAGCTGCATCCCAGCCGCGGCCAGGACATCGGCTTCCCGTTCGAGATCACCAAGCGCGGCCGCCGCGCCGTCTACGAGCCCGCCGCGATCGCCGAGGAGCGCATGGCGCCCACCATCGAGGGCGAGTTCAAGCGCAAGCGGCGCATGATGTGGGGCCTGTGGGACGTGATGCTGCGCTGGGGGATGCTGAGCCCTCGCGGCTACAGCCCCGCCTACGCGCTCGAGATCTATTCCCACCGCCTGGGGCGCTACCTGACCCCCTGGCTGCACCTGATCGCGCTCGCGGCCAACGCGGCGCTGCTGGGGCAGGGCACCCTCTACGTCGTCACAATGGCGCTCCAGGTCGCCCTGCTGGTGGCGGCCGCGCTGGGGCGCTTCGTCCCGTTCGGACCCTTCCGCATCGCCTACTACTACGTGACCGTGACCGCATCCATCGCCGTCGGCCTGTTCGACCGCATCCGCGCCGGCCGCGTGCCGATCGGCTGGGAGAAGGTCGAGGGGACTCGATGAGGGCTGACGCGATGACCCCGGATCCGCATTCCCCCCGCCGCGGCCTGCCGCGCACGGCCGACGTGGCGATCGCCGCGCTCGGGCTGGCGCTGGCGTCGCCCCTGCTGCTGATCGCGGCCGCTGCGATCAAGCTCACCTCCCGGGGCCCGGTCATCTACCGCCAGCACCGCGTCGGGCGGTACGGCGAGCAGTTCGAGCTGTGGAAGCTGCGGACGATGAAGCGGGGCTCCGACCCCGTCGGGGTCGGCACGGCGGTGGTCGCGGGGGATCCCCGGGTCACCCCCGCGGGCAGGGTGCTGCGCCGCTTCGCCCTCGACGAGGTGCCGAACCTGGTCAACGTGCTCCGCGGGGAGATGGCGATCGTCGGCCCGAGGGCGACGTTGCCGGCGCAGGCCGAGCTCTACACCGACCGCCAGCGCCGGCGCCTGGAGCTGAAGCCGGGGGTCACCGGATGGAGCCAGACCCACGGCCGCGCCGGGATCCCATGGGAGGAGCGGATCGAGCAGGACGTGTGGTACGTCGAGCACCGCTCCATCGGCCTGGACCTGAAGATCATCGCGCTCACGCCCCTGGTCCTGGCGCGCGGGACCGGCTTCGACGCTCCCGATGCCTTCGCGGGCGCCGCCGAGGACTCCGCGTTGCGACGCGCCGCCGAGCGCGAGCCGGGGGCCCACAAGACGCGACCCTGAATCCCTGGCGTAGGCTGCGCCCCCTCGGCCCTTCCTAGACCGAGTGGCAAGAGATGGCGCGAGGAGTCTCACTCAGACAGTTCAGGCCCGAGGACGCGAAAGCGGTCCACCGCTGGTTCAACAGCCCGGCTGCCACCGCCAACCTGCTCGAGCACCGCGAGGAGTTCAGCGAGGACGACGCGCGCGCCTGGGTGGAGCGGGCCATGGACACCTCGGGCGAGGACCGCAAGTGGGCGGTCGAGTTCGAGGGGGTCGACGAGGCGGTCGGCTACACCGCGCTGTACGGCCTGGGGCGGCAGACCGCCCCCGAGCTGGGCGCGATCGTGGCCGACGAGCGCGTGGCCGGGAAGGGTGTGGGCCGCGAGGCCGAGCGCCTGACGAACAAGTTGGCCTACGAGGAGTTCGGCGCGCACAAGGTCTACGGCCGCATTCCGGCCACCAACGAGGCCGCCAAGAAGGCGGTGATCTACAACGGCTGGAAGCAGGAGGGCGTGCTGCGCAACCACGTCCGCCACGGCGACGAGCTGATCGACGTCGAGCTGTGGGGCGGCTTCCCCCAGGACCAGCCCGAGGCCCCCGGTGCCGAGGTCGAGGACGCGCCGGACTGATGCCGCCGGATGGCTGAGCTGAGCGCCCGGCTGATCGCGGACGCGGGCGCGGCCGCCGCGGACCCCCGCCACTTCTTCCGCTCCCCCGAGTTCCTCGCCGCGGAGGGGGTCACCCACACACTGGCCGTCGAGGGCGGGACCGAGGCCTTGCTGCTGCCCGTGATCGAGCGCCCGATACCCGGCAGCGACCGCCGCGACGCGATCTCGCCGTACGGATACCCGGGGGCGAACCTCGTCCCCTCCCAGGCGCCCGACCCCGCCGCGATCGACTGGTCGCAGACGGGGCTGGTGAGCCTGTTCATACGGGACCGGATCGGCGAGGCGCCCGTGCTGGGCGGGGGCAGCGTTCGCGCCGAAGTCCACCTGGCCGACCCCAGGCGCGAGAGCGGCATGCGCAAGCGCCTGCGCGAGCAGATCCGCCGCAACGAGCGGCGCGGCTGGAGGGTCGCCGCCGAGCCCGGGCGGGAGGCCGAGGCGATGGACCGCACCGCCTTCGAGCTTGCCTACGCCGAGACGATGGCGCGCGCCGGCGCATCCGAGCGCTACCTGTACGGGCCGGAGTACTTCGATGCCCTGCTGGCCGCCGAGACCGCCTGGCTGCTGCTCGCGGGCCGCCAGGGCGAGGGCGCGAGCGCCGGCGCCATCGCCGTCACCAGCGACCACCTCCTGCACTACTTCCTGGGGGGGACCCGCGACGCCGCGCTGGCGGACTCGCCGATGAAGAACCTGTTCGCCGCCATGATCTCGCTGGCGGGAGAGCTCGGGCTCTCGCTGCACCTGGGCGGCGGCGTCGAGCCGGGGGACTCGCTGGACTCGTTCAAGCGCGGCTTCGCCAACGCCGCGGCGGAGTTCAGGACGCACGAGATCGTCTGCGACCCCGCCGAATACGAGAGGCTGAGCGGCGGGCGCGGGGAGGGGCCAGGGGGCTTTTTCCCCGCCTACCGAGCGGGGGGCGCGGAGGGATGAGAACGGCCGCTCAGCGGCTCGGCCCGGCAGCGGAGCTGAAGCGGCTGGCGCGCTTGCGCACGAGCTTGCGGATCGACTTCAGCTGCGCGTAGAGCCTGTCGCCGGGACACGCGGTGTTGCCGAGGTCGCGGTGCCCGAGCACGCGGGGCACGGTGATCACGGTGCCTGCGGGATAGCGGCTGAGGCTCCCCCCCGCCGAGGTCATCGTCGCCGAGGTCGAGGGGTCGATGCCGTGGAGGCCGAGCTTCCAGGCCAGGTAGCGCGTCACCGCCTTCCGCGCCTTGCGGCTCAGCTTCACGGTCGAGTGGGTCCCGATCGACGCGATGGCGGTCGTCTGCGCGTTGAAACCCTGGGCCTGGGCGCCGATCACCGCCGCGCCCATGCCCCCGGCGCGGCCCTTGTACAGGCGGCCGAAGCGGTCTACCAGCGCCTGGTAGCCGATGTCGTTCCAGCCGTTGCCGTTGACGTGGAAGCGGCAGATGCCGAGCACGATCCCGGCGGCTTCAGCCTTCGAGTAGTCGGTGGCGTTGACGGTGTGGTGGATGACTCCCGCGTTGACCTCGCCGTAGAGCGCCGGCGCGCGCGGCGCGCAGCCGCCCCGCTCCCGGGTGGCGCCCCAGGCGGCGCGGCTGACCAGCTTCGGCTTCGGCGCGGCCGCCTCGGCGACGAAGGCCGACGCCGCCGAGATGAAGGCCGAGTTGATCGAGCGGCGCGCGCCGTCCAGCAGCCGCTCCGCCGGCCCGCCCGCGGTGCCCGAGACGTTGACGAAGTGCAGGTCGCCGCCGGGCTCGAACGCGGAGCGCACCTGCGCCTCGCGCGCCCCCCCGACGTAGACCGGGTCGCCGCCGTGGGTCTGGACCCACTCGCTCCAGGTGCCGCCGGAGTCGCGGACCCTGATCTCGACCGGCCGCAGCTCGCCCGCGATGCCCACCAGGTCGAACTCGTGCCGGGCCTCGACGGGCGGGGTGATCCAGCGGGCAACCGCGTGGCCGTGCCCGTCCTCGCCAGCGGCCGCGACACGAGCCTGGGAGGGCGCCAGCCGCTCGGCGGCGGGGACGGGGTGCTCGAAGTCCACGGCGCCCTGGAGGTAGGGGTCAAGCGATAGCGCGGGGGCGGCCACCCAGGCGCAGAACGCGCTCAGGGTGATCGTCACGCCGGTCAGTAGCCTGCGACGCCTCATCTTCCTTCCGGAACACGCCAGGGTCTCATGTGTTTCTGTAGGGGAGATCCGTTCTCCTCGGTGAAATGGACCCTGCAGTAAAGCCGCCAATGAAACCGCCACCCGACAAGATGGAGCCGCGCCGCAGGGCCCAGCGCTCCCAGCGCGCGCGCGGGACGCGGCGCGGCGCGCTTTTGGCGCTGGCGATCGGCTCGACCCTCGCCTGGATGCTGGCGCTCGGCGGCAGCGCTCTCGCCCAGGGCGTACAGCTCGTCCCCTTCGGGGGCCAGGGCTTCGCCAGCCCCTACCACGTCGCCGGCGCCCCGGCCGACCCCTCGCGGGTGTTCGTCGTCGAGGAGCAGGGCACGATCCGGCTGGTCAAGGCGGGGGTCACCCAGCCGACCCCGTTCCTGGACATCAGCGCCGAGGTGATGGACGGCGCCGAGGGCGGCGGCGGCTGCGAGTGTGGGCTGCTCTCGATGGCGCCGGCCCCCGACTACGCCTCCAGCGGGCGCTTCTACGTCTTCTACACGCACGACGTCAGTCCGGGCCTGCACGAGCTGCGGATCGAGGAGTACCGCCGCTCGTCCTCGAACCCCAACATCGCCGATCCGCGCCAGCGACAGGATCGTGATCGACATCCCGCACCCGGACGCCGTCAACCACAACGGCGGCCAGCTCCAGTTCGGCCCCGATGGCCTGCTCTACATCTGGGTCGGCGACGGGGGCCCCCCGGCCAACGGGCAGCCGCTCGACCGGCTGTTGGGCAAGCTGCTGAGGATCGACCCCGGCGGAGCCGCCCCGGGCCAGTACTCGATCCCGACCGATAACCCCTACGTGGGCCCCGACGGCGCCCGTGACGAGATCTACGCCTCGGGCGTGCGCAATCCGTGGCGCGGGTCGTTTGACCGATCCACGGGGGACCTCACCTTCGGCGACGTCGGCCAGAACAGCCGGGAGGAGATCGACTTCAAGCTCGAGGGCACGGGCCGGGGAGCCAACTTCGGCTGGAACTGCTTCGAGGGGTTTGCGGTTGCCGCCGGGTGCCCCGTCCCGAACCACTCGCCGCCGGTGCTCGACTACCCCAACGGCGGCTCCGGGGCCGCGGTCGCCGGCGGCTACGTGATCCGGGACTCGGCCCTGCCGACCCTGGCGGGGCGCTACATCTACGCGGACAGCTACAACGCGCTGGGCGGCCAGCTGCGCACCGCAGTGCTGACGCCGAGCGGGGCGGTCGGCGACGCCCCGCTGCTGGGCCTGGGCGACGTCGTCAGCTTCGGCCAGGACGCGTGCGGCCACATCTACGCGGCGTCGCTGTCGGCCGGCCAGGTGCTGCGACTGCAGCCGACCTCGGGTCCCTTCCCCTGCAAGACGGCCCCGAAGCTGAAGGTGCTCGACACCCGCGGCTCCCGCCGCGCCGGACGCAAGCTCGCGCTCGCGGTGCGCGCCGCCTGCGACGAGGACTGCACGCTGAGAGCCACGGGGAGGATCGTCTTCAAGGGCGCCCGCAAAGGCGCCAAAGCGGGGCGCCTGCGAGGAGCCCGGGGGCGCACCGAGGTGGAGATGGGCGGCAACGGGATCGTGCGGGTGCGCTTCTCGAAGAAGCAGGCGAAGAAGCTTCGGGCGAAGCTCGCCGCAGGCAGGCGTGCGGTCGCCCACCTGAAGATCTCGGCCACCGGCGGTGGCGGCGGCACCGATACGGTGAGTCGCAGGGTCAAGCAGAAGCGCTGACCCGCCGGCTCGGGCTCAGACGGAGATCGGGACGTTCTCGGGGCCGTTGCCCCGGAAGGTGTCGCGGAAGTTCCGGATCACGTCGAGCACGAGCGGGTCGTAGGTGGGGCAGCCGACAGCGTTGGTCCAAGCGCTGACCGCGACCTGGAAGTCGGCCTCGGCCAGGTTCGGATCGGGGGTCAGGACCATGCCGTCGGGGTCGTCATCGAAGACGCCCTTGAGCTCGAGCTGCTGGTCGGAGGGCAGCTCGGGCGAGTAGCGGATGATCACCCGGCCGTGCTCCATGGCGTGCACCAGGCGCGACTCCGGCGGCTTCGCCAGGTAGGCGCCGTCGGCGGTGGCGCCGCTGCCGGCCTCGGTGGGCGAGGCGAAGTGGTCGCCCGAGGTCGGAGGGTTCGTCTTGTAGTCGCCCTGGGTCTCGTCGGCGAAGTGGTCCGAGCCCTCATCCGGCTGCTGCAGAAGCAGCTCGCAGCCGGCCATCTGCGCCGACTCCTCCAGATCGCCGAACTGCAGGTCGGGCGGCGAGGTGCCCTCGCGATCGTCGAACTCCAGGCCCTTGACGCTGCCCACCTCGGCCTGCACGTGGGCGTTCTCCGGGATGTCGCCGCCACCGGGCGCCTCGCTGTCGTCGCCCCCGCTTGCGATCACGGCCACGAGTCCCGCGAGCACGGCGGCGGCCAGCAGCCCGGCGGTGACGTAGCCCAGCACCAGCTTGCGGCGGTCGCTGGAGCCCTGCTGCGCCTTCTGGGCGAGCCGCTGCTGGCGCAGGCGCTCTCTCTCTTCGCGGTTGGACATGGCGGACGCGCGAGGCTAGCGAAGCTCTCTCAAGCCCGCCTCTGCGGGCTCGGGGACCGCCCGGCCGGCCCAAACCTCGTCCAGGAACGCTGCGAGCTCGTCGTCCAGGCGGTCCGGCGAGATGCGCCATTCGAGGATCGAGTTGGCCTCGATCAGGCGCGCGTTCGGCAGCTCCTCGGCCAGCATGCCCGAGTCCGAGAAGGGGTGAAGCGGGTCGGCATGGTGGCCGATGACCAAGGCCGGCTGCTGCATCCTCACGCGCTCGTCGTGGTGAGGGGCCCCCGGGCCGAGGAACAGCCCCGCCAGCACGGCGGCCGAAGGGGCAGGGTCCTGGCGGGCCATGTCGAGCCAGAGGTCGACCATGTGGGTGCTGCGCGGGATCCGCCTGGCGAGCGCGGAGGTCCGCTTCAGCACGGGCCCGGCGAAGCGCAGGCCGAGCAAGATCGGCGTGAAGATCACGCTGACGCCCAGCAGGGCGTTGTCCAGCACCGGCATCTCCACCATCATCGCGCGCACGCGCTCGGGGGCCATTCTGGCCACCGTCAGGGCGGTGTTGGCGCCGAGCGAGGTTCCACCGATCACGGCCTCGTCGATCTTGAGGTGGTCGAGCAGACCGATCACCTGCTGCGCGAAGAAGCGCATTCCGTAATTGACCATCTCGGGTGGCTGGTCGGACTCCCCGTGCCCGAGCAGGTCGACCGTGATCACGCGGTTGCCGCGGGCCGCCATCGCAGGCGCCAGGCGGTCGAACATGTGCCTGTTGACGAGCACCCCGTGGATCAGCACGAGCGCCTGATCGCCCTCGCCGTAGACGTCGTAGGCGATGCGCCTCCCCTGGTGCTCGAACTGCGGCACGGGCCGGAGTCTAGGTCGAGCGGGCGACGGCGGCCGCGGCCGCCGCGCCGGCGCGGCGCTCCCACGGGCGCTCGGCCCGCAGCGCCCCCAGGATCGCCCGCGTGGCGGGCCAGCGGTTGAGCGCGTAGAAGTGGATGCCCGGCGCGCCGGCGGCCAGCAGCCCGGCGCACTGGGCCGACCCGTAGCTGATGCCGAACTCGTACTCGGCGCGCTCGTCGCCGCCCAAAGCCTCCAGCGAGGCCTTCAGGTTCGCCGGGATGCTCGCGTCACAGAGCGCGCATGTGCGCTTCACCTGGTCGTAGCTGACGATCGGGATCAGGCCGGGGATGATCGGCACCTCGATCCCGGCGGCGCGCGCTCTCTCCACGAACCCGAAGTAGGCGGCGTTGTCGAAGAAGAGCTGCGTGATCAGGAAGGTGGCGCCGGCCTCCACCTTGGTCTTCAGGTAGGCCAGGTCGGCGTCGGGGCTGGCGGCCTCGGGGTGGACCTCAGGGAAGCAGGCGCCCCCGATCGCGAGCTGCGGATGGGCCTGGCTGATCATCCCCGCCAGCTCGGCTGCGCTGCCCAGCCCGTCGTCGGGCTGCACGAAGTCGGTCTGGCCCCTGGGAGGATCGCCCCGCAGGGCGAGGATGTTCTCGATCCCGGCCTCGACGATGCTGTCGACCACGCCGCGCAGCCCTTCGGCCGACTCGCCGACGCAGTTCAGGTGCGCCATCGCCTCGACGCCGTGCTCGTCGCGGATCGAGCGCGTGATCTCCAGCGTGGTCTGGCGGTCGTGCGTGGAGCCGCCCGGCGCCGTAGGTGACCGAGAAGAACGAGGGGTCGAGCTTGCTCAGCACCTCGACGGTCTCGAACAGCCCGGCGCGGCCCTCCTCGGTCTTGGGCGGGAAGAACTCAACCGAGAACGAGGGCTCGGCGACGCTTCAGGATCTCGTCGATCCGCATCCCGATGATGGTAAAGAGGTCGGGTAGAGAGGCTCCCGCCGCGCCCGGCTTCGGCATAGTGGCTCGCGGCTCGCCGATCAGCTTTCGGTCGTGAGACCGTTGTACCCATGATGAGCCCCAATTCGCCCGTCAAGGACCAAGCGGCGTTCTCGGAGTCGACCGAGCGCCACCGGCGCGAGCTGCAGCTGCACTGCTATCGCATGCTCGGCTCCTTCGAGGAGTCCGAGGACATGGTCCAAGAGACCTTCCTACGCGCCTGGCGCAACCGTGAGAGCTTCAGCCCGCAGGAAGGGGCCTCCTTCAGAGCGTGGCTGTACCGGATCGCCACCAACGCCTGCCTCGACGCGCTGCGGACGCGAAAGCGGCGGGTGCTGCCCTCCCAGCTCGGTCCCGGGGAGGACCCGCCGCTGCCGGTCAAGCCTCCGGCCGACCTGCCCTGGCTTCAGCCGTATCCGGACCAGCTGTTGGAGGGGATCGCGCCCAGCTCCGAGCAGCCCGAGCAGGTGGTCGTGTCCCGGGAGACGATCGAGATCGCCTTCCTGGCGGCGATTCAGGTCCTGCCCCCCAAACAGAGGGCCGTGTTGATCGTCCGCGATGTGCTGGGCTGGTCGGCGAAGCAAGCGGCCGAGCTGCTCGGTTCGAGCGTCGCGTCTGTCAACAGCGCCCTGCAGCGCGCACGAGGGACGATGGAGCAGCACCTGCCGACGCACCGGAACGAGTGGTCTGCGCAGGCGTCGGCGAGCCCGGACGAGCGCGAGCTGCTGCAGCGCTTCATGCAGGCGGTCGAGCAGGGCGACACGGAGACCTTCGCCGAGCTGTTGCACGAGGACGCCCGCGCGACGATGCCTCCCACCCCGAGCTGGCATGACGGGCGCGACGCGATCATGTGGGCCGTCAGCCGCTCGAACGATCCCACCTCGCCCTATTACGTGGGCGAGTGGAAGCTGGTGCCGGTCGGGGCCAACCTGCAGCCCGCCGCCGCGGGTTATCTGCGCCCACCCGGAGAGACCGAGTACCGGGCGTTCGCGCTCGACGTGCTCCGCTTCGAGGACGGAAAGCTGGCCGAGATCACCGCCTTCCTTGGCCCTCCCGCGCTCGAGCCGGGCGAGGAGGAGCTGGCGATCGACCTGTTCGCGGCGTTCGGCCTGCCTCCCAGGCTCTGATGGGCTTGCGGCGGTGGGAGATCGCGGTCCCGCCGGGCGGCCAACAGGCATACGACGAGATGAGGTGGCAGGACGCCATCGTGTTCGTCGAGCGCGGCGTGATCGAGCTGGAATCCGTTGGGGGTGACAGCGGCCGCTTCGGCCCCGGAGCGGTCCTATGCTTCATGGGGCTGCGCCTGCGATTGATCCGCAACTGCGCGCGCGAGCCTGCCCTGCTGATCGCAGTTTCGCGGCACAGGTAAACGTCGATTAGCGGTCCCGCCGCTCGTCTAACGGGTAGAGGGGCATGAACCGATGAGTTTTCGCGCGGTTCGCCGTTCTACCCGTAGCCGGACAACGAGACCACAAGGAGAACCGTGAACGTGAACGCCGAGACGAAGACCGACCGCAGGCGCTGGCTTGCCCTCTACGTGCTCTGCACGGGCATGCTGATGATCGTCATCGACGCCACGATCGTCAACGTGGCGCTGCCCTCGATCCAAGACGACCTCGGCTTCTCGCAGAGCGACCTCGCGTGGGTCGTCAACGCCTACATGATCCCGTTCGGCGGGCTGCTGCTGCTGGCGGGGCGGCTGGGCGACCTGGCCGGGCAGCGCCGGATCTTCCTGATCGGCCTCGGCGTCTTCACAGTGGCCTCCCTGCTGTGCGCCGTCGCCCAGAGCCAGGGCGTCCTGATCGCAGCCAGGTTCATCCAGGGCGTCGGCGGCGCGCTCACCTCCGCGGTGATCCTGGGGATGATCGTGATGATGTTTCCCGAGCCGCGCGAGCAGGCCAAGGCGATCGGCGTGTTCGGCTTCGTGGCCTCGGCCGGCGGCTCGATCGGCCTGCTCGCCGGCGGCGCGTTGACCGAGGCCATCAACTGGCACTGGATCTTCTTCATCAACCTCCCGATCGGGATCGCCACGGCGCTGCTCGCCAGGCGCCTGGTCGAGGACACCGAGGGCATCGGCCTGGGTGAGGGAGCCGACATCCCCGGCGCCGTGTTGCTCACCGGCGGCCTGATGCTCGGCGTCTACAACATCCTGCAGATCAGCGAGCAGGGGTGGGGCTCGTCCCAGACCCTCGTCCTCGGGACGGTCTCGATGGCGCTCGTCGCCGCCTTCGTGTGGAGGCAGGCTCGGATCGAGAACCCGCTGATGCCGCTGCGGCTGTTCCGCTCCCGCAACGTCTCGGGCGCGAACATCGTCCAGGCGCTGCTGGTCGCCGGCATGTTCGGGATGTTCTTCATGGGGGCGCTCTACATGCAGCGCATCCTGGGTTACGACCCGCTCGAGGTCGGCCTCGCCTTCCTGCCCGCGACGCTGGCGATGGGGACGATGTCGCTGAAGGTCTCCGACCGGGTCAACCTGCGCTACGGGCCGAAGAACGTGCTGATCCCGGCGCTGCTCTTCATCGGGGTCGGCCTGCTGCTGTTCGCGCGTACCCCGGTCGACGGCTCATTCGCCGCCGACATCATGCCCCCCATGATCCTGATGGGGCTCGGCGCGGGCCTGGGCTTCCCGGCCCTGATGACGCTGGCGATGTCGGGCGCCACCCGCGAGGACTCTGGCCTCGCCTCGGGCCTGGTCAACACCAGCGTCCAGGTCGGCGGCGCCATCGGCCTGGCGCTGCTGGCGACTCTCGCGACCGAGCGCAGCGACACGCTGATCGCGGACGGCACCTCGACCAGCGCGGCGCTCAACTCCGGCTACCACCTGGCCTATCTGATCGGCGCCGCCCTGGTGGCCGTCGCGCTCGTCGTCACGATCTTCGTCCTGCGCTCCCAGGCGCCGCTCGAGCTCGACGAGCTCGAGCGCGACACCGAGCGCGCCGAGGCCGAGGCCGCCTACTCGGAGGCCGCCTAGCGAGCGCGGCCGGTATAGACTTGCGGATGGCGCCGTCCCGCGCCCAACCCCCGATTCCGGCGCTCACGCGGCCGGGACAGCGGCGGCAGGGGGCTTGAGCCTCGGGACGCCGGACGATCGATCTCCTTGTGGTGCCACTCGGCGGCGCGGTAATGAGCGTGAGTCGCGCGGCTGCCGCTACGAAAGGAGCACCAGATGACCAAGCAGAGCTCGTTGAAGAGGCTCGGCGGAGCCCGCATGGCGAAGACGGGCGAGAGCTACACCGCGGCCCTTGCGTCTCCTCTCGCGCCCTCGGGAAAACGAGCCCAGGTGCCAGGGGCCGTACTCACTCCGAAGAGGTGATCGGGAGAGGTCCGGGCGCGGATAGGAGCACTCGTTCGACCTCATCGGCGCTCGGCCGCCGAGATGGATCACACCGAGATCGCGCGCTGGCTCGCCGCCGAGCAAGGGGTTGACGGGTGGAGCGCGCAGGCGATCACCGTCAGCTACGAGCGCGCGCGCTGAGGTCGCGCCGTAGGCGAACGCGATCGACGGATTCGCGATCACCGCCCAGAAGACCGTCGGGTGCCCGTCGAGCAGCTGTTCGACGGGGTCGTCGATGAGTCAATGCGCGGGAGCTGGCTGCCCGACGGCCGGCTGCGCGAACGAACGGCGACCAGGCCAAAGTCGGCCCGCTTCGATTGGGGCGAAGACGGCAGTCGCGTGGTAGCCGACTTCGCCGCGAAGGACGACGGGCGCAGCACATCGCGCTCGAGCACTCGCGCCTTCCCGACGGCGAGGCGGCCGAGCGGATGAAGGCCTATTGGCGCGAGCGAGTGGTCGCGCTGAAGGAGGTGCTGGAGCGATGAACGGCGAGCTCTCGGAGATCAGCTGGTTCGCGGTCCTGGCCGCCACTGTCGCGGCCTTCGTTCTCAGCTCGGGCTACTACATGGTGTTCGGAGAGCGGATGGCGCAGCTGAGCGGGGCGGAGGCTACCGCCCGATCGCCGCCGCCGTGGAAGCTCGGAGTGGAGCTGCTCCGAAGCCTCACGGTCAGCGCCGTCGTCGCCGGGCTGGCCGCATCGGGCGGCCTCGAAGGATGGACCGACGGGGTGCTGCTGGGCCTTGCCCTGTGGGCGGCGTTCCCGGTCGGCTCCTGATCGGATCGGCGATCTGGGAGGACGTGCCCTGGGAGCTGGCCACGGTCCAAGCCGGAGATTGGCTGCTGAAGCTGATCCGGCGCGGCCCCCGCACCGCGGCACCACCTGTCGGCGGCTCGAGAGCCTCCCCACGGCGGGCAGCTCGGGTTGCGGTCCAGAGCTGCAGCAGCCGTGGGCGGCAGCACGATCTCCTTGTGCCACTCGGCGGCGCGGAAGCGCAGGCGAAGCCCTGAGATGAACGACGTACATCTCCTCCTGGCCGGGCGACTCGACGTGCTCTTCGATCACCTCGTCGCCCGCCTTGGCCGCCCGGTAGGCGTTCGTCCCGAACGCGCTGATGCCGAGGCGCCGCCTCAGCGGCACCCACTCGACCGGCCCGGCCCCGAGCGCAACGGGCGCCTCGTCGAGGATCGACATGACCCGAACCGAGCCCGTGCCTTCGCTCACCCGCCGCATCCTATTCCCGCCTCAGTGCGGCGGCCTCGGGGTAGGATCGCGCCGTCCGAGCGAAGGAGGGCCCATGGAGAAAGTCGTGCTTCACCGCTGTCCGCTCACGTTCTTGAAGGGGGAATGGCACGGCTGCCACGCCGTCCAGAAGGCCCTGGAGGAGCAGGGCATCGACCACGAGGTCCGCAAGGCGCCGGTGCGCAAGGGAAGCCGCACCGAGGTGCAGAGCGCCAGCGGCCAGGCCACCGTGCCGACCATCGAGTTCGCCGACGGCAGCGGCTACCGCGCGGACGGCAAGGAGATGGCCACCGAGATCCGCGCCGGTCGCCTGTTCGAGCATCGCGGGGACGTCCCGGCCGCCTGACCCGGGCGGCCGGAGGATCAGCGACGGTCGCCTAGACTCGGCGGATCGCCATCGATCGCAAGCAGATCGTCCGCGACGCCTATGCGGCGTTTGCCGCCGGTGACCGGGGCTTCTACGAGGAACACCTGAGTGATGACTTCGTGTTCTCGGCCCCCCCGGATCCGAAGCTCGACCGCGACGGCTACTTCGAGCGGTGTTGGCCCGGAGCTGGGCGGAACCAGGATTTCGATCTCGTGCGGCTGATCGAGTCGGGGGATGAGCTCGTCGTCACCTACGAGAGCAACGTCTCCGGCGGAGAGGGCAGGGGCCGAAACACCGAGGTCCTCACCTTCGACGATGAGAACAGAATCAGTCGCATCGAGGTCTACTTCGGCTGGAACCTGTAGTAGGGAGTGCCTCGAGGGCCGGTCAGTCAGCCGACGTGTTCAGCTCCACGGCCGCGCGGATGAGCGCCTTCAACGCCTCTTCATCGATCTCGTCGCCCTCGTGGATGTCGATGGCGCGCCTGGTGTTGCCTTCGAGGCTGGAGTTGAACAGGCCTGAGGGGTCATCCAGCGAGGCGCCCTTGGCGAAGGTCAGCTTCACCTTGTCCTTGTAGGTCTCGCCGGTGCAGATGATCCCGTCGTGTGACCAGACCGGGACCCCCTCTGGACTGGAGGGCTTCCTCCACTTGACCTCTTCGACCACGTCGGGATCGGCCTGCTTGACGATCTTTCGGACCCGGGCGAGCGTCTCGCCCCGCCAGTCGTCCAGCTCCTTGATCCTCGCGTCCATCTGCTGGGAGGGAGAGTCGGTCATAGCCGCATTCGATGGAGCTAGCCGGACTCGAACCGGCGACCTCCTGGGTGCGATCCAGGCGCTCTCCCAACTGAGCTATAGCCCCGTGGACATATGTTGATCGCGCCCGCACGTGAAGCGGCGTTTGGGCGCGGGTCCCAAGGCTACTCTTTCGTGCCATGAGCTTCGGTAGGCGCCTGGCGGTGTTCTTCGTCCTGATCGTGCTGGTCCCGACCCTGGCGCTGGTGGGGATGCTGATCCTCGTCAGCGAGGACTCCCGGCAGGGCAAGGCCGATGCGCGGCTGTCGGCCGGCCTGGACACGGCGGCGGCGCTGTATGACGAGAGCGTCAGCGCGGCCGAGCCCAAGGCGCGGGCCCTGGCGGCAGATCCCGCTCTGGCTGAGGGGCTGCGCTCGGGCGACCCCGATGCGCTGACGCGGTTCGCGCGCGCTGCCGCGGCCGAACCCGGCGTCGCGGGGGTCGAGGTGCTGGGCCCCGCCGGCAACATCGAGGCCGCCGGAGGAGGCGCCGATGCGATCGCGTTCGCGCAGCTCGACCTGGAAGAGAAAGGGACGCGACGCGGCGAGCTGCTGGTCTCGGTGACGACCGCGCAGGGGTTTGCGACGGAGCTCAAGCGCCTGACCAAGCGCGAGCTGGTGGTCAACAGGGGCGGTGCACCCGTGGCCGCAACGGTCGAGCCGGCGGCCCCGGACCTCGAGCTGGGGGAGACGGCGGACATCGAGCTCGACCAGGGCGAATACCGGGCGCACCTCCTGAACCTGAACGGCGAGCGCGAGGAGTCGCTGTTGCTGCTGGGCCCGCGCAAGGACGAGGGCCTGCTGGCTATCGGGCGACCGGCGGCCGCGCTGCTTGCCGCCTTCCTGCTGCTGGCGATCGCGCTCGCGTGGGTGCTGGCCCGCGGGATGACCGGGCTGCACTCCCAGGTGGCGCAACAGGCCGTCACGGACCCGCTCACCGGGCTCTCCAACCGCAGGCGGCTGGACCAGCTGCTGGGCCGGGAGGTCGAGCGCGCGCAGCGCTTCGGGCACGAGCTCTCCCTGCTGATCGTCGACGCCGACGACTTCAAGCAGATCAACGACCAGCACGGCCACCTGGTCGGGGACGGGGTGCTGGAGACGATCGCCGACGTGATCCGCTCCACGACCCGCACGATCGACATCACCGCGCGCTACGGCGGCGACGAGCTGGCGCTGGTGCTGCTGGAGACGGGCGCACAGGGGGCGACGATCCTGGCCGACCGCCTGCGCGAGAACGTGCGTACGGCGAAGATCCGTGGACTCCCTCGCGGCTCGCTGACCATCAGCGTGGGTGCGGCGACACTCCCGGACAGCGCCGGCGACGCGAAGTCGCTGATCGGCGCCGCCGACCAGGCGCTGCTGATCGCGAAGAAGGCCGGCAAGGACCAGACACGGGTTGCCCCCGGAAGGCCGCTGGCCGAGCGCAATGGGCACGGGGGGCGGCCGCGGGCCCCGCGCGGCTCGGCGCGGAGGCGCGCATAGGCCGCTTTCGGCCCCGCCGCCTCCCGGCGCTGGTCGGGAGGGTGCAGAATCCCGGTTTTCGCCCGCTATCACCTCGGTCTGTAAGGCTTAGTCTCCTGACCTTGAAGAAGCGACCCAGGCGTACGTATGGGCATCCTTGACGACGCGATACGCGAACACCTCGACCTGAAGCGCAAGCACGGCGCTCGGGACACCGAGCTCTCCGCGCTCGAGGAGGACGCGTTCGGCTCCGGCGACCGGCCGGACCCGTTCTCCTCCAGCGAGCTGTTCGGGGAGGGCGCCGGAGCGCAGCAGGGCGCGGCACCCGCCTCCGAGGAGCCGACCCGGCTCGTGGAGCCAGAGACATCCGCCTCGGCGCCTGCGCTCGAGGAATCGCCCACGACCCCGGCACCACCGCAGCCGCCCGCCGAATCCGCGCGCCCGGCCCCGCCCTCGGAGCCCGCTGCGCCGGTCGCGCCCGCCCCGCCTTCACCGCCCACGCCCGCTCCCGAGCCCGCCGGCGAGGCACCGGCAGCCGAGGCCCCGCCGACCGAGGAGCCCCCCACCGAGGTCCCGCCGACCGAGGCGCCCCCGGAACAGCTTCCCCCGCAGCCGCCGCCTGCGCCGGAGCCCGGCCCCGAGCCGGCCGAGCCCGCCGCTGAGGCTCCGCCCGAGCCGCAGGTCGCCGAGCCACCGGCCGAGTCGGAGTCCCTCGCCGAGCTGATGGCCCGGGAGGAGGCGATCGAGGCCGCCGAGGCGCCCGCCCCCGAAGCGCCTCCCGCCCCCGAAGCGCCTCCCGCGCCCGAAGCGCCTGCCGCGCCCGAGCCCGAGGCACCGGAGCCGGAGCCGGAAGACGCGCCCGCCGCCGGCGTGCCCGACCCGCCCCCGCCGCCGCCCGAGCCGGGCACCGAGCCGCCAGGCCGTGCCAGAGGCCGGGTGCACCATCCGACCGAGGAGCATCCGGCGCCCGAGCCGGACTCCCAGGAGCTGCATTCGGCCGGCGAGGCCTCCGGCGCCCCGCTGTCCGCGCCCTCAGAGGAGGCGGACCCCGTTGAGGCCGCGCCCGAGCGAGTCGAGCCGGACACCGGAGGCGGTCCCGCGCTGTTCGACTTCGAGACCGACGCGGGTTTGGGGACCGAGGCTCCGGCCTCGCCTGATGTCGCCGAGGACTCCGAACCGCTGGGCCCCGAGGACTCCGACGAGTTCGAGGAGCTGGGACCGGCCACCGACGAGCAGCCCGCGCGCGACGTCGGGGACGAGGAGACGCACTACGACGATCCGGAGCCGGACGGTGAGCCGCGCCGCGACCCCACCGACGAGAAGGACCTGCTGGCGGAGTCGCCCGAGTTCGCGGATGACGGCACCGACGAGGAGGACCTCTGGTTCGAGAAGGGTCCTCCGAAGGACTTCGACTTCGAGGACGAGAAGTAGCCCGGCCGGGGACTCGTTAGATGTAGCCGCGGGTGCGGGACGCTTCGACGACCCGCTCGATCCCGACCAGATAAGCGCCGTCCCGCAGCGACACCTTCTCCTCCTTGGAGCGGCCCGAGACGTCCCGGTAGGCCTTGCGCATGATGCCGCCGAGCTTGTCGTTCACCTCGCGCTCGGACCAGCGGAAGTGCTGGAGGTTCTGCACCCACTCGAAGTAGGAGCAGACCACGCCGCCGGCGTTGGCCATGACGTCGGGAATCACCATGATGCCGTTGTCGTGCAGTATCTGGTCCGCGTGCGGCGTGGTGGGGCTGTTGGCGCCCTCGATGATCAGCTTGCAGTTGATCCGGTCAGCGTTGCCCTCGTGGATCATGCCCCCCAGGGCCGCGGGGATGAACACGTCGCACTCGATGGCGAGCAGGTCGTCGGGGCTGATCACCTCGGCGCCACCGAACTCCGTCAGCGCGCCTCCCTGCTTGATGTGGGCGGCCAGCTCGTCGGCGTCGATGCCCTCGTCGCTTCGGATCGCGCCGGTGGCGTCGGAGGTGCCGACCATTTTCGCGCCCAGCTGCTGCATGATCCGCGCCGCCCACGAGCCGACGTTCCCGTAGCCCTGCACCACGAAGGTGGTCTCGGCGGGGGTGAGGCCGATCTGGGGAGCGGCCTCGCGGAACATGTAGACGCAGCCTCGCCCGGTCGCCTGCTCGCGGCCGTATGAGCCCTCCAGGGTGATCGGCTTGCCGGTGCAGATGGCGGGCGTGTGGCCGTGAAGCTTTCCGTACTCGTCCATCATCCAGGCCATCACCTGGGCATCCGTGTTGACGTCGGGGGCGGGGATGTCGCGCGTCGGCCCCAGCACCTTCTCGATCTTGTCCAGGAACGAACGGGTGATCGTCTGCAGCTCGGAGCGCTCCAGATCGCGGGCGGGGCAGTTGACGCCGCCCTTGGCGCCGCCGAAGGGGACGTTGGCGACGGCGGTCTTCCAGGTCATCAGCGAGGCGAGGGCGCGCACCTCGTCGATGTCCACTTCGGGGTGGTAGCGGATGCCCCCCTTGTAGGGGCCGCGCGCTCCGTTGTGCTGGATCCGATAGCCGGAGAAGGTGTGGATCTTGCCGTCCGAGAGCTTCACCGGGATCTGCACGGTGACCTCGCGATACGAGTTCCAGAAGACGGTGCGGACGTCGTCGGGAAGCTCCAGGCGCTCGACCGCGCGATCGAAGTAGAAGCGGACGATGTCGAGGTTCGAGACCTCCGCCTGGCCTCCGCTGCCGTCCCTCGCCCTTTCCTCGGCCCTGGCGTCATCGACCGCCTCGGGGGCCTTGTCGGTCTGAGCACCGCTCTTGCCGTCAGCTGATGACTTCGCCTTGGTCGCCATTCGCTCCTCAGGGGTCTCGACAGCCGCGCCAGTCTCTCACAGGCGCCTACCCGGGATGGGCGCCACTAAGCGTCTGCGCCCGGGATGCGACCTACAATCGTCCCGACCCAACGCGGGGCCATAGCTCAGTTGGGAGAGCGCCTGCTTTGCAAGCAGGAGGTCGCCGGTTCGATTCCGGCTGGCTCCACCTTCGGACGGGCGGCTACTCGGAGGTCCTGACCGCCAGCAACTATCGTGCGCCGAGTATGAAACGGGGCGCTCGGAAGCTGGGATTCGCCCTGCGTGCGCTCGCCCTCGACTTCAGCAACCGTGACCTCGCGCTGCTCGGCATTGCGAGGCTGGGGGTCTCCTTCGCCAACTGGGCGTTCGCCATCTCCCTCGGCGTCTACGGGTTCGATGCTCACGGGGCGGTCGGCGTAAGCCTCGTCGCGGTGCTGCGGTTGCTTCCCGGGGCCATCGCCTCGCCCTTCGCCGGTCTGCTGATCGATCGCTACCCACGCCGCGCTGTGCTTTTCGCCAGCGTGCTCGGCGATGGGCGTCGTGCTGGCGGGCGCCGCCGTAGCCGCGGCCCTGGACGCCCCAGTCGCCGTCGTTTTCGCCTTTCCGGCCTTGTTCGCGGTCGCGTACAGCGGCTACGGCCCAGCGGAGTCGGCGCTGATGCCGGGGTTGGCGCACACGCCGCAGGAGCTGTCGGCGAGCAACGTGACCCACAGCGCAATGGAGGCGGCCGGCTTCCTGACGGCCGCGATCGGCACGGGCATCATGCTCGACCTGACCTCGCCGGCGGTCGTCTTCGGCGTCGCGGCCTTCGTCGCGGCGATGGCCGCGATCGTGATCGCCTCGGTCGACCTGGATGAACGGCCCACCTACGTGGACGAGGAAGGCGAGGTGGCGGGCGTCGTGCGCGAGCTGTCCGTCGGGGTGCAGGCCCTGCTCGGCCACCCGGCGCTGCGCCTCTCGGCGGCCGCCCTGATCGTGTTGCTCCTGTTCGAGGGGTTCGCCGACGTGCTGGTCGTTGTGACGGCGCTCGAACTGCTTCACCTGGACGAGGGAAGCGTCGGATTCCTCAACGCGAGCTGGGGCCTCGGGGCGCTGATCGGCGGCGCGAGCCTGGCGCTCTTGCTCGACCGCGGCAAGCTGGTGGCCGCCATCGCGGCCGGCAGCATCGTGCTCGGCCTCGCCACGATGCTGCCTGGGCTCTGGCCCGAGGAGGCGACCGCCTACGCCGGTTGGCTGGCGGTCGGACTCGGCTTCACCCTCGTCGAAGTGGCGTCCAAGACGCTGATTCACCGGCTCGGCTCGGACGAGACACTCGGTCGTGTGATCGCCGAGCTCGAGGCCGCCCGCCTCGGGGCGATGGCATTGGGATCGCTGGGCGCGATCCTGCTGATCGAGTTCCTGCATCCCGACGGGGCGCTGGTCGCCCTCGGCGCGCTGATGCCGGTGTTCGTGATCGTCTGCTGGACTCGCCTGCGCGCCTTCGAGGTCGGTGCCCCCGTCGCAGAGGGCTACTACCAGCTGCTGTGCCACAACTCGATCTTCACGCCGCTTCCGATCGCGACGCTCGAGCTGCTCGCCAACAATCTCGTCGCGGTCGACGTTCCGGCGGGCGAGGAGGTGATCGTGGAAGGGGAGCCGGGCGACCGCTTCTACCTGATCGAGGAGGGAGAGGTGGAGGTGTTCGAGCAAGGCACCTTTCGCCGCAACGAGGGCCCTGGGGAGTCGTTCGGTGAGATCGCCCTCCTGCACGACGTGCCCCGCACGGCGACCGTGCGAACGATCGCGCCGACCCGCCTGCTGGCGCTGGAGCGGGAGCAGTTCCTGTCCGCCGTGACCGGACACAGGCGCAGCCGGGAGGCCGCCACTGCGGTCGCCGACCATCGCTGGGGCGGACAGAAGTCGCCCTCGGCCGGGACGGACTGACGCGGCTCGCGACGCGCTGGCGCGGCCGGTCACGAGCCACCCTCCCGGGCCTCGCCGCGCCCAGGGCGTCCGCTGCCTCGAGCGCGTTCATGAGGCGGCCAACCTACCGGCTGGGCGCCGCCGCGAATCCCGCGCGCAGCAACAGCGGCACCTGGCGCAGCGGATCCGGCGAGTCCAGCAACACCACCCCCAGGTGCCGCCCCCGGAGTCGGGCGGTGGTCACGTAGCAGCGGCCGGCGCCGTTGGTGAGGCCCGTCTTCACGCCCGTGACCTGGGCGCGCGGCAGCCCGGTGATCCCGCGCTGGACGAAGTAGTGGTTGTTGGCCAGGCTCAGCGTGCCGCCCTTGATCGGGAAGGCGACCTCGGCCGAGGTGCGCTTTGTCACCGAGGCGACCCACTTGTTCTCCAGGTCGGCCCGCGCCAGCGCGGCCAGGTCATACGCGCACGAGGCGTTGCCTTTGTCCTGCAGTCCCGCCGGTCCCGCGAAGCGCGTGCAGCTCAGTCCCATCGCCTCCGCTCGGCGGTTCATCCGCCTCACGAACGCCCTCACGGTGCCCGCGTCGTGCTCGGCCAAGGCCGCCGCCGCGTCGTTGCCCGACACCAGCAGCAGCCCGAGGAAGAGGCCGCGCAGCGGCACGCGCCGCCCGGGCTTGAGCACGCCGATCCGCGAGCCCTCGACGCCCGGCGCCTTGGCGCTGATCAACACCCTCTCGTGGGGCCGATGGCGCTCGGCGATCACCAGCGCCGTCATCATCTTCGTCAGGCTCGCGATCGGGCGCTCCCGGGCCGGGTTGCGCGCCCACAGCACCTCGCCGCTGTCGACGTCGAACAGGATCCCGGCGGCTGGGGGGTGCTTCAGGCGGGGGCGGACCCGAGCGGGGGCCGGCGCCGAATCGACGGCGTAGGCCTGCACCTGGACGGGATCCGGCAGGCGAGGCTCGACCGGGGCTGCGGCCCTGTCCTCCTCGCCGCCTGGGGGCGGGACCCCCTCGGCGCCCCCGAGCGCCTCCGTGGCCGTCTCGGTGGCGGGGGAGGTCCGCGCGGAGGCCGGCGGGTCCCGGTCTCCGCCGGGGTCCCGGTCGGGCCACAGCAGCACCGCGCCCACCGCCGTCACCCCGAACACGAACAGCAGCCCGCCGATCGCGGCCGCCCGTCGGCCCCACCGGCCCCCGCTCTGCTCTCGCTCCGGCTCGGTCAGGCCGACAGATCGGGGTCGTGTGAGCAGATCAGCCGCGCCCCGCGCGGGCACGTGGTCCCGCAGTTCAGGTGGTGGACGGTGGCCAGGGCGCGAGCATAGTCGCCGCGGCGGGGGCGGGAGACGGTCTTGGCGGGGCCGCAGGACGGCCGGCGGGCCCTGCTACTCGTCGGGCGGCGGGTTGCGCATGGCGCCGTAGAGGCCGGCGGCGATCATCCCGATCACCAGCAGCGAGACCGCCAGAAATCCCAGCGCCAGCAGGTCGCCGTAGTTGGAGAGCCCGAATCCGAGCTTCACCGCGGAGTACAGCGTGAGGATGCCGAAGACGGCGCAGAAACCCAGGCCCAGGCCGAGCAGCGCGGATCGCAGTCCGGGGTCCATCGCCCTCAGTAGACCGGTAACCGCGGCTCGGGGTCGCGGTTCCGCCTGACCAGGAGCCTGATCGTCGCGAGCCCGAACAGGAAGCCGCCGACGTGGGCGAAGTAGGCGATGCCCTCGCCACCACCCGCCTCGGGTGTCGCGACCTGGCCCAGGGCGGGGATGAACTGGAGCACGAACCAGATGCCCAGCAGGATCAGGGCCGGGATCTCGACCAGGGTCACGAAGAAGACCAGGAAGATCAGCGTCAGGACCCTCGCCTTGGGGTGCAGCAGGGCATAGGCGCCCAGCACCCCCGCCACCGCGCCGCTTGCCCCGATCGTGGGCACGGTCGAACCGGGGTCCAGAGCAGCCTGTGAGTAGACCGCCACCAGCCCGGCGGCCAGGTAGAAGAGGACGTACTTGACCCGTCCCAGCGCGTCCTCGATGTTGTTGCCGAAGACCCAGAGGAACAGCATGTTCCCCGCGATGTGCAGGATGCCGCCGTGCATGAACATCGAGGTGAACAGGGTGATGAACCACGCCGCCTGCTCCAGCGGGATCAGCGCGACCCCGGGGTTCGCCTCGCCCCGGGCCTCGGCCTCCGTGAACTCCGTCGTGCCCGGGCACACCACGCCCGGCTCGGCCTGCTCGTTGACGGCGCCGATCGAGCAGTCCTCGGTCTCGTCCGGGTGCGTGATCCGGTAGGGGATCGCCCCGTACTCCAGGGCGCTCTGGTCGATCTCTCCGAGCCCGATCGCGTCGAGCTGGGGATCGGAGGGGAACGTCCACTGCCAGAGCATGAAGGCGACGTTGATCGCGATCAGGACCACGGTCACGACCGGGAAGCGCGAGGTCGGCAGGTTGTCCTTCAGCGGGAACACGCGGGGATCAGCCTATTTGCGCCGACAGAGGTGCTCGAGCAGCCACTCCGGCGTCTGCGCCGGCGCAAGCTCGCCTTCCAGGACCTGGTTCGCGAAGAGGATGCCCTCCTCGGTCAGCCGGCCATCGGGCGAGGCCAGCGGGTCGTCGCGGACGAAGATCGAGATGAACCGGGTGGCCCCGCCTCCGCCGAGCGTCGAGGCGGCCGCGATGCCGGCGAAGTGGCGCACCTGCCCCGCCGTGCCGTCGTCGAAGCGGTCGAGGAACCCCCTGCCGGCGATCAGGTTCCGCCCTCCCCTGGCGAGGTCGCCATAGCCCCGCGGAGGGCGGCGGATGCCCGCCGCGCGCAGGCCGAAGGCGCGCAGGAAGTCCTGGGTGTCCTGCTCGCGCTCGGCGAGCTTGGCGGCCAGCCCGGCCATCTGGCGGCAGGCGCTGCCGCTGTAGTCGCCGCTCAGGGCGACGAGGTCGCCGTCGCCGCCCTCACTCCCATCGCCGGCCCAGGGCTCGGCGAACCAGAGCGCCGCACCTGCGCCGAGTATCGCCAGCGCCGCCAGCAGCCCCGCGATGACCTTCACGATCTGAGCCTAGCCAGAGGACTAGGGGCGGTGGCCGCTAGGCGGGATCTCGTAGCGCCTCGCCGGCAGCGAGGCCGAGCGCGGCTCGGGGAGACTCAGGCGGGAACCGCCGGCCGCCACGGCGCCCTTCTTGGTCCAGCGCACCGCGAGCGGCTCGAACTCCAGCATCAGCCGCCAGGTGGCCGCGTCGATCGAGCCCGTCGCGGGCAGACCCCGCTGGAACTGCAGGGCGCTGACCGCGCTGCGGGTCGGCGACTCGTAATAGCCCGTGATCGGGGTCGAGTAGCCGCCGCCCGCCAGCAGCTGCTGGGCCCACGCGACCAGGTCGCCCTTGGCTCCCGGCCGCAGCGTCGGGTAGCTGTCGTAGACCAGCTCGCTCGAGAGCGGGGTCACCTGCTTGCCGACCGCCTTCCACTGGCGCCTGCCGGCATGCTGCCACGACCACCAGCTGACGCCCTCCATGCCGTAGGCCTGGGCGAGGCGGCGGAAGCGGCTGATCTGCTTTCCCCTCGGGTTCAGGTAGACCTGGCCCAGCGGCAGGATCGGGCGGTCGTATGGCCGGTTCCAGACCCAGGTGTGGACGAACGCCTCGTCGACGCTGTCGCCGATCGTCTTCCAGTAGAGCTGGGGAGCGTTGTACTGGGCGCCGCCGGGGCCGAGGAAGACCGAATAGGGGAAGGCCGGGTGGTAGTCGGCGTAGGGGAAGGCCGCCAGCGCGATCGGGAAGTCCGGGCCGACCAGCGCCCGCAGCTTGCGCATGTAGGTGGAGGCCTGGGAGTAGCGGCCCTCGTAGTGCCCCTCGGCGTCGATCACGAAGCAGTCCGCGCCTCGGGCCGCGGCCGCCGCCCCGGCTTTGGCCTCGGCCTTGGGGCCGCGCCCGTAGATGAACTGCCAGCCGCACACCTTCAGCCCCTGCGCCTGCAGCGCCCTCACCACCGAGGGCGAGAACTGAGACCAGGTGTTGCCGGCGTCCCCGGACTTGAGCAGCACGTACTCGACGCCCCTTCTGTGGGCCTTCTTGGCGATGCGGCCGACGTCGCCACCCTCGGCGCGGCTCAGGTACCAGATCCACATGCCGTCGCCCGCCATCGGGTTCGCGGCCGCAGGCTGCGCCTCCTGGGCCGGCGCCTGCCGCGTGAGCGGCCCGGTCAGCAGGACCGCGGCGGCCGCGCCTGCGCAGCAGGCGAGGGCGATCGTTCTTGCGCGTCTCGGAAGCATCGAAATCAGGCTACGTAGGCCCGTAACAACGCCCCGCAACTAAGGTTGCTGTCGTGAGCAGGAACCGCTGGCACGTCGCGCAGGTCAACATCGCGCTGCCGATCGAGCCGCTCGACTCACCCACGCTGGCGGGGTTCGTCGCCCTGTTGGAGCCCGTCAACGCCCTCGCTGACTCAGCTCCGGGCTTCGTCTGGCGCCTGCAGACCGACGAAGGGGACGCGACCGCGGTTCGCGCCTTCGGGGATGACCGCCTGATCGTGAACATGTCGGTCTGGGAGTCGATCGAGTCGCTCTGGGCCTACGTCTACGACGGCGGCCATCTGGCCGCGATGCGCCGCCGCCGCGAGTGGTTCACCCGCATGGCCGAGTCCCACCTGGTCCTGTGGTGGGTCCGGGCGGGCGAGCTGCCCACCGTCGCCGACGCCGAGGAGCGCCTGGACCGCCTGCACGCGGAGGGACCGACGCCGTATGCCTTCACCTTCAAACGGCGCTTCGGTCCGCCCCCCGTCGCGGCGGGGGCCGAGGCCGAGATCGACGATCGCGACCCGTGCACTGCCTGAGAGCTACGGACCCCAGCAGTAGAGGAAATGGATCGCGTCGGGGTCGCGCGCGATCTGCTTCGCGTAGCGGCTGACGGCGTCCACGTAGAGCCCGGACGGGTTGTAGTGGTAGAGCGCCCGCCGGTAGTTCCCCGGCGCGCCGTGGTCCCGCAGCAGGCGCGCCGCGGCGGGGATCGCGTCGGCCGGGTCCTGGATGTCGCCGCCGTTGCCGTAGATGCGCCAGGTCGAGGGGATGAACTGCATCGGGCCCTGGGCGCCGGCGGTGCTCTTGCTCTTGACCCGCCCGAACTTGGTCTCGACCAGGTTGATCGCCGCCAAGTACTCGCTCGCGATCCCGTAGTCGCGCTCGGCATCCTCGTAGAGCGAGACGAGCTCAGCCAGCGCCAGCGGCTTCCCGACCTTCACCTTTCGCGGCTTTCCGCCCCCGGAGAGCTTGCGCAGGCTCCGGGCCGCGGCATTGAGCTGATGCAGCTGCTTGCGGAGCGGCGACTCCAGCTCGTCCATGGCGGCGTCGGCGAAGCCCGGTCGCTTGGACAGAAAGCGAACCTTGCGCTGCACGTAAAGGGCCGGCGCCACCACCTCGTCCGGCGCCTGGCCCGCGGGCGGGTCGCCGGCGGACGCGCGCCAGTCGTCGATCGCAGAGCGCAGCTGCTCGTCGTTGGCGGCGATCTGCTGCCCGAGCGTCTTCGGATCCGACGCTGGGGCGGCCGCGAAGCCGCACGCCGCGATCGACGCGCCCAAGGCGGCGAGCAGCGCGACGATGCGAGTTCTCCCTGCCCGGCCCATGGCTCCCCTAGCCCGCGGCTGCGGCTGCGCGGCGCTCGGCGACCTCGCGGGCGCTCTGGTCCGCGTGGTAGGAGCTGCGCACCAGCGGCCCCGAGGCAACGGACTCGAAGCCGATCTCCAGCGCCGCCCGCTCCAGCTCGGCGAACTCCTCGGGGTGCCAGTAGCGGTCGACCGGCAGGTGCTTCTCGGTCGGGCGCAGGTACTGGCCGACCGTCAGGACCTGGACCTGGTGCTCGCGCAGGATCCCGAAGGCCTCGACCATCTCGTCGAAGCTCTCTCCCAGCCCCACCATCAGGCCCGACTTGGTCACGACCTCGTCCCCGCCCATCTCCTTCGCCATCGCCAGCACGCGCGCCGAGCGCATGAACTCCGAGCCCCGGCGGGCGACCGGATAGAGGCGGGGGACCGTCTCGACGTTGTGGTTGAAGACGTCCGGCCGCTCGGCGACCACCTTGGCCAGCGGCATCTCGGCCCCGCGGAAGTCGGGCGTCAGCACTTCGACCGCGCAGCCGGGGGCCAGCTTGCGGATCGAGCGGATGACGCCGACGAAGGCGCCGGCGCCGTAGTCGGGCAGGTCGTCGCGGTCGACGGAGGTGACGACGGCGTGGGTCAGGCCCATGCGCTTCACCTGGTTGGCCACGCGCAGGGGCTCCAGCGGGTCGTTCCACGTCGGCTTGCCCGTCTGCACGTTGCAGAAGCCGCAGCGCCGGGTGCAGACGTCGCCGAGGATCATGAAGGTGGCGGTGCCGCGCTCCCAGCACTCGCCGACGTTGGGGCAGTTGGCCTCCTGGCAGACGGTATGGAGCCCGTCGGCCTCGATCGCCGCGTTCAGCCGCCGGTAGTTGGGGCCGCCCGGCGCCGGGACCTTGAGCCAGGGCGGCTTGCGGTCGCGAAACCCGACCTTGCCCTCGCCGCTGACCTGCGAGCCGCCCGGGTTGGCCCGCGAGCGGGTCACGTGCAGGCGCTCCTCGGTGGCGGTCGGTTCGCTCGTCATGCCTTCGCTCATGCTCTCAACCTAGCGTCGCGCTCACCCTACGGAGGCCGCCTCGCCGGCGCGCTCTAGCCGCTCGGGCTCGACCTCCACCAAGCGCCGCCCGTATATCTCACCGAAGCGGTCGCGAACGGTGTCCATGACCGAGTCCATGTCCTGCTCGGCGCCCAGCTCGCGGCAGACCGAGGTCATGCGGCAACCCTCGATCCCGCAGGGCACGATCCACTCGAACGGCTGCAGGTCGTTGTTGACGTTGATCGCGAAGCCGTGGGTGGTGACCCCGCGCCGTACGTGGACGCCGATCGAGCCGATCTTGCGCTCGCCCGCCCAGACGCCGGTCAGGTCCTGGGCGACGTGCGCCTCGATCCCCCATGCCGCCAGCGACTCGACCATCACCCGTTCCAGCCCCTTCACGTATGCGGCGACGCCGAGGCCCTGCTGCTGCAGGGAGACGATCGGATAGCCGACGAGCTGGCCGGGGCCGTGGTAGGTGACGGCGCCGCCGCGGTCGGCCTCGCAGACCTCGATCCCCTGCATCCGGTACCAGTCCTCGCCCATCCCCAGCTCGGAGGGCTGGGCGCGCCGCCCCTTCGTGTAGACGGGAGGGTGCTCCAGCAGCAGCAACACGTCCGGGATCTCACCTCGGCGACGAGCCTCCTCCAGTCGCCGCTGCCGCTCCTGCGCCCGCTCGTAGGGCACCTGCCCGAGCCGGGCGCACCAGACCTGCTCGCTCATGCGCTCAGTGTCGCAGGCCACTCTTGCGGCTGCTCGGCCTCGAGGCGCCGCAGGGCAACCGAGCGCGCCGCGGCCAGGGGCGTGATCGCCTCGCGTTCCGCCTCCTCGAGAACCCGTCGCATGGAGGCGCCGATGCCCTCCACCAGGGCCTCGACCCGAGCGGTGGGAAGGCGCCGCAGCTCCGCGTAGACGCTGATCAGCCCGCCCGCGTTCGCGATGAAGTCGGGCGCGTAGAGGATTCCGCGATCGGCCAATTCCTCGTCCAGCCGCGCATCGGCCAGGATGTTGTTGGCCGATCCGCAGATCAACGCGCAGCGCAGGCGCTCCAGCGCGCGCTCGTCGATCGCATCGCCGAGCGCGCACGGGGCGAGCACTTCGCACTCGGCCCCGACCGCGTCGGCGGGGTCCACCCATTCCGCGCCCAGGCGCCGTGCCAGCGAGCGCTTGCCGCCGTCAATGTCGGAGACCAGCAGGCGGGCGCCGGCCGTCGCGAGGCGCTCGGCCAGTGCCGCGCCGACGTGCCCCAGCCCGATCACGCAGACGCGGACGCCGTCGAGGCCGGGCACGCCGAGCGCCCGCTCGCAGCCGGCTCGCATCGCAACCTCGACGCCGCGGGCGGTGACGGGGCTGGGGTCGCCCGTGCCGCCCCGCTCGGGGGGCAGGCCGACCACGTGGGAGGTGCGCTCGGCGACGACGGTCATGTCTGCGGCCGAGGTGCCGACGTCCTCGGCGACCACGTAGCGGCCTCCAACCGCCTCGACCGCGTCACCCAGGTCCAGCATCAGCTCGCGGCGGCGGGACGCCGACAGCTGTCGCGGCGCGCAGATCGCCGACTTGCCGCCGCCCAGCTCGAGCCCCGCGGCCGCTGCCTTGTAGGTCATCGCCTCGGCCAGGCGCAGGGCGTCGGCGACGGCGTCGCCGGGCGTCGCGTAGCGCCACAGGCGCGCGCCGCCCAGCGCCGGGCCCAGTGCCGTCGAGTGCACCGCGACGACGATCTGCGCCCCGGTGCGCTCCCCGTGGCGGACTTGGAGCTCCTCGTGGGCGCTCATTCGTGGGGCTCCCAACGCTCGAGTCGCTCCTTGACCTCGGCCATGAAGCGCGCCGCCTCCGCTCCGTCGAGGGCGCGGTGGTCCCAGGACATGCAGAGGTTCACCATCGGCCTGATCGCGACGGCGTCGCCGCCTGCTGGGTCCTCGATCACGACCGGCCGCTTCACCACCGCCTCCAGGTCGAGGATCGCGACCTGCGGCTGGTTGATGATCGGCGTCGCCAGCACGGCGCCGAACTGGCCCGGGTTGGTGATCGTGAAGGTGCCCCCGCTGACGTCATCCGGCGGCTAGCGCTGCCCGAGCGCGCGGCCTCGGCCCGCTCGGCGATCGCCGCGGCCATCCCCTCGAGGCTGAGGCGCTGGGCCCGCTCGATCACCGGAACGATCAGGCCGGATTCCAGCGCCACCGCGATCCCGAGGTGGACGTCGTCGTGGTAGACGAGCTCGTCCCCCTCGATCGAGGCGTTCAGCACCGGATGTCGCTGCAGCGCCGTCACGGTCGCCTGCGCGACGAAGGCGAGGTAGGTGAGGGGCGCACCCCGCGCAGCCATCGCCTCCTTCTGCTCGGCGCGCGCGGCGACCACGGCCGCCAGGTCGACCTCGACGATCGTCGTGCAGTGCGCCGAGGTGCGCCGGCTCTCCAGCATGTGCTCGGCGATCCGGCGTCGCATCGGCGACATCGGCTCGCGGCGTCCTGCGATCGCCGGCTGGGGGGCGGCCCGCGGCTCTGGAGCCGCCGCGGACTCGGGGTCGGGCCGGTAGGGGGATTCCGTGTGCAGCGGCCTCTCCGCGGGCGCCACCTGCTCAGCCGACGCCGCGCCCCCGTTCTCGAGGTGGGCGACGAGGTCGCGCTTGCGCACGCGCCCGCCGATTCCGGTCCCCTGCACGGCGTCGAGGTCGACGCCATGCTCGTCGGCGATCCTGCGGACGACCGGCGAGTAGAACCGCGACCTGTCTGGGTCGTCGGAGCGCGGCGCCGCAGCCGGCGCCTGTCCGGCGTCGGCCTCGGCGGGCTCCGCGGGTCCATCCGTTTCGGCCCCTTCGGCCTCGGCCTCCTCCTCGCGGTGGGCCTCGCCGGGCCTGGCCGAGGCGTCGATCTCGGCCAGGGGTGTCCCGACCGCCACCGTTTCGTCCGGCTCCACCAGGATCCGCTCCAGGCGTCCGCTCGCGGGCGAGGGGATCTCGACGTCCACCTTGTCGGTGGTGACGACGCAGAGAGTCTCGTCGTCCTCGACCCAGTCGCCCGGGGCGCTTCAGCCATTCCACGATCGTGCCCTCGGCGACCGAGACGCCCATCTGGGGCATCGTCACCTGCACCGAGCCTCCGGCGGGATGGGGGGCCGGCCGTGATCAGAAGTCGATGAGCTCACGGCACGCCTCCTTCATCTGATCGAGCTGCGGCAGGACCGCCTGCTCGAGCGGGGGGCTGAACGGGATCGGCACGTCCGGCGTGGTCAGGCGCCTGACCGGGGCGTCCAGGTGCTCGAACGCGTGCTCGGAGATCAGGGCCGAGACCTCGGCGCCGACTCCGCACGAGCGGGTGGCCTCGTGGGCCACCAGCACCTTGCCGGTGCGCTCGACGCTTGCCAGCACCGCATCTGTGTCAAGAGGACAGAGGGTGCGCAGGTCCAGCACCTCGATCTCCTCACCGAGCTGCTCGGCCGCCTCCAGCGCCAGGTGGACGCTGGAGCCGTACGCGATCACGGTCATCTCGCCTCCCTCACGGGCCAGGCGAGCCTCACCGATGGGCACCGCGTGGTCCCCGCGGGGCACCTCGCCCTTCACGTGCCGGTACAGCCCCTTGTGCTCCAGAAAGCAGACCGGGTTGGGGTCGCGGATCGCGCTCACCAGCAGGCCCTTGGCGTCCTCGGCGGTCGCCGGGGCGACCACCTTCAGGCCGGGAGCCTGCAGGAACCAGGCCTCGGGGTTCTGCGAGTGGAAGGGCCCGCCGCTGAAGCCGCCGCCCGAGGGCAGGCGGATCACGATCGGGACCGCGATGCCCTGCCGGTAGTGGAGCTTCGCTGCGACGTTGACCAGCTGGTCGAACCCGCAGGCGATGAAGTCCGCGAACTGCATCTCGCAGACCGGCTTCATGCCCTCGATCGCTGCACCCGTGGCGGCGCCGACGATCATGTTCTCGGCCAGCGGGGTGTCGATCACGCGCTCGGCGCCGAACTCCTCGAGGAAGCCGTCGGTGACCTTGAACGCTCCGCCGAAGGCGGCGATGTCCTCGCCCAGGCAGATCACGGACTCATCGCGGCGCATCTCCTCGCGCAGCCCGTCTGAGATCGCCTCCAGGTAGGTCATCTCGGCGACCTCGCCTGTGGCCTGGGTGACCGTGTCGGCGGCGCTCATGCCGCCCTCCTCCGGCCGCCGTTGTGCTCGTGCGCCGCGTCGTCGGGCTCGGGCCGGCCCAGCGCGACCACGGCGCCCGCCCGTCCCCGAGCTCCTCGAAGCGATCGGCGAACACACCCTCTGTCGCGATCGCCGGGTCGGGCATCGGCGAGGCCAGCGCCTTCTCGGCCGCCTCGCCGACCTCGCGCTCGCACTCGGCCCGCACCTGCTCGAGCTCAGAGGCGTCGAAGCCATAATCCTCCGCGAGTCGCCGCTGGTAGCGGTCGATCGGGTCGCGGGCCTCCCAGCGCTCGAACAGCTCCTTGGGCACGTAGCTCATGTCGTCGTGGGCACCGTGGCCGTGCATGCGCATCGTGTGGCACTCGATCAGTGTCGGGCCGCCGCCCTCGCGCGCGGTGTCGGCTGCCTCGCGGGCGGCGTCGAACACCGCCTCGACGTCGTTGCCGTCGACGCTGACGCCCGGGAACCCGTAGCCGGCGGCACGCTCGACCGGATCCACGGCGAACTCCAACTCCTGCGGCGTCGAGTAGGCGAAGCGGTTGTTCTCGAGCAGAAACACGACCGGCAGGCGATGGACCCCGGCGAAGTTCATCGCCTCGTGCCACTGCCCGTTGGCCGTCGATCCCTCGCCGAAGAACGTCATCGCGACGCGTGGCTCGCTGCGCAGCTTGAAGGCGAGCGCCAAGCCGGTCGCCACCAGGGCCATGTCGGGCAGCATCGAGACCATGCCGACGCAGCCCAAGGCAGGGTCGCCGAAGTGCATGTTGCCGTCCTTGCCCCCGGTGACCCCTCCGGTGCGGCCCATGTAGTTGGCCAGGTAGCGGTCGGGGGTGACCCCGCGCACGAAGTGGGCGCCGAGGTCGCGGTGCAGGATGCACAGCCGGTCGCGCGGTCCCAGCACGAAGGATGCGCCGACCGAGATCGCCTCCTGGCCCCGGCCGTCGTAGAAGGAGCCGGGGACCTTGCCCTGCTTGTAGAGGGTGAGCCCGCGCTCCTCGGCCAGGCGCATCAGCAGCATGTGGCGCAGCAGCAGGCGCCGGTCCTCGCGCGTCAGCGGGGCCTCCTCGCCGGGCTTGCCCTTGCGCGAGTCATCGCGAGCAGAACTCGCAGTCTCGAGCTTCATATGCGGTCCGCCTTTCGTCTGGCCGCGCCTTCGGGATCGCCTCCGGCTCGACCGTTCTCGCGTCCACCTGGGTTTCCGGCAGTCGCCTTACGGACACGGGAGTCGAGGGATTCGCCTCTTCTCCCTATGTGATGATCGGATCATACCCCTGCCGCGTGGCGGAAAACAAGGTGTCTGGCAGGCCGCGGTCCCGGGGGCTACGCGGCCCGCTCGGCTCGGCGGCGCACCGCGCGCAGGATCCGGTTGACGGCCAGCACGTGCCCGCGGGTGCCGATCACGAGCGTCTTGTAGGCCCGGCCCTTCAAGCCCGGGAACTCGGCGCGGGACTCGGCGCGCAGCAGCGTGTTCTCGTCCTTCGTCGGCTCCAGCCCGAAGATCAGCCCGTAGCGCGAGAAGCGGTGCTCGCCCTGCAGCGCCAGTACCGCCGGCTCGACTACGCGGACGACGATGAAGCCGGGCACGGTCGAGCCGCGCTCGTCGAGCGGCCCGGAGGCGTCCGCCGGCGAACAGCCGAGAACCCCGGCCACGCGCTCCGCCGCGCGGCCGGAGAACGACCCGGCCAGCCACTGACAGCAGGGCGCTCCAAGTCTGCTCGACGGGCGCCAACACCAGGGTCCCGTGCTCGTCGATCGCCGGCAGGCGCTCGAGCGGATGGTCGATGACCTGGCTCAGGGCCGCCCGCTCCATGCGCCTGACCGTAGCCGACGGTGGGAGGCGCCCGAAGGTTAGGGTGGGGCCGCGGATGGACTGGGCCGAGCTGACAATCGTCTTCTTCGTCTGCCACCTCGTCGGTGACTTCCTGCTGCAGACCGACTGGCAGGCGACGCACAAGGCAGGCGGACTGGGGCGCGACCCCGTCGCCCGTCGGGCCCTGTTCACTCACGTCGGCGTCTACACGCTCAGCTTCATCCCCGCCCTGCTTTGGATCGGGGACGAACAAGGCGCGGCGGTCGCCGTTGGCATCGGCGCGGTGATCGCGCTTCCGCATCTCATCATCGACGACATGCGGCTGCTGAACCGGTACATGGTCAGGGTCAAGAGGTGCCCCGACCCACCGCCCGTGAGCCTGACCGTGATCGTGGATCAGAGCTTTCACCTGATCTGCCTCTGGGCGACGGCACTGCTGGCGGCCTGATGACCGAACCCCGCCGACAAGGGACGGTGAGCGAGAAAGAGCAGGAGAGGGACGAATTCGTCTAGAGTTGTCCCGGAGTGAAGGGGCGCTCAAAATCGCGCGCAAGGATGCGCGCCGCTGCTGTGGCGGCGGCGTCGCTGATGGCTGTCCTGATGCTGCCCTCCGCGGCCAAGGCTTTGTACCTGTTCGAGCCTACGGGGGTCGGCACCAGCATCCATGGCCCGGTCGAGGTTGGCGCCGGTGACTTCGACGGCGACGGCGACTCGGATCTCGTCACGCTGACGAAGACGGGCACCGACGTCGAGGTCAGGCTGAGGGGCCCGGACGGGACCTTCGCGCAGCCTGTCACCTACGCGAGCGGGAGCGTGGATGCGCGCGGGGTCGTGGTCGCCGACTTCAACGGCGACGGCGATCCCGATATCGCAAAATCGGCGGCCGATGTCAACAACGTCTCGATCCTGCTCGGGGACGAGGCGCCGGGGGGCCTTTCCCCCGGAGGCGGCTTCGAGGCGCCGATCACCTACTCGACGGCCGCAGCTTCAGCCGGGATCGCGGCCGGCGACTTCGACGGAGACGCTGACCTGGACCTCGCCGTCGCCGACGTCGCCGACAACGAAGTCGACATCCTGCGCGGAAAGGGAGACGGGACGTTTGCGGCGGGAGGCTCTCTGTGGTGCGTGGCCGACCCCCGCGACGTGGTGGTCGGCAACTTCAACTCGGATCAGGATCCGGACCTCGCTGTCGCCACGAACGGGCCCGACGTCGCGGTCTTCAAGGGATCGTGGGGCACCAAGTTCCACGGGGCCAGCACCCTCACGGGGGGCTCCGGCCAGTCGGACATCGCCTCGGGAGACGTAAACGGGGACGCTGATCCCGACCTCGTCGTCGCCAATTCCAATGACGACACCGTGTCGCTGTTCCTCGGTGAAGCCGGGACGGTGTTCGCCGGCGCCCAGAATCTCGCGGTCGGCGACAACCCGCACGGCAGCGCCATCCGGGACTTCGACATCGACGGCGACCAAGACGTGGCGGTAGCCAACTTCAACTCGAACAACGTCTCGATCCTTCCCAACCAGGGCACGGGCAACCTCGGCCCCGCTGTCAACTTCGCCAGCGGGGCGACTCCGGCGGAGCTCTTGGCCGGGGAGTTCGGTGGTGACCCCCACCCCGACATCGTCGTCCCCAATCTCTTCGACGGCGAGATAAGCCTGCTGCTCGGGGGTTCCGACCCGAAGGCGGCCTTCCAAGCGCGGATCGTGGTCGAACCCGTATCGGGAAACGTCCGCTATCAGTGCCCGGGAGGTCCCGTGACGCAGCTCACGGCACTGCGGGAGCTGCCGCTCAACTGCATCATCTTCGCCTCGGATGGGCGGGTGCGAATCACCACGGCGGACGAGGCTGGCGCCGAGCAGACCGCCGAGTTCTACGGCGGCGACTTCAGGATCACGCAGGTCGTGGAGGGCTCGAACGCCGCCGGCACCGCCAAGGCGAAGAAGAAGAAGAAGGCCAAGGACAAGGGTCCCCGGCGGACGATCACCGTGCTCTCGCTGTACGGGCCGAAGCTCGACTGCCCCGATGCGAAGAGCGGGGCGGCGAGCTCGGGGCCGGTGGCGCACGCCTCCGCCAGGAAGCGGGGCCTGTGGGGGAGCGGCAGGGGCCGGTTCCGGACAAAGGGGAGCCGGAGCTCGGCGACGGTCAGGGGCACCACCTGGAACGTGACCGACACCTGCAACGGGACGCTCACCCAGGTCACCGAAGGATCCGTCACGGTGCGCGACTTCACCCTCCGTCGGACCGTGATCGTGCGCGCCGGCGAGAGCTACCTGGCCTCGAACAGGAAGCCTCGCCGGGTGAAGAAGCGGTAGCTCAGCCGTTCGCTCGCCGCGCGCACGCCAATGACGGGGAAGTAGGTTGCCCGACATGAGTCCTCCAGGGGACCCAGCGTGAGGGCACGACGCGCTTACCGGCTCGCCCTGATTGCGACCGCGACGGTGGCTGTAGCCGGGGGCGTTGCCGCCTACGGGCTCGGCGCCTTCGACGGAGCTGACCTAGCGACCGTCGACCAGCGCTTCACGATCAGGGGGGAGCAACCGCCGCCCGAGGAGCTGGTGTTCGTGAAGATCGACGACGAGACCTTCAACGAGCTCCGGTCGCAGTTTCCGCTGCCCCGTGGCACCCACGCCGACGTGATCCGCAACATCGCGGCCGACGGTGCCAAGACGATCGCCTACGACGTGCAGTTCACCGAGCCCGGGCCGGATCCGAGCCAGGACAACGCGCTCATCCTCGCCGCCCGGCGGGCGGGAAACGTGGTCCTAGCCACCACCGAGGTCGATGCGCAGGGGCGGACCAGGATCTTCGGCGGCGACCGGGGCCTGGCCTTCTCGCGTGGGACGCCCGGTGAGTCGAGCGTGATCAACGATCCCGACGGGGCCGTGCGGCGAATCGAGTTCGAGATCGACGGCCTCACGAGCTTCTCGATGGCGGCCGCCGAGACCTTCCTCGGGGGCGAGGTGGTTACGCCGGACGGCGAGTCCGCCTGGATCGACTACGCCGGTCCTCCCCGGACCATCGAGTCGATCCCGTTCTCGGATGTGCAGGCCGGCGACTTCGAGCCCGGCACCTTCGACGGCAAGATCGCGGTCGTGGGCGCCTTCGCGCCCTCCCTCCAGGACCGTCACGAGACCTCGACCACCGGTGCGGAAACGATGGCGGGCCCCGAAATCCACGCGAATGCGATCGCGACGATCCTCGACGACTTTCCCCTGCGCGAGGGCCCCGCCTGGCTGGACGTGCTCCTGATCGCGCTGCTGGGCGCCGCCGCGCCGCTGTTGGCGCTGCGGATCAGCGCCTTTGCGGCGGTGCTCACGACGGTCGCGCTCGCCGCGCTCTTCTTGCTCGCGGCGCAGCTGCTGTTCAACGACGGCACGATCGTAACCGTCATCTACCCGCTGGCGGCGGCGGCGTTCTCGGCCATCGTCAGCCTGGTGCTGTTCGGACTGCTGACGGCATTCGAACGCGAGCGCGCGCGGGACGCGTTCGGCCGCTTCGTACCCGAGGCGGTGGTGGGGGAGGTGCTCGATCGAGCCGACGGCGTGCGCCTCGGCGGCGTCCGGACGGAGAGCACGGTCCTCTTCAGCGATCTGCGCGGCTTCACCTCGTTCGCCGAGAAACGGCAGCCCGACGAGGTGATCGAGATCCTCAACCACTACCTGGCGGCGATGAGCGACGCGATCCTCGACCACGGCGGGACCCTGGTCTCGTACATGGGCGACGGGATCATGGCTATATTCGGCGCCCCGCTCGATCAGCCCGATCACGCCGACCGGGCAGTCCGCGCCGCCCGCGCGATGATCGAGCGCAACGATGAGTTCAACGACTGGCTCGTCGACCAACGTGTCTCCGAGGGGTTCAAGATGGGCATCGGCCTGAACACGGGATTCGTGATGGCCGGGAACGTCGGCTCAGAGCGCCGCTTGGAGTACACGGCCATCGGCGATACGACGAACACCGGCGCCCGCTTGGAGGGAATGACGAAGGGGACCCCCTGGCAGCTCTACCTCTCGGAGTCGACTCGCGAGGCCATGTCCGAGGTCCCGGAAGAGATCGAGAGGGTAGGCTCGGTCGAGATCCGCGGCCGCGAGGCCGAGATCGTCGTCTGGACGCTGCCCAGCGCGCGCTACGTGTCCTCGGCGGACAGGCGGCAAGCGCTGGCGGGCTAGAGCGCGAGGCCGATCGGCTCCTCGAGCAGCTCCCGGACCCGCTTCAGGAACAGCGCCCCGTCCGCCCCGTAGAGGATGCGGTGATCGCAGGCGAGGGTGACGCCCATCATCTCCCGCGCCTCGATCTCGCCGCCGTCGGTCACCACCGGCTTCGCCTTCAGCTCGCCCACCGCCAGGATCCCGGCCTGCGGGGTGTTGATCACCGCCCGAAGTTGGAGACCCCGTACATGCCCAGGTTGGAGACGGTGAACGTGCCCCCCGACAGCTCGGGCGGCGTGATCTGGCCGTCGCGCACCCGCTGGGCCAGCGCCTTGGTCTCCGCCGAGATCTGGCGCAGGCCCTTCAGGTCGGCGTCGAAGACGGTCGGCACCACGAGTGCATCCTGCGCGGCGACCGCGACGCCGACGTTGACCCTCGAGTACTGCTCGATCTTCCCGTCCCGATAGGCGCCGTTGGCCCTTGGAAACTCCCGCAGGGCGAGCGCGCAGGCCTTCACCACCATGTCGTTGAAGGTGGGCACGCCTTCGCCCTCAGCGGCCATCTCCTTCAGCTTCTTGCGCCCCGCGACGGCGGACGTCATGTCGATCTCGGCCTGCAGGTAGAAGTGCGGGGCGGTGGCCTTCGACTCCGCCATCCGCCGCGCCACGGTCTGCTGCAGCTTGGTCAGCTCGATGACCTCAACCTGCCCCTTGGCGGTCTCGGGCTTCTCCTGTGCCCCAGCGGTCGGCCCCGCCGGAGCGACAGCCGCCGGCGCCGCAGCGGCCTGCGCCGGAGCGGCGCCTGCCCCGGCGACCGCCTTCTCCACATCAGCCTTCACGATCCGCCCGCCCGGCCCGGATCCGTCCAGGGAGTTCAGATCGACGCCGCGATCTTTGGCTATGCGCTTCGCAATGGGAGACGCCTTGACCCGCCCATCCCCATCACGGCCGACACCCTCAACAGCGGCCGGGGAAGGCGGTGGCCGGCAGCCTGCGCGCCCGGAACCCTCCCCATCGGAACCCTGAGGGGCGGTGGCGGGGGCCGGATCGGAGACAGTCGCAGTTTCTTTTTCTGTTGGGATCTTTTTGGATATCTGTCTCAGAGCCGGCCCCCGACGCCGGCCCACCGTTTGCGCTTTCAGCTTTTTCGGGTCGCTGCTTTCGCATCTCGCCCGCGTCCCCGACCTTGGCGATCACCTCGCCGATCCCCAGCGTCGCCCCCTCGTCCGCCACGATCTCGGTCAGCGTGCCCGCGTCGGGCGCCTCGTAGACCATGTTCGCCTTGTCGGTCTCGATCTCGACCAGCTCGTCACCGACCGCGACCTCGTCGCCGACCGACTTCAGCCACTTGAGCACGGTCCCCTCCTCCATCGAGTCGGAGAGCCGGGGCATGACGACGTCAGGCATCAGAGGCTCCCCTCAAGCGCGGCGAGCGCCGCGCTGACGACGTGCTCGGAGTGGGGCATCGCCGCCTGCTCCAGGCGCTTGGAGTAGGGCATCGGCACGTCCGCTCCGGTGACGCGCTGCACCGGCGCGTCGAGGTAGTCGAAGGCCTGCTCCTGGATCAGCGCCGCGAGGTTGGCGCCGACCCCGCCGTGCGGCCAACCCTCCTCGACGATCACCGCCCGGTTCGTCTTTCGCACCGACTCCAGGATCGTGTCGAGATCGAGCGGGCGCAGCGTGCGCGGGTCGATCACCTCCGCCTCGACCCCGTGCTCGTTCGAGAGCGTCTTGGCCGCCTGCTGCGCCGTCTCGGCCATGCGCAGGATGCCGACGATGGTGACGTCGCCGCCCTCGCGCCGGATCGCCGCCTCGCCGAAGTTGAGCACCTCCTCGTCGCCGTTGTCGGACACCTCGCCGCGCGAGCCATACAGCGACTCGTGCTCGATGAAGATCACGGGGTTGTCGTCGCGGATAGCCGCTTTCAACAGCGCCTTGCCGTCCGCCGGCGTCGAGGGACAGGCGACGAGCAGGCCGGGATAGTGCAGGAACATCGCCTCGAAGCTGTGGGAGTGGGTCGGCCCGAGCTGGTGCCCGCCGCCGCCGGGCATCCGCACCACCAGCGGCACCCTCACCTGGCCGCCGAACATGTAGGGGATCGCGGCAGCGTGGTTGACGATCATGTCCATCGCCAGCAGGGCGAAGTTGACGGTCATGATCTCCACGATCGGCCGCAGCCCGGCCATCGCCGCGCCGACGCCGGTGCCGACGATCGTGTTCTCGGAGATCGGGGTGTCGCGGACCCGCTTCTCGCCGAACTCGTCCAGGAGCCCCTCGGTCACCTTGAAGGCGCCCTGGAAGACGCCCACGTCCTCGCCCATCACGAACACGGACTCGTCGCGGCGCATCTCCTCGGCCATCGCGTCGCGCAGCGCCTCCCGCATCCGCACCGTCGCCATCAGCCGGCCGCTCCGGGTTCCTCGTCGGGCTCGTCCCCCTCGTCTCTGCGCTTGCTCGCGGCCCCCGGTCCCGCGTAGGCCGCGCCGCGCTCGGCCAGCTCCTGGGCACGCTCCCCGGCGTCGCGCTCCTCCTCGCCGGGATGGGGGTCGGGCGAGCGCTCGTCCACGGCGTACCAGCCCGAGACCTCCTCGGCCCCGACGTAGAGGTGGTCATACAGCGAGTCCAGGTCGGGCTCGGCCGAGGCGTCGGCGAACTCGGCGGCGGCCACCACCGCCTCGTCGGCCTCGGCGCGCAGCTCCTCGACATCCTTCTCGGCCACGACGCCCTCGTCCACCAGGCGCTTGGCGAAGCTCTCGATCGGGTCCTTGCGCTGCCACTCCTCGACCTCCTCCTTCTCGCGATAGACCTCCGGGTCGGCCGCGGAGTGACCGCGGTAGCGGTAGGTGAAGGCCTCGACCAGCGTCGGCTGGCGCTTCTCGCGCGCGAGCTTGATGTGCTTCGTCACGGTCTCGCGCACCGCCATCACGTCCATGCCGTCCACCCGCACGCCCGGGACGCCGTACCCCTCGGCCTTCTTGGAGAGGTCGGTCACCGCGGAGTGCCGCTCGACCGAGGTCCCCATGCCGTAGAGGTTGTTCTCGACCAGGAACACGACGGGCAGGCTCCACAGCGCGGCCAGGTTCATCGTCTCGCCGAAGTTGCCGGTGTTCGAGGCACCGTCGCCGATCATGCAGACGGTGACCGTGTCCTCGCCCTTGTAGTCGGAGGCCAGCCCCAGCCCGGCCGCCAGGGGCAGCGTGCCGCCGACGATCCCGTAGCCGCCCATGAAGCGCTTCTCGAGGTCGAAGATGTGCATCGAGCCGCCGCGCCCGCCCGACGTGCCGTCCACTCGGCCGAAGATCTCGGCCATCACGTTCTTCGGGTCGGTGCCGCGGGCGATCGCGTGGCCGTGGGTGCGGTAGGTGCCGATCAGGTAGTCGTCATCCCGCATCACCGAGGTGGTGCCGACGATCGTCGCCTCCTCGCCGATCGCCAGATGAAGGAAGCCGCCGGCCTTGGCCTTCTGGTACTGCCGGCCCGCCTCCTCCTCGAAGCGGCGGATCAGCATCATCGTCGCCAGCAGCTCCCGGCTCTCCTTCTTGCCCGGCAGCTTCGGCTTCGCCCCCTTTCCGTCGGACGAGGGCTTGCCCTTGGCACTGGGCTTCGACTCCCGTGTCTTGCTCTGAGCCATCGGGAATCAGCCTACCCCTCCGGTGGCACTGCCTATCCAGCGATTGCGCCCACGGCCTGCATCAGCCTACGCAGGCCGCTTTCGCGGCCTCCTCGAGCCGGTCGTCCCCCCAGAAGAGCCGGCGCCCCACGGCCACGGTGGGGATGCCCTCCACGCCGCGCTCGATCGCCTCCTCGGTCGCGCGCTGCAGCTTCTGCTTGACCGACGCGGTCTCGATCCCCTGCAGCACCGCCTTCGGGTGCAGCTCACAGGCTGCGGCTGCGATCAGCACGTTGTCGACGTCGCTCAGGTCCTTGCCGCCCGCGAACGCCTGGCGGAAGGCGGCGAGGCTGAAGGACACGACCCGGCCCGACTCCTTTGCGTACGTCGCCGCCCGCAGCGGTGTGAGGCTGTAGTTGTCGGCCGGCCAGCCCTCGGGATAGAGGACCTCGGGCAGCCCGCGCTCATCGGCGCGCCGCTGGATCTCCTCGAAGTCGGCCGAGCGGTCCTGCTCGAACGACCATGGCCGCCGGCCGCTCTGCTTCAGGACGTGGCCGAACGAGATCGGCTTCCACTCGGGCTGCTCGGCCTCAGCCTGAGCGAACAGGGCGCTGATCCGCTCGGCTGCCAGGTACGAGTAGGGCGAGCTGAAGTCGTAGTAGAAGGTCGCGGCCCGGTCAGCTGACATCAGCCGGGACCGTAGCGGCCGCCTGCGTCAATCGCGGCTGCAAGCAGCCGCTCAGAGAGAGTGCGGCCTGACGGTCCCTACGCGTGAATCGGCCAGCCCTCGACGGCGCGGGCGGCGTCCAGGATCGCTTCGGACATCGTCGGGTGAGGATGGATGATGCGGGCGAGCTCGGGGTAGCCGCCCTCGAGCGCCATCACGTTCACCAGCTCGCTGATCATGTCGCAGGCGATGTTGCCGACGACGTGGGCGCCCAGGATCTCGCCGTACTCCGAGTCGCCGACGATCTTCACCAGCCCGGCGCGGTCGTCGTATACGACCGAGGCGCCGGCGCCGCCGAGCTTGAACTTCCCGACCTTGACCTGCTTCCCAGCCTCCTTGGCCTGCTCCTCGGTCATGCCGACGCTCGCCACCTGCGGGTGGCAGAAGGTGGCGCCCGCGACCAGGCCGACGTCGATCGGGTGGGTCTGCTGGCCGGCGGCGTGCTCGACGGCGACGACGGCCTCCTCCGAGGCCTTGTGGGCCAGGGCGGGCCCGCGCACGAGGTCGCCGATCGCGTAGACGCCGTCGGCGCTGGTGCGCTGGTATTCGTCGATGGCGATGCGGCCGTTCTCTTCGGTCTTGACGCCGGCCGCGTCGAGGCCGAGCGCCTCGGTGTCGGGCCGACGGCCGCCGGCGATCGCCAGGTGGTCGGCCTTCAGCTCCTTGCCGCCGGCCTGCACCTTGACCCCGGTCTTCTGCTCGCTCACGCCCTCGACCTTTGTTCCCAGCATCACCTCGATGCCGTCCTGCTTGAACTGGCGCTCGGCCACGCGGGCCATGTCCTTGTCCTCCGCGGGCAGCACCTGATCGAGCATCTCGACCAGCGTCACCTCCGTCCCCAATCGGGCATAGGCCGATGCGATCTCCGAGCCCGACGCTCCCGCGCCGGCGACGACCAGGGCCTTCGGCATCTTCTCCAGCGACCAGGCGCCCCAGGTGTCGATCACGCGCTCGGAGAAGTCGATGCCCGGGATCGGCATCGCGACGGAGCCGGTGGCGATGACGATCGCCTTGGCCTCGTGGGTGTCCGACGTCTTCCCGGACGTGACCTTGACCTTGCCGCCGCCCTCGAGCGACCCCTCGCCGTTCAGGAACTCGACCTTGTTCTTCTTCCACAGCATCGTGACGCCGTCGGTCGAGCGTCTTTGAGACCTTGGCGCGGCGCTCCTGCACGGCCTTCCAGTCGATGCCGACGCCGCTGGCCTTGATCCCCAGCTCGGGACCGGACTCCGCGACCGTGGCGTAGACCTCCGCGGTGTGCAGGACGGTCTTGGCCGGGATGCACGCGTAGTTGAGGCAGCGGCCGCCGGGCTTGTCGCGTTCGACGACCGCGGTCTTCTGGCCCAGCTGTGCGGCCCGGATCGCGGCGACGTAGCCGCCCGGGCCGCCGCCGATCACGATCACGTCGAAACTAGCCATCTTCCTTCGACTCTATCGGCGCGGGCTCGTCGACCGACTCCAGGATCCCCAGCAGCTCGGTCACCCGGCAGACCAGCAGGCGTTCCTCGTCGACCTCCACCCAGCTGCCTGCGGAGGCCGGGAAGACGACGTGGTCGCCGGCGCGCACCGGCATCCGCACCCCCGCCGACTCCCACCAGTCGACGCCACTCCCGACCGCGAGGACGATGCCGTGCTGGGGAGGCTGCTCCTGGGCCCCCTCGGGCACCACCAGGCCGGATTGCCGCATCCGGTCCGGCTCCAGCTCCTTGATCACGACGTGGTCGAACAGCGGCTTCAGCTGATGGCGCGCCACGCTCAGCGCTCCCCGGGACCGGCGGGCGGAGTGGGCATCTGGATCCTCGCCATGGCGCGGATCATGAAGTAGAACAGGGCAGCGGACCCCGCCAGCAGCAGCAGGGTGCCGAGCGCCTGCGGGATGCTGCCCACGGTCACCAGGCCCAGCGCCGAGCTGAGCATGAACAGGACCAGCAGCATCTGGAAGCCCAGCACCGCCCAGTAGCGCGCCCTCCACAGCCCCCAGGTCATCAGCCACAGCACAGCGGCGAACACCACCAGCGGCAGCGGGCTCGGCTGCTCGCCGCCGACCTCGATCGAGGTGACCAGCGCCAGCACGGCCGAGACGGTGAAGATCACGGCCAGGACGGCCGAGACGACGGCCGCCACCGTCACGGCGGTGGGCCGCTCCCCCTCGGCCAAGGGCTCCAGCTTCGCCCTCGCCTCGGCGTTGCGCTGCTCGGAGCGCCGGCTCATGCGCTGCTGAAAGCTCTCGGCCGGCGCCTCGGCGGAGCCGCCGTTTGCCCCGGGTGCCTCCTCCGTGGCAGCGGCGGGCGCGGCGACGTCGGCGGCACCAGCGGATCGCCGTTTGCGCTTGCGGCGCTGCTCGCGCTTGCGCTCGCGGCTGCCCATTCAGTCGCTCACCGCCCGAGCGGGGCGGGATCGGCCTTTGCGGCCGCCTCGAGCGGCTCGGCGAGCGCAGCCGCCGCAGCCGCGGGATCGTCGGCGTCGCGGATGGCGCGCACCACGCAGACCCGCCGCGCTCCCGCGGCCACCACATCGGCGACGTTGCCGGCGTCGATGCCGCCGATCGCGAACCAGGGCAGCGTCGCCTCCTGCGCCGCGGCCTCGATCAGCTCGAGCCCGGTGGCCGGCCTCCCGGCTTTAGTCGGCGTCTCCCAGATGGGGCCCACGCTGATGTAGTCCACGGGCTGGTCGTGGGCCGCCTTGACCTGCTCTGCTGGAATGGGTGGAGAGCCCGATGATCGCCTCCGGCCCGAGGATCCGGCGCGCCTCGGCGGGCGGGATGTCCTCCTGGCCCACGTGGACCCCGTCGGCGTCGAGCTCGCGGGCCAGATGGGGGTCATCGTTGACGATGAACAGCGAGCTGTAGGTGTCGGCGACACGCCGGAAGGTTGCCCCCGAGCGGTCGAGCAGGACCCTCGGCTGCTCTCGGTCGCGCAGCTCCACCATCCCGGAGCCGCCCGCCAGGGCGGCACGAATCAGGGGTTCGGGGCCCTCACCGTGGGGCAGCGCGTCGCAGACGAAGTACAGGCGGGCCCAGCGCAGGCGCTCGCGGCGGAGCGCGCCGATCGCCTCCGGCGGGCCCAGCCTTGTGGGCTTGCTGGCTTGGTCGTTCACCTGAGTGGAGCGTACCGTCGGCCCCCGGCCGCGGCGCAGATGACTGATTCCACGACCACGCACGCCTGAGGAGACGCCTGGCGGGCGCATCCCTTCGTCCTCGGGCTCGCCCTTGGCACCACCAAGGGCTTCGCCTGTGTCCTTGGGCTGCTTGGCCAGGCGCCCCCTCAGTCACACGGCGCCGTGAAATCAGTCATCTAGAGCGGAGTACGATGGGTACCGACAAACGGGAGCCCACCCAGGGCTGAGAGGGCGGCTGGTGCGCCGCCGACCGTAGGAACCTGATCCGGGTAATGCCGGCGCAGGGATGGTTGGAGCGCCTCGGCCGCGGAAAGCGGATGACCACGGCCAATCATCAGGACAGCCGATTTGACGCGTTGATCGCCGGCGGCGGCGTGATCGGCCTCGCCTGCGCCTGGCGCGCTGCCCAGCGCGGGCTCAGCGTCTGCGTGCTTGAGCGCGAGCGCGCGGGCTCGGGCGCGACCGACGTCGCGGCGGGCATGTTGGCGCCCGTCGGCGAGGCCTCCTGGGGCGAGGAGAGCCTGCTGGCCCTGAACCTCGCCTCGCACGAGCTCTGGCCGGGATTCGCCTCTGAGCTCGGGCGGGAGGCCGGCGCCGACCCGGGATACGCCCGCATCGGGGCCCTGCACGTGGCGCTCGACCGCGACGAGACCGAGGACCTGCGGCGCCAGCACGACCTTCATCGCACACACGGCCTGGAGTCCGAATGGCTCACGCCCAGCGCCTGCCGGCGGCTCGAGCCGGGCCTGGCGCCTTCGGTCGCCGGCGGCGTGTTCGCCCCCCACGAGGGGGCCGCGGACCCTCGGCGGCTGAGCGCGGCGCTGGTGGCCGCGCTGCGGGCGCGGGGCGAGACGCTGCTGGAGGGAACCGAGGTGGCCGACGCCGAGCTCGGCGACGAGGTCAGCGTCACCACGACCGATGGCCGCGTGCTGCGCGGCGGCGCGCTCGTGCTGGCCACGGGGTGCGCATCGGGCCAGACCCCCTGGCTGCCCCCAGAGGCCCGGCCCCCCGTACGCCCGGTCAAGGGCGAGATCCTGACCCTGCGCCAGCGCAGCGACGCTCCCGTCTGCGAGCGAATCGTCGTCGGCGACCGCCTCTACATGGTCCCGCGCCCCGACGGACGGCTGCTCGTGGGCGCCACGGTCGAGGAGGCGGGCTTCGACACCACCGTCACCGCCGGCGGTGTCCACGAGCTGCTGCGCGAGGCCTACCGCACGCTGCCCGAGGTCGCCGAGACCGAGCTGGTCGAGATGCGGGCGGGGCTGCGGCCCGGCAGCCCCGACAACGCGCCGCTGATCGGCCCGGGCGCGCGGAAGGGCCTGCTGATCGCGACCGGGCACTTCCGCAACGGCGTGCTGCTGGCGCCCGCCACCGCCGATGCGGTCGCCGCGCTCCTGGCCGGCGAGTCATCGCCGGTGGAGATCTCCCCGTTCGATCCCGGCCGCTTCGGTAAGGGGCGGTCCGGCCGGCGTGTCGGCTCGGTGACCGGATCGGCGGCGCGATGAGGATCGCGCTCAACGGCGAGGACGCGATCGTCCCCGACGGGGCGACGGTGGCGGCTGCGGTCGAGGCGACCGGCATCGAGGACGGCGACGGCGAGCGGCACGGAATCGCCGTCGCGGTGGACGGCGAGGTGGTGCCGCGCAGCAGCTGGGAGGGGACGACGCTGTCCGAGGGCCAGAACGTCGAGGTCGTGGCGGCGATCCAGGGCGGCGCCGGCGAGGGGTTCGAGCTGGGTGGGCGCAGCTGGGGCTCGCGGCTGATCGTCGGCACCGGCGGGCTTTCGATCGCTGGAGCAGATGGAGCAGGCGCTGATCGCCTCCGGAACCGAGATCGTCACCGTCGCGCTGCGCCGGGTCGACCCCGAGAGCGAGGGCTCGTTGCTTGAGGTGATCGATCGCCTGGGGCTGTTCGCCCTGCCCAACACCGCCGGTTGCTACACGGCCCGCGACGCGGTCCGGACCGCGCGGCTGGCGCGCGAGGCCTTCGAGACCGAGTGGGTGAAGCTCGAGGTGATCGGCGACGATCGCACGCTGATGCCCGACGCGGTCGAGCTGGTCGCCGCCGCCGAGACCCTGGTGGGGGAGGGGTTCACGGTGCTGCCCTACACCAACGACGACCCGATCCTGGCCAAGCGCCTGGAGGACGCCGGCTGTGCCGCGGTGATGCCGCTGGGCTCGCCGATCGGCTCGGGAATGGGGATTCGAAACCCCTACAACCTGCAGATCATCACCGAGCGGACCCGTGTGCCCGTCATCCTCGACGCCGGTGTGGGCACGGCCTCCGACGCGGCGCTGGCGATGGAGCTGGGCTGCGAGGCGGTGCTGCTGGCCAGCTCGGTCTCGCGCGCCGAGGACCCCGCCGGGATGGCCGTCGCCATGCGCCACGCCGTCGAGGCGGGCCACGCAGCGCGCCTGGCCGGCCGCATCCCCCGCCGCCTGCACGCGGAGGCCTCGACCCCGCTCGAGGGCCGGCCCGAGCTCTAGGCGGCGCGCGAGGGCTTCTTCGGCGCAGGCGGCGACTCGCCGGAGCCGCGACCGGGGATCGAGCCGGTGACGCGGTCGAACGCCTCGCCCAACGAGCCGGCGACCCAGCCCGCGCCGTGCGCCGCGCGCCCGAGCAGCGAGGCATCAAGCGGTGCCGCAGCTCGGTCGGGGTTTCGTCCCAGCTTGATCGCTGTCTCGCGCACGGCCTTTACCTCCGGCCGCAGATTCGCCTGCCACTCCCGGCAGAACTCGGCCATCTTCTCGTCGGAGCGGGCCTCGGCGAGCGCCGCGAGGTGCCCCAGCAGCGTCGTCACGTGCTCGATGTCGAGCACCGCGAGGCGCAAGACCATGCCGGTGTCGACCGAGCGGTCGGTGACAGCGCCACGCACGTCGGCGATTCGCGCGCCGAGGCCCTGGGCGGCGATCCCACCGTGCAGCCCGTATGCCTCGGTCTTCGGCGCCAGCGCGGCGAGCAGGTCGTGTACGCGCCCGGCGCTGCGCTCCATCGTCTCGGCCATCTTCGTGCCCTCCAGCGCGTCCACGAGGCGGCCCCAGCGGTTGACCAGCTGGCGGCACGAGACATAGAGCTCGCGATACGCGCGATGCTCGGCCGGGTGGAGCTGCTGAGGGGTGCTCGCGGCCACGAGCACAGTCTCCTCGAAAACGAGTGGCGCGATCAGTCCCATGGCGTCCTCAGCCGAGCCGCTTTCTCGCTGAGCGCAGGTCGTTGACGAGCATCGCGGTCGCGTCGTCGCGCTCGGCGGGGTCCGCTCGCAGGATGGCCGAGGGGTGCAGCGCTGGCCTCGCCATCGAGTTGAAGCTGTGCCGTCACCCTCTCGCCCATACCCGCTTCGCCGCCCCATCATTCGTCGCTGGCCGGGTGGCGCGTATGCGAACATACGTTCTATGCGTTGGGCAGCTCAGAGCACGGAAAGGGAGGCTGAGCGCACGCTCCCGGGCCTCGAAACCGAGCGTGTACGCACCTTTGACGCCCCCGAGGCGCTCGGCATCAACTTCCACGAGGTTCGCGCGAAGTCGGCGCTGAACAAGGTGCCCGGCACCTACCTTCCCTTCAACTGGACCGTGAACGCGTTCAGAGGATGCACCCATGCGTGCACCTTCTGTTTTGCACGCCAGACCCACACCTACCTGGACCTCGACGCCGGCCGCGACTTCGAGCGCGAGATCGTCGTCAAGGTGAACGTTCCGGAGCTGCTCGCCGCGGAGCTGCGGCGGCCGAGCTGGAAGCGGGAGCTGGTCGCGTTCGGGACCAACACCGATCCCTACCAGTGGGCCGAGGGGCGCTACGAGCTGATGCCGCCGATGCTCGAGGCGCTTCGCGAGACCGAGACGCCGGCGTCGGTGCTGTCGAAGTCGCCGCTGCCGCTGCGGGACCTGGAGCTCTACCAACGGCTGGCGGAGGTGGCAGACGTCAGCGTCAACTTCTCGATCCCGACGATGGAGGAGAAGGCCTGGCGCGAGACCGAGCCGCACACCCCACACCCGCGCAAGCGGATGGAGGCGGTGCGGAAGTTCAACGAGGCGGGGATCCCGTCAGGGGTGCTGATCGCGCCGCTGATGCCGGGGATCAACGACGACCCCGAGCAGGTCGAGGAGATCGTCGCCCTGGCCGAGGAGGCGGGGGCGACCTTCGTCAACGGCATCGCCCTGCACCTGCGGCCGGGGGTCCGCGAGGTGTTCATGTCGTGGCTGTCGGCGGCGCGGCCCGACCTGGTGCCCCGCTACGAGGGGCTCTACGAGCGCGGCGCCTACGCGCCGCCCGCGGAGCGCAAGCGGATATCGAAGCTGATCCGCGCCTTCAACCGCTCGGGCGACCGCCGCTTCGGGCGCCGTGACGAGCTGGCGGCGAAGCGCGCCGAGCGCCGCGAGCGGGCCGAGCGGCCCGCCCAAGGCAGCCTCTTCTAGCCACGATCGGGTTACCTCGCCGCCGCCCCGGCGCAGGGGCCAGCGCCGCAATTCCCGGAACCCCAGGGGGAATAACCACCTTTCCAAGTTGAAAGGTTGGCAATCTGCTACCTTGCCCGACCGAATTGTCAACTAAACAAATCAGAAAAGGTAGAAACACGCTAATGAACAATGGGAAGAAGCAAGCGCCTGCAGGCGCACCGGCGCCCGGCTTGGGATCGCGGGGATCGCACTTGCGGCGACGCTCGGGATCGCGGCCTGCGGCGGCGACGATGAGGCAGAGGGCGGTAGCGGAGGCGGGAGCATCGACCTGGTCGCCTATTCGACTCCGCAGCAGGCTTTCGAGGATGGCCTGATCCCCGCCTTCCAGGACACGGACGGAGGCAGCGGAGTCGACGTGTCGACCTCGTTCGGCGCCTCCGGCGACCAGCGTCGCGCGATCGAGGCCGGCCAGCCGGCCGACCTCGTCGACTTCTCGCTGGAGCCGGACATGCTCAGCCTGGTCGACAACAAGCTCGTGGCCGAGGACTGGAACAGCGGTCCCACGAAGGGCATTGTCAGCAGCTCGGTCGTGAGCATCGCGACTCGCCCCGGCAACCCCGAGGGCATCGAGAGCTTCGACGACCTGCTCACGAAGGACGTCGAGATCATCACGCCGAACCCCGCCACCTCCGGCGGCGCAAAGTGGAACATCATGGCCATCTACGGCTCGCAGATCGAGGCCGGGAAGTCCGAGCAGGAGGCTCTCGACGCGGTCGCCACGGTGATCTCGAAGACCTCGGTCCTCGACGACTCCGCCCGCGACTCGCTGCAGACGTTTGCCAGCGGCAAGGGCGACGTGCTGATCGGCTATGAGAACGAGGCCATCCAGGCGCAGGACGAGGGGATCGAGCTCGACTACGTGCTCCCCGACTCCACGCTCAAGATCGAGAATCCGGGTGCCGTCACGGAGGACGCCCAGGATCCGGACGCCGCCACGGCGTTCCTCGATTTCATCATCAGCGACGAGGGCCAGCAGGTCTTCGCCGACTACGGCTACCGCCCGGTGACCGAGTCCGTGCTCGCAGAGAACACGGACAAGTTCCCGGAGGTGCCCGGCCTGTTCACGATCGCCGACTTCGGCGGTTGGGCCAAGGTCGACGAGGAGTTCTTCAACGACGAGACCGGCAAGGTCACGGAGATCCTGCGCGAGCAGGGCGCTCCGCTGGAGTAGAGGACCCCGAGCACCGGCATGACGCCACCAGCGGCTGACACAGCGGTTGCATCTCCGCCGAGGGCGGGCTTTCGAGCCCCCTTCGGCGGAGAGGTGCTCACCCGCGGCGTCGTACTGACGTGGCTCAGCATCATCGTGCTGATCCCGCTGGGCGCCGTCGTCTTTCGCTCCTTCGACGAGGGAGCCGGAGCCTTCTGGGACGCGATCTCGGCGCCCGAGGCCGTCGCGGCGATCAAGCTGACCCTGATCACCTCGTTGGTGATCACCGTGATCAACGCGGTGATGGGGACGATGATCGCCTGGGTGCTGGTGCGGGATGAGTTCCGCGGCAAGCGATTCGTCAACTCGATCATCGACCTGCCGTTCGCGCTGCCGACGATCGTCGCCGGACTGACGCTGCTGGCCCTCTACGGCCAGGACAGCCCGCTCGGGATCAACATCACCTACACGAAGGTGGCGGTCGGGATGGCGCTGCTGTTCGTGACACTCCCCTTCGTCGTCCGCGCCGTGCAGCCCGTGCTGCAGGAGCTGGACGAGGAGATGGAGGAGGCGGCCGCCTCCCTGGGATCGGAGAACTTCCGGATCTTCCGCAGCATCATCCTTCCCAACCTGACGCCGGCGATCATCGCGGGCTGCGCGCTTGCGTTCGCGCGCGCCATCGGGGAGTTCGGGTCCCTCGTGCTGATCACGGGGAACATCCCCTTCGACACCCAGGTCGCGTCGGTCTACATCTTCGGCCGCATCGAGAGCGACAACACCACGGCGGCTGCGGCGGTCTCCGTGTTCCTGCTGTTCGTCGCTGTCGCAGTCCTGTTCGCGCTGAACCTGTTCGGACGCTGGAGGAGCCGCCATGAGCGAGGGTAGTCGCATCGCCAAGTACGGCATGAGGACGGTCGCCCTGACCTACCTGCTGCTGCTGCTGGCGATCCCGCTGGTGATGATCTTCGTCAAGACGTTCGAGAACGGGATCAGCGAGCCGCTCGACTCGATCACGAGCCCGGATGGCCTGCATGCCTTCTGGATGACGATCCTCTGCGTCGGGATCGCCGTGCCGCTGAACACCATCTTCGGGATCCTCTGCGCGCTGATGCTGGTGCGTCAGGACTTCTGGGGCAAGGGCATCATCAACTCGCTGATCGACCTGCCCTTCGCGGTCTCCCCTGTGGTGATCGGGCTGTCGCTGTTCCTCGTGTACGGCGCCGACGGATTCATCGGCGGCCCGCTCAACGACGCGGGCATCCAGATCATCTTCTCCACCCCCGGCCTGGTGCTGGCCACGGTGTTCGTCTCGCTGCCCTTCGTGGTGCGCGAGGTGATGCCCGTGCTGCAGGAGATCGGCGACGACCAGGAGCAGGCCGCGACGACCCTCGGGTCCTCTCCCTGGCAGACGTTCTGGAAGATCACGCTGCCCTCGATTCGCTGGGGCGTGACCTACGGGGTCGTGCTGGCCACCGCGCGCTCGCTCGGCGAGTTCGGAGCGGTCGCCGTGGTCTCGGGCAAGATCTCCGGCCAGACCGAGACCCTTCCGATCTTCGTCGAGAGCGAATACGGAACCTTCAACGTGGAGGGCGCGTACGCGGCGGCGATCCTGCTGGCGATTCTCGCCGTGCTCGTCCTCGTCTCAATGAACCTGTTGCGCAGGAGGCCCGAGGTCGAGGACTTCGATCCTGCCGGCCACATCGTCCAAGAGAAGGAGGCCTGACCATGGGCATCGCAGCTGAGCACGTGACCAAGCAATTCGGAGACTTCGTCGCCCTCGACGACGTCTCGATCGACGTTCCCGACGGCGGGCTGACCGCCCTGCTCGGGCCTTCGGGCAGCGGCAAGTCGACCCTGCTGAGGGTGATCGCGGGGCTCGAGGAGCCCGACCAGGGCCGCGTCGTCATCAACGGCCAGGACAACACCAAGGTCCGCGTCCAGGACCGCGACGTCGGCTTCGTCTTCCAGCACTACGCCGCGTTCAAGCACATGACGGTGTTCGACAACATCGCCTACGGGCTGCGCATCCGCGGCGAGGGGAAGGGAATGGTCCGCGAGCGCGTCAACCAGCTGATCGGCCTGGTCCACCTGCAGGGCTTCGAGCGGCGCTACCCCAACCAGCTCTCCGGCGGCCAGCGCCAGCGCATGGCCCTCGCCAGGGCGCTCGCGGTGGAGCCGAAGGTGCTGCTGCTGGACGAGCCGTTCGGCGCCCTCGACGCCAAGGTGCGCCAGGAGCTGCGGACGTGGCTGCGCCGCCTCCACGACGAGGTCCACGTGACGACGATCTTCGTCACCCACGACCAGGAGGAGGCGATGGAGGTCGCCGAGCAGATCATCGTCATGAACGATGGCAGGGTCGAGCAGTCCGGCGGCCCGCGCGACCTCTACGAGCATCCGGCCAGCGAGTTCGTGATGAGCTTCGTCGGCCCGGCCCATCGCCTCGGCACCGCGTGGGTGCGCCCGCACGACGTCGAGATCCGCCACGAGCCCAACGGCAAGACGATCGAGGCGCTGATCGACCGGGTCGTGCACCTCGGGTTCGAGGTCAGGGTCGAGCTGACGCTCGAGGACGGCGAGAAGTTCTCGGTGCAGCTGACGCGCGAGCAGGTGGACGAGCTGGAGCTGCGCGAGGGCCAGATCGTGTTCGTGCGGCCGAAGGCGTCCAAGGTGTTCAGGGACGGCGACGGCGCCGCCCCCGTCCCGCAGCCGGAGGTCGCCTAGACGGTAGGCCAGGGGTTGAGCGAGCCGGCGAGGCGCCACCGGCTTGCGCTCGCGGAGGACGACCGCTAGCGCGGGCTCCAGGCTTCTGCCGGCTCGCTCAGCTCCCTGATCGCCTCCGGCAGCTCGCCCGCGACGACGTCGGCGAGCGTCACCTCCTCCAGCACCGCGCGCAGGTTGGCGCGGAGCGCGATCCAGACCTCCTGCAGCGGCTTCGCGCCGCCCCGGTACTTGAGCCCTTCCGGCGACTCGCCGCGCACGCTCGCCAGCGGCCCCTCGACCGCCCGCACGATGTCGGCCAGCGTCACCTCGTCCGCCGGCCTGTTGAGCCAGTAGCCGCCCTGCGCCCCGCGCCTGCTGTTGACGATGCCGACGTGCTTCAGCTCCCCCAGGATGTTCTCCAGGAACTTCAGCGGAATCCCCTGCGCCTCGGCGATCACGTCGCCCTTCACCGGCTGCTCGGGATCGCCCCCAGCGGCGGCCAGCTCCACCGCGGCCCTGACGGCGTAGTCCACCTTCGCTGAGATCCTCATCCGCTGCGCTCTCCGATCACCTGGACGATGGGTGCCGCAGTGCCCCCCCCGGGACTCGAACCCGGACCGCCGGCTTAAAAGGCCGGAACTCTAGCCAGTTGAGTTAAGGGGGCCCGCGGAGTTTGCCAGGGACGCCCCGGCCCCCTCAATGCCGGAAATGCCTGCGCTTGGTGAAGACCATCGGGACGCCGGCGGCGTCGCAGGCCTCGATCACCTCGGCGTCGCGCTTGGAGCCGCCCGGCTGGATCACCGCGGCGGCGCCGGCGTCGATCGCCGCCTGCACGCCGTCGGCGAAGGGGAAGAAGGCGTCCGAGGCGATCGCTGAGCCGGCCAGGAGCTGTTCGACTTCCGGGCCCCGCGCCTCCTGCGCCTTCTCGATCGCGAGCCGGACCGAGTCCACACGGCTCATCTGGCCGGCGCCGATGCCGAGGGTGGCGCCGCCGCGAGCGAGCACGATCGCGTTCGAGCGCACGTGGCGCACGACCCGCCAGGCGAACAGCAGGTCCGCCCACTGCTCGTCGGTCGGCTGCGTCTGGGTCGCCACCTCCATCAGCTCGCGCGGCTCGGGCGAGCCGTCGGGGTCCTGCACCAGCATGCCGCCGCGCACCCGCTTGATGTCCGGCTCGACCTGGTGCGCCCGCCTCTCGGTGTCCTCGAGTATCCGGATCCCCTCCTTCTGCTGCAGGACGGGCAGCGCCCCGTCCTCGTATCCGGGCGCGATCAGCGCCTCGACGAACTGCTCGTTCAGACGCTCGGCCAGAGGAACGGTCACCGGCCGGTTCAATGCGATCACCCCGCCGAAGGCCGAGATGGGGTCGCAGGCGAAGGCCCCCTCGTAGGCGTCCTCGGCCGTCTCCGCCTCGGCGGCGCCGCAGGGGTTGTTGTGCTTCACGATCACGCACGCCGCTCTCTCGAGGTCGGAGCAGAGGCGCCGGGCCGAGTCCAGGTCGAGCACGTTGTTGAACGACAGCGGCTTGCCGTGCAGCTTCGCCACCCTCGAGAGCACGTGCGAGCGCACCCCGGACTCGACGTAGAGCGCAGCCCGCTGGTGGGGGTTCTCGCCGTAGGTCAGGTCCAGCTCCTTCTCCCAGGAGGTGACCCAATGCTGCGGCAGGGTCTCGTATCGCCGCCCGAACCAGCGGCTGATCGCAGCGTCGTATCGCGCGGTGTAGGCGAAGGCCTCGTTGGCGAGCCAGTGGCGGGTCGGCGCCGACAGCTCGCCGGCCTCCTCCAGCTCGCCCAGCACGGCGTCATAGCTCTCGGGCTTGACGACCACGGCGACGAAGCGGTGGTTCTTGGCGGCGGCACGGATCATCGTCGGCCCCCCGACGTCGATCTGCTCGATCGCCTCCTCCTCGGGCACGTCGTAGCGCGCGATCGTGCGCTCGAACGGATAGAGGTTGACGCAGACGAGGTCGATCGGCTCGATCTCGCGCTCGTCGAGCGTGGCCGCGTGCTCGGGGTTGTCGCGAACGGCCAGCAGCGCCGCGTGCAGGTGCGGATGAAGCGTCTTCACCCGCCCGTCCAGGATCTCGGGGAACCCGGTCAGGTCCTCGACCGGCCGGACATCGACGCCCGCCTCCTGCAGCACGGTCGCGGTCCCCCCGGTGGAGACGATCTCGACCCCCAGCTTGGCGAGGCCGGTGGCGAAGTCCGCCGCCGCCGTCTTGTCCGCCACCGAGATCAGCGCGCGCCTTACCGGCAGGGAGTCGCCGGCGGGCTCGGGCAGGTCCTCGTAGGCGGGGGCGGTGGGCACGCAGGCGCGAGTCTATTCGGGCTCGATTACGACCAGCCGCGGGTTGGCGGGGTCGATGCTCACCCTGCCCGCCGCGATCAGGCGGATCGTCTCCGGCAGCAGCGCGTGCTCGGTCGCGTGGATCGCCGCCTCGAGCTCGTCCCAGTCGCGGCTGGGGGGCACGGGCACGGGCCTCTGGAAGATGATCGGCCCCGAATCCACGCCCTCGTCGACGAAGTGCACCGTCACCCCGGTGATCTTGCTGCCGTGGTCGAGCGCCTGCTGCACGGCGTCGAGCCCCGGGAACGAGGGCAGCAGGGCGGGGTGCACGTTCACGATCCGGTGCGGGAAGCGGAGGATGAACTCGCCCGAGAGCAGCTGCATGTAGCCGGCCAGAACCACCAGATCCACCTCGCGTTCAGTCAGCCAGTCGGCGATCGCCAGATCGCGCGCAAGCCGATCCGAATGCCCGGATACGGGGAACACCGCCGTTTCGACCCCGGCCTCCTCGGCTCGTTCGAGCGCACGCGCGCCCGGCCTGGTCCGAGGCAACGCCGACGACCTCGATCCCGTCCTGCCCATGGAGCTGATCCAGGATCGCCTGCAGGTTGGTGCCGGTGCCCGAGGCCAGCACGGCGATGCGAAGGCCCCCCATGCCCCGCAGCTACCTGTGTGCGGGGACGACGGCGATGTCCTCGAGGGCGAACTTGCCGTTTGCCGATTCGGGGTCGCCCAGCGGGTAGTCGCCCGTGAAGCAGGCGTCGCAGTGGCGCTCACGCGGCGTGCCCACTGCCTTGTAGACGCCCTCGATCGAGAGGTACGCGAGGGAATCGGCGCCCAGTTCCTCAGCGATCTCGGCCTCGGTGCGGTCGTGGGCGATCATCTCCTCGCGAGTGGACATGTCGATTCCGTAGTGGCAGGGATGGCGGATCGGCGGGGCCGAGATGCGCAGGTGGACCTCGGTCGCGCCGGCTTCCTTCAGCATCGCGACGATCTGGCGCGTGGTGTTGCCGCGGACGATCGAGTCGTCCACCACGACGATGCGCTTGCCGGCGACGATCTCGGGCAGCGGGTTGAACTTCATCCGCAGGCCGTGCTTGCGCAGCTCCTGGCCGGGCTGGATGAAGGTCCGCTGCACGTAGCGGTTCTTGATCAGGCCGTCGTCCTTCGGCAGCCCGGACGCCCGCGCGAACCCGTTGGCCATCGGATTCCCGGAGTCGGGAACGGAGATCACCAGGTCGGCTTCCACCGGCGCCTCCTCGGCCAGCAGCTCGCCCATCCGGCCGCGGACCTCCTGCAGGACGCGGCCCTCCAGGCGGGTGTCGGGGCGCGAGAAATAGATGTGCTCGAACACGCAGTGAGCCGGACGCTCGGCCTTGATCACCTGCTTCATCTCCAGTCCGCCCTCGGTCAGCGAGACCATCTCGCCCGGCTGCACCTCGCGGATCAGCTTGGCGCCGATGATGTCGAACGCGCAGCTCTCCGATGCGACCACGAAGCACTCGTCGTGGCCGTCGCCGGGATTGATCTTGCCCAGGGCCAATGGCCGCACCCCGTGGGGATCGCGGAAGGCGACGACCGCGTGCTTGGTCATCACCACCGTCGAGTAGGCCCCCTGCAGCCGCGGCATCACCTCGGCAACGGCGTCCTCGATCCAGTCGTTGCCTTCGCCGGCCCGCTTGGAGAGCAGCGCCGCCATGATCTCCGAGTCCGAGGTGCCGCGCAGCGCCGTGCCGGCCTCGGTCAGCTCGTTGTAGTGCTCGACGGCGTTGGTCAGGTTGCCGTTATGCGCAAGCGCCAGCTCGCGGCCGTCGTCGCGCCAGACCGGCTGGGCGTTCTCCCAGGCGCCGCCCCCGGTGGTCGAGTAGCGCACGTGACCGATGGCCATGTCGCCCGCGAGCGCGCGCAGCTTCTCCTCGTCGAACACCTGCGAGACGAGCCCCAGCTCGCGCAGCGTCGTGATGTGGCCTCCCTCGCAGGTCGCGATGCCGGCCGACTCCTGCCCGCGGTGCTGCAGCGCGTACAACCCGAAGTAGGCGAGGCGCGCGACCTCGCGCCCGGGCGCGTACACGCCGAACACCCCGCACTCGTCGCGCGGGCCATCACGAAAAGGAACGTCCATCGGGCGCTCGCTCAAGATGGGAAGAGGTGTCTCAACCTCTGGAGATAGACGACAGGGGCAGTGCGAAACCTGCGCACTGAGGGTACCAACGGGGCGGGTCGCAGCCGACCCTCCGGTCGGGGGATCCGGCCGAAGGTACGGCTTCTTCAGGCTGGCGGAGCTAGGCGGACATGAGCTCGGCGACTGCGATCCGCACCGTGAAGGGGGTGCAGTAGAGCATCACCGTGCCGTGGCGGTTCAGGTCTGCGTCGGCGGGGATCTCGTACTGCTGGTTGCCGACGTTGCCCTTCAGGCTGCCCAGCTCGACCCGGTCGCCGGTCTGGTCCGGCCCGGTGGTGAGCCAGACCTCGACCTGGGCGCCGGGGTCGACGTCGAAGTCCGTGAAGGTGAGGACGCGGCCGCCGCCGGGCTCCTGGACCACGGTCGCAGTGCCGCTGCCGTCGTGGCCGTCCTCGCCCATGAAGCTGCCGCTCGCGAGCGTCGTGTTGCCGGCCTGCTTCCGGGCTCCGCCCGAGGCCTCTGCCGAGGCCAGGCCCTGCTCCGCCTCCGCTCCCTCGGCCGTCTTCGCGGCCGTGACGACGTCCTCGTCCACCTCCTCGTCGCGGACCGAGAACCAGTAGTAGCTGCCGCCGGCGATCACGGCGCCGACCGCGAGCCCCGCGATCACCTGGGGCAGCATGCCGCGCGGCGATGCGTAGAGAAGAAACCCGAGCCCGACGATGCCCGCCCAGGCGACGCTGAGCAGAAGCGCCTGGGTCATCGTCTCCGCCACCTCGCGCTGGAGGACCACCGAACCGGCGGCGATCAGCACCAGCATCAGACCCACGACCAAGAGCGGGCGGTGTCTGCTCTCCTGCATCCGCCGCAGCATGCGCCTGCGGGCTAAGCCGGGGCTAAGCCCCTCCTAACCGGGCGAGGGCCCCGGGCCCGGCTCGGCCTGCTCGGCCAGCGATGCCCAGGCTCGCGAGGCGTCGGAGAGCAGCACCGATGCCTCCCGCTCGGCCGCCGAGAGCTCGAGCCGCTCGCCGCCGGCCCGCCCCAGCTCCAGAGCGTCAATGCCGGCGGACTCCGCCGCGCCCAGCAGCGCCTCGGCGCCCTGCTGCGGCACCGCCAGCAGCAGACCCCCGGGGGCCTCGCCGAACAGCGCCGTCTCGCCCGAGCAGCCGCGCAGCTCGACCAGTCCGTCGAGGTCGGCCTTGATCCCCGTCTCCGCCGCGATGGCCATCTCGGCGAGCGCTACCGCCAGGCCGCCGTCGCTGACGTCGTGGGCGGCGCTGACCCCGCCTGCGCGGGCCCGCTCGCGCACGAACGCGAGCGCCGCCGCGACGGGCGGGATCTCGGTGGCGGGAAGGCCGTCGGCGAGCTCGCCGCGCAGCTTGGCCAGCTCCGAGCCAGCGAGCGATGGCGCAAAGGGGCCGACCAGCACCAGCACGTCCCCCTCGGCCAGAGCCGGGCCTGGCACCTCGGCGGGGTCGGGCAGCTCGCCCACCATGCCGACCACGGGGGTGGGATAGATCGGCCCGTGCTCGGTCTCGTTGTAGAGGCTGACGTTGCCGCCCACCACCGGCACGCCGAGGGCGGTGCAAGCATCGGCGAGGCCCGTCACCGCGCGTTCGAGCTGCCAGGCGACGGCCGGCTTCTCGGGGTTGCCGAAGTTGAGGCAATTGGTCAGGCCCAGCGGCTCGGCGCCGACGCAGGCGAGGTTCTGGGCGCATTCGAGCACGGCCTCGACCGCGCCGGCGTGCGGGTCGCAGGCGACGCGGCGGCCATTGCCGTCGATCGAGACGGCGATCGCCCGGCCGGACTCGGGGAGCATCAGGACCGCGGCGTCCGCGGCCTCGGGCCGGCGCACCGTGCGCGAGCCGACCACCGAGTCGTACTGCTCGAAGGCCCAGCGCTTCGAGGCGATGCTGGGTGAGGCGAGCAGGGCGACGAGGACGGCCGAGGGGTCGGCGGGATCCGCCGAGCGCCCGGCGTGCAGCGAGACCCGCTCGCCGAGCACGTCGTCGTTGCCGTACAGCCATTCCCCGGGCCGTTCCGGTTCGAGGTCATACAGGGGGCACTCGTCCACGAGCGCCGTCACCGGGACGTTTCCGACCTCCTCGCCGTCGTCGAGCACCCGCATCGCGCCGGTGTCGGTGACCTCGCCGATCACGGCGGCCCCCGTCTGCCACTTCTCGCACAGCGCCAGCACGGCGTCGACCCTGCCGGGCTCGACGACCGCCAGCATCCGCTCCTGCGACTCGCTGACCATGATCTCGAAGGGCTCCATGTCGGCCTCGCGCAGCGGCACCCGGCGGACGTCGATGTCCACCCCGACGCCGCCCTTCGAGGCCATCTCGCCCGCCGACGAGGTGAGCCCGGCGGCGCCGAGGTCCTGGAGCGAGACCAGCAGCCCTGCGGCGAGCAGCTCCAGCGAGCACTCGAGCAGCTTCGACTCCTCGAACGGGTCGCCGATCTGCACGGTCGGGCGCTTGGCGTCGTCGCCGGCCTCCAACTCGGCCGAGGCGAGCACCGAGGCGCCGCCGATGCCATCTCGCCCGGTGGAGGCGCCGAACAGGACCAGCGCGTTTCCGGGCCCCGCTGCGGCCGAGCGGATCATCTCCTCGGTCCTCGCCAGCCCGACGCACATGGCGTTCACCAGGCAGTTGTGCTCGTAGGGCGCCTCGAAGTAGACCTCGCCGCCGACCGTGGGAACCCCGATCGAGTTGCCGTAGTGGCCGATGCCCGCCACCACGCCCTCGAACAGATAGCGCGAGCGCTCGGATGCGAGCTCGCCGAAGCGCAGCGAGTCGAGCACGGCGATGGGCCGCGCCCCGATCGCGAACACGTCACGGAGGATGCCCCCGACGCCGGTGGCTGCGCCCTGGAACGGCTCGACCGCGCTCGGGTGGTTGTGGGACTCGACCTTGAAGGCGACGGCGTGGCCGCCGCCGACGTCCACGGCGCCCGCGTTCTCGCCGGGGCCCATCACAACCCGCTCGCCCTCGGTCGGGAGGCGGCCCAGCAGCTTGCGCGAGTGCTTGTAGGCGCAGTGCTCGGACCACAGCAGCGAGAACATCGCCAGCTCGACCCCGTTCGGGTCGCGGCCGAGAAGCTCCGTGATCCGCTCGTACTCGGGGTCGGTGAGCCCGAGCTCGCGGTGTGGCGTTTCCGAGACCGTCACCGGGCCGTCAGGCCGTCGCGGGCTGGCGGACGAGCGCCTCGAACAGGGGAAGCCCGTCGTCCGATCCCGTCAGGGGGTCGACCGCGTGCTCGGGGTGCGGCATCAGGCCCAGCACGTTGCCGCCCTCGCTGCTCACCCCCGCGATCTCGCGCAGGCTGCCGTTCGGGTTGTGGCCCGGCGCGTAGCGGAACGCGACCTGCCCGGCGGACTCGAGCCGGTCGAGCTCGTCTTCGGGCGCGAAGAACCTTCCCGTCATGTGCTTGACCGGGATCGAGAGGCGCTCGCCCGGCTCCAGCCCGGCCGTGAACGCGTTGCCGCGCCCCTCGACCACGATCTCGACCTGACGGCAGAGGAAGCGCAGCCCCTGATTGGGCAACAGCGCGCCGGGGAGCAGGCCCGCCTCGCAGAGAACCTGGAAGCCGTTGCAGATCCCCAGCACCGGTCCGCCCTGCGCCGCAAAGCGAGCGACGGCCTCCATCGCGGGCGAGAAGCGGGCGATCGCGCCCGCCCTCAGGTAGTCGCCGTAGCTGAAGCCCCCCGGGACCACGATCCCGTCAAGCCCCTCCAGATCGGTCTCCTCGTGCCAGACCAGCCGCGCATCGCCGACCCTCCGGGCGGCGGCGACGGCGTCGCGCTCGTCGCAGGAGCCGGGGAACTGAATGACACCAATCACCGGCTCCTCCCCTTCGCGTCCGGGGCCGGTGTGCCGTTGCTCGATTCTGCCTCCAGCTCGATCGTGAAGTCCTCGATCAGCGGGTTGGCCAGCAGCTTCTCGCAGAGCGAGTCGAGCGCGTCCGGGTCGTCGGTCTCGAGCTCGACCAGGCGGCCGACCCTGACGTTGGAGACGCCCTCGAAGCCGAGCGCCGGCAGCGCCCGCTCGACCGCCTTGCCCTGGGGATCGAGGATGCCCTGCTTCGGCCTGATCAGGACCTTGGCCTTCACGGACTCAGACTAGCGTCGGACCAGGCGCTCAATCGAGCGCGCGCTCGGTGATGCGCTCGTAGGCCTCGACGTACTTGGCGCGCGTGTTCTGCACGACCTCGTCGGGGAGCTCCGGGCCGGGTGCAGTGTGGTCCCAGCCCACGGAGTCTGAGTAGTCGCGCACGTACTGCTTGTCGAAGGAGGGCTGGGTCCGGCCGGGCTCATACGAGTCGGCGGGCCAGAAGCGCGAGGAGTCCGGCGTCAGGACCTCGTCCCCCAGCACCACTTCGGCGCCCGGCGACGCCCCGAGCTCGAACTTCGTGTCGGCGAGGATGATGCCGCGGTCGGCAGCGTGCTCGGCGCCGCGCTTGTAGATCTCGATCGAGACCCGCCGCAGCTCCTCCATCAGGGGCCGGCTGCCGATGATCTCGACCGCCCGGTCGAAGTCGATGTTCTCGTCGTGGTCGCCCAGCTCGGCCTTGGTGGCGGGCGTGAAGATCGGCTCCGGGAGCTTCTGGGACTCCTCCAGGCCGCCGGGCAGCTCGATCCCGCAGACGGCGCCGCTCTGCTGGTACTCCTTCCAGCCCGAGCCCGAGAGGTAGCCGCGCACCACGCACTCGACCGGGTACATCTCGAGCCTCTTGACACGCATCCCGCGGCCCTCGGCCTCGGGCGGCACGTCCTCGCTGATGAAGTGGTTCGGGCAGATGTCCTTGGTCAGCTCGAACCAGAACAGCGACATCTGATTCAGCACCTTGCCCTTGTCGGGGATCTCGGTCGGCAGGATCACGTCGTAGACCGAGATGCGATCCGACGCGACCATGATCAGCTCCTCGCCGTCCTCGTAGATCTCGCGGACCTTGCCGGAGGCATGGAGCTTCAGGTCTTCGAGCGCTGTGCCCATGGGATCCGAGGCTAACAATGCCGCTCTCCAGGGTCCTGCGGCGTTTCCGGTCTTTGCGGAGTGGATGAGGGGTACATTCGTGTGCTGTGACCCTTCCGCCCGGCCCAAGCATGCCCGCGCCGCTGCAGACGCTGCGCCTGATGGCGCGGCCGGTGCCCCTGCTGGAGCGCTCGCGCCGTGAGTTCGGCGACAGCTTCACCCTGCGCGCCGTCCCGGTCGGCGAGATGGTCTTCGTCTCCGACCCGGCCTCGATCAAGGCCGTGTTCGCGGCCGACCGCGTCAACACGATCGCGCCGGGCCGCAACATCGTGCTGGCGCCGCTGTTGGGCGACGACTCACTGCTGCTGATGGAGGGGGAACGCCACCTCAGCCGCAGGAAGCTGATGCTGCCGCCGTTCCACGGCGAGCGCATGCGCGCCTACGAGGAGGTGATGCGCGACGCGACCGAGCGGGAGATACGGGGCTGGCCGGCGGGCGCGTCCTTCCGGCTGCACTCCTCGATGCAGGAGATCACCCTCGAGGTGATCATGCGGGCCGTCTTCGGGGTGACCCAGCGCCGCCGTGAGGACCTGCGCCGCGCCCTCCTGGACATCCTCTCCGCCACCCGCTCCCCGGCCACCCTCGGGGTGACGATGCCGGTCGTGCGGGAGCTGCCGCGCTTCAGGAAGCTGCAGCGCCAGGTGGAGGCCGCGGACGCGCTGCTCGCCTCGGAGATCGCCGAGCGTCGAGCCGACCCCGAGCTGGAACAGCGCGAGGACATCCTCTCGCTGCTGATCGCTGCCCGCGACACCGAAGGCGAGGGCATGAGCGACTCGGAGCTGCGCGACCAGCTGATGACGCTGCTGCTGGCCGGCCACGAGACGACGGCGACCGGCCTCGCCTGGGCCTTCGAGCTCCTCTTCCATCACACCGACGCGCTCGAGCGACTGCGCGCCGAGGTGCGAGCCGGTGAGGAGACGGAGTACCTGGACGCGGTGATAGAGGAGACGCTCCGCCTGCGCCCCGTGGTCCCCTTCGTCGGGCGGGAGCTGCGCCAGACGATGACCCTCGACGGCCACGAGATCCCACCGGGGACGAGCGTGTTCCCGGCGATCTACCTCGCACACACGAACCCCGAGACCTTCCCCGAGCCCTACGCGTTCCGGCCCGAGCGCTTCCTGGAGGCCCCGACCGAGACCTACAGCTGGATCCCGTTCGGCGGTGGAACCCGCCGCTGCATCGGCGCCACCTTCGCGCAGTTCGAGATGCGGGTCGTGTTGAGGACGGTGCTCTCCAGCGTGGACCTCCGCGGCGAGTCCACCGAGCCTCAGCCGATGGTCCGCCGCAACGTCACGCTGTCGCCGCGCGACGGAACCCCGGCGATCGTCGAGCGGACCCTCAGGCCTGAGCCCGAGGGTGCTCTTTCGCCCACCTGACGATTCGGCGGGAATCCGAGATCACGGTGCCGTCATCCAGGACCAGCACCGGCACCTCGTTGGTCCCGCTGATGGCCTTCACCTCCGCGCGCTCGGTGCCGCGGTTGCCCCAGGTCCAGGGCATGAGGCGGTAGCTCCCCAGCGGCCGCAGCTCGTACTCATAGCCCGCGTCGTCCAGGGCCTTGGCGGCGTACGAGCAGGGGTGCAGCGGGCCGAGGGCTGTGCCGCGCTTCTTCTGTCCGCAGGTGTAGAGGATCACGCTTCGAGCATCTCACAGCCCCAGCCGCCGGGCAAGCGGCCGAGCCGGTCCGCCGAGGCACCCGTCGACCTCCTAGCTGAGCTCGTCGAGCCGCGCCATCACCTCGGGGACGTGCGTGATGTAGGCGCCGTAGTCGAAGACCTGATCGAGGTCGAGCTGCGGTGCGGAGGCGCCGATCAGCTCGCGGAACTCGATGCCCTCGTCCCAAGCGCGCTGGGCGCTCTCCTGGACCAAGCGGTAGGCGTCGTCTCGGGTCATGCCCGAGTCCACCAGCGCGGTCAGGGCGCGCTGGCTGAACAGCGCGCCGTGGGTCAGCTCCAGGTTGCGCTGCATCTGCTCGGTGCGGATGGTCATGCCGCTGGCGACCTTCGCGGCCATGTCCTGCATGTAGTCGAGCGCGATCGTGGCGTCGGGCAGGATCACCCGCTCGGCGCCTGAGTGCGAGATGTCGCGCTCATGCCAGAGCGCGATGTTCTCCAGCCCGACCTGCGCATAACCCCGCAGAACCCGGGCGAGGCCGGTGATGCGCTCCGTGCGGATTGGGTTGCGCTTGTGGGGCATCGCCGACGAGCCCTTCTGGGCCGAGCCGAACGGCTCCTCGACCTCGCGCACCTCGGTGCGCTGCAGGTTGCGGACCTCGGTCGCGAAGCGCTCCAGGCCGCCGCCGGCGATCGCGATGCGCGAGGTCAGCACCGCGTGGCGATCGCGCGGGACGATCTGGGTGGCCACGTCCTCGCGCTGCAGCCCCAACCGCTCCATCACGCGGGCCTCGACCTGCGGAGGGACCGAGGCGTAGGTGCCCACCGCGCCCGAGAGCTTTCCGTAGGCGAGCTGCTCGAAGGCGTTGGCCAGCCGCTGCAGATTGCGGTCGGCCTCGAAGGCGAAGCCGGCCAGCCGCAGCCCGAAGGTCGTCGGCTCGGCGTGGACCCCGTGGGTGCGCCCGACGCAGAGGGTGTCGGGATGCTCCTTCGCTCGGTCGGCCAGCGCGTCGCGATAGGCGCGGGCGCTCGCCAGCACGACCTCGCCCGCGTCGCGCAGCTGCAGCGCCAGCGCGGTGTCGAGCACGTCCGAAGAGGTGAGGCCGTAGTGGATCCAGCGCCCGTGCTCGCCCACCGAGCCTGCGACCACATCGACGAAGGCCGCGACGTCGTGATCGGTCTGGCGCTCGCGCTCCTCGACCGCCTCGACCGTGAACGAGGCGCGCTCGCGGCAAGCCCGGGCGGCCTCCTTGGGAACCACCCCCTCCTCGGCCCAGGCCTCGGTCGCGGCCAGCTCCACCTCGAGCCACGACTCCATGCGGCGCTGCTGGGTCCAGACGGCGCCGATCTCCTCGCGGGTGTAGCGGGGGATCACGTGCTGATTCTGACGAGTGCGGCCCGGGACCTAGGCGTTGATGATGCGAGCCGCCAGCAATCCTGCGTTCTTGGCGCCGTCGATGGCCACGCAGCCGACCGGCACGCCGGGAGGCATCTGCACGGCCGAGAGCAGCGCGTCCATGCCTCCCAGGTTCTTGCCCGAGATCGGGACCCCGATGACAGGAAGGTCGCTCTTCGAGGCGGCGAAGCCCGGCAGCGCGGCCGACATCCCGGCACCGGCGATGATCACCTTGAGGCCGCGCATGCGCGCGTTGGCGCAGTAGTCGCCCGTCTCCTGGGGCTGGCGGTGTGCGCTCAGCACCCGCACCTCGTAGGCGATCCCGGCCTCGTGCAGCGCGGCGCCGGCGGGCTGCATCTTCGGCTTGTCGTTCTTCGAGCCCATGATGATCCCGACCAGCGGCGCGTCCACCTCGATCTCCTCGAAGGCCGCCTCCACCTCGGGCATGGTCTGGACTTCCGTCTGGGGCGTGCCCCCTGCTGGTTCGATCGTCTCCATCTCTTCCTCTCGGTTGGCCTGCCCGGACTCAGCCGGCCGCCACGCGCTCCACCGCGCGGGCCGCGATGTCGCCGCGCATCTGCTTGCCGTCGAAGCTGATCAAATCGGCCGCATCGTAAGCGCGGCGGCGGGCGTCAGCTGGCGTCGAGCCAAGGCCAGTCACGTTCAGCACCCGTCCGCCGTTGGTGACGATGTCACCGCCGTCGCGGGCGGTACCGGCGTGGAAAACCTCCACGTCCGGGGCCGCGCCGGCCTCGTCGAGCCCGCTGATCACGTCGCCCTTCGAGGACGAGGCGGGGTAGCCGGCCGAGGCCAGGACCACCGAAACCGCCCAGTCGTCGCCGAACTCGGCGCGGGCGTCCCTGAGGCCACCCCGCTGTCGCGCGCCGATGCAGAGGTCGATCAGGTCCGAGCGCAGCCGCGGCAGCACGGCCTGCGTCTCGGGGTCCCCGAAGCGGGTGTTGAACTCCAGCACCCGCACCCCGTCCGCGGTCAACATCAGCCCGGCGTAGAGCACGCCGTGAAACGGTGTCCCGCGCCGGGCCATCGCCTCGACGACGGGCCGGTGGACCGCGTCGACCAATGACTCCACCTCGTCCGGCCCGAAGCCCGGCACCGGCGAGTAGCTGCCCATGCCGCCGGTGTTGGGTCCTTCGTCGCCGTCGCCGATCCGCTTGTAGTCCTGGGCGGGCGCCAGCGGCACCACGTTCTCGCCGTCGCACAGCGCCAGCAGTGACAGCTCCTCGCCGTCCAGGAATTCCTCCAGCACCACCTCGGTGCGGCCGAACCGGCGCTCCTCGAAGAAGACGCCCGCCGCGTCGCGGGCATCTTGCTCGCTGGCGCAGATGATCACGCCCTTGCCCGCGGCCAGCCCGTCGGCCTTGAGCACGGCGGGAAACGAGGCTCTCTCGATCTTCTCGACCGCCTCCTGATGGGAGCGGATCACCTCGTGGGAGGCGGTCGACACCCCCGCCTCGGCCATCAGCTCCTTGGCGAAGAGCTTCGAGCCCTCCAGCCGGGCGGCCTCGGCGCTGGGGCCGAAGGCCGGGATCCCGGCCTCCTCGAGTGCGTCGACCACACCCTCCACCAGCGGCGCCTCGGGCCCGACGATGACCAGGCCGGCCTCTTCCTCGCTCGCTGCCGCGACGATGCCTTCGGCGTCCTCGGCGGCGACCTCGAGGCAGCGGGCCTCGGCCGCGATCCCGGCATTGCCCGGAGCGCAGAGGACCTCGCTCGCCTGTGGCGAGCGGGCGACCGCGCGCACGATCGCGTGCTCGCGTCCCCCACCACCTACGACCAGCACCTTCAAAGGCTGCTCCTCGTCGTCGGTTCGGTCGGCTACAGGGCCTTGGCCAGGTCGTCCACGGGCATCGCGGCGAGGGTCTGACTGCTCATCGTGCCCCGCGAGCCGAGCTCGACCGAGACCTTGGCCATCGTCGTGTCGTCCGGGGCCTCGACGACGGTGATGAAGTCGTACTGGCCCAGCGTCGCCCACTGCTCCTTGACCTTGACGCCGAGCTGCTCGACCTCCTTGTTCACCTCGCCGACCCTGCTCGGGTTGTTCTTCAGTGTCTGGACCCCCTCCGGGGTGAGGTTCGTGAGCATCACGTAGGTGGGCATTGCACTGTCTCCTCTCTGACGGGACTTCTGGGACTCGCTCGCAGCCCCCTTTCTTTCAGTTTCCGCCGCCGAGTGCAAACAGGCGGCCTTCGGTTGACCGACGTCACACCCCGGCGTCCGCGCCTGCGGCGATCATCTGGACATGGCGGAGGCGCCCGAGCACCCGATCTTCGCGCGCTTTTATGACCGCATGATCGCGGGCTCCGAGCGCGCGGGCCTGGCCCAGATGCGCCGCTCGCTGTTGGCGCGGGCCTCGGGCCGCACCCTCGAGATCGGCGCCGGGACGGGCCTGGACCTGCCCCACTACACCGAGGCGGTCAGCGAGCTGGTGCTGGCGGAGCCCGACCCCCACATGGCGGCGAAGCTGCACGAGCGCGTCGGCTCGGGCTCGTTCGCTCCAGGGCGGATCACCGTGATCGAGGCCCCCGCCGAGGACCTTCCCTTCGACGACGGCAGCTTCGACACCGTTGTCGCGGCGCTCGTCCTCTGCACGGTCGAGGACCCACGCGGCGCGCTGGCAGAGATCCGCCGCGTCCTGGTCGAGGGGGGCGAGCTGCTCTTCCTCGAGCACGTGCGGGCCCAGAGCCGCCGCCTGGCCTGGTGGCAGGACCGCCTGGAGCGTCCCTGGGGGGCTTTCGCCGGGGGCTGCCATCCGAACCGGCCGACCGCGGACACTCTCGCCGACGCCGGCCTCTGGATCGAACAGCTCGACCGCGAGCGCTTCCCGAAGTCCCCGGCATGGGTGCGTCCGCTGATCCGGGGCGTCGCGCGGAGACCCGACGGCGTCGGGAACTAGGGCTCGCCGAGGTCCTCGACCTCGCCGCGCTGCCAGGGCTCGATCGCCTCGGGGTCCGCCCAGGGCGAGGCCCCGCGGCGCTCGACCTCGTCCACGAACGAGGCCATCGCCCGCCGCGCCGGCTCGGTGCCCCCGACGGACATGAAGCGCCGGCGCTCCTCGGCCAGCCCCCGCAGCAGGTCCCGGCTGGCCCCCTCGTACACCGCCGCCTTCAGCGCCCGCACCGAGCCCGGCGAGCGGCGGGCCATGCGCCGCGCCGTCTCCATCGCCTCCTCCTCGAGCCGTTCGGGCTCCACGGCGCGGTGGACGATCCCGGCCGCGAGCGCTTCGGAGGGCGCGAACGTCCTCCCCTCCAGCATCGCCTCCAGCGCCCGGCCGGGGCCGAGGGCCCGCGTCAGCCGCTGGGTGCCGCCGGCGCCGGGGTTGAAGCCCATCGTCATCTCGGGCAGTCCGATCACGACGCCCGGCCGGTCGGCGACGTAGCGCAGGTCGCAGGCGAGCGCGAGCTCGCAGCCGCCCCCTGTGGCGGGGCCGTTGACGGCGGCGATCACGACCTTGTCGAGCCTGTTCAGGCCAACGAGCGCATCGTGGAGGCGGTGCAGCTCCAGCAGCCCCCGCAAGGGCGTGCGCTCCGCGGCATCGCGCAGGCCGGGCACGCGGCGGATTCCCCCGGCTAACCCCAGCAGCGCCCCGGCGACCCGCGGGCCCGGCGTAACCCCCACGTCCTCGACCCCGGCCAGGATCTCGGCGACGTCGTAGTGGGTGACGAACAGCTCAGGCGGCCGTCCCGTGATCACGACCGAGCCGACCGAGCGGTCCCGACGCAATCGCCGGGTGAGCGCGGCGAGCTCCGCGACCATGCCGCGGTCCATGAAGTTGTGCGGCGGGTTGTCCACCCGGACGACGAGGACGCGCCCGGTCCGCTCTGCCTCGAGCGTCGGCATGGCCGCGAGCCTATCTGGGCGGGCGCTGGCGATGGAACAAATCGCCGACCCGCTCGGCGCGGTAGTCGAAGATGCGGTCGAGATCGCCGGCGACAAAGCGCCGCTGAGCCAGGCCCCCCAGGCTCCCGGCGCGCATGGCGTAGCGGACCGTATCGCGCATCAGCGTGCCGGAGCCGTCGGGGACGAACTCATGCGTGTGGTGCCAGTACCGGTAGGGGCCGCGGACCTGGACGTCGGTGAAGCGGCTGTTCGCGCGCCACTGCTCGATCCGGGTCAGCCACCTGATCGGGACACCCCGCAGGCGCAGCCGATAGCGGATCAACGTGCCCGGCCCGATCTCCTCCGGCTCCTGGGAGAGCACCTTGAAGTGCAGCCAGTCCGGGGTCAGCAGCTCCAGGTTGAGCGCGTCGGCGAAGAAGGGGAAGACCTCCGCGGGAGGTGGGGCCAGCCGCTGCTCACGCTCGATCAGATGAATCTGCACCGACGCGTATTACCGCGACGGAGGCACGAGCGGATTACTCGTGGCCGAAGCCCGGGCCTTCGTCGTCGTAGCCCGCGTGGATGTGGTCGCAGTGATCCGCGGCCGCGAACGCGGGACCGGGGCCATCGGGGTCGAAGCAGAAGATGAGCTCGGTCGGGCGCTGGCCCGGGGGCAGCAGGGCCAGGGCCCGAGCCATGCGACCGCAGGGGCCGTCCGTGGTGACCACCGTGCACGAGACGCCGTCGATCGCGGCGATGTCCACAGCGCGGCCGTAGAAGTGGTTCGAGACGTTGCCCGAGGTGGTGTTCATCGAGTGGTCCGAGCGCAGCGAGGAGATCGTGATCTGGTGGTTCTGGCTGATCGCGGCGATCAGCATCATCACGCGCGGGTCGATCAGCCCCTGCTGCAGGTCCCAAGCCTCGAGCGAGTTGGAGAGCTCGACGTTCTCCCAGTTGATCGGCAAGACGCCGGTCGGGCCGGGGAGGGCGATCGAGTAGGAGACATTTCGCACGCTGCACTTGCCGGTCAGCGGGGCAGCCTCGTCCAGGACCTCCTCGACGTACCAGGAGGCGTGGTTGTGCTGGAAGATGCCCGCCTCCAGGCTGCCGCTGGCCCAGACCATGCGCCCGAGCGTGGCGGCGGAGTCGCCGGGGCTGTGGCGCCGCACCTTGCCGTCGCCGTCCCCGTCCACCGCGAAGCTGTCCCAATTGGCCTCGTCGATGCCCAGCGGGCCCCTCGTCTTCATGTCCGCCGGGGTCATGCTGCGGCCGAAGTCGGACTCGAGCCTGGCGATGGCCGCCAGCGCCCAGACCCCATCCTCACCCATGTCGTAGCGCGCCGCGGCGTTCTCGAAGGCATCAAGGTAGCCCTTGGGGACCGGGCGGCTGTCGGCCTGCGGCCCGCACGACAGCTGCTGGCGCTTGGGAAGCAGCGAGAGGTCGCCGAGGTCGCCGCCCGTGATGCCCCCGAAGCAGGCGGCGCGGGCAAGCACGTCGGCGACGTACCAGTCGGCGTGGTTGTAGGCGAAGATCGCGCCCTCGGGGTCCTCGGGCATGCCCGAGGCCTTCAGGTAGCGGGCTGCGGCGAAGATCGCGTCCTCCGGGTCGGCGGGGTCCTTGACGCCATCGCCGTTCGCGTCGACGCCATAGGCGGCCCAGGTCGCCGGCATGAACTGCATCCACCCGACCGCGCCGGCGCTGGAGGGGCCCTGATTCGAGCCAAAGGCGGTCTCGATCTCGTTGATCGCCGCCAGGATCGAGGGGCCGGCGGGGCCGAGCCCGTAGGCCTTGGTCGCGCGCTGGTAAATCGGGATCAGGAACGCCGGCACCGAGGTGTCCCCGCACGAGGCGGGAGCGGGGAAGGCCAGCTGCTCGTCGATCGGCCCGGCCGGCTGGACGCCCTCCTCCTGGTCGCCGGGCTCGATGCCGCCGCTTCCCTGCTGTCCCTTGTCCTCGTCGGCGGGCGGAGCCGGCTTCTCGGGCTTCGGCTTCGGCTGGGGCTGGGGCTTCGGCTTCGGCGGCTTCGGCGCCGCGGCGGGCGGTGCCGGCTGGACGGGCGGCGGGCTGGGCGGCGCGGGGGCGGGCGGCGGCGGGTCCGGGGGAGCCTGGGCCACGGCTCCCTGCGCCGCGATCGCAGCGGCCAGCACCGCCGCCGCGATCGCGGTCCTGACGCGCCCCATCAGCCCAGCACCCCGGCCACCCGCCAGCCGTGCCGGGTCTCCTGCAGGGTCAGGCGCAGCTCGCTCGCGGCCTCAAGGCGCAACAGCGAGACGCTGGCGGTCAGCTGCTTGCCGGCCTGCTCTCCCATGACCACGTTCAGCACCTCGGCCTGGGGAACCTTCTTTCCCTCGGGCAGGCGCGGCGGGTTCGTGCTCAGAGCCGAGGCGAGTGGCGGCGTCGCCGCGGACCTGAAGGTCTGGACCGCCTTCTCATCGACCGCCCCGACCTCGTAGGCGACGAACGCCCGGGCGAAGTTCCACGCCACCTCGCCGGGCTGCGCCTCCTTGCCCGGGGCCCCGGCCGGAGGCGGCACGGGCTTGGCGACGGCCGTGGTGGTGCCGCCGCCGTTCGGATCAGAGGCGAAGTCGGGCGGGACGCCCTGCAGGCTCACGCCGGGGTCGCTCGCCTGAGGGACCAGCGCCTGGGCGCCCGCCTGCGCGGGCGCGGCCTCGTCCGGGATCGCGATCATGGCGCCGGCCGTGCCCGCGCCCAGCGCGGCGGCGACGCCCAGCGTCGCCAGGGCGGTGCGGGTGCCCGCGCCGTAGTCGTCCAGCCGGTCGCTGAGCGGCCAGATCAACCTCGTCTGGACCAGGCGCTGCAGCGGATCGACGGGACGCAGGGCCCGCCGCATGGCGGCGCGCCAGGCGTCGGAGGCGCGCCAGAGCACGCGCTCCTCGAAGGTCCAGGCCGCCTCGCGGATCTCCCAGCGGGCGTCGTCAGCGGAAAGCTTGATCCTCATCCCCTGAACTATTCGTCCAGAGGCCAGGCACGCTTTAGCCGTGGACGCTCAAATAGTGGGGTAGTTGCAGCGGACGCTCAAATACTGAGGTAGTTGACGCTCAGGCGGCGGCCTTTTCGGCCTTCGCCGCCTGCTTCTTCGGCTTCGACGCCTTCGAGAAGGTGAGCTCGCCGTCGCTCGCGTCCACGCTGACGGCGTCGCCTTCGGCGAACTCGCCCTCCAGCAGCTTCAGCGCGAGCACGTCGATCAGCTTCTTCTTGATCACGCGCTTCAGCGGACGCGCCCCGTAGGTGGGGTCGAAGCCGAGGTTGCCCAGCAGCTCGCGGGCCTGCTCGCTGAGCTCGATGGTGATGCCGCGCTCGGAGACGCGCTCGGCCAGGCGCGCGACCTGGATGTCGACGATCTTGCCGAGGTCGGCCTTCGAGAGGCGGTGGAAGATGACCACGTCGTCCACGCGGTTCAGGAACTCGGGCGGGAAGGTCTGTGTCAGCGCCTCCTCCACCTGCTCGCGGATCCGCTCGTCCAGCGTCTCCTTCGCGATGAACTGGGAGCCGACGTTGGAGGTCATGATCAACACGGTGTTCTTGAAGTCCACCGTGCGGCCCTGGCCGTCGGTGAGGCGGCCGTCGTCCATGATCTGGAGCAGCGTGTTGAAGACGTCGGGGTGGGCCTTCTCGATCTCGTCCAGCAGGATCACCGAATAGGGCCGTCGCCGGACCGCTTCGGTCAGCTGGCCGCCCTCCTCGTAGCCCACGTATCCGGGGGGCGCGCCGATCAGCCGCGCGACCGAGTGCTTCTCCATGTACTCGGACATGTCGATGCGCACCAGCGCCTGCTCGGAGTCGAACATGAACTGCGCCAGCGCCCGCGCCAGCTCGGTCTTGCCGACGCCCGTCGGGCCGCAGAAGAGGAAGCTGCCGATCGGCTGGTCGGGGTCCGAGAGGCCGGCGCGCGCTCGGCGCAGGGCGCCTGCGACCGCCTCGACCGCCTCGTCCTGGCCGATCACGCGGTCGTGCAGGCGGTCCTCCATCTGGATCAGCTTCTCGACCTCGCCCTCCATCAGGCGGCTGACGGGGATCCCGGTCCACTTGGCGACCACCTGGGCGACGTCCTCCTCGGTCACCTCCTCGGTCAGCATCGAGCCGCCGGACTCGTGCAGCTCGCGCAGCCGGGACTCCTGCTCGGCCACCGTCGACTCGAGCTCGGGGATGCGCCCGTAGCGCAGCTCCGCCGCGCGCTCCAGATCGGCGTCGCGCTCTGCGCGCTCGGCCTCGCGCGAGGCCTCCTCGAGCTCTGACTTGGCCTCCTTGATCGCCTCGATCGCGTCCTTCTCGTTCTGCCAGCGAGCCTTCATCTCGCTCGAGCTCTCGCCCAGCTCGGCCAGCTCGGACTCGATCGCCTCGCGCCGCTCCTTCGAGGCGGCGTCCTTCTCCTTCTTCAGCGCCTCGCGCTCGATCTCGAGTTGCTGGATGCGACGCTCGACCTCGTCGATCTCGGTCGGCATCGAGTCGATCTCGATCTTCAGTCGCGACGCCGCCTCGTCGATCAGGTCGATCGCCTTGTCGGGCAGGAAGCGGTCGGCGATGTAGCGCTCAGACAGGGTGGCGGCGGCGAGGATCGCGGCGTCTGTGATGCGGACGCCGTGGTGGACCTCGTAGCGCTCCTTGAGCCCGCGCAGGATCGCGATCGTGCTCTCGACGTCGGGCTCGCCCACGTAGATCGGCTGAAAGCGCCGCTCGAGGGCCGCGTCCTTCTCGATGTGCTTGCGGTACTCGTCCAGGGTGGTGGCGCCGACGCAGCGCAGCTCGCCGCGGGCGAGCATCGGCTTCAGCAGATTCGAGGCGTCCACGGCGCCCTCCGAGGCGCCGGCCCCGACGATCGTGTGCAGCTCGTCCAGGAACAGCACCACCTTGCCCTCGGCCGACTGCACCTCCTTGAGCACCGCCTTCAGCCGTTCCTCGAACTCACCGCGGTACTTGGAGCCGGCCAGCAGCGCCCCGATGTCGAGCGCGATCACCCGGCGGTCGCGCAGGCTCTCGGGCACGTCGCCGCCGACGATTCGCTGGGCCAGGCCCTCGACGATCGCGGTCTTGCCTACGCCCGGGTCGCCGATCAGGACGGGGTTGTTCTTGGTGCGGCGCGAGAGCACCTGGATCACGCGGCGGATCTCCTCGTCCCGCCCGATCACGGGGTCGAGCTTGCCGCTCTCGGCCTCGGCGGTCAGGTCGCGGCCGTACTTCTCCAGCGCCCCGTAGCTGTCCTCGGGGCTCGGGGAGGTGACGCGGTGGGGCCCGCGCACCTCCGAGATCGCGCTCAAGAGCTGCGAGCGGTCGGGCAGGAGGTCCGCCACGCCCGAGCGCTTGCGCGCGAGCGCCAGCAGGATGTGCTCGGTGGAGATGTACTCGTCCGAGAGGCCGCTCGCCTCCTTCTCGGCCTCCTGCAGCACCCACACGAACTCGGCCGAGGGGCGGATGTCGGGCACCGTGTTGCCGCTCAGGGCCGGGAGCTGCGAGATCGCCTCGCGCGCGCTCTCGCGCAGCGCCTCGGCGTCCTCCCCCAGGCGCTGGAGCACCGGGACGACGACGCCGTCCTCCTGCTCGAGCAGCGCCAGGAGAAGGTGGGCGGGCGCCACCTCGGGGTTGGAGTGCTCGGAGGCGAACCGCTGCGCGGCCGCCACGGCCTCCTGCGACTTGATCGTGAAGCGGTCCTGTTGCATGCCGGGATGATACCGGGCTAGTGGCCAAAAGTAAAGAAATCTGAGTCAAGCTAACTCAGATATATCCACGCTCGCACAGGCGTGGATGTTGCCACCGGACTGGCTTTTTTCGCCCGAGTGCGAATAGGATGCTCCCGCAAGTCGAGCTCGAGGTCAAGGAGGATCGCTTGGCGTCAAACGTGGAGACCTACAGGCGCTTGGTGGACGCATTCAACCAGGGCGGGGTGGAGGCCGTGCTCGGCTTCTTCGCCGAGGACGTCGAGATCTACGATCCCGACCTGCCCGGCGACGGCACCTACCGCGGCCGCGACGGCCTCCGGCGCGTCCTGGACCAGCTCGTGGGCGGCAGCGAAAGCTCCGAGGTGCTCGAGTACGAGGCGATCCCCGCGGGTGACCGGGTCGTGGCGCTGACCCACACCTACCTGCGGGGCTCGGGGGGTGACCCCGAGGTCGAGGTCCGCGACGCGCACACCATGACCTACCGCGACGGCAAGATCGTCTACTGGCGCCTCTACCTCGACCGCAACGAGGCGCTCACCGACGCGGGCCTGGATCCATCTACCGCAGCCTGAGCGCCACCCAGAGTCCGGCGATGGTCGCCGGCACTGCCGCCGCCAGCCCGCGCAGAGCTGCGGTGCGAAGTTCGTCGCCGTGCGCAAGGGCGGCGGCGAAGGTCGCCGCGTCGCCCGCGTCCACGGCGGCGCTGGCCAGGCTCGCGGCGCGCAGGCGCGCCGGGTCCTCGGCAGCGGCCATCATCGCCGCCCCGAGCAGAAGGTCGCGGCCGCCGGCGAGCCTGGAGACGGCGATCGTCGTCGGCGAGACGTCGGTGAAGCCCAGCGCGGCCAGGGCTCGCTGCGGGGCCAGGGCAAGGGCGGCGCCGATCGCCATCCGGCCCAGGCCCGAGACGAGCGTCAGCGCCCTGACGTCAGCGGCGCTGACAGCCTCGTAGCGACCCAGCTCGGGATCGCTGGCAGGATTGGTGTCGGAACCGGCCATGTCCACACGCGGATCGTATGACCCCAAACCCCGCCGGCGACCGCCGGGCTTTCGAGCGCGCGCTCTCGCGGGCGCGCTGGGGGTGTCGCTCCTGGCCCTTGCGGGCGCCGGCCCGGGCCAGGCCGGATCGGGCCAGGAGGGGCCCGCGGGCCAGCCGCAGCGGAGCTGGCCACCGGTGCCGTATCCGCCCGGCGAGCGCGTGGACGCCGCCCGCGCCTTCGCGGAGGCGGCGCCGGGGACGGTCGCCTTCGCGGTCAAGGACGCCCAGCGCGGCGTCCGGGGCCTGGACCCCGACGCGCAGTTCAGCTCCGCCAGCGTTTCCAAGGCGCTGCTGCTGGCTGCTGAGCTGCGGCGCCTGGCGCGCGCGGACGAACCGCTCGACGGCGGGACCCGCTCGCTGCTGGACTCGATGATCACGGTCTCCGACAACGACGCGGCAAGCGCCGTCTACGCCCGGGTGGGTGACGCCGCGATGCAGGAGGTGGCCACGGCCGCGGGCATGCGCGACTTCGAGGTGACGCCCGGCTACTGGGGCGGCGCCCAGGTGACCGCCGGCGACCTGGCCCGCTTCTTCTACGACCTCGACCGCAACCTTCCGGCCCGGTTCCGCGCCTACGGCAAGCGGCTGCTCGCCAACGTCACCAGCTCCCAGCGCTGGGGCATCCCGGCGGGCGCCGGCGGGGACTGGCGCGTTTACTTCAAGGGCGGCTGGCGCCCGCCCGCCACCACCGAGACAAGCGGACCCGTCACCCACCAGGCGGCGCTGCTGGTCCACCGCTCCGGGCAGCGGGTCGCGATCGCGGTCCTCAGCGACCAGTCCCCGGGCACGTCCAGCTTCGGCACGCTCGAGGGGATCACTGCCCGGCTGCTCGCGGAGGATCCGCGCACCCGGCGCTGGCCGGCGCCCTGACCCTCAGCTTGCGGCGCTGCGGCCGTCCTTGCGGCGGCGGATCGGCACCTTGACCGAGGGCGCCCCATCGCCCCCGCCGGGCTCGGGGGGCTGGTAGGCCCCGTAAGGCACGAGCTCGCCGCCCCTCGCGGCGCGCAGGGTCTCCAGCTCCTCGGTCATCTGCCTCTCCATCTCAGCGGCGCGCTTGCGCATCCGCGACATCTCGGCGCGCATGCGCTCGACCCTGGACTCCATCTCGAGCACGGTTTCGACGCCGGCCAGGTTGAGCCCCTCCTCGTTGGTCATGCGCTGGATTCTGCGCAGGCGCTCGACGTCGGCCTGGGAGTAGAGGCGGGTGTTCTTCGGCGAGCGCTTGGGGTTGATCAGCCCACGCGCCTCGTACATCCGCAGCGTCTGCGGGTGCATCTCGGCCAGCTCGGCGGCGACCGAGATCATGAAGACGCCTCGTTGCTCGTCGATGCGGGCCTCGGTCCTGACGCGCGAGGCGCGCCTGGGCCTGGTCTCGCGTTCGCTCATCTCGCGCTCACTCTCCTCCCTCGCCCGGACGCGCACCGCCCGAGGACCCGCGGCCGGCCTTGTCCAGCAGCTCGCGCCTGGGGTCCTCGCCGTTCAGCGTCTCGGCCAGCTTCTGGACGGCGGCCCGCTGCTCGTCGCTGAGCTCGCTCGGCACCTGCAGCTGCACGCGATAGTGGATGTCGCCGCGGCCGGAGCCGCTCGTCCTCGGCGGGCCTTCCCCCTTCAGCCGCTGGGTGCTGCCGTGCTGGGTTCCCGGCGGGATCTTGATCCGCTTCGAGCCGTTCAGCGTCGGCACCTCGATCGTCGCTCCCTGGATCGCCTCGGTCACGGAGACGGGCAGGTCGACGTCGAGGTTGCCGTCGGGGCGCTGGCGGAAGACCGGCGACGGCGCCACCCTGGTGGTGACGTACAGGTCACCCCGCGGACCGCCGCGGTAGCCGGCCTCGCCCTTCCCGGCCAGCCGGATGCGGCTCCCGTCGTGGACGCCCGCGGGGATGTTGACCCGGTAGCGCTTGCTCTCCTGGGTGATGCCGCTGCCGACGCAGGTCGCGCAAGGCTCCTCGATCACCGAGCCCTGGCCGCCGCACTCGGGGCACGGCTGCTGCATCGAGAAGAAGCCCTGGCTCTGGGTGTCCACGCCGCTCCCCTCGCAGCGCTGGCAGACCTTGGGCGAGGTCCCGGGCTTTGCGCCCGAGCCGCCGCAGGTGGGGCAGGCCCCGGTCGTCGGCACCTCGATCGTGATCTGCGCCCCACGCACCGCCTGGTCGAAGCTGAGGCGGACCTCGGTCTCGAGGTCGCGCCCAGGCTGCGGGCTCGGACCGGAGGCGCCGCCCCCACGGCCGAAGAACGAGGTGAAGATGCCGCCGAGGTCCGAGGCGAAGCCGCCGCCGGGGAAGCCGCCGCTCGCGCCGGGGCGGAAGCCGCCAAAGCCGGCGCCGCCGAACATCCCGCCGGAGTCGTACTCCTTGCGCTTCTCGGGGTCCGACAGCGTGTCGTAGGCGGCCTGCACCTGCTTGAACCGCTCCTCCGCCTCGGGGTCATCGGGGTTGCGGTCGGGATGCCACTTGCGGGCGAGCTCGCGGTAGGCCTTCTTGATCTCGTCCGCCGACGCCTTGCGATCGACGCCGAGCACCTCGTAGTGGTCGCGCGGGGTGGCCATGGCTCTACTCGCTCACGACCACGCGCGCCGGCCGCAGCACCTGGCCATCCAGCCGGTAGCCGCGCTCGAGCGTTTCCAGCACGGTTCCCGGCTTTGTGTCCGGGGGGGCCGCGCGGGTGGAGAGGGCCTCGTGCCAGGCGGGGTCGAAGGGCTCGCCGGCGGGGTCATAGGCCTCGACCCCCGCCCGCTGCAGCGCCTGCCGCAGCTCGCGCAGGACCAGGGCCACGCCGTGGGCCAGCGCGTCCCGGGCCGAGACCTCCTCGCTCGGGCTCTCGCCCTCGCCTCGATCGGCCGCCTCCAGGTCGACCCCGGCGACCGCGACGGCCCGCTCGAGGTTGTCGAGCACGGGGATCAGCTCGCGGGCAAGCTCGGCTCGCCCGCGGGCGGCCGCCTCGCTCGTCTCCGAGGCGACCCGCTTGCGGTAGTTGTCGAAGTCGGCCTTGGTGCGCTGGGCCAGCTCGAGGTACTCGTCGCGCTCGCGCTGGGCTGCGGTGAGCTCGTCGAGATCCTGCTCCACCGCCTCTCCCGCCTCCTCCGTCGCGGCTTCAGAAGCGCGGGCCTCGCTCCGTTCGGCCTTCTTGGCGGCCGCCTCGTTCTCGGCGGCCGCCTGCGCGGCGACTCGCTCTTCGCTCATGGCCGCCTACTGCTTGGTCGAGGGCTCGTCGTCGACGACCTCGGCGTCCACGACCTCCTCCTCGTCGGAGCCGGTCGAGTCGCCGTTGGCCGCGGCCGCGCCATCGGATGCCCCGGCCTGCTCCTGCGCCGCGGCCTCGTAGATCTGCTGCGAGACCTTCTGGAAGGCGGCCTGCAGCGCGTCGGTCTTCGACTTGATCTCGCCGGCGTCCTCCGAGGTGAGCGAATCGCGCACGTCCTTGATCGCGGCCTCGATCTCCTGCTTGTTGGAGTCGTCGATCTTGTCGCCGAGGTCGGCGAGCTGCTTCTCGGCCTGGTAGGCGGCGTTCTCGCCGATGTTGCGGGCCTCGGCCAGCTCGCGCTGGGCGCGGTCCTCCTCGGCGTGGGACTCGGCGTCCTTGATCATCTGCTCGACCTCGGCCTCGTCCAGCCCCGAGCCGCCCTTGATCTCGATCTTCTGCTCCTTGCCGGTGCCCAGGTCCTTCGCGGACACGTTGAGGATGCCGTTCGCGTCGATGTCGAAGGTGACCTCGATCTGGGGGGTGCCCCGCATCGCCGGCGGGATGCCGGTGAGCTGGAACTTGCCCAGGCTCTTGTTGCCCGAGGCCATCTCGCGCTCGCCCTGCAGCACGTGGACCTCGACCGAGGGCTGGTTGTCCTCGGCGGTGGAGAAGATCTCCGACCGCTTCGAGGGGATCGTCGTGTTGCGCTCGATCAGCTTCGTCATCACGCCGCCCTTGGTCTCGATGCCCAGGGTGAGCGGGGTGACGTCCAGCAGCAGCACGTCCTTGACCTCGCCGCCCAGCACGCCGGCCTGGATCGCGGCGCCGATCGCGACGACCTCGTCCGGGTTGACGCCCTGGTGGGGGTCCTTGCCGGTCAGCTCGGAGACCTTCTCCTGCACCGAGGGCATGCGGGTCATGCCGCCGACCAGGATCACGTGGTCGACCTTGCCGCCGGCGTCGGAGAGCGCCTGCTTCACGGGCCCGACGACGCGCTCGAGCAGCTCGGCGGTCAGCTCGTTCAGCTTCGCGCGGGTCAGCTTCATCTCCAGGTGCTTGGGGTCTCCCTCGACCGCGGTGATGAAGGGAAGGCTGATCTGCGTCTCCTGCGCGGCGGAGAGCTCGATCTTGGCCTTCTCGGCAGCCTCGTAGAGCCGCTGCAGCGCGCGCTTGTCGGCCGAGAGGTCGACGCCCTGGTCCTTCTTGAACTCGGTGACGATCCACTCGACGATCGCCTTGTCCCAGTTGTCGCCGCCGAGGTGGTTGTCGCCAGAGGTCGCCTTCACCTCGAAGACGCCGTCGCCGATCTCCAGCACCGAGACGTCGAAGGTGCCGCCGCCGAGGTCGAAGACGAGGATCGTCTCGTCGGCGCTCTCCTTCTCGAGCCCGTAGGCGAGCGCGGCTGCCGTCGGCTCGTTGATGATGCGCTTGACGTCGAGCCCGGCGACCTTGCCGGCGTCCTTGGTGGCCTGGCGCTGGTCGTCGTTGAAGTACGCGGGGACGGTGATCACGGCGGAGTCCACGTCCTCGCCCAGCTTCGCCTCGGCGTCGGCCTTCAGCTTCTGCAGGATCATCGCCGAGATCTCCGGCGGCGAGTACTGCTTGCCGTCGACGTCGATGCGGACGTCCCCGTTCGGCCCGGCCTCGACCTTGTAGGGGACGATCGTCTCCTCCTCCTTGACCTCGGCCTCCTTGCGGCCCATGAAGCGCTTGATCGAGAAGATCGTGCGCTCGGGATTCATCACGGCCTGGCGCTTGGCCACGGTGCCGACCAGGCGCTCGCCGGAGTCGGTGAAGGCGACGACCGACGGGGTCGTGCGGCCGCCCTCTGAGTTCTCGAGCACCGTCGGCTCGCCGCCTTCCATCACGGCGACGCACGAGTTGGTCGTGCCGAGGTCGATGCCTATCGTCTTAGCCACGATTCGTTCCTCCAAAGCTTGCGTTACAAAATCTGAGTCTTAGTGTGGCAGATCGGTGCGAGAAAGTAAACCAGGAACGAAAAAGGGCCCGGCGCGCGAGGCGAGCCGGGCCCTGAGCAGCGCCGCCGAGGCGGGCTTGACTACTTCTTCTTCGCGGCCGCCAGGTTCAGCAGGCTGGTGACCCCGGCGTGGTCCGACGGATAGAGGCCGCTGACGGGCGCGCGACCGGTCACGAAGCCCTTCTTGAACTTGACCTGCTTCGAGTTCGTCATCACGTGGTCGATGTGATGATCGAAGTCCGCGATCGAGCCGCCGACCAGGTTGGAATCGCTGAGGCAGCAGCTCATCGGATTCGAGGTGTCGACCGGCCTGAAGCCTCCGGCGACGAGGGCGTTGTAGGCGAGCACGTCGCCGTCGTTGCCCACGGTGTCGTCGTCCGAGTTCAGGTCACCGAGCAGGATCACCGGCAGCTTGCCGGTCGCCGGGCCGCCGGGAGCGATCAGCGACTGAGCCTGCGCCTGACGGACCTCGCCCTGGCCCACCGTGGTGCCCTGGTTGGTGGTGTTGGAGGTGGCGCTGTCGAACGCCTCGTGGTGCAGGTTCACGAACTTGAACCAGCCGCTTCCGCGAACCTTGGCCTCCAGGGCCGTCCAGCCGCGTGTGACGTCGATCGGGAAGCCCGACACGCTGACCTGCAGCAGCGTCGGGAACGTGCCCTGGCTGGGCTTGCGGGTCTTGACGCCTGCTTTCTGCTTGACGAGGATCACGTCGCGCATGGTCAGACGGCCATTCCGATCCGCGCCCGCGAGGCCCCCATTTGGGTCCCCTTGGTCGTTGGCCGGAGTCTCGAAGTCGAACTCCTCGTTGACGACGACCGCCTTGTAGCGCAGGCACTTGCCGCCGTTCTTGGCCGCTTGCCGCCCTTCTTCTTGCCCTTCTTGCACTTCGTGTTGTTGACCTCCGCCAGCAGCAGCGCCAGGAAGTCGTACTCGACCTGGGTCGCCTTGGGCGGGAATACGTCGAGCGGAGTAGGGCGCGGTGCGCCAGAGCGCGACCTCCTGCAGGCCGACCAGGTCGGGCTGGCGCTTCTTGATCTCGCCCGCCAGTGCCTTTGCTCGGAGCGGGAAGTTCGTGCGATCGACCTGGTTCACGACCTCGCCGGCTCCGTCGGCGAGCTCGTCCGGGTTGGTCGCCGCCAGGCCCGGGCCGAGGTCGGCGCCGAGGTAGACGTTGCGGGTCATCACGGTGACGTTCTCGCCCTTCTTCTTTCCCTTCCCCTTTGCAGCATCCGCGACGCCGGGGATCATCGTCACGCCGAGGGCGGCGACGAGAGCGCGAGCAGGGCCGGGTGGCGCGGGAGCGCTGGGGGGACACGTGCTGGTGACTCAAGGCGAAGCTCCTTTCGATCTCGCCGCGCCGACGGCCGGCGGCGAATCTCCTCCATGGAAGGAATGTAAAACGTTCCGAGCCCGGGAAGTTGCGCTGGGGCCTAGCGGTCCCCGGCCACTTGGGCCACGAATTCCGAGACCTCCTTGGCCTGCGGGCCCGTGAGGATGCCCTTCGGCATCTTGCCGCCGATGCCGTTCAGCACCGCGCTCAGCACGCGGGGCTGGATCGTGGCGGGATCGGGCGGGGTGGGGCTCGGGGGCGCCAGCAGCTCGTCCAGGTCGGGGCCGACGACGCCGTCGGTGCCCGCCTTGTAGAGGGTGTGGCAGGAGCCGCAGTTGGTCACGAACAGCTCCTTGCCCTGCTCCAGGTCCGCGGGGACGCTCTGGGGCGAGGCCTCTTCGCCACCCTCGCGGCTGATCGCCCAGGCGGGGATCAGGACCGCGAACAGGACCGCGGCGATGCCGAACATGACGAGCGTGCTGCGCTTCATCGGGGCCGCAGCATATAGCCGCGCGTGCCGCGCTCAGCCACCCACCGCGACGACCTCTCTGAAGTAGGGGCACATCCGGCGCAGCTCGCATTCCTCGCAGCGCGGGCGGGGCCGGCAGAGCGCGCGACCGTGGCGGATCAGGTTGACGTGGAGCTCGTAGGCGTCCTCGGGCGGGGTGATGGCGAGCATCTCGTCGTGGGCCTCGTCGAAAGAGGCACCCTCGCGAAACAGCCCCAGCCGCGCGCCGACCCGCTTCACGTGGGTGTCGACCGGGATCTCGGGGCGGTCGAACGTGAAGATGAGGACGCAGGCCGCGGTCTTGCGGCCGACCCCCGGCAGGTCGGTGAGGTAGTCGAGGGCCTGCTGCCTCGGCGCCTCGGCCAGCCAGTCGAGGTCCGGAGGGTCGCCGATGTTCTCGAGCACGTGCTGGATCCGCGGCGTCTTCGAGGGCGCGAGGCCGCCGGGGCGCAGCGCCTCCTCGAGCTCACCGGGCGGGGCGTCCCGGACCTGCTCCCAGGTGGGGAAGCGCTCGCGCATGCGCCCGTAGGCGACGTCTCGGTTGCGGTCGTTGGTGTTCTGGGAGAGGATCGTCCGCACGAGCTCGGCGATCGGGTGCCCGTGGGGCTCGTTCACCGGGCGGCCGTACATCTGCCGCAGCCGGTCGCGAATCGCGAGCACGCGCCTCCGCGAGGGCCGCTTCCAGGAAGCGTCTCGCTTCGGGACCCGGCCCAGGTCCTCGGCCAGGCCGATGCGGCGGCCGCGCTCGGCCAGCTCCCGGGCCCGGCGGTCGGGTTCGGCGATCGCGCGCTTGCTCGGCAGCGGCACGCGGCGAGGATATTGTCCGCGCCCGCATGAGCCACCGTCAAGCCACCGGGACGCGATGAGCGTGCCGCTGCAGACCGGCAGCGTCGTCGTGGACGGCGTCGGCACCTTCTTCCGGCGGCTGCCCGGGGAGGGGCCGCCGACCGTGTTCGTGCACGGCGTCCCGACCCATTCCGAGGAGTGGACCCCGTTCCTGGAGCGGATGCAAGGGCCCGCCCTGGCCTTCGACCTGCCGGGCTTCGGCCGCTCCGAGCGGCCGCCACCGAGAGCGCTTCGACTGCTCGGTCCACGCGTACGCCGCCCACTTCGAACGGGTGCTGGAGAGCCTGGGGATCGGGGAGTACCAACTGGTCGTCCACGACTGGGGCGCGGTCGGCCTGATCGCCGCCCAGCGCCAGCCCGAGCGGGTGCGCCGGCTCTGCGTGATCAACGCGGTGCCTCTGCTGCCCGGCTACCGCTGGCACCGCACGGCCCGCGGCTGGCGGACCCCGGTGCTGGGCGAGCTCTCGACCCGGGGCTGGACCCGCGGGCTGCTGGCGCTGGGCCTGCGCGAGTCGCGAGGCGACTGGAGTCCGCACGACCCGGAGTTCGTGGACATGATCTGGGACCACCTCGACCGTGGGACCTTCCAGGCGATCCTGCGGCTCTACCGCTCGGCGCCGGAGTCCGAGCTGGCCCGCCTGGGCGCAGGCCTCGGCGCGATCGAGGCGCCGGCGCTGGTCGTCTGGGGCAACAGGGACCGCTACATCCCCGCCCGCTTCGGCCCGGCCTTCGCCGACGCGCTGGGCGACGCCGAGCTGCTGGCGCGGCCCGAGCTGGGCCACTGGCCGTGGCTGGAGGACCGGGCTCTGGTCGATCGCATCTGTGGCTTCATCGAGGCGCCGGCAAGATGAAGCGGGGCGGCTGCCCGCTGCCCGCTGCGTGCCGAAAATCACGCGAGTTGTTACCGAGCGGTGACTAGAATCTTCGACCGTGCGCGCGCTGATCGCGAGGACAGAAGGATGGCTTCCCCACGGCTGGGGTGACGCCGGGCGCCAGCTCGGGCTGTTCGTGCTGGCCGACCTCTGCTACGAGACCGTGCGGGGAATCGCCGACGGCCAGCGCGTCGAGGCCTACTCGAACGCCGCCTGGGTGATCGACGTCGAGTCCGCGACCGGCACGTTCTTCGAGCCGGACCTGCAGGGGGCGCTGCTGAACTTCCAGTGGGTCGTGGACCTGGCCAACTTCTCCTACATGAACACCCACTTCGTGCTCACGACCGGGTTTTTGGTCTGGCTCTACCTCTACCGCAACGAGCACTTCTACTTCGTGCGCAACATGTTCATGGTCGCGATGGGGCTGGCGCTGGTCGGCTACGCGCTGGTGCCCACCGCGCCGCCGCGGCTGATCGACGGCTACGGCTTCGTCGACACGATCAACCAATACGCGCAGGTGACTCACGACTCGGCGCTGGTCAAGCTGTTCATCAACCCCTACGCGGCGATCCCTAGCATGCACTGCGCCTTCGCCCTGATGATCGGCGCCACCGGCGCGCTGATCGCCCGCCACACAATCACCCGGATCCTCTGGTGCGCCTATCCCCTCTTCGTGCTCTTCGTCGTCATCGCCACCGCCAACCACTTCTGGCTGGACGGGGCGATCGGATGGGTCGTGGCCGGCGTCTCCGCCCTGGCGGCGGCCCAGCTGGCCCGGATGCGCCCGGCCGCCTGGTCCTTCGGGCAGCGCCCGGCGACGGCTTGAGCAACGCGACCGGCGCCGTGCGGGCTCCCGGCGACTCAGCGGGCCGCCACCGGTTCCGGCGCTACGCCGAGCCCGGCCTGGTCGCGGCCGCGTTCGGGATCCTCTACCTCATCATCGAGCCCTCCAGCGCGGACCACGCCGCGCAGGCCTTCCGCTCGGGGCTGTTCGAGGACGAGGGCCTCTCGGCCTGGAACAACCTCTGGTTCGGCGGCCATCACACCCCGGGGTACAGCGTGCTGTTCCCCTTCCTGGGCTCTGCCATCGGCCCGCGCGAGACCGGCGCGATCGCAACCGTGATCGCGGCGGTGCTGTTCAGCGCCATCGCCTACGAGCGCTGGGGAGATCGAGCCCGGCTCGGCGTGATCTGGTTCGCCGCAGGAGCCTCGATCAACCTCTTCACCGGCCGCCTGGCGTTCGCGCTCGGGATCGCGATCGCGCTGGCCGCGGTCCTCGCCGCCCAGCGCGGCTGGCGGCCGCTGGGGATCGCCTTCGCGATCCTGACCCCGCTGGCGAGCCCGGTCGCCGCGCTGTTTTTGGCCTGCGCCGCCGTCGCGCACTCCGTCGCCGAGCGCAGCCGCGCCGGGCTCGAGCTGGCCGTGGCGGCGCTCGGGACGGCCGTGCTGCTGGCGCTCGCCTTCCCCGAGGGCGGCACCGAGCCCTTCGTCGCCTCCAGCTTCCAGCCGGCGATCCTGATCGCGATCGCGGTCTTCATCGCGATCCCGAAGGAGGAGAGGCTGCTGCGCTATGGCGTCGCCGCCTACGCCGCTGCGCTCGCCGGCGCGTTCCTGATCGACTCGCCGATGGGAGGGAACGCGACCCGGATGGGCGCCCTCTTCCTCGGGCCTGCGCTGGCCTTCGGGCTGTGGCGCCGCCAGAAGTTGGCGCTGGTGCTGCTGGCGCCGTTCCTGGTCTACTGGCAGTGGTCCCCGGTGGTCCGCGATCTCGAGACCGTTGCGGCCCAGCCCTCTGTCGAGTCCTCCTACTACGCGCCGGTGCGGGACTTCGTGCGGGGGGTCCCCGGCCACCAGCGCCACCGCGTCGAGGTGCTCCCGGCCGAGCATCACTGGGAGGCCGCGCACGTGCCGCGCGGGATCTACATCGCCCGCGGCTGGGAGCGCCAGCTGGACCGAAAGCTCAACGCCCTCTTCTATGAGGACGAGAGCGGGCCGCTCACCTCCGCCGCCTACCGGGCCTGGCTCGACGATCTCGCCGTCGGGTTCATCGCCGTGCCGGGCAGCGCGCTCGACTACGCGGCCGAGGCCGAGGCCCGGCTGATCGCCAAGGGCCTGCCCTACCTGACCAAGGCCTTCGTCAGCCGGGACTGGACGATCTACCGGGTCGAGGACCCCTCGCCGCTCGCCTTCGGAGCGGGCACGAGCGTGAAGCTGACCCCGGAGGGATTCACCCTGGTCGCCGACTCGCCTGGGGCAATCGTGGTCAAGGTCCGCTGGACCCCTTACTGGTCGATCGAGGAGGGCACCGGCTGCGTCGACGAATCGACGAACGGCTTCACGCGGGTGATCGCTCCCGAGCCGGGCCGGTTCCGGATCGGCGTCGATTTCAGCCCGCTGCGCGCGCTCGATGGCGACCGGCGCTGCGCCGACCACCCCCCGGTCACCAGCGGGTGGGAGGAGGCGGCCAGGAGGGACCGGGCCGAGTGAGCCTTGGCCGTTCCCTCTCGCCGCGCGCCCTTGACCGCTGACGGCCTGCGGCGGCGCCTGCTGCCGCGGGGCCCTCTGGACCTGCTGGTCCAGTTCGTCGTGATCGCGGTCGCCTACACGGCGTGGCGCTACGCACGCGGCGCCGTCGCCCCGGCGGACCTGTCGGCGGCTTTCGCCAGCGGCCGCGACCTCGTTGACTTCGAGCGCTCGATCGGGACCCTGATCGAGGCCGATGTGCAGAGCTGGGCCCTGGAGCAGGAGTCGACCGCTGGGCTGGCGCGCTGGGGCTACGCCAACCTTCATTTCAAGGGCAGCGTGCTGGCGCTGCTGGTGATCTTCTTCGCCTATCGCGGCAGCTACGGCTTCGTGCGTAATACGGTGATCGCCGCGATGGCGATCTCGGTGCTCTGCTACTGGCTCTATCCCGTCGCCCCGCCCCGCTTCCTGGAGGAGCTTGGGCTGGACGGGGCGACCGCTGTCACCGGCAACAACTCGCTGCTGAGCGACCCAGGCAACCCGTTCTTCAACCCGGTCGCGGCGGTTCCCTCGATGCACGTCGGCCTCTCGGTGATCTTCGCCTGGTCGCTTGCGCTGCTGGTCCCCTGGCGAGCGCTGAAGGCCTTGCTGTTCGCCTATCCGCTGCTGATGACCTACGTGGTCGTGGCCAGCGGCAACCACTATTGGATCGACGCGCTGTTCGGCCTGCTCGCCGCAGGGGCGGCTGCCGGCATCGCCATCCTGCTCGCGCGGCTGAATCCCGACTGGGCCTTTCGCGCGCCGGCGGAGCCACAGGCTGCCTCGCCGGGCGCTCAGATGGTGGCCGCGTGAACGACCGGCCTGAACGGATCGAGCGGCCCGAGCGGCCCGAGCGAGCCGAGCGACCCGTGGCGGCTGCGGCGGAGGAGATCTCGGCCAACATGCGCAACCGCCTGATCGAGTCCCGGCTGACGCCGAACGCCATCTCCATGGTCGGCCTGGCGGGCAATCTCGCCGCGGCGGTGCTGATCTGGCAGGGCTACTACTTCCTGGGGGGCGTCGCCTTCATCCTCGGCTCGGTCATGGACACGCTCGACGGCCGCTACGCGCGCGCCTCGGGCAAGGGCACGCTGTTCGGGGCCTTCCTGGACTCCACGCTCGACCGCGTCGAGGAGGGGATCGTGCTGACCGCGGTCGCCTACCGCTTCGCCGAGACCGGCGACGAGTTCGCGGCCGCGATGTGCGTGGTCGTCGTGCTGGGCTCGCTGATGGTCTCCTACACCCGTGCCCGGGCAGAGGCGCTGGGGGTGGAATGCAAGGTCGGTGTCGCCACACGCCCCGTCAGAGTGGTCATACTGTCCATCGGCCTCGTCTTCGCAAAAGGGGCCGGCGTCTTCGACATCGAGCTGCTGGCTCCCGCGATCTACGCGATGGCCGTGCTCACCGCCTTCACGGTCGTGCAGCGTGTCTGGCACGTCAGGAACGCGCTGAAGGAGATGGAGAGGACGCCCGAAGGGCCCCCGACCGGGGCAGAGGGCGCGACCGCGGACGTGTAACCGCATCGCCCCGCAAGTGTGGTTTGTGGGTCAAGACTTCGCATCCAGGAGGGTTTTCAGGCAATGAGCACCGTCAATGGAAGAAAGAACGGCGCGGCCCGCAACGGCGCCCGCGACGACAAGGTCCGGGTCGCCATCGTCGGCGTCGGGAACTGCGCGAGCTCGTTCGTGCAGGGCATTGAGTACTACAAGGACGCCGACCCCGCCGAGCAGGTGCCTGGCCTGATGCACGTGGACCTGGGCGGCTACCACGTCCGCGACATCGAGTTCACCGCCGCTTTCGACATCGACGCCGACAAGGTCGGCAAGGACCTCTCCGAGGCGATCTTCTCGGGCCAGAACAACACCATGAAGTTCTCCGATGTCCCGAAGCTGGGCGTGAAGGTCCACCGCGGCATGACCCACGACGGCCTCGGCAAGTACCTGAAGGAGAAGATCACCAAGGCGCCGGGCAAGACCGCCGACATCGTCGGCATCCTGCAGGACACGCAGACCGACGTCGTCGTCTGCTACCTGCCGGTCGGCTCCGAGCAGGCGACCAAGTGGTACGTCGAGCAGGCGCTGGCCGCGGGCGTCGGCTTCGTCAACTGCCTGCCGGTGTTCATCGCCCGCGAGGACTACTGGAATGAGCGCTTCACCGAGGCGGGCCTGCCGATCATCGGCGACGACATCAAGTCCCAGGTCGGCGCCACCATCGTGCACCGCCAGCTCGCCAGGCTGTTCGCCGACCGCGGGGTGCGCATGGAGCGGACCAGCCAGCTCAACGTCGGCGGCAACATGGACTTCTACAACATGCTCGAGCGCGAGCGGCTGGAGTCCAAGAAGATCTCCAAGACGAACGCCGTCACCTCGATCATGGACCACGAGCTGCCGGCCGAGGACGTCTACATCGGCCCCTCGGACTACGTGCCGTGGCTGACCGATCGCAAGTGGGCGCACATCCGCGTCGAGGGCAAGTCCTTCGGCGACGTGCCGCTCAACGTCGAGCTGAAGCTCGAGGTCTGGGACTCGCCCAACTCCGCCGGCATCGTCATCGACGCGGTCCGCATCATCAAGCTGGCCCTGAACCACGGCATCGCCGGCCAGCTCGACGGGCCCTCGAGCTACCTGATGAAGTCGCCCCACAACCAGCGGCCCGATCCCGACGCGCGGGAGATGACCGAGGAGTTCATCGCCTCCCACGCCCGCCAGCGCGGCCTGCCGGTCGGCGGCGGCGGCAAGGACGGCGCCAAGAAGGCGAAGGGCAAGAAGAAGGACAAGAAGAAGGCCAAGGCCAAGTAGGCCAGGCCCTGCGTCTCGTCTTCCCCCTGCGCCCGGCCACCCCGCTGCGCCCGGCCTCTGATCCGGCCGCCCGGCGCGACATATCCTCACGGGGGTGAGCGGCGAGAAGAAACTCGCGGTCGCCCAGGTCAGCCCGCGCCGCCTGGGATCGCGCCACGAGATCGAGGAGTACGTGAGCCGCACCTCGGCGGCGCTGGCCGAGCGCGGACACCGGGTCCTGGTGGCGGCCCCCTCGGACTCCAGGACGGCGATCCGCGACGGCAGGCGGGCGATCAAGGCCGCCGCCGAGGACCCTCGCTCGCTCTGGCGCGAGGAGAACCCGCGGGTGATCGCGATCGGGCAGAACCTGCCGCTGCCGAGCGGGCCCCGCCGCCGGCCTCCGCCGATACCGCTCGACGTCAGCAGGGCGCTGGAGCAACTGTTCGAGGAGGTGCCGTTCGACGTCGTCCACGTGCACGAGCCGTTCGCGCCCAGCGCCGGCTCGGCTGCCCTGCGCCACTCCCTCTCGCTCAACGTCGCCACGTTCCACGAGCCCGCCGAGCGAGTGCTTTCGACGCAGGTCGCCAGGACCGTCGTCGAGATGTTCTTCGGGCGCATCGATGCCCGCACCACCAGCAACGTCGCCACCGCCGAGATGCTGGAGCGCTTCTTCCCCGGGCCGTGGGAGGTGATCCGCGCCGGCGCGGACGTCTCGGAGCGGGTACTGGATCCTCCTCCGCCCGGGCGGATCCGCATCGTCCACGCCGCCGAGGAGGAGCGAGGAGCGCTGCGCCTGCTTCTGCGGGCCCTGCGCCGCCTGCCCGAGGAGCTCGACTGGGAGGGCGTGATCTGGTTCGACGGCCCGACCGACCCGCTGGCGCGCGTCAGCCGCCGCCTGCGCGAGCGGCTGCGGGTGGTTCGCCCCGCGGACGGGGAGCCGCAGGGCTTCGTCTCGGGCGCGGACATCGTCTGCCTGGCCTCGGGAGGGGTGCGGACGGCGCCCGGGGTGGCGCGCGAGGCGCTCGCGGCGGGAGCGGTGCCGGTGGTCTCCGACCTCGAGCTCTACCGGGAGCTCGTGGGCGACGGAGAGCGCGGCCTGTTGTTCCCGGTCGGCGACGCGCTCACCCTCGCGGCCCAGCTGGAGCGCCTCTGCGCTGATGGCGCGCTGCGCCGGCAGCTGAGCTCCCGCGGGCGCTCCGGGGGCGAGGGGCGGAGCTGGGGGGAGGTCACCGACGAGCTGGAGGGCGTCTACCGGCGGCTGATCGCGCGTCGCCACGACCCGGCCGGCGACCCCGAGGCGCGCAAGCGCCTGAGCGGCCGGCCCTACATCCACTGCGACCTGCACATGCACACCGATCACTCACCGGACTGCGCGACGCCCGTCGAGGTGCTGCTGGAGACGGCCAAGCAGAACGGCCTCGGGGCGATCGCGGTCACCGACCACAACGAGATCTCGGGCGCGATCGAGGCCCGCGATCTGGCCCAGCGGGTCGGTGGCATCCAGGTGATCGTCGCCGAGGAGGTGAAGACCGCGCACCAGGGCGAGGTGATCGGCCTCTTCATCGAGGAGAAGATCGAGCGGGGGATGTCGCTGGCCGAGACGATCGACGAGATCAAGCGGCAGGGCGGCCTGGTCTACGTGCCCCACCCGTTCGACCGGCTGCACTCGGTGCCCGACTACGAGCACCTGGTGGAAGTGGTGGAGCGGATCGACATCCTCGAGGTCTTCAACCCCAGGATCGCGATCGACTCCTTCAACGAGGAGGCCGTCCGCTTCGCCCGCAAGTACGGCATCGTCCCGGGTGCCGGCTCGGACAGCCACGTCGCGCAGGGGCTGGGCAGCGTCAAGATCCGGCTGCGCGATTTCGAGGGGCCCCAGGAGTTCCTGGAGTCGATGCGGGCCGCCGACATCGTCCGCAAGCACAAGAACCTCGTCTACGTGCAGGCGTTGAAGTTCCTGCAGACCAGCGGGGGCCGGGGCGGCCGCTCGCTGGCGGCCCGGTCCGGCAAGAGTTGATGCACCCGCAAGGTTCTGGCGCCGCGCCGAAGAAGAGGCAGAGAGCCGTGCCACCGACCACCGACGACGAGATCCGCGAGAAGTATCTGGAGCGGGCGATACGGGAGCTGAACGACCTGGGGAGGGACCTCGCCGCCTGCGAGCGCTGCCCCCGGGGCAACGTCATGCCGGTGCAGGGCTCCGGCCACCCCCAGGCCGACATCTTCATGCTCAAGCACACACCGACGGCGGCGGAGATCGAGGAGGGAGTCGCGTTCTACGGCCGCGCCGGCAACGCGCTGATGAAGAGCTTCAAGCGACTGGCGATCGACCCGATCGTGGTCTTCGGGACGCTCTGCGTCAAGTGCCCGCTGACCGATCCCGACGCCGCGTCTGATCCCTGCGTCGAGAGGATCGCCGAGGAGATCGCGATCGTCCAGCCCCGGATCGTGGTCGTGATGGGGCACGAGGCGCTGGACGTGCTGAACGAGCTGCAGCTGCCGCTGGCCGACGAGGTGGAGCCGCTGGAGGGTGAGGTGCAGCGCCTGACGCCGACAATCGACGCGCTCTTCGTCCCGGACATCGACGACTCGCTGGACGAGCAGAGCGCCAAGCAGCGCTTCTGGTCATCGTTCCGGGCGCTCGGCGCCTGGTACGACAAGCTGCCGCCGTACTAGCCGCTCGACCGGAGGCGGGGGATGACCGCGTTGCTCGGCTCGAGCGGCTCGCGGGATGAAGAGTCCGGTGGATCCGACGCGACCGACATCGCGACCCTTAGGCGCCCGGGGCGGCGGCCTCGGCGACGGCGCTCATGTCCTCGATCGTCGCGCTCGCCAGCGCCCTGACCACGGGCAGGTCCAGGGCGCGGTGGCGCGCCAGCTCGGCCTGGGCTTCGCCGGCGTTCTCGGCCGCGACTCCGACCGTGCCCTCGGGCTGGCCGAGCCGGTCGAAGTGGTCGCGGTAGCCCTTGTGGAGGTCGCGGTAGAAGGACTCCTCCTTCGCCAGGCGCTCGTCCGCGTCAGGGCCGATCGCGGTGCGGACATAGCCCATCACAGGGGGCGGCTGTCGGCCGGCCTCGCGGGCGCCGGCCTCGACCTGCTTGCGGGCTTCGGCCGCGAACTCGGGGGTCATCCAGTTGAAGAAGACGCCGTCCCATTTGGCGCCCCCGAAGGCGCACATCTTCGGCCCCATCGCCGCCAGCACAAGCCGCACCCCGGGCAACTCCTGGCGCAGCGCCGAGAACGCTTCGCGCATCGTCGTCAGCGGCTTTTTGGTGAAGCCGGCGCCCACGCCGAGCCAGACGCGCTCGCGTTCGAGTCCGGTGCGCTCCAGGTCGGCGGCAATCGCCTGCGGGTCGTGGCGGTCAAGAGCGATCACGGCGACACCCAGCTCGATCCTGTCGGCGCCGCGGGCGAAGTCCGCGAGCGTGTCCAGGCCCTTTGCGCCGGGGTGGTCGTTGGACCACATCGACGAGTAGCCGAGCTCCTGGCAGCGCGCCGCGAGCGGCGTAGCCACCTCGGGCTCCAGGCCTGCGGCGACTCCGAAGCCCCGGCTCATCGCTCGAGCAGCGCGACGCACTCGATGTGCGGGGTCTGGGGAAACATGTCGACCGGCTGCACGCGGCGCAGCCTATAGCCGGCCTCTTCGAGCTGTGCGGCGTTGGGGGCGAGCGTCGTCGGGTTGCAGGAGACGTAGACGATGCGCTTCGCCTGGCACTCGATCAGGCGGCGGACGACCTTCTTCGAGAGGCCGGCGCGAGGGGGATCGACGACCACCAGGTCGGGGCGGCCGGCCTCCTCGACAAGCGGGACGGATCGTCGTGCGCGCGTCGCCGTCGCGGAAGCGGGCGTTCCGGATTCGGTTCAGCTCGGCGTTGGCCTCGGCGTCGCCGATCGCCTCCGGCACGATCTCTATTCCCCAGACCTCGCCGGCGGTGCGCGCCATCACCAGCGAGAGGGTGCCGATGCCGCAGAAGAGGTCAAAGACGCGCTCGGTGCCGCTCAGTCCCGCCGCCTCGGTGGCGAAGCGCGTAGAGCCGCTCGGACATCTCGGTGTTGGTCTGGAAGAAGGCGCGGTGCGAGATCCGGAAGCGCATCCCGCACAGCTCCTCCTCCAGATACTCGGCGCCCAGCGCTCCGGTGGGGCCGTCGGTGCCGCCGGATCCATCGGCGACGATCGTGTGCAGGTCCACGGGCGGCCGCGGGATCTGGGCCTCGGAGGTCACCAGCCTGCTCTGCAGCTGCCCGGTGCGCCTTCCCTCACGGATCACGAGGTTGCGCAGGACGCCGGCCTGCGAGCGGCGGTCGTAGGCGGGGACCCCCGAGGCCTGTGCCCAGTCGCGAACCTCGTTGCGCCTCGCGTTGTTGGCTTCGGACGCCAGCAGGCAATCCTGGGCGTCGACGATCTCGTCCCAGCGGCCGCGGGCGTGGAAGCCCAGCACCAGTTCGCCGTCGCGCTCGCCGAAGGAGTACTCGAGCTTGTTGCGGTAGCGCCACTGCTCCAGCGCAGGCTCGATCGGGGCCAGCTCGAAGCCGTCCAGCGCGCCCAGACGCCGCAGCGCGTCGTCCACCTGCTCCTGCTTGTGCGTCAGCTGCTGCTCGTAGGCGAGCCCCTGCCACGGCGCGCCCGGGCAGGGCTCGCCGTCGTGGTCGCAGCGGTCGGGGACGCGGTCTTCGCTCGCGCGCAGCAGCTCGACGGCGCTCGCCTCGGCGTAGTGGCGCTTGCTCTTCGTGATCCGCGCGCGGACCCTGTCCCCGGGCAGGGCGCCGGCGACGAAGACGACGTATCCATTGCGCCGCGCGACCCCCCTGCCACCGTAGGCGAGCGATTCGACCTCCAGCTCCAGTTCCTCTCGCGGCCGCGGTCGCGCCGGCTGTTGCTGGGTCTCGGCCACCGGCTCAGGCTAGCCGCCGCCACGACCCCCGGCCCGCTGGGGGGGAACGCCCGCTCGGCCCCGCGCGGCTAGGCTGTTGCCGCAATTTGCGCAGAACCGCGACCAGGAGGTGCGACGTGGAGTCAAGCGAAAGCCGAGGCATCAGGGACAACGTTCAGAAGGCGATCGAGGACCTTCGCGCCGCCGGCGAGAAGGCGACCGGGGACGTCCGCTCGAACATCGACTCGGCCGTGGCACGCCTGCGGGATGCCTCGGGAGAGGCGACCAAGACTGCCCAGGACCAGGTTTCGAACTGGCGCAGCACGCTCGAGGACGCCACCGAGGACGTGCGCAAGGAGCTCGCGAAGCTGGCGGTGCGCTCGCAGACCTCGTTGCCGGCGCTCGACGAGGTGGCCGAGGAGCTGGAGGAGCGCCGCAAGGCCCTCGGCGGCGGCCCCAAGAAGACCGCGAAGAAGAGCACGAAGAGCAGCGCGAAGAAGAAGTGACTAGCGGCTGAGTTTGCGGTCCACCGCGCGCAGGACGCCCTTGCGCGCTTTGTGCGAGCGCTCGTAGTTGCGCACCCTGCGCAGCTCGTCGCGGGTCAGGTCGGCGAGCCGGGTGTCGACCTGGCGGACCGAGAGCTGGTCGTAGGCGCTGATCGGAAAGCCGGGCACGCGCGCCTTGCGGCGGACGCGGTCGGCTGACGCGAGCGGGCCCTCGACGGCGCCGACGGTGCGCTTGCGGGCGCCCTCGGCCCGGACCTCCACTTCCCGGCGGGCTCGGTCGGTGGCGTCGCCGAGCTCGCGCTTGGCCCTGCCCGCGGTGCGCCTGGCGGTGCGGCGCTGCGCCTGGGCGCGTTCGGTCACCTCGTCGCGCAGCTGGGCGATGAGCTGCTCGAGCTCGCCGAGGATGTCGTCCGCCTGCTCGCGCCCGCGCGTGAGCAGTCGGTTGACCATCTCCTCGGCGTCGCCGCGGGTCATGCGGCCGCGGCGAACCGCGTCGTCGATCACGTCCTGCAGGCGGTCGCGGGGGATGGTGACCGTGGCCTCCAGCGCCTCGCGGAAGGCCTGCACGCTCTCCTCGGCTCGACCGGGGCCCTGCTGGGCGGCGTTGGCAGCCTCGCTGGGCGCTGTGCGCTTCTTGGCCATCGGGCGGGCCAGTCTACCCCGGGGCTCCCGGAGGCCACGCCAGTTGCAGCTCGACCGGAGCGTGGTCCGAGAGCCGCAGGGCCAGACCTTCCTCCTCGAGCTCGCGTTCCTCGGGCGCCCAGGCGCGCGGCGGTCCCACCGTCTTGACCCCGCGCACCAGCAGGTGGTCGATCGAGTCCGGGGCGGTGGTGCCGCTGAGGCCGAAGCGGCGCTCGATCTCCTCGTAGACGCCGCTCTTGCCGGGGCGGACGTTGAAGTCGCCGCCCAGGACGAGCGGGTCCTCGCCGGCCCACTCGGTCGCCCTCTGGGCGGCGAGCAGCAACTCGGGCTCGGCGCGGGGCGGATGCGTGCTCGCGTGCAGGCTGGTCACGCAGAGGCCGCATCCGAGGCGGGCGAAGGCCATGGTCCGTCGCTCGGGGTGGCGCTCCTGAAGCACCAGCTCCCTGCGCTCGGTGATGCCGCCTGCCTCGCCGCGAGACAGGATCAGGTTGGAGCCGCCCTCGGAGGAGCCGATCAGGTCCGGCCAGCCGCGGGCGATCGCCCAGCTGATCCTCTCGAGCCAGTTGCGCGAGGTGTAGACGCGGTGTGATGCCGCGCCGCACTCGCGGCTGAAGCCGGGCTCCCACCGCGGCGGGCACTCCTGCAGCAGTGCCGCGTCCCAGTCCGCGCCGCAGAGCATGTCGGTGTACTCGCGCCAGAGGTCGCGGTTGACCTGTACGTGGGTGTCGTTTCGCTCGGTGCGCCGCGTCCACTCGGCGATCCGGGTGTAGAGCGCCTTGTCGGGAGGACCGTCCCGCCCGTGAAAGATGTTCCAGGTGAGGACTTTGATGACCGTAGTATCGGCGGCTTGACTCCACGGCAGCTGCCTGACCCAGTGCCGCGCTGCTTCCTCACGGGGGAGGAGCTGTCCCGGGATGAGCTGCTCGGGTTGCTCGACCGCGCCTCGGAGCTGAAGGCCGGGCGGGGCGAGGGCGAGGGCGCCGAGGTTCTTGCCGGCCGCGCCGTCGCCCTGATCTTCGAGCGGCCCTCCACCCGCACGCGGATCAGCTTCGAGGTCGGCGTGAGCGAGATGGGAGGACAACCGCTGGTGCTGCGCGGGGAGGAGATGCAGCTGACCCGCGGGGAGTCGGTGGCCGACACCGGCCGGGTGATGTCGCGCTACCTGGATGCGATCGTGATCCGATCGGGGTCCGACGAGCGGGTCGCCGAACTGGCGGCCTCGTCCGAGGTGCCGGTGGTGAACGCCCTCACCCCGATGTACCACCCCTGCCAGGCGCTGGCCGACCTGCTGACCCTGCACGAGCGCTTCGGCCAGCTCGAGGGCCTGAGGCTCGCCTACGTCGGGGACGGCAACAACTGCGCCCGCTCCCTCGCCATCCTCGGCCGCACCGCCGGAGTCGAGGTGGTCGTCGCCAGCCCCGATGGCTACCGGATCGAGCCCGAGCTGGCCGAGCTGGCCGACGACCCCCGCGCCGCCGCCGAGGGAGCCGACGCCCTCTACACCGACGTCTGGGTCAGCATGAGCGATGAGGGTGAGGACGCCCAGCGCCGCCGCTCTGACCTGGCCCCCTACCAGCTGAACGAGGACCTCCTCGCCCTCGCCTCCGACCGCGCCATCGCCATGCACTGCCTGCCCGCCCACCCCGGCGAGGAGATCAGCGAGGCCGTCCTCTACGGCGAGCGCTCAGCCGTCTGGGACCAGGCCGAGAACCGCCTGCACGCGCAGAAGGCGCTGCTGGAATCGCTCCTCCCCGCTGATCAGTAGGAGGGTGTGACGAGATGCGCTACCTAAGATGCGACTTAGGCCCCGTGGTGTAACGGCTAGCACGCGAGATTTTCATTCTCGTAGCGCGGGTTCGACTCCCGCCGGGGCTACTTCCTGACCTTTGCCGCCCTCGGCTAGCCTGCTCCGTCCGTGCAGCCGGAGATCGAGATTGGGCCGCTGACGCTGCAGACCTTCGGGCTCTGTTTTGCGCTGGCGTTTCTTGCGGCCGGGACGTTGGTCGGGGTACGCCTCAAGGAGCTGGGGAAGCCCGTGGACTGGGCGTATGAGATGGGGTTCGCGGCGCTGGCCGGCGGGTTGATCGGAGCGCGCCTTGACTGGGTCATCCAGAACTGGGACGAGGCGTCCGAGGACCTGCTCGGGAACATCTTCTCGGGGTCGGGACTGGTCTGGTTCGGTGGCCTGATCGGCGGCGCGCTCGGCGTCTTCCTCTGGGCCTGGTGGCGGGGCTACCTAGGCACCGCGCTGCTGGACGTGGCAGCCCCCGCCCTCGCTCTTGGCTACGCCGTCGGGCGGATCGGATGCCAGCTCTCGGGCGACGGGGACTACGGCAAGCCCTGGGACGGGCCCTGGGCGATGGCCTACCCGGACGGGACCGTGCCGACCACCGAGGAGGTTCACCCGACCCCCGTCTACGAGGCCCTGGCGATGGGCGGGGTCGCCTTCGTCCTCTGGCGCCTGCGAAACCGGTTGACGGGCGGGCTGCTGTTCGCGCTGTATCTGCTGCTGGCGGGACTGGAGCGCCTGCTGGTCGAGTTCATCCGCCGCAACGACGACGTGGCCCTGGGGCTGACCCAGCCGCAGCTGATCAGCGTCGCGATGATCCTGGCGGGCGGCATCTGGCTCGCCGTCGGCCTGCGGCGGCCCGCCAGCCCCGCCCCCGCCTGAGCGCGCATCGCCGCCCCACCGCCGGGAACCGGTTCAGGCCGACTGCAGCCGGCCGCCGTCGAGCGGAATCACGGTCCCGGTCAGGTAGGCCGCGCGCTCGGAGCAGATGAACGCGACGAGGTCGCCGTACTCGTCGGGGGTGCCGAGCCGGCCGGCCGGGATGCTCTCCCTGGCGCTCTTCTCGGCGGCCTCGATCGAGCCGTGCAGGGAGCCGAGGCGATCGGTGGCGAACATGCCCGTCGCCACCGTGTTGACCGTGATCCCGTCGGCCGCGACCTCGCTCGCGAGCGTCTTGAACAGCCCGACCGTCGCCATCCGGTGGGCGTTGGAGAGCGCCAGGCCGGGAATCGGCTCGATCACCGAGGTGGAGGCGACATTGACGATCCGCCCCCATCCGCGCTCGCGCATCCCCGGGATCACCGTCTCGGCCAGCACGCGCGGCGCCTGCACCAGCGAGGTGTAGGCGGCCTCCCATTCCTCGGCGTCATGGGCGAAGGCTCCCCCGGCGGGCGGCCCGCCGGTGTTGGTGACGAGTATCTCGACCGGTCCCAGCGCCTCGGCCACCTCGCCCGGCAGCGCGGTCATCCGGTCCAGGTCCCCGGTGTCGGCCGGGACCGTGACCACGCCCGCCCCGAGCTCGCCGGCGGCCCCCTCGAGGGAGTCCTCGGAGCGCGAGGAGATCGCAAGCCGCGCCCCCTCGCGCGCGAGCGCTCCCGCGATGCCGAGCCCGATCCCCTTGCTGGCTCCCATCACCAACGCCACGCGTCCCTCGATCCCGAGGTCCATCGGGGTCAGTCCCCGGTCAGCTCGGCCAGGTAGGCGGCGTCATCGGCCGGCAGGCCGGGAATCGGCTGCCCGTCCCAGGTGATGCCGTCCGACATCGCCTCGAACAGGCCCCTCCGCTCGGCGAGGCTCATGCGCTCGTGGTGGGCGAAGGCGAGGAACGAGTAGAGCTGTGGCATCAGGTCGTGCCAGCCGGAGTCGGTCCCCTTGACGGCGGCCAGGTCGTGGATCGAGCTCGGCGCCTGCTTCAGCGGCTCGCGGAAGATCTGGCCCAGCACCGCGAAGTCGAGCTGCTCGGCTCGTCCGGGCTCGACCTGGAGCGTCTCGATCGTCGGCGCCAGGAGCCCGCGCTCGAGCTCCTCGCCGGTCATCAGCAGCACCCCGTCGGTGGGGCGGGGGTTGCACTCGATCATCATCAGCCCCTGCTCGGCGTCGACGAAGTCCAGCGACATCTGGCCGTCCCACTCGAGCTCGGTCGCGAGCTTCTCGACCGCCGGCAGCGTGTCGGAGGGATCGACCGAGAGGAACTGGATGCCGGTCGAGTGCTCCCACTGGCGCGGCGCGCGGTAGGACATGTGGGCCGCCACCTCACCGTCGTGGATGCAGGAGTAGGTGCAGTGCATCGGCCCCTCGACGAACTCCTGCACCAGCCACGGGTTGGCCTCGGTGGGGTGGACGTCATCGGGGCTCAGGTGTCCCGCCAGCGGGCCCGTGTTGGTCATCAGGCCGACCCCGCCGCGCGAGAACGCGGCGCGCCCGAAGTACTTGGGAAAGCGCTCGATCGCGGCCTTGAGCTCATCCTGGTCATGCGCCACCACCGTCTGCGGCGTGCGCAGTCCGAGCTTGTCGCAGAGCTCCTGGAAGGTCCCCTTGTCGTGGACCTGGGCCAGCGTCCGGAACGGGGGCGCGTACAGGCGGGTCGTCTTCGAGAGGCGCTCGTGCTGCGCGGCGAGGTAGAAGACCTCCTCGAACATCGGCAGGATCAGCTCGATCTCGTTCTCGGTCGCGTAGCGCTCGACGTCGCCGACGAAGGCCTCGGGGTCGTCGGTTGCCGACGCGGTGGTGAAGTGCCCGGCCAGGTACTTCGAGTGGCTGCCGGGGGCGGCCGCGTAGCTGTCGCAGGCGTAGATCTCATGGCCGCGCTCGCCGAGCTTGCGGACCATGTCCAGCGCGAACGGCATCCGCGAGCTTGTGACCAGCAGCTTCACCGCTGCGCGACGCTACTACGATCGGTGCATGGCGGGTCTGCCGGATCGAGGCAACGCAGCGGGGGCGGATCGCACCCGCCCGCTGACGCGGCGCCAGGCGCTGGCCGCCGCCGCGGCAGGCGGCGCAGCCGCAGTCATCGCCGCGTGCGGGGGAGACGACGGGGACGGCGCCGCCGCGACCGAGGCCGGTGCGCAGGCGCTGGATCCCACGCCCGCCTGCGGGGATGACGGCGCCACGCCCGAGCAGACCGAGGGCCCCTTCTTCACGCCTGACTCGCCCGAGCGGATCTCGCTGCTCGAGCCGGGCATGGCCGGGACGGCGCTGCTGCTGACCGGCCGCATTCTGGACACCGGCTGCCGCCCCATCCCCGGCGCCCTGCTCGACTTCTGGCAGGCCGACGACGCGGGGCAGTACGACAACTCGGGCTACCGGCTGCGGGGCCACCAGTTCGCGGACGCGTCCGGCGAGTACCGGCTGCGCACGATCGTCCCCGGCCTCTACACGGGCCGCACCCGCCACATCCACGTCAAGGCCCAACCGCGAGGCGGATCGGTCCTCACCACCCAGCTCTACTTCCCGGACGAGCCGGCCAACGAGGCCGACGGCATCTTCGACCCCCTGCTGCTGGTGGACCTGACGGACTCCGGCGCGAGCAAGCGCGCCCGCTACGACTTCGTGCTCGCCGCGGCCTGAGCCCCGCTACCTTCAGACGGCCCCGGGCGGTTAGCTCAGTTGGGAGAGCATCTCGTTTACACCGAGAAGGTCACTGGTTCGAGCCCAGTACCGCCCATCCGGCCGGCCATCGCCTCCGGACGCCTCCGGCCTATGAGGGCTCCGGGTCCTCGCCCTCGATGCGCTGCGGCATCAGGGCGCCGCTGCCGAAGCGGCGGCCGCGCAGCAGCTCGTCCTCCAGCTCCTCACCCGGTGTGTCCTTGCCTGGGAGCAGGGTCCTGCGCAGCTCGTGGGCGTCGAAGATCTCGTCCAGGTCCTCGCGGGTGAGCGTTTCGCGCTCGAGCGCGTTGGTCGCCAGGTCGTCCAGGCACTCGCGGTTCACCTGCATCAGCTGGCGCGCGCGCGCGTAGGCCATGTGCGCCAGCTCCTGTGCGTGGAGGTCGACGTCGCGGCGAGTCTGGTCGGACAGCGCGTAGTCGCTGGTCGGCTGAGCCAGGGGCGCGCTCTCGGGCGGCCCCTTGGCGACGGTCATGCCGAACTCGGTCACCATCTGGACGCAGATGCCGTGAACGCGGGCGAGATCGTCGGCGGCGCCGGAGTAGGCCTCGTCGAAGACCTCCTCCTCGGCGGCCCGGCCGCCCAGCAGCGTCACCACCTCGTCGAGCAGCTGCTTGCGCGAGCGCAGGTAGCGGTCCTCCTGGGGAGAGTGGGCGACGAAGCCCAGCGCCGGCCCGCGCGGGACGATGCTGAGGATCTCGGGCGGGTCCAGCCCCACCAGGCGGCGGGCCAGGGCGTGGCCGGCCTCGTGGTAGGCGACGATGCGGCGCTCCTCCTCGTTCAGCCGCCGCGCCTGCTGTGAGCCCACCGACTGGCGCAGCAGCGCCTCGTCCAGGTGCTCGCGCGCGATCTCCTTCCGCTGGTCGCGGCCGGCGATGATCGCCGCCTCGTTGAGCGCGTTCGCGAGCTGGGCGCCGGTCATCCCGGTCGTCTTGCGGGCGACGTCGGTGAGGTCGATGTCGTCGGCCAGCGCCTTGTCCCTGGCGTGGCTGCGCAGGATCGCCTCGCGCCCGTCGCGGTCGGGCGGCGCGACCAGAACCTGGCGGTCGAAGCGGCCAGGCCGCAGCAGCGCCTTGTCGAGCTTCTCCACCGCGTTCGATGCCGCCAGCACGATCACGGTGCCGGGGTCCCGCTCGAAGCCGTCGAGCTCGACCAGCAGCTGGTTCAGCGCCTGCTCCCGCTCGCCCGAGCCGCCGTCGCCACCGGCGCTGCGGTGTCCGCCGACGGCGTCGATCTCGTCGATGAAGACGACCGCGCGTCCCGATTCGCGCGCCTCCTTGAACAGGCGCCTGATCCTGGCGGCGCCGCGGCCGACGAACATCTCCACGAAGCTCGATCCCGAGGCGGCGAAGAAGTCGACGCCCGCATGAGCCGCCACGGCCCTGGCCAGCATCGTCTTGCCGGTTCCCGGCGGCCCATAGAGCAGCACGCCGCGCGGCGCCCGCGCCCCGAGGCCCTCGAAGCGCTTCGGGTCCTTGAGCCACTCGGCGACGTCCACCAGCTCCTCCTTGGCGGCGTCGACGCCCTGGACCTGCATCCCACAGCACCGGCTGGGTCTTGCTCGCTTTGACCGTCTCGGGGCGAGTGGTTCCCATCGTCCCGCGCAGCAGCATCACGAACACGATCAGCAGCCCGAGCGAGAAGAACACCCCGAACACGGGGTACCACTCGAAGACGAAGTCGGTGAACGACGAGGCGAGCATGGTTAGTGGATGCCGATCATGGCGCGCGCACCGTCAGTATCGGCAAATGAGCGCCCGGGCTGGAACCGGACGCGAGGCCGTGCCTACAGGCCGGGCTTGACCACCATGTCGAGCACCACCAGGATCAGGAACAGCAGCTCGACCCTCGAGACCATCAGGACCCGCCCGATCCGCCGCTGCACGTCGGGGTGGTCCTCCCCGAGCGACTCCATCAGCTTCCCGATCCGGCCGGACTCGGGGCCCAGGAAGGCCGCGCCGGTGATGAACGAGGCGAGAAACACCGCGAGCGCCGCCGAGACCCAGAACTGCGAGAACTCCCAGGCGGGCTCTTTCAGGACCATCCAGACGCCGAAGACGACCACCATCAGGGCGGAGGGGATGAGCACGCGGTTGCCGATCCACTCGACGTCGCCGAACAGCTCGGCCATCCGCCGTGGCCCGGCAGCGCGGGCTCGCAGCGCGAAGACCTGGATCATCGCGTCCCCCCCGAGCCAGACGGCGACGAAGGTCAGGTGGGCGAAGAGCAGGAACTCATACAGGGTGATGTCCATACGAGTCCCCGCCCGCGCGTCTTAGTCGGCGAGCCCGTAGAGCAGAGCCTTGCTCTTGTCATCGGAGTCGACCTTGACCTCGAAGCGCTTGCCGGCCTCGTAGTGGCCCGAGCCGATCGCGTCCGCGGTCAGGTTCTGGAGGACGGTGGTGTCGTAGGAGTCGCCGGCCTCGAGCTCGATCGAGACGTCGATCGCGTACTGCTTGTTGACGCCGGCATCGGTCTTGCCGGTCTCGCTGATCGAGTTGATCGTCGCCACGCCGGGCAGGCCGCTGGTGGCGATCTTCTGAGCGGTCTGCGCGTACTCCATGTCGGCGGCGTCGGGCATCGCGCCCATGCCGGTCCCCTGCGCCGCGGCGTTCTGCTGCGCCTGTGCGGCCATCTCCTGCGCCTTCTTGATGTCGTCCATCATCCCCATTGGCTCTTCCCTCCGAAGTCGTGGCTTGCGCCGCCACTCTATCCAGCCGACCGCGGCACGGCGGCGCGCCGATCGGTTAGGTTCCCCGCGCACCGCAGACAAGCCGCCCCCGGACGCGAAGCGAAGGAGGCGGCGCCACAAGCCGCCCCCGGACGCGAAGCGGAGGAGGCGGCGCCAGCAGGAGGCCCGATGGAAACCAGCCAGCTGAAGCGCATCCCGCTGTTCGCCGACGCGTCGGACGAGGAGCTGAAGCAGGTCGCGGCGTTCGCCGAGGCGCGGGAGATCGACGAGGGCACGGAGGTGATCGGAGAGGGCGAGTTCTCGCGTGCCCTGCTTGCGATCGAGTCGGGCACCGTCGAGGTCACCCGCGCGGGCGAGAAGCTCGCCGACCTCGGCCCGGGCGACATCTTCGGCGAGGCGGGCATGCTGGACGACGAGATGCGCAGCGCCACCGTCACCGCCACTTCGGACTTGAAGCTGATCAGCATGGGCCACTTCGAGGTGAAGCGGCTGAAGAAGGACGCGCCCGAGGTCTACTCGAAGATCGAGGCGCTGATCGAAGAGCGCGCCGGCTGACGGCGCGAGCGCTCCGCTAGAACTCCTCCAGGCAGCGGAATCAGCAGGAGCTTGAACAGGCCGCCGCTGATGATCGGGTCCTCGCGCATCAGGCCAGCTTCGTCCGCAGTTCGCCCAGGGTGGGGGAGCTGATCACGACCTCGTCGCCCGACTTCAGCCAGAGCTGGGGATCCCGCGCGCTGCCGACTCCCGATGGGGTGCCGGTCGAGACGATGTCGCCCGGCTCCATGGTCATCCACCCCGACAGCCGCGAGAGCAGCTCCGGGGCCGAGAAGATCAGGTCCGAGGTGACCGCGTCCTGCATCACCTCGCCGTTCAGCTGCAGCCGGAAGGCGATCGCGTCGTGCGCGCCGGCCTCGTCGGGGGTGACCAGCGCGGGCCCGCACGGGGCCGAGCCGTCGAAGACCTTGCCGGGCATCCACTGGGGTGTCGCGAACTGCAGGTCGCGGGCGGAGAGGTCGTTCAGGAGCATGTAGCCGGCGATCGCCTCCTCCGCCGCCTCCGTCGAGACCTCCCGGCAGCGGCGCCCGACGACGAAGGCGACCTCGGCCTCGTAGTCCACCTTGTCGCTGGCCGCGGGCAGCGGCACCTCCGCGTCGGCCGCCGCCAGCGCGTTCGGGAACTTCGCGAAGAAGGTCGGCACCCGCGGCGGCTCGACGCCGGCCTCTTCGGCGTGGGTGCGGTAGTTGAGGCCGATGCAGACGATCTTCCCGGGATCCGGGACGGGCGGCCGGGCCTCGACCTCAGCGGGAACCGGGGCGGCTCCGCCGCGCTCCGCGGCCTCGCCCAAGGCGCCCAGGCGATCGCCCTCGAGCAGCTCCCGAACACTGGTCGGGTCCTCTCCCAGCAGCCCACCGGCATCGAGGATGCCGTCGCCGACCCGGACGCCGGCGCGGTCTGCGCCCCCCTGTCGGTAGGTCAGGATTCGCATCCGACGGAGACCCTAACCGCGTGGGCCTCTGATCCCGATTCAGCCCGCTTCCGGCTGACGCGATGCCGTTCGGTTCGCTACCTTGCGGCCCGTTCGACGGGGTCAGTCACCCCAAAGAAGGTGTGTGAAGGAAGCGGTGTCCCGGCTGGGCACCTCCTCGCGCACAGGATCCGGCCGAGGAGGCTTATTCAAATGGCAGAAGGCACCGTGAAGTGGTTCAGCAACGAGAAGGGCTACGGGTTCATCACCCCGGATGACGGCTCCAAGGACCTGTTCGTCCACTTCTCCTCGATCAGCGGCGACGGCTATCGCTCGCTCAACGACGGGGCCCGCGTCTCCTACGAGGCCGAGGACGGCCCCAAGGGACCGGTCGCGGTCAACGTCCAAGAGCTGGCCGGATAGCCTTAATCACAACGCGGCGGCCGCAACGGGCCGTCGTCGAACCCCGGGGGCGTAGCTCAGTTGGTTAGAGCGCCGGCCTGTCACGCCGGAGGCCGCGGGTTCGAGTCCCGTCGCTCCCGTTTCCTGGTCCTCCCGCAGCTCCGAGGACACCCGCATCAGAGCGCTTCACGGCCGGGAGCAAGTGTGCGCAGCGGTACGCTCAAGCCAGCCCGATGCCCGCGGTCACGCCCCTTCATCCCGGCCCGACGCGATTCGAGGGGGGGCTTGCCGAGGTCGGCCCGGGCGTCCACGCCTGGCTGCAGCCCAACGGACTGCTCGGCGAGAGCAACGCGGGCCTCGTGGTCGGCAACGGCGCGTCGCTGCTGGTCGACACGCTGTGGGATCCGCGGCTCACGCGCCGCATGCTCGCCGCGATGGCGCCGTTGATCGAGTCGGCGCCGATCGAGACCCTGGTCAACACTCATTCCGACGGCGACCATTGGTGGGGAAACCAGGAGGTCGCCGGGGCGGAGATCATCGCCACGGAGGCCGCGAGGGCGGTGATGGAGGATGAGTCCCCCGCCGAGATGAAGCGCTTCGGGGCGCTGGCGCGTGCCCTGCGGCTGGCCGGCTCCATGCCGTTCCCCTATCCGCGGCGTGACGACGTTGTCGTGATCGCCGACTATGTCGGCGCAGCTCTTGAGCCCTTCGGCTTCGACGAGACGCGGCTTGTGCCGCCGACTCGCACGTTCTCTGGAGAGCTCGAGCTGAACGTCGGCGGCCGCATGGTTCGCCTGATCGAGGTCGGGCCCGCCCACACCCCGGGCGATCTGATCGTCTGGGTCCCGGACGCGAAGATCGCGATCGCGGCCGACATCCTGTTCATCGGGGTGACCCCGATCATGTGGACAGGGCCGCCTGCGCGCTGGGTCGCCGCGCTCGAGCGGCTGCTCGAGTTGGGCCCCGAACGGCTCGTTCCCGGACACGGTCCGGTCTGCGGCCCGGACGACGTGCGGCGCCTGATCGACTACTGGCGCTGGCTCGATCAAGCGGCCGGGCCACGTCTCGATGCCGGAAGGACCCCGGCCGAGGTGGCACGCGAGCTCGTCCTCGGGGACGAGATCGCGGAGCGGGGCTTCGCGGACTGGCTCGCTCCCGAGCGGGCGCTGATCAGCGTGAGCACGATCGACGCCCACCGTCGCGGTGTCGCCAAGCCGCCCGGGCCGCGTCAGCTGATCGCCGCGTTCTTCCGCATGGCCCTGCTGGCAAGGGACGACCGGGCGCGGCGCGCCCGGGCCACGCGTCGCGAACGACAGTCCACCGAAACGGAGGCAATATGAGCGCGTCGAATGTGGAGCTACTCGCCCAGGGCTTCGCGGGCTGGGGCAAGGACAACCCCGCCAACATGAGGGACGTCCTGCACCCCGACAGCGAGCTCGTGGTCCCGGATTCGATCCCGTACGGAGGCACCTTCAGGGGAGTCGATGCGGTGATCGGCTGGTTCACGCGCGATCTGTGGCGGTGGTTCGACGAGTTCAGCTCGACCCCGGAGGGCTTCATCGACGGTGGCGATCAGATCGTCGTCCCGGTCCACGTCCAGGCGCGAGCCAAGAACGGCAAGACCATGGACGTGCACAACGTGTGGATCTATGACTTCAGCGAGGGGAAGCTGGTTCGCGGCCGGGTCTACGCAGACACGGCGGTCTTGCGCGACACGGTCGAGGGCATCACCCCGGCCTGAGCGGCGCGCCCGAACCAGCCTGGACTCGGATAACGGCAACGCCGGCGCCTAGAAGGGCGAGCCGGCGTAGAAGAAGAACCAGACCTCGAGGCCGATAACGCCCGCGGCGACGCAGGCCACGACCGCCTTCTCCGGAGCGCTGATCCCGTAGCGGCTCCTGATGTCCTGCACCCGGTCGCCGCGTTTGGCCCGGTGCCAAGGGGACGTCTGGCTCGCGATCACGGGGCGGCCGGTGAGACTGTCGTACTTGTGGCCCAGCCACATCAGCAGCCAGGCGAGCAGGCCGACCAGAACCGACATCACCACCAGGACGACGACGACGCCCCGCAGGCCGAGCACCCTTCCGCCCTGCGCCTGTGAGCCGAGCCAAAGGGCGACCAGGGGCGCGCCGGTCCAGGTGTTCATCGCGGCGACCGCGGTGGCGCTGACCAGGCTCAGCTTCTTCAGCTCCAGGAAGCGCGGCCGGGGACTCCGCCGATGCGCCCCCGTCCGTCCGCCGGACGGTTGCTGCGGGCATCGCGGATTCGGGATCGGGCTCGGGTTCCACCGTCATTCCGGGCGCCAGGTCGAGCTCGAGGGCTTCGATCCCGCCGGGCACCACGGCCCCCAGCTCGCCGATCTGCTCGTGGGTCACGGCGCCGGTGTGCACGGCGACGGCGTTCTCCTGCCCCTCCTGGTGCGCCCGCAGCACCGCGACGCAATCGCGCACGACCAGGGCGGTCTTCGATGCGGCTATCTGCTCCGCCGCTCGGTCGAGCCCGAACACCGCCTGCGAGCGCCGGTACAGCCCGGCCTCCGGCGAGACGACCCACAGTGCCCACGAGGGGCCGACGTGCGTGGCGAGGCCGGCGAAGCCCAGGGTCTGCCCCTCCGGCTCCCTGATCGGGAACATCACCCTGGAGCGGAAGTGCGCGTGGACGCGTCCCCGGGGCGACAGGCGCCCGAGGCCGGAGGCGATGATCTCCTCGTCAGAGTAGTCGAGCTCCCGGAGCCGATCCATCATCTCGTGCGCGCCGACCGGCGCGTACCCGACGCCGAACGCGCGGATCGTCCCCTCCTCGACGCCGTGCTTGGCGAGCGCGTCGCGGGCGGTCTCGCCGCTCGGCGATTCCCAGAGAAATGACCCGAAGAACTCGTCGGCGTCGGCCAGCAGCGCCCCGAGGCGAGCGTCCGCGACCCCGCTTCCCTGCGTTTCCTGCGCGGTGATGATCTCCGGATCCTTCCAGACTGCCCGCAAGGGAATGCGGCAGACTGGCCGCCTGATCGCGCCCCTCGAGCACAGAGGCCGCCGCCGCCGGCTCCCGCCCGTCGCGCTGGTCTGCGCCGTCGCCCTGTCCGCGTGCGCGATCGCGCCCGCCGCCGCGGCTGCGGCGCCCGATCCGGCCGACCAGCCGCCCTTCGGCGGCGAGACCGTGCCGCCGCTGGTGAAGCAGCGCGGCCCCGAGCCGCCGCCGGAGTTCGAGTTGAGCGCCGATCGCGTGCTCGAGATCGCCGGGCCCGGTGGCGGGCAGGCCACGGTCGCCACCCGGGGCGAGGATCTGTGGGAGGTCCGGTTCCGCGACGGGGACGGCGACGTCGTGCGACTGGTGATCGTGGACGACGCGACCGCTGAGGTCGTGGACGATTTCACCGGGGAGCAGATCGAGACCGAGCTGGCGCGTGGCTATGAGGGAGCGGTCGCGGGCAAGGCCAACTCATGGTGGATCTGGCTGCCGCTCTGCCTGCTGTTCCTGGCCCCCTTCTTGGATCCACGGCGTCCGTTCCGGCTGCTGCACCTTGATCTGCTGGTGCTGCTCGGGCTGAGCGCCTCGCTCTACTTCTTCAACCGGGCCGAGATCGAGGCGTCGGTGCTGCTGGTCTATCCGGTGCTGGCCTATGTCTTCGCCCGCATGATCGGGGTGGGCTTCGGGCGCTGGGGCGCGGAGGGCGACGGCCCGCTGCTGCCCTGGGCCCGCCGCAGCTGGCTCATCGCCGGCGTCGCCGCGCTCGCGGTCTTCCACGTCGGCTACCAGGCGACCGAGGGCAAGGTGATCGACGTCGGCGTCGCCTCGGTGATCGGCGCCGACCGCCTCACCGACGGCGACGACATCTACGGCGAGGACTTCGGCTCGGAGCTGCCCGAGAGCGGGGACGTGCGCGGGGACGTCTACGGGCCCGTCAACTACGAGGCCTACGTGCCCTTCGAGCTGGCCCTGCCCTGGGAGGACGAGTGGGACGAGGTTCCGGCCGCGCAGGCCGCCGCCGTGGCGTTCACGCTGCTGACCGCCCTGGCGCTGTTCGCCCTGGGGCGAGGCCTGCGCGAGGGAGAGGAGGGGACGACGCTGGGCATCGCCCTCGCCTTCGCCTGGCTCGCCTACCCGTTCACGCTCTACACGGCCGCGTCCAGCTTCAACGACTCGCTGGTGGCGCTGCTGGTCGTCTGCTCGCTGCTGGTCGTGGCCTCGGCTCCCGCGCGCGGGGCGCTGGCGGCGCTTGCCGGGCTGACGAAGTTCGGCCCGTTGGCGCTGGCGCCCCTGCTGGCGGCCGGCACCGGCGACCGCAGGCCGCGAAGCCTGGCCTTGTACACCGCGGCCTTCGTCGCGGTCGCCGCCGCGGTCACCCTGCCGCTGCTGCCCGACGGCGGCCTCGGTGAGCTCTATGACCGCTCGCTCGGCTACCAGGCCTCGCGCGGCTCGCCCTTCAGCATCTGGGGGCAGGCGCCGTCGCTGGAGTTCCTGCAGACGGCCTCGAAGGTGCTCGCCGTCGTGCTCGCGGTGGCCCTCTTCTTCGTGCCGCGCACACGCACGGTGGCCCAGCTCGCCGCGCTGGCAGCGGCGACGCTGATCGCGGTGCAGGTGACCGCAAGCCACTGGTTCTATCCCTACGCGGTCTGGTTCGCGCCGCTGGCGCTGGCCGCGCTGTTCGCGGCCCAGCGCCCCTCGCGCTAGAGCGCGCCGCCGGCGGCGGGCGGGGCGATGGGGTCGTCGCCCTCGTCGCCGATCTGCTCGCGCGCCAGGAACTCCTCGATCAGCAGCGGGGTGCTCTTGGAGCGCTCGACCACGTTCAGCAGGTCGGTCATCGAGGAGACCTCCTCGACCTGCTCCTTCACGAACCAGGTCAGGAACTGCTCGCCCTCGAAGTTGTCGTCGTCGCGCGCCAGCTTGAACAGCGCCTTGATCTCCTCGGTCACGCGCTTCTCCTGGTCGAGCGCCATCTTCACCGGCCCGACCACGTCGTCGTAGGTGGTCTGCTGGGACTTGATGTCCGGGATCCGGACCTCCTCGCCCGCGTCGAGCAGGTACTGGACCATGATCATCGCGTGGTTGCGCTCCTCGACCGCCTGGCGGTAGAAGAACGCGGCCAGGCGGGGAAGCGTCTCGGAGTCGTAGTAGACGGCGGCGCCGATGTACTGCTGGGAGGCCGCGAACTCGTTCGAGATCTGCTCGTTGATCGCGTCGGCGAAGCTCTTCTCGGCCATGGCCGCACCCTACCCGGCCCGGCGCAAGAGTGCGTTTTCGGCTTCCCTAAGCCGTTTGGGCCCCCTAATCGCTCGGCGGCCCCGGACGCGAAGCGGAGGAGCCGCCGTTATGGGATCCAGCGGAAGCCGGTCGGCGTCGGCGCAGGCTGCAGGGGGCTCGAGGGCTGCCCCGGCTCGGTGCCGTGGGTGTTGTAGCCCGACGGCGCCACGTCATTGGGGGTGTCCGGGTGAAAGACCGAGGCCAGGTACTGGATGTGCCCGCGGCCCGGTCCCAGCTCCCACTGGCCCCCGCCGTAGGCGCCGATGCCCTGGGTGTCGCAGTGGTCGTAGGCGGCGAACAGCTCGCTGAGGGGCCCGAAGCGGGAGGGCTTGATGTTGACCATCTTCGGCGCCCAGGGCTGGCCCTCGATGTCGGCGACGGAATGGATCGGCGCGTCCCAGGTGACCCGGTCGGCGACGGGATCGAGGATCGGCCTCGTCTGGTCGTTCACGTCGGGGTCCTCGAGCCAGGCCTCGGGAAAGGCGTCGATCAGCTTCGAGTAGAGCTCGGGGTCGGTGTCCACGTCGACCGGGGTCCCCTTGTACTGGCCCTTCAGGTCCAGCGAGTCCACAGCCCCCGTTTCGACGAGCTGGGCGATCAGCTCGTCGTCCCAGTCGTTGGTCGGGTCGAGCTTGAAGCGCAGGGTGGGGTAGATCGCAAGCCGCTCCCTGACCGGGTCGATGGACGAGGGCTCGGGCTCCTCGCCCTCGCGGGCGATCGGCGACAGCCGCATCGAGACCACGAACTCGACCGGCCTCGGCTCGCGGCCGAGGCGCTCGTGCAGCGAGGTGCCGGCCTGGCGCAGCGCCAGGTCCAGCGCCGCGCTCTCGAAGGCCCAGCGGCGGTAGTTGCGCGAGACGTCGCGCTCGGGCGGCGAGGGGAACAGGTCGAGACCGTCGAGCAGCTTCGAGAAGGAGTCGATCGTGTGCTCACCCGCCAGCTCGTGCACCGGCCCCGCGTCCTGGAGGCCGACGTGGTCGAGCGCGTCGTAGACGACGTCCTCGCCGACCCCCTCCTCGCCGTCCCCCTTGAGGTGGACGACCGTGCTCAGCCGGGTGAAGCCCGGGGCCTCATGCTCGAGTCCCTCGAGCTCGTAGGAGTCGATCCGAAGCGGCAGGTCGGCGATCTGCTCGTAGCTGCTCATCGGGCCGCTGAATCTAGCGGGCACGGCGTCGCCTCCGGTCTTTGCAGGCGCTTTAGGGGCGGCGATAGGGTCCCGGCGTCGTCCCAACCGGAGGGAGAGCGAATGGCCGAGTCACTGAGCGCGGACGCCGGCGAGGGCCTCAAGGCCCTGGGCGTCAACTGCACGCTGAAGAAGTCGCCGGAGACCTCGCACACCGAGGCGCTGATGAACCGGGTCCTCGGGATCCTCTCCGAGCACGGCGTCGAGACCGAGATCCTGCGCCCAGTCGACTACGACGTCAGGTTCGGCGTCACCTCCGACGAGGGCGACGGCGACGAGTGGCCGCAGATCCTCGAGAAGATCATGGGAGCCGACATCCTGCTGATGGGCATGTCGATCTGGTTCGGCGTCCGCTCCTCGGTGATGCAGATGGTGATCGAGCGCCTCGACGGGACCTACAACGAGACCAACGACGTCGGGCAGTACCCGCTCTACAACAAGGTCGCCGGCGTGGTCGTGACCGGCAACGAGGACGGTGCGCACGCGAGCGCCGAGACGACCCTGTTCAACATGACCCACCTGGGCTGCGTGGTGCCGCCCAACGCCGACACCTACTGGGTCGGCGACGCGGGCCCGGGGCCCTCATACCTCGACGCGGGCGGCCCCGATCACCCCTACACGCAGCGGACCAGCTCGTGGTGCGCCCACAACCTGCTCCACATGGCGCGGATCATGCGCGAGAACCCGATCCCGCCGATCGGCAACACCCTCGAGGACCACGGCGGCGACGCGGTCCACGGAGGCTGACCAGCAGGCGAGGCCGGGATCGATCGCTACCTGGCGCGCTGGTAGATCTGGACGACCACGCCCTCGCCGACGGTGCGCGACTCGGTCAGCTCCATGTCCTTCTTGTCGCTGTAGTCGCCGAAGAGCTTGTCTCCGGTGCCCAGCACGACGGGAAAGACCATCAGCCGGATCTCGTCCACCAGGTCGGCCTCGAGCATGGCTTGCACCAGCGTGCGGCTGCCCGGGGTCTGGATCGTGCCGTCGAACTCCTGCTTCAGCTTGGTGATCTCTCCGATGACGTCGCCGTCCCCGTCGATCACCGTGGTGTTGTTCCACTCGGGGTCCTTGATGGTCGAGGAGACGAGGTACTTGGGCATGGAGTTGAACTTGTCGGCGAACTCACCCTCCCGGTCCGGCCAGGCGCCGGCGAAGCTCTCGTAGGTGACCCGCCCGATCAGCAACGCGTCTGACTCCCGAGTTTCCTGGAGCTTGAAGTCGTTGCCGTCGTCTCCGCGGTCGATCTCGAAGCTCCAGCCCGGGTATTTGAAGTCCTCGCCTCCCGGCGCCTGCATGACGCCGTCGAGCGACACGAACTCGGTGACGAAGATCCTTCCCATCGGTCCTCCTGTCGGGCTGTTCGGTGTCTCTGCAGGGTAGTGCCGTGGCAGAGCCCAACTGCCCCGAGAAGGGAGATGATCAGCCGCTGATCTTCGCCTTCGTGGCCGACGGGCCGCAGCGAGCCGATCTCGGGCTGCTTGAACAGCAGCCGCATCGAGTCGGGCGAGGCGAAGAAGAAGAAGGCGCCCGCTCCGCGCTTCAGGGCGGCGCGCGCGCAGTTGGCGGCGGTCTTGGCCGACGTCTTCGTGATCGCCATCGAGGAGTTGGGGTCGGGCGTGTTGCTGAACGAGATCTGCAGCGAGAGGTTGTTCGCGTCCGGGCGCGCCTTCTTCTTGAGCTTGCGCCGGATCGTGACCTTGCGCTTCTTGCCCTTGCGCTTGACCGTCTTGCGGATGAACTTGTAGCGGTACTGGTCGAGCAGCGACGAGGTGCGGGCGAGGAAGCCGCTGGCGCCGCCGTTGGCGCAGTTGTCCTGGGTCTGGATGCTGAGCGGCCCGAGGTGACGGCCGCCGAGCCGGCGGTTCTTCTTGTCCAGGTCCTGGGCGATCTGCCCGTAGTTCCAGCCCGAGTTGTCGATCGGCACCAGGCCGCTGCGCTTGCCCGCCCCTGAGGAAGTCTTGGTCAGCGTCCCCGCCAGCCTGCCGTCCCAGGACTTGATGCGCTTGAAGGCGACCTTGAACTTGTAGTTCCAGGGGGGCCGGCCGGGGTCGGTGGAGCGGCCCTGCGTCCAGTCGTCGGGCTCGAAGTCGCTCATCAGCGCGTAGACCGAGGGGTGGTCGAGCAGGGTGTAGGCGTAGCCGGCCACGGCAGAGTTCAGACCCAGGCCGTTGAGAGCGATGATCCGGTTGCAGGGGAAGGCGTCCCGCAGGTTGGTCGCGAGCTGCGCCGCCAGCGCCGGGTCGGAGTCCTCGTGGCGGGTGTTGATCACGAAGATGTCCTGCCGGCGGACGTGGCCGCCGAGCCCTCCGGCGGCCGAGTTGAAGTTGACCCAGGTATCGACGTTCACCTGCTGGTTGATGCGGATCAGCATCGTGAACCGGTTGGGGGCTGACCCCTTGGGGCTGAGCCCGGCAGGGAGGGCGCCGCAGTTGCTGTCGGCCTTGATGCCGCCGTTCGGGGCGGCGGCCGCCTCGCCCGAGGCGAGCAGGCCGCACAGCAGCGCCAGCACCGCCGCGACGGCGCCGAGCGAAGCGAGGGCTGGACGCCCCCGCGCGGGTGTGTTCGATGCTCCTGCCATGGCTGGGCGGGGCAACGGACGCTAGCCCCGTCCCTACCCCGAACACGGCAGGACGCTTGCAGTCGCGCCCCGGCTCCGGGGACCCCCCGCCGGCTACTCCCTGACGACGCGGATCGTCTTCAGCGTCCGGTCGCTGGCCCCGCGCACCAGGCCGCCGTAGGCGAGCGAGTCGGCGATGTAGGCGAGCGTCTCGGCCGTCAGGCGCTCGCCCGGCAGCACGTTGGGAACCCCCGGTGGGTAGGCGGCGAGCGACTCGGCGGCGATCCGTCCCTCGGCCCGATCGAACGGCACGACCTGCTGGGCGCCCAGGAAGGCGTCGCGCGGGGCCAGCTCCAGCGGCCCCCAGGGCGGCGGCTCGGCGAAGGCGCGCCGGGCCTCGACGTCCTTGGGGCCGATCTTCTCGCTCGCGTGCTCCAGGCCCTCGATCAGGCGGTCGGCGGTCGGCCCCGCCTTCTCGCCCATGCCGAACACCGCCACGATCACGTTCTCGGAGAAGAGCTCGACCTGGAGGTCGTCCTGCTCGCTCATCAGGCGCGCGATCGTGTGGCCGGTGGCGCCGGTGCCGCGGACGTCGATCGAGAGACGCAGCGGGTCCCAGGCCTCGACGCTGGTGCGGTCGGCGAGCTCCTCGTCGAGCACGTCGAAGCCGGGCATCGCGCCGATGCGCTGGCGCGCCTTGGTCAGCGTCTCGATCGTCTCGGTCAACAGCTCCTGTCCGCGCGTGGCGGCGAAGCGCCGCTGGGCGTCCAGCGAGGCGGTCAGCAGCGCGCTCGGACTGGTGGACTCGACGAGCGTCACCGAGCGGTCCATCAGGCCCTCGTCGACGAGCTCGCCGCGCCCGAGGTGGAGGATCGCCGACTGGCCCAGGCTGCCCACGATCTTGTGGGTGCTGGACAGCACCACGTCGGCGCCGCTGGCCAGCGCCCCCGTCGGCAGCGAGTCGTTGAAGTACATGTGCGCGCCCCAGGCCTCGTCCACCACCAGTGGCAGCTCCCGGGCGTGCGCGATCTCGGCCAGCTCGGCCACGCGCGCCACCGCCCCGAAGTAGGTGGGGCTGACCAGCATCACAGCCTCGGCGTCAGGGTTGGCGTCGAGCGTGGCCTCGAGGCTCTCGGGCAGCACGCAGTGCGCGATCCCCAGCTCGGGGTCGATCTGCGGCGGGACGAAGGCCGGCCGCAGCCCCGAGAGCACCAGCCCGTCGATGATCGAGGAATGGACGTTGCGCTGCACGATGACGGTGCCGCGGTCAGGGGGCCCGGTGCGGGTGGTCTCGGGAGCGTGCGCGAAGGTCATGCAGATCGCGTGATTTCCGCCCGAGGCGCCGTTCAGCAGGAACCAGCTGCGCTTCGCACCCCACGCGTCGGCCGCCAGCGCCTGGGCGCGCTGGAACGCGGTCGGCTCGGCACCGAGGTCGATCCACTCAAGGCCCGCCGGCAGGTCGTGCGCGATCGCCGCCGCACCGAGCGCCTCGCTCAGCGCGGGATCGACCCCGTAGCCCTTGTGCCCGGGGATGTGCAGCCGCCCGGTGTCGCGGGCGACGTGGGCGACCAGCGCTTCGAGGTAGGGGGCTTGGCTCTGGTCGGCCACCTCGGCTCCGTCAGACGGGATGCTGGCGGCCGCGGCCACCAGTCGCGACCGCAAGCGGTCGCTCCGATGGAGAGCGGCCTTGCATCCCTAGGCCCCGTGGGGCTCCGCGCCCCCCGAGTACTCGGAGTACGGGTACCACCACTCCTTGGCGGCGATCTCCGACTCGATGTGGACGTGCTTGGTCTCCTGGAAGGCCTCCAGGCCCTCGCGGCCGAGCTCGCGCCCCAGCCCTGACTGCTTGAAGCCGCCGAACGGACCGGCGTCGTTGTCGGTGAGCGGGTCGTTGAACCAGACCGTGCCCGCTTTGATCTCGCGCATGCAACGCAGGATCGTCTTGAAGTCGCCGGTGTAGATGTTGGCGCCGAGCCCGTACGGGGTCGAGTTGGCCAGCTCGATCGCCTCGTCGAGGCTCTTGACCGGCACCAGGGGCGCCACCGGGCCGAAGGTCTCCTCGCTGAGCAGGGCGGTCTGGGCATCCGCCCCCGTGACCACCGCCGGCGCGTAGAAATGACCCCGCTCGTTGCCGGCCGAGTCCCCTCCGACCAGAACCTCGGCGCCGGCCGACACCGCGGCCGACACCTGGTCTGCGACCTTCGACCGCTGGGGGGCCGAGACCATGGGCCCGACGTCGGTGTCGTTCTTCATCGGGTCGCCGACCTCCAGGCCCTTGGCGACGTCCACGAAGGCGTTGACGTAGTCGTCGTAGACGTCCTGCAGCACGTAGAAGCGCTCCGATGACGTGCACACCTGGCCGGCGTTGAGGAACGCGGCCCAGGCGCCGCCGCGGGCGGCAACGTCGAGTTGGCCGGCCATGTCGGCGCAGACGATGAAGGGGTCCTTGCCGCCCATCTCCAGGTTGACGCGGGCGACGCGGTCCATGCAGGCATGCCCGACCTTCTTCCCGGTCTCGACGGACCCGGTGAAGGCGATGCCGTCGACGCGCGGGTCCGCGGTGATCGCCCCGCCGACGTCGCCGCCGCCGGCCACCAGGTTGACCACGCCTGGCGGCAGGTGGTCGACGCAGGCCGCCAGCATCAGCGTCGAGAGGGGGGTGATCTCGGAGGGCTTGCAGACGGTCGCGTTTCCCGCGGCCAGCGCGGGCGCCAGCTTCCAGGCCAGCAGCAGCAGCGGATAGTTCCAGGGGACGATGCAGCCCCAGACGCCGTGTGGCTCCTTCAGCACCATCGCCAGCTGGCTCGACTCGATGGACGGGATCACGCGGCCGGCGGAGTCGCGGCCGATCTCGGCGTAGTAGCGGAAGCAGGCGACGACCCAGCTGACCTCGTCACGGTTCTCGATCAGCGGCTTGCCGCCCTCGCGCGTCATGGTCTCGGCCAGGTCGTCGGTGCGCGCCTCGAGCCGGTTGGCGACCTCGTGCAGCAGCTCGCCTCGGTCGACCGCGGGGGTGCGCATCCACTCCCGCGACGCCTCGCGGGCGGCGCCGATCGCGGCGTCGAGCTGTTCGTCGCTGGGCGAGCCCACGCTCGCGATGGTCTCCTCGGTGAAGGGGTTCTCCACCTCGATCGCGTCGCCCTCGCCGGCGACCTGCTCGCCGCCGATCAGCAGGCGTGTCTCGAACTCAGCCATGCGGGCGGATGCTATCCCGGGGTCCGATCAACCGCCCGGCGGTCTTTTGTGCGAAGTGGTGAATGGCGGGGTTGGGCGCTCAGGGGGAGAAGGAATCTGAGCGCCCATACCCCCCGCCTGCGCCGAGGCTAAGCCCGGCGAAGACGAGGCGGCTTATGTGGGCGGGCGCCGGAGTAGGGGGTCTCCGAACGCCCGCCCGCTGCCTCGACTCAACCAAACTGTTACCCCGGGCCGGGTGGTGTAAACACCCGAACCGGTCGATGGAAATCCGTGAATCCAGGCGCGAACCCTGTTAGCTTGAGTGTCCCCACTTGGCCCTCTGGGCCCCTCGGCGCGGCACTGACGCAAGCGCTGGTGGGCACGGCCGGTGGCGAGCAGCACGGACGCACACTCAGCACTCGAGCACCAAGCAGCGAACGATGGACGCCTCGAACGACGAGACAGCGGTGACCCCTTCGCCCGGACCGGACGAGCAGCTCGCAGACGAGCGCGCGCTGCTGCGACGCTACGCGGCGGACCCCACCCCGGCGGTGCGGGAGGAGCTGGTCGCGCGCTTCATGCCGCTGGCCCGCCGCCTCGCGTCGCGATACTCGGGCGGCGCCGAGCCGTTCGACGATCTGGTCCAGGTCGCGAGCGTGGGCCTGGTCAAGGCGATCGACCGCTTCGAGCCCGATCGCGGCACCGCGTTCTCGACCTTCGCGGTCCCCACGATCCTGGGGGAGCTCAAGCGCCACTTTCGCGACCGCGGCTGGTCCATCCACGTGCCCCGCGAGGTACAGGAGCGGATCCTGAAGGTCGAGAAGGCGCTGGCCGAGCTGCCAGCCCGGCTGGGGCGCGCGGCCACCGTGGACGACATCGCCGAGAAGCTGGGGGTCACGCCCGAGCAGGTGCTGGAGGCGATGCACGCCTCGCAGGGCCATCACGCCGTCTCGCTGGACGCGTCGCCCGCGATGGGGGACGGCGAGGAGCACGCGCCTCTGCGCGAGCGCATCGGCAGCCAGGACATCGGCTTCGAAACCGTCGAGTACGGCGCCGCGATCGAGGGGGCCCTCTCGGAGATCTCCCAGCGCGACCGCGAGATCCTGCATCTGCGCTTCGTCGAGGACATGACCCAGAGCGAGATCGCCAAGCGGGTCGGGGTCTCGCAGATGCACGTCTCGCGCATCCTCCGTTCGACGCTCGAGACGCTGCGCAGGGCGGTGGACGATGGGGAGGAACCGGGCGCGGGCGAAGGCGCGAAGGGCGCCGGCGAGGACGAGGGCTAGCCCGCCACCTCGAACTCGAGGTACTCGGCGGCGCTGCCGTCAGGGGCGGTGCCGGTGGTGATCTCCATCGACTGGGCGAGGCCCCGCAGCGAGCCCTTGCCCTCGGGAATCTCCATCTGGGCCAGGATCCGCTCCCCTCCGCCCGTGAGCAGCGGGCCCACGCGGACGTCCAGCGTGCCGTCCCCGTCCTTGATCGCGACCTCGACGCGCCCGCTGAAGAAGTCCTCGGCGTCGTGGGCCGAGACCGCGTCGCCCAGCAGCACGGTGTCGGCGAGGCGCTCGACCGAGAACTCGGCCCGCGCCGCGAGCGCCCCGATCACCCGGGCCAGGACCGGGCGCACGATCGCGCCGCCGCTGATCTGCATCGCGAGCTCCTCCGCGGTCTCGATTCGTTCCGCGCCGTTGCGGTTTGCGGGCGCCAGCTCGAAGCGCATCGTCATCCGCGTGCCGTGTCCGGCGGCGCCGGAGATCTCGAAGCTGTCCGAGAGGGCGGCGATCAGGGGCAGGCCCAGCCCGAGTGAGAGCTCGTCCCCGACGCTGGTGCTGGGCTGAAACCCCTCGCCGCGGTCGCGGACCTCGATCTCGATCTCGCGGTCGCTCGCTCCGGCGGTCACCTCCAGGGGGCCCTCGTCCGCACCCTCGTAGGCGTGCAGCACGACGTTGTTGCAGGCCTCGGTCACGACCGTCTTCAGGTCGTCGATCCGCGGCGGCGGGATGCCGATGGCCTCCCCGAGCCCGGCGACGGCCTGCCTGACCACGATCACGTTCTCGGCGCGTGCCGGGAGCGCGAGGAAGAGCTCTCGGGCGGTCACGGCGCCTTCCCGGCGGCCGCCTCGACCGCATCCCCCTGGTCGGGTGCACCGGCAGCTCGCGGCGCAGGCCGGTGACGTCGAGCAGGCGCGTGACGGCTGCGGCGCCGCCGTCCGCCTGCGCGACCGCGAAGCCGACGCCCGCCTCCTCGGCGCGCCGGCCGCCGTCGAGGATCACGCCGATGATCTTGGAATCGACGAAGCTGGCCTCCGAGAGGTCGATCACGATCGCCCTGCCTTCCTCGATTTCTGCGCTCAGGCGGCCCCTCAGCTGGGGCGCTGTGTTCAGGTCATGCTCGCCACTGATCGAAATGACTGCGATGTCGGTATCCGTTCGCTCGAGGTCGATCTCCCCGACTCGCACACTCTCCGGATTACCTTCTTCGGCACTCACTCAAACCTCCCCGGGGAAGGTACCTGGCCGTCAGGCCTCTTGATCGGGGCGAACCGAGGCCAGCTGCTCGGCCCGGCGCTGCTGCCACAGCACGAGGCCGATCGCGACCACCGTGAGCGCGAACAGCATCGTCGCCAGCACGTTCACCTGCACGGGTATGCCTCGCAGGCTGGCGCCGTAGATGTAGAGAGGGAACGTGACCGTGGTGCCCGAGTTGAAGTTGGAGATGACGAAGTCGTCGAGCGAGAGCGCGAAGGCCAGCAGTGCCGCGGCCATGATCCCCGGAGCGAGCAGGGGAAGGGTGACGAGCCGGAAGGTGGTCAGGGGCTTGGCGCCCAGGTCGGCCGCGGCCTCCTCGATGCTGCGGTCGAAGCCGATCAGCCGCGAGCGCACGACCACCACCACGAAGCTGATGCAGAACATGACGTGGGCGATGAAGAGGCTGGTGAAGCCGAGGTCGACCTTGTAGGTGATGAACATCGACAGCAGCGCCGCCCCGATCACGATCTCGGGCGTCGCCATCGGCAGGATGATCAGCAGGTTGGTGGCCCGGCGGCCGAAGAACTCGTAGCGGACCAGAGCCATCGCCATCAGCGTCCCGATCGCAGTCGCGACCACCATCGTCAGCGCGGCGAGCTGCAGGCTCTTGATCATCGAGTCGTTGACGGCCTCGACCGCGAACGCGTCCTTCCAGTAGTCGAGGCTGAAGCCGTCCCAGGCGAAGTCGAGCTCGCCCTGGGCGTTGCCGGTCTCGAACGAGAACAGCGCCGATGACCGCGATCGGAACCAGCATGTATGCGCACCGCGAGGCCGGCGTAGATCAGCAGCGCGTTGCGCCGCAGCCAGGCCCAGGCACGCGCCGGAGCCGAGGTGGAGATGGCCCTGGTGGTATCGGCGGTGGCGGCTTCCATGGTCTACGACACCACCCCTACCGCTCGTCCTCGTCGCCCATGAACGCGCCGGTCCCGGCCGTCCGCAGGTAGACCAAGACGACGGCCAGGATCGCGAGCATCATGATGAACGACAGCGCCGCCGCCTCCGGGTAGTTGCGCTGTTCCAGGTAGAGCGATTGGATCACGTTGCCGATCATCGCCGTGCCCGTACCACCGAGGATCTCTGCGTTGATGTAGTCCCCCACGGCGGGAATGAAGGTCAGCAGCACCCCGGCGACGATGCCCGGGCGCCGTGATCGGCAGCGTCACCCGCAGGAAGGTCTGAGTCGAGGATGCATAGAGGTCCTTGCCGGCCTCGATCAGGCTGGTGTCGATCCGCTCCAGGCTGGCGTAGATCGGCAGGATCATGAACGGCAGGAAGTTGTAGGTGAGGCCGGCGATCACGGCGCCTCCCGTCGCCAGCACGCGGCCGTCCTCGGGCACCAGCTGCAGCGCCTGCAGCACCGAGACGACCGGGCTGTCGTCGGCGAGGATCGTCTTCCAGGCGATCGTGCGGATCAGGTAGGTGGTGAAGAAGGGGGCCACCACCGCGAACAACAACAGCAGCTTCCAGCGGCCCGCGCGCAGCGCGATCGCGTAGGCCAATGGGTAGGCGATCAGCAGGGCGATCAGCGTCGCCGTGCCGGCGTAGACGAAGGAGCGCACGAACTGGTCGGTGTTGCCCGAGAGCGCGTCGGAGAAGTTCGAGATCTCGAACGCCGACTGGAACCCCGTGTTGAAGGTTCCCGTCCGCAGCGCCAGCTCCCCCATGAAGTACATGGGGACGACGAAGAACAGCGCCAGCCAGATCGCGCCCGGGCCGAGCAGCCCGTAGGGAACGAGGCGCCGGCGGGCGGTCATCGAGTCGATGGTCATGCGCATGGCTGTCATGACGTTGTCGATGTCCACTCCGCCGGCGCCCGCTCAATGTCCTTACTGGGTGATCACGGCCTGGAAGGCCTCGTTCACCTCTTGCACGTCCTCCTCGCTGCCCGGCGGGTCCGGCTGCGTGCTGCAGTCAGCCATGAAATCGTCGGGCGGGTTGACCAGGACGTTCTCGGCCAGTGAGGGATTGATTTCCTCGATCCCCTTGACCGGGCTTACGTACTGGACGAATTCGGAGATGTCCGCCTGGACCTTCGGGTCGTAGACGAAGTCCGCCCACGCCAGCGCCGCCGCCGTGTTCGGCGCCCCGACCGGGATCACCATGTTGTCCGACCAGAGGATGCAGCCGTCCGTCGGCATCCGCCAAACGACGTCCTCGTTCGCGATTAGTGCTGACGTCGCCTGACCAGCCGATGGACGCGACCACGTTCTCGTTGTCCAGGTCCTGGACGTAGTCGTTGCCGGTGAAGCGGCGAAGCTGGCCGAGTCGACGGCGTCCTGGAGCTTGTCGATCTGCTCGAGCCACTGCTCCTTGGTCGCCTCGAGCGGGATCGATCCCGTCCGCCTTCAGCATCAGCGGGACCGTGTCGCGCATCTCGGTCAGGACCGTGACCTTGCCCTTGTACTGGGGGTCGAAGATGTCGTTGACCGACTTGACGTCGGGGCGCCAGCTTCTCGTTCACGAGCAGGCCGGTCATGCCGCTCTGCCACGGGATCGAGAACTTGCGCTCGGGGTCGATCTCGGGGCTCCGCAGCGACTCCTTGAGGTTGGCGTCGACGTTGGGCACGTCGGCGTAGTCGATCTCCTGCAGGTAGCCGAGGTCGTACATCTGCTTGGCCATGTAGTCGGTGACCACGAACATGCTGCGGCCTCCGGACTCGCCCTGGTCTAGCAGAGGCTGGACCTTGCCGAAGAACTCGACGTTGTCGTTGATGTCCTCGGTGTAGTTGACCGTGGTGCCCGGGTACTTGGCCTCGAACTCCTCGATCGTGCTGCCCTCGCCCTTGTCGATGTAGCCGACCCAGTTCGAGATGTTGAACTCGCCCTCGACGGGCGGTCCGGGCTTGGCGACCTCGACGTCGGCATCGCTGCCTCCGCCGACCTCGTCGTCGCCGCCGCACGCGGCGAGCGCGATCGCCGCAACCAGCGCGATGCTCGCCGCCAGCAGCGCCCGAAGGCTTCGGTTGATGCTCACGTCTGCTCCTCCTTGTTAGTTGACGCCGCCTCCTCCGCAGGGCTCTCGCGCACGAGATGCATGTGCTCGGGTGCCCAGGACAGCTTTACCTTCGCTCCCCCGCCCGGCAGCTTCTGGCGCTCGGCCTCGTCGGCGTTCGGCACCAGCACGGTCATCCTGACCTCGCCGGGGAGTTGCACGATCATCTGGGTCGCGGTGCCCAGGTACAGCGAGCTCTCGACCAGCCCCTCGACGCTCGGGTTGCCCCGCGTCGCCGTCGCCGATCTCGAGCTTCTCGGGCCGCACCACCGCGTAGCAGCGATCGCCCGCCTTCAAGCCGTTGGTGTCGGCCTTCACCGTCACCCCGCTGTCCAGCTCGACCTCGCCCGAGGCGCCGCCCTGCTTGACGGCGCCCGGCATCAGGTTGGAGACCCCGATGAAGCCGGCCACGAAGGTGGAGGACGGCCGCTCGTAGACCAGCTCTGGGTTGTCGACCTGCTCGATGCGGCCCTGGTTCATGACCGCGATCCGGTCGGACATCGTCAGCGCCTCCTCCTGGTCGTGGGTCACGTAGACGAACGTGATCCCGACATCGCGCTGGATCTGCTTCAGCTGCACCTGCAGGCCCTTGCGCAGCTTCAGGTCGAGCGCGCCGAGCGGCTCGTCCAGCAGCAGCACCTTGGGGAAGTTGACCAGCGCCCGGGCCAGCGCCACGCGCTGCTGCTGGCCGCCCGAGAGCTGGGCGGGCCGCCGGTTGGCCTCGCGGGCCAGCCCGACGCGCTCGAGCTCCTCGTTCACGCGCCGCTCGGCCTCGGCCTTGTCCACCTTCTTGCGCCGCAGGCCGAAGGCGACGTTGTCGGAGACGCTCAGGTGGGGGAACAGCGCGTAGCTCTGGAAGACGGTGTTGGTCGGCCGCCTGTAGGGCGGCAGCCCGACCACGTCGGCGCCGTCGATCAGCACCTGGCCCTCGGTCGCCTCCTCGAAGCCGGCGACCATCCGCAGCGTCGTCGTCTTGCCGCAGCCGCTGGGCCCGAGCAGCGTGAAGAACTCGCCCTCGCCGATCGCGAGGCTGAGGTCGTCGACAGCGGTGAAGTCGCCGAACCGCTTGGTGACGTCGCGCAGCTCGACGCTGGGGCTGCCGTTGCTGCCGTTGCTCGCTTCGGCGGGTGCGGTCATCCGTGTCCTCTCCTCACTGGGGAATCTATCCCTCCTGGCGCCTCGGCCGGGCTCACTCGGCGCCTCCGGCGACCGCGGGGGCGTCCTCGAGCACCTTCGGGTCGGCGACCTCGGGCCGGCGCTTGAAGAACGGCTCGCGCTTGTAAAGCCGCCAGGCGAACAGCAGGACCACGCCCAACAGCAGCATGCCGACGCCGATCACGGCGGGCGGCCCCACGCCGAACCATTCGCTCCCGGTATAGGAGTTTTCGGGGTCGGCGAAGTCGATCAGCGCTTTCACGAACAGGTAGCTGAGTATCGCCGCGCCGAGGAAGGGCGCCAGACCGATGAACAGGAAGTTCCTCACCGACTTCGTGATCTCGTGACGGAAGTAGATCACGCAGGCGAACCCCGTGAACGCGTAGTAGAAGGCGATCATCAGGCCGAGCGCCGTGATGCTGTCGAAGAGGAAGTTCTCGTTGATCAGCTTGCCCGGCACGTACCAGGCGATCGCCAGCACCCCGATCGCGACCGTGGAGAAAAGCGGCGTGAAGAACCTCTTCGAGACCTCGCCGAAGGCGTCCGGAATCGCCTCGTGGCGCCCCATCGAGAGCGAGGTGCGCGCAGCGGGCAGAATCGTCGTCTGCGTCGAGGCCAGCGCGGAAACGACGATCGCGAGCAGCACGATCTTCCCGGTCGGGTCGCCGAGGGCGCCGGTCGCGTATTTGCCGAGGATCCCCGGGTTGTCGTCGAAGCTGGCTGCGCCGCCGATGCCGCGCCATGCCAGCACCGCCGTGGCGACCCCGAGCGTAGGTGACGAGCAATATGAGCGTCGATATCAGCCCCGCGAGCCCCGGTCGTTTCACATCCCCGGCGGTTTCCTCGTTGAGGTTGACGGCGCTCTCCCAGCCCCAGTAGATGAACACCCCCAGCAGCAAGGACGAGACCAATACCGAGGTGCTCTCGATGTTGAGAGGGTTGAACCATGAGAGGTTGGGCTCGACCGAGGTGCCGGGCCCGTCGCCCGCGAACACCTTCCAGAGCACGACCGTGACGAAGATCAGCAGCGGGATGATCTGAAGCGCCATCAGCACTACCTGCAGGCGCGCCGACGCCTCGGTGCCGATCACGCAAATGGTGGTCATCAGGATGATCAGCAGCACTGCGCCGATGGTCACCGCGCTGGTGGACTTGACCAGGGACTCGGCGTCGATCAGCTGGAAGAAGGTGAAGACGGCGACGTCGGCGAGCGAGCCGATCACGAGGATGCCCGTCATGCAGACCGCCCAGCCCGCGATCCAGCCGGCCTGCGGCCCCATCGCCCGGGTCACCCAGGCGAAGGTGGTGCCGCAGTCCTGGTCGGCGCGGTTGAGGTAGTAGAAGGCGGCGGCGATGAAGAACATCGGCACGAACGCGACCAGCAGCGCCGCCGGGGCGTAGAAGCCGACGATGACCGCGATCGAGCCGATCACGGCGGCCAGCGAGTAGGCGGGCGCCGTTGAAGCGAGCGCTATCACCAGGCCCTCGGTGAAGCTGATCGCGTCCGCCTTGAGGCCGTGCTCGCTGACCCGCACCTCGGGTGCGTGGACCTCAGGGGCCCTGCCCGCGCTCTGCGCCATTCCTCTCCTCCTCGTCGGAATGCGTCGGACTCTCCGTCCCAACTGGCCAACGCCGGGTGGACAGTAAGGCACCAGCGGACGCGGGGGCAACCTGCAGATGCCCAAAAATGCGACTAAAGGGTTGTACGATCAGTACAAGGCCGTTTCGCAAGCTTGACCTAAATCTCGCTTGCGGGGAAGGCCCCGCGCCTCTACGTTTGTGCGAAGCGTCGAAGCGTCAGAAGGAGGTAGAGGATGGCAGCGACACCCCAGACCGAGGCCCCGCCGGCCGCCGCCAGCAACGCCGAGATGCAGGAGTTGGCTCGCAGGCACCTGTGGATGCACTTCACCCGCATGGGGTCCTTCGACTCCGAGCACGAGGTCCCGATCATCGTCAAGGGCGAGGGCTGCTACGTCTGGGACTCCCACGGCAACCGCTACCTCGACGGCCTCTCCGCCCTCTTCTGCGTCAACGCCGGGCACGGCCGCACGGAGCTGGCCGACGCGATGGCCGCGCAGGTCTCGGAGCTCGACTTCGTGACCCTGTGGAGCTACGCGCACCCGCGCGCGATCGAGCTCGCAACCCGGATCGCCGGCCTGACACCGGGCGACCTCAACCGCGTCTTCTTCACCAACAGCGGCTCAGAGGCAGTCGAGTCGGCCGTCAAGCTGGCGCGCAACTACTTCAAGGCGACCGGCAAGGGGACCAAGACCAAGCTGATCGCCCGCGAGATCGCCTACCACGGCACCACCATGGGGGCGCTGGCCGCGACCGGGATCCCGCCGCTGCGGACCCCGTTCGAGCCGCTGATGCCGGGCGGCTCCCACGTCCCCAACACCGGCAGCTACCGCTGGCCGGAGGACCGCGACCCGCTCTGGGCCGCCGACGCGATCGAGGAGAAGATCCTCTGGGAGGGCCCCGACACGGTGGCCGCGGTGATCCTGGAGCCGCTGCAGAACGCGGGCGGCTGCCTGCCGCCGCAGGACGGCTACTTCCAGCGGGTGCGCGAGATCTGCGACCGCCACGACGTGCTGCTGATCTCCGACGAGGTGATCTGCTCGTGGGGCCGCCTGGGCCACTACTTCGGCTGCGAGCGCTACGGCTACCAGCCGGACATCATCACCACGGCCAAGGCCCTCGCCGCCTCCTACGTGCCGATGGGCGCGATGATCGCCTCGGACCGGGTGTTCGAGCCGTTCTCGGAGGGGACCGCCTGGTTCGCCCACGGCTCCACCTTCGGCGGCCACCCCGTCGCCGCTGCGACGGCGCTCGCCAACCTCGACGTGTTCGAGCGCGAGGACCTGTGCGGTCACGTGCGCAGCAAGTCCGACGAGTTCCGAGCGGCGCTGGAGTCCCTGAACGACCTGCCGATCGTCGGCGATGTGCGCGGGGACGGCTACTTCTTCGCGATCGAGCTTGTCAAGGACAAGGAGACGAAGGAGTCCTTCAACGACGAGGAGTCCGAGGCGCTGCTGCGCGGATACCTCTCGGCGGAGATCTATCGCAACGGCCTCATCTGCCGCGCCGACGACCGCGGCGATCCCGTCGTCCAGTTCGCGCCGCCGCTGATCGCCGACACCGAGCAGTTCAACGAGATCGTCGAGATCCTGCGGCCGGTGCTGGACGAGGCCCACAAGCGCATGGTCTCCGGCGCGCCGACCCAGGCACGGGGCCGCGATGGAGACCAGCGGCCAGGCCAGCGATTCACCGGCTGATCCCATGCTGACCGTCGGAAGCCTCGTCCATGAGCTTGAGCTGAAGCTCGCGGCCGGCGAGGAGGCGGCGGGCGAGCGGGAGGTTCGCTGGGTCCACATCACCGAACTCCGCGACCCGACGCCGTGGCTGTCGGGGGGCGAGCTGCTGCTGACGACCGGCATCCAGCTGCAGACCGCCGAGCAGCAGCGCGAGTTCGTCGCCCTGATCGCCGAGCGCGACGTCGCCGGGCTCGGGTTCGGGACCGGCTTCGACCACTCCAAGGTGCCGAAGGCCGTGATCGCCGAGTCCAAATCCAAGGGCGTGCCGCTGTTCGAGGTTCCCTACGAGATGCCGTTCATCGCGATCACCGAGGCCGCGGCCAACCACCTGGTGAACGAGCACTACGACGTGCTCTCCCGCGGGATCGCCGTCAACGAGCGGCTCGAGCGCCTGGTGTTGGAGGGGGGCGGGCTGGAGGAGATCGCGCGCGAGATCGCCTCGGCCGTCGGTGGCAGCTCGGTCGTCCTGGACGGGCGCGGCGAGCAACTCGCCGCGGGCGGGCGGCGCCTGGCCGCCGACGCGATCGATTCGATCCGCGAGGAGGTGCAGGCCCGCGGGACCGCCGCCGCCCCCTTCGTGCCCCCGCAGCCCGATCTGCGCGGCCGCGCCCTGGCCCACCCGGTTTCGCCGCGCGGCGGCGACGCCGAGGCCTGGCTGGTGGTGGTGCGCCGCTCGGGCGAGCTCGGCGACTTCGAGCGGCTGTGCGTGCAGCAGGCGGCGATCGTGGTCGCGCTGGAGCTGATGCGCGAGCGAGTCGCCCGCGACACCGAGCGGCGCCTCTCGGGCGAGGTGCTGACCGCCATCCTCTCCGGCCGGCTGGACCCCGACGACGTGCGGGACAGGGTGGCTCCGTTCGGCGTCGGCGAGCAGGCGGCGGTGCTGGTCTTCGAGCTGCCCGACCCCCCGGCGGCCCAGGAAACGCTCGAGCAGCATCTGCGCGCCGCCAGCCTGCCCGCGCTGGTGGCCACCCACCCGGCCGGCCGCCGCGAGCTCCTCTGCGCGGTGGTCGATCCGGGCTCGGGCGACCCGGTCGAGGTGGCGGCCGGGGCCCGTGCCGCGCTCGAGGCGGCGCACGGCCCGGCTCGCGCTGCGGCGAGCCGGAGCCTCCCGGTTGAGCGCGTCCGGCACTCATTCCACGAGGCACGCTGCGCGCTCGAGGCGACGGCCTTCGCCAACGGCGCCGCTCCCGAGGTCGCCTCGCACCGCGACCTCGGGGCGTTCACGCTGCTGCTCTCGGTCCAGGACGGCGAGGCGCTGCGCCTCTACTGCGACAACGTCCTGGGCCCGATCGAGAACTCCGACGAGCGCTACGCGTCCGAGCTGCTGCGCTCGCTGGAGGCCTACATCGAGCGCAACGGGCACTGGGAGCGCGCCGCGGGGGACTGCTACTGCCACCGTCACACCCTGCGCTATCGGATCAAGCGAATCGAGGACCTGACCGGCCGCGACCTGAGCCGGGCCAACGACCGCGTCGAGATGTGGCTCGCTTTGCGGGCCCGGGAGCTGATTGCATGAAAGGGCACCTCCTCCCGCTTCGCGTCCGGGGGTGCCCGTGAGGGTCGCGGTACTCGGCGCCGGCGGGACGATCGCGCCGGCGATCGTCCGGGACCTGGCCGAGTCGGAGGAGGTCACCTCGCTGCGCCTGCTCGACCTGGACCTGCGCCGCGCGGAGGCGGTCGCCATCGAACACGGCGGGGGCAAGGCCGAGGCGCGGGAGGCCGACGCCACCTCCGGCCTGGCCGAGAGGCTCGACGGGATCGAGGTGCTGGTCAACTCGGCGGCCTACCGGATCAACCTCGCGGCAATGGAGGCCTGCCTGCGAGGCCGGCTGCCACTACGTCGACCTCGGCGGGCTCTACCACGTGACCAAGCAGCAGCTGGAGCTGTCGCCGAAGTTCGAGCAGCGCGGCCTGGTGGCGATGCTCGGCGTCGGCTCCGCGCCGGGCAAGACCAACCTGCTGGCCGAGCGCGCCGTTCGCGAGCTCGGCGGGGAGGCTGACTCGATCTCGGTCGTCGCGGCCGGCCGCGACCTCGACCCGCCGGAGGGCCTGGCCTTCCCGTACGCCCTGCGAACGCTGCTCGACGAGATCACGATGCCCCCGATGGCGCTGATCGACGGCGAGCCGCGCGAGCTGGAGCCGCTGCAGCCCGGCCCCACGGTGGACGTGGGCGAGCCGATCGGCGAGGCCGAGACGATCTTCACGCTGCACTCCGAGGTCCTCACCTTCGGGGAGAGCTTTGGGGCCAAGGACGTCACCTTCGCGCTGTCGTTGCCGCCGAAGGTGCTCGAGGCCCTCAGGGAGCTGGCCGGGGCGAGCGAGGAGCGGATCGCGGAAACCGCCCGCTCCGCATCGCCCCAGTCGGCGAGCACCATCTCGGTGCACCTCTGCGACGTCACCAGGGGCGAGCGAACGGTGCGCGCCCGGAGCGTCACCCCGGCCCACGAGCGCTGGGGTCTGGGCGGCGGCATCGTCTCGACCGCCTCGCCCGCCGCCGCGGCCGTGCGCCTGCTGGCGCGCAAGCGGATCACCGCGACCGGGGCGCTGCCACCCGAGCGCTGCATCGACCCGGACGAGATGTTCGCCGAGCTGGAGACCCGCGGCGTCCGCTTCGACGTCACGCAGGTGGAGGAGGTCGCGGCTTCATGAGGATCGGGGTTCCAACGGAGATCAAGGACGACGAGTACCGCGTCGCGCTGACGCCCGCCGGCGTCCGCGAGCTCGCCGATCGCGGGCACGAGGTGCTGATCCAGCAGGGCGCCGGGGAGGGCAGCGCGATCGCCGACGTCGACTACACGGCGCAGGGCGCCCGCATCGTCCCCGACGCCGCCGCCGTCTTCGAACAGGCCGAGATGGTGATGAAGGTGAAGGAGCCGCAGGCCCCCGAGGTGGCGATGCTGCGGGCCGGGCAGACGCTGTTCACCTACCTGCACCTCGCCCCCGACCCCGAGCTCACCCGCGGGCTGATGGCCTCGGGGGCGACCTGCGTCGCCTACGAGACCGTCGAGGACGCTCTGGGCCGGCTGCCGCTGCTGGCCCCGATGAGCGAGGTGGCCGGCAAGATCGCGACCCAGGCCGGCGCCTTCTTCCTCGAAAAGCCGCTGGGCGGGCGCGGGATCCTGCTCGGGGGCGTGCCTGGGGTCGCGGCGGCCAACGTGATGGTGATCGGCGGCGGCGCGGTCGGCTTCAACGCGGCCTCGATCGCGATCGGGATGGAGGCCGACGTGTTCGTGTTCGACCTCTCGATCGACCGCCTGCGAGAGCTCGACGTCGCCTTCGCCGGCCGCGCCTCGACCGTGTTCTCCTCGACGCTGGCGATCGAGGAGATGCTGCCCCGCGTCGACCTCGTGATCGGCGCCGTGCTGGTCCACGGCGCCAAGGCGCCGCACGTGATCAGCCGCGAGCAGCTGAAGCTGATGAAGCGCAACGCGGTTTTGGTCGACGTGGCGATCGACCAGGGCGGCTGCTTCGAGACGTCGAAGCCGACCACCCACGCGGACCCGACCTTCGAGGTGGACGGGATCACGCACTACTGCGTCGCCAACATGCCCGGCGCCGTGCCGATCACGTCCACCTACGCGCTGACGAACGCGACGCTGCCGTACGCGATCGCTCTCGCCGACCACGGCGTGGACGGGGCGACGGCGCGCGACCCGGGCCTGGCCCTGGGCGTCAACGTTGCCGGCGGCATGGTCACCCACGCCGCGGTGGCCGAGGCGGTGGGCGAACCCCACGTCCCGGTCGAAGAAGGGGCTCGCGGCAGCGAGCGAGCAGCGGGACGGAGGCGGCGGCAAGGCTGCCGCGGCTGCTACGACTCAGAAGGCTTAGAGGAAAGAACAGACAAGGAGAGACCAGATGGCAACCGCTACCAAGGACAAGAAGTCCAAGGACGAAGGTCTTGGAGCTCAAGAACATGATCGGCGGCAAGTTCGCCGACCCCGCCGAAGGCGAGATGGAGGACGTCACCAACCCGGCGAACGGCGAGGTGATCGCGAAGGCGCCCGCTGTCGACCAAGGAGGACGTGGACAAGGCGGTCAAGGCCGCCCGCAAGGCCGCCCCCGACTGGGAGAACACGACCCCGGCGAGCGCCAGGCGATGCTGCTGAAGCTGGCCGACGCGTTCGAGGAGCGCGGCGAGGAGATCGCCGACCTCGAGTCGCTGGACGCCGGCAAGCCGCGGGGCACCACCCTCGAGGAGGAGAGTCCCGCCGATGGTGGACCAGCTGCGCTTCTTCGGCGGCGCCGCCCGCTGCATGGAGGGCAGGGCCGCAGGCGAGTACATGGAGGGCCACACCTCCTTCGTCCGCCGCGAGCCCCACGGCGTCTGCGCCCAGATCACCCCCTGGAACTACCCGCTGATGATGGCCGTCTGGAAGATCGGCCCGGCGCTCGCGACCGGCAACACGATTGTGCTGAAGCCGGCCGAGACGACCCCGGTCACGACGCTCAAGCTCCTGGCGGAGATGTGCGCCGAGATCTTCCCGCCCGGCGTCTGCAACTTCATCGGCGGTCACGGCGAGCCCGCCGGCTCGACGCTGGTCACGCACCCCGAGGTCGACTTCGTGTCGCTGACGGGATCGCCCGAGACCGGCAAGTGGATCGCCAAGGCGGCCGCGGACACGCTCAAGCGCGTCCACCTGGAGCTGGGCGGCAAGGCCCCGGTGATCGTCTTCGACGACGCCGACATGGAGACCGCGATGGAGACGATCGCCGGCACCGGCTACTTCAACGCCGGCCAGGACTGCACCGCGGCGACGCGGGTGCTGGCGTCGAAGGGCGTCTATGACGATGTCGTCAGCGGCCTCGCCGAGCAGGCGAAGGACTACAAGACCGGTGACACCTTCGACGAGGACACGGTGCTGGGACCGCTCAACTCAGAGCGCCAGCGCGAGCGCGTCGAGGACTTCCTCTCGGATCCCCCCAAGGGCGCCGAGGTGGTCACGGGCGGCAGCCGCCCCGACCTGCCGGGCTGGTTCCTCGAGGCGACCGTCGTCTCGGGCCCCGATCAGAAGTCCGACATGATCCAGAAGGAGATCTTCGGACCGGTGATCACGGTGCAGCCGTTCGACGACGAGGCCAAGGCCATCGAGTGGGCCAACGGGACCAAGTACGGGCTGGCCTCGTCGGTCTGGACCCAGGACGTCGGGCGCGCCTTCCGCGTCTCGAAGGCGATCAAGTTCGGCTGCGTCTGGGTCAACGATCACATCCCGATCGTGGCCGAGATGCCGCACGGCGGCTACAAGAACTCGGGCTACGGCAAGGACCTCTCGATGTACGCCCTGGAGGACTACACCGAGGTCAAACACGTGATGGTGAACCACGCGTAGGGGACTGGCCGCTCGGCGGGCGGGTCCTGTCGCCTCCGCGCACACGCCCCCGCCCTAGAGCGGGGGCGTGCGTGCTCGGCGCCACCCGCCCGTCGGAGCCGCCAATTGCTTCGCGTGATTGCCCTTCGTAGGTTCCAGCGTCGAGGCTACCTGCCACGCTAAGCCGGGACGGCTTCCAGACAGGCCTTTGCGGCACGCTGGCCCGAGCGCATGGCGCCCTCCATGTGGATGTGGCCCACCCCGGCGATGTCGGTGCAGGCCCAGTGGATGGGGCCGACGGGGCGGCGGATGTCCTCGCCGAAGCGGGTAAGCCCGCCGGGGCCGAAGCTGGTGCCGTACGCGCCGCGGGTCCACTCCTGCCCCGACCAGTCGGTCTCGATGAAGTCCACCGGCTCCAGCGCCCGCGGCCCCACGTACTTGGCCATCCCCTCCAGCACGGCGCCGCGGCGGTCGGCGGGGCTCATGCGCCCGGCCCGCTCGGCGTTCTCGCCGGCGAGGAAGGTGGTGAGCACCCCGGCCGAGGCTGACGGGGGCGAGTTGTCGTACAGCTCGCGCACGAGCTCGTAGGGCGCGAAGCCCTGACCCGAGAGCCCGTCCTCGCGCCAGAACGGGGTCTCATAGACGGCGAGGATCTTGTTGATCGAGCCCTGCGAGAGGGCCTGGGCCATCCGCATCCGCCAGGCCGGAAGCACGGGGTCGAAGCGGATCGCGGTGGTCAGGTTCGGCGGGATGGCGACGATCGCGGCCCGGGCCTTGACCTCGATGCGGCCCGCACGCCCCTCGGCCTCGACGCGGACGCCATCCTCGGACCAGCGCACATCGCGCACGGGGGCGTCCAGGGTGACGCGGTCCCCCAGCCGCTCCGCCAGCTTCAACGCGATCAGTTGCGAGCCCCCGACGACGCGGTAGGCGAGGCACTGCTCGGGCTCGAACAGCTCGAAGGTGCCGCCGGCGCCCGAGATCATCCACAGGCCCTGCAGTAGCGAGAAGCTGTGAGCGGGCTTGGCGAGGAAGCCGCCGGCCAGCCACGAGCGCAGCAGATCGCGCGCCATCTCGTCACCGACCTCCTGTTGCAGCCAGGACTCGAAGGTGATCTGGTCCAAGCGCTGCGCGTCGGGGTGCTCCCAGGGCGCCTCGGGGTCGAGCTCCTTGGCGAGCGAGTCGAGCTTCGCGTCGGCTTGCTCGAAGGCGCTCTCGGAGGCCGAGCCGAGCGGGGCGTCGTGGCCCGCGTAGCGGTGCGAACGCCCCGAGGGGTCAACGAAGACGTGCTCTCCGGACCGGTAGCTCTCGAACAGCTCGATTCCCAGCTCCTCCAGCGCCGCGTGCATGGCCGACTGGTAGGGCGCAACCCACTGGCCGCCCAGCTCGTTGGCCTCGCCGCCGATCTCGATGTTCCAGGTGCGTCCGCCGACGCGGTCGCGCGCCTCGAGCACCGTCACGTCGGTTCCCTCGCGGGCGAGGGCCGTTGCGGCGGTGAGGCCGGCGATGCCGGCTCCGACGACGACCACCTCGGTCTCGATCGTCCCCGGCATCAGGTCCCCTCCTCGTAGTCGTAGAAGCCACGGCCGCTCTTGCGCCCGTGGTGGCCCGAGACCACCATCCTCTTCAGCAGCGGCGGCGGGGCGTACTCGGGGCGCTTGAACTCCTCGTAGAGAGAGTCGCAGACGGCATAGAGCACGTCGAGGCCGATGAAGTCGGCCAGCTCCAGCGGGCCCATCGGGTGACCGCAGCCGAGCTTCATGCCCTGGTCGATGTCCTCGGCCGAGGCGAATCCCTCCTCGTACATCCTCACCCCCGCCATCAGGTAGGGGACCAGCAGCATGTTGACGATGAAGCCCGAGCGGTCCTTGGTGCGGATCGCGGTCTTGCCGATGCGCTCGGCGAAGGCACCGGCGCGCTCGAACGTCTCCTCGCTGGTCTCGATCCCCACCACCAGCTCCACCAGCTTCATCACCTGGGCGGGGCTGAAGAAGTGCATTCCCAGCACCCGGTCACGCCGCTCGGTCCAGGAGGCGAGCTGCGCGATCGGGATCGAGGAGGTGTTCGACGCGATCATCGCCTCGGGCGCGAGCAGCTCGTCCAGGCGCTGGAAGACCCGGCCCTTCACCTGCGCGTCCTCGACCACCGCCTCGATCGCCAGCTCGCAGGCCTCCAGCTCGCCGAACTCGGTGGTCCAGGTGATGCGCGCCGTCAGCGCCTCGGCCTCGGCGGCCTCGAGCTTGCCGCCCGCGATGGCCCGCTCGACCGATGCCGCGATGCGCCCTTTGGAGCGGTCCAGCGGCTCGGGCTCGGGCTCGTGGATCAGGACCTCGACGCCGGCGCGGGCCGCGGACTCGGCGATGCCCGAGCCCATGAAGCCGCCGCCGACGATGCCGACCCTGTCGATGGTCTCTGCGCCGCTCGCCGCCATGGGACCTAGGCCGCCTCGGCCCGTGCGGCCTCGGCCGAGCGCCGGATGACGGCGTCGACCGCGATGGCGCCCTCGGCGTTCACGAAGACGGGGTTCAGCTCGATCAGGTCGAGGTCGGCGTCCAGCAGCAGCGAGCCCGCGGCCGAGGCGGCGCGCGCCGCCGCCTCGACGTCGAGCGCCTGGCGGCCGCGGGCGCCCGTCAGCAGCGGCGCCCCGCGCAGGGAGCGGATCGCCCTCTCGACCCGCTCCGGCGAGGCGGGCAGGGGGATCACCGCGACGTCGTCCAGGATCTCGGTCCAGACGCCTCCCAGGCCGATCACGAGCGATGGCACGATGCCCTCGCGTTGCGCCGCCACCAGCAGCTCGACCTCGGTCGCTGCCATCTCCTCGACGAGCACGCGGCCTTCCCCTTTCGCCCCATGGGCCGCCGGCACCTCGATCGACGCCAGCCACTCGAACGCCTCGCGGACCTCCTGCTCGGAGTACAGCGCCAGCATCAGCGCGCCGGCCTCGGTCTTGTGCAGCAGGCCCGGCGCCGAGAGCTTCAGCGCCACCGGCGCCTGCAGCTCGCCGAGCGCGGCCACGGCCGCGTCGGCGTCCTGGGCGACGATCCCGCGGGGGACCTCGATCCCGGCTTCGGCCAGCAGCTCCTTGGCCTCGGCCTCATCCAGCCATTCGCCCGCCGCTGGCGAGTGCCCGGCGGCGGCGGCCGCAGCGATCTCGCGCATGCGGGCGGGCTCGCCTGGGGGTCGCCTCAGCGCCGCCGCCACGGCGAGCGCGGTGTGGATGCCCGCCAGGGGTGCCGCGCCGCGGGCGGCGAACTGGCGGCAGGCGTCGTCGTCGATCAGGTCGGGGAGGGTGGAGCTGACCAACATCGAGGCGTCGGTCACCTCGGCGCCCGCGATCATTCCGGCGCGCACGTCGTCCCAGCTGTCGGCGCCGGGGCCGAACAGGTTCTGCGGCTGGTCGTAGAGCACAAGCAGCTGCTCGATCCCGGGGTCCGCTCCGACAACGCGGATGATGTCGCGGAGCCTCTCGACGTCGCCCCAGATCAGGGCCGTGTAGTCGAGCGGGTTGGCGATGGTGGCCTCGGCGGGGAGCAGCTTCTCGAGCTCGCCGCGCGTTTTCTCAGATAGCGGGGGCAACGGCACGCCCAGGCGCTCGGCCTCGTCGCCGGCGATGCCCGAATCCCCGCCCGAGCAGGTGAGCACGGCCAGCCCGGCGCCGGGCCGGACCCGCGCCCGCGGCTCGGCCATCGCCTTGGCCAGCTCCAGCATCTCGTGCGGGTCTCCCGCCCAGGCGGCCCCGGCCTCCTCGACCAGGGCACGGAAGACGCGCTGGTCGCCGGCCACGGCAGCGGTATGGGCGGCCGCCGCGGCCGCACCGGCCTCCGAGGAGCCCACCTTGAGCACAGAGACCCCGATGCCTGCGTCGGAGCAGGCGGCCAGGGCCTCGGCCATCCGCGGCCCGTCGCCGTCGCCCTCGAGGAACATCGCCACCGAGCGCACCTCATCCGAGCCCGCAAGGGCCAGCAGCCAGTCGCTCGCGTCCATCACGGCCTGGTTCCCGGTTGAGACCACCGTGTGGAAGCGCAGCCCGCGGCGGGTGCCGAGGGCGTTGACCGCGACGTTGCCGCTCTGCGAGATCATCGCCACCGGGCCGGGCTCGAACGGCTGGAGCGCGTCGCCCCACATCGGCGCCCGCGCGCCGACGGCGATGATCCCGTTGCCGTTCGGCCCGCAGAGGGGCAGGTCGTGGCGCAGCGCCGCCTCGCGCAGGCGCTCCTGCAGCGCCCTCCCCGCCTCGATCTCGGCGAAGCCGGCCGAGATCACGATCGCGCCGCCGCAGCCGCTGGCGCCGGCCTGCTCGACGGCGTCGGGTACGCCCGGGGCGGGGATGGCCACCACGACCGCGTCGGCGGGCTCGGGCAGCTCGGCGACCGAGGGGAAGCAGGCCCGCCCGTGGACCTCGGCGCGCCTGGGGTTGACGCCCCAGACCTCGCCGGGAAAGGCGCTCGCCTCGAGATTCCGCAGCACCAGGTCGGCGTAGGAGCCCTCGCGGTCGCTGGCGCCGACGACCGCTATCGAGCGGGGCGCGAGCAGGCGGGCGGGGTCCATGGCAGCGCGGTGTCCGCTCGCCCTAGTGCAGCATCCGCTCGACCCCGCGGCGCTCCAGGCCGCGCGCGACGACCAGTCGCTGGATCTCGCTGGTGCCCTCCCAGATGCGGTCGACGCGCAGCTCGCGCAGCAGCCGTTCGGCCGCGTACTGGCGCATGTAGCCGCGGCCGCCGAACGCCTGCACCGCGCGGTCGGCGCAGCGGCATGCGGCCTCGCTCACGAACAGCTTCGCCATCGAGGCCTTGCCGTGCACGACCTTGAGGTCGGTTCCGGCGTCCGCCAGCACGGCCACCTGGTAGGTGAGCAGCCGCCCGGCCGCGGCGTCGGCGGCCGAGTCGGCCAGCGGGAAGCTGACGCCCTGGTAGTCCCAGATGCGGTTGCCGCCCTGGATGCGGTTGGTGGACCACTCGACGGACTCCTCGAGCAGCCGCCACATCGCGCCGCAGCCGCGGGCCGCGATCCCCAGGCGCTCCTCGAGAAACCAGGCGCGCTGCATCTCCTCGCCCTCGCCCACGCCCTGGACCACGGCGTCTTCTGGGACCTCGACGTCGGTGAACCGGATCGTCGGGTGGCCCTCGGGATAGTGGTGGGTGAACTGGGGGTCATCGACGATCTCCACGCCGGGCGTGTCGACGTCGACGAGGAACAGCGTCGGCAGCCTCGCCTCACCGTCGATGACGTTGGCCATCACGATCAGCACGTCGGCGATGTCGCCGGAGGTGACGAACCACTTCTCCCCGTTGATCCGAAACCCGCCGTCGGTGCGCTCCGCCGTCGTGGCGATGCCCGAGGGGTCAGAGCCGGCCTCGGCCTCGGTGACCGCGTAGGCGTCCTTCATCTTGCCGGCTATGAGGGGGCGCAGGTACCTCTCGGCCTGCTCGGACGAGGCGTTGTGGAAGACGTTGTAGGCGTTGGGGACGTGCCAGTAGATGCCGTTGGTCGAGCGGCCGTACTGCTCCTCGACCACCACCCAGTCCAGCAGCGACCAGCCCTGGCCGCCGTACTCGGTCGAATGCTGGCCGCCGTTCAGCCCGGCATCGATCCCGGCCTGCTTGACGGCGTCGATCTTCTCCTGGGGCAGGCGCCCGTAGAGTCGCTCCGCCTCCTGCTCGAGCGGGATCACGTGCTCGTCTACGAACGTGCGGGCCCGCTCCTGCAGCTCCCTGGTCTCGGGCGGCAGCTCTAGCGGCAGGCTCAGCTCCTGCACGCCCGGACGCGAAGCGGAGGACGTGCTTTGAGTGGCCTCAGCGATGGTGTTCATGGGCGGTCCTCATCCTTTCTGCTCTGGGCCCAGACACGTCGCATCAGCTCGGCCTCACGGTTTCCCGCGGGCGAGCGGACGCGGCCCGGCAGCCCCTGTTCCAGTGCGTGGTGGTTCTCGATCACGTCAAACAGCACGTCCCGGGCCTCGGCCAGCTGCGGGTCGCCATCGACCTCGGGGCGCTCCGCCAGCTCCAGGCCCTCGTCCAGCCAGGCCAGCCACAGCTTCCTCTTGCCGCGCAGGACGAGGCCCTCGGCGCGCTCGCGCTCGGCCTCCACCTCCGCGGCGCTCGCAGGGCCACCGGCCCGCAGAGCCGCGATCGCGGCGGGCAGGTCCCGTTCCGGCTCAGGGGTGAGCGACAGCCACGCCTCACGTGTACTGCTCGACATGGCGTCACAGTAGCAGATATTGTTGCACTTGACTACAAAGTCAATCCAGGCTAGAATGCCCCCTCGACGACGACCGAGGGAGAAGCCGTGAGCGAGCCGACCGCGACCGAGACCAGCGCGCCCGAGAAGGGCGCCGCCGAGGCGCCCGCGGGTGCCGCCGCGACCGAGAAGCCGACGGGCAAGGGCGAGGGCCCCCGCCACGTGGGCCGGGCGCTCGAGCCCCGCTACTACCTGGGCGAGGACGCCCTCGCGCGCGAGATGGACACCGTCTTCGCGCGGAGCTGGCAGTACGCCGGCCACGTCGGCGAGCTGGCCGAGCCCAACACCTACATCACCACCCGGGCCGGCGATCAGCCCGTGCTCGTGGTCCGCACCGAGGACGGCGAGCTGCGCGCCTACCGCAACGTCTGCCGCCACCGCGGATCGGAGCTGCTGACCGGCGACGGCAAGTGCAAGCGGGCGATCCGCTGTCGCTACCACGGCTGGACCTACGACTCGACCGACGGCCGCCTGATGGGGGTGCCCGAGCACCGCAACTACGCCGAGCTCGACAAGTCCAAGCTGGGCCTGATGCCTGCCCGGGTCGAGACGCTGGCCGGGTTCGTGTTCGTCAACCTCGATCTCGACGCCAGGCCGCTGTCGGAGGTCACCGCCGGGCTGGGCGACCGGCTGCAGCGCTATCGGATCGCCGACCTTGTCCCCTTCGGGACGAAGGGCTCGGGAGGCAGCCAGCCGGCCAACTGGAAGATCGTGGTCGAGAACTACCTCGAGGGCTACCACGTCCCGATCGCCCACCCGGGGCTGATGCGCCTGTACGACTACCAGCGCTATTCGGCCGAGATCCACGAGCACTGGGCCTGGTTCGAGGCGCCCCTGCGCGAGACGCCGTCGGCCAACCGGATGGAGCGCCTCTACCAGCGGCTGGCGAAGCCCATGACGGGCCTCGACGAGGCCGACCGCACCGTGTGGCGCTACATCGTCATCTATCCCAACACCGCGATCGACCTGTACCCCGACCAGGTCAACGTCTGGCAGATCCGTCCGGGGGGGCCCGACTCGACCGACGACCACTGGGCCTGCTTCCGGGAGGCCAACCCGGGGCCGGTCACGCGCGTGGTCCAGCGCATCAACCAGCGCTTCAACACCGAGGTCCTGGACGAGGACGTCGACCTGGTGAGCGCGGTTCAGACGGGAATCCGCACCCATGGCTATTCCCCCGGCCCGTTGTCGGCGCGCGAGGCGGGCGTCGGCTGGTTCGCGGATCGCATCCGCGCCGATGTGGGTTGAGGGCGCCGGGCTGAGGGCTGAGGAAGCCGGGTTGAGGAGCCGAGGACGATGAGCGCCGAACGGACCCGGGTGCGCATCCTCGCGGCCGCCGCCGAGCTGATCTCCGAGGAGGGCATCGACGAGGTCCGCATCGCGCGCGTCGCCAACCGGGCTGGGGTCTCGACCTCGCTCGTCCACCACTACTTCTCCACCCGCGAGGAGCTGCTGGCCGACGCGCTGATGCTGGCTTTCGACCTCGCCGCGGAGGAGCGCTTCGGCGCCGAGCCCCCGCGGCTGGACGGAGCCGGGCGCTCGCACACCGAGACGCTCGCCCTCGCGATCGAGGAGTGTCTGCCCGAGCTGGGACCGAACGAGCGCGAGTGGGTGCTGTGGGTGGAGCTGTGGCTGCGGGCGGCGCGCGACCCCGAGCTGCGCCCGGTGGCGGCGCGCCTTTACGAGCGCTATCACGAGTGGATGGCCGAGCTGATCCGCGCCGGCACCGACGCCGGCGAGTTCCACTGCGACGACCCCGAGCGCGTCGCCGACCTGGCCCTCGGCCTCTTCGACGGCCTCGGCCTGCGCGCGCTGCTGGAGGATCCCGAGATGGATCTGGCCCGGGCGCGCGAGCTGATCGCCGAGACTCTTGCGGCCGAGCTGGGTTTGGAGGCCGATGACCTCAACATCGTTGACATGGGGGCCGCGCAGCGATAGGTTGACTCCGCGTTCAGCTTTCGCTGGGCGCGCAAGGAGAGGAGTGGGTCAGGGAATGAGTCCCCGGCCGCAGATCGAGCACATCCGCAAGCCGCAGCTGCTGGCGGCGGCCGCCGAGGTGATCGCCGAGCGCGGGATCGCCGCCACCCGGATCTCCGACGTCGCCGAGCGCGCCGGCACCAGCAGCCCGGCCGTCCTCTACTGGTTCGGGTCCAAGGAGGAGCTGCTCTCCGAGGCCCTGACCTGGGAGGAGGACCGCTTCTACGCCGACCTCACCGGGCGGCTGGCAGAGGGCCTGTCGCCCTCAGAGCGCCTGGCGCTGCTGATCGAGGCCTCCAGCGTCGGCGGCGAGTGGATGCTGTGGATGGAGTTCTGGGCGCGCGCCCTGCGCGACCCCGGTGTGGCCGACACACGGGTGAAGCTCGACCGGCGCTGGCGCGGGGCGATCGGCGAGATCATCGAGGAGGGCGAGGACTCCGGGGAGTTCGGCGACTGCGACGCGGGCGAGGTGGCGGCGACGCTCGCCGCACTGCTCGACGGCCTCGCCGTGCAGGTAAGTCTCAATGACCCCGAGATGCCGCCCGAGCGGATGATGGCGATCGCCCGGCGGGTGGCCGAGTCCGAGCTCGGAGCCGAGTTGCCCGAGGCGCCCGAGGTGGGCGACGCCGAGTCGGCCGAGGCGGTGGCCGCATGAGCATCGAGCGCGGACGCATCAACCGGCGCGAGCTGCTGGCCGCGGGCGCCGGGGCCGGGCTGGCCTACTACGGCCTCGGCTGCACGGTCAGCCGCTCGGTCGATCGCTCGGCCGAGGGCCAGATCATCAAGCCCGAGATCGATGGCGACCTGCTGATCTACAACTGGGCGCAGTACATGGACCCGGCGCTGAAGAAGGAGTTCGGCGAGAAGTACGGGGTCGAGGTCAACGAGGTCAACTTCGACAACCTCGAGGCGATGGTGATCAAGCTGCGCTCCGGGGCCCAGTACGACCTCATCTTCCCCAGCGCCGAGTACGTGCTCAGGCTCCGCAACGAGGGGCTGCTGGCCCAGTTCGACCGCGCGCTGCTGAAGCACGAGGGCAACCTCGCGGCCTTCTACGACAGCCCCTGGTACGACCCCAACTCCGAGTTCTCGGTCCCCTACACCTACTACACGACCGGGATCTGCTGGCGCGACGACGTCGTCAAGGACATGACCGGCTCCTGGAACGACCTCAGCAACCCCGACGGCGCTGGCCGCATGTTCATCCTCGACGACTTCCAGGAGGCGATCGGCGAGGCCAACCTGCTCAACGGCTTCTACCTCAACACCGAGGAGCCCGACGAGCTCGAGACCTCCAAGGAGACGCTGCTGGAGCAGAAGGAGAACGCGCGCGGCTTCTCCACCAACTCCGTCCAGAACCTGGTCAGCGGGCAGGCCGTCCTGCATCAGGCCTGGAACGGCGACATCACCAACGTGCGAAACCAGGTCGACGACCCCGAGCTCTATCGGTACGAGACCTGCAAGGAGGGCGTCCCGGTCGGCAGCGACACGATGTCGATCCCGATCAACGCCCGCTCGCCCGGCACGGCGATGATGTTCATGGACTGGATCATCTCCCCCGAGGCCTCGGCGAGGAACGTCGCCTGGAACGGCTACCCGCAGCCGTGTGACGGGGCCAAGGAGGAGTTCGCCAAGCTGGTCAAGGACGAGCCCTCGATCGACGTCAACATCGACGAGATCGCGAACGGCGAGGAGTACAGGCTGGACGACCCTGAGGCCCGCCAGCTCTGGACCGAGACCTTCACCGAGGTGAAGGCCAGCTAGCCGGTGGGCGCTGTTCATGGCTGACTTCTGGAGCAGGTTCCTGGTCCCCCCCGGACTGTGGCTGCTGCTGCTGTTCGCCTTCCCGATCTGCCTGGTGCTGGCGCTCTCCTTCGGCTACGTGGACGACCTCGGGCGCGCCGTCTACGCGTCGGAGCTGGACAACTACAAGGACGCCTTCAACCCCACCTACCTGCCGGTGCTGC
>CAWFAI010000014.1:0-95809 GCA_963813725.1 uncultured Solirubrobacterales bacterium
CGAATCGGCCCCGGAGTAGGTCGGCTCACCAGGCGTCAGATCTTCTGGACTCGGGACGAGGCCCTCGAAGCCGCCGGGCTGTCGGAGTAGGGCCGTCCAGCATCAGTCGTCCCCCGGCGGGGAGAAACCCCCTGCCGAGTCGGCTGGCGCGTGACGGGAACGTCAGGCTGGTTGATCAGTGTCCGGTGTCGGAGGCGGCCCTACCACTTGTAGACCGTACTTCTCGTAAACCGCGGCCATCCGGCTCATGTCCGGCGGGCCAGGGGGCATGCTTGCCATCAGCTCGGCGAGATCGGCGAAAAACGTCTCAAAACCTGCCGGAGCGGGGAAACCCAACATCCGGACCGGCGCGGCGGTGGCGTTCCAATGGGTATGTACGACGCCCTTGGGAATGTGGACGAAAGTCCCCGCCGGTGCTTCGAGCGTGCGTTCGCCCAGCCGAAAGGTAAGGGTCCCCTCGACCACGTAGTAGTTCTCGTCCTCCAGCGTATTCACGTGGAGTGGTGTGCCGCCGCTGTGGGGAGCGAGGGCAGCCTCGATCACCGCGAGCACCCCACTGGTTTCCTCGCCGGCCGCCTTGACTACATACGTGTCGCCAAAGAGCGAAACGCTCTCGCCTTCCCCGGCAGCCGAAAGATGCCTCCACCCGTTGTTTCGGTCACAACGACACCCAGCCCTTCCGCGTCCCGATGGATGAGGCCAGCGTCTTGGCTCGCCTCAGCTCGAACGATCGTGGACTCTACTTGGTCGCAGCAAGGCTCTTGTTTGCACCCGACCTCCGCTTATTTCGCTGAGAGGGGTGCTGCTTTGGATGGAAAGACCCTGCTGTCGACGACCACCAATACGAAAATTGGTCTTGCTCTTGGTCGCTCGCTCCCGATAGGTTCAAATCCGATGGGGCGCAAAAAGAAGAAGACAGTAGAAGCTTGGGCCCTCGAGGCACGTTTCATGGGATGGGCCCAAACAAATAGGGCGTAAACTAAGCTCGCACTCAAGGAGGGGCAGATGCGATCAAGGCAGGTCGGCAGGGCTCGGCGATTCACTCGGCCGCGACACTCAATGAAGCGACTCGGAGTAGCCGCGTCCCTCGCGGCGCTCTCGCTGGCCGCCAGCGCCTCGACGGCGGCCGGGGCGGTGACATTCGGCCAGCTCGCCCCGGGGACCCCGCCGCTGACCAGCTGCTCCGGCGAGTTCCCCGAGGACCGGTTCAACCCGACCGTGGCGTCGGGCGACTCCTACGTCGTACCGGGCGCGGGGACGATCGTCTCTTGGAGCACCAACGCCGCCGCGGGTCCGGGCCAGATGCTGACGATGAAGATCTTTCGCAAGTTCGCCGAGTCCCATGGACTACAGCGTCGTAGGCCACGATACCCGCCCCCTCACCGGCGGCACGCTCAACACCTTTCCCGTCGCCATCCCCATCCCCGTGCAAGCCGGCGACGTGCTCGGGCTCAACACCGCGAACGACGCCCCTGGAGACGCTAACGCTTGCCAATTCGCCAGCCCCGGGGCAGTTCAATTTGCTCGCGGCGGAAACGTGCTTGACGGCCAGGTGGGGACGTTCGAGCTGGCTCACCGAACCAGAATTCAACGTAAACGTAGCGGCGGTGTTCGAGCCCTCGAACACCGCCGCGGTGCCGAAGCCCTCGAACACCTTCACCCTCGGCAAGACCCAGCGCAACCAGAAGAAGGGCACCGCGACGATCACGGTCGATGTTCCCAACCCCGGCAAGCTGACCGGATCGGGCAGTGGCGTCAGCGCAGCCGGCGCAGCCGTGATCAGCAAGCAGGTCGGCGCGGGTCAGGCGAAGCTCCTGATCAAGGCGAAGGGCAAGAAGAAGCGCAAGCTCAACGACACCGGCAAGGTGACACTCAACGTCGCGATCACATACACCCCGACAGGCGGCGACCCGCGCACCCGGTCGGTCAAGGTGAAGCTGAAGAAGAACCTCTGAGGAGGCGTGGGAGATCGCGGATATCGCCGCCCTCCGGGAGCAAGTAGGGGGCTAGGCCCTCGTCGCTAGTTCGCTGGCACGCGCCCCTGGCCCTAATCGGCGGGATACTGCGCAGGCGATGTCGGAGGAGAACGTGGAGATCGTGCGCGACGCCTGGAGGGCGTTTATAGAGCGAGGCCTCGATGGCTCTGCTGGGTACTACGCCGAGGACTGTGTCATCGAAGCAATTCCCGAAGCGCCCGACCGCGCCACCCGCCGGGGAAGGGAGGGGATACGTCTTAGGTACGAGGAGTGGGCGGAAGCTTGGGCGGGGTTGACCTGGGAGCCCTTGGAGTTCATCGACGCGGGCGAGGACGTCGTGGTCGCCGTAGTCGCGATGCGGGGCCGGAGTCAAGTCGGCGGCGCTCCGGTCGATATCCCGGTCAGCTTCGTCTACGAACTCCGTGACGGTCTGGTCGTCCGGGATCGCCCCTTTGGCTCGAAGGATCAGGCCCTCGCAGCCGCCGGGCTTGCGAGGCGCTGACACATAAGGTCGGGGGCTGCAGCCAGGTAGGCACCGTAGGATTGCGGCCGTGCCGTTCACGCTCAGAAACCTCAAGGAGGACCTGCCGGACGTCGGGCCCAACTTCGACGGGGCGCCGGACTTGGAGTTCCGCCTTGCGACCGAGGCGCTCGAGCTGGAGCAATCCGGCCTGGGCTACCAGCGCGTGCCGCCCGGCTATCGCTTTCCGTACGGCCATACGCACAAGAGGCAGGAGGAGGTGTACGTGGTCGTGCGCGGGAGCGGGCGGATGAAGCTCGACGACGAGATCGTCGAGCTCAAGCAGTGGGACGTGGTGCGCGTCCCGCCCGGTACGTGGCGAGGCTACGAGGCCGGGCCGGAGGGTCTCGAGATCATCGTCATCGGCGCGCCCAACCTCGGCGAGGCTCCGCGCGAAGACGTCGAGGGCCAGCGCGACTGGTGGGCTGACTAGCTCGAAAAGCGTCCTCCGACAGCCGCTTTGGACGAGAAGCGGTGCTTTGATATGGAAGCGGCGCTTTGAGCGGGATACTGCCTGGCCTATGTCACGACGAGACCTCTCGAGCGAACGGAGAACTCATGAGCCAGGATGAAAAGACCTACGAAGGGGAGTGCTACTGCGGCGCCGTCACGATTGAAGTCACGGGCGATCCGGAGGGCGCTGGCTACTGCCATTGCGCGGCGTGCAGGAGCTGGTCCGCCGGCCCGGTCAACGCATTCACGCTCTGGAAGCCCGAGGCGGTCAAGGTGACCCAGGGAGAAGACCAGATCGGCGAGTACAACAAGCACGAGCGGAGCTACCGGCAGTGGTGCAAGTCCTGCGGCGGCCATCTGCTGACCCGGCACCCGCAGTGGGGTCTGGTCGACGTCTACGCGGCGACGATCCCTGAATTTCCGTTTGAACCCGGGGTGCACGTCAATTACGAGTCGACAGTGCTGCCCATGAAGGATGGCCTCCCCAAGCTCAAGGACTTCCCCGAAGAGCTGGGTGGCTCGGGCGAGACGCTCCCCGAGTAGCAGCGCGACCGGCGGGGATCTTCCTGGCCTCGTTTGCGGCCTTTCCCGGCCCTTCTGTTGCCCCCGTGTTGCCCCTGGGAGTCCGGGTCCTCGGGGGTTCCGCTTTGCATGGAAAGCGCTCCCCCAGCGCGTTCAGCGCCAGCGCCGAGCGGTTCCGGCGATGTACTGGCAATATCCGCGAAGCGCGGCCGCCGAAGTCAGCACCTGAAAGGCGAATAGGTAACAGAAGAAGCCCCGCTTGTCCGGGTCGACGTCGACCCCCAAGCGACTGAAGACCCAGCGCTCCTGCCACCGCCTCAACAGACCGTAGACGAACAGGGTTATCGGAATTACCAGCATCGACCACCACGAGACGATCAGCGGGTAGCCGAAGGCGAACAGGATCGCGCCGGGCACCCAGAAGAACAGATAGCCGATGTCGAGCAACGGCACGAGGTAGTCGATCCCGGCGACGAACTTCGTCAGAACGCGCGGCTGCTTCTGGGGCGGGTTGGTCCGGATTCCCTCGACCATGCCACGGGCCCACCGCGAGCGCTGGCTCAGGAACTGGCGAACCCGCTCGGGCACGAACGTGAAACCCACGGCGATCGGCTCGTACCCGACGATCCCGCGTTCGTTCATCAGGGTCCAGGTGAGAACGATGTCCTCGCCGATCGCATCCGGCCATCCGCCGACTGCGCGAAGGTCCGCAGTCCAGTAGGCCGAGAACGCACCCTGGGCCACGAGCGCGCTGTTGTAGGCCGACTGCATCCGCTTGATTCCGTTGATGCCGAGTCGGTAGTCCCAGCCCTGCATCTTCGTCAGCAGGTTGGTGGTCGGGTTCCCCGCCACCAGGGCGCCCGCGCAGGCGCACGTGTGCTGATCCTGCGGGCGGCCCGCCACGCGAGCGATCAGATACCTGAGCGAATCACGGTGGGGATGCGTGTCGGCGTCGATGCTGACGACGAGAGGTGTGCTGATAGTCGCCAGGGCGGCGTTCAGCGCCCGGTACTTGCCTTGCTCGGCCTCGAACACGCGGCGATAGCGGAGACCATGCCGCTGCGCCTCCTCCTCTGCGAGCTCCGCCGTCCGGTCGGTCGAGTTGTTGTCCGCCAGGACGACCTCGATCGCGCCGGGGTAGGAGAGGCCTCCGATCCGTTCGAGCGTGGCGGCGATCGAAGCCTCCTCGTTCCACGCTGCGATGACGATCGTGACCGGCGGCCACTCGCCTTCCGGCCATTCGCCCTTGGGCGGCGCCAACACCGGAAAGCGGTAGGGACTCAGGATCAGGGTGAAGACGAGGAAGCCGATGATCAGGGATGGGATGTAAGCGAGCAGGATTGGGATGACCCACGCAGCGATTGGGCCGATTGCGCTCTCGAGATCCGATCGCCATGGATCCGACAGGTAGACCGCGAACGCAACCCACGCGATGGTGAGTAAAAAAGCGGCAACGAAGAGCCAGGTCGGCCGGGGGCCGTAGTCAGGACGTCGACGCTTTGCGAAGCCTCCAAGCCGATCAGGCTCGGGCATGTCTCCCACGGTTCGAGTATCGCAAGCCTTCTGGGCGTTCTTTCCTGCTTTGGACGAAAAGCGGCTATCGCCCGCGTAGTAGTCGCTACGGAGTACCGGGCGTCCGAGCGGAGGCCGGGAGTGGCTTCTCCCCTCCTTCCTTCACTTCGGCGCGATCAGGGTCGTTCGAGTAGCCGGTGTTGCCCCCCTGCGTTGCCCCATCCCGCTCGGCGTGAGACGAAGCCCAAACGAAACCCCGCCGTAGCGGGGCTTTCCGATGATGCCGGAGGCAGGATTCGAACCTGCGACACGCGGATTATGATTCCGCTGCTCTAACCACTGAGCTACTCCGGCGGGGAGGCTGAATCGTAGCCAGCGGTGTGGGGGTCCCGGCGCCCCTTAGGGTTCGGCCATGGCCGGCGATTTGGAGCGGGCGGTGAGCGCGGTGGTCAACGATTGCCTCGGCGTCACCGCGGGCGAGGAGGTGCTGGTCGTCTGCAATCCCGCGACGGGCGCGCTGGGCGAGGCGATGCGCGCCGAGGCGGCCGGGGCGGGGGCCGAGGCGGTGCTGGCGGTGATGGGCGAGCGGGCGTCGCATGCGGGCGAGCCGCCGGCGAGCGTGGCCGAGGCGATGGCCGCGGCCGACGTGGTGCTGGCGCCGACCGTGCAGTCGCTATCGCACACCGCCGCCCGCAAGCGCGCCAGCGACGCGGGGACGCGGATCGCGACGCTCCCAGGCGTCACCGAGGAGATGCTGGCCCGGGTGATGAGCGCCGACATGGCCGAGCTGCGCCGCCGGGGCGCGGTCGTGGCGGAGAAGCTGGACGCCGCCGCCGAAGCGGTGATCACATGCCCCAACGGCAGCGACCTGCACCTGGACCTGCGCGGGCGGACCGCGATCCCCGACGCCGGCGAGCTGACCGCGCGCGGCGCCTTCGGCAACCTGCCCTGCGGCGAGGGGTTCATCCCGCCGGCCGGTGGCTGGGGGACGCTGGTGATCGACGGCTCGATGGCGGGGGTGGGCCGGGTGGAGGGGCCCGTGGAGCTGGTCGTCGAGGACGGGCACCTGACCTCGGCGCGCGGCGGCCAGGGAATGGCGTTCATGGAGCTGCTCACCGCCCACGGCGAGGACGGGACCAACGTCGCCGAGCTGGGGATCGGGACCAACGAGAAGGCGATCCTCACCGGCAACATCCTCGAGGACGAGAAGATCCTCGGGACCGCCCACGTCGCCTTCGGCGCCTCGGCCGCCATCGGCGGCAACGTGCAGGTGCCGGTACACCTGGACTGCGTGGTGACGAAGCCGACGGTCGAGTTGGACGGCGAGCCGATCGTGCGCGAAGGCGAGCTGCTCGTCTGATGTGCGGAGCGGGAGGGGCCGCCCGATGAGCCTGCTCTGCGTGCCCAACTTCTCCGAGGGCCGCAACGAGCGGGTGGTGGACGCGCTCGAGGCGACGCTTCGCGCGAACGCCACGGTGCTCAGCTCCCACTTCGACGCCGAGCACAACCGCTGCGTCTTCACCCTGACCGGAGGCTCCGAACAGCTGCGGGCGGCGGCCGTCGCGGGGGCCCAGCACGCGCTGGAGCTGATCGACCTGCGCCGGCATCAGGGTCTCCATCCGCACGTCGGCGCCCTGGACGTCTGCCCCTTCGTCTGGGTCCACGACGACTTCCACCAGTCGGCCGTCGAGGCCGCGCGCGGGGCGGCCGCGGGCATCGCCGAGCTGGGGATCCCGGTGTTCCTCTATGGCGAGCTGGCCCGCGACGAGGAGCGCCGCGAGCGCGCCTTCTTCCGCCGCGGCGGGCCGGACGAGCTGGCGCGGCGGATGGAGGCGGGCGAGCTCGAGCCCGACCTCGGCCCCTCCGCGCCCCACCCCCGCGCCGGGGCGACGCTGGTGACGGCGCGGCGGCCGCTGGTGGCCTTCAACCTCGAGCTGGACACGCCGGACCCCGAGGTCGCGCGCGAGGTCGCCGCCCGGCTGCGCGAGGCCGGGGGAGGGCTGCCGGGCGTACGCGCCCTGGGCCTGCCACGCGAGCGTGAGGGCGCTCAGGTGTCGGTCAACGTCCACGACGCCGATGCGGTGCCGCTGGCGCGCGTCGTCGAGGAGGTGCGCAGGCTGGCCGCAGAGCACGGGGCGCGTCCGGTCGAGGCCGAGCTGGTGGGGCTCGCTCCGGCGTCCGCCATGGAGGGCTATCCCGACGAGGTTCCGATCCGAGACTTCGACCCGGCCCAGCACGTGATCGAGCGGGTGCTGGGCGAGCCCGGCCGCTGACGGCGATCATCTAGATTTCCCGCCGTGGCCCAGACGAAGAAGAAGCGCCGGCGCAAGCACCGCGGCACCCAGGGCGGGCGTGTCGATGACCGCCCGCGCCGGCGTCCCGCGAACCGCGCCGAGGCCCGCCAGCAGGCGAAGGCCCGCCGCTCCGGCGGCGGCGGATCCAAGCGGCGCCAGACGGGATCCGGCCCCGGCGGCCGCCCGCTCACACCCCCCACCTGGGCCAGCGCGGCGAAGAAGGCCGCTCTCGCAGGCGGGATCTTCTTCGTGCTACTGGCGGTGGCCTTCGGCCGCCCGGTCGGGGCCTCGGCGGCACTCGCCGGGTTCATGCTCCTCTTCTACATCCCGATGGCCTACTACACCGACCGCTTCATGTACAGCCGGCGGCTGGCCAAGATCGCGCAGGAGCAGGCCGAGCGCAAGCAGGGCCCCGCGGCCGACTGACTACCCTCCCGCCCATGGACGTGCAGATGCTGACCGTCGGGCAGGTGGCCGAGAACTGCTTCATCCTCAACGCCGAGGGGTCCGAGCGCGCGCTGGTCGTGGATCCAGGCGACGAGGCGGAGCGAATCATCGGCGCGATCGAGGACAAGGGCCTGAGCGTCGAGGGCATCCTGCTCACCCACACCCACTTCGACCACATCGGGGCCGTGGCGCCTGTGGCGAGGGCGACCGGGGCACCGGTCTGGTGCCCCGAGATCGAGACGCCGGTGCTGGCCGACATCAACTCGTTCGTCCCCTGGCCCGGCTTCGGCCCCTTCGAGGACTACGACGCCGACCACACGGTAAGCGGCGGCGAGAAGCTGGACCTGGCGGGCCTCCAGATCGACGTCATCTTCACCCCGGGACACAGCCCGGGCCACGTCACCTATTCGATCCCCGCGGAGGGAGTGATCTTCTCGGGCGACGTCCTCTTCGAGGGCTCGGTGGGGCGCACCGACCTGCCCGGCGGGGACTGGCCGACCCTGCTCGAGTCCATCCGGACGCTGGTCGACGGCCATCCGCCCGAGACCACGGTCTATCCCGGCCACATGGGCATCACCACGCTCGCCGCCGAGCGGCAGTCGAACCCGTTCCTGCAGGAACTGGCTCAGTAGCCGCCGCCGGGGCTATCGTCGCCCCCTGATGGCCGAGAAGATCAAGGCCCCTCGCGGGACCTTCGACTCGCTGCCCGGGCAGCAGCCGGTCCGCCAGCGCATCGAGGACACCGCCAGGCGCCTGCTCGAGGCGGCGGGCTACGGCAGGATCGAGACCCCGGTCTTCGAGGAGACCGACCTCTTCGCCAGGGGCGTGGGCGAGTCCACCGAGGTCGTCCAGAAGCAGATGTTCACGTTCACCGATCAGGGCGGCAGGTCGCTGACGCTGCGGCCCGAGGCCACCGCCTCGATCTGCCGCGCCTACATCGAGCACGGCATGCACAAGCTGCCCCAGCCGGTGAAGGTGTGGACATCGGGCCCGTTCTTCCGTCATGAGCGCCCGCAGGCGGGCCGCTTCCGCCAGTTTCACCAGATCGACGCGGAGTCGATCGGCTCGGACTCGCCTCTGGCCGACGCCGAGCTGATCACCCTCGTCTGGGACCTGCTCCGCGACCTCGGCGTCGAGGGGGTCGAGCTGCGCCTCAGCAGCCTGGGATCGGTCGAGGCCCGCGCCGCCTATCTGGAGGACCTGCGCGCCTACCTGAAGCAGCACGAGGGCGAGCTCTCAAAGGAGGTGCGTGAGCGGATGGAGCTGAACCCGCTGCGCGCCTTTGACGCGGCCGACGAGGGGACCCGTGAGGTGATGGCGGGGGCGCCTCGCCTGCTGGACGCGATCGCGGGCGAGGACGCCGAGCATTTCGAGGCCGTCCGCGGCCTCCTGGAGGGCGCCGGGGTGCCCTACGAGGTCGACGCGACGATGGTCCGCGGCCTCGACTACTACACGCGCACGGTGTTCGAGCTGCAGTGCGAGCGGCTCGGCGCGCAATCGCAGGTGGGAGGCGGCGGCCGCTACGACGGTCTGGTCGAGCAGCTGGGAGGGCCTCCGACGCCCGCGATCGGATGGGCGCTGGGGGTCGAGCGGGTCGCCTTGGCGCTGGGCGAGGCCGAGGCCCTGCCCACCGTCGAGGTGTTCATCGTGGCCGACGAGGGTTCACGCGAGCGGGCGCTCGGCCTGGCGGTCGAGCTGCGGCGCGCGGGCATCGCGGCGGACCTGGACCTGGCCGGCCGCTCCGGCAAGGGGCAGATGAAGCAGGCCGATCGCTCGGGCGCCGGGCGGACGGTGATCCTGGACGGCGAGGCGGCCCAGATCAGGGATATGGAAACGGGCGAGCAGCGCAAGGTCGAGGCCGACCGGGTCGTCGAGGAGCTTCGCGGCGGCTGACCCGGGCGCCCGGCGGCGGTCAGACTGGCAGACTGCCCTCCCACGATGGCCGCCGGCACCCCCGACGATTTCCCTGCTCTCAGGGCCAATGAGTACCGCGACGCCTGGTGCGGCCAGGTCCTCGCCGACCGCGTGGGGTCCGAGGTCACGGTCGCCGGCTGGGTGCACCGCCGCCGCGACCACGGCGGCCTGATCTTCATCGACCTGCGCGATCGCACCGGCCTGGTGCAGCTCGTCTTCGACCCCGACGAGGCCAGCTCCGAGGCGTTCGAGCTGGCCCACGGGCTTCGGGCCGAGGACGTGTTGACGGCGACCGGCGAGGTCGTAAAGCGATCCCCCGAGACCGTCAACGAGAAGATGCCGACGGGCGAGGTGGAGGTCAGGGTCGCGGGGGCGAAGCTCCTCTCGGACGCGGACACGCCGCCGTTCGAGATCGAGTCCTTCTCGGGCGAGGTCAGCGAGGAGGCGCGGCTGCGCCATCGCTACCTGGACCTGCGCCGCGACCGCATGCGCGAGGCGATCGAGCTGCGCCACCGTGTGGCCCGTGCCATGCGCGAGTTCCTCTCGAGCCAGGGTTTCCTGGAGATCGAAACGCCGGTCCTGACCCGCTCCACGCCCGAGGGCGCTCGCGACTTCCTGGTCCCCAGTCGCCAGCAGCTCGGCTCCTTCTTCGCGCTGCCCCAGTCGCCCCAGCTCTTCAAGCAGCTGCTGATGGTGGGTGGCTTCGAGCGCTACTTCCAGATCGCCCGCTGCTTCCGCGACGAGGACCAGCGGGCGGACAGGCAGCCGGACTTCACGCAGCTCGACATCGAGATGTCGTTCGTGGGGGTCGAGGACGTGATCGACCTGAACGAGCGGATGCTGGCGGCCGTGCTCGCCACGGGCGGAGTGGAGGTCGAGCTGCCGATGAGGCGGCTCCCCTACGACGAGGCGATCTCGCGCTACGGCAGCGACAAGCCCGACCTGCGCTTCGGCCTGGAGCTCGTCGAGATCACCGACGTCTTCCGCGGGTCCGAGTTCAAGGCGTTCGCGGGCGCGATCGACGACGGCGCGCTGGTCCGCGCGCTCAACGCGGGAAGCGACCACGAGTTCTCCCGCGGCCAGCTGGATGCGCTGGTCGACGAGGCGCAGGAGCTGGGCGCCAAGGGCCTCGTCTGGGCCGTCGTCGAGGCCGACGGCTGGCGCTCGCCCGTCGCCAAGTTCCTCTCCGCGGGGGAGATCTCGGCGGCCAACGAGGCCCTGGGCGCCTCCGAGGGCGACGTGCTGCTGCTGGTCGCCGACTCCCCGGCGACCTCGGCGTCGGTGCTGGGCGAGCTCCGCCGGCGCCTGGGCGAGCGCCTGGAGCTGATCGACCCAGAGGCGAACGAGCTCACCTGGATCGTCGAGTGGCCCCTGCTGGGATGGAACCCCGACGAGGAGCGGTGGGACCCCTACAACCACCCGTTCACCTCGCCGGACGGCGACTTTGACCCGAATGACCCGGGCAGCGCCCGGGCCAGGGCATACGATGTCGTCTGGAACGGTTGGGAAATTGGCGGTGGATCGATCCGCATCAACGACCCGGATGTTCAACGCCGCGTTTTCTCCGCGATCGGGATCTCGGACGCCCAGGCGGAGGAGCGGTTCGGCTTCCTGCTCGACGCGCTCCGCTACGGCGCGCCCCCGCACGGGGGGATCGCGTATGGACTTGACCGCATCGTCGCCCTGCTCCATCGAGCCGACTCGATTCGCGACGTGATCGCCTTCCCCAAGACCGCATCGGGCGCGGACCCGCTCACCGGCGCACCGGCGCCCGTTGACGAACCCCAGCTCCGCGAGCTGGGGCTCCAGCTCCGCGGCAAGCCTCGAGGCGAGGGCAAGAAGGAGGAGTGATGGAGGGCGGCCCCCCGTTCGACCCCGACGACCTGGACTTCGACTTCGAGACCAGCCGCAGGCGGCGGTGGGAGCACGAGACGGGCGAGCGCCGGATCGAGCCGGGCCGGGAGGCCGAGGAGCCGCCCTCGCGGGAGCGCGCCGAGTCGCCCTCCGAGGAGTCGCCCTTCGACACGGGCGAGAGCCCATACGAAACGGACGAGCGCCGCAGCGGGACCGGGGAGGACGAGGACCCCTTCGACACGGGAGAGCGCCGCGCTCGCCGGCGCCAGAAGCCGAAGCGGGGACTGAGGCTGCCGCGGATCGGCCGGCGGCGCCCGGAGGATCGCCGCGAGCGGGCCGCCGCCGCGACCGGCAGCGGCGAGCGCAAGCTGGTGGACGACCCCTACACGCCCGCCGAGGTCCCGGTCTCGCCCAGTCGCCGCAGCCGCCGCCGCGACCTGCCCGCCAACGTGCGCAGACGGCAGGCGATCCTGGTCGGTGCGATCGCCCTCGCGATCGTCGTCGTGCTGGTCGTGCTGGTGCGCGCCATCTTCGGGGGCGGGGGTGACGACGAGGACGAGCCGCTGCCCCTGAAGAAGCTGGTTGGCCAGACGATCGTCGGGAAGCTCGGAAAGGCCGCCCCCGACCAAGACCTGCTGAGGCGCGTCCGCAAGGGTCAGATCGGCGGCGTCATCGTCACCGCGCCGACGGACGAGCAGACCCTCGCCCAGCAGGTGGGCCAGCTCCAGAGCGCCGCGGCCGAGGGCGAAAACCCGCAGCTGTTCGTGATGATCGATCAGGAGGGGGGCGAGGTGAAGCGCCTGCCCGGCCCGCCCGACACCTCCGCGCCGGAGCAGGGCGAGGCCGGCGCCGACGCCGCCCGAACGACCGGCGAAGAGACCGGCGACTACCTGAGGAGTACCGGCGTGAACGTCGACCTGGCGCCGGTGCTGGACGTCGAGCTGCCGCAGACCGCCGATTCGATCGCCGAGCGGACCTTCAGCGACGATCCCGCGGTCGTCTCCGAGGTCGGCTCGGCCTTCATCGAGGGCATCCAGTCGACCGGGGTCGCGGCCACGGCCAAGCACTTCCCGGGCCTGGGCCCGGCCACCCTCAACACCGACGACGCACCGGTCACGATCGTCGCCCGGGACGAGACGCTGCAGGCGGCGCTGCAGCCGTTCCAAGCCGCGGTGGACGCCGGGGTGGAGCAGGTGATGGTGTCGTCGGCGATCTATCCCGACTATGGCCCCGATGACCCCGGTGATCCCAACCGCCCGGCCAGCTCGGTGAAGCCGATCGTCACCGACCTGCTGCGCGACCAGCTCGGCTTCGAGGGCCTGATCATCACCGACGACCTCGAGAGCGTGGCGATCGAAGCCGTCACCACGCCGGCAGCAGCGGGCGTCGCGGCGCTCGGAGCGGGCTGCGACCTGCTCCTCTACGCGGGCAGCAAGGGCGGCTCCGAGCAGGGCTTGACGGCCGTCGTCAGGGCGGCCAAGAAGGGGACGATCAGCCAGGAGCAGCTGCAGGCCTCCTACGACCGCATCGTCGACCTCAAGAGCAGGCTCGGCTCGGCGGCCTCCGAGCGACTGATGAAAGACCTGCTGGCACCTGACGACACGCGCGATGCGCTGCGCAAGCTGGGAGGACTTCTCTTCGGCATCGGGATGCTGATGGTCGCGATGCGCAAGGACGGCGACTACAGCGACTTCGCCCTGCTGCTGATCTATCTGATCCCCGCCGTCTTTCTCTACGGAGAGGGCGTCTTCACCGACAGGCTCACCGGCGGGGTCAGGCCCTGGCAGGCCGTCTACAGCGTCTTCGGCCTGATCTTCGCCGCTCTGGCCCTGGACCAGTTCGTCGAATGGGTCGGCGAGCCATCCGGGTGGAACACCTTCTGGACCTTCGGCGTCGTGGCGGGCCTCGCCTTCTACGCCGGGGCGGTGAAGGGCATTCGCTTCCACCTGCTCGCCGGCTCGCTCGCGTCGATCGTCGCCTGGACGGGCCTGTGGGACGAGCTGCTCGGGGACGGCGTGGCGGCGGACTTCGGCATCTACCGCGGCCTGCTGGGGATTCTCTCGATCGCCCTGCTGGCGGGCGCCCTGCACCTCTGGCGCCGCTCGCCCGACGCCCGCGTCACCGGGACCGTCGTCAACGACGGCGGCGACCAGGGCGTCTGGAAGGCATCGGAGCTGATCACCGGCGCGGGGATCACCGCGGTGCTGGCCTGCAGCCTCGGGATCAGCTCGATCGCGACCTTCGCCGCCCCGCTCGGGCTGGACTTCACGATCGTCGAGACCGCGCCCCACTGGGACGTCCTGCTGCTGCTCGTCTCGCTCGGACTGGTCGGACTGGGGACGCTGATCGGCACACGCGGGCCGGTCTACGTCGGCGCCATCGGGCTGCTGCTGTTCCTGTTCATCGTCGGGCTGGACCTGGACGACGACTCGCCCGAGCCCGACAACCTCGGCGTCTGGCCCATCGTGCTGATCGCGCTCGGGCTGCTGGCGGTGGCGCTGGGGGCGATCAAGGAGTCGAGCCTGGGCGACCGGCCCAGCAGGTTTCTGAAGGGGCTTCGCAAGTAGCTCCAGGCCCCGCACCGCAGGGCGCCGACGACGTCGTCCGCCGCTTCCTGGCCGCCCTCAGCACCGGCGACCCGGAGGCGGTGGGCGCCCTCGTTCACCCCGAGGTGGAGATCCACACCGAGCGCACGGTCCACCGCGGCCGCGCGGCGGCGATCCGGTGGTCGGCCAAAGGGTTCGACCACATCTACCGTCGCTACGTGCCGCTGCGAATCGAGCCGGCGCCGGACGGCGTCCGGGTGGACGCCGAGCTTCAGTACGTGTGGCGCGAGTCCGACGAGGTCGGCGATACCACCCCGATCACCATCGACCTGGGCCTGCGTGACGGGCTCATCTCCTCCTGGCGCCTGAGCGAGGTCGAGGGGCTGACCGAGATCTAGCGCGCAGCCGGGTGGGCGTCGGCTGCCGGGCTAGACTTTCAGCAGGGTTCGAGCTTGTTCGCGAACCGTCCCAAATAAAACCCAACACAATGCGCTTGGGGGTCGATCTCCGGCGGCGCCCACCGCGGTTTCGCCGGGTAGACACCCACCTGTTAGGTACGGGTTTCCAAGCAGGGGCGGCAACGGCAGGCTGGTGCCCACCTACTTCCCCGGGTCGCCGGGCCTACCCTTGAGGCGATGAGAACCGAGGCGATCGAGTACTACCTCAGCGACGGCTCTCGCCGCGGCCCCGCCCCGGCTTGCGCCTTCAGCGGATCGGCCGGCGGCGCCCCGTGCGGCGATCTGCTGCGCATCTCGCTGACGCTTGACGGCGGCCATATTGCCGCGATCACCCACGACGCCGAGGGCTGTGCAGCCAGCCGGGCTGCGGCGGCGGCGGTCGCCGAGCTGGCTGACGGCCGCACCGTGCTGGAGGCGGCCGCGATCGGCCCCCAGCGGGTGAGCGAGGAGCTGGGCGGGCTGGCTCCGACCCATCGTCACGCGGCGGAGCTGGCCGCCGACGCCCTGCACCGGGCCCTCTCCGGTCTGGCAGGCTCGGGCGAGGCGCTCGCGGCGCCGCCCGCGGACGGCGAGCGGGTTCTGGTCGCGCTCAGCGGCGGCGTGGATTCGGCCGTCGCCGCGCTGCTCGAACGCGAGCGCGGGGCCGAGGTCGCGGCCGTGACGCTGAAGCTCTGGGCCGATCGCGCCGACCGACGGCGAGCGCAGCTGCTGCTCGCCCGAGGCGGTGCTGCGCGCCCGCCGGCTCGCCCACTCGCTCGGCATCGCCCACCTGACGCTCGATCTCGAGCCCGAGTTCCGGGCCGGGGTCGTGCAGCCGTTCATCGACGGCTACGCGGCGGGCAGCACCCCCAACCCCTGCGTCCTCTGCAACGGCGAGGTCCGGATAGACGCCATGATCGCGCTGGCCGACCGCCTCGGGGCAGCGGCGCTCGTCACCGGCCACTACGCGCGCATCGCCGACGACGGCGAGGGCCCGCTGCTGAGCCGCGCCGAGGACGAGGCCAAGGACCAGACCTACATGCTCGCCGGGCTGGCGCCATCCTCGCTGGCGCGCCTGCGCTTCCCGCTCGCCTCGCTCGCCAAGCCGCGGGTCCGCGAGCTGGCCGCCTCGGCCGACCTGGAGGTCGCCGGGCGGGCCGAGAGTCAGGACCTCTGCTTCCTCGCCGGCCAGGGCAAGCGCGAGTTCCTGGCGCGCCACGCGGGCCTGGGGGAGCGCCCCGGCGAGGTCGTGGACCTCGAGGGCAACCGGCTCGGCTCCCACCCGGGCCACCACAACTTCACCGTCGGCCAGCGCCGCGGCCTGGGTGTCGCCTCGCCCGAGCCGCTCTATGTCCTCGGCACCGACGCCGCCACCAACCGCGTCACCGTGGGCCCAGCCGAGCGCCTGCGGCGCGGCTCGGTGCGGCTGCGCGGCGCACGGCTGCACCGCGAGGCCGGCCGGGTGGACTCCGTTCGCCTGCGCTACCACTCGCCGGCGCGCCGCTGCAGGGTCGAAGCGCTGGGCTCGACGGGCGAAGCGACCCTCGCTCTCGAGGAGCCGGCTGACGCCGTCGCCCCCGGCCAGCTCGCCTGCCTGATGGACGGCGACCTGATCGTCGGCCACGGCACCATCGCCTAGCCAGTCGGGCGGGAGGCGCGAGGCTGCTCGGCGGCGGCTCCCGGCCTCCGACCTGGCTCGGGATCCTGGCCGCCGCGGCCGCGGTGGCGGCGATCACCGGGCTGATCTACCCCGTGCGCGGAGGTGGCGCCGGCGGTTTCGACGGGCGTCCTGTACCTGCTCGCGGTGCTCGCGATCTCGATCGTCTGGGGGCTCTGGCTCGGCCTGGCGACGGGCCTGGCGAGCGCCGCGGCGTTCAACTTCTTCCATATTCCGCCGACCGGGGAGTTCACGATCGCCGACGGCGAGAACTGGATCGCGCTGGTCGACCTTCTTCGCCGCGGCCGTCGCTGGTGAGCTGGCTCGCCGAGCTGGCCCGGACACGTGCGGCCGAGGCCGAGGAGCGGGGCCGGGAGGCCCAGGAGAACCTGGACCGGCTGCTCGAGGCCAACCGTGAGCGCGAGGCGCTCGAGGCCGAGGCGATCGAGGCGCGGGCGCTGCGGCGCTCGGACGAGCTCAAGACCGCGCTGCTGCGCTCGGTCTCGCACGACTTGCGCTCGCCGCTGACGGCGATCCTCGCCGCCGGCGAGGCGCTGGGGTCGCCGGCCGTAAGCGAGGAGGACCGCGCCGCGCTGGCCGAGACGATCGGCATCGAGGGCAGCAGGCTGACCCGCGTGGTCGAGAACCTGCTCGACCTCTCCAGGCTCGAGGCGGGGGCGGCCGAGCCGCACCGCGACTGGACCTCAATCGAGGAACTGGCCCAGATCGCGGTCGAGCAGGTCGCGCCCGAGCACGGGGCCAAGGTCTCCATAGACCCCGATGCGCCGCTGGTGCGCGCCGACGCCGCGCAGCTCGAGCGGGCGATGGTGAACGTGATCGAGAACGCCGCGCGCCATTCGGGCGGGCACCCGATTTCGATTCGGGGCCGCCGGGTCGGGAGCAAGCTCGTGGTCCGGGTGGTGGACCGGGGCCCGGGGATCCCCGACGCAGGATCTGGAGCGCGTGTTCGAGGCCTTCCAGCGCAGCGACTCCGATGGAGACGGGCACGGCGGCGCCGGGCTGGGACTGGCGATCGCCCGGGGATTCGTCGAGGCCAACGACGGCAAGATCTTCGCCGAGTCGCTGCCCGGCCAGGGCACCGCCTTCGTGATCGAGCTCCGGTGGAGGCGGGCGGCGTGAGCGGCGGAGCGCAGGGCGCGCGTGCTCGTCTGCGACGACGAGCCCCAGATCGTCCGCGCGCTGAAGGTGCTGCTGCGGGAGGCCGGCTTCGACTCGGTCGTCGCCGAGACCGCCGAGCAGGCGATCGACCGCGCCTCGGTGCGGCCGCCCGACGCGGCCATCATCGACCTCGTGCTGCCCGACGGCGACGGCATCGAGGTCACCCGGCAGCTGCGGGAGTGGTCGCAGATGCCGATCATCGTGCTCTCGGCGATCGGCGAGGAGGACGAGAAGGTGCGGGCGCTGCAGGCGGGGGCCGACGACTACGTGACCAAGCCCTTGCGCCGCGCGAGCTGGTGGCGCGCGTCGAAGCCGCCCTGCGCCGTTCGGGCGCCGAGCCGGACGAGCCCACCATCTCGGCGGACGGGCTGGAGATCGACCTCGCCGCCCGCGTGGTCCGCCGCGACGGCGACGAGGTCCACCTGACTCCGATCGAGTTCGACCTGCTGCGGGTGCTGGCGGGCAACCGCGGCCGCCTGATGACCCACAGGGCACTGCTGACAGAGGTCTGGGGGCCGGGCTACGCCGACGACACCCAGGTGCTGCGCACGCACATCGCCAACCTGCGCCGCAAGATCGAGCCGGCCGGAGCCTCCGCCGCCGCCGGCCTGATCCGCACCGACCCGGGCGTCGGCTACCGCTTCTCGGGCTAGCGCGGGGCCTGAAAACCCTGCTCGCGACCGCCTTCACGGAATCTTGATGCGGTAGCGGGCAAGCCCCACGCAGCCTTGACGAGGCGGGCGCAATGCTCGATGCGATGGATTTCGTCTCGATCGCAATCGCCCTCGCCGCCTTCGCCGCGTTCTATCTGGCGGTCGACGGGCTGGACCGGATATGAGCGCAGCCGAGGGGGCGCTGCTGCTGGTCTCGATCCTGGTGCTCGCGTACCTCTGCTACGCGCTGCTGCGGGGTGAGCAGCTGTGAGCGCCCAGGGCTGGCTCCAGATCGCCTTCTTCCTGGTCGTGCTGACGGCGCTGACGCCGTTGCTCGGTGCCTACATGGCCCGGGTCTACACGGGGCAGCCGCTGCTGCTGGAGCGAGTCCTCGGGCCCCTCGAGCGCCTCGTCTACCGGCTGCTCGGCCCCGCGGCCCGGACCGAGCAGGACTGGAAGGCCTACGCCAAGACGACGATCGTCTTCAGCGCGGTCTTCTTCGTCGTCCTCTACGTGGTCCTGCGGACGCAGGGGATCCAACCGTTCAACCCCGAGGGCTTCGACTCCGGCACCTGGGACGTCTCCTTCAACACGACCGCCTCGTTCATCAGCAACACGAACTGGCAGTACTACGGCGGCGAGACGACCCTCTCCTACTTCTCCCAGATGGTCGGGCTCACGGTGCAGAACTTCGTCTCGGCGGCGGTCGGGCATGGCGGTGCTGGCCGCCGTGATCAGGGGCTTCGTCAGCCGCGGCTCGGCGGAGCTGGGGAACTTCTGGCGCGACGTCACCCGCACGCTGCTCTACATCCTGCTTGCCGCTCTCGTTCATCGGGGCGCTGATCCTCGTCTCGCAGGGGGTGATCCAGACGCCTGAGCGGCTCGATCGACGTTCCCGACGCGTGACCGGCGTCGAGCAGACGCCTGGCGCTCGGGCCGGCGGCCTCGCAGGTCGCGATCAAGCAGCTCGGCACCAACGGCGGCGGCTTCTTCAACGTCAACAGCGCCTACCCGTTCGAGAACCCGACCCAGCTCTCGAACTTCGTGGAGATGCTGTTCATCCTGCTGATCCCCGCTGCCTGACGGCGACCTTCGGCCGCATGGTCGGCAACCGCCGCCAGGGGTGGTCGATCTACGCGGCGATGCTGATCATGCTCGCGATCACGATGGGGGTCGGTTACGCCGCTGAGTCGAACGGCTCGCCCGCCCAGCGCGACGGCCGGGATCGAGGTCGACGCCGGCGCCACCGACGTGAACCTCGAGGACTCCGACGAGCAGACCGGGCGGGAACCTCGAGGGCAAGGAGAATCGCAACGGCCTCGTCGGCAAGCACCACCTGGGCGGCGGCCACGACCGCCGCCTCGAACGGCTCGGTGAACTCGGCGCTCGACTCCTACACCGGAATCGGGGGACTCGCCCCGATGTTCAACATGCTCACCGGGGAGGTCATCTTCGGCGGGGTGGGCTCGGGGCTCTACGGGATGCTGATGTTCGTCCTGCTCGCAGTCTTCATCGCGGGGCTGATGGTCGGGCGCACCCCGGAGTACCTCGGCAAGAAGATCGAGGCGCGCGAGGTGAAGCTGGTCATGGTCGGCACGATCGTGGTGCCGCTGATCGTGCTGATCGGGGCCGCGGATTGCAATCGCCTCGAAGTACGGGGACCCCTCGATCTACAACCCCGGGCCGCAGGGGTTCTCGGAGACGCTGTACGCCTACGGCTCGCAGTCCAACAACAACGGCTCGGCGTTCGCCGGCTACACGGGATACGTGCAGCCGAACGCGCCGGGCAACGTCGGGGCATACGGGATCAGCTTCGCCGACCTGCTGGGCGGAGTGGCGATGCTGTTCGGCCGCTTCGTGCCGCTGCTCGCCGCGCTCGGCATCGCGGGCTCGCTGGCGGTGAAGCGCGTTTCGCCGCCCGGGCCGGGCACGTTCCGCACCGACAACCCGACCTTCGTGCTGCTGCTGATCGTGGTCGTCGTGCTCGTGGCCGCGCTGACCTTCTTCCCCGCCGCCCTGCTCGGCCCGATCGTCCAGGGCCTGACCGACTCCCTCGCCTTCCCCAAGTAGAGCCATGCGCCGAGAGCTGACAGCCTCCATCGTCGCCGCGGTCGCCTTCACGCTGCTGTTCGGGCTCGCCTACCCGCTGCTGACCACGGGCGTGTCGCAGGTGCTGTTCCCGAACAGCGCGGACGGCAGCCGGGTCGAGCGCGACGGCGAGACCGTCGGCTCGAAGCTGATCGCCCAGTCCTTCACGGTCCGGCGCGAGATTCCCGAGGCCGAGCGCGGCAAGTTCGGCAAGAAGCAGATCAAGACGCCGGACGAGCGCTACTTCCAGCCGCGGCCCTCGGTTACCGGCTACTCGGGCAGCGTCACCTTCTTCAACAACCTGGGGCCCAACAACAAGGAGCTCTCGCAGCTGTTCGCGGGGCTATCTGGACGCCTACCTCTCCCTCGAGGCGTCCTTCACGCCCGGGCTCGAGGCTGATGACGTCCCCGTGGATGCCGTCACGACCTCGGGCTCGGGTGTCGATCCCCACATCTCGGTGGCCAACGCGCGCATCCAGGCCAACCGGGTCGCCGAGGTCCGCGGGATCGCCCTGGACCGCGTGAACGAGCTGATCGACGAGCACACCGACGACCGCGACCTGCTGCTGCTGGGCGAGCCCGGCGTGAACGTGCTGGAGCTGAACCTGGCTTTGGACGAGGAGGCGACGTGAGCCCGACGCCACGATGGCCACCACCGCGACCCACGAGACCGTCGTCGGCCGCGCCGAGGGCGCGCGCGCTCGGGGTCCTCGATCTTCAGGCGCGAGCTGCTGGTGCCGGCCTTGCTCGCCAGCCTGCGCAAGCTCGACCCCCGCCACCAGGTCCACAACCCGGTCATGTTCGTGGTCGAGGTCGGGGCCGCGATCACCACGATCGGCTGGCTGCTCCAGGCGTTCGGCGGCGAGCCGCTGGGCGGCGGCAACGAGCCCGCCTGGTTCGCATTCACGGTCGCGCTGTGGCTGTGGCTGACCGTCGTCTTCGCGAACCTCGCCGAGGCGCTCGCCGAGGGACGTGGCAAGGCCCAGGCCGACGCGCTGCGCGCCACCCGCACCGAGACCGTCGCGAGGCTGAAGGACGGCGCGTGAGCGCCCGGCGTCGGAGCTGCAGCCGGGCGACGTGGTCGTGGTCGAGGCCGGCGAGCTGATCCCAGGAGACGGGACCGTGATCGAGGGGATCGCCTCGGTGGACGAGTCCGCGATCACCGGCGAGTCCGCCCCCGTGATCCGCGAGGCGGGCGGCGACCGCAGCGCCGTCACCGGCGGCACCCGCGTGCTCTCGGACCGGATCGTGGTCGAGGTCACCCAGGAGCCCGGCAAGAGCTTCCTCGACCGCATGATCGCCCTGGTCGAGGGCGCAGAGCGCCGCAAGACGCCGAACGAGATCGCGCTCAACATCCTGCTCTCGGGCCTCACGATCATCTTCCTTGTCGCGGTCGTGACGCTGCGGCCGTTCGCGGAGTTCTCGGGCACCGACGCCTCCGATCGCGACCCTGATCGCGCTGCTGGTGGCGCTGATCCCGACCACGATCGGGGCGCTGCTGTCGGCGATCGGGATCGCGGGCATGGACCGGATGGTCCGCCGGAACGTGCTGGCGCTGTCGGGGCGCGCGGTCGAGGCCTCGGGCGACGTCGACACGCTGCTGCTGGACAAGACCGGCACGATCACGCTCGGCAACCGCGAGGCGACCGAGTTCACGCCGATGCCGGGCGTCAGCGACCGAGGAGCTGGCCGAGGCCGCACAGCTCGCCTCGATCGCGGACGAGACGCCCGAGGGGCGCTCGATCGTGGTGCTGGCGAAGGAGTTCGGCATCCGCGAGCACGACATGTCCTCGCACGAATCGACCTTCGTGCCCTTCAGCGCCGAGACGCGGATGAGCGGCGTTGACATGAACGGGCGCAGGCTGCGCAAGGGGGCCGGCGACGCGATCTCCGCCTTCGTTGAGGCAGAGGGTGGATCGCCGCCCCCCGAGCTGCAGTCCGAGCTGGACCGCATCGGGCGCGAGGGTGGCACGCCGCTGGCGGTCGCCCGCGACAGCCAGGTCCTCGGGCGTGATCTACCTGAAGGACGTCGTCAAGGAGGGGATGCGCACCCGCTTCGACCAGCTGCGAGCGATGGGGATCCGCACCGTGATGGTCACCGGCGACAACAAGCTCACCGCCGCGAAGATCGCCGAGGAGGCCGGGGTGGACGACTTCCTCGCCCAGGCGACCCCGGAGAAGAAGCTGGAGCTGATCCGCGACGAGCAGGCCGGCGGCCGCCTGATCGCGATGACCGGTGACGGCACCAACGACGCTCCCGCCCTGGCCCAGGCCGACGTGGGAGTGACGATGAACACCGGCACCCAGGCCGCTCGCGAGGCGGGGAACATGGTGGACCTGGACTCCAACCCCACGAAGCTGATCGAGATCGTCGAGGTCGGCAAGCAACTGCTGATCACGCGCGGGGCCCTGACGACGTTCTCGATCGCCAACGACGTCGCCAAGTACTTCGCGATCCTGCCGGCGATCTTCGCCGCGACCTACGCCGTCGAGGGCGAGACCGAGGGGCCGCTGGAGCGGCTGAACGTGATGGACCTGGGCACCCCCGAGTCGGCGATCATCTCGGCGATCGTCTTCAACGCTCTGATCATTCCCCTGCTGGTGCCGCTCGCCCTGCGTGGCGTTCGTTACCGGCCGCTGGGAGCCTCGGCGCTGCTGCGGCGGAACCTCTGGATCTACGGGCTGGGCGGGATCATCGCGCCGTTCGTCGGCATCAAGCTGATCGACTTGATCGTCCATGGACTCCTCGGCGCGTAGGGGCCACCACCGCGTCTTCCTGGGAATGGCCGCCGGGGTGGGGAAGACCTACCGGATGCTGCAGGAGGGGCAGGCGGTCGCGGAGGCCGGCCGCGACGTGGCGATCGGCTACCTGGAGCCGCACGACCGCCCCGAGACCGCCGCGCAGGCCGAGGGGCTGGAGGTCATCCCCCGCCGCCGCGTCACCTACCGGGACACCGAGCTGGAGGAGATGGACCTGCCCGCCGTCCTCGAGCGATCGCCGGAGCTGGCGCTGATCGACGAGATCGCTCACACCAACGCGCCGGGCCTCGAGCACGAGAAGCGCTACGAGGACGTCAAGGACATCGTCGCCGCGGGCATCGACGTCTTCTCCACGGTCAACGTCCAGCACCTCGAGAGCCTCAACGACCAGGTCGCCGAGCTGACCGGCATCAGGATGCGCGAGACGATCCCGGACGACGTGCTGCGGGCCGCCGACGAGGTGGTCCTGGTGGACCTCACGCCCGAGGCCCTGCTCGAGCGCCTTCGGGCGGGCAAGATCTATCCCGCCGAGCGGATCGAGCCGGCGCTCCAGAACTTCTTCCAGATCGAGAAGCTGTCCGCGCTGCGCGAGGTGGCGCTGCGCCAGGCCGCGGACGAGGTCGAGCTGAAGCGCCTCGTCGCCCAGGAGGACCTGGGCTCGCGCGGGGAGCGCCTCAGCGCCACCGCCGCCCCGCAGGCCATCGGGGAGCGGCTGCTGGCGCTGATCCGCCCGACCCCGCGCTCGCAGCGGCTGGTCCGGCGCGCCTGGCGATCGAGCCGGCGCCTGGGCGCCGATCTTGACCTGCTCTACGTCCGCGCGCCCGGCACCGTCCCCGAGGGCGAGGAGGCCGAGCAACTCAAGGCCCTGCAGCAAGCTCGCCTCGGTCCTGGGCGCCCACATGCTGGTGGAGGAGGGCGACGACATCGTCGAGGTCACCAAGCGGGTCGCCGAGGAGCGCGGCACGACCTACGTGCTGATCGGGCCCAGCAGCGGCTCGAAGGGCCCCCTCGGGCGGCTGCGCGAGCCGCTCCCGATGAGGCTGCTCGAGGCGCTGCCGGGCGTCGACCTCCGCGTGGTCGCCGACCGCACGCTGCGAAACGGAAACGGAAAGGAGCACGCGCGATGAGGATCCTGTTCCCCTTCCTGGGCTCGGACCTTTCCAACCGCGCCCTGGACGCCGCCCTGCGGCTCGCGGCCGCGGAGGAGGCGACGCTGGTGCCCGCCTACCTCGCGCGCGTGCCGCTGAACATGCCGCTCGACAGCCCGCTGCCGCGGCAGTCCGAGCTGGCGATCCCGATCATGGAAGCGATCGAGCAGCGAGCCGCGAAGTCCGAGGTCCCGATCGACTCGCGGGTGGAGCGCGGGCGTACCTACCGCCACGCGCTCCGCCAGCTGCTTGAAGGCGAGCACTTCGACCGCATCATCGCCCCGGGCGCCGGCCGCGGCTCGGACGGCTTCTCGCCCGAGGACGTGGCGTGGCTGCTGGACAACGCCGAGGGCGAGATCGTCATCTTCCGTTCCGGGGACCTCGCCGAGGCCGCCGCGTAGCGCTGCGCCACCGCCCGCGCGCGCTCCTAGACTTGGCCGCGTGGACAGCGCCGAGATCCGCCGCATCTATCTCGACTTCTTCGGGCAGCGGGGGCACCGCGTGGTCCCCTCGGCGTCGCTCGTGCCCGCCTCGCACGACCCCACCGTGCTGCTGACCACCGCCGGGATGCAGCCGTTCAAGCGTGCGTTCCTGGGGCAGGAGGAGCCGCCGGCCAAGCGGGTGGCCGACGTGCAGCGATGCTTTCGCACCACCGACATCGAGGAGGTCGGCAACACCGCGCGGCACCTGACCTTCTTCGAGATGCTGGGCAACTGGAGCTTCGGCGACTACTTCAAGGAGCAGTCGATCCCCTGGGGCTGGGAGCTCTCGATCGAGGGCTTCGGCTTCGACCCCGAGCGGGTCTGGGTGTCGGTCTTCCAGGGGGACGACGAGCTGAAGCTGGGCCCCGACGAGGAATCGATCGAGATCTGGCGCGGGGTCGGCGTACCCGACGAGCGCATCGTGCAGCTGCCGCGCTCGGAGAACTTCTGGCAGGCCGGGCCCACCGGCCCCTGCGGCCCCTGCACCGAGCTCTACTTCGACCGCGGCGAGGAGTTCGGGGACGTCGACGACCGCCCCGGCGACGACACCGACCGCTTCATCGAGTTCTGGAACCACGTCTTCATGACCTACGACCTGGCCGAGGACGGCGTCGTTGAGCCCGCTGCCGCAGAACAACGTGGACACCGGCATGGGGGTGGAGCGCATGGCGGCGCTGCTGCAGGACGTCCCCTCGGTGTTCGAGACCGACGCGCTGTGGCCGCTGGTGGAGCTGGCGGAGGACCTCTCGGGCTGCGCGTACGCCGACGGCGGCGCCACCACGCGCGCGATGCGGATCCTGGCCGACCACACCCGCGGCACCGCCGCGCTGATCGCCGACGGCGTCGTTCCCTCGAACGAGGACCGCGGCTACGTCCTGCGCCGGATCATGCGCCGCGCGATCCAGCAGGGCCGGGCGATCGACCTGGAGACGCCGTTCATGGCGAAGTTCGCCGAGCGGGCGCTGGAGCTGCTGGCGCCGGCCTACCCGGAGCTGGCGGCCGAGCGCGAAACGGTGCTGCGCTGGGTGCGCGACGAGGAGCAGAGCTTCGGCCGCACGCTTGACCGCGGCACCGAGCTGCTGGAGGACCTGATCGACCAGGCCGAGCAGCAGCAGACATCCTGGGTCGACGCAGCCGAGGCATTCAAGCTGCACGACACCTACGGCTTTCCCTATGACCTGACCAAGGAGCTGCTGGCCCAAAAGGGCCTGTCGGTGGACGACCAGGGCTTCGAGGAGCTGATGGAGGAGCAGCGCGAGCGCGCCCGCACCGGGGCCGCGACCGCCCACGGATCCGAGGACCACCACGGCGCGGTGCAGTCCTTCGCCGCCGGCGCTCCGCCCTCGCGCTTCGTCGGCTACGAGAAGCTCCGCACGCAGACCAGCCTGGCGGCCGTCGAGCCCGACCGGAAGGACGGCGACGGCCGGCTGCTGGCGAAGCTGGAGGAGAGCCCCTTCTATCCGGAGGGCGGCGGCCAGGTGGCCGACTCCGGGCTGGTCCGCTGGGAGGGCGGCGAGGCGAGAGTCGCCGACGTCTACCGGGTGGGGGACGACCAGGCGATCGCTCTCGAGGTCGGCGGGGCCGGCGCGCCGGAGGCTGGGACCCCGGTCGAGGCCGAGGTCGAGAGCTTCGCCCGCCGCGCGACGATGCGGAACCACACGGCGACCCACCTGCTGCACGCGGCGCTGCGCGAGACGCTGGGAACCCACGTGCGCCAGGCCGGCTCGGCGGTGCGCCCCGACAAGCTCCGGTTCGACTTCACGCACGGGGCGGCGCTGTCGCCGAAGGAGGCGCGCGATATCGAGGACCGCGTCAACGACTGGATCAAGCAGGGCCACCCGGTGCGCGCGCTTCAGACCTCGCGGGAGGAGGCCGAGCGGCTGGGGGCGATGGCGCTGTTCGGCGAGAAATACGGCGACTGGGTGCGCGTGGTCGAGGTCGAGGACGTCAGCCGCGAGCTCTGCGGCGGCACCCACGTCGCGAACACGGCCGAGATCGGCCTCTTCAAGATCGCCTCCGAGGGGTCCAGCGCCGCCAACGTGCGGCGCATCGAGGCGCTGACTGGCCCGGCCGCGATCGACCACTTCCGCGAGCGGGAGCGTGAGCTGGTGGAGGCGGGGTCGCTGCTGGGCTCCCAGGACGACCCGGTCGGCGCGGCCCGCCGCGCGAAGGAGAAGCTGGCGGAGCTCGAGAAGCGGGGCCGCGAGTCAGGATCCGAGGACCTGAGCAAGCACGCCGAGGAGATCGCCGCCGCCGGCCAGCGGATCGGCGAGATCACGGTCTTCGTCGGCGGCGGGCCGGATGCCGACCAGCGCTCGCTGCTGGAGTTGGCAGACCGCATCAAGCAGCGCGCCGGCGACGCGGCGGTCGTCCTGGGCGGCACCTCGGGCGCCAAGGTCGCCCTGGTCGCCAGCTTCAGCGACGCGGCGGTGCAGAAGGGACTGTCGGCGGCCGAGGTGATCAAAATTGCCGCCGAGCTGGTGGGCGGAGGCGGAGGAGGCCGCGACAACGTCGCCCAGGCCGGGGGCCGCGATCCCGACAAGCTCGACGACGCCCTGGCCGCCGCGCGGGACGCGATCGAGGCCAAGCTCGGCGCCTGATCGCGGAGGCTGCCTATGCGCGTGCTGGCGATCGACCACGGAACGGCGCGCTGCGGCTGCGCCATCTCCGATCCCACCGGGACCCTCGCGCGGCCGCTCGAATCCGTGCCGCCCGACCTGCCGCTGATCGCTAGGCTCGTCGCCGAGCACGAAGCCGAGCGAGTGGTGGTCGGTTTGCCCCTATCCCTTTCGGGGGAGGAGACCGGCCAGGCCCGTCTCAGCCGCGCCTTCGCGGCGGAGCTGGGGGATCTGCTCGAGGTGCCGGTTGTGACATACGACGAACGCCTGACCACGAAGATGGCCACCGACAGCGCACGCCAGGGTGCGCGAGCGGACGCGGACTCCCTCGCGGCCGCGCACCTGCTCGAGTCCTACCTCTCCGCGCTGGCACGCGACCAGGGCGCCGGACGACAAGGGGAGGAGCCGCCGCCAGATGCCTCCTGACCGAGACGAGTGGGAGGTGGACGCCGAGGGCAACCTGACCCCGCCCGGCGGCGACGAACTGACACCCGACACGGACGAGTTCGGCCGCGACGACCCGGCTTCGCTCGAGCGCGAGCGGCGCCGGCGCGAGCGCCAGCAGCGGCGCAAGGGCCGCTCGAAGAAGGAGCGGTCGGGGATCACGGGCGGCTTCCGCAAGGTGCGCAAGCGCGAGCCCGATCCCGCCCCTCCGGCCGAGGCCGCTGCGTCCACCGCCGAGCGGTCGGCCGCGGCCGAGCCCCCGGCCTCGGCCGAGCAGCCGCCCGCTGCCGGCGAGCGCCGCTCGCTTCGCGACCGCGTTTCGCGCGGCGCCGACGCCGGCGCGGCCGCCGCGCCTGCCCGCCCGCGGGCGGGCAACTACGGCCGCCGCCGCTTCGCGGCCCTCGCCGCCGCGCTGGTGGGGATCCTTCTGGTCTGGTTCCTGGTCGCCTTCTTCCAGCCCTTCTCGGGCGACGGCGAGGGGGGCGAGGCGGTGACCGTGGACATCCCCGAGGGCTCCAGCGCCGACGAGATCGCCTCGATCCTCGACGAGGCCGGCGTGGTCTCGAGCGCCCGCCTGTTCGAATGGCGGCTGAAGCTCGCCGGCAAGTCCGATGAGATCCAGGCCGACAGCTACACGCTCGCATCCGGCATGAGCTACGGGGCTGCGATCGACCGCCTCACCGGCGAGACCGCCGACACCACGACCTCGATCACGATCCCCGAGGGCCTCTCGCGCGAGCAGATCGCCGCCGACGTGTTGCCCGAGGGCATCAGCAGCGAGGAGTACCTGCAGCTCACCGAGACCGCGCCCAAGGGCTTCGACCCGGCGAAGTACGGGGCCAAGGCCAAGAACCTGGAGGGCTTCCTGTTCCCCGCCACCTATGACCTGGGGGCGAACGGCGGCTCGCGGGAGCTGGTCAACCAGCAGCTCCAGGCCTTCAGGGAGAACATCGGCCGGGTTGACATGAGCTATGCCAAGAAGAAGAACCTGACCACCTACGACGTGCTGATCATCGCCTCGATGATCGACAAGGAGGTTCAGGTCCCCGAGGAGCGCGACGACGTGGCCGCCGTCATCTACAACCGCCTCAGCCAGGGGATCCCGCTCGGGATCGACGCCACGACCCGCTACGAGACCGACAACTACACCGAGCAGATCACCAACGAGACGCTCCAGAAGGACACCCCGTACAACACCCGCCTCAACGCCGGCCTCCCCCCGACGCCGATCGGCAACCCGGGCCTGGCGGCGATCAAGGCCGCGGCGCGTCCCGCGAACGTCAACCACATCTACTTCGTGGTCAAGCCGGGCACCTGCGGCGAGCACAGCTTCACCGCCAGCGAGGCCGAGTTCGAGAAGCTCGCCGCCGAATACCAGGCCGCCCTGCAGGAGCAGGGCGACTCACCGACCGAGTGCTAGGGCCCGCTGACGCGCGGTGAAGCGACTCGCCGTACTCGGCTCTCCCGTCGCCCACTCCCGCTCGCCGGCGATGCAGAACGCGGCGCTGGCGGCGCTCGGGCTTGGCGATGAATGGTCCTATGAGGCGATCGAGATGCCTCCCGCGGACTTCCCGGAGCTGACCCGGGCGCTGCCCGCCGAGGGCTTCGTCGGGGTCAACGTCACCATCCCCCACAAGGAGGCGGCGCTGGCGCTGGCAGGCGACGCTTCCTCCGCGGCGACCGAGATCGGCGCCGCCAACACACTCAGCTTCGACGGCGCCGAGATCCGCGCCGACAACACCGACGCCCCGGGCCTGCTGGCGGCGCTGCCCGAGCCGCCCGCGGGGAAGCGCGCGCTGGTGCTGGGGGCGGGGGGCTCGGCCCGCGCGGCGGCTTGGGCGCTCGCCGGCCAGGGGGCTAGCACCGAGATCTGGAACCGCACCGCCGAGCGCGCGACCGAGCTGGCGGAAGCTCTCTCCGCCACTGCCGCGGGAGCCGCCGCCGCCCTGGCAGCCGTCTCCGGCGAACAGGCGCGAGCCGCCGGCTACGACCTGATCGTCAACTGCACCGCAGTCGGCATGGAGGGGGCGGGAGACCCATTCGCGGAGCTGCCGATGGAGCGGGAGGGCCTGGGTGAAGGCCTGGTCCTGGTCGATCTCGTCTACGGCGGCGAGGAGACCGCGTTGATCGCCGAGGGCCGCGCCCGCGGCGCGCAGGTGGTCGAGGGGCTGGAGGTGCTGGTGCGCCAGGGCGCGGAGTCGCTCCGCATCTGGACCGGCCTCGAGCCGCCCCTCGACGTCATGCGCGAGGCGGCCAGAAGCGCGTAGATTTCCCGATCCGATGGCGACCACCCTGAAGCTGACGCCGATCCAGTCGGTGACGATCGTCCGCTCCGAGCCGGAGCTGCTCGAGGTCGAGACCGAGTACGCGCCCAACGGCTTCGCGCCCCCGAAGCACTTCCATCCCGAGCAGGACGAGCGCTTCGAGGTGCTGGAGGGCTCTCTGCGGGTGAACGTGGACGGCGAGGAGCGCGACCTCGGGGCCGGCGAGACGATCGAGATCCCCCGCCGCGCGGTGCACCAGATGTGGAACCCGGGCGAGGCGCCGGCCAGGGTTCGCTGGCAGACGATTCCCGCCGGGCGCACCGAGGAGTTCTTCACCTCGATGGACGAGCTGAACCGCGAGGAGCGGCTGCAGGAGTTCCCATCGGTGGTCGAGGAGTTCGACGACACCTTCGTGCTGGTCTGGGAATAGCCCCCGGGCCGGGTAGCGGCGGCACCTTGCTAATACTTGGTTGGTGCCCAGGCTCCGCCTGATCTCCAACGACGCGGGCTCCGTACCGGTCGAGCCCGACCAGGAGCGACTGCCCGACGCCGACGCCTTCGACGCCTACTCGCGCACCGTCTCCGGCGTCGCCGAGCAGCTCGGCCCCTCGGTCGCCCACCTCGGGGTCGCCCGCCGCACCCGTCGCGGCCGCCGCGAGGGCGGCGGCAGCGCCGTCGCGATCACCCCCGACGGCTACCTGCTGACCTCGGCCCACGTCGTCGCCGAGGGCAACGACGGCGTCAGCGCGACGTTCTCGGACGGCCGCGAGCTGGGCGCCGAGGTCGTCGGCACCGACCGGCTCTCCGACCTGGCGGTGGTCCGCGCCGAGGCGAGCGATCTTGCCCCCGCCCGGCTCGGCGATGCCGACGAGCTGCGGGTCGGCCAGCTCGTGGTCGCGATCGGCAGCCCGATGGGGCTGGCCGGCACGGTCACCGCCGGCGTCGTCTCGGCCCTTGGCCGCTCGCTGCCGACGCGCTCGGGCTCGGCCGGCCGCTTGGTCGAGAACGTGATCCAGACAGACGCGGCGCTGAACCCCGGCAACTCCGGCGGCGCGCTGGCGGACGGCCTCGCGCGCGTGGTTGGCGTCAACACCGCCGTCGCCGGGGTCGGCCTCGGGCTGGCGGTCCCGATCAACGACGCCACCCGCAAGATCATCTCCTCGCTGATGAGCGACGGCCGCGTGCGCCGCGCCTACATCGGCATCGTCGGCGGCTCCCGCCCGCTGCCGCCCAAGGTCGCCTCGAGCGTCAGCCGCGAGCTGGGCATCGAGGTGGTCGAGGTGGTGGAGGGCAGTCCCGCTGCCCGCGCCGGTCTGCGGGCCGAGGACCTGATCGTCGCCGTCGATGGCCACCCCGTCAGCGATGTTGGGGACCTGCAGCGCCTGATGGTGGCCGAGCGGATCGGCGAGAGCCTCGGGCTGGAGCTGGTCCGTGAGGGCCGAGAGCTGAAGCTCGACCTGGTCCCGCGCGAGCTCGAGTCCTGAAACTGGCGTACAACCAGCGCCGGGGATAGATTTCCTCGCCTTGAGCGAGGTCCAACGTGTGCTCGGGGCGGCGCTGTTGCACGTTCCGCATCCGCATCCCGGCGGCCGCCGCGAGCCGGCGCCCGGCGCGGTCAACCCGACGGCCGTCCTGATCACCTCATGCATGGGCCTGTTCCTGATCGGCGTCAACACGACGGCGATCAACACGGCGCTGAACGCGATCGCCGACCAGCTCGAGATGGGGTCGAGCGCGCTGAGCTGGGCGGTCGGCATCTACATGCTCGCCGTCGCGGCCTTCGTGGTACTCGGCGGGCGCTTGGGCGACCTGCTCGGCGAGCGCGTCGCGTTCAGCATCGGGCTGATCACGTTCGCGATCGGCGCCCTGCTGGTGGCGACCGCGAGCGGCGAGCTGACGGTGATCCTCGGTCGTCTCGTCCAGGGCCTGGGCTCGGCGACGCTGATGCCCGCGACGATGGCGATGCTGCGGATCGCCTTTCCGCCCGAGCGCCAGGGCTACGCGCTGGGAATCTGGGGCGCGACCGGAGGCGTCGCCTTCGCGCTCGGGCCGCTGATCGGGGGCGTGCTCACCGACGCGGCGAGCTGGCGCTGGGTCTGGTGGGGGTCGCTGATCTACGCGGGGGCGCTCGGCTTCATTGCGCTGCGCGCGCTGGAGGCGATGCCGCGGCCCACCGAGCGCCCCAGGGTGGACTACCTCGGGGTCGCGCTGCTGGCGCTCTCCCTGTTCAGCCTCATCCTGGCGCTGCAGGAGGGGCCGGACTGGGGCTGGGCCTCGGCCGAGAGCGTCGCCTCGTTCTGCGTGGCGCTGGCGGCGGGGTTCGCTCTGGTCGTATGGGAGCTGAGGACCGAGGAGCCGCTGCTGCACCTGCGGCTGCTGCGCATGCCGCCGCTGCTCGGCGCCCTCGTCGGCACCTTGGCCAACACGGTGTTCCTGATCGGGTTGATCTTCTTCTTCAACCTCTACGCGCAGGCGGTGGTCACGCTCGACTACTCCGCCGTCACCGCCAGCCTCGCCCTGCTGCCGTTCGGCTTCTCGATGTTCGTCGCCTCGCTGCTGGTCGGCCGGGTCGCCGATCGCTTCGGGTTCCGCTGGCCCGTCGCGGCGGGAATGGCGTTGATGGGCGTCGGGGGCGTGCTGCTGAGCGGGCTGGACGCCAGCTCCGACTACGGCGACGTCTGGTGGGCGATCACGATCGTCGGGGTGGGCGTGGGGACGACCTTCTCGGCGCCCTCCGCGGCGGGCCTCAAGGCCCTGCCGCCGGAACGCGCCGGCGAGGCCTCGGGGATCATCAACGTGGTCCGCTACGTGAGCGCGGCGCTCGTGATCTCACTGGGCACGATCCTCTTCGTCCAGGTCGGCTCGGATGACCTCAACCGCGCCCTCGACGAGGCCGGGGTCCGCAAGCTCGAGGAGGAGCGGCTCGACAGGGTGCTGACCGGCGCGCCGACCGAGGTCAGCGAAACCGAGGCGTCGCTCGGCGCCGACACCAAGGCGGCCTTCGAGCGCGGGGCGGCGGAGGCGATCTCGCGCGGCTTCGCCGTCGTCTCGCTCGCGATCGGGATCGCCTGCCTGCTGTCGATGGCCGCCTGGCTGCTGCTGATGCGTCCCGCCAGGGCGCCCTAGCTTCCGCCCTTCTTTCCCTCGGGCTTTCCCTTGCCCCCGCTCACGTCTATCCGCGCCACGACGCGATCGGCGTTCACAAGCCGGACGCCATAGCTGCCCGGCTCCTGGGCGAGCACGTCGAAGCGGGCCGGTGCATTCGGGGCGACGGGCTCCAGCAGCCCCAGGGCCGGGATCTCGAGCAGGTCTGTCTTGGGCGAGCGCACGATCAGCTCGAGTTGGTCGCCGACCTGCATCGGGATCACCTTGACCTTGGCGCCGCCGACCACCACGCTGATGCCCAGGGCCTTGCCCTCGGGCACGGTGTCCGGCGGCTCCGTCGGCTCGGTCTCGCTGGCGATCGTGCTGCCCGTCCCCTCCTCGCGGAAGGAGCGGGTGTCGACCAGCGCCGCGGCCAGGGTGGAGATGCCGAGCAGGACCAGCATGATGATCAGGAGCCGGCGCGCCGCCATCCCGCAACGATATGGCGCGGCCGCCGCGACCGACGAAGGTTCGCGCAGGCGACGGCTTCTCCAGCGTCGCTCGCAACCGCGGGTGCGGAGACCATCTGCCCCTGATCTAGCCTAGGCGCGTGGAACTTCGCTTCACGACAGCGGGCGAGTCGCACGGCCCTGGGCTGGTCGCGATCGTCGAGGGGCTTCCGGCCGGCCTGGAGCTGGACCGCGACGCCCTGGACCGCGACATGGCCCGGCGCCAGCTCGGCCACGGGCGCGGCGGCCGCATGAAGATCGAGAGCGACGCGGTCGAGGTCCGCTCCGGCGTCCGGCACGGGCGCACCTTGGGCAGCCCGGTGGCGGTGCTGGTGGCAAACCGGGACTACCCCAACTGGGACGTGCGCATGAACCCCTGGCCCGTGGACGAGGAGGTCGAGGAGTCCCACCTGCCCAGGCCCGGGCACGCCGACCTCGCCGGGCTGCACAAGTTCGGCTTCACCGACGTCCGCAACGTGCTCGAGCGCGCAAGCGCGCGCGAGACGGCGGCCCGCGTGGCGGCGGGGAGCCTCGCCAAGGGCTTTTTGACCGCGCTCGGCGTGAGCGTGCACAGCCACGTCACCCAGATCGCCTCGGTGTCCGCCCCGCCGCGGGACGACCTCGGACCCGAGGACTTCGACGCGGTCGACGATTCGCCCGTGCGCTGCCTGGACGAGGCAACCTCGGCCGCGATGGTCGAGGAGATCGACCGCCTCCGCAAGGAGAACGAGAGCCTGGGGGGCAAGTTCGAGGTGCGCGCCTTCGGCCTGGTGCCGGGCCTGGGCTCGTATGTCGGCTGGGACCGCAAGCTCGACGGCCGCCTGGCGCAGGCCGTCTGCTCGATCCAGTCGGTGAAGGGCGTGTCGCTCGGCGAGGCCTGGGAGGTCGCCGGCCGCCCGGGCTCCGAGGCCCACGACGAGATCTTCCATTCACCCGAGCGCGGCTGGTACCGCGAGAGCAACCGGGCCGGCGGCCTGGAGGGAGGCATGACCAACGGCGAGCCCCTGATCGTCCAGGCGGCGATCAAGCCGATCTCGACGATGACCCAGCCGCTGCGATCCGTGGACACCGAGACCAAGGAGCCCGCGCAGGCGATGCGCGAGCGCACGGACTCGACCGTGGTCCCGGCCGCGGGAGTGGTTGCCGAGGCGATGGTGGCGCTGGTGCTGGCTGCCGCCTACCGCGAGAAGTTCGGCGGGGACCACATCGACGACGTCCTGGCTGCCGTCGGCGCCTACAAGGAGCGGATCGGGTGGCGGAGGTAGGCGATGCGCGGGTCGCTGGACGAGGGGTCGATGCAGTCTCTCGGCCGGCGATCGTCTTCATCGGGTTCATGGCCGCGGGCAAGAGCGCCGCGGCCCGGGCCGCGGCGGCCACGCTGGGCACGACGGCCGAGGACGCCGACGAGCTGATCGAGCGCCGCCTCGGCGAGCCGATCGCGGCCTTCTTCGAGCGCAAGGGCGAGGCGGAGTTTCGCCGCCGCGAGGAGGAGCTTGTGCTGGAGCTGCTCCGGAGCGCCCGCAACGACCCCGCGCCCGTGGTCTTGGCGCTCGGCGGCGGCGCGGTGGAGAGCGAGCGCGTCCGCGAGGCGCTCGCCGGACACCTCTGCGTCTGGTGCAGGGTGGACGAGGAGCTGGCCTGGGAGCGCGCGTCGCGCGACGACGAGCGGCCCCTGGCCGCAGACCGGGATGGCTTCGCGCGCCGATTCCGCGAGCGGCAGCCCACCTACGAGTCCCTGGCGCGCGCGATCCTGCCGGGCAGCGCCCGCGAGGCCGCCGCGCGCGCGGCGCCGTGGCTCGCCGCCATGCGCGCGGCGCCGGGCGTGCGGATGATCTGGGCCGAGTCGGCCAGCGGCTCATACCCGGCGCTGGTCGGTGACGGCGCCCTGGAGCTGCTGGGCGAGGCTCGCGCAGCCGTCCCCGGCGCGCTGCCCGACCGCGTCTTCTGCGTCGCCGACAAGGCGGCGCTGTCTCACCACGCGCAGCTGCTGCCCGATCGGGAGCTGACGATCGAGGTCGACGGCAGCGAGTCATCGAAGACCCTGGCCGAGGCCGAGCGGGTGCTGGGCCAGCTGACCGAGGGGGGCGCCCGCCGAGACGACCTGGTGCTGGCCTTCGGCGGCGGGGTCGTCGGCGACCTGGCGGGCTTCTGCGCCGCCACCTATCAGCGGGGGGTGGCGCTGGTGCAGGCGCCGACCACGCTGGTCGCCCAGGTGGACTCCGCCTACGGCGGCAAGACCGGGGTGGACCTGGCCGCGGCGAAGAACTACGTCGGCGCCTTTCACATGCCGATCGCGGTCCTGACCGACCCCGCGACGCTTACGACCCTGCCCGCCGAGGAGCTTGCGGCGGGCTTCGTCGAGGTGCTGAAGACCGGCCTGCTGGCGGGCGGCGAGCTGTGGGAGCGGGTACGTGGCGTCGGCTCACTCGAGCCGGCTCGGCTCGGCGACGTCGTCTTCGACTGCGCCCGGACCAAGATCGAGATCGTCGCCGCCGACGAGCGCGACTCGGGGAAGCGGGCGGTGCTGAACCTCGGCCACACCGTCGGCCACGCGATCGAGGCGGCGACCGGCTACGCGCGCTACCGCCACGGCGAGGCGGTCGGCCTGGGCCTGCTGGCGGCCCTGCGCCTCTCGGACGCCGGCGAGCTGCGAGCCGAGGTGGAATCCCTGCTCGCCGGCCACGGCCTGCCGACGTCGCTCGACGCCGACGCCGACGTGGACTCGGTCCTCGCCGCGATCGGCCGTGACAAGAAGGCGACGGCCGAGGGAGTCGGCTTCGTGCTGCTGCCGGCGCCCGGCGAGCCCCGCTGGGGCCAGCGGGTCGATCCCGATAGGGTCCGCGCCGCCGTGGAGGAGCTTTATGCCGAGGGTTGAGGTCATGCACGGAGTCAACCTGGACCAGCTCGGCGGCCGCGACCCCAGCCAGTACGGCACCTTCACGTTGCCGGAGCTGGAGCAGACGGTCGCCGGCTTCGCCGAGGAGCAGGGCCTGCAGGCGTCGTTCTTCCAGACCAACCACGAGGGCGAGTTCGTCGAGCGTCTGCACGCGCTTGCCGGGAAGGCTGACGCGGTGATCGTCAACGCCGGGGCGTGGAGCCATTACTCGTGGGCGATCCGCGACGCGCTCGAGTTCAGCGGCCTGCCGGCGGTCGAGGTCCACATCTCCGACATCTCCAAGCGCGAGGCCTGGAGGCGAGAGACCGTGTTCGCGGGCCTCACGATCGGCCGCATCTACGGCAAGCAGGAGCAGGGCTACCGCGAGGCGCTCGAGCTGATCGCCGAGCACCTGAAGAAGTGAGCGGCCCGACCGCCGCCGATGCGCGCGCGGCGCGCCTGGAGGGCCTCGTCACCGCCGCGGGACTTGACGCCCTCTACGTCTCTGACCTCCTGAACGTCCGCTACCTGACCGGCTTCGGAGGCACGAACGGCGCCTGCCTGGTCGGCCCGGGGCTGCGCGAATTCTTCACCGACTTTCGCTACACCGAGCGGGCCGCGGCTGAGGTGGGGGAGGGCTGGGAGCGACCCAGGGGCGAGCGCGAGCTGCTGCCCCAGATCGCCGCGCGCATGAGCGGCCGGGTCGGCTACGAGGACGACAAGCTCAGCGCGCGCCAGCTCGGCAAGCTCGCCGACGCGGTCGGCGAGTGAGGTCGAGCTGGCGCCGGCGGGTGACCTGGTCGAGGAGCTGCGCGCGGTCAAGGACGACGGCGAGGTGGAGAGGATCGCCGCCGCCGCCCAGCTCACCGACGAGGTCTATCGCTGGGCGCTCGACCGGGGGCTGGCGGGCCGGCCCGAGCGCGAGGTCGCGCGGGCCTGCGAGGCCCGCATCCGCGAGCTCGGTGCCGAGCCGTCCTTTCCGCCTATCGTCGCGGCGGGCCCGAACGGCGCGCTCCCGCACGCCGAACCGGGTGGCCGCGAGATCGGCAGGGGGGAGCTGGTGGTGTTCGACATGGGGGCCGAGCTGGACGGTTACTGCTCGGATTGCACCCGCACCTTCGCCACCGGCGATCCCGGGGCCGAGGCGAGCGAGGCCTACGAGCTGGTCCGCGAGGCGCAGGCGAAGGCTCTGGAGGCGGTGCGCCCCGGGCTCTCGGGATCCCAGGCGGACGCGGTCGCGCGCGAGGCGATTGAGGCCGGGGGCCACGGGGACCGATTCGGCCACGGGCTCGGCCACGGCGTCGGGATCGAGGTGCACGAGGCCCCCCGGCTGGCCGCCAGCTCCAAGGATGAGCTGCGGGCCGGCAACGTCGTCACCGTCGAGCCGGGCGTCTATCTGCCCGGGAAGCTGGGCGTGCGGATCGAGGACCTGGTCGTCCTCGGCGAGGACTCGAACCGGAACCTGAGCGGCCTCGACAAGGGCCTCACGCTCGTCTCGTAGGTCGCGCCGACGCCTGACCCGGGCCTAGATGACTACGCGGCCGCGGCAGCCGGCTCGGGCTCGCTCCCGCGCCGCAATCGCAGCGCCACCAGCGGGAAGACGAGCGTGGAGATGATCGCCGCGCCCACCAGGCCGGCCGAGGTGGATGAGCGCATGTGTCCCTGATCCACGGCGATCGTGGTGATCGCGACCACCAGGGGCAGCTGCGTGGACGAGTAGAAGGCGAGCGCGGCGCGGTCGCGCAGGGAGGCGAACTCGCCGCGATAGAGCAGCAGCGCCGGGACGTGCCCCGCACGACCAGGAACAGGCCCAGGAACATCAGCATCTTCAGCACCGCCTCGGCCGATGACGTCAGGGCGTCGAGGTCGAACGCCATGCCGCTGGTGATGAAGAAGAACGGGATCAGCAGGCCGTAGCCGACCGCCACCAGCTTCGACTCCAGCACCCCGACCTCGCGCTTGCGCAGCGCCACCCGCGTGATCATCCCCGCGACGAAGCCGCCCAGCAGCAGGTCCAGCCCCAGCTCGGAGGCGAGCGCGACCAGGCCGAACACCAGCACCACGGCCAGCCGCACGGCGAGCTGGCTGCTGGTCTCCAGGGTCCGCTCCAGGAACGGCCAGCCCTTCCACGCCGAGCGCACCGCCACCAAGCCCGTGAAGACCGCCACCGCGACGAAGGCGATCAGGATCACGGCCTCGTGGACCGGGTTGGCGGTCGAGAGGACCAGCGTCACCAGCAGGATCGGGCCGAACTCGCCCATACCGCCGGCCGCCAGCAGGTAGGTGCCGAAGCGGGTCTTGATCTCGCCCGCGTCCTTCAGGATCGGGATCAGCGTCCCGATCGCCGTGGTCGCCATCGCCGAGCCGGTGTAGAGGTAGGAGAGCACGACGCCGGCCGCCGCCAGGATGCCGCCGAGGCCGTAGGCCAGCACCAGCGACAGCGCCCAGCCCAGGGCGCCCAGCCTCAGGGGCTTCCCCCTGATCCGCTCGAAGTCGATCTCGTAGCCGGCGAAGAAGAACAGCATCCCCAGCCCCAGGTCGCCGAGGAAGTCGGTCGTCGGGTCGATCTTCGCCCAGTCCAGCCCCTGGGGCCCGATCAGGATCCCCAGCAGCAGCTCGACCACGACGACCGGGATCGCCAGCTTCGGCGAGATGAACATCACCAACAGCCCCGCCAGCGCGGCGATGCCGACGATGACGAGGACCGATGGGGCGTCGACCATCGGCTGGGAGCATCTCAAGCCGACCGGCGCTGGGCTGCCAGGGATGGGGTCCCGGCTCACGCGGGCGATACCCTCGGCCGGTGCTCGTAGGCGGATCAACGAGCCTCCCACCGGGGCCGCGGACCCCCGCCGTCCTCAACACCGCGCGCGTGACGCGGCGGCCGCTCGAGGCCTTGCTCGCATGGCAGCGGCGCTACGGCAACATCTTCACCGTTCGCTTCCTCACCTTCGGCACCGGCGTCTACGTCGCCGATCCCGATGCCATCCGCAGCCTGCTGACCGGTGACCAGTCCGACCTGCGCGCCGGCGAGGCGAACGAGCCGCTCGGCCCCTTGGTCGGCCCCAACTCGGTTCTGCTGCTGGACGGCCCGCGGCATCTTCGCCAGCGCAAGCTGCTGCTGCCTCCGTTCCAGGGCTCGCCCCTGAACTCCTTTCGCGATGTGATCCGCGAGGTTGCCGAGGCCGAGGTCGCGGGCTGGAGGCCCGGGGCCGAGTTCCAGATGCGCGAGCGGATGCGCGTGCTCACGTTCGAGGTCATCTGCCGCGCGGTCTTCGGGGTCACCGAGCCCGAGCGGGTCGCCCGCCTGCAGGGAGCGCTGGGGCCGCTGATGGACACCGGCGCCACGACCGCGTTTCTGCCCGGGTTCATGCAGCGGGACCTGGGGCGCTTCAGCCCCTGGGGCCGGCTGCAGCGGCGGCTGCGAACCGCCGACGCCCTGATCTACGGGGAGATCGAGCGCCGTCGCGACCAGCCGGACCTCGACGAGCGCACCGACGTCCTGTCCCTGCTGCTGCGCGCCCGGGACGAGGAGGGCGAGGCGATGAGCGATGCCGAGCTGCGCGACGAGCTGATGACGATGCTGGCGGCGGGCCACGAGACCACCGCGACCGCTCTTGCGTTCGCCTTCGACCTGCTCCTGCACAGCCCCGACGCGTACGCGCGGCTTCGCGAATCCCTGGCCGCGGGTGAGGACGACTACCTGCAGGCCGTCGTCAGCGAGACCCTGCGCCTGCGCCCCGTGATCGACGCGAGCCAGCGGACCCTGACGAAGCCGCGCGTGGTCGGCGATTGGGAGCTGCCCGCCGGGATCCGCGTCTATCCCGGCATCGCGCTGGTCCAGCGCCGCGAGGACCTCTATCCGCAGGCCGACAGCTTCCGCCCCGAGCGCTTCTTGGAGGGCGACGTCGAGTCGTATGCCTGGATTCCATTCGGCGGCGGCATCCGCCGCTGCATCGGCGCCGCTCTCGCCCAGGCCGAGATGGCCGAGGCGATCCGGATCGTCGCCACCAGCGTCGAGCTGCGGCCGCTGCGCCCGGAGCCCGACCCCGTCGTGCTGCGCGGGATCACGCTCGTGCCCCGCCACGGCACCCGCGTCGCGGTCACGGGTCCCGCCTGAGCGCCTTCGGCGCGATCGTCACGGTCAAGGACGGCAAGATCCTCTCGGCGATCGGTTACGCCTCGCCCGGCCGAGCCCGGCGGGCAGCGGGCCTTTCGTAGGCTTGGCGACTGTGAGCAGGACCCAGTACTACTGCGCGGCCACGCTCGACGGCTACATCGCCGACCCCGACGACGGCATCGACTGGCTGATGGGCTACGAGGGCAGCTTCGAGGGCAAGGGCGCCGAGCCCGGCCCGATGAGCGACGGCGGATCCTACGATCGCTTCTACGAAGGTGTCGGCGCGCTGGTCAGCGGCTCGACCACCTACGAGTTCGTGATCGACCACCTGGGCACCGAAGGCGAGTGGCCCTACGCCGGCAAGCCCTACTGGGTGATGAGCTCGCGCGAGCTTCCCCAGCCCCCGGGCGACCACGACGTGCGGATCGTCGAGGCCGGGGCAGCGGACGTGCACGAGCAGATGGTCGCCGCGGCCGGGGGCCGCAACATCTGGATCGTCGGCGGCGGCAACGTCGCCTCGCAGTTCGCCGACGCCGGTCTGCTGGACGAGCTACTGCTGACCGTCGTCCCGGTCGTGCTGGGGGCGGGCAAGCCCCTGTTTGACCGCCGGCTTCCCGGCGGTCCCATGCAGCTGACGGGCACCACGCCCTTCGAGACCGGCATGGTCGAGCTCCGCTACGAGATCAAGCGCTGAGTAGGGCTCGCCCGGCTCTGCCGCGGTCGGACGCTCACCTTTCTGGGAGGCCCAGCGGGTGCGCTCGCGAACGCCGTCGGCCCCCGCCGCCGCGAAGCCGAGCCCGTGGGCCGGTCTCGGCGCCGGGAAGTTCGCGGGATGCCGCCGCAGGTCGCGCAGCAGCCAGCGCAGCGAGGCGAGCCCCGCCAGCGCGACGATGCCCAGCACGGCCACCTCGGACGCCTGGTGGTGGCGAGCGACCTCGATCGCGACTATCAGCAGCCCCAGCACGACCATCACGGCCGACAGCGTGCGATGGAAGCGGCCGGCCTCGGAGTGGGGCCAGGGGTCGAGCGGGCGCGTGATCTCGCGGCCGCGGTCCGAGTCGGTGCAGGCGTGCTTGCGGTGGCAGGCGTTGCAGATCTGCGGCTTCGCCCGATAGCGCACGATGCGCCGCTCGCGGTCGAATTCATGCGGCCACAGCGCCTCGCCCTCCGGGCAGACCCAGCTGTCGGTGGCAGGGTCGTAGTCGAAGCCGGCGGTGCGGAAGCGAAGCGAGCGCCGATGGGTGTGAGCGGAGAGCCATTCCAGCAGGAAAGCCCCGGCGATAAGCGCAAGCGCGTAGCCCGCGGCGAGGAGCACCTCGAGGTTCACGTGGACCTCGCGGCGGTCGCCTCGGCCTCGTCGGCCCGAGCGACCCCGGTGGGCTCGGTGATGTCGGTGAAGAGGATGTCCTCGGGCTCATCGAGCGTGACGCGCTTGACCGTGTGCCGGATGCCGAGGTAGGTGATGTAGAGCGCCGGCAGGGCGCCGCCGACGATGAAGACGATGTCACCGGGCAGCCGCAGCCACTCGATCAGGGTGTTGGTGTCGTTGGTCAGGAACTCGAGCTCGCGAGCTTCGAAGTAGCCGTCGGCCACCGACTTGTAGAGCTGGAGGAAGCCGAGCGGCAGGAGCGTCGCAAAGCACATCCACGCGAGCCCGACGTTCGTGCACCAGAAGCAGATCTTGGCCCAGCGCTCAGGCCACTTGTCGGCCGGGATGATGTAGCGCAGGCAGAACATCGCAAGCCCCAGGGCGAGCATCCCGTACACGCCCATCATTGCCGCGTGGCCGTGGTTTGCCGTCAGCGCCGTGCCGATCTCGTAGTAGGAGACGATTGGCAGATTGATCAGGAAGCCGAAGATCCCGGCGCCCACGAAGTTCCAGAACCCGACCGCGACCAGGAACATCACCGCCCAGCGGTGGGGGAAGGGCGTCTTCGAGCGCGACTCCTGGGCGGCGCCGAGCTGCAGGAACGACCAGGCCTCGACCGTGAGGAAGGTGAGCGGGATCACCTCCGCCGCCGAGAAGAAGGCGCCGAGTGCCATGTGCTCGGCCGGCTCGCCGGAGAAGTAGAGGTGGTGCATGGTGCCGACGACGCCGCCGATCGAGTAGAGGATCACGTCCAGGAAGACGACGGCCAGGGCGACCTTCTCGCGCACGACCCCGAGCAGCACGAACATGTAGGCGACCATGACCGTGGTGAACAGCTCCAGGAAGTCCTCGACCCAGAGGTGGACCACCCAGAAGCGCCAGAACTCGGTCGTCGTGAAGTTGTCCCCGGTCCGGGCGATCAGGCCGACCGCGTAGAACGCCGGGATCGCGCAGGCCGCGAGGAAGAACAGCCACGGCATGTTGCCGGCGGTCTCTCCCTTCAAGCGCTTCCGCAGGACGCGGAAGAGCATGAAGACCCAGAAGCAGAGCCCGATCACCAGCAGCACCTGGTAGAGGCGGGCCAGATCCAGGTACTCGAACCCCTGCAGCCCGAACCAGTTGGATGCCGCGTCCTCGAGCACGCCGTGCACTCCCAGGTAGGAGCCGATCAGAGTCCCGAAGACCACGATCGCCAGCGCCCCGAGCAGTGCGAACGCCATCTTGCCCTGGTGCTTCGGCTCGCGCTTGGCGATCATCGGTGCCAGGAAGATCCCCGCGGCGACGAACGAGGTCGCGACCCAGAACAGCGCCAGCTGGACGTGCCAGGTGCGCATCAGGTTGAACGGCAGGATCGCGGCCAGGTCGATGCCGAAGAAGTCGGCGATGTCGGCGCGGTAGTGCTGCGAGGCCGCCCCGACCATCACCTGGATCAGGAACAGCGCAGCCATCACGAAGAAGAACCACGCCGTGGCACGCTGGGCAGGGGTGAGCGCGACGTCACCGGGTGAGCGGAAGCTGAGCGTCGCCTGCTCGCGGCCCTGCCATCCCAGCCGGCCGCCCCAGCGCCCGAAAGCGGCGAACAGCAGCCCGATCCCACCGAGCAGGGCGATCAGAGAGGCGACCGACCAGACGATCACGTTCGCGGTCGGCTCGTTTTCGACGCGCGGCTCCGGCGGCCAGTTGTTCGTGTAGGTGTAGTCGTGCCCCGGCCGCTCGGTGGAGCCGGCCCAGGCCGTCCAGGCGAAGAAGGAGGTCAGCTGGCGAAGCTCGGTCGGGTCGGTGATCGCGTCCGGACGGAGCCCGTTCTTGGTGGTCGGCTCGGAGAAGAGGTCGCTGTAGTGGGTGACGAGCCGCTCGAACGCCGCGGACTCGGCGGCGCTCAGCGTCACCGTCTCGGTGTCCTCGTCGTAGGTGTTGGTGCGGAAGTCCTCGACCGTGCGGCGGGCGGCCGAGTCGGACTCGCTGCCGCCGTAGGACTCCCTGACCATGTCCGTGGACCGGCGCAGGTAGTCCGCGGTGAAATCCGGCCCGAGGTAGGCGCCGTGGCCGAAGACGCTGCCGTACTCCATCAGGCCGTTGTGGAGGAAGACCTTCTGCCCCTCGGAGACATCGTCGCCGGTGTAGAGCACCTCGCCCGAGGGGTCCACGACCTCGACCGGCACCGGCGGCTTGGCCATGTAGCTGCGATAGGCGAGCAGCCCGAGGATGAAGAAGCCGATCAGGAAGACGAGGGCCGCCCCCTGGACCCAGCCCCTCGAGACCAGCAGCTCGCGCTTCCCCGACCCCTCCTCCTGAGCCGCAGGGAATCCCTCAACGCCGCCGGTGCGGGACGAGCGCGACCGGTTCATGGGTGCACCTTATAGCCCGTGACCTGCGGTGGGACAAGGCTCGCCCGGAGCTTGTGCGCGATGATGCGGCAGCCATGAGCGGCGGCATCTCCCAAGGAAAGAGCCGCGTCCTGATCGCGGGCGGCGGTGTGACCGGACTCGAGACGCTGCTCGCGCTCAGCGACATGGCCGGCGACCGGGTCGAGCTGACCCTGCTCTCGCCCGAGCCCGACTTCGTCTACAAGCCGCTGCTGGTGGGGGAGCCGTTCGGCGAAGGGCCGGCGGATCACCACGAGCTCGCTCCGCTCGCGGAGCAGATGGGGGCCCGGTTCGTGCAACGCGCCCTGAGTGCGGTTCGCTCCGCAGACCACGCGGTCGAGCTCGACGACGGCTCGACGTTGGAGTACGACTACCTGGTCGTCTGCGCGGGCGGGCGCTACAAGCCGGCGCTGGAGGGGGCGACCACATTTCCGTCCCCGGGCGAGCCCTTCAGCGCTGACGAGGTGCTCGACCGAGCCGAAGCTAGGGGTCACCGCTTGGCGTTCATAGTCCCGGCGGGCGTGACCTGGTCGCTGCCGCTCTACGAGATCGCCTTGATGACCCAGCGCCGCGCCACGTCACGGGGCCTCGACGTCAAGATCGCGATCATCACGCCCGAGCCCGCCCCCCTGGCCGTCTTCGGGGTCGCTGCGAGCGCGGCGATCGACGAGCTGCTGCGAGCGAGGCGGATCGAGGTCATCCCCGGCTCGACTGTGCGAGAGCTCGACGGTCGCGGAATCAAGCTGAGCCCGGGGGATCGAGCGCTGAGCCCGGCGGAGGCGGTGGCGCTGCCGGTGATGGAAGGGCCCGAGATCGATGGTCTGCCGGCCGACGAACGGGGGTTCATCCCGGTTGATGATCACGCCAGGGTCAAGGGAGCGGAGGACGTGTACGCGGCGGGCGACGGCACGAACTTCCCGATAAAGCAGGGCGGGCTCGGCACCCAGCAAGCCGACGCAGCCGCCGAGCACATCGCCCACCGGGTCGGCGTGAGCGGGGATCCCGAGCCGTTCAGGCCCGTCCTCCGCGGCAAGCTGCTGACGGGCGACGAATCGGTCCACCTGAGCGCCGACGTAGCCGGAGGACGCGGCGAAGGGGAGGCGTCATCGGATTGCCTGTGGTGGCCGCCGCACAAGATCAGCGCCCGCTACCTCGCGCCCTTCCTCTACCACGGAGAGGTGCACGATGAGCCGCAGCCGCCCCGCCGCTCTCTCGACGTCGAGGTTGCCCTGCCCAAGGAGTGGCACGAGGAACCTATGGCACTCGATCCATACGGACCTCCCGGCGCCCGATAGAGAGCGTTTCAGGTGGCGAGGGGTATCGCTATCGCCAGGTAGACGGCGATCGAGAGCAGGTCTTGGATCACCGTGGCCAGGGGCCCGGATCCGAACGCGGGATCGGCCCCAAGGCGCTGAAACAGCGAGGGCAGGGCGATCGCTACCAGCGTTGAGATTGAACAGCTCGCGAACAGGGCCAAAGCGACCGCCACCGCCACCCCGGCATCCCCATAGCCGACAATCACGAATGGCAAGAACAGGGCTCCGACGACGACGCCGGTGATGGCCCCGGTCACAACCTCGCGGAGAAGGACGTCGCGGACCGCGACCCCGACCGAGAGGCCACGGATCAGGATTGCTTCGGTCTGCGTTCCCACGGCGTCGGCCATGTAGACAACGGCCGGCACGAAGAAGGCGAGGATGACCTTGGCATCGAGTTCCTCCTCGAAGGAACCCACCAGCACGGCCGAGGCCATCGCCCCGACCAACCCGACCAGAAGCCAGGGCAGGCGGTGGTAGAGGCGGCGCATGACAGGTTCCTCCGCCGCCCGTCGCGCGCGCCCCGCCCCGGCCAGGAAGCCTCCTAGGCGAGCGAGGTCTTCCAGGTGCTCCTCGAGCAGCACCCCGAGCATGCGTTTCGGGGGGATCAATCCCACGAAACCCCCGTCAACATCCACGACCGCGAGGCTGCCCCGGCCCCGCTCGGCCATCAACGACGCGGCGATCTCCTGGTTCGCATCGGGCGCCACGGTTGGCGGGCTGGTGTCGGCCAGGGTGGAGACTTTCGCCTCGGGATCTGCGGCGAGCAACGCTTCCATCGGCACGATGCCGACCAGCGCGCCGCGATCGAGGACCGCGATGTCCGCCGCCGAGTCGAAGTCATCTCCGGCAAGAGACTTGCGTATCTCGCCCACGGTCGCTGTTGGCCCGGCGGTCGGCACGCGCATCGTGGCGTGCTCCCTGGCGACCCCGCTCACGCGACGCCCTGTAACAGCACGCCGACCGCGAAGGCAAGGGCGGCGGCCGCTCCGCCGATCGCCGCCGTCTCCAGGCCCGACCGCCACGTCGGCTGGTCGACGAACCGGGCCTTGAGGCTGCCGACGGCGTAGAAGGCGACGCCGGTCATCACGGCGCTCCAGGCGAACGGTGCTGCGATCTCTCCCGGCGCCACGGCGTCGACGACGAAGACGGCCAGCGGCAGAAATCCGACGGTGACGAAGGCCAGGAGGGTTGCGCCGGCGGAACGCAGCGGCTCGTAGTTGTCCGCGCCGTAGCCGAGCTCGTCGGTCATCATCGTCTCCACCCATACCTTCGGGTCGGCGGTGATCGTCTCGACGACGCGGTCCAGATCGTCCCCGTCGAAGCCCTTGGCGGCGAAGATCTGGCGGATCTCCTCCCGCTCGCCCTCCGGGATCAGCGCGATCTGCCGCTCCTCGTCCCGTCGCGCTTTCTCGCGCCGCTGCTGCTCGGCTCGCGTACCGAGGAAGTTGCTCGCGGCCATGCTGAAGCCGTCGGCGATCAGGTTGGCGAAGCCGAGGATGATGATGACGCTGTCGCTGAGCCCCGCGCCGACCACGCCGGCGACGATGGCGAAGGTCGTCACGGCGCCGTCGATTCCTCCGTAAACGAAGTCGCGAAGGTGGCTCGGCCGCGGAGGAGACCCGAGCCGAGCCCGTACGCCCGCCGGGGTGTGCTGGGGAGCGAGGGATTCTCGGCCGGCTGCGCGTGCTCTGCCCATCGGCCCCCTCAGGCTAGGCCTGGTGTCATCCGCTGGCGTCGGGGACGCGGCCCACGCGCGAGCCAGGCACGCGCCGACAGCTCGAACGGCCCGCCGAGGCGAGCCGAGCCGACGCCGGTAGGAGTTCTTCAGCGCCGCTCTTTCGTCATCGGGAAGTGACGCGCAGTAGGCGCCAGCCGGACCGACGCCGGAGGTGAACGGTGCCCAGAGATCCTCGAAGTCCTCGTAGCCGGCGCGGACCACGATCGCATCCGTGCTCACCTCAATCAACCCCGCCTCATTGAAGAGCCGCGCGAGTGCGGCCGGCTCGCAGTACGGCATTCGCATGCCCTCGTCCTGCGATTCCGCCCGGCCCGGGTCCAGCTCGACAGCGGCGTCCCAGAAGGCACGGAGCATGGTCATCTCGCCGGCGTAGTCCCAGACCGATGCTGCGATCTCGCCGCTCCCCCGTGTCACGCGCCGCATCTCCCGCAGGCCGGCCGGTGCGTCAGCGAGGAAGTTGAGCACGAGCTGGGAGAGGGTCGCATCGAAGGAGCCGTCCGTGAACGGCAGTTTCTCGGCGGACGCGACGCGCACGTCGGCACCGGGTACGCGCTCGCTGCACGCGCGCGCGAAGGGCTCGGACGGATCGACGGCTCCGACGCTCTCGCCTCCCACAACCTCCGCCAGCACCGCGGTCAGTGGTCCCGGGCCGCAGCCGACGTCCAGCACCCGCCATCCGGGGGCCACGGTCAGCCGTTCGAGCGTCGCCTCGGCAAGCGCGCGCCCGTAGCGACCCACGAACCGGTCGTAGGCCTCAGCCGGCTTCTGGAACGACGCCGAGTGCTCCTTCTCGGCCACGGCACGATCCTACGGGCGATCGCCAGAGGTGGCCGCTACCTGCGCTGCCTGATCAGCAGGTAAGCCTCAACGGCCCCCGTGCATCAACCTTCGAGGCCTCAACCTGTTGACGGGCGGGTTCCAAATGCTCCTGCGACATCGCCGTCCGAGCCGATTCGAAGCTACGGGGATAGGCTGTGCCCATGGCCGCCAGCGAGCCCAACGCCGTGATCATCTTCGACAACGGCGACAGGAAGAACGTGCAGAGCACCGTTGAGCAGATCAGGAACGAGATCAGCGGAATAGCGACGCCGCAAGTTCCCCTGATCAAGGTCACTGAGACCGATGACGAAGTGGTCATGATCAACGCCGACCACATCCGCGAAGTCCAGCAGTACGGGCCTCCCGAGCGACAGCCCCCACGCGGTAGCTGATCGGCCCGGTTTTCGAGGTCCACAGCGGCTACTTCGATAGCCCAGCGGCTTCGAGGGCCTGAGCGCGTGTCTGGAAGTTTCGCCAGCGGACGATCCGGCCTTCTTGGATCGCAAAGAGGTGCGCGTCGGTCTCATCCATCTCGATGGCGCTACCGGATCCTCGACCCACCAAGCGGAGGGAAGCGAACACACCTTCATCTGTATCCCTTATCTCGACAGTCTCCGCTCGATGGAACTCCCACGCTGCCAGAAATCCTTCGACCCACTGCCTCAGCTCGGCGCGACCACGAAACGGACCCGGCTCCGGGACGTCGGGTGGGAAAACGACCTCGCAGTCGGAATCGAAGTATGCGAGAAACGCTTCGACATCACCGCGATTCCAAGCTTCGATGACGCGATCGACGAGTTGCCTGTTCTCCTCCGACATCGCCCGCGCAGTATCTCGCGGAAACCGCCGCTTTCCATGCGAAGCAGTACTGCCCGGCCTCCCACCCTTCCGCCGATAAACCGGAGGGACTCGCTCTGCCGGTGATCGAGGTCGCGGCGTGACCGCGCAGCTACTCCGACAGCCCGACGGCTTCGAGGGCTTCGGCCTCTGTCGTGAAGACGCGCCACCAGACGCACTTCCCGTCTCGCCACTTGGTCACGTGCCAGACCGGGTCGACAAGTGGCGTGTCACTGGCAGCCCCGTGTGCGCGAGCCTCGAAGCGGCAGAGGACCACATTTCCGAGATCACGGGCCTCTTCGACATCGATCGTGTAGTCGGGAAAGGACCCGAGGAAGTCGTCCCACCAGCGGCGTATCGCCTCCAAGCCGCGGTACCCGCCCTCGACGGCCACGATGCGGGAGTGCGCCTCCACCTCGTCATCCATGAGCGCCAGGAAGGCGTCTTGGTCGCGCCGGTTGAAGGCGTCAACACTTTGCCGCAACAGCTCGACGTTCTCCTTCGACATCGCCCACGCAGTATCTCGCGACGGAGTGCTGCTTTCCACGCAAAGCAGTAGTGCCCGGCCTTCCACCCTTCCGCAGATAAACCGGAGGGGCTCCCCCTGCCCCCGCTGCGGGTCGCGATCTGAGGTGGGAGTGAGTGGGCTACTCCGACAGCCCGGCGGCTTCGAGGGCCTCGGACTCGTCGTAGAACTCGCGGAAGCGCACGATCATGCCGTTCCGGATGGTGAGCAGCTCGTAGTTGAGCGAGCGGACCTCGGCGCCGCTCATTGCCCCCCTGCCCAGCTCAAGCCCGACGACCAGCACGTCATCGTCACCACAGTCGACGATCCGCTGGATCTCATACCTGTAGTCATCAAAGCTGTCGAGCCAGCGTTCGAGCGCCTCCCTGACTCCCTGGCGGCCCGTGTAGGTCAATCCGTCCTCGCGGGAGGTCCACTCGACCGCGGGATGGCAGAACTCCATAATCCTCGGCATGGCAGTCAACAGCGCCGCCTTGCTCGTCGCCGGCTCGTAGAAGCGGGCCACGAGCTCGACGTTCTCCTCCGACATCGCCCACGCAGTATCTCGCCCTGGCCTGCGGGCCGCCGGTGCCACGGCTTCCACAAACACTCAGACTTTCGGGAGGGCCTGGCGCTGCCGCTCATCGTCGTGGAGACCTAACTACTGCTCTTCGTCCTAAGCGGCTGCTGCTACCTACTCCCCAGCCCAAGCTAATCGACGTCCTCGACTGGAAGGCCAGCTTCGTTCCATGCAGCGAAGCCGCCCGCGACCTCTGCCGCCCCCCGGCGCAAGGTCGCCTTCGAGCGAATGGCGCGTTGGCAGAGGTAGATGGCGCCGGGCCCCTCCGGACTCGCTATGTGCTTGGCGAGCGAGACCGGTCTCGCCCTAGGTGGGGCTCCGTAGCGGCGACGCTCGATCTCAGTCCTCAGATCGAGGATCTCCGCGAAGCCGAGCTGGACCGCGTTCCACGCAGCCTCGGGCTCAAGAGATCGCGCCACTATGTGAGATCCCTCGTTCTCCTCCGACATTGCCTACTCCGCCAAACCGGCGGCTTCGCGGGCTTCCTCCGCATCGAGATACCACTGGTAACGCTGGATCTGGTTGCCGGCCAGCGTTACCACCGAGCCGAAGGTCTGGGGTCCGAAAGCCGCGTCACTCGTACGGCCCACGCCAGAGAAGGTGCCGGTAACGAGCACGCGATCATCAACGTCGACCATCTCGCTGATGTCGAAGCGAAGCTCAGCGAAGGAATCTCGAAGTGCCGTGAGCGCGATCCGTACCCCGCTCAGGCCGCGCCGCGTACCCGGCTCCATCGCGTAGTCAGGGTTCACCCACTCCCCGTCAGGCCGGACGTATCCAAGGGCTCCTTCGATATCGCCCCGGGCAACCGCGTCGAACAGATTCTGCACAACCTCGACGTTCTTCTCCGACATCGCCCGCGCAGTATCTCGCGGACTGTTGCGCTTTCCATGCAAAGCGGTCCTTTTCGTCCAAAGCAGCCCTTTTCAGTTGATGACCGGCCGTTGCCTTTGCAGCTGCATTCACGCGGAACGAGCAGCGAATCTCGATGCGGGACATCGTCCGCTGCTGGACCCGGGCCGGCACCACTCCTCGATCACGCCGCCCTAGGCGCGTCGCTACTCAGCCGTCGAGCCTGCCCCAGCATTGGATCAGGGTGAATGTCGTGCCCCATCTGCCCGGCTCGGCCAACTCGGTCTCGGCCTCGCGGCGCAGCGAGGCGAGCTCGTCCTCGCTCAAAGTCTCAAGCAGCCGCGACTCCAGCGCGACGCTGAACTGAAGCGGCAGACGCAGATACGGGTGGCCTGGTTTGAGCGCGACGACCTGCGCGTCTATCTCTGGCTCCTCAATACCGACCTCCCCGAGCAGCTCCGGAAGTTCGCGGCCCGCTTCGCCGCCCAGCGTGGCAAAGATCACGGAGAGCGATCGGATCAATCGCTCGGCCGCGGGGGCAGGGGGGTTGAAGTGCCACGAGCCCAGGTCCCACTCCTCCAGGACCAGTGAGCCACCGGGTCTGACCAAGCGCCCGTACCAGGCCACCTGCTCACGGCCGCGTCCGAGTGGAGCGATCACGTAGCGGGCATGGACGAGATCGAAGGATTGCGGCTCCAGCTTGCTCTCGAAGAGATCATCGATGACGAGCTCTACGTTGGAGATTCCTTCTGCCTCCAGAAATGAACGAGCGGCGTTGAGCAAGCTCTCGTCTATGTCGGTGCCGAGAATCCGGCCGGACGGGCCGACCCACTCGCTGAGGATTCGAAGCCAGCCCAGGGCTCCGCAGCCGACGTCCAGGGCGTGTCGGCCGGATCCGTCGCCGAGCCTCGAGAGGACCTGCCGCCCGGCGGGCTCCCACACGCGCGACTGCAGCTGCAGGCGCTGCAACTCCGAGGGCTGGTTGGCGAGCAGGTAGTCCTCCTGCGACATCGCCAGCATTATCTCCCTCTCCGTTAACTGGACGCCCGTTTTCGCTCCTGCATTGCGCGAAAAGGGGGAGCCCAACCCAGACCGCCGCTTTCCAGCAAAAGCAGGAGTGCCCGGCCTTCCACCCTTCCCCAGATAAACCGGAGGGGCTCCCGTCGCCCGTCATCGAGGTCGCGGCTGAAGCGGGCAGCGCTACTCCGACAGCCCGGCGGCTTCGAGGGCTTCCTCCCTGTTTCGGAAGGCCTGCTCTCGCACCACCCGCTCACCCTTGAACGTGAACACGAAGGCGAACCGATCATCCAGAGCGATCTGGCTGGCGGGACCGGACCCCACCATTTGAGCGACCGCCACCACCTTGTCCCCGGCATCGATCAGCTCCACGGGGACGACGTCGTAGCCGGCCAGGGTCTTTTGGTTCTCCTCGTAGATCAGGCGTATGGCCTCGTTGCCATGGTGGGTTCCCAGGAGCAGCGTCTCGAACACCGCCTCCGGGTCGTAGAGCTCGACCAGGGCATCAACGTCGCCGCGGTTGTGCGCCGCGAACCCTGCCTTGACCCTCTCCACGTTCTCCTGCGACATCGCCCACGCAGTATCCCGCCTGCCGTGCGGACCGCAGCGCCACGGCTTCCCACCCTTTCGCAGATAAACCGGAGGGCCTGGCCCTGCCGCTGATCGAGGTTCCGATTGTCTAGGAGCGCCGCTTTTCGTCCCAAGCAGTCCCGATTGACTGTCTTGCCATGCCCCCCTTAATGCCGGACACCGTTGGATAGAGCGTCGGTCTACGAAACCGAAGGTCACTGGTTCGAGTCCAGTCGGGCGCGCTTCAGGGAAGGGCGGACGCGCGCGCAATTTCAACGTTCTCCTCCGACGCAATCACCGAAGGAGAAGCGACGTGTGATTTGCTTGGCCGGATGCACGCGCAGACGGTCAATTGGAGTCGCTGACGAGCGATGGCGTCGATACGGGCCGCCACCGCGCAGGATGCCGACACGTGCGTGGCGATCGTCGTTGGCCTGGACGACTTCTTTACCGATGACGTGCCCGAGAAGGTGCGAAGCGACCTGCGGGACCACGGTGGCTGGGTCATCGACGACGCAGGCGGCGTCATCGGCTTCGCCATCGTGCGGCGCCGCGGCATGTGCGCGGCGGAGATCCTGTGGATCGCGGTCGCCGCCGATCGCCGAGGAGCAGGCCTCGGCACCCGGCTCGTCAACCACATCTTGGACGAGTTGAGCGCTGACGGCGTGCAGATCGTCGAAGTCAAGACGCTCGATCCGTCCGCCGACTATGCCCCCTACGAAGCGACCCGTGCCTTCTGGCTCGCTTGCGGGTTCATTCAGCTCGACACCATCGACCCGCTTCCCGACTGGCCGCCGGGCAATCCGGCGGCGATCCTCGCCGTCGCGCTCGCCCCGACGCGGTAGTGCCCGGCCTTCCACCCATTCACAGATAAACCGGAGGGACTCGCTCTGCCGGTGATCGAGGTCGCGGCGTGACCGCGCAGCTACTTCGACAGCCCGGCGGCTTCGAGGGCCTCGGCCATCGTCCAGCCGAATACGCCCGCCTGATCTTTCGCTCGCTGAAGAAGAGGACAACGGCCATGGGTGTCTCAAAGGGGATGCCGGTGTCCTCTCCAACGGTCACGTAGCGAAACCGAGCAAGCACCCGGTCTTCCACATCCCGAATCTCGTCAACCTCGATCCGCGCCTCGGCCCAGGTATCCCGCAGACGTTGGGCCTGACGCTTCCAGGCTTCGAGGCCCTGCTCGACGTCTCCCTCGGGCCAACCCTTTGGGGCAACTACGACCACCTCGGGATCCCAGCCCTCTGCCCACCGGTCCAGATTTCCGTCGTTCCACGCGTCCCACTGATCCAAAACGATCTCGACGTTCTCCTGCGACATCGCCCGCGCAGTATCGCGCCATGCCTGCGGCAGCGCGCCACGGCTTCCACCCTTCCGCGATAACCGGAGGGCTTCCCGCCCCGCTGCGGGTCGCGATCTGAAGGTGGGAGTGAGTGGGCTACTCCGACAGCCCGGCGGCTTCGAGGGCCTCTTCTCGCGTCCAGTACTCGCGGGCCCGTGCGATCTTCCCGTCGCGAATCGTGTTGACGCCGGCGAAGCTCAGCGTCAGCTCCGCCTCGGCGCTGGTCCCCTTCGGACGTCCGCTGGCGCGCATGACCACGATAACCGTGTCATCTCCCGCATCGATGACCTCAACCGGCTCGACTCTCACATCATCGAACTTCTCGACCCAGTCCTCCATGTAAGCGCGCAGTGCGTCCTTGCCATGAATCGGGCCAGGGTCATCGATTGCACCTTCAACCGCCTGGTAGTCGACATCGTCCGTGAAGTATTCGAGCCACCCGTCAACCCCGTCGCGAGCAAACGCATCGGCGGCAGCTTGAACAACTCCGACGTTCTCCTTCGACATCGCCCACGCAGTATCTCGCCCTGGCCTGCGCACCGTAGCGCCACGCTTTCCAGGAGTGTGGTCCATTTTCCTTAGTGTCTCGCGCTGCCGCCCACTGGTGGTTGAGATCTCGAGCTACTAGGTGCTGGTCAGCGTGGTGTGGCTTTGGCCCGTGCTTTTCTTCGCGCTTGCGGCCATTACCCGCCGGATCGCGGGGGTGTATCACCCGGCAAACGACGACGATCGGAGGCGGTGGCGATGAGAAAGCTGTTCGGGAAGTACCGCGGACGTGTCGAGGACATCGCCGATCCGCATGGCTCGGGCGCATGCAGGTCAGCAGCCGGCCGCACTGGGAGCCGCGGCTCGTGCGTGGGCGATGCCTGCGTGCCTACGCGGAGCTGGGGTCGGGCTCTCGATGTTGCTGCCGTCGGAGCGGACGTTTGGGTGGAGTTCGAAGAGGGAGACGCGAGACGTCCGATCTGGACCGGCTTCTTCTGGGACACGCCGGTGGCACCGCCGCCGGCTGCCGACGATGTGATCCTCACCACAGGGAGGGCACCGGCTCGTGCTCAGCTATTCGCGGAACGAGGTCTCGGTGAGCACCCGGCGGCTCGACGTGAAACTCGACGCGACGGCCGTCGAGGTCAGCTCGAGCTCGACATCCGGTGACGGCGCACGGTCGAGTCAGGCCGGAAGGATCGAGCTCAAGGCAGGATGGTTGAGGAAGCGGCGTCGTGAAGTGCGACACCTAATGGCCACCAGCGTCATCGCATCCTCGTATACCCGGCGCGGGGAACATCTGGTAGAGGCGGCACAACGGGAGAGTCCGTGGCACGAGCCAATCTGCGCTCGGGCCGACGACGCGGATCCGCTAGCTGGTCCGTGGCGCGCCGGAAGCCACCGTGTTCCCACCACGAGACTGGGCGAGGTCATGACCGACTACGCGCGGGACGGCTGCGCCTCGCTCAGACGGGCGACCCGCGCCGACCTGCTCGCGCGTACCACGCTATCGACCCGCCTGGCTGAGGGTTGAGGTTTCCGGCCGCTAGGCGCTGCTCGGCACGATCTGTCTTAACTCCTGCTTTTCGTCCAAAGCGGCTACTCCGACAGGCCGGCGGCTTCGACGGCTGCTCTCGGTTCGTGAAGTTCTGCGTGCGTACGATCTTTTCGCTGCGGATCGTGTACAGGCCGGACCATGTCGCGTCCACGTCAACGCCGTGGCTTCGCCCTGCCACGCGGTAAACCGCGGCTACCTGGTCGCCGGCGTCGATGAACTCACGGGGCTCAAAGCGAACCTCCTCCCAGATCGAGAGGAAGTCGGTGAAGAACCGTCGCATCCCCTCGTAGCCCCGGTAAGTGTCGAGGGCCATCAGAGATTGTCCGGCGGGAAGCAACTCGAACTCCGGATCGAAGAACTCCGCCAAGGCACTATCGCTCAGGCGCCGCTCCACCTCCTCAGCGCGGATCGGAGTCGCGAGCTGGGTGAGCGCGCGCCGCACGAGCTCGACGTTCTCCTGCGACATCGCCTACTCCTCAATCTCGGCGGCTTCGAGGGCCTCCGCTCTGGTTACGAACTCCTGAAGGCGCACGATCAGTCCCTCGCGAAACCAGTACACGTGGGTCGCGTCGAGCTCGGTCGAGACGTCGCTACCCCGCCCGACGGCCACGATCTTTGCCTTCACGACGACCGCGTGGCCGAGATCGACGAACTCCAACGCCTCCCAGCGGATTTCCGCCCACACCTCCAGGGTTTGCGCCATATTTCTTTATTCCGCTGGGCCTCGATATGCCTTCGCGTCGGGTAGGTCGGAGCGCTCATTAGCGCTCAACCTTCGGATCGAGTCTGTTCCACAAGTTAGCCCAGCGCTCCGGGGTTTGTTGAACTCCACCGGTCCAGCCCGATCGAGTTCATGACCTCCAACCCCCGCCGCACGATTTCCACGTCCTCCTCCGACATCGCCTACTCCTGAAGCCCGGCGGCTTCGAGGTCTGTTCCCCTATCCCAAAAAGCCTGCCAGTGCACGACCTTGCCGTTCCTCACCGTGAAGATCGTGCCAGCGGGGTGGGCGACTTCGATCCCGTCTCTTCCTCGAAAGCGCTCGACGCTGAGCAGGAGAACCTGCTCTGCGCTCAGTGCTCGGATCTCCTCCGGGTCCGACCGATGGTGCTCCCATGCCTCATCAAATGCAGCGAAGAACTTCACGGTTGCCTCCCGTCCACGTGCGACCCGCGGACCAGGCTGTTCCGGCGGTTCATGGAACTCGATCGTCCTCGGCGAAGAACTCCGAGCCTGCGGCTTCGATGCCTTGCTCGTTGAACTTGTTGATCAGTCGGTCGACAATCTCAACGTTCTCCTCCGACATCGCCTACTCCTCAAGCCCGGCGGCTTCGAGGGCTTCGGCTCTTTCGCGGAACACCCGGCGTCTCGTCACCCTTCCATCGGCGATCCAGGTGACCGACCAGAAGTGCAGCTGCGTCTCCACGCCGGCCCTGCCGCAGGCGGTGAGGAGACCGCCGAACAAGAACCGATCATCCGCCGCTTCGGCGACCTCCTCGAACCCACATTGGAGGCTCTCCCACGGCTCCACCACGGCCTCGTCGAACCACTGGCGAACCTCCGCTCTCCCCCGATAGGTCCGGGGAAGGTCCGACCAATAGAGGGGATCCTCCCATTCGACGTCGGGACTGACGGTGGCGATGAACGCCTCGGCGTCCCGTCGGTTGACGGCATCGACCTGTCGAACGGCGATCTCTATCTGCTCCTGCGGCATCGGCCGCTCCGTCAGCACGGCGGCTTCGAGGCCTTCCTTCGGGTCGAGGAAGGCGCGAATCAGAGTCGCCTTGCCGTTCTTGAAGTCGACCACGTTGACGTAGGGCGACTCGGTCTCGGCACCGCTCTCGCTGCCACGGGCGCGGATGCTGCCGATCCCGACGACGCGATCGCCGAGGTCCCGGATCTCCGGGTAGTCGAGATGGGTCTCGCCCAACGCCTCGTACACGTCTCGGATTCCCTTGCGAACGCCCTCGTGTCCCCGATATACGGCCGCCTCCCCTCCGAGGCCCGTGAGGATCGCCGGATGCCACTCCACCTCGGGGTCGAACTCCTCCAACAGCGCGTCAATGTCGCGGCGGTTAGCCGCCTCGGTTCCGCGCTTGAAGGCTTCGACGTTCTCCTGCGACATCGCCTACTCCTCAAGCCCGGCGGCTTCGATGGCGTCGGCGCGGCTGGAGAACCATGCGACCCGGACGATCTTCCCGTCCCGGAACGTCCAAACCGCATACAGAGTCGCCCCGACCTCGACCCCGCTCGTTCGTCCGCGGCCCCTCATGTCCGACTTCGAGATGACGTGGTCATCAGCCGCGATCAGTTCATCCGCCTCGTATTCGATGTGCTCCAGCCCCTCGCTCCACTCTCGAAACCAGCCACGCAAGCGCTCGCGGCCACGGTAGAGCCCGCCCTGTCGAAGAGGCCGGGTACGCTGGTCAATCTACTCGACTTCCGCGTCGTAAAGCGTCAGAACCGTCTCGGTGTCGCGGCGGCCTACGGCGTCGTAGACCCGACGAACGATCTCCACGTTCTCCTCCGACATCGCCTACTCCTCCAGCCCGGCTGGTTCGAGTGCCTGGGCGCGTTCCGGAAATACCTCGATCGCGCGAGCTCGTCGCCACGAAGCGTCATTACAACCCACCACCGGCCTTCCACCACTGTTTGAGCGCGAGGGAGGAGGACCCCATGCGCGTTGCAACCGGTAGACATTGGGTCGCGCCTTCGGGGGTGTAGGTGATGACCTCCAGCACACATCCGATGAGAACCCGGGCGGTGCGGTGCCCTCCGCTAGTCAACCGTGCAGGCGTCTCCGACGCCGTCCGGAGGTTCGTCCCGGTCCTCCTGCTCGGGGTTAGAGGTAGTGGGGCAGTTGTCGTCGGAGTCGGCAACGCCGTCGCCGTCGGCGTCGGCGGGCGTGTCGCCGTCCGTGGTCTCGCCGTCCGTGTTGCTCGCCGTCCGTGGTCTCGCCGTCCGTGGTCTCGCCGTCCGTGGTCTGGGCTGGCTGCCCGTCGCCGTCGCCGTCGATCACGGCAAACGCTCCGGCGGCGCCGCCCGCCAGTGCGATCGCGCCGGCGATGAGAATGACCGCCTTGTGGGAGGCAGACCACGCGGCGATGCGATCGAGCATTCCCGGCGGCGGCGCGATGGCGGCGATCTGCTGAAGGTTCTGTGAGGTGAGCTCGGCGGCCTCGGGATCACCCGCCGCCTCGAACAGCTCGCCGGCGCTGCCGAGGAGCTCGGTCGCGGCGCCGCCGTTGCCGGCAGCGATATTGAGCGTGCCGAGCTCGTGCAGCGCCCATGCCTCCGCGGCCACGTCCTCAAGCGCTAGCGCCGCCTCCTTTGCGAGCCCCAGGGTCCAGACTAGGTCCCGCCACCGCTGGGCGAGCAGGAGAATGCTTACGAGCACTCGTGCAAAGCGCAGAACGTCCCTGAAGCGGCCCTCTCGGTAGCGCTCATTTAGGGTGGCGAGCAGGCGATCGACCTCCTTCGCAACCGTCGCGGGGTCCGGGTCCTGGATGAGCATCCTGAGGTTGGACGCCGCTCGCTCGTCCTGAGCGATGACCTCCTCAGCCTCCGTGATGGCTGCTCGGTCGCTCAGCCTGGAGGGCTCCGGCCGGGTCGACGGAGCGCCTCGGCAAGGCTTGCCCGCTCGGCCACCTCGGCCTTCTCGGCCGGTTCAATGAGCGTGTTCCGTCCGGGACCTACGTAGAGCAAGCCGCGACCACGCGAACCGAGGCTGCGTAGTCCCGGCTGACGGTCGGGTTCTTCACCAGGACCTCTGCCAGATCGTATCGGTCGACGCCAGAGCGGCGCCTCGGCCACGAGCGCCGCCGCGGCAGTCGCTCACGTGGGTCAACCGATCGGTTTCTCGCAGCAGACTCCTGCGACTTGCCGCTGACCCTCGCCCGCAAAGCGACCTAGGTCTGTACTCCCACGAGTACCGTCCAATTTCCATAGGGCTGGCCCTGCCGCCCCTGGTCGTGGAGACCTAGCTACTGCTTCTCCGTCCAAGTGGGCTACTCGGAAGCTCCCCTATCGGCATCCGGGACTTCCGCATTCACGCATACGCAGGGGCGACGGCCACGCGCGGATCCCGCTCGAGGTCGCGTTCGAAGTTCGCGGTCGCTACCGCCAACGCTATCGCGCCTATCTGCGAAAGTCGGCGGATGGACGCAGGGCTCGCGATCGCGGTCCTCCTCGCCCTCGGCTTCGCGGTCACGAACGGTTTGCACGACGCCTCGAATGCGATCGCGACCCTCGTCGCCACCCGCGCCGCCACGCCGTCGCAGGCGATCCTCCTGGCGACGGTCTTCAACCTGCTGGGCCCGCTGCTGGTGGGCGCCGCCGTCGCCGACACGATCGGCGGCATCGTCACCGTGTCGCCCTCGGCCGCGATCGAGGTGATCGGCTCGGGCTTGCCGCGGCCACCGCCTGGAACCTGGCGACCTGGCGGCTGGGCTTGCCCTCGAGCTCCGGTCACGCTCTGGTCGGCGGCCTGGTCGGCGCCGCCGTGGTCGAGGGAGGCGTCCACGCGGTCAACTGGGGCGGGCTCGACGGCCTCCACCCGGTTGGCGTCTTCGGGACGCTGATCGCGCTCGCGGTCTCACCGGTGCTCGGTGGCCTCGCCGCGCTGGTGGTGATCCGGACCCTCCGGCGCGTCGACGTGCGGGGTACGCGGCGCTGGCGCGGCAAGGTCCAGGGCGGCAGTGGATCACCTCCGCGGCACTCTCTTTCAGCCACGGCGCCAACGATGCCAGAAGTCGGTCGGTGTTGTCGCTGCGCTGCTGCTCGCCGACGGGCGGATCGACTCGCTCTCCGCTCCCATCTGGGTGATCGTCGCCTGCTCCGCGCGCTGACGCCGGCACGCACTGGGCGGTTGGCGGATCATTCGTACCGTGGGTCGCCGGATCTACCGCATCCATCCACTCGAGGGCTCTCGAGCCAGACCTCGTCGGCAGCGTCATCTTCGGCGCCTCGCTCCTCGGCGCGCCCGTGTCGACAAGCCAGGTGGTCGCATCCTCGGTGGTCGGCATCGGGGCCGGACGTCGGCGCCTGCGCCACGTCAACTGGGAGATAGTTCGCCAGATCGGGCTCGCCTGGCTGATCACCCTCCCCGCTTCGGCGGCGCTCGCCGCCGCCGTGCTCAGCATCTGGCGGTTGCTGGCATGAGCTCCGGCGAGATCGGCGCTGGTTTCTGCCCGATACGCCCGACGTGATGGGACTGCTTCGCGGGCAGACGGCGGTGACGATCGAGGCGCTGGAGGCCTTCGCGACCTGGGCCGCCGGCGACGCGGCCGCCGCCCAGATCGTTCGCGACGCCGAGCCTCGCGGCGACGCGGCCAAGCGCGAGGTGTTGAACGCCCTGCGCGAGGCCTTCGTGCTCCAGCTGGAGCCGGAAGACGTCTTCACCCTTTCTCGTGGCTCGACTGGATCCTCAACCACGCTCGCGACCTGATCGAGGAGGCCGAGGCGATGAACGTCTCCCCGACGCGGAATCGCCGGGATGACGAGCTGCTGGTTGAAGCGACCCGCCAGATTGACGAAGCGATCGGTCACCTCGGCTCGGACGATGACCAAACCACGCGGCCGCCGACGCCGCGATCAAGACGGTGCGACGGCTGGAGCACTTCTACTACCGCGACACGGCCAAGCTGCTCGAGGTCGAGGACATGCGCGAGCGGATCGGGCTTCGGGAGCTCTACCGCCGCTGCGACCGAATCGGCGAGGTCGTGATCGACGTCGCCGAGCGCATCGTCTAGCCGTCGTCAAGGAGAGCTGAGCTCAGCGATAAGCTGGGCGCCTGGTTGGTCCAGCCATAACACCGTCGCTAACGTACTTTTAGGCGAGGATCGGATGAGAGCCCGCGAACGCGCTCCGCGAAGCAGTAGTGACCCGGCCTTCCCAGTAACACTCCTTTTCGGGAGGGCTGGCGCTGCCGCTCCTAGTCGTGGAGATCTTTCTACCTCTCCGCGAGTCTGGCTCCTTCTTCTCGTCAGCGGCTATATGACCACTAGGTCTCCGAGCGGCTCCCCTGCTGCCTTACGCGATGCGGCGCGAGGTTCCTGCCAGTAGCTTGCACGCTACGGACGGTTCGGTAGTTTCGTCCCGCGCTGCGCCATGGACCAGCGGTCTGACCAAGTCGATCGGTATGAAGCCGTAAGGCAGTACTCGCTCGCCGAGATCCTTGGGGTGTGGCGGCGGCGGCCGTCCCGATGGGCGTTCTCGCCTGGATCGTTGCTCCCTGGCTCAGGGATCAACTCGGGGGCGATGAGCCGTTCGCTCAGGCCCTGCTGATCTGCATCACCGCGGGGCTCATCTGGCAATTTGTGCTCGTCCTGATCCTCACCAGGCGCGAGCTGGGCGGACTCCAATGGCCGCGCGTGCGCGATGCCCTCTGGCTGCGGGCACCCCGCGATCCGAAGACCGGGCGCGTAGGCGGACGGGTGTGGTGGTGGGTGCTGCCGTTCATATTGCTCTTCGCCCTCGAGGCGGCCGTGTCAATCCCGTTATTGGTGAGGTCTTCGCCGACTTCGTGGACTCGGACAGTGGCGAGGAGTTCTTCAGCGGCGCGTGGGGTTGGTTCGCGGTGGTCGTCGTGCTCGTCGTCTTCACACGGTGCTCGGCGAGGAACTGCTCTTCCGAGGTCTTCTGCGCCGCGTGCAGGGCGTTTTCGGAAGGGGCGACTGGGTCGCCAACGGGGTGATCTTCGCGGTCTACCACCTCCACACGCCCTGGGTGATTCCCACCTCCCTGGTGGACATCTTTGCCCTCGCCTATCCGTCGCGGCGGTTCCAGAGCGCCTGGATGGGGATCATCGTTCACTTGGTTCAGAGCATCCTCATCGGGGTCACCTCGCCCTCGTGCTCGACTAGGCCGCGCTGCTGCTTCGCGCGAGAGCGAGTGTTAGCTCGAGTCGCCGCTTTCAAGCTAGCGCTTTTCGTCCTAAGCGCGGTTCTGCGCTATTCCGACAGCCCGGCGGCTTCGAGGGCTTCGGCGGCTTCTGGTATGTCCGAACCCCAACGCCAAGGCTGCTCGCGGTACGGGTGAGCTAAGCCGATTCCGAATCGACGCCGCTGCCCTTGGCGAGCGTGGAGACGGCCGAGCGCGAGGACGGTGTCGCCGAGGTCTCGAATCTCCCTCGACACGCATTTCTTCGAAAACGTCGTCCACGTTTTTCCACGATCGCTGAGGCCCTCGTGACCGTGGTACACGGTCGCCTTGCCCTCAAGCACACCGTGAAGGCGTCGTACCACTCGGCTCGGGGTCGAGATCACAAGCATCGCCTCGATGTCGCGTCGGTTGTATGCTCTACTGCCCTTGAACAGCTCAACGTTCTCTTCCGACATCGCCTACTCCTGAAGCCCGGCGGCTTCGAGGGCTTCAGCTTCGTCTGTCGCGACCTCGTGTTCCGTGCCGTGCCGGTGCGCGATGTCGCGTTAGTGCTAGATCTCGGCACTGGCCTCATCTTCTCGTGGTGGCGACGGCGACGTGCTCGCCGACATCGATGAGTTCGTCAGGGTGATCGACGCTCGCCACTTGCGCTGACTCGGCGAGGCCAGATAGTCTCCTCCCTTCCGCGCTCGTGACTCAGGCAGGGAGAGGACGACAGTCCACTTCATCTCCGGATCGATTGCCTCGATGACGCTCGGATCGCCTTTCCAGGCTCGTACGCCCGCGCACAATCTCCACGTTCTCCTTCGACATCGCCCACGCAGTATCTCGCCCTAGGCGCTGCGGGCCAGCGCGTTGCCACGGCTTCCACCCTTCCACCGATAAACCGGAGGGGCTCGCTCTGCCGGTGATCGAGGTCGCGGCGTGACCGCGCGCCTACTCCTCACAGCCCGGCGGCTTCGAGGGCCTCGGCCGGGTCGGAATACATCTCCATCCGGGCGGCCTTGCCATCGCGAATGGTCCAGACCTGGGCGAAGGACATCTCAACGGGCATCCCGGTCGATTTCGAGCGGGCGCGCTGGCGCACGAGTACAACCACCCTGTCGCCCGCGTCGTGGAAGGAATCTGCCTCCATTTCCCAGTCCTCCCACGCATCCGCCCACTCTCTGAGGAAGGTTCGCGCGCCGTCAGCGCCTTCGTAGACCTGCTGTCCGGGCCAGTGGAGGTTCGACACATCCCACACGAAGTCGGCCGTGGCGACCGGGGCGAAATCACCTGTGGCCGCGAACCGCTCGTAACCGGCTCGAACATTCTCCACGTTCTCCTCCGACATCGCCCGCGCAGTATCTCGCTCTCGCCCGCCGGCCCGCAGCGCCACGGCTTCCACCTATCCACAGATAAACCGGAGGGACTCGCTCTGCCGGTGATCGAGGTCGCGGCGTGACCGCGCTACTCCGACAGCCCGGCGGCTTCGAGGGCTTCTCCTTCGGTCAAAGAAGACGCCCCACCAGACGGCCTTGCCGCGCCGGACGCGTATGGGCACCCAGATCGTGTCCTCGAAGGGCGTGGCGCTCTCCGCACCGTGGCCGCGAGTGTGGGCGACCGCAAGCACCAGGTCATCGGCCAAGTCGCGCACCTCGACGACGTTCATCGTGAAGTCAGGTATTCCGTCGAAAGACTCTTCCACCAGCGTCGGATTCCATCGTGGCTGTGGTAGCCGCCCTCCACCGCGGCCAGCCGGGGATCAGCCCTTACGTTCTCGGCCTGCACTGCCAGAAACCCATCCAAATCCCTTCGGTTGAACGAGTCCAAGGCGCGGTAGGCCAGCTCGACGTTCTCCTGCGACATCGCCCACGCAGTATCGCGCCATGCCTGCGGCAGCAGTGCCACGGCTTCCAGGAGTCATGGCACTACGGGATGCATGAGTTGGCCCGGCGGCTAGCCTTCCGAGCCCGTGATAAGTACGAACCAATTCAAGAACGGCACCCACATCGACGTGGACGGGACGGTCTTCAAGGTCGTCGAGTTCCAGCACGTGAAGCCCGGCAAGGGTGGCGCCTTCGTGCGCTCGAAGCTGAAGCGGGTCGAGGACGGGGCCGTGATCGACAAGACCTTCAAGGCCGGTGAGAAATTTCGCCCCGTCCGGACCGAAGCCAAGAAGATGCAGTACCTCTACGAGGACGGATCCAACGTCGTGCTGATGGACAACACCAGCTACGACCAGGTGGAGATCCCCAAGACCGTCGCGGAAGAGGCCTTGAAGTGGGTGCCCCCCAACTCCGACGTGGAGCTGCTGCTGGTGGACGAGCGCCCCAGCGACGTGCAGGTGCCGAGCGCGGTCGAGCTGACTGTCGCGAAGACCGACCCGGGCGTCAAGGGCGACACCGCCTCGGGCGGCGGCTACAAGCCGGCGACGCTCGAGACCGGCGTCGTCGTGCAGGTGCCGCTGTTCATCGACGAGGGCGAGAAGGTCCGCGTCGACACCCGCAGCGGCGAGTACGTCAGCCGCGCCTAACTCGGATCGATCGGCACCGGACCGGGCACGAGCACCTCGGGGTCATGCCCGGGGCGGACCTCGGCGCCGCTCTCGCGCAGAGACATGAGCCGGTCCGCCGACTTCTCCTGGGCCTCGGGGTCGTCGGCGAAGACGGGGAATCGCCTGTCGTCGAGCGTCGAGGCGTAGTGGATCGCGTCGCCGCCGATCACGAGGCTCTCGCCGACCCGGACCGACTGGTGGCCGGGCGTGTGGCCGGGGGTTGAGAGCAATTCGACCGAGCCGTCGCCGAGCAGGTCGTGGTCGCCCTCGACCAGCTCGACCCGGTCGCCGATGGCCTCGTAGTCCTTCGGCTGGAAGAAGTTCCGTGCGATCGCCTCGGGGTCCTGCCCGCCCTCCCATTCGCGACGCTGGATCACGACCGGGACCGAGTCGGGCAGCAGCGCGAGACCGCCGGCGTGGTCGAAGTGCAGATGGGTCAACACGACCATGCTGAGCGTGGACAGGTCCAGCTGGTCGGCGACGCTCGCCTCCTGCTCGAGCTCGAACATGCCGAGCGCGTCGGGGGTCCGTAGTGGCTCGCGGCGTCGCTTCGCGGCTCCGGGATGCAGGCCGGTGTCGACGAGGATGCGCTCGGTCCCGGTCTCGATCAGGTAGACGGGAACGGGGTAGCGGGCCTTGACCTCGAGGTCATCGCCCCTGCGCCAGATGCCGGCGGGGGAGGTGAAGTACCCGGCGTTGAGCATCTCGACCTTCATCCGAGCGCCTAGCCCGCGGCCTCGCGCCGCAGCCGGACCCGGCTTTCCCCGTACTGGCGCGTCTCGAAGCCGATCATCGCCCACAAGATCGTGGTCACGACGGCCAGGGCAAGCAGCGACGAGACCTCGGTCGCGAGCGGCACCGCCGCCAGCAAGGCGACGCCGATCACCAGCCGCTGGCGGTTGATCGTCTTCACGTGGCGGTAGCGGAAGGCGACGTGCCCGAGCAGGTAGATGGCCGTGCCGCCGAGCAGGGCGAAGGCGGGAACCGTCTTCAGCGACTCGTCGACGTCGCCCAGCGTCTTCTTCATGCCCAGGGCGACGAGCACGATGCCAGCGACCATCGCGAAGTGCAGGTAGGAGTAGGAGTCCCGGGCCATCTCGTTCTGCTCGCGCCCCACCGCCGCCTGCTCCAGTCGCCGCCCGGCGACCAGGGCGACCACGTCGAAGTAGATCCACCACAGGGCCGCCGCCAGCCCGATGCCGAAGAACGCCGCCGCGGCGATCCCGGCGTCGATCCTGACCTCCGCCCCGACGCCGACGGCGACGATCGACTCGCCGAGGGCGATCAGGATGATCAGCCCATGGCGCTCGGCGAAGTGGCGGGGCTCCAGCTGCCAGCCCTCAGAGCCGAACAGGTACGGCTCGCCCAGGTCGATCACCAGGGCGAGCGACCAGACCGCGGCCCGGCCCCAGCCGTCGAGGAAGGAACCGGCGACCAGCAGGCCCACTCCGAGCGCGGTCCCCGCGCCGAGGCCGATGACGGACTGGCGGAAGCGCGCGTCATCGCCCGCGGCCAGCGCCATCATCCCGATCTGGGCGAAGCGGACGGCGCCGTAGGCGAGGGCGAACTCGAGGGCGAGGTCCTCGAACGCGGCCGGGACGCAGATCGAGACCACCAGCAGCGCCACCATCGCCCCGAAGATCACCATCCGCACCGCCCCGTCCTCGGGGTCGACGACGCTGGTGAGCCAGGCGTAGCCGACCCAGGCCCACCACAGCAGCGCCAGGATCAACAGCCCCTGGCCGATGCCCTCCCAGGTCGGGTTGTCGGCCATCAGGGCGGTGCACTGGGTCAGCGCCAGCACGAAGACGAGGTCGAAGAAAAGCTCCAAGGGGCTGACCCTCTCGCCCTCCCGCCTGGCGGGGCTGATGCGGCGGCTGCGGGTGGCTGTGGCTTCCACCCGCCGCAGCGTAGAAGGTGGGCTGGCCGGGCCTGGGGGCGCGTGCAACGATCTGGGCAATGAGGCGATCAGACCAGCGCCGCGACGCCGTGTTCGCGCTCTACCAGCACGAGGTCACCGGCAGGCCGCTCTCCGAGCTGCTCGAGGGGGCCAAGCCGTTCACCCGCGAGTTGGCCGGGCGGACCGAGGCCAACACGGCCGAGCTGGACGAGCTGATCTCGCGCCACTCCAAGGGATGGGCCCTGGAGAGGATCGCGCCGCTGGAGCGCTCGATCATGCGGGTCGCCCTGCAGGAGGCCCTCCACGACGACGAGGTCCCCGTGGAGGTGGCGATCGACGAGGCGGTCGAGCTGTCCAAGGAATACTGCGGCGCCGACGCGCCGGGATTCGTGAACGGGATCCTGGGTGCGGCGGTGGGGGAGCCGGCCACCTGAGCGGCAGCCTCGATGGAGTCGAGGCGGTCCTGATCGACCTCGACGGCGTGCTCTACGTCGAGGACGAGGCGGTGCCCGGTGCCGTAGATGCGGTCTCGCAGCTGCGGGACGGCGGGCTGGGCCTGCGCTTCGTCACCAACACCACCTCACGCTCCAAGGGCCAGACGCTCGACCGGCTGGAGCGCCTGGGCTTCGGGGTCGCGCCCGAGGAGCTGGTGACGCCGGCCGCCCTGGCCCGGGCGCGCTGCGTCGAGGAGGGGCATGACCGTGTGTCGCTGGTCATGAACGAGGAGGTGAAGGCGGACTTCGAGGGCCTGACCGAAGCCGAGGAGGATGTCGACGCGGTGATCATGGGCGATCTGGGGGAGGCCTTCGGCTTCGAGATCCTGAACCACGCCTTTCGCCAGGTGATGGACGGCGCCGAGCTGATCGCGCTGCAGAAGAACCGCTTCTGGATGACGCCCGACGGGCTGGCCCTGGACGCCGGTCCGTTCGTGGCGGCGATCGAGTACGCGACCGGGCGCGAGGCGCTTGTGGTGGGCAAGCCGGCCGAGTCCTTCTTCCGGCTCGTGCTCGAGGATCTCGGCGCCGAGGCGTCGGCGGCGGCGATGGTGGGCGACGACGTGGAAACCGACGTCGGCGGGGCGGTCGATGCGGGGCTCGCCGGGGTCCTGGTGCGGACGGGCAAATACCGCGAGGACTTCGTCGAGAAGTCGGGCGTCCGGCCGACCGCGATTGCAGATTCGATCGCGGACGTGCCGGGGTTGCTGATCTAGCCTGCGTGGCATGGAAGGCACGTCCGACCTGGACCGGATCACCGAGCGGCTCGAGTCGCTGGCGCGCGAGCTCGACGACGGGCCCGAGGAGCAGCGCGCGGCCGAGCTGGTGCGCGAGGCCTCCGAGCTGGCCGCCGAGGCCGGCCAGGCGGTCGAGCGCGCGATCCGCGGTCAGGACTCCGGCCCCGCCCCGGACGCGCCGGCCCCCGGCCCTTCGTGAGCGAGTATCCCGAGGACCTGCGCGAGCTGGTCGACGACTATCTCGGGAGGCTCCGCTTCTCCGCCGACCCGAGCACTTCCGGGCTCGAGGAGGCGATGCGCTACTCGCTGCTCGCCGGCGGCAAGCGCATCCGGCCCGTCCTGGCGCTCGCCACGGCGCGGTCGATCGGTCTCGACCCCGAGGGCGTGCTGCCGGCGGCCGCGGCGATCGAGCTGATCCACACCTACTCGTTGATCCACGACGACCTGCCCGCGATGGACGACGACGAGCTGAGGCGCGGGATGCCGACCGCTCACGTCAAGTTCGGCGAGAACGTCGCGATCCTCGCCGGCGACGGCCTCTTCGCCGAGGCGATGCGCCTCTTTTGCGAGGAGCAGCAGGGCAAGCCCGATTGCGTCGTCGCCAGCCTCGGCGAGTTGGTCAAGGCGACGGGGGTCAGCGGCATGGTCGGCGGGCAGTACGTGGACGTGACCACCTTCGACCAAAGGGAAGGAAGCGCCGCGAGCGCCGACGCCGGGGCGCTGCGCGAGATGCACAACCTGAAGACTGGGCGATTGATCGCAGCCAGCGTCGGAGTCGTACTCCACTTGGGGGGAATCCCTGAAGCTGCGAGAATTCCGTACCGCACCTTTGCCGGTGAGCTCGGTGTTCTCTTCCAGATCGTCGACGACATCCTCGACGTGACGGGGAGCGATGAGGAGCTCGGCAAGCCCAGCGGTAGCGACGAAAGGCATGGCAAACTGACCTACGTGAGCGCATTCGGCCTGGAGCGGGCGCGGGAGCTGGCCTCCGAATCACATTCCAAGGCCCGGGACGCGCTGGCCCAGGCGGAGACGCGGACCGACGACCTGGCCAGGATCACCGACTTCATCCACACCCGACATACCTGAACCACATCCCTGATGAGCGACGAAGACAAGAGCATCCAACGAGCCGAGAAGCTGCTGAACACAATCGCGGGGCCCGATGACCTGACCGACCTCGACGACGAGCAGCTCCAGGGCCTGGCCCAGGAGGTGCGGGAGCTGATCATCGACACGATCGGCGAGATCGGGGGCCACTTCGGCGCCAACCTCGGGACCTGCGAGCTCGCCGTGGCGCTGCACAGCATGCTCGAATCCCCCAGGGACAAGATCCTCTGGGACGTCGGCCACCAGGCCTATCCCCACAAGGTCCTGACCGGCCGCCGCGACGACCTCGGCAGCATCCGTCAGTACGAGGGCCTGGCGCCGTTCTGCTCGGTGTTCGAGTCAGAGCACGACATCATGGGCGCCGGCCACGCTTCCACCTCGATCGGATACGCGGTGGGGCTGAAGGAGGCGATGCGCAAGGGCATCGGCACCGACGGCAAGGTCGTCGCCGTGATCGGCGACGGGGCGCTCACCGGCGGCGTCGCCTACGAGGCGCTGCACCACGCCGGCGGGCTGCAGACGCCGATCGTGATCGTGCTCAACGACAACGGCATGTCGATCTCGCCGAACGTCGGCGCGATTTCCCGCTACTTCAACCGGATGCGGCTGAACCCGCGCTGGTATGACGCGCGCTCGAAGACCGAGGAGCGCCTCACCAACCTGCCGCTGGGCCTGGGCCAGCGGATCGAGCGCCTGGGGCCCGAGGTCAAGGCGGCGATCAAGGCCTACTGGGCGCCGGGCCTGTTCTTCGAGGAGCTCGACCTCGCCTACGTCGGCGTCATCGACGGTCACGACGTCGCTGCCCTGCGCGAGGCGCTCGAGGACGCGTTCGAGGCAAACCGCCCGGTCGTCGTCCACATCCACACCGTCAAGGGCAAGGGCTTCGAGCCCGCCGAGGAGGGTGGCCTGGAGGGGATGGAGAAGTGGCACGCCGCCAAGCCGGGCAGCATCGTCAACGGAAAGGCGGCGCCGAAGAAACCCGACAAGCCGGTGATCCCGGTGTCGGAGTCCGATTCCCCCGAGAAGATCGAGAAGCTCGAAAAGCCGCCGCCCCCCGCGCCCCCGCAGTACACGGCGGTCTTCGCCGACGCCCTGGTCGCCGAGGCCGAGCGGGACGAGCGCGTGATCGGGATCACGGCGGCGATGGCCGGTGGCACGGGCCTCGACAAGCTGCAGAAGGCGCTGCCCGAGCAGTACTACGACGTCGGCATCGCCGAGCAGGACGCCGTCCTGTTCGCCTCGGGGTTGGCGATCCAGGGCGCCAAGCCCGTATGCGCGATCTACTCCACCTTCCTACAGCGCGCCTACGACCAGCTCGTCCACGACGTCTGCCTGCAGAAGCTGAACGTCGTCTTCGCGATGGACCGCGCCGGGCTGGTCGGCGACGACGGCCCGACCCACCACGGCGCCTTCGACATCTCATACTTCCGCGCGCTGCCGAACGTGGTCGTGATGGCCCCGCGCGACGAGGCGATGCTGGTGCACATGCTGCGGACGGCTCTCGCTCACGACGACGGGCCCATCGCGTTCCGCTACCCGCGCGGCGCCGCCGAGGGCGCGCCGATGCCGGACGTTCCCAAGGAGATCGAGATCGGCAAGGGCGAGATGCTGCTGCCCGGAGACCGCGTCGCGCTGCTGGGCTACGGCTACGGGGTCCAGGTCGCGCTGCGCGCCGCCGAGATCCTCCGCGACCGGGGCCTGGAGCCGACGGTCGCGGACGCGCGCTTCGCGAAGCCGCTGGACGGCGAGCTGGCCGAGCAGCTGGCAGCCGACCACGAGCTGCTGGTGACGATCGAGGAGGGCGTGCTGCCGGGCGGCTTCGGCTCGGCCGTGCTCGAGCACCTCGAGGACGCCTTCGCCGAGCGCGACTCCGATCGCGCCCGCGTCATGCGCGTGGGCCTGCCCGACCGCTACGTCACGCACGGCAAGCCCGCGCTGCTGCGCGAGGAGGTCGGCTTCACCGGCGAGGCCGTCGCCGAGCGCGTGCTCAGCTCGCTGGGCTCGCGCGATCTTCAGCTAGCGAGCTGCCAGGCCGCAGTCCTCGGGAGCGAAGGGCGAAGCCCGCAGCGACTTATGCGGCGCGGCCGCCTGCAGCCGCGACCTGATGGCGAAGCCGAGTCGCGGCCAGCAACCTGGGCGCCAAGGCGATCGCGGCGATGTCGAACAGCACGTAGATGCTGGCGATTCCGCTCGGCGGGTTTCCGGCCGGCACGCCGGTGACCGGCATCTGCGCGGCCCAGCTCCAGGCGCCGACGGCGGTGCCGTAGATCTCGAGGAAGGCGACGATCAGGAAGACGCCGCCGTACAGCGTCGGGACACGGCCGCGCAGCAGGCAGTAGACGAGCAGGGCTCCAGCGAGGGCGCCGAGCAGGTCGGTGCGGCCGAGCGCGAGCAGGCCGACGGCTCCCCAGACGGCCACGAAGGCGATGACGCCCGCGATGAACTCGCGCCGGCGGCCGCGCTCGATCACCCAGCCGCTGATCGCGAGCCCGCCGAGATAGACCAGCCCGTGTCCTGGCGGGACGAAGGCGGGCAGGTTCCCGAGCCGGTACTCATAGATACCGAGCACGACCGAGCCCAGGATCTCGGCGCAGGTCGCGACCACCACCACCAGCGCGACCCGGGCGCGCTCGTCCGGCGACAGGCTCGCGCAGGCCCAGATCAAGACCGCCCAGGTCGCCGCTCCCAGCGCAACTTGGCCCCCGAGGGCGACGAAACGGTCGATGCCGAGGAAGAGCGCGATCACGCCGACGACGACGGCAGCGAACTGCGGACGGCTCGCCATGCCCCTCGATTCGACGCCTGCCCCGGATCGGATCACGCGCGCGCCCGGGTCAGGCGGGGACCCGCCTGCGCGCCTCGCCGTGGCGGCGGCCGGTCGGAGCGGAGGCCGAGGGCTCGGTCAGCGGTGCCGAGCAGAGCATCTGGTAGACGGCGGTCTGCCCGGTCTCGAAGCCGTTGCGCGCGGCGCGCAGGTACAGGCGCCAGACCCGCATCCGCTCCTCGCCCGCGATGCGCGTCGCCTCCTCCAGGTTCTCGTCCAGGCGGGCGGCCCAGTGGCGCAGGGTCTCCGCGTAGTCGTTGTGCAGGTTCTCGACGTGCAGCGTCTCGAGCCCGGCGCGCTCCAGCGAGAGCAGCATGCGCGAGAGGTTCTGGACCTCGCCGTCGGGGAAGACGTAGCGCTCGCTGAAGTCGCCCCCGATGTGGAAGCCCTGGTCGGTGGACGGCACCCAGGCGATGCCGTGGTTCAACACCCGGCCACCCGGCCGCAGAACGCGCGCCACCTGACGACCGTACTCGTCGGCCTGCGAGCCGCCCACGTGCTCGACCATGCCGATGCTGGCGACCGCGTCGAAGTCGTCGTCGGCGAGGTCGCGGTAGTCACGGACCACGAACTCGCAGAGGTCGCCGACTCCCGCCTCGCGCGCCCTCTCGTTCGCCAGCTCGGCCTGGGGAGGGGAGAGGGTGATTCCCAGGACCGAGGCCCCGTACTCGCTCGCCGCGTGGATCCCCAGGCTTCCCCAGCCGCAGCCGATGTCCAGCATGCGATCGCCCTCGCCAAGCTCGACCTTGCGGCAGATCAGGTCGAGCTTGGCGCGCTGCGCGTCCTCCAGCGTCTCGGCCCCCTCCTCGAACAGGGCGCAGCTGTAGGTCATCGTCTCGTCGAGAAAGAGCTTGAAGAAGTCGTTGGAGACGTCGTAGTGGTGGCGGACCACCTCGGCGTCGCGCTCGCGCGTGTGGCGCGAGCGACTGGGCTGCAGCTCGGCAGCCGGCGGCTTCGGCGGGCGTCGCAGTCCCGCCGCGCGCACGGCTGCCGCCCCGATCCGCGCCTTGGCGGCCACCGAGAGCGGGGGTGTGCCAGCGCCCCAGCAGCGCGATGACGCCGTCCAGGTCGTCCACGTCGATCTCGCCCTTCACGTAGGCGCGGCCCAGCCCCAGCTCGCCCGGCGCGCGCAGCACGTGGCCCAGCGCCCGCGGCGATTTGAACGTCAGCGTCGGCCCCTGCCGGGTGGATTCCACGGCGTTTCCATCCCAGAAGCGCAGCGTGAAGGGGCGGTCGGGGAACGAGCCCTCGATCGCGCGGCAGAGCGGAGCGGAGGAGGAGTCGGCCAAGCGGCCAGCCTACCGAGGTGCCTGCCTCGTCGCCCGCCGGCGCCGGTAGGGTGCGGCGGAAATGGCCGAGAAGCAGGAGCTCGACCGCGGCACCTGGCTGGCGCTGATCGCGATGGCGATCGCGGTCTTCGTCGTCGCCAACGACTTCTCCGCGATCAACGTCGTCATCCCCTCGATCGAGCAGGATTTCGACACCACCGTCGACACCACCCAGTGGGTGGTGAACGCATACGCGCTCACCTTCGGCGTCCTGATCGTCACCGGCGGGCGCTTGGCCGACCTGTTCGGGCGCAGGCGCATCTTCTTCATCGGCGCCGCGATCTTCGCCGTGATGTCGCTCGCCGGAGGCGTGGCGCAGAGCGAGGCCTGGCTGATCGCGGCCCGGGTGCTGATGGGGGTCGGCGGCGCGCTGATGTGGCCCGCGATCCTGGGGATGACCTTCGGCGCCCTCCCGGCCGAGAAGGCGGGGCTGGCCGGGGGCCTGATCCTGGGTGCGGCCGGCATCGGCAACGCCGCCGGGCCCCTGATCGGCGGCATTCTGGACGACATCGCCAGCTGGCGCTGGATCTTCTTCCTGAACCTGCCGGTGACTGCCTTCGCCGTCGCGGTGACCGCCAAGTTCATCCACCAGCCGACAGCCGAGTCCGAGGACGACAGGATCGACTACCTCGGCATCGTCACGATCAGCGTCGGGCTGGTGGCGCTGCTGCTCGCCTTCGATCAGGTGCTCGCGTGGGGCGGATGGGGCGACCCGCGGATCGTCGGCCTGCTCGGGCTCTTCGTCGTCGGCATCGCCGCCTTCGCCTTCGTCGAGCGCGCCGCGGGCCGGCACGCCCTGGTGCCCGGGGACATGATGCGCGACCGCAACTTCAGCTACTCGTGCGCGGGCGTCCTCTTCATCTCCGCGGTCTTCTTCGCGATGATGCTCTATCTGCCGCAGTACATGCTGAAGGTGCTCGATTTCTCGCCGATCCAGACCGGCGCCGGCATGCTGCCGATGATGGGCGTGTTCGCGGCCGTCTCATTCATCGCCGGTCCCCTGTATGACCGCCTGGGCCCGAAGCTGCTGACGTCGTTCGGGGCCGCCTGTCTGGCGGTCGGGCCGTTTCTGATCGCCCTCGTCGCGTCCGACGAGAGCTACGGCGCGATCGTCCCGGGGCTGGTCGTGACCGGCCTCGGGGTCGGGGTCTTCTACCCGACGATCACGACCTCCGGGGTCACCTCGGTGGACGAGTCGCGCAGCAGCCTGGCCGGCGCGATCATCTACATGTTCCAGATCGCCGGGGGCTCGGTCGGCCTGGGCCTGACGACCACGGTCTTCCTCGAGGCCGGCGACGCCGCCTCGGGCACCGCCGCGTTCATCGACGGCATCGAGGCCGCCTTCAAGCTCGACGCCGGCCTCGCAGCGATCGGCTTCGTCATCTGCCTGCTCCTGGTCGGCGGCCGCATGCACCTGCGCGTCCCCTTCCACCGCCGCTTCGCCGGCCACACCCCGCGCGGCCACGGCCCCTAACCCGGAGCCCTCGGCCTCAAGGCCCGGAGTTGGCGCCTTATGGGGCGTATACCGTGCATAACCCGCCAACCCCGCGGGCTAGGCTCGTCCAGATGGCGAAACGGCTGGTCGGCGAGCACTTCAACGCCCAGGGCAATCCCAAGCGGGGCTACTCGAGCGAGCGCAAGGCGCGCGAGGAGGCCAAGCGCTTCGGCAAGTCCTACTACCGCTGCACCGTCTGCGACAAGTTCCACCTCGCGAGCAGCCCCCGGTAGGCGGGGGCTGCTCCGGCAGCGCGGCTCGCTGACTCGAGGGCCGCTAAGCCCAGCTCACCTCCGCGCCGTCAGCGCCCGGAGGACGACCTCGATCGGCGAGGCATGCTTGGACCCTTGATCGATGGCCTCGCGGGTCTGTCGCATCTCGGCCGCGAGCTGGCCCAGGTTCTCGCTGAACTTGCCCATGCCCTTGCCCGCTTCGGCGAGCTGCTTGGTTGCCTTGCCACCACCGACCGGGTGCCCCAGCAGCTTGGTGCCGCCGTTTCTCTTGCCGGCGAGCGCCACACCGCCTGCCAGCCCGGCGAGCGCGGCACCGCCGGCGACCGCCGGCCACTTGGCCTTGCCCGCAACCGATGAAACGGCCTTGCCGCTGCTGCTGGCGCCCTCGGCGACGGCGTCCTTGCCCTTGGAGGCGACCTGCTTCGCCGCGTCCATCGGCGAGTTCGAGCGGGAACTCGACGTGCTCTTCGACCGGGAGTTGGTGCGCCGGCTCGAGCTGGAGCTCGACGCGCGTCGGCTCGATCCGGAATTCGACGTGCTCCGGCTCGTGCCGGAACGCGATCCCGATGTGGATCGCCGAGCGCGGCTGCCGGCGCCGTTGCTGGAGCTGCGGCTGCGAGCCGGCGACTTCTTCGATGACGAGCCGGAGCTGCTCGAGCGCTTCGCGGCGCTGCGGCCCTTCTGTGCAGTTCGTGTCTGAGCCATCGTGGCCCTCCTTTTCCGTCCCTGTTGGGCCGCCCCTGACGGTGCGGGCCTAGAACCTTTTGTTACCCCGTCCACAGATCGTGAACCGCTTTTTTTCCTGCAAACCGACGACCCCAGACGGCTGTTCGGGTCGAGAGCTATCCGATCAGGCTGGCTGCTTACCCTTTCGTCTAGCTGCCGTTTTCGGCGAGCCAGGCCTTCGCGGCCTCCAGCTCGGCGACCGGGAACGCCTTCGCCTTGCCCGGTAGCGGCAGGAATCATGAGTTCTGGTGTCATCGCGGTCGGGCCTTTCGGATTGGCGCGCCCTAAGCTTGCGCCGTGAGGTACCGGCTGCTCGTCCCGATCGTAGGTTTCGTTCTGCTGGCGGTGCTACCCGCCGGAGCTTCGGGCAAGAGCTGCAGCTCCGTCGTCAACCCGTACCCGGGAAGCCGGTTCGACGGAGTCAATCTGAGCCAGATAAGGGCGAAGGGAATCAGCTGCCCGCGGGCCAGAAAGGTTGCCAAGGGAGCACACCGCAAGGCCCTTGGGCTGACCCCTACCCCAAGCGGCAAGAGCCAGTTCGGGTGGAACGGCTGGACCGTCTCAGAGAATCTCCGGCCGGCGAGCGACAAGTACACCGCCAAGCGCAAGGGGCAGAGCGTTCGCTGGCGCTTCTAGGCTCAGCCTCTCGCCGGATACCCAATAACGCTTGCATTGCGTACCCACATTCGGGTAGTCTAGGAGCCAGACAGTTGACGGGGGGACCGGCGACTTGGGAGGTACGACCATGGCAAGGGAACGCAACACTCCTACGAGGACATCGACGAATGGCAGGAAAGCTTCGGGCAATGGCGGCCCAGCGAGCGTTCAGTTCGGCCGCTTGGTCACCGCCCGCCGATCGGTTTTGGGGCTGAGCCAGGAGGCGCTGGCCGTCCGAATGCGTACCAGTCGCGCTGCAGTTGTGCGCATCGAGGCCGGCCAACCGACGAGCCCCGAGGCGCTACAGCGGCTTTGCGCTGCGCTCTCTGGCGAACCCGAGACCGGCGCCCTGCGACGGTCGATCGCTGAGGCGCGGGCCAGCTTCAGCGGAGCTCGGACGCGCCTGAAGCCTCTCGGTGGAAATCTGCTGAGGCCGATCGCCCGAGTCACCGCCAGCGTCAACGGAGCCCGGCTGTGGCAACGGGCCGGCGTGGGACTGGCGGCCGCGATCTTGTCTGCGCTCTGGCTCTCGCTGATCGCGGCGGGCGAACAGGGAGTCGGGATCGGCACGGCGGTTGCGACCATTGCCACTCTTTTCTTCTCGGTTTATGTGGCAGACGCGCGGGGTCAAGAGTCGCGCACCCGCCGCGATTCTGGTTGCGCTTTGGCTCTCGGTGATCGGGACCGGTTTGATCTCCAACGTCGGCGCCCCCGGGTTGGGCGATAGAGACGCTCGCGGGCCTGAGGTCGCGATCGCAGCGCCCAGCGCCGAGGCCCAGGCGCAGGACGGCTCGGGAGGCGCGGCCCCGGGCTTGGCTGCCTCCGTCGACGGACAGAGCCGTGAGGCCGGCGGCTCGCCAGGCAGCGATCAGGCCGACGCGCCGGGCGGCGGCCAGGGTGGCGCGCCAGGCGGCGGCCAGGGTGTCGCGCCAGGAGGCGGCGGCCAGGGTGTCGCGCCAGGAGGCGGCGGCCAGGGTGTCGCGCCAGGAGGCGGCGGCCAGGGTGTCGCGCCAGGAGGCGGCGGCCAGGGTGCCGCGCCGGGAGGCGGCGGCCAGGCTGCCGCGCCGGGCGGCGGCCAGGGTGCCGCGCCGGGTGGCGGTAACCCCCTCGCCGATACGGTCCACGGAGTTGCGAACACGGTCAAGACCGTCGCCAACACGGTCAAGGGCCTCGGCGGCGTGTAAGCCCGCCGGCGACGCTCGCGCTCGCTGGGGCGCTCTCGTCAGAACGAAATCCCAGCACCCAGGGAGTGGGGCGAAGCCGCGACGAGGTTTGGCGTCGGATGTACGCCTATGTCGGAAGCGCGACCGCAAAGATTCCGACACAGGAGTTGTTCGCCCGCAGTCGTTTTGCATGGAAAGCAGCGGTGTCACCAGCCGAAATTCCCGCTGCAAAGCGAGAGCAAGCAGCGAGTAGGGCTCACATCCTGGCGTCCAACCAAACAATCCGCGGGCACGGGCAGCGCATTCGTGTCGCGGCATTGGCGTGCCTGACGCTATTTGCGCTCGCGGCCTGGGCGGCGCCCCCGGCGAACGCAGCCGACAGCGTCTACTGGACCAACGCCAGCGACAACACGATCCGCGGCGCCCCGCTCGCCGGCGGCGGCACCGTCGACACCCTCTACGGCCCGGCGCAGGGGGTGAGCAACCCCTTCGGGGTGGCGATCGACCCCGCCGCCGGGCGGATCTACTGGGCCAACGCCACGGCGACAGCACGATCCGCGGCGCCCCGCTCGCCGGCGGCGGCACCGTCGACACCCTCTACGCGGCCCGGCGCAGGGGGTGAACGGCCAGCGAGGGGTGGCGATCGACCCCGCCGCCGGGCGGATCTACTGGGCCAACCAAGGCGACAACACGATCCGCGGCGCCCCGCTCGCCGGCGGCGGCACCGTCGACACCCTCTACGACTCGACGGACGGGGTGAACGGCCCGCAAGGGGTGGCGATCGACCCCGCCGCCGGGCGGATCTACTGGGCCAACTTCGGCGGCAGCACGATCCGCGGCGCCCCGCTCGCCGGCGGCGGCACCGTCGACACCCTCTACGAGGGCCTGGCGCAGGGGGTGAGCGTCCCCTTCGGGGTGGCGATCGACTCCGCCGCCGGGCGGATCTACTGGGCCAACGCCAGCGACAACACGATCCGCGGCGCCCCGCTCGCCGGCGGCGGCACCGTCGACACCCTCTACGGAGCCCGGCGCAGGGGGTGATCGCCCCCCTCGGGGTGGCGATCGACCCCGCCGCCGGGCGGATCTACTGGGCCAACGCAAGGCGGCAGCACGATCCGCGGCGCCCCGCTCGCCGGCGGCGGCACCGTCGACACCCTCTACGGCTCGGCGGCAGGGGGTGAGCAGCCCACTGTTCCTCGCCGCCCTCCGCGCCCCGGTCGGAGTCGCGGCGCCTGCGATCTCCGGCGGCGGAGCAGCTCGCCTGCTCGCAGGGGGGCTGGGCGCCGGACCTGCTCGGCGCCTAGCTCTACCGGGCCCCGCAGGGCTTCGCCTACCAGTGGCAGCGGAACGGCACCGACATCCCCGGCGCGACGGCGAGCTCCTACACGCCGACGACCGCCGGCTCCTACGCCTGCCGGGTGACGGCCTCAAACCAAGCCGGCTCGACCTCGCAGACGAGCGCCGCGGTGGCCGCCGCGGAGAACCCGAAGTGCAAGAAGCTCCGCAAGAAGCTGAAGCGCCAGAAGAAGGGGCTCGCCAAAGCGACCACCAAGGCGAAGCGCTCAATGATCCAAGAGAACATCGCCGACACCAAGAGGCGCCTCAAGAAGCGCGGCTGCAAAACCTCCAAATAGAAACGACCCGCCGAGGCGGGCCGTTCCTGGGGTACTACAGGGAGGAGAGATATGTGAACTGCTTGTTGTCTATGGGAGGTAAGCCGGAGATCAGGCTCCCAGCGGGCGGCTGTACCGCGTTGAAGCGGACAGCGCCAGATGCAGGGAGCCGAACCCGACCATGAAGATTGCGGCGGCGGGGGAGCCCGTCACCAGCAGGGCGATCCCGACCGCGATCGTGACCGTGGCGAGCACGTGGTCGAGGCCCGCGTGGGCGGCGAGGGGCACGCTTGCCCTCTCGCCGTCACCGTAGATCGACACGGCAAGCCCGATCAGCAGGACGCCCAGGGCGATGCTGAGAGCGCCGGCCGCGTAGCCGAAGCCGAGCACGAAGGGCGCGACGATCAGCAGCGGAGCGGCGAGCATCTCGACCGCCGCGTGGACCCCGATCGGTATGGACTTGAGTGCCTTCATTACGAGTAACAGCGTACGAACGTATGTGCGGTTCGTCTGTGACGCCGGTCACTCACAGGTTCTTCACACGCGGGGTGAGCGCATCTGCGACGCGCACGAATCCGCGCGTGCGGCGCGACGGCCAGCGGCTACGGTTCGCCGGCAATGGCAGCCGCGAAGAGCCGCAACCTGCGCGCCGACGCGCTACTGGCCGAGCGCGGGCTCGCCGCATCGCGCTCGGCCGCGGCCGAGCGCGTGCGCGCCGGCCAGGTCCGCCTGGGCCGGGACGGGCCTGCGGTCGAGAAGCCGAGCCAGATGCTGCCCGCCGACGCCGAGCTGATCGTCGACCCGGGCGCCGAGTTCGTCTCGCGAGGCGGCGTCAAGCTGGCGAACGCGCTCGATGCGCTCCAGGTGGACGTCGCCGGCCGCGACTGCCTCGACGTGGGGGCCTCGACCGGGGGCTTCACCGACTGCCTGCTGAAGCGCGGCGCCGAGCGCGTCATCGCCCTGGACGTCGGCTACGGGCAGCTCGACTGGCGCCTGCGCCAGGACCCGCGCGTGACCGTGATCGAGCGCCGCAATGCCCGCGAGCTGGCGCCGGGTGAGCTTCCGTTCGAGCCGGACCTGGTCACCGCCGACGTCTCCTTCATCTCCCTGGCGAAGCTGCTGGGACCGATCACCGCGGCCGCCTCGCCCGCGTTCGAGCTGCTGGCCCTGGTCAAGCCCCAGTTCGAGCTGGGCCCCGAGCGGGTCGGCAAGGGCGGGGTGGTGAGGGAACGAGGCGAGCGCCTCGACGCGCTGCGTGCCGTGGCGGCCGCGGCGACGGACGCCGGGCTCAGCGGTCCGGGGCTTCGCCTCGTCCGGGCTGCCCGGCCCGAAGGGCAACCGCGAGACCTTCATCTGGTGCGAGCGGGGAGCCGGCGGGGGCGAGCCGCTGGACATCGAGCGCGCCCTGGCGCAGGTCGAGGCGTGAGAGGCGCGATGGAGGCTCCGGAGTGAGCGCGGTCCTCGTCACCCACACCCATCCCGAGACCTCGGCCGAGGGCGTCGCCGCGGCGATCGCGGCCGCGAAGGAGGCCGGGGTCGAGCTCGTCGCCCCGCCCGACGAGCACCAGAAGCACGGCAAGGCCGCTGAGGGCCTGGGCCGGGTGGAGGAGCTGCCCGGCAAGCCCGACGTCTGCATCGTCCTCGGTGGCGACGGCAGCATCCTCTACGCGCTGCGCCACTACGCGGACAGCGGCGTGCCGGTGTTCGGCATCAACTTCGGCACCATCGGCTTCCTCGCCGCGGTCGAGCGCGAGCACCTCGCCGACGGCCTGCGGCGGGCGCTGGCGGGCGACTACGAGGTGATGGCGATGCCCGCCCTGGACCTTGCGATGCCGGTCGAGCACCCCGTCGCCTTGAACGACGTCAGCTTCACCCGCAAGCCGCACGGCCGCGTCGCGGAGCTCTCCTACCGGGTGGCGGGCGAGGAGGTCGGCAACGTCCGCTGCGACGGCCTGGTCGCCGCGACCCCGGCGGGGTCCACCGGCTACAACCTCGCCAACGCGGGCCCGATCCTGGCGTGGGGGGTGGAGGGCTACGTCGTCAGCTTCATCGCCCCGCACACCCTGACCGCGCGCGCCCTTGTGGTCGCGCCCGGCGACGTGCTCCAGGTGCGGAACGCGGCGGGCCGGGATCCGGTCGACGTCGCGCTCGACGGCGACCCCTGCGGCGAGCTCGCGCCCGGCGAGGAGGTCGAGGTCTCGTTCCGCGACGGCGCCGGCAGCCTCGCCCAGCTCCCCGGGGCCAGCTTCTATACGCGCATGCGCGAGAAGTTCGGGCGCCTCGCCAAGTAGGCCGCGGCGGCGCTTGCGATCCGTCGGCCCCGAACGTTAGAAACGGGGCCGTGCTCCTCGAGCTGCGGATCGAGAACCTGCTGCTGATCGAGCGCGCCGAGCTGCGGCTCGGGCCCGGGCTGAACGCGATCACCGGCGAGACCGGCGCGGGCAAGACGATCCTCGCGCACTCGCTGGACCTGATCCTCGGCGGCAAGGCGCGGCCGCAGATCGTCAGGCCGGGGGCGGGTGAGGCCTATGTCGAGGGGGTGTTCGAGATTCCCGAGGGCCTGCTCGAAGATCCCGAGCTGGCCGAGATCGCCGAGCGGTTGCCGGACGGCGCGAGCGAGCTCGCCCTCGGCAGGCGCGTCGGGACCTCGGGGCGGACCAGCGCCTTCGTCCAGGGGCGCGCGGCCTCAGCCGAGGACCTGCGCGCGCTCGGCTCGCGGCTGCTCGCCTTCTACGGCCAGCACGAGCACCGCAAGCTGACGCTGGCCTCGGCCCAGCTCGAGACGCTCGACGGCTTCGCGGGCGAGAAGCACCTGGAGCGCCTGCGGGCCTACCGCGAGGCGCACAGCGAGGTGGTCGCGATCGAGTCGCGAGCTGGCCGAGGTCCGCGAGCGCGCAGGGCGCGCGCGAGCGCGACCTGGACCTGCTGCGCTACGAGCTGGAGGAGATCGAAGCCGCCAAGCCCGACCCGGCCGAGGAGGCCGAGCTGGCGCCCGAGCGCGAGCGGCTGCGCCACGCCGAGTCGCTGCGCGGAGCGGCGGCCGAGGCGCTGGCCGCGGTCGCCGGGAGCGGCGATGAGGGAGGCGGGGCCTCCGAGGCGGCCGCGGTCGCCGACTCGGCGCTGCTCGCGCAGGAGGGGGTGGATCCAGAGTTGGACAAGCTGGCCGAGCGGGCGCGGGGCCTCACCGTCGAGCTGCAGGAGCTGGCCGCCGAGCTGCGCTCCTACGCGGAAGGGATCGAGGCCGAGCCCGGGCGCCTGCAACAGGTCGAGGAGCGCCTGGACGTGCTGGACCGGCTGAAGCGGAAGCACGGCGGCTCGATCGAGTCGGTGCTGGCGCACGCCGACCGCTGCCGCACCGAGATCGCCCAGATCGACGGCGCCGGCGAGCGCGCCGAGGAGCTCGAGCGGAGGCGCGCAAAGGCGGCGAGGGAGCGCGGCGAGCTGGCCGCCGCGCTGAGCGAGACGAGGGCCAAGGCCGCGAGGAAGCTGGAGAAGCGGGTGGCCGAGGAGCTCGACCAGCTGGCGATGAGCGGCGCCCAGCTCGAGGTCCGCCTGGAGCCTCATCAGGACGGCTTCGGCCCGAACGGCCAGGAACAGGTCGAGTTCAGGGTCGCGACCAACCCGGGGCTGCCGGTCTCGCCGCTGCGCGACGCGGCATCGGGCGGAGAGCTCTCGCGGGTGATGCTGGCGCTGGCTGGCCAGGGGGCTCGCGGCGGCGCCGGCACCTTCGTCTTCGACGAGATCGACGCGGGCGTCGGCGGCAGCACGGCCCGCGCCGTCGGCGAGCGCCTGCGCGCCCTGGGAGAGGAGCGCCAGGTGCTGTGCATCACCCACTTGGCGCAGGTGGCCACATTGGCCGAATCTCACTTCACGATCGAGAAGCGGATCGAGGGCGGCCAGGCGACGGCCGAGGTCCGGCACGTGGACGGGGACGAGCTCGTCGCCGAGGTGGTCCGCATGCTGGGCGCCGACCGGGGCGACGAGACCGCGAGCAAGCATGCCCGCGCCCTGCTGAAGGCGGCCTAGGGGGCCGCCAGGGTCCCGCCCGGCGGCGGAGCCGGCCCGGCCGACGCGAAACGATCCATAATGCGGGCGATGGCGACCACCCGCCGCCGCCCCTTCGCGCGCGCTTTTCGGACGACTCGCAACGGCCGCCAGACCGAGCGCGGGCCGGTCCACGGCACCGCCCGCCTGGGCAAGCGCACCAAGGACCTGGTCAAGCGCCTCGGCTCTGGGGACGTGGCCGTGATCGATCACCGCAACCTCGATCGGATCGCCGCAGAGGAGCTGATCACGAGCGGGGTGCGGGCGGTCGTCAACGTGTCGCCCTCGTCTGACGGCAGCTATCCCAACGTGGGGCCGCTGACACTCGTCCGGGCGGGGGTGCCGCTGATCGACGTGCAGGACCCCGCACTGTTCGAGCGCCTGCGCGATGGAGATCCGCTGGTGCTGGACGGGGGCAGCGTCAGGATCGCCGGCGAAGTCGTCGCCGAGGGCCGGCTGCTGGAGGCGGACGAGCTGGCCCGCGAGCTGGACGAGCAGCGCCGCCGCATCGACCGGGCGCTGCACGACTTCACCGAGAACACGATGGCCCACATCCGCGAGGAGGGCGCGCTGCTCTCGGGGACGATCGACTTCCCCGAGACGCGAACGGTCTTCCGCGACCGCCACGCGCTGATCGTGGTCAGGGGCACCGACCACATGAAGGACCTGCGCGCGCTGCGGGCCTACATACACGACGTGCGTCCGGTGCTGGTGGGGGTGGACGGCGGCGGCGACGCGATCGTCAAGGAGGGCCATCGCCCCGACGTCGTGCTGGGCGACATGGACTCGGCCCGCGAGGGGACGCTGCGGACCGGGGCGGAGCTGATCGTCCACGCCTATCCCGACGGGACGGCCCCGGGGTCCGAGCGGCTGCGCGCCCTGGGTCTCGACTTCACCGTGGTGCCGGCAGCCGGAACCAGCCAGGACGTGGCGATGCTGCTGGCCTCGGAGAAGGGGGCCTCGCTGATCGTCAGCGTCGGGGCTCACTTCAACCTGACCGAGTTCCTGGACAAGCAGCGCAGCGGCATGTCCTCGACCTTCCTCACCCGCCTGCGGGTGGGCGAGACGCTGGTGGACGCGAAGGGAGTGAGCCGGCTCTACAACCCGGGTCTGGGGCTGCCGCAGATGGCTCTCTTCCTCGGCGTCGCTGCGCTGCTGCTCGTCGTCGTGGTGCTGACCACCCCGGCGCTGCAGGACCTGTTCGACCTGCTCTGGCTCAAGATCAAGGTCCTCCTTGGGCTATAGCGCGCGCTACCACGCGGCCTCGCTGGTGGCCGTGTTCCTCGCGCTCGCCGTCGGCATCCTGATCGGCGCCGGGCTGGGCGACAACCTCGTCTCGGACACCGAGGCCAACCTGCGCGAGAGCCTGGAGGGCGACATCGAGGACGCCCGGGGCGAGGCCGACGACCTGCAGGTGGCGCTCGACCGGGAGCGAGCCTTCTCCAGCAGGGCCTATCCGGCGCTGGTCGGCGATCGCCTCCAAGGCGAGCGGATCGGAGTGCTCGCGCTGGGCGACCTCTCGGCGGAGCTCTCGGCCAGCATCGAGGCCGCACTCGAGCCCAGCGGTGCCGAGCTGGTGGAGGTGGCCGTGGTGCGGCGACCGCCCGACACGGCCGCCCTGGCGTCAGAGCTTCCGCCGAAGCAGGGCGACGAGATCCAAGAGGACCCGGCCGCGTTGGAGGACCTGGGCGAGCTGCTGGGAGCGCAGTTCGCCCTGGGGAACGGGCGCCTGCTGGACCGGATGCGGGACAACCTCTTCAGCCGCTCGAGCGGTGAGGGCGGCCGCCTGGACGGGGTCATTCTCGCGCGCGCTCCCGTCGGAGAGCTCGACGAAGAGGACGCGGCCAACACCGGCGCGCTGGAGGGTGGGCTGGTCCGCGGCGTGGCGGAGTCCGGGGTCACGGCGGTCGCCGTCGAGCGCAGCGATGCCTCGGAGTCGGCGATCCCCTTCTTCGCCCCGTTCGGCATCGCAACGGTGGACAGCGTCGACCTGGTCTCGGGCAAGGCGGCGCTGGTGTTCGCGCTGTTGGGCGCCGAGGGCAGCTTCGGGATCAAGGACAGCGCCAACAGCCTGCTGCCCGAGCTTCTCTCTCCGTCGGGCCCCTAGCCCCTGATGGAGTGGCTCGCCCTTCCGGTCTCGTTCGCGGTCGCCCTCGCGGTGGTGCCCGCCGGCATCCGCGCGCTGGAGCAGGCCGGGCTGCGGCGCGAGAACTACGCGGGCCGCGAGGTCGCCTTCCCGCTGGGCGCGGTGCTGGTAGCCGCGTCGCTGGTGGCGCTGGCGCCACTCGCCCCGCTTGACGACCGCGCAGACCTGGAGCTGCTGGACCCCGAGCTTCGCCGCTGGTTCGCCTACGTCGTCGGCGTCGCGCTGCTGGGGCTGCTCGACGACTCGATCGGCCGCGGCGCCGAGGCCGGCACGGTCAGGGGATGGCGGGGGCACGCGCGCGCCGTCCTGGGCGGCGACCTCTCCACCGGGGCGATCAAGGCCGTGGGCGCGTTCGCGCTGGCTGCCTACGCGACCTCGGGCCTGGGCCGTGAGTCGCTCGACTACGTCGTCGACCTGGCGCTGCTGCTGCTCGCGACCAACCTGGCGAATCTGCTGGACCTGCGGCCGGGCCGCGCCGAGAAAGCGCTGGCGCTGGTGGCCGCCGGGCTCTGCATCGGCTACTGGACGCTGGCGCCGGTCGAACTCCTCGGGCTGTTCATAGGCCCGGTGATCGTGGGCGCTTACTTCACGCTGCGCGAGCGGGCGATGCTCGGCGACACCGGCTCCAATCTGATCGGCGCCCTGATCGGGATCTGGCTGGTGACGACGCTGTCGGACCCGGGACGGCTGATCGCCCTCGGGGTCCTGGTCGTCTTGACGGTGTATGGGGAGTTTCGGTCGATCTCGGTGGCGATCGATCGGGTTCCGCTTCTGAAGCAACTAGACTCGCTCGGCAGGGTCAGATGACCCATCTCTGAATGAGCCAACCCAAGCCAGGAGACACGCGCTTTCTGTTCGTAACCGGCGGCGTCGTCTCCTCCCTCGGAAAGGGCATCGCCTCCGCCTCCATCGGCCGCCTGCTCGTCAGCCGCGGCTTCCGGGTCCAGCTGCAGAAGCTCGACCCCTACATCAACGTCGACCCCGGGACGATGAGCCCGTTCCAGCACGGCGAGGTGTTCGTGACCGAGGACGGCGCCGAGACCGACCTGGACCTGGGCCACTACGAGCGCTTCACCGACGAGAACACCTCCCGGGCCTCCAACTTCACAGCCGGCGGCGTCTACAACTCGGTCATCCGGCGCGAGCGCCGCGGCGACTACCTCGGCGCCACCGTCCAGGTGATTCCCCACATCACCGACGAGATCAAGAACCGCATCCTGATCGTCGCCGAGTCCCAGGCGGTGGACTTCGTCATCACCGAGATCGGGGGAACCGTGGGCGACATCGAGTCGCTGCCGTTCCTGGAGGCGATCCGCCAGCTCTATACCGACCTCGGCCCCGAGCGCTGCATGTTCGTACACCTGACGCTGGTGCCCTACATCGGGCACGCGGGCGAGATGAAGACGAAGCCGACCCAGCACTCGGTCAACGAGTTGCGCCGCATCGGCATCCAGCCTCACGCGCTGGTCTGCCGCTCCGAGCAGGGCCTGGACCGCGAGATTCGCCGCAAGATCGCGCTCTTCGCCAGCCTGCCCGAGGATGCGGTGGTCTCGGCCCTCGACGTCGACAACACCTACAAGATTCCGCTCGTCTTCCGCGCCGAGGGCATGGACGACCTGATCCTCGACCACTTCGGGATCGAGGCCGACTCCCCGGACCTGGCCGAGTGGGAGGAGCTGATCAAGCGCGCGGACGCATCCAGGGACCGCAAGGTGAGGATCGCGCTGGTCGGCAAGTACGTGCAGCTCGAGGACGCCTACAAGTCGGTGATCGAGGCGCTCACCCACGGCGGCTGGGCCCACGGCGTCGACGTCGAGACCGAGCTGGTCAGCTCCGAGGACCTGAGCGAGGAGGAGCTGGAGGGAGCCGACGGCATCCTCATCCCCGGCGGCTTCGGCGAGCGCGGGATCGAGGGCAAGGTCGAGGCGGCGAGGATCGCGCGCGAGAAGGGCATCCCCTATCTGGGCATCTGCCTCGGCATGCAGATCGCCGTCGTCGAGTTCGCGCGCCACGTCTGCGGCATGGAGGGCGCCAACTCGGCGGAGTTCGACCCCGAGACGCCGTTCCCCGTGGTGGACCTGCTGCCCGAGCAGAAGGAGGTCTCGGACCTCGGCGGCACCATGCGCCTCGGCGCGGATCCGGTGAAGCTCCACGACGGCACCCGCGCCCGCGAGATCTTCGGCGAGTCGGTGATCTACAAGCGCCACCGCCACCGCTATGAGGTCAACAACCAGCTCCGCCGCCGGCTCGAGGACGAGGGTCTGGTCGCCGCCGGGACCTCGCCCGACGAGCGCCTTGTGGAGGTCATCGAGCTTCCCGACCATCCCTTCTTCGTCGCCTCGCAGTTCCACCCCGAGTTCAACTCGCGGCCGACGCGGCCCGAGCCGCTGTTCCGCGAGTTCGTCGGCGCCGCCGCCGAGCGCGCGGCGGCTCGCCCGGAGGCCGATCGCGCCGGGGCGGGCGCGGCGGGCGATTCCGAGCCCGAGGCCACGACGGACGACGTCAGCGTCCGCCGCGGCTAGCTCGAGCTCGCTCCTCGTTCCGTCCTAGTTAAGGACTGGTCGCCTTGCACGAATAGCCTTGGCGGCGTGCCGCAGGCCGATCAGCGGATGTTCGAGCGCTTCGTCGCCCTCTGCGAGATCCCGAGCCCGACGGGGTCAGAGCGGGCGGTCGCCGACGCGCTGCTGGCCGAGCTGCGCGACCTCGGCGCCGAGGTGCGCGAGGACGGCTGCGCCGCAGCGGCGCGGGCCGCAGCGGGCAACCTGATCGCCCGCATTCCGGGCCGGGGCGAGGGCTGGGTCTCGTTCTTCGCGCACATGGACACGGTCCCCCACGATGGCTCGGTCGAGGTCGTGGAGGAGGGGGGGACCTACAGAAGCCGCGGCGCGACGATCCTGGGCGCCGACAACAAGGCGGCGGTGACGGTGTTGATGGAGCTCGCTGCCCGCCACACGTCGAACCCCCCGGCCACGGGCCTGGAGCTGGTCTTCACCCCCGCCGAGGAGGACGGACTGCGGGGCGCCAAGGAGCTCGAGGTCTCCCAGCTGCGTGCCCCCTTCGGCTTCGTGCTCGACCACGCCAGCCCGATCGGCGAGGTGATCGTCGCCGCGCCCACCCACAAGCACGTGTCCGCGACTTTCACTGGCACCGAGGCGCACGCGGGGATCAGGCCCGAGGACGGCAGCAGCGCCATCGAGGCCGGCGCTGCCGCTGTCGCCGCGATGGAGCTGGGTCGGCTGGACGACGAGACGACCGCGAACCTCGGAGTGATCGAGGGCGGCACCGCGTCTAACGTCGTCGCCGGCGCCTGCAGCCTCGAGGGTGAGGCTCGCAGCATCGACGGCGAGCGCGCCGCCGCCGTGATCGGGGCGATGGTGGACGCCTGCACCTGGGCGGCGGGCGAGGGCAACTGCGACCTCGACTTCGAGGTGACCGAGAAGTTCCGGGGGTACCGCATCGATTCCGGTTCGGCCGCCCTGCGGGTGGGCGCCGAGGCGTTGCGCCGCTGCGGGTGCGAGCCCGTGGAGGTGAAGAGCGGCGGGGGCAGCGACGCGAACGCGCTGCTCGCCCGCGGCTACGAGGCGCTGCTGCTGGCCAACGGCACCGAGGCCAACCACACGTCCGATGAGTCGGTGACCGCGGAGGCGATGGTGCAGATGCTCGCCGTCTGCGAAGCCGCGGTGGACCTTGCCGCCGAGGGCCACCCGGAGTGAGGGAGTCGCGGCGATGCTGAGGCTCCGCCGCGGGGTCGTCGCCTCGACCGACCCGTTGACCGTGCGCGTGGGTGACGAGCAGCGCCCGGCGTGGGCCGACGAGGGGATCGTGGGGGAGGTTCGCGAAGGGGATGAGGTCGTCGTCAACGTCGAGGCGCTCGACCTGGGATTGGGCTCCGGCGGCTTCGACGTGGTTCACGTCAACCTGACCCGGGGGCTGGACGCTCCGGCGCACGCCGACCAGCGCCACGTGATGAAGCTCAACTACACCTCGCTGCAGCACCCAGTCCAGCCGGTCGAGGTGCCGCACGAGGACGCGCCTGCCCCGTGGGAGCGGGGCCGGGAACGAACGGGCGGCAAGCGGATGCCGGTCCTGGTCATCTCGCTGCACGGACAGCTCGCACCGGCCGCTTGGGCGGCCGGTCGCGCCGCTCCCGGGCTGCGCGTGGGCTACGTCCAGACGCCTGGCGGCGCGCTGCCCGGCCGCCTCTCGCGGGACGTCGCCGACCTGCGGGAGCGCGGGCTGCTCGTGGGTCATGTAACCGCGGGCCCCGCGCACGGCGGTGAGGTCGAGGCGATCAGCGTCGCGGGCGCCCTGCACGCGGCGGTGGCCTCGTTGGGCTGGGACGCCGCCATCGCGGGCCCCGGCCCGGGGATCCTGGGCTCGGCGAGCGCCCTGGGCCACGGCGGCATGGCCGCGCTCGACAACGCCCACGCGGCGCTATCGCTGGGGCTGCCGGCGCTGGTCGCGCCGCGGCTCTCGGCCGGCGACCCCCGCCCGCGCCACCGCGGGCTCAGCCACCATTCCGAGTCCGTGCTGCGGATGCTGCTCGGCCCCGTGCGGGTGCCGGTCCCCGAGGTCGACGAGGAGGATTGGCCGACCGGCGAGCCGGACGGTGACGCTGGCCCGGAAGGGCCGACGGTGCTCGACCGTCTGCGCGAGGCGTGCGGGGACCGGCACGACCTCTGGGTCCGCGAGGTCGCGCTGGAGGAGTACGCCGGAAGCGGGCTTCCCACCTCCACGATGGGGCGTCCCCTGGCCCAGGACCGCCTCTTCTTCGCCGCAGCGCTCGCGGCCGGCGACGCGCTGGCCGCCCTCGCCAGGCAAGATGGGGCGGATGGCTGAGGGCAGCGAACAGGAGGCCGGCGACGGGCGGCTCGAGCGCGTGGGCGGCAAGCTCGTTCACAAGGGCAAGCTGATCTCGGTCCGCGAGGACACCTTCGAGTATCCCGATGGCGACACCAGCACCAGGGAGGTCGTCGTGCACCCGGGGTCGGTCGCGATCGTCGCCCACGACGGCAGGGTCCTGTACATGGTCCGCCAGCCCCGCGAGCCAGTCGGCGAGGCGTCGCTGCTGGAGCTGCCCGCGGGGAAGCTCGACAAGGAGGGCGAGACCCCGCTCGAGTGCGCCCAGCGCGAGCTGACCGAGGAGATAGGGAAGGCCGCGGGCGACTGGCGCGAGCTGCACTCCTTCTACACCAGCCCCGGCTTCGCCACCGAGCGCTGCCATCTGTTCCTCGCGACCGAGCTCTACGAGGTCCCCGGCGAGCCCGAGGAGGGGGAGCGGATCGAGGTGGTGCGCATGCCCCTGGAAGACCTCGACTCGGCAATCGAGCGCTGCCAAGACTCCGCCTCGCTGGTGGGCATGCTGATGTTGCGCCGGTTGCTCTAGTAGGAGCGGCTTTCCCCTCGTCGAAGCAAGGAGGATGGCGACCGCCACCCTCAAGCCCGACGGGAGCGCGCCCGCGCTCTCGCCCCGCTTCGAGGCGCTCGTGCTCGACTTCCTCGCGCACCTGGAGTTTGAGCGAGGCCTCTCGCGCAACACCCTCTCGGCCTACCGGACCGACCTGCTGCAGTTCGGAGGGTTCCTGGCCGGCCGCGGGCGGGAGGCGACCACCGCCCGCGCCGAGGACCTCTCGGAGTTCCTCGCAGCCCTGGCGACCGGCGAGGCGAATGGCGACGGCGACGAGAACGGCCGCCGTCCATGCTCGAGCGCGACGGTCAACCGCAAGGCCGCCTGCCTGCGCTCGTTCTACCGGCACCTGCGCCGCGAGGGGCTGGTCTCCGATGACCCGGCGGCCGAGCTCGCCACTCCCAGGCGCGGCCGCAAGCTGCCCGAGGTCCTGAGCTACGCCGAAGTCCAGAAGCTGCTGGCCCAGCCACACGGCGGCGAGCCCACCGATCTTCGCGACCGAGCGCTCCTGGAGCTGATGTACGCGTCGGGGCTGCGCGCCTCGGAGACGATCGGGCTCGAGCTCGGCGACCTCGACCTCGAGGCCGGCGTGCTGCGGGCGCGCGGCAAAGGCGACAAGGAGCGCCTCGTCCCGGTCGGAGGAAAGGCGGTTGCGGCGGTGCGCGTGTACGTGCGCTCCGGGCGGCCGAAGCTGGTCGGCGAGCGCGACGAGCGCAAGCTCTTCCTCAACTTCCGCGGCGGGCCCCTGACCAGGCAGGGCCTCTACAAGATCGTGCTCGGCTACGCCGAGAAGGCGGGCCTCGCGGGGCGCATGAGCCCCCACACGCTGCGCCACTCCTTCGCCACCCACCTGCTGACCGGCGGCTGCGACCTGCGCTCGGTCCAGGAAATGCTCGGCCACGCCGACCTCTCGACCACCCAGCTCTACACCCACCTCTCGGGCGAGGAGCTGAAGGAGGTCTACTTCTCGGCGCACCCCCGCGCCAGATAGGCGGGCAGCCGCGTCGGCGTGGTGGCGGACGCCGACGCGCGGCTAGCCTTGGGTCATGCCCGAGCTGCCCGAGGTCGAGACGATCCGGCGCCAGCTCGCGCCCGAGGTGACCGGCCGCACGATCGTCGGCGCCGAGGTGCTCGACGAGCGCCTCACCCGCCCCGAGCCGCCGGGGCTGCTGGCGCGGGGCCTGGAGGGACGCCGGATCGAGCGGGTGGACCGCCGCGGCAAGTACCTGCTGCTGCGCCTGCAGGGCGAGGGCACGATGGCCCTGCACCTGCGGATGACCGGAAACGTGCTCTTGCGCCGCCCGGAGGGGCGCGACGCCGACGGCTCAGACCAGGTCGCGGACCTGATGGAGACCGACCCGCGTCTGGGCGGGCCGCGGCTGTACGAGTCCTCGACCGCCCTGCGCCACCTGCGCTTCCGCGCCGACCTCGACGACGGCTCTGAGCTGCTGTTCACGGACGTGCGCCGCTTCGGGACGGCGGTGCTGCTCGAGGGAGCCGAGGCGCTGGAGGAGTACCTCGCCCCGCGCGTCGGCGTCGAGCCGCTCTCGGATGAGCTCACCCCCGAGGCGCTCTGTCGGATGGCGGCGGGGCGCACCGCCCCGCTCAAGTCCTTCCTCCTCACCCAGACCGGCGTCGCGGGAATCGGCAACATCTATGCCGACGAGGCCCTGCACCGCGCCGAGCTGCACCCGCTCTCGCCGGCGGGGTCGATGAAGCCGGAGCACTGCGAGGCCCTGGTGGATGGGATCGTCGATGCGCTCGAGACCGGGCTCGCCGAAGGCGGCGCCTCGATAGATGACTATCGCGACGCCCGCGGCGAGCGGGGCTCGATGCAGGACGAGTTCCTGGTGCACACCCGCGAGGGGCAGCCATGCCCGCGGTGCGCCGCGAGCGCTCGATATGAGCGCGAGGAGGATGTGCCGAGGATCGAGCGGATCGTGGTCGGCGGCCGCTCGACCTACTTCTGTCCCCGCTGCCAGGTGAAGCTGCGCAAGCGGCCCCGCCGCCGCAGCAGCAAAAGGACCGCTGCGTGAGCGAGCCGATCCCCCTTCCCGGTGGCTTCGAGGTGGGCCACTGGTCAGACCCCGTGGGGCTGACCGGGTGCACGGTCGTGCTGCCGCCCGAGGGCTCGCGTGGCGGGGCCTGGGTGATGGGCGGCGGCCCCGGTACCCGGGAAACCGACGGCATGAGCCCGCTCAGCCGCTCTGAGGGTCCGACCGCCGTGCTGCTCACCGGCGGCAGCGCCTTCGGCCTCGCCGCCGCCGACGGCGTGGCGCGCTGGCTGGAGGAGCGCGAGCGCGGCGCCTGGACGCCGGCCGGCCCCGTGCCGCTCGTGCCCACCGCCGTCGTCTACGACATCGCGGGCGGCGACCCGAAGGCGCGACCCGGCCCAGACGACGGCTACGCGGCGTGCGAGTCGGCCGCCCCCGGCGTCCCCGAACGCGGCGCGGTGGGCGTCGGCACCGGCGCTACGGTCGCCAAGGCGCTCGGACGCGAGGGCAGCTCACCCGGCGGCTTCGGCTACGCCGCGATGCGGACCGGCACGGGTCAGACCGTGTCCGCACTCGCCGCGGTCAACGCGGCCGGCGACGTCATCGCGGAGGACGGTTCGATCCTGGTCGGCCCACGCGATGCGGAGGGAAACGTGATCAGCGGCGCCGAGGCGATGGCGGCGATGACCGAGCCGCCCGACCTGCGCGCGCCCGAGGGCGCCACGACCCTGATCTGCATCTGCACCGACGCCTCCCTGGACAAGCGCGAGTGCGGCATGGTCGCCCGCGCCGCCACCGCCGGCATCGCCCGCGCCGTCGATCCGACCTTCACGCCGGTGGACGGCGACGTCGCTTTCTGCCTCGCCTCGGGCCTCGCCGCCGGACCGGGCGAGCAGCGTCCCTTCGCCGCGATGCAAGCGGGGGCCGCCGCGGCGACCGTGGCCGCCGCCGCCATTCGCGACGCCGTCAGCCGGGCCGGCGCGGCATAGTCGCGTCCGGGCGATCCGGCAACTTGAGGGGGGTGCCCGGATCGTTCAAGACCCAGGCGGTCGTGCTGCGCAGCATCCGCTACGGCGAGGCCGACCGCATCCTCCACCTCTACTCCGCGACGCGGGGGAAGATCGGCGCGATCGCGAAGGGGTCGCGGCGGCCGAAGTCGCGCTTCGGCGGCAGGCTGGAGCCGTTCTTCCGGCTCGACCTGGTCCTGTACGAGGGTAGGGGCGAGCTCGCGACCGTGACCGGCGCCTCCACGGTGGACGGGTACGGGCGGCTGCGCTCGGACGGCGGTGCGCTGATGGCCGCCGGGCGCGGGTGCGACGCGGTCCTGCGCCTGTTCGGCGACGGCGAGCCCAATGAGCCCGCCTACAACCTGCTCTGCAGCTACCTGTCGCTGCTGGACGCCGACCCCGCCATCACGAGCGAGCCCGGGCCCGCGCTCGCCTTCCGCCTGAAGCTGGCGCTGGCTGCGGGGTTCACCCCCGAGCTGGCGAGCTGCGCGCGCTGCGGCGAGGCCGAGCACCTGAGCGCGTTCTCGGGCGCGGCGGGCGGCGTCGTCTGCTCGAGCTGCGAGGGCGACGGCTTTCCCTTCACCGAGCAGGCTCACCGCTTCATGGTCGAGGCGCTGGCGCGGCCGCTCTCCGAGGCCCCGCCGGCCGAGCGCCAGGTCGCGGTCCTGACGGACCGCGCGGTGACCGAGACGCTCGAGCACCACGCGCACGTCCAGCTCCGGGCGGCGGCGTAGGGCCTATGTCTTGTACTGCGTGATCGAGATCGCGTTGCCGGCGGGGTCGATGAACCAGGCGGCAAGCGCGAATCCGAGGTCGGCGATTCCGTCCTCGGTCTTAAGCTCGGGTGTGTCGTAATCCTCGATCTTCACTCCGCGCGCGCGGAGCTCGGCGACCTCCGCGGCGATGTCGGGCACTCGGAACTGCGCCTGGGTCTGATCGTCGCGCGTGCCCGTCGTGCTGGCGGTCACAGCCAGCTGGCTGTCGCCCCCGCATTTGAACTCGACACCACCGCCGCCGTCCTCCTCGACCTCGTTGAGGATCTCGAGGCCGATCCTGTCCGCGTAGAAGGCCTTGGCCTCGGGCAGGTCTTTCGCCAGCAGGATCACGTCGACTGGATGGTCACTCAGCATTTCTCCTCCTGTCTGGGTTCAGCGCATTTGTGGTCGGCCTAACCGGCCGCGTAGTCATCCGCACCGAGGAAGTGGAGTGAGACGTAGGGCTCGTCGCCGACGACCCAGGAGTCGTGGCCGGGCGGGACGTGGAAGAGGTCGCCGGGTCCCATCACCAGCTCGGTGCCGTCGTCCATCTTCACCATCGCCTGGCCGCTGATCACCAGGCCGACGTGCTCGACCTCGCAGGACTCGGTGCCGGCGCTGGGACCGACGTGTTCGGACCACTTCCAGCCGGGCTCGTAGGTGGCGCGGCCGACGGTGACGCCGCCGATCCGGACCAGTTCGAAGCGGCCCTTCTCGAACTCGCGCGTCTCGCCGGGCGATTCGAAGCGCTCGATCGAGACCGGCTCGCTCACTTCCTCGGCCGGTACATGCGCTCGGAGACGGCGAGCTTCAGCGAGCGCGGGGCCGGGGCGTTGAGGCGCATGAAGTTGCGGAAGAAGCGTCCCGGGACCATCGAGCGCTTGCCGCTGTCGTAGGCCTCCAGCGCCTCGCGGACGACCTGGTCTGCCTCGATCGCGCCGGGCATCATCTCGCCGCCGGCCTGCTCGTAGCCGGCGACCTGCTGCCACTCGGTGTGAACGGGGCCAGGGTTCACCGCCAGGACCTTGACGCCGGTGCTCTTGAGCTCGGCGTGGAGCGCCTCGGTGAAGTTGAGCGCGAACGCCTTCGACGCTCCGTAGACGGCCTCGTAGGGCAGCGGCTGCATCCCTGCGGTGGAGGCGATCGTGATGATCCCGCCGCGGTTGCGGTCCAGGAGCTCTGGCAGGAACGCGCCGGTGAGCGTCACCACCGCCTCGCAGTTGACCCTGACGATCTCGGCCTGCCGCTCCACCGGCAGCTCCCGAAAGCGGCCCCGCAGCCCGAAGCCGGCGTTGTTGATCAGCAGGTCCACGCGGACGCCGAGCTCCTCGACCCTTCCGTGCAGCTCCGGGGCCTCGGTGGCGAGGTCGCAGGCGACCACGTGCGCCGTTACCGGCAGCGATTCGGCCAGCGCCTGCAGCCGCCTCGCGCCGGGCGACCAGCACCAGCTCGTAGCCGCGCGCCGCGAGCTGCTTCGCGAACTCCTCGCCGATGCCCGATGAGGCGCCGGTGATCAGGGCGGTCTCGGCCACGCGGTCAGCC
>CAWFAI010000015.1:0-195721 GCA_963813725.1 uncultured Solirubrobacterales bacterium
GCAGTCTAGGGATGGCTTGCTGAGGCCGACACGCATAGACTCGGGAACCGTGTTGATTGGCCGGGAGCGCGAGTGTGCCCGGCTGGATGATTGCTCCAGGAAGCGCGGAACGGCCACAGCCGGGCGCTGGTCCTGCGGGGTGACCCGGGGATCGGCAAGACGGCGCTGCTCGAGTACGCGATCGACGGCGCTGATGGCTTCCGGGTCCTGCGCGCGGTCGGGATCGAGTCAGAGTCCCAGCTCGCCTTCTCGGGCCTGCACCAGCTCCTGCGTCCGGTACTCGACGGGCTCGAGCAGGTGCCAGAGGCAGCGGCCGAGGCGCTGAGCAGGTCGCTGGCGCTGGCCGAGCCCGGAGAAGTGAATCCCTTCCTCGCCTACACCGGCGCATTGCAGCTGCTCGCGGCGGCCGCCGAGCGCGAGCCGCTCCTCGTCGTGCTCGACGACGCGCATTGGCTCGACCCCGCCTCGGCGGAGGCGATCACGTTCGCGGCGCGCCGGCTCGAAGCCGAGACGGTGGCGATGCTGTTCGCGTGCGCGAGGGAGAGGCGACGCGCCTCGACACGCGCGGCATCGCCGAACTGCGGGTCGAGGGGCTGAGCACGGACTCGGCGCGAGAAGTGCTCACCGGCGCCGACGACGGCTCGATCGCGGCCGCCGTCGCGGGGCGGTTGATCGCCGCCACGGAGGGCAACCCGCTCGCCCTGGTCGAGATCCCCCGCACGCTCAGCGAGGCTCAGCGCGCTGGCACCGACCCGCTCGACGACCCGCTCGCGGTGGGGGAGAGCGTCGAGCGGGCCTTCTCTCGCGCGCGCGATCGCTGTCGCCGCCAGCCCGGGAGGCGCTGCTGATCGCCGCGGCAAGCGACAGCGGTGACCTTGTGGCGATCGCGCGGGCCTGCGGCGGGAGCGCGGCGGCGCTCGACGAGGCCGAGGAGGTAGGCCTCGTCGAATCCGCGGCGAAGAGCTCAACTTCCGCCACCCGCTGGTTCGCTCGGCGGTCTACTCGGCGGCCACCGCGGGCGCCCGGCGCGAGGCGCACTCGGCGCTCGCCGAGGCGTTCGGGTCGGGGGACGCCGACCGTCGCGCCTGGCATCTGGGCGCGGCCGCGATCGGTCCGGACGAGGCGATCGCGGCCGCGCTCGAAGAGGCGGCCGAGCGGGCGCGCCGGACGCGGGGGCGTGGGCGCGGAAGCACGGCTGCTCGAGCGTCGGCCGCGTCTCACCTCCGATCCCGAGTTGCGCGCGTCCCGTCTCCGGCCGGGCGGGAACGGCGGCCTTCCTCGCGGGCTGGGGTGAGGAAGCGCTGGCGCTGCTCGGGCAGGGACTCGAGCTCGTCGTGGATCCCGTCGCCAGGGCGGATCTACACGACTCACTTGCGTATGTCGTCTGGGCGCGGGGGTCCTGCCTGGGCACTCGAGACCTACATCGCCGAGGCGGAGCGCGTCGCAGGCGGTGGACCCGCCCGGGCCGCGAAGCTCCTCTGGCACGCACCGACGAGTTCAGCATCCGGTTCGAGCTCGATCGTCCGCGCGAGCTCGCCGAGCGGGCCTGGTCGCTCGCGGTGGGGCGATCGGGAGCAGATCGACCCACGCCTGAGCGTGCCGTGCCTGGGCGGCCGCTTTTGACGGCCGATCGCCGAGGGGATCGACGTCGCCCGGCGAGGTGCCGAAATCGAGCGACGGACACGATCACTGGCCGGCGCGGGGCCGCTGCTCGACTTCGCCGACTGCCTCGCTGTCTCGAGGAGTACCAGCCTGGCGGCGCGGCTGGTCGAGCGAGGCATCGCCGACTACCGGGACGCGCGGGGTTGGTGGCCCTGATTCCGGCGCTGACCGTGTTGTTCGGGCCTCGAGCTCCGACGGGGTCGGCTCGACACGCGCAAGCGCGGCCGGGACCGAGGCCGTTCTGCGGCCAAGGAGCTCGATCTGACCCTCGCGGCTCCTGGGCACTTGCTCGAGCTGGCTCGGCCGAGGCGTGCTCGGGCGCGACGACAGAATGCCGGGCGCATGCGGAGGAGGCGATCGAGCGAGGCGCGGGGCCCGCCGACACCGAGGTCGAGGCTCATGCGCTCGAGGCTCTCGGCCGGCTCGAGCTCGGACGGGGCGCGCCAGAATCGATCGCCCACTCGAAAGGTCCGCGGACCTGGCCGGAAGCGCCGGAGGCGGGACCACGTACCTCCAGTGGCGCCCGGATCTGATCGAGGCATACATGCGCATCAACCGCCGCGCCGAGGCGCTGCCGAGCTGGTAACATTCGAGAGCCTCGAGGAGACCGGCCTCGGCCCCTGGGCAACGGCCGCGATCGCGCGCTGCCGAGCGCTGCTCGCCGACGAGGAGACCTCGAGGAAGCCTTCGCCGAGGCGCTCGAGCCTTGCACCGAGGCGGTCTCGCCGTTCGAGCGCGCTCGCACCGAGCTCGTCTACGGCGAGCGCCTGCGCCGCGCGGGACGGCGACTCGACTCCCGCGACCAGCTGCGCGCCGCGCTCGACGAGTTCGAGCGCCTCGGCGCCTCCGGGTGGGCCGAGCGGGCGCGAGAGGAGCTGCGCGCCAGCGGCGAGACGGCGCGCAAGCGCGACCCCGCGCTGGTCGACGAGCTCACCCCGCGGGAGCTCGAGATCGCGCTCCAGGTCGCCGACGGCGGCACCAACAAGGAGGTCGCCGCGCGCCTCTTCCTGAGCCCGAAGACGGTCGAGCTCCACCTCGGTCGGGTCTACCGCAAGCTCGGGATCCGCTCGCGGACCGAGCTCGCGCGGCTGATGCCGGACTAGCGGGGCTCCGCCCACCGCTAGGGAGTTCCCCTACGCGGTCGCGATCCGGGGGCGTGCGGTCTAGGGATCTGCCTCGCGCGAGCGCTCCCGCCCGCGCGCAGACTGGCTCTCGCCAACCGCAAACCCGAAAGGTGAAGCCATGATCAACCCAAGCGCGCGCCTTGCCCTCGCCGACGCCCTGCGTGACGAGAGAAGGCCGCAGCCGCTGCCGCGCACCGCAAAACCCGCAACCCGCTTCGCTCCCGGTTGGTCGGCGCGCTCCGCCCGACCGGCCCGAAGCCGGTGCTGACGACCAAGCGCGAGACGCCAAGGGAAAGCGGCTGATGGGATTCGAACCCACGACCTTCTGCATGGCAAGCAGACGCTCTAGCCAACTGAGCTACAGCCGCGCAGCGGGCAAGTATAGGTAGGTCCTAGAGCGAGTCGAGCGCCTCGTTGACCAGCTCGTCGGCGCGCACGTTCTGCTCGCGCTTGACGCTCCGGATCGACCATTTCTCGAGTCCACGGAGCGCGTCAAGCACCATCGTGTGCAGGGGCCGCAGGTGGTCCTGCTTGACCCTGTAGCGGCCGCGGACCTGCTGGACGATCAGCTCGGAATCGCCGACCAGGTCCACTTCGTCGGCGCCGAGCTCCGCGGCGAGCGCGATGCCGAGCAGCATCGCGCGGTACTCGGCGACGTTGTTGGTGGCGTCGCCGATCGTCTCGGCGCGCTCGGCCAGCACTGCGCCGTCCGCGTCGCTGGCGACCGCCGCTATCGCTGCCGGGCCGGGGTTACCCCGCGACCCGCCGTCCACGTTGACGCGGACCTTCAGGCCTTGACTTCCTCTTCCGAGCGCGCCTCCGCGATCACCTTCTGGGCCAGGTGCGAGGGGATCTCCTCGTGGCGCGCGAACTCCATCGTGAAGTCGCCGCGGCCACCGGTGATCGCGCGCAGGTCGGGCGCGTAGTCGAGCACCTCGGCCATCGGCACCTCGGCCTTCACCTCGGTGGCCGACCCCTTCGGCTCCATCCCCAGCGGCTTGCCGCGGCGCGAGTTGAGGTCTCCGATCACGTCCCCCACCACATCCTCGGGGACGCTCACGGTCAGCAGCATGATCGGCTCCAGCAGCACCGGGTCGGCGTTCTCCATCGCCTGCTTGAACGCCTTCGAGCCGGCCACCTTGAAGGCGTTCTCCGAGGAGTCCACCCGGTGGTACTGGCCGTCGAACAGGCGCACCTGCAGGTCCTTGACGGGGTAGCCCGCGACGATCCCATGCTGCATCGCCTCGGCGATTCCCTTCTCGACCGCGGGGATGAACCCCTTCGGGATCACGCCCCCCTTGATCTCGTCCATGAACTCAAAGCCCGTCCCCGCCTCGGCCGGCGAGATCTCGATGTGGCAGTCGCCGAACTGGCCGCGGCCGCCGGTCTGCTTCTTGTAGCGGCCGTGGGCCTTGGCGGACTTGCGGATCGCCTCGAGGTAGGGCACGCGCGGCGGGTGCAGCTCGATCTCGGCGCCGAAGCGGCTCTTCATCCGGTCGACGATCACCTCGACGTGGACCTGGGTGATGCCGGCGATGATCTCCTCGCCGGTCTGCTGGTCTCGGTGCACGTCCAGCGTCGGGTCCTCCTCCTCCAGCCGGCGGATCGCGCTCACCGCCTTCTCCTCGTCGCCCTTCGTCTTCGGCTCGAAGGCGAACGCCATCACCGGCGCCGGCAGGTCAAGCGGCCGGAAGGAGAGCTTGGAGTCCTTGGCCGCGAGCACGTCGCCGGCGCGGGTCTCCTTGAGCTTGGCGACCGCGCCGATGTCGCCGGCGCCCATCTCGTCGACGCTCTGGTGCTCCTTGCCCTGCGGGACCAGCAGCGGCCCGAGCCGCTCCTTGGCGCGCCGGGTGACGTTGGTGACCTGGGAGTCGCCCTTCAGCACCCCCGAGTAGACCCGGAACAGGTTGAGGCGACCCGCGTAGGGGTCCGCGAGCGTCTTGAACACGTAGGCGACCAGCTCGCCGTCCTCGTCGGGGGGGATCTCGATCTCCTCGCCCTCGGCGTCGAGCGCCTTGATCGGGCCGCGCATCGCCGGCGAGGGCAGGTCCTCCACGAGCGCCGCGAGCAGGCGCGTGGTGCCGAGGTTCTTGGTGGCGACGCCGCAGGTGACGGGGAAGATCCCGCCCTCGGTGACGCCGCGCTTGAGCACGGTCACGATCTCGTCGTGGCCGATCTCCTCGTCGGCGAGGTAGCGCTCCATCAGCTCGTCCGAGTTCTCGGCCACCTCGTCCATCAGCTTCTCGCGGTACTCCTGGGCCTGCTCCTGGAGCTCGGTGGGGATCTCCTGGGGCTCGGGGGCGCCCCTCTCCTCACCGGACGCGACGAAGGCCTTCATGTCGATCAGGTCGATGACGCCGCTGACCTCGTGCTCGCGTCCGATCGGGATCTCGGTGGCGACCACGTGGTTGCCGAACGCCTCCTGCAGCGATTCGAGCGCCCGGAAGAAGTCGGCGCGTTCGCGGTCGAGCATGTTCACGTAGACCAGGCGCGCGAGCCCCTCCTTGTCGGCGCGCTGCCAGAGGCGGTCGGTGTGGACCTCAACGCCCATGACCGCGTTCACGACCACGACGGCGGCGTCGGCGACGCGCAACGAGGCGATCGTGTCCGCGACGAAGCTGGGCTCGCCGGGGGTGTCGATCAGGTTGATCTTGCGCCCGTCGTGCTCGAAGGAGGCGACCGAGGCGCCGATCGACATCTCCCGGGCGTGCTCGTCGGGCTCGAAGTCGCTCACCGTCGAGCCGTCATCGACCTTCCCCAGCCTGTTGACGACGCCCGCCTCGAACAGCAGCGCCTCGTGCAGCGAGGTCTTGCCGCTGCCGCGGTGGCCGATCAGGGCGACGTTGCGAATCCGGTCGGCGGCCTTGTGAGCCATCGACGAGGCACCCTATAACGGACAAGGGTTGCCAGGGCAAACGCGCCTCAACCCCGTATCCCCGCAGGGCGAAACCCGAGGAGATGCGGGCTGATGGCGAAGCCGCCTAGCTGGCGGTCTTGAGCCGAGACCTAAGGCGCAGCACTGCCTTCGAGTGCAGCTGCGAGATCCGGGACTCGGTGACGCCGAGCACCTCCCCGATCTCGCGCAGGGTCAGGTTCTCGAAGTAGTAGAGGGCGATCACCAGCGTCTCGCGCTCGGGCAGGTCCTGGATCGCGTCCTGGAGGCGGTCCTTGACCTCGCTCGAGTCGAGCGCCGCCTGAGGGTCGGGCGCGCTCTCGTCCTCGATGGTGTCCAACAGGCTGACTCGGTCGCCCGAGGCGTCGGGCGTCATCCACAGCTCCTCCAGGGCCAGGATCGAGGAGTTCGAGATCTGCAGCAGCGACTCCTGGAGCTCGTCCTCGTCCATCCCCAGCCGCTCCGCCAGCTCGGGGTCGGTGGGCGCGCGGCCCAGCTCGTGTTCGAGCCTGGAGTTGGCCTCCTCGATGTCGCGGGCGCGGGAGCGGACCGAGCGCGGCACCCAGTCCAGCGAGCGCAGCTCGTCGATGATCGCGCCCCGGATGCGCTGCATGGCGAAGGTCTCGAAGCGGATGCGGCGCTCGGGCTCGAAGCGGTCCATGGCCTCGATCAGGCCGAGCATTCCGTAGGAGATCAGGTCCGACTGCTCGACGTGGGAGGGCAGGCGCGCGCCCGTCCGCCCCGCGACGAACTTGACCAGGGGCGAATAGGCAACGACCAGGCGCTCGCGCGCGCTGTCATCGCCGTCGTCCTTGTAGCGGCGCCAAAGCTCGCGGAGCTCGTAAGCCTTTACGTCAGCCTCCACCCGTCCTCCTCTCCTACCCCGAGCTGTTTCCGCATCGGTGTCCCCCTTCTAGCTGCAAATACCTGCAAATCACGCTCGCGGATGACTCCGAGCGTACTGGCTTCGCATCCAGGAGGGCTCCACTTGGGTGTAGATCTGCGTGGTCGAGACGCTGGCGTGCCCAAGCAGCTCCTGGATCGCCCTCAGATCGGCTCCGCCCTGCAGCAGATGCGTGGCGAAGGAGTGGCGCAGAGCGTGAGGCGAGATGCCGCCGGCGATCGCCGCGTGGCGGACCCACAGCTCCAGCCGCCGCCGCAGGTCGGAGGGATGAAGGCGGCGGCCGCTCTTGGACACGAGCAGCGCCTTCCCATCGTCGGCACCTGCGGTGAGCCGCGGGCGGCCGCGATCGAGATAGGTGCGCAGCGCGCGCTGGGCCGGCTCGCCGATCGGGACGAACCGGGTCTTGCCGCCCTTGCCCTCGACCCGCAGCCGCTCGCCCTCGAAGTCCGGGGAATCGAGGTCCAGGCCCACCACTTCCTGGGCGCGCAGCCCGCACGAATACGCGAGCTCCAGCATCGCGCGGTCTCGCAGCTCCAGCGGCGTCCGGGCGGGGATCCGGTCCAGCAGCGAGGTCATCTCGTCGCGGGTCAGCACCCGCGGAAGCTTCGAGCCGCGCTTCGGTGAGGCGACGAGGTCGGCCGGGTTGGCCTGGATGCGGCCGGCCCGCAGCAGCGAGCCGAAGAAGCTCCGGGTCGCCGCCTGCTTGCGGGCCACGGTTGCCGGCGAAGCGCCCCCCTCGGAAAGCTCGGCCGCGAAACGGCGCAGGTCGCGATGGCCGACGCCGGTGGGGTCCAGCCCGCGTGCCTCGGCCCAGCGGGCGAGCTGGTCGAGGTCGGTCGCGTACGCGCGCCGGGTGGAGGCGGCCGCGCCCGTCGCCGTCAGCTCGCGCTCGAAGACGCCCAGCGCCTCACGCCATGGCTCGCCCAGGCTGGAGGCGGGCAGAGTGGGTTCTGGCGCCGGCTCGGCCATGCCTGAGAGGTTCGCCGGGGAAGGCGCGCTCCCTTCCGCCGGGCGGGAGACGGGCGGCGGCTACTCGATGTAGATCGGGTCGCCGACCTCGACGCGGTCGAAGAGATCCTCGACGTCCGGGATCAGCATGCGGATGCAGCCGTGGGAGGCGGCGCTGCCGATCGAGCCCGTGTCGTCGGTGCCGTGGATGCCGGCGCCGTTGTAGACGCCCATCCAGCGCGACTTCAGCGGGTTCGAGGGGCCCGGCGGGATCGACTGGCCGGCCAGATCGCCAGCCCAGCTCGAGGTCGGGACGTTCCACGTCGGATCGACCTGCTTGTCCTGGATCGAATGCAGGCCGGTCGGCGTGTAGTAGCCGCCTCCCCCAACCGCCACGGGGTACTCCTTGACCAGCTTCAGGTTCCTGAACAGGCGCAGCTTGTACTCGCTCTGGCTGACGGTGATGTAGGTCGGGTACTCGCCCGCCAGCTCCTTGGTGGTGATCTCGGGCCGGGTCACCCGGACCTTTGCCTGGATGCGCTTGCCGGCGCCGGGCTGCTCGACCTCCCCGGTGATCATGCGGTGCATCCGCCGCTCGCGCAGCGCGATGCCGTTCTCGCCGGGGGTCGGGATCAGCTGGTCGGTGCTGGGAGTGATGCTCGCGTCCTGGGCGTCGCGGTTGATGTCCTCGGCCAAGTCGGCGACGAAGTCGTCCACGGCCTCCTCGGAGTAATCGACGCGGGGTTCGATGTCCTCGTCCACCTCCGAGCCCTGCACGTAGCGGGTCACGCGCTCCACCAGGCCCCCGTCGCGGGTGACCTCGATCGCCTCGTCGAGCATGCCGTTCACGTCGGCGCTCGTCTCCAGCTCCTTGGGCGTGAGCCTGTAGCGCTCGCCGCCGAAGCTGACGATCACGGGCTTGGTCAGGGGGGCGACGACCTCCTCCTGGATCACGTCGCGCGCGTCGTCGACGCTGCGGCCGCCGATGTCCACGCCGCCGACCGTGACTCCCGGCGCGATCTGGTCCTTCTGGGCGCTGTCGTATGCCCACACGCCGGTGGCCAGCAGCAGCGCCGCCGTGACGCAGACGACGATTGCGACCAACGCCTTTTGATGTGCCTTCAGCTTCGTGCTCATGCCTTCTCTTGGACGCTTCTGCTCCCGATCCCGTTCGTGGATTTTACGAGCATGGCGCGGCGAACCCTGGCGCGCGGGCCGTCCGCAACGCGCTTTGCGGCGTTGCGCATGGGAGTTCGTGCCTGAGGCGCCCCCGGATCAGTCGCGAATGACTTCTTTCGCCGCGCACCCACGGGCTCGGCGGGCTTGATCGCCACCTAAGATCCGCCGACGATGAAGCGCTCCGGACAACGCTGATGCGGACCAAGGACCAGGTGCGCCGCCAGGTCTGGAAGGCGATGGACCGCGAGGGCGTCTCGCGCTTTCCCGGGGCCGAGGGGCGCATCCCCAACTTCGCCGGCGCCAAGTTGGCGGCCGAGAAGCTCGCCGCCCACAGGCTGTGGAAGCGCGCGCGGGTGATCAAGGTCAACCCCGACTCGCCCCAGACCCACGCCCGGCGAACCGCGCTCGAGGAGGGAAAGACGCTGATCATGGCGGTGCCGCGGCTGCGCGACATGCACCCCTTTCGGCTGCTCGATCCCCGCAAGCTGTCGGGAAAGCAGAAGCGGGAAGCGGCGACGATCAAGGGCGCCCTGCGCCACGGCAAGGTCGTCGCCGAGGAGGAGCTGCCCGACATCGACTTCGTGCTCACGGGCTCGGTCGCGGTCAACCTCAGCGGCGCGCGGGTCGGCAAGGGAGGCGGCTTCAGCGACCTCGAGTACGGCCTGCTGATCGAGGCCGGCAAGATCGACGACCACACCACGGTCGCAACCACCGTTCACCCGATCCAGATTCTGCGGCAGCACCTGCCGGTGACCGACCACGACCTGCCGGTTGACCTGGTCGCCACGCCCCGGGCGGTGATCGAGGTCGAGCGCCAGTACGCCCGGCCGCGCGGCATCCTCTGGAACCACCTGCAGCCTCCGCAGATCCGCGAGATCCCCATCCTGGAGCGGATGGGGTACGCCTAAACCGCTTGGCTATGCGGTTTCGGCCTCCTCCGCCCTACCTTGCCCTTCTTGTCCAGCTTCTTCCTAGGAGCACTGCCGGAAGGGGAAATCAGACATCAACGAGCTGGCCTTCTCTTGGAGCCGATCGGAGCGCTCGAGAAGGCGGTTGAGCCGTTTGAACGCGTCCAGCCTGTATGCGGATGCGGCGAGCGGCCAAGTGGCCGCGGCGCGGCCGTGGAGGTCGAGCCATTGAGAGATGCGGGCTTCGTCGCCGGGAGGAGGGGCGATGAGTCGAAGCGAGCTAACCGACGACGAGTACCTCCTGCCGATGCCTTCGAGGGCGTTCGCGGCTGCCTGGATCTTGAACGGCCATTGCTTCGCTGCCCTGAGGAAGCGCCGGTACAGACGGTTGACGTCCTTGTTTGAGCTCTTGCAGATCGGCTCCGCTTGGAGCGCGTACTCAGCCCGGGTGGCTGCCGCCGCCGCGCCCTGCGGGGCAACCGCACCAATCAGCAAGCCCCCCGCCAAGAGAAGGGTCACCAGCCCTTTCCCCAATCCCCTTTTTTCCATCGCAGCTGATGCTAGACCACTTGTTTACGCTGACCGCACAACGGCGGCTAGCCCCTCTGTGCCGGCTCCTCAAGAAGGGCCAGGTACCACCGGCGCCGCTGCCCCACCGTTTGGCACCAGTCCAGCTCCGACCACGGAGAGTCGGGCACCGGGTGCCAATCATCGTCACGGACCGGATCGTTGGGGTCGCGGGACTCATCGAACAACCGCGCCAGCTGCTCGTGATCGACCGCGATACGGTCCTTGGGCTTGCGGGCGCCGCGGTGTCGGCACGGGGAACTGCAGAAGACGTGGCCGCGGCGGCGGGGCTGGAACTCGACTCCGCAGTGCAGGCACTCAGTCACGAAGGCTCAGGCGGGCGCGTGTTCTTCGCGCGGAGCCAGTCGGCGGTTTCCGGAGCGGGCAGTTCTGGCCTCGCACCCTCCCTCTCCCTGCGCGGGACTGGATAAAGTTCCCACATTCCCTAGGACGGAGGCAAGCATGGCCACACCAGAATCAGAACGACGCGGCGGGATTGCCGGTATCTCCCTCGGAGGCATCCTCGTCATCATCGGGATCGTGGTTGCGCTGTTCTGGAGCGTCATAGTTGGGGTGATCATCGTCCTGATCGGCCTAATCGCCTTCGGAGGCTTCGCTCGGGGCAAGTGGTACTGAGATACCCCGCGTGTCCTCGCGCTAGCGCTGACATCCTGCGCTGACCCCTTTCCTCCGGCCCGCCGCGGGATACTGCGCGGGCGATGTCGGAGGAGAACGTGGAGACGGTGCGACGCCTGTACGAGTTGATGACCCGCGGCGACGATGGCCTGTTGGAGCTGGTCGCTCCTGACTTCGTGGTCGATTTCTCGCGGCGGCTCATAGACCCATTCGTCGCCCGCGTCGACCCCGACGCATTTGCCTCTTTTTTTCGGGAGGCGCGTGAGACATGGGGCGAGCTGCCGAGGTGGGAGCCGGAGGAGCTGATCGACGGGGGAGACAAGGTGCTTGCCCTCATTCGGTTCCAAGCCGAGGGGAGGGCAAGCGGCGTCGAGGTGGATGTGCATGTCGCCAACGTCTGGACCTTCCGAGATGGGAAGCCGGTGGAGCTGAAGTACTTCGGCGAGGATCGAGATGCGGCTTTCGAAGCCGCCGGGCTGCGGGAGTAGGCGATGTCGGAGGAGAACGTCGAGACCGTCCGTTCGCTGTGGGAGCCGATGGCTGGCATCAACGTGGCCGCGATCGACTGGGGTGTCGAAGCATTCCGCGAGATGCTCGGAAGCGCTTACTCGCCGGACGTCGAGCTGACAGTTCTGGCGTCGGGTCTCGGCAGCGGCGTCGGTCAGTTCTACCGGGGCGCGGACGGGGTGGTCCAGTACCTGCGGGAGTGGTTCGAACCCTTCAGCGAGTACTACGTTGAGAACCTGGACTACATCGACGCTGGCGATTGCGTCCTCGTTCCGAGTCGGCAGTGGGGTATCGGGGGCGGAAGCGGCGCCCGTGTCGAAATCGAACTCACCACCCTTTTTGAGTTGCGGGAGGGTCAGATCGCGCGGGTTCATCAGTACGACACCTTGGAAGAGGCCTGGGACGACCCTAGGCTGCGGGAGTAGGCGATGTCGGAGGAGAACGTGGAGGTCGTACGGGAAGCGGTGGATGCACTGAACCGACGCGACACGGACGCCTTCGTAGCTCTTGCTCGCCCCGATGTCGAGTGGAAGGAACCGACCGATCCGTTTCCGGGACTTCGACCGATCTACCACGGGCGAGATGGGGTCCGCGAGTGGCTCGAAGAAGCGTTCTTGGAGCTGTGGGAAGAATTCCATGTCGAGATCGGAGAGATCACCGAAGTGGGTGATGACCGGGTCTTCTGCGAGACGTGGCTCACCGCACGCGGCGTCACCAGCGGCGTGGAGACAGAGATCCACACCTGGGGGGTCACCTGGCACGCGGACGACGGCAAGGTCGCAAGGCGTGCGCTTTTTTGGACTAGGGACGAAGCCCTCGAAGCCGCTGGGCTGTCGGAGTAGGTCGAGCATCAGATCTGCTTTCTGTAGGTGGCCGCCGGCAGGGGCGCGTCGAGGCGGACCATCTTGGAGCCTGCCAGGCGCACCTTGACGGTCAGATCACGCCTCATCGCTGGTACTTCGTCGGAAGTTTCTTTGCGCATAGCTCGTTTGTTTCCTCGGGAGGAGCGCTCCCGCCGGGCTGTCGGAGTAGGTCGAGCATCAGATCTGCTTTCCGTAGGCGCCCGCCGGCGGGGCGCAGCTCGTCCAGGCGGACCAGCTCGGACCCTGCCCTTTTTATTGCGGGATCTCTCTGGGTCCTCATCTGATCGTTTGTAGGCGCGCGCGGTTGCCCAATCAGCGCTTTTCTGCAGTTGCGAATCGCCATTTCGACCCTCCCCCTACCGACCGTCCCCCATGTCCTCCCTGGCCATGTCCCTCTCCGGTGCCCTCTCCCTCCGACTGTTTGAAACCTTACGCGGCTGAGATACTGAACAAGGTGACGCAGGAGGAACGGATCGCCCGCAACGAGGACTGGTGCCGAGACCTCAACAAGCGCAAGGTCGAGTGGATGAGAAACGGCCAAGCAGCAGCCGGCTTTCGGTGCGAGTGCTGGCGGCTGGATTGCGGCGCTCGGATCCCATTGTCCGGAGGTGAATGGAAAGAGGTCCGCTCGCAGTCGAACCGCTTCGCTGTGGCGCCCGGACACATCGCCGACGACCATGAAGACGTGGTCCAGCAGTACACGGACTTCTGGATTGTCGAAAAGCGTGGCGAGGCGGGAGAGGAGGCCGAGCGTTTGGCGTGAGCGGCGAGGTAGCTCCCCACCGCTGCCAGCGAGATACTGCGTGGGCGATGTCGGAGGAGAACGTGGAGAAGGTGAGGGCGGGATTCGCCGCGCACAACCGCGGCGACCTTGACACCTGGCTGGAGTTGTATGACCCAGAGGTGGAGTTCGAGACGCTCCTCCTGGGCACCCACCAGGGCAAGGAGGCCATGCGCTCGCTCTATGACGAGAATCAGGCGAACCAGTCTGGCTACACCGCCACCCCCGTGGAGTTGATCGACGCTGGAGACAAGGTGATCACGGTGGTCCAAGTTGGCGGAGCCGGGACCGCCAGCCAGATCGCCCTGGATGACCAGATCGCATTCATCCAGACCTTCAAGAACGGGTTGGTGGTGCGAGAGCAGACCTTCCGAAATAGGGAGGAAGCCCTCGAAGCCGCCGGGCTGTCGGAGTAGGCGATGTCGCAGGAGAACGTCGAGTTGGTTCGTCGCGGCCACGAAGCCTTTCGAGACTCCGGCGAAGAGGCGATCTTCGAGTTCCTGCACCCCGAGATCGATCTGACTCCGATTGAGGAACTGCTCGATGCCGGGACGTTCCACGGGCACGACGGCGTCCACCGCTTCTTTCAGACGTTGCGCGAAGCCTTCGGCGACTTCACGTGGGAGCCGCAGGAGTTTCTGGATCAGGGCGACCACGTCGTGGTCGCCACGCGCTTCGTCGCCGAGGGGCGCGGCAGTGGAGCCCCCGTGGAAGCGATGATCTACAACGTCTGGACCGTCCGGCAGGGGAAGGCCGTCCGAGTACGCGGCTATGGGAGCCGCTCGGAAGCCCTCGAAGCCGCCGGGCTGTCGGAGTAGGCAAGGCATCACACCCCCGTTGATTGGGTCGGAGGCAGCGCCGAGAGGAGAAAGGAACCACGGCACGCGATCGACCGCGGGCAGGTCAAGCATCGAGCTTGGCGATACGGACCGGACGGTTGCGCTTCGCCTCCCTGGCTGCCTTGGCCTCAGCCTGAGCGGCAAACTCCTCGATCTCTTTCTCGCGGCGGCGAAGCTCTTCAGTCGCGGTGCCGTTGTCGGGATGGAAGCAGCTCCGGAGTTCGTCATTCAGGTGCGCTGCTGCTGTCGATGACTTCCAACTCAGCGCCCTCGTTTCCGCATTCATCGGGGTCGAGGTCGCGCTGATCTCAAGCAGGTCGATCTCGGTGATCGTTCGGCCTCCGCCCTTGCGCGGGGTGCTCTCAGACATGTAGCCGATGGAGAAGCCGCAGACCCCGGACTTGATCGAGCGCCAGACCTGTTTGCCCTCATCGGTCGGCTCTGTTCGCCATTTGTTCGCCAGTGAGACACCGAACAACCGGAAACAACCGGGTCTAATCGGTACGTTTCGTGCGTGGGAGCCCCCTCAGGTGCCTAGTGCGCGGATCCGCGAGATCCCCATCCTCGAGCGAATGGGATACGCCTAGAGCGGGAAAGCCAACGACGTGAGCGCCCAGCAGACAGCGGACAGGCCGGCACAGGCCGAGAGCCCCGAGGAGGTCACGATTCGCGAGGCGATCCGCAAGGTCGCCGCCGACACCGGCTTCGCGCTGAAGTTGGTGACCAACAGGGTCGAACTGCCCCCTCCCACCCCCTCTGACGGGCCCGATCCCTACGGCGAGCCGGACCCCGAGTGGCTCGGGATCGAGTGGAGCGAGCACCGCCGCGAGGTGGACGTGGTCGGCACCCGCGTCAACTACGTCGAGATGGGCGAGGGCCCCCCGCTCGTGTTCGTCCACGGCCTCTCGGGCGCCTGGCAGAACTGGCTCGAGAACCTCCCCCACTTCGCGCGCAGCCATCGCGTGATCGCGCTGGACCTGCCGGGGTTCGGCTCCAGCCCGATGCCGCCCTGGGAGATCACGATCCCTGCCTACGGGCGCTTCCTGCGCGACTTCTGCGAGCGCGTCGGCGTCGAGCGCTGCGCGCTGGTCGGCAACTCGATGGGGGGCTTCATCGCCACCGAGGTCGCGGTCGCCGAGGCCGACCGCGTCGAGAAGCTGGTGCTGGTCTCGGCCGCGGGGATCACCTGGGCGCGGGCCCGCCGCGAGCCCGCGGCGATGATCGGCCGCATGGTGCGTGCGGCCACCCCCCTGGCGATGCGCTGGCAGACCGGCGCGGGCATGCGGCGCCCGCGTGCGCGCCAGCTCTCATTCCAAGGGATCTTCCACGATCCGAACGCCCTGCGCCGCGAGCTGCTGTGGGAGAACCTGGTGCCGGCCCTCGACAGCCCCGGCTACTTCGACGCGTTCGTGAACCTCACCGGCTACGACATCCGCGATCGCCTGACCGAGATCGAGGATCCGACGCTGATCGTCTGGGGGCGCAACGACCGCGTCGTCCCGGTCCCCGCCGCCTTCGCCTACAAGAAGCGGATTCCCAATGCACGCTTGGAGATCTTCGACTCGACCGGCCACGTGCCACAGCTCGAGCGCCCGGTGCGCTTCAACCGCCTGCTCGACGAGTTCCTGGCCTAGCGGGGCTCGGCCGGTCGCGTGATCGCGCCGTCTGAGGCGGATGACACCGAGGCCGCGTACTTGGCCATCACGCCCGAGGTGAACAGGGGCTCGGGGGACTCGTAGATCGCGACGCGCTCGGCGATCTCCTCGTCGGAGAGCTTCACGTCGAGCTTGCGCGTCTCGACGTCGAGCGTGATCTCGTCGCCGTCGCGGATCGCGGCGATGGGGCCGCCGCGCGCGGCCTCGGGGGCGACGTGGCCGGCCATCAGGCCGCGGGTGGCGCCGCTGAAGCGGCCATCGGTGAGCAGGGCCACCTTGTCGCCCAGGCCCTCGCCGACCAGAGCCGCGGTGACCTGCAGCATCTCGCGCATGCCGGGGCCGCCGGCGGGGCCCTCGTTGCGGATCACGACGACGTCGCCGGCCTCGATCCCGCCGGACTTGACTGCGGCGAAGCAGTCCTCCTCGGACTCGAACACCCGCGCGGGGCCGGTGTGGCTCAGGCGCTCGTAGCCGGCGACCTTGACCACGGCCCCCTCGGGGGCGAGGTTGCCGTGCAGGATCACCAGCCCGCCGGTCTCCTTGAGCGGGATCGCCCACGGGCCGCACGACCTCCTGGCCCGCGGTCTCGACCGCGGCGTCGGCCTCCTCGCCGATCGTGCGGCCGGTGACCGTGATCGCGTCGCGCTTCAGCAGGCCGGCCTCGTCGAGGCGCTTCGCCAGCAGGCCGACCCCCCCGGCCTCGTTCAGGTCGCGAGCGACGAAGCGGCCGCCGGGCTTCAGGTCGCCGAGCAGCGGCGTGCGCTCGGAGATGTGGTCGAAGTCATCGATGGTGAGGTCGATCTCGCACTCGCGCGCCAGCGCCAGCAAGTGCAGGACGCCGTTGGTGGACCCGCCCGACATCGCCACCGTCGCGATCGCGTTCTCGATCGAGTCCCGGGTGATGATGGCGCTCGGGCGCAGGTCCTCGCGCAACACGTTCATGACCAGCTCGCCGGCCTGCTCGGCCACCGTCTTGCGCTCCTCCGCCACGGCGGGGACCATCCCCGAGCCCATCGGCGCGAGCCCCATCACCTCGTACGCGCAGGCCATCGTGTTGGCGGTGAACTGGCCGCCGCAGGCGCCCGGCCCGGGGCTGGCGACGTCCTCCAGTGCGGTCAGCTCCTCGTCGGACATCTCCCCCTTGGCGTGGGCGCCGATCGCCTCGAACACGTCCTGGATCGTGACGTCGCGGTCCTTGTAGCGGCCGGGCAGGATCGAGCCGCCGTACAGCAGCACCGCCGGCACGTCGAGCCGGGCGAGGGCCATGACGCTGCCGGGAATGGTCTTGTCGCAGGCGCAGAGCGCCACGAGCGCGTCGAACTGGTATCCGCGCGCCGTCAGCTCGATCGAATCGGCGATCACCTCGCGGCTGACCAGGGACGCCTTCATCCCCTGGGTGCCCATCGTGACCCCGTCCGAGATCGCGACGGTGTTGAACTCCATCGGCGTGCCGCCCGCCTTGCGGACGCCTTCCTTCACCTTCTCGGCCACCGCTCGCAGGTGGAAGTTGCAGGGCATGGCCTCGATCCAGGTGTTGGCGACGCCGATGATCGGCTTGCGCAGGTCCTCGTCGCCGAAGCCGATGCCCTTCATGTAGGCGCGGGCGTGGGCGCGGTCGGGGCCGTCGAAGACGACGCTCGAGCGCGCCCGCATGCCGTTCTCGGCCATCAAGCGGCCTCCTCCGCCATGCGGCGCGAGCGCCAGGCCCCGAGTTGGTCGAGGTCACGGCGCATCATCGCGGGGTCCAGCTGGCGGCCGGGGAGGTTGAGGTTGGCGCGGGCGATAAGGCCTCGCTCGTCGCCCCGGAGCGCCATCCACTTCGCCAGCACGTCGTCGGCGTCGGGCAGGCGCCTCCCCGCCGAATCGGAGCCGTCCGGGTCGGGGAAGCCGATGCAGTACTCGCTCAACAGCTCGCGGCTCGCGGCGTCATAGGCGACGATCGGGCGGTGCGGGTAGATCAGGTACCCGTAGCCCTCGCCGCCGTCGACGGCGAGGAACCCCAGCTCCTCATACATCGCCAGGGCATCGGGCCCCGCCACCGAGGCGAGCAGGTCCCGGGCGCGCCGCTCGGCGCGCGCGTCGCGGCGGGCTTCCGGCATTCAGCCGCCTGCCGCCTGGGGGAAGAAGATGATGCGCTCGGCTCCGAGCTGCAGGGCCTCATCGAAGTCGCGGACCAGCGACGCCTCGCGGCGGCCGGCCATGGCCCCGGTCGGCACCGCTGCCCACATGCCCGCGTCGAGCTGGCGGCGGAACTCCTCGACCAGGCGCTCGTGGTCCTCATCGACCTCGGGGTCGCCCTCGGCAAGCAGCACGTCGCCATCGCTCGGCGTCATTCGAAGCAGCCTCATCGTCCCGATTATGACGGGCGGCGCTGGGCTGTCCCGAGGACGTCCACCGGGCCGGGGCCCGAACCCAAATCCCGCAGTCCGGCCGCGACGGCCTCGCTCGCGATCTGCCGCGCCTCCCTCGCCGCCTCGAGCGGCCCCATCCCGAGCGCCATGTGGGCGGCCAGCGCCGAGGAGTGGGTGCAGCCCGAGCCGTGGGTGGCGCCCGGCTCGTGCCGCGGCCCGGGGATCGGCTCGATCGCCTCGCCGTCGAAGAAGTAGTCGGTGCCCTCGTCGGAGTGGCCGCCGGTGACGACCACGTTTTCCGGACCCATCGCGTGCACCGCGCGCGCCAGCTCCTCGGGGTCGGCCCCCTCGCCCAGGCCGGTCAGCTCCGCCGCCTCGGGGAGGTTCGGCGTCGCCACGCTCGCCAGCGGCAGCACCCGCTCCACCAGCGCGGCCTTGGCGCTCGGGTCCAGCAGCACCGCCCGGCTCTCGGCGATCATCACCGGGTCGACCACCACCGGCACCTCGCCGAGCTCGCCGATCGCCTCGACCACCGCGTCGATCGTCGCCTCGTCGCCCAGCATCCCCACCTTGACGGCGTCCACGCCGATGTCCGAGGACACGGCGCGGACCTGGTCGAGGATCATCTGCGGCGGCACCGGGTGGATCGCCGTAACCCCGACGGTGTTCTGCGCGGTCAGCGCGACGATCGCCGAAGCGCCGTGCACGCCCGACCGCGCGAACGCCTTCAGGTCCGCCTGGATCCCGGCGCCGCCTCCGGAATCCGAGCCCGCGATCGTCAGGGCCACGGGTGTTCGCTCGTCGCCGGCCATGGAGCTAATCTAGATCACGGTCTGCCCCCGGCCCGGTCGCTCTCGCTCCTGGCCGCCCGCGGTGGCCCGGAAGCGGCCCGCCGAGTCGGAGCGGACCAGTCCCTGCAGCTCGAGCCTGACCAGAGCGGCGCCGGCCGCGTCCGGGTCCAGCCCGCAGCCCCGAGCGACCGCGTCGGCGCCGCCGGCGCCGGCTTCGACCTGCTCCAGGACCGCCGCCAGCTCGGGGTCCAGCTCGGCCGTCCGGTCCAGGCGCCGCAGCCGCTGTCCCTGGCCGGCGCCAAGAAGCGAATCGAGCACGTCGTCGGCGTCGCGCACGACCTGCGCCCCCTCGCGCAGCAGCGAGTTGGTGCCGGCGGCCGAGGACCCGCCGACGCGGCCCGGCACGGCGCCCACCTCGCGCCCCAGGTCGTTGGCCATCCCGGCGGTGATCAGCGACCCCGACCGGTGCCGCGCCTCGACCACGACCGTCATCGCCGAGAGCGCCGCCATGATCCTGTTGCGCGCGGGAAAGGTCCAGCGACGCGGGGCGGTGCCAGGGGGCAGCTCGCTGATCACAAGCCCGCGCTCGACGATGGCCTCGTACAGCCTCCACCGGCTGGCCGGCGTCGCGATCTCGGGCCCGCCGCCCAGCACCGCGACGGTGCGCCCGCCTGGGTGGGCCAGCGCCCCCTGGTGCGCGCTGGAGTCGATCCCCAGCGCCATGCCGCTGACGATCACCGCGCCGGCCGAGGCCAGCTCACGCCCGAGCAGCTCGGCCAGCTCGCCCCCGTACGCGCTCGGCCGCCTGGAGCCCACGACCGTGACCGTGGTCCGGCCGCCGAGATCCGCCAGCCGCGCCGCGTCGCCCCGGCAGAAGAGCGCAGCGGGCGGGTCGCGCAGGTCGAACAGCCGGCCCGGGTAGGCGTCGTCGTGGCGGCAGCACGCCCAGCAATGGGCGCCGCGGACCGCGGCGCGAAGGCGCGCGGGCTCGCGCTGCCGCGATCCCTCCAGGAAGGCGGCGGCGTCGCGCCCGCCCACCGCCCCCGCGAGCTCCTCGTCGGGCAGGCCCAGGAGCTCCCCCGGCAGACTCCCCGGCCGGGCGTCCAGGCTGTCCTCGATGCGGTCGGCCACGCTGCCGATCAGCCAGGAGCGCTGCAGGCAGCGGTCGCAGGCCCAGGGGCCGCTCACCGCTCCACCCTCCGGCGGAAGCTGAGCGCCGCGAGCAGGTGCTGGCCCGTCAGATCGCGCTCGCCCTCCAGGTCGGCGATGGTCCGAGCCACCTTCACGACGCGGTCCCAGCCGCGGCCGCTGAGCGATAGCCGCTCGTGCCCGAGCTTCAGCTCCGCCTCGGCCTCCCCGGCCAGGCGGCAGTGGCGGCCAAGCTCCCCCGGTCCCATCTCGGCGTTGCAGCGGCCTGGTCCCAGCCGCGACGCCTGGATCCGCCGCGCGGCGGCCACCCGCTCGCGGACCGCCGCCGAGCCCTCCCCCGGTCCCGCCGCCAGGTCCTCGGCGCTCGGCCGCTCGACGGGGACCTGAATGTCGATCCGGTCCGCGAGCGCCCCGCTGAGCTTGGCCTGATACCGGGCCGCGGCGGTCGCGTGGCACTCGCACTCGCCGGAGTCCACGCCGTGGCCGCACGGACAGGGGTTCGAGGCAGCCACCAGGGTGAAGCGGCACGGCATCGAGACCGCGCCGCCCGCCCGCGAGAGGGTCACCTCGCTGCGCTCGAGCGGCTGGCGCAGCGCCTCCAGCGCGTCGCGGCGAAACTCGCCCAGCTCGTCCAGGAAGAGGATCCCGCGGTGGGCCCGGGTGACCTCGCCCGGCCGCGGCGGGGTGCCGCCGCCGATCAGCGCGTTGGCGGAGGCCGTGTGGTGCGGGGCCCGGAAGGGCCGCGCGACGGGCGTGCCCACCTCGCGACCGCAGGCCCCGGCGATCCTGATCACCTCCAGTGCCTCGGTGGGCTCGAGCGAGGGCATGAGCGACGGAAGCCTTCGAGCCGCGAGCGTCTTCCCCGCCCCCGGCGGCCCGGTCAGCAGCAGGCTGTGTCCGCCCGCGGCGGCGATCTCCAGGGCGCGGCGCAGCCTCGGCTGGCCCTTGAGGTCGGCGAGGTCAGGCGCCTCGGGGTCGGCCGGCGCGGTCAGGGCCGCGCGGTCGGCGCCGGGCACGGGCTCGAGGCCGCCGTCGGCGAGGGCGGGCAGCTTCGCGACGTGATCGAGTGCGACCACCTCGAGGCCCTCGACCAGCGCGGCCTGCGGCGCGTCGCCCGGGGCCACGGCGATGCCGCGAAATCCCTGCGAGCGCGCTCCCTCAGCCATCGCCAGGGCGCCGGGGACGGGCCGGATCGCGCCGTCCAGCGCCAGCTCCCCGGCGAGGGCGTAGCGCTCCAGCACCCCGGATCCGATCTGGCCGGTCGCCGCCAGGAGCGCCGCCGCGATCGCCAGGTCGAACCCCGGCCCGGCCTTCTTCATCATCGCCGGCGCCAGGTTCGCGGTGATCCGCTTCATCGGGAACTCGAAGCCCGAGTTGAGCAGCGCCGAGCGCACCCGCTCGCGCGACTCCCGAACCGAGGCGTCGGGCAGCCCGACGATCGCGAACGCGGGCAGCCCCGGCGTCACGTCCAGCTCGACGTGGACGGGCTCGGCCTCGATCGCGACGAGGGCGAAGGTGCGGGCCACCGCGAGCATGCGGCGAAGCTAGGCGCGCCAGGCGCGCCCCTGGTGCGTGGATCGCGCCGAAGCCGGGCCGCTTTCGCCACGAGTCGCGCAACCCCTGCGCCCGGCCAACGCCAGCCTGGGGCCGATGACCGCCGCCCGACAGCGCCTGGGCCGCCGGGCCGAGGACCTGGTCGCGGCGCGCCTCCGGGCCCAGGGTTGGCGCCTCGTCGAGCGCAATGCCCGGACCCGGACCGGCGAGCTCGACCTGATCGCCCTCGAAGGATCCACCCTGGTCTTCGTCGAGGTCAAGGCGGCGCGCGAGGGCTCCCGGCTCGGGCCCGTGGCCCCCGCGCACGCGGTCGGCCCCCGTAAACAGGCCCGGGTCCGCCGCCTCGCCCGCGAGTGGCTGGCGGCCGGCCGCGGGCGCGGCCTAGGCGTCTCGGGCTATCGCTTCGACGTCGTCGGGGTCAGCTTCGGCGCGGATGGCGGTGCGGATGTCGATCACATCCGCGGTGCTTTCTGACTCCGGTTCAAGGCCCAGCTCGGCGATGTCGCCGGTCAGGTCGAGCTGCGAGTAGGCGACCGACGCGAACGAGCGGCGGTGCAGCGGGCAGATGCCGTTGGCCATGATCGCCTCCCGGTGCTCGGGCGTCGAGTAGCCGACGTTGCCCTCGAAGTTCCAGCCCGGGTAGAGCTCCGCGGCGCGGCGCATGTAGCGGTCGCGGGTGACCTTGGCGATCACCGAGGCGGCGGCGATCGCGGCGCTGCGCGCGTCGCCGTCGACGACGGCGGTGTGCTCGACCTCGCATTCCGGCAGCCGGAAGCCATCCACCAGACACACGGCCTCGGGCGGCGCGATCGCGCGCATGCAGTCGCTCAGCGCCGCGAGGTTCGAGACGTGCAGGCCGCGGGTGTCGATCGCGCGCACCGAGCGGACCGCGACCGAGAAGCAGGCGGCGGCCCTGATCACGTGCGGGTAGAGCGCCTCGCGCTCCTCGAGGCTCTTCTGCTTGGAGTCGTCCAGATGAGCGAGTGCGCGGCGCTCGCTGCGGCCGATGCGCTCCAGGTCGATCAGTACCCCGCCGGCTACGAGCGGCCCCGCCAGGGAGCCGCGGCCGGCCTCATCCACGCCGGCGACGAATCGGGTGCCGAAGGAGCGGTCGAAGCGGAACAGCCTCGCCGCCGTGCGCTTGCGGCCCTTAGAAGATGCCGATCTTGTCCGGCGGCCAATACGTGGCAAATGCCTTGCCGATGATCCAGTCGCGTGGGACGGGTCCCCAGAAGCGGCTGTCATCGGACTCTCCACGGTTGTCGCCCATCATGAAGTAATGGTCGGGCGGGATGGTGATCTCTGTCGGCAAATTGCACTCTCCGCCTGGCCGGCAGGGGCGGATGAAGTCCTCGCTGGCCTTGACGTCGTTGACCACAGGCTGGCCGTCCTCGATCCGCAACGTGTCGCCGGGGCCGGCGACGATGCGCTTGATGAAGTTGATGTCGGCCTGCTCGGGGGTCGGCGTGTCGCAGGCAGCGCCCGCGGCGCGATTCGCTCCGCACTGGTTGCCGCGCTCGGCCCCCTGCGGCGGGTGAAAGACGACGATGTCGCCGATCTCGGGGTCGGCGAAGTGGTAGAGGAAGCGGTTCACCAGCACCCGTTGCCCGACGTCCAGCGTGGGCTCCATCGACTCGGAGGGGATCTGGTACGGCTTCACGATGAACGCCTGAATCCCCAGCGCCAGCCCGAGGGCGAGCGCCACGATGATCACGAGCTCGCCGAGTGCGCCCGCGGTGCTCTGAGGGCGTGGGACCTTCAGCCTTCTGCCTTATCCGATGAGGCCTGCTCATCGGGCTGCGCCTGCTCGTCGCCCTCGGGCGCCTGCTCGGCGGGCTGCTTCTCGCCTTCGCCTGACTGCTCGCCCTCGGTGGCCTCCTCGCCCTCCGCGGGCTCCGGGTCGGTGACCTCGGCCTCGGCCTCGCTGACCGCGACGCCCTCGGCGTCCACGGCCTCGGCCTCTTCGTCGGCGATGACGAGATCGTCGGCGATGCCCCAGCGCCGCTCGGCGACCCTGGAGCGCTTGCCGACCTTGTCGCGCAGGTAGTAGAGCTTCGCCCGCTTGACGTCGCCGCGGGCGGCGACCTCGAGCTGCTCGATCTTGGGCGAGTGCAGCGGGAACGTCCTCTCCACGCCGACGCCGAAGGAGTGCTTGCGGACGGTGAAGGTCTCGCGGGCGCCGCTGCCCTGGCGCTTGATCACGATCCCCTCGAAGACCTGGGTTCGCTTGCGGCTGCCCTCGACGACCTGGAAGTGCACGCGCACGCGATCGCCGGCGCCGAACTTCGGCCGCTTCTGGAGGACGCTCTGCTCGAGGCTTTCGATGACTGTGCTCATGCGGTGACGGTGTTCGCTGGAGGAGTGTCGCCTGAGGGCTTGAGGGCCACGTAAAACGGACCCCTGGAAGCGTGAAAAAGCGCGTGCCCGCGGCCCGCGCAGGCGCGAATGGTAGCGGCTGGACCCGGGGCCTCAGATCAAGCGTGATCTCAGCCGCCAGCACCGCGCTCTTGACTCCGCTCCCGTCGCCACTCGCGCACCTTGGCGTGGTCGCCGCTGAGCAGGATCTCGGGGACGCCCCACCCGCGGTAGCTCGACCGGGCGCGTGTAGTGGGGGTACTCGGGCGCGCCCTCGAGCGCCTCGCTGAAGGACTCCTCGACGGCGCTTTCGGCGTCGCCCAGGGCGCCGGGCAGCTTGCGCAGGACCGCGTCGGCCACCACCATCGCCGCCAGCTCGCCGCCCGAGAGCACGTAGCGCCCGATCGAGACCGCGTCGTCGGCGAGGTGCTCGACCACGCGCTCGTCGAAGCCCTCGTAGCGGCCGCAGAGCAGCGCCAGGTGGGGCTCGGCCGCGAGCTCCGCGGCGAGGGCCTCGTCGAACTGCCGGCCGCCTGGCGTCAGCGCGACCTTCCTCACCCCGGTGCGGTCCTCGCCGTAGGCCGCCTCCAGGGCGGCGTCGATCACGTCCACCCGCATCACCATCCCGGCGCCGCCGCCGTAGGGCGAGTCGTCCACCTGGCCGGCGCCGAGCGGCGTCGTGTCGCGGTAGTTGAAGAAGCGCAGCACGGAGCCGCCATCGGCGGCGTTGCGGACGTGGCGCTGGTTCCCGAACCACTCGAAGTGCTCCGGGAAGAGCGTGAAGAAGTCGAGTTGCATCAGGCGGCCTCCTCCGCTTCGCGTCCGGGGGCCGCCCCTAGTCGAGGATGTCGACGATGGCGCGCTTCTCGGCCGGGGTCGCGGCCGCCTTGATCACCGTGCGCAGCGCGTTGGCGACGCGGCCGCTGCGGCCTATCACCCGCCCCAGGTCATCCTCGGCGACCTCCAGCTCGAGGACCACCTCGCCCTCGATCTCCTCGATCTCCTCGACGTGCACGGCGTCGGGATCCTCGACCAGGCCGCGGGCGAGGAAGTCGAGCAGGTCGCGCATCGGCCGCCTACAGGGCCTTGGACTCGATGCCCTTGGTGCGCAGCAGGTGGGAGACGGTGCGCGTGGGCCGCGCCCCGTGCTCGAGCCAGTGCTTGGCGCGCTCCTCATCGATCACGATCAGCGAGGGATCGGTCTGCGGGTTGTACTGGCCGATCGTCTCGATCGTGCGGCCGTCGCGCGGCGAGCGCTTGTCGGCGACGACGATGCGCCAGATCGGGTTCTTGTTCGAACCCACCCGTCTCAATCTCATTCGAACCATTTGAGTCGGTGAGGTTAGCGACCGCCGATCGGGCGGGTGGCGCCGAGCAATCGCGCGCGCGCCCTTGCGCGTGTGCGATCGCGGAGGCGACAGGACCCGCCCGCTCTGCGCTAGCGAGCCCCCCGCATCAGCTGCTCCGGGCTGGGCATCTTGCCCTCGGACAGCTGCTTCATCATCTTCCGCATCTGGCCGAACTGCTTGACCAGGCGGTTCACGGCCTGGACGTTGGTCCCCGAACCGGCGGCGATCCGCTTGCGGCGCGAGCCCTTGATCTCGTCGGGGTGGGCGCGCTCATACGGCGTCATCGAGAGGATGATCGCCTCGATCCTGTCCAGCTCGCGCTCGTCGACGTCGCCCATTCCCTGCATCGCCTTGCCCATCCCGGGGATCATCTTCATCAGCCCCCCGATCGGGCCCATGCGGCGGACCTGCTTCAGCTGCTGGAGGAAGTCCTCGAGCGTGAACTGCTGCTTGCGGATCTTCTTCTCCAGGTCCGCCGCCTGGTCTTCGTCGAACTCGTCCTGGGTCTTCTCGATCAGCGACATCACGTCGCCCATGCCGAGGATGCGGCCCGCCATGCGGTCGGGGTGGAAGCGCTCGAGCTCGTCGAGCTTCTCCCCGGTGGAGGCGTACATGATCGGCTTGCCCGTCACCGCGCGCACCGACAGCGCCGCGCCGCCGCGCGCGTCACCGTCCAGCTTGGTGATCACGACGCCGTCGAACTCGGCGACCTCGGCGAAGCTCTCGGCGACGTTGACCGCGTCCTGCCCGGTCATCGCGTCCAGCACCAGCAGCACGTCCATCGGCTTGGTCGCCTTCCGGACCTGCGCCAGCTCGTCCATCAGCTCCTGGTCCACGTGGACGCGGCCGGCGGTGTCCACGATCAGCACGTCGCGGCCGTCGGCGCGGGCCTGATCCAGCGCCCACTTCGCGACCTCCACGGGATCGGTCTCCCCCGGCACCGAGTAGAAGCCCGCCTTGGCCTGGGCGGCGAGCTTCTCGAGCTGCTCGACGGCCGCAGGCCGCTGCAGGTCGCACGCCGCAACGGCCACGTCCCGGTTGTCCTTGCGCAGCAGCTTCGCCAGCTTCGCGGTGGCGGTTGTCTTGCCCGAGCCCTGCAGCCCGGCCATCAGGATCACGGTCGGCGGGCTCGGCGCGAAGGCGATGTCGCGGCCGCCGCCGCCCATCAACTCGGTGAGCTCGTCGTTGACCGCCTGGACGACGGTCTGGCCGGGGTTGAGCGCCTCGCTCACCTCGGCGCCGGCGAGCCGCTCGCGCAGCGATGCGGTGAAGTCCTTGACGACCTTGAAGTTGACGTCGGCCTCCAGGAGGGCCAAGCGGACCTCGCGCAGGGCCTTGTTGACGTCCTCCTCGGAGAGCTTTCCGCGCGAGCGAACATCCGAGAGGACGCCCTGAAGCCGCTCTGAGAGCTGGTCGAACATGGACGGGCCAGGTTAGCCCCAGCGCGACCCCCTACAACTCCCTGCGTGGAGGACTCGGTCTTCGCAACCGTCCTGCTGCCCATCGCCCTCGCGGTGATCATGGTCAGTCTGGGGATGTCGCTGACCACGGAGGACTTCCGGCGGGTCGTCGTCTACCCGAAGGGGATCTCGATCGGGATCCTGAATCTGGCGATCCTCTCCCCCCTGCTCGCCTTCGGCATGGCCGAGCTGTTCGACCTGGACCCGGCGCTGGCGGTGGGAATGGTCCTGCTCGGCGCCTCGCCCGGCGGCACGATGGCGAACCTGCTGACCCATCTGGCGCGCGGCGACACCGCGCTCTCGATCTCAATCACGGGCATCTCGAGCGTCGCCTCCGTGATCACCGTCCCGCTCTTCCTCTCCGCCGCGATCGACCACTTCGGGGCAACCGGCTTCGGCGACGACGTCGAGATGCTGGGCGTGGTCGCGCGGGTGCTGGCGATCACCGTGATCCCGCTGTCGCTGGGGATGTGGCTGCAGGCGCGGCGTCCCGAGCGCGTCGACGAGATCCGCCCGACCTTCCAGAAGATCGCCTTCGGCGTCTTCCTGGCGATCGTGGTCGGGGTGATCATCGCCGAGAACGAGCGCGTCGTCGAGAACATCGACGCCGTTGCCCCGGCCGTGATCGCGCTGAACCTGGCGGCGATGGCGCTGTCGTTCGCCATCGCGCGCCTGGCGCGCCTCGACGACCGCCAGTCGACCGCGATCGCGATCGAGCTGGGCGTGCACAACACCGCGCTCGCGATCGCCGTCGGCGCCACGATCGACACCGAGCTGACCATCCCCGCGGCGGTCTACGCCTCGTTCATGTTCATCTCGGCGGGGCTCTTCGCCCGCCTCATGTACCGGCGCAACGGCGGCGCCGAGGCGGCGGCCGCCGCACGCGCGTAGGGCCGTCAGCCCTTGACGTCCAGCAGATCGACCACGCTGCGCCCTTAAGGGCGCCTTGCTCACTCCTCCAGCAGCGCGCGGGCGAACTGCCGCGCGTCGAACGGCCGCAGGTCCTCGAGCGACTCGCCGATCCCGATCAGCTTCACCGGGATGCCCAGCTCCGAGGCGATCGCCAGCGTGACGCCACCCTTGGCCGAGCCGTCGAGCTTGGTCAGCACGGCGCCCGTCACCTCGACTGCCTTCCCGAACTCCTGCGCCTGGCGCACCCCGTTCTGCCCGGTTGTCGCGTCGATCACGACCAGGGTCTCGTGCGGTGCGTCCTCGATCTGCTTGGAGATCACCCGGCGGACCTTGGTCAGCTCCTCCATCAGGTTGCCCTTGGTGTGCAGCCGGCCCGCGGTGTCGCAGATGACGACGTCGGCGCCCCGGGCCCTGGCGGCCTCGACCGCGTCGAAGGCGACGGCGCCCGGGTCGCCGCCCTCGGTGCCCTTGACGATCTCGCAGCCGGCGCGCTCGGCCCATTCGGTGAGCTGCTCGACGGCGGCGGCGCGGTAGGTATCGGCGGCGCCGACGATCACCTCCAGGCCCAGCTCGCGCTGCAGGTGCCAGGCGACCTTGCCGATCGTGGTCGTCTTGCCGGTGCCGTTGACGCCGACGACCATGATCACCGCCGGCCGCGAGCGCAGGTCGATGCGGGCGTCCTCCTGGGGACTGGCGGTCTCGGCCAGCAGCTCGATCAGCCGCTCGCGCAGGGCCTCGCCGCCTCCGAGCTGGCCGGCCTCGACCTCGTCCTCGAGCCGCCGCACGACGGCCGCCGTCGTCGGCGCCCCCACGTCGGCCAGGATCAGCGCCTCCTCCAGACCCTCCCAGGTGCCCTCGTCCACGCGGTCGGAGATGCTGGCGCTGAGCTCGGCGCTCAGCGCCTGGCGGCTGCGCGAGAGCCCCTGGCGCAGCCGCCTGAAGACCCCCTCGCTCGACTCCTCGCCCTCGGGCTCGGGAGCCTCGGCCCCGTCGCCGAGGTCGAAGGCCTGTTGCCAGCTCGTCGCCATCGGCGCCGCAGCCTAGATGACTGCGGCCTGGATCTAGGCGGCCTCGGCCGCGGCGGCGTCCGCCTCGGGGACGTCGCCCGGCTGGATCTCGCCGTCCCGCGGCAGCCTGCGCGAGACGACCTTGGTGATGCCGTCGCCGCCCATGCTGACCCCGTAGAGGATGTCGGCGGCGTCCATGGTGCGCTTCTGATGGGTGACGACGATGAACTGCGAGCGCTCCGAGAAACGCCGCACCAGGCGCAGGAAGCGGTCGATGTTGATGTCGTCCAGCGCGGCCTCGACCTCGTCCAGGATGTAGAAGGGGCAGGGGCGGGCCATCAGCACGGCGAACACGAACGCCAGGGCGACCAGCGACTTCTCGCCGCCGGACAGAAGCGACAGGCGCCGGGTCGACTTGCCCGCCGGGGTCACCTCGATCTCGACCCCCCAGGCCTCGTCCCTCGGCGTGCCGTAGTCGTCGGTCTCCTCGTCGCCCACCCCCTCCTCCGGGGCCGCCCCGTCGCCGCTCTGCGGCACCGTCACGGGCTTCGGACCGACGTCGATCCGCCGCAGGCGGCCGCGCCCGCCGGGGAAGAGCTCGGCCACCATTTCCTCGAAGTTGCGGGCGGTGGACTCGAAGGTCTGCTCGAAGGCGTCGGCGATCTCCTTGTCGATGCGGCGGATCAGCGAGCGCAGCTCGGCGAGCGCCGCCTCCATGTCCTTGCGCTGCGTCGCCAGGTCCTTGACGTGCTCGCTCTCCTCGGCGTACTCGCGTTCGGCCAGCGGGTTGACGGGGCCGATCTGCTCGCGGCGGCGCCCGACCCGCTGCAGCTTCACCTCGACCTGCTCGCGCTCCTCATCGGGCAACGGCCGTTCGGCGACCGCGAGCTCCCGCTCCAGGGTCGTTCCCAGCTGCTGCAACTCCGCCCGCCCCTCGTCGCGCCGCTGGCGCAGCTGCGAGGCCTCGACCTCGGCTGTGGTCAGCGCCTCGCTGACGTCGCGCATCTCGGCCTGCAGCCCGTACTCCTGCTGGGAGCACTCGCGCAACTCCGCGGCCACCTCGCCGCCACCGTCGTCGCCCGCAGGCCCCCCCAGCGCGTCGGCGTGGCGCTCGAGCCGCTCGGCGACCGCGCCGAGTGCGGCCCCCGCACGCTCCAGCGCGGGCAGGGTCCGGCGCTCCAGCTCGATTCGCCGGCGCAGCTCCTCCTGGTCGCGAAGGCGGGCCTCGGCGGCTTCCTGGGAGGCCTCGACGTGGCGGCGCTCGGCGTCCAGCTCGGCCTCCAGCCGCGCCCGCTTGACCGTCGCGGCGCCGTCCTCGTCGCGCTCGGCCCGGCGGTCGGCCAGCCAGGTGGCGCGGCGCGCCTCCTCGGCCGCTTCGTCCAGGCGCCTGCGCGCCTCGCGCAGCTCGTCGTCGCTCTGGTCACGCTGGGCTCGGGCCCCGGCCAGCGAGTCCTCGGCGCGCTCCAGGTCGTTCGTCGCCCTCTCCTCGGTCTTGCGCCGCTGCTCGAGCCGCGAGACCAGCTCCTCGCGGGCCGATCGCGCCGCCAGCGCCGGGTCGGTGCCCTCACGGGGCAGCCGCCGGAGCTCTCCGGCGCCGCCGTCGTAGGCGTCGCCATCGACGGTGACGGCGATGCCGCGGAAGCCCTGGGGAAGCTCGCTCAGCTCGTCCACCAGCCACGCGTCGGCGAGCAGCCGCTCGGCGACCTCGCGGGCCGCGCCGTCGGCGTCGACCAGGTCCAGCAGGCGCCTGGCGCCCTCGACCGGCGGCCCATCCGGCGCGGGCGGACTCTCGCCCCCTGCGATCAGCGCCCTCGAGGCGCCGTCGCTGTCATCCAGCTTGCCGACGCCCTCGTCGATCGAGGCCACGACGGCCGCCCGCAACCGCTCGCCGAGCGCCGCCGACAGCGCCCGCTCGATGCCGGGGCCGGTCTCGATCTGGCCCCCCAGCACCTCGTCGCCGCCCTCCATCGCAGCCCGGGCAAGTTTCGCCTCGACCGCGGCGAGCTCGCCCTCCAGCGCTGCGCGGCGCTCGGCAGCCTTCCCGGCCTCGGCCCTGGCTTGGTCCCTCGCCTGGGTCGCGTGATCGAAGGCTGCAGTGGCCTGCTCGGCGGTCTCGGCCAGGCCGGGCATCGCTGCCTCGGCCTCGGCCCGGGCGCCCTCGGCCTCCGCGGCCTGCCGGCGCAGCTGGGCCAGCTCGCCGCCCTGGCCGTCCTCTCCACTCAGCGCCGCAAGCGCCGCCTCGAGCTCCTTCACGCGCTCGGCCGCGGCGCCGCCGATCTCGGGGCCCTCGTCGAGCTGGTCCAGACGAAGCTGGCGCTCGCCCATGCCCGAGCGCAGGTCCCGCAGGGCCGAGTCGATCGCCTCGGATCGCGCCCGGACCCGCTCCAGCGCGCCCCTGGCGTCGGCGAGCCTCTGGCTCTGCTCGCGGCGGGCGTCCTCGCCCAAGGCGACCCGCTCCTCGATCGCGGAGCGGCGTTCGCGGATCTGCTCCAGCCGGCCCTCGACCTGGTCGCGCTTTTCGCGGATGCCCGTCAGACCCAGCTCGGCCTTCGACAGCTCGTCCTCATGGGAGCGCAGGTCGCCGGCTACCAGCACCGCCCGCAGCTCGGCCTCCTGGGCGACCAGCTTCGCGGTGCGCTCGGCAGCCTCAGCCTGGCGCTTCAGCGGGCGCAGGCGAGAACGGGCCTCGCGCTCTACGTCGAGTGCGCGGTCGAGGTTCTCGCGGGTTCGCTCGAGCTTCAGCTGCGAGCGGTGGCGGCGCTTGCGGTGCTTGCCCAGCCCGGCCGCCTCCTCGACCAGCAGGCGGCGGTCGCGCGGCTTCGAATTGACGATCGCCTCGACCCGGCCCTGGCTGATGACCGAGTGCATCTCGCGGCCCATGTTCGTGTCGGAGAGCACCTCCACCACATCGGCCAGCCTGCAACGAGCCCCGTTGAGCCGGTACTCGCCGTCGCCGTTCCGCTCGATCCTGCGGGTGATCGAGATCTCGCTGAACTCGCTGGCGGCGAGCCCCTCGGAATTGTCGATCACGACCTCGACCTCGGCGAAGCGGCGTCGGGACTGCCCCTGGCCTCCGGCGAAGATCACGTCGCGCATCGACTGGCCGCGGACCGCGAGCGGGCTCTGCTCGCCCAGCGCCCACAAGACCGCGTCGGTGATGTTGGACTTGCCGCAGCCGTTCGGACCGACGATCACGCTGACGCCCTGGCTGAAGCTCAGCCGGGTGCGGTCGGGGAACGACTTGAACCCCTTGAGGTTGATCTCCTTCAGATACATGTCATCAGCGCTGGTGCGTGCTCAAGCCTCGCGGACGGTGCGGACGCAAACCACAGCCGGCACGCGAATCAGCTCCGCAAGCCCTCCAGCGCCCGCTCCGCCGCGGCCTGCTCGGCCTCCTTCTTGCTCCTGCCGAAGCCTGAACCCACCTCTTCGCCGTCCACGGTGGCACGGACCTCGAAGCGCCGCCTGTGAGGCGGACCGGCCTCGTCGGTGACCTCGTAGCTTACGGTGGCCCCATCGCGCGCGAGCCGTTCCTGCAGCTCGGACTTGAAGTCCAGGCGCTCGCGGCGCGCGTAGTCGACCTCGCCCGCAAAGGCTGCGACCACGCCGGCGGCGGTCCGCTCGAAGCCATGCGCGAGATAGCAGGCGCCGATCACCGCCTCGCAGACCGAGGCCATCGTCCTCTCCGAGGCGACGAGCGTCTCGGCCGGGACGCCCGCGCCGTCCGCCGGCGCCGCGGCGCGCAGCATGTCGGGCAGGCCCATGCCGCGTGCGACCTCGGCGCAGGCGCGTCCGCTGACCGCCTGATTGTGGATCTTCGTGAGCTCGCCGATGTCGGCCTGGCCCAGCGCCCCGAACAGCTCAGAGGCGACCGCCAGGCCCAGCACGCTGTCGCCGAGGAACGCCAGGCGCCCGAATCCCTCGTTGCGCCGCTCGACCCACGAGGAGTGGCTGAGTGCCTGCCGGCGCAGCTCTTCGGGGGTCTCCGCGAACAGCTCCGCCAGCCGGGCGGGTTCTTGGTTCATCGAGCCGCTGGCCCCTCCTCCCTAGCCCTTGGCGGGGGCGCGAGAGCAGACGAACTCGACGGCGTCCCCGACCGTCTCGATCTCCGCGGCCTCCTCCTCGCTGACCCGGATGCCGTAGTTGTCCTCGAGCTCCATCACCAGCTCGTAGAGGTCGAGGGAGTCGGCGTCCAGGTCCTCGCGGAAGCGGGTTTCGGGCTTGATCTTCTCGGGGCCCACCTCGAGCTCGGTGACCAGGTGGTCCCGGACGAGCTTCATCACCTCGTCGCGTTCCATGCCCGCCATTATCGCGATCCCGCTGTGGCCGGGGCGTCGCCGCCATCGCGGAGCGCCTCGCGGGTGGCCCCCGAGGCCCGCAGGCTCTCGGCGGTTCGCTCCACGGCGCGCTCGCGGACGGCGCGGTCGGCCAGGCGAACCGCGTTTGCGATGCCATCCGGCGTCGAGCTGCCGTGGGCGACCACGGCGACGCCGCGCAGGCCCAGTAGCACCGCGCCGCCGACGTTGTTGGGGTCCAGCCCGCTGCGCAGGCCGCCGAGCGCCGGCCGCAGCAGCAGACCGCCGGCGGCGGCGACCGGGCCCGACCGCGCCGCGTCCCGCACCGCGCCCGCGACTGCCTTGGCCGTCCCCTCCAGGGTCTTCAGGGTGACGTTGCCGGTGAAGCCGTCGGTGACGATCACGTCCGCGACGCCGGTCAGCAGGTCGCGGCCCTCGACGTTGCCGATGAAGTCGATCGCGTCGGCACCGGCGAGCGCGGCGTGGGCCTCGACGACGTCGGGGTTGCCCTTCTTCTGCTCCTCCCCGACCGACAGCAGCGCCACGCGCGGGCGCTCGACCCCGAGCACCGCCTGGCTGAAGGCCGAGCCCAGGTAGGCGAACTGGATCAGGTGCTGGGGGCGCACCTCGGTGTTGGCGCCGACGTCGAGAAACAGCATCGCCGCATCGTCCTCCCCCGGCAGGGGCACCTGGGCCGCGAGCGCGGGGCGATGGACGCCGCGCAGGCGCTTCAGCGCGAACAGGGCCGCCGTCATCGTCGCCCCTGTGGAGCCGGCGCTGACCAGGGCGCCGGAGCGGCCCTCGGCGACATCGGTCGCGGCCATCACGACCGACGCGCCGGGCGTCGAGCGCACCGCCGGCACGGGGTCGGCGTCGTTGGCGATCCCCTCCTCGGCGAGCACGACCTCGACTCCCTCGGAGGACTGCAGCGACGGCGGCCCGAAAACGCGGACGGCGATGCCGTCGGCGGCGGCGAGCTTCGCGCCCTCCAGCACGACCTCCGGCCCTGAGTCCGTGCCGCGCGCGTCGAGCGCGACCGGCAAGGTCAAATCCCTACTCCTCGGAGTCGGCAGGCGGCGCGGCGGCGGTCTCGGGGACCTCGTGGCTGATGACCTCGCGGCCGGCGTAGGTGCCGCAGGTCGGGCAGACCCGATGGGGAAGCCGCGGGCTGTGGCAGCGCGGGCACTCGTTCAGCCGCGGAGCGCGCGCCTTGTGGTTCGCCCTGCGCTTGCGCGTGCGCGCGCGGCCCTGCTTCTTCTTCGGGACGGCCATGAGAGGCGCTGATGGTAGCTATTCGAGCTTCAGGTCCCTGAGCTTGGCCATCCGCGGGTCTCCGCCCCCTCCGTGGCGGTGCGCCTCGGGGTCGGCGTCGTTGAGCGAGGCGCCGCAGACCGCGCAGAGGCCGGCGCAGTCCTCGCGACAGAGCGGCTGCGGGGGCAGGCCCAGGACCATCGCGTCGTTGGCCCAGCGTTCAGGTCGAGCCTGGCCTCGCTCGACGTAGGGGCTGCGCAGCTCTTCGTCGCGGGCGGAGGGCTGGTCGACCTCGCGGGCGTCCACCGCAAGCTGCAGCTGGGCGTGCTCGAGGCAGCGGACGCAGGGGCCTCGAGCTCCGTCTCGTAGCGGAGCCTGAGCGCGTAGCCGGTGCTCGTCCGCGAGACGTCCAGGCGCGCCTCGGTCCCGCCCCCGGCGGGCTCGTAGGTCTGGCCGCCCAGCTCGACCGGCTCCAGCGCCACCTCCAGGTCCAGCGCGCGGGCCTGTCCGGGGGAGAGCGAGAGGTGCTGGAGATCGACGATGCCGGCTTCGAGGTGCATGACATTGACATTAGCCGCCGCCGCGAGTCTCGGGCTGAGCTACGGTGAGCGCCGCGTGAGCCAGTACCACTGGAATCCCGAGACCTATCTGGAGCAGGCGCGCGCCGAGGTGCCCCGCTTCGACGAGCTGCAGCGGGCCGCGATCGACGCGATCCCGTTCGCGCCCGAGCAGGTGCTGGAGCTGGGGATGGGCACCGGCGAGACGACCCGCGTCCTGCTCGAGAGCTACCCCGACGCATGGGTGATCGGGCTCGACGCCAGCCCGGAGATGGTCTTCCGGCTGCGCCAGGAGTACGACGGGGTGATGCTGGCGCGGATGGAGGACCCGCTGCCCGACGGTCCCTGGGACCTGGTGATCTCGGTGCTCTCGATCCACCACCTGACGGACGACCAGAAGCAGACGCTGTTCCGGCGCGTCCGCGAGCAGGCGAAGCGCGCTGGTGATCGGGGACGTCGTCAAGGCCGACGTGCAGGTGACGCCGATCCACCCGGAGCACGACTACCCCGACTCGGCCGAGAAGCTGGCCGAGTGGTGCGGCGGCGAGGTGACGTGGCGCGCGGACGACCTTGCGGTCGTCCGCGCAACCTACGACTGAGCCGGCGCGAGTCGGGTTCAGGTCGCATCTGTCGGTCACACAGTCGATATGCGACTGGTCACGCCGCGTTAGGGGTGGCGTCTGCGGTGCGCGGTGAAGACCTGACCTGTGGATCCCGGTACGCACGATGACCCGGCGTGCTCGGAGGACCGGTGTCGGAGACGTCGTCGTCACAGGTACGGAGACTGACCGCCGCCGACCTGGGCCTGACCAGCAGGCCCTCGCCGAGCGTCGGCAGCCGCAGGTCCTTCGACTGGCAGTCGCGCGGAGGGCCGATGTCCCAGTCAGCCGGCGGCCTGCTGAGCGCCGTAACAGATGCCGACCGTGTTGGACGGCGCACCGCTCGGGCACTTGTCGAGCCCCTTGAGGACATTCTTCTTCAGCTTCTTCGCGGGAATCGAGTTGTTCTTGATCGACTTCCCGCTCAGCTTCTTGGCCGCGTAGGCCCCGCTTCCGAGCGCGATGAACAGCGCCATCACCGCCACTACGTTGGCGAAGCTGAGGTGCTTGCTCAATCGGGTGAGCATCGTTGGCCCCTCTCGTTGGTTGACGGAAGCACCCTATTGCCGGGCGGCGGGCGGCGGTCAATCCCACTCGGACTGATGGAATGCCGGGCGACCGGACCGCCCAGCCAGCCGAGGAGGAGAGATGAGCCACCACAACCCCGATCGACCCGGCCCCCCGCCCGCGGCCGAGGAGGGCCCGGTGCTCTACGAGAAGCGCGACCGGATCGCCTACGTGACGATCAACCGTCCCGAGGCCCGCAACGCGGTCAGCCCCGAGGTGCACAGGGCGATGATCGCCGCCTGGGCCGACTTCGCCGAGGACGACTCGGTCGACGTGGCCGTCCTCACCGGGGCCGGCGACGACGCCTTCTGCGCCGGCGCGGACCTGAAGGAGTACATCCCGCCGATCATGCGCGACGCCGGGCCTGACGACATCAGGGAGATCGTCGAGCTGGGCCTGAACGGCTTTACCCGCGGCATGCACCGCATCCCGAAGCCGATCGTCGGCGCCGTCAACGGCTGGGCGCTCGCCGGCGGCTTCGAGACGGCGCTCGCCTGCGACGTCCGCATCGCCTCCGAGCGCGCGATGTTCGGCTCCTTCGAGGCACGGCGCGGCTTCCACCACGGCGACGGCGGGCTGGTGCGGCTGGTCAATCCGGGCGGCGTCGGCGTCGCGATGCACATGCTGCTCACCGCCGAGCCGATCGACGCCCGCCAGGCGCTGGAGTGGAACCTGGTCTCCAAGGTCGTCCGCACGAGTCGCTGATGGAGGAGGCGGAGACCGTCGCCCGCCAGATCCTGCGCAACTCCCAGCGCGCCGTGCGCTCGGCCAAGCAGACGATCCTGGACGTGATCGGCCAGCCGCTCGACGCAGCAGCTCCGCGCCGAGGCGTGGAACGCCTACACCTGCGCCGACCCCGAGGAGACCAAGGCGATGCTGGAGCGCTTCTACGCCAAGACCGACGCCGGACGTGCCGGGCGGCACGAGACCGAGCTGTGAGGCGCGCGCTGGTCACCGGCGCCGCCGCGGGCATCGGCGCCGCGATCGCCGAGCGGCTGCGCGCCGACGGCATGGAAGTGACGACGCTTGACCGCGCCGAGGGCTGCGACATGACCGTGGACCTCGCCACGGACGAGCTGCCGGCGCTGGATGAGATCGACGTCTGCGTCGCCAACGCCGCAATCGTCGACACGATCGCGCCCGCGCATCGGATGACCGCGGAACAGTGGGCCCGCGACATCGAGGTCAATCTGACTGGCGCCTTTCGCACCGTCCAGGCCTGCCTGCCCGGGATGCGTGAGCGGCCTGGGGCCGCATCGTCGCGATTTCCTCGGGCGCCGCGAAGACGGGGCTGCGCGGGCCAGGTCGCCTACTCGGCCTCGAAGGCGGGCGTGCTGGGCATGGTGAAGACGGTGGCCGCCGAGAACGCGCACCACGGCATCACCGCCAACGCCGTGCTGCCGGGCATGGTCGAGACCGAGAAGGTGAAGGCGATGCCCGGCGAGGTGCTCGAGCGCCTGATGCCGCTTCTGCCCTCGGGGCGCATGGTGCAGCCCGCCGAGATCGCCGCCACGGTGGCCTACCTCTGCGCCGAGGAGCAGGCCCAGGTGACCGGCCAGGAGATCTCAGTCGACGGAGGCGCCGCCCTGAACACCTTCACCCTCGGCTCCGATCGCCACGACTGACCTGGTTGGCGGATAAGTAGCGCTATGCGCAACTAACCCGCCAACGCCGCGGCGCTAAGGGGGGTCGGCGTAGCCTGGCCGCGCGATCTCGAGCTTGCGCCTGACGTGCTCGGCGAGCCGATCGCTGAGCTCGTCCAGCCGGTCGTCGAGCTCCCCCGCGCGCAGCCTTCGAGCCAGCTCCGCCTGCGCCTCGCGTACGGCCGCGCTCAACTCGTCTCCCGCGAGGCCTTCCCCGACGCCCCTGCCCTCCCCGCCTTCATCGAGCAGTTCGCGGAGCAGCACCAGGTCCTCCGCGAGCGGAGCGTCGCCCGCCCGCAGCTCTCGCGCCACGACCGCGCACACGTTCGCCGCCACCAGCACCCGGAACCGCTGCTCGCCAGGGACCTCCGGGCGCAGCTCGGCGAACAGGTACTCGGCGACGGCCTCGAGCAGCTCTGGGGCGGTGGGGCGATCTTGGTGGGCCATCAGGTCGCAGCCTCCTTCGCCGCGGAGCCGGGGGCGGCGATCAGCTCCAGCATGTCCCACTCGGGCTCGCAGATGCGGCGGCCCAGCGAGGCGAGCTCGTGGCTCCGGCGCTTGCCCGTCAGGTGGTCCCGCGCCTGGCGAGCGCAGATGATCGCCCACTTGACGTTGCCGAGCACCTCCCAGTAGCGGACACGATCGCGATCGAGCGGCTCCCCGCCGGCCGCCTCGTAGGCCCCCGCGAACTCGTCGAGAGAGCCGACCCCGGCGACAGGCAGCGCGTCGTTGCCGAAGCGCCATGAGCGGATGCAGAGCCAGCCCACGTCCTCGGCGGGATCACCGAGGTGGGCCAGCTCCCAGTCGATCACCGCCGCCAGACCAGACTCGTCGACGATCAGGTTGCCGAGCCGGAAATCGCCGTGAACCAGCCGGGGCGCCGCCGGCTCGGGCGCGTTCGCGCGCAGCCAGCGCAGCCCCAGCTCCACCGCCGGCAGCGGTTCGCCGATCTCGTCGAGCTGGCGCTCCCATTCGGTGATCTGCGCCAGAGCGGGGTCCGCAGACAACCCCGGCAGCACCTCCTCCAGGTCCTCCGGTGCGACCGAGTGGATCCGGGCGAGCGCCTCAGCGAGCTGGCCGGGGAGCAGGCCGCGCGCGGCCTCGTACTCCGGCTTGCGCAGAATCCGGGGTGCGACCGAGGTCCCTTCCACGAACCTCATCACCATCCCCGGCGAGGCGAAGCGCCCGCCGTCGGGCTCGAAGGCGAGAGGCTGGGCCACCGGCACGCCGGCCTCGGCGGCGCGCCGCACCAGCGCAAACTCCTCGCGCATCGGGACCAGCGACTCGGAGCCCGGCGGATCCCGGCGCAGGACGGCGATCGGCCGCTCGGCCTGGCTCACGAGCCACGTCTCGCGCGAGGCACCGCCCGGGATCGGTGACAGATCGAGCTCGCCAGGGTCCTCCCCGATCTCGGCCAGCACCTCCCTGAGCCCCTCGACGGGCGCCGAGGGGTCCCAGGGGTGCGCGGTGGGGCCCCGAGCGGCCTTCAATCAGGTTCCCTCGCGCTCCAGCCCGTAGCGCTCCCAATGGCGGTCGGGGATGTCGGCCGGGTCCTTGTACCAGTGCCAGACGCAGGGATCGCGCTCGAAGTCCTCGGGGGGCTCGGACGGGTAGACCGGGTAGCCGATCCAGTTGATCGGCCCCAGCTCGTTCATGAACGCGCAATGGGTGCAGTAGAGCGGGAACCCCTCGCGGCCGTAGGACCAGTCGTGGGCCGAGTCGGTGACGCCCCAGCCGTCGGGCCCGTAGCGGCCGTTGCGGACCAGGCGCTGGCCCGAGCCGCACGGGTTCATCGTGAAGGTGAGCTTCTCCTCGTCCTCGGCCACCTCGAAGGCGCCCGGGTTTGGGCCGACGCCACCGGTCGAGTGGGCTCGCCAGGTCGCCGCCAGGGACTCGGCGATCGTGCGCCGGTCGGCCGCGTCGATCTTGGTCACGGTCTGCTTCCAGCTGCGCTCCAGGCTCCATTCCCAGGCCTCGCGCACTCCCTCGTCTCCCAGCTTCTCCTTGACGAACGAGATCAGCCCCGCCATGCCGTCGACCAGCATGTCGTGCATGAACTGCGACTCGTGCTTCTCGCGCTCGCAGAGCTGCTTGGCTCGGTCGTCCTCGCCGGCGTCGATCGCCTCGATCGCGACCTCCATCGTCGGCCGCGACATCTCGGCAAGCTGCTCGTCGCTGAACCACCTCTCGGCCACGTCGACTCCTTCCCTCGGGGGAAGGGAGCCTAACCGCGGCGGCGAGGCGAGCTAACCGATCTCGGAGGGCTCGCGCTCGCGACCCTGGAGGCGGTCGCGGCCGCGCTGCACGGCCTGCAGGAACTTCTGGAGGTTGACCTCGAGCGTCGAGAGGATGTCGTCGGCGTAGTCCTCGGCGCCGAGGCGGATCTCGCGCTCGCGCTCGCGGGCCTCCTCGACGATCTCCTCGGCGGCGCGCTCGGCCTGGCGGGTGATCTCCTCGTTGGCGACCAGGCGCTGCTGCTGCTCGCGGGCCTCCTTGACGATGCGCTCAGCCTCGCGCTTCGCCTCGGCCAGCATCTCCTGGCGCTCCTTCACGATCCAGCGCGCCTGCTTGATCTCCTCGGGGATCGTGGCGCGCATCTGATCGAGGATGTCGTAGATCTCCTCGCGGTCGACGCGCACCTGGTCGGTGAGCGGCACGGGCCGCGCGTTGTGGACCAGGTCATCGAGCTTGTCTATGAGTACGAGTACGTCCATTGGGCGTCACAGCTTACGCGGACGGATTACCCACATCCGCGGTTTTGTAATTCACGGGCGAAATGCAATCTCCTGCCCACGCCTCACGCACGGCGTCCGAGCCTCACCAGAGGCCGTTTCGGCAGCTCGAGCGGTGGTCAACGCTTCAGTCGCTCGGCCAGGACCTCTGCCACCGGCCCGGGGACCAGATCGCTGACGTCGCCCCCGAAGGTGGCCATCTCCTTCACTCCCGTGGAGCTGAGGAAGCTGTAGTTGGCCGAGGCGAAGATGTACATCGACTCGATGTCCGGCGCCAGCTTGCGGTTGAGCTGATTCATCTCGAACTCGTACTCGAAGTCGGAGATCGCGCGCAGGCCCTTGACCACCGCGGTGGCCTGGTTCTCCTGCGCGAAGTCCACGAGCAGGTTGGAGAACACCTTGACCTCGACGTTGTCCAGCTGCGCGGTCGCCTGCGCCAGGAAGTCCTTGCGCTCCTCGGCCGTGAACAGCGTCTTCTGCTTGCGGATCGGCTGGTCCACGACCCCGACCACCACCCGGTCGAAGACCCGCGAGGCCCGGGTGATGATGTCGACGTGGCCGTTGGTGACCGGGTCGTAGCTTCCCGGGCACACCGCCACTCGCGGCTTCGCGTCACTCATCGCGGTTCCTTGGCGTACACGCGCACCAGGGTGTCACCGTAAGCGCGCTCGCGCGCCAGCGGCAGCGACAGCTGCAGCGGCGCCTGCGGCGAGGTCTCCACCATCAGACGGCCCCCCGCGGAGAGGGCGCGAAGCAGCGGCTGGTCCAGGTCGTCGCTGAGGCGGGAGACGAGGCCATAGGGCGGGTCGCAGAGTACGAGATCGAAGCTCGACGCAGGCGCGCGGTCCAGCCAGCGAAGCGCGTCGGAGCGCACCACCTCGGCGCGATCGCCCAGCCCGAGCGCCTCGACGTTGCGCCGCGCGAGCGCCGGATCCGAGTCGACGAGGACAGCGCTCGCAGCCCCGCGCGAGAGCGCTTCGAGCCCCAGCGCCCCCGTGCCGCAGAAGAGATCGAGCACCCGGGCGCCGCCCACGTCCCCGAGGATCGAGAAGACGGCCTCGCGCACGCGCTCGGTGGTCGGGCGCAGGTTGCTGCCGCGGCGCGGTCCCGCCAGCCGCCTCCCCCCCAGCTCGCCGCCGCTGATGCGGAGCTTCATCGCGGCCTCGCCACCTCAGGCCGCCAGCTGCTGCGAGCGCTCGTCGCCGAAGCGCCGCCGGGCCTCGTCCATCAGCGGGCCCAGCTCCGGGGCCTCGAGCGAGCCGTGCTCCTCGAGCATCTCGATCACGCGCCGGCGGGCCTCGAGCAGCATCGGGGTGTCCTCGGGCAGCACAGCAGCGCGGAAGCGGGGCAGGCCATGCTGGCGGGTGCCCAGGATCTCGCCCTCCCCGCGGATCGTCAGGTCCACCTCGGCGAGCTTGAAGCCGTCGCTCTCGGTCGCGATCGCGGTCAGCCGAGCCCTCGCGTTCTCGCCCAACCCCTCGCCGTCGGGGTCGCCGAAGAGGATGCAGCAGGATTCGTGCCCGCCCCTTCCCACCCGGCCGCGCAGCTGGTGGAGCTGCGAGAGGCCGAAGCGCTCGGCGCCCTCGACCAACATCACCGTCGCGTTGGGGACGTCCACCCCGACCTCGATCACCGTGGTCGCGACCAGCACCTGGGACTCGCCGGCGGCGAAGCGCTCCATCACCGCGGTCTTGGCGTCGGAGCCCATGCGGCCGTGCAGCAGCTCCACGCGGAACTCGCGCAGCTCGCCCGCCGCCAGGCGCTCGGCCTCCGCCTCGGCCGCCTTGGCCTGGACCTCCTCCGAGTCCGAGATCAGCGGGCAGACGACGTAGGCCTGGCGGCCCTCGTGCAGGCGCTCGCGGATGTATTGGTAGGCGCCCTCTCTGCGGTCCTCGTCCACCACCCAGGTGCGGATCGGGCGTCGCCCGGGGGGAAGCTCGCGCAGCGCGGTCGTGTCGAGGTCGCCGTACGCCGTCAGCGACAGCGTCCGGGGGATCGGCGTCGCGGTCATGTGCAGGACATGGGGCAGCAGCTCGCCCGGCCCCTTGCGGTCGAGAGCCGCGCGCTGGCCGACCCCGAAGCGGTGCTGTTCGTCCACCACCGCGACGGCCAGCGAGCCGAACTCGACCGCGTCCTGGATCAGCGCGTGGGTGCCGACCACGATCGCGGGCTGGCCGCTCGTCAAGCTCTCCAGCAGCTCCGCGCGGCGAGCCTTGGGCGTGGCCGAGGTCAACAGCGCGGCGGGCGCCGGCTCGGCCGCCAGCAGGGCCTGGAGCGTGCGGAAGTGCTGCTCGGCGAGGGTCTCGGTCGGCGCCATCAAGGCGGCCTGGTGGCCGGCCTCGAGCGCGCGCAGCATCGCGTAGAGAGCGACCACGGTCTTCCCGGAGCCCACTTCGCCCATCAGCAACCGCTGCATCGGCTCGGGTCCGGCCAGGTCGCCATCGAGGTCGTCGAGCGCCGCGCGCTGGTCGCCTGTGAGCTCGAAGGGAAGCGAGTCGAGCCACCGCCCGACCTGCTCGCCCGCGGGGCCGATCTCCGTCCCGCGGCCGCTCTGGGCGCGCCGCCGGCGCCGGGCTCCCAGCGAGGCCTGGTAGAGCAGCAGCTCCTCGAACGCAAGGCGACGCCGGGCTTCGGCCGCCTGGCCCTCGTCGGCGGGGAAGTGCGACGTGACCAGGGCGTCGGCGACCCCGGGCATCCCCTCCTGCGCCCGCTCCCGCGACGGCAGGGGCTCGAGCGCGTTGGGGGCGAGCGGGGCGGCCTGCCAGGCCCACTCGCGCAACTTCTGCGGGCGCAGACGCTCGGACGCGGAGTGGACCGCGACCAGCCCGGTCGTGTGGATCCCCGCCGGCGGCGAGCCGGCTTCGCCCTCATGCCCCCCGCTCCGCTGCGCGTCCGCGGCGGGGAGCAACTCGTGCTCGGCGACGTTGAAGCCGCGCTTTTCGAGCTTGCCGCGCAGCAGCAGCCTGGTGCCGGGGGTCAGCTTGTCCACCAGCCACGCCCGGTTGAACCAGGTCGCGGTCACGCGGGCGCCTTCGTCGCCGACCTCGGCCTCCAGGATCGTCAGCCGGCGACGGCGGGTGGGCCGCACCTTCCCGGCCTTCGTCACCTCGACCTCGACCGTCGCCTCCTCCCCCAGCTTCAGGTCCGCCAGGCCGACCGGCGAGGCCCGGTCGCGGTAGGAGTGCGGCAGGTGCCGCAGCAGGTCGCCGAGCGAGGAAACGCCGATCTCGGCGGCGGCCTCCGAGAGCTTCGGGCCAGCCCCCTTGAGCTTGGTCAGCGGGGCATCCAGGATCCCTGGCCGCGGAGTGCGCACCGGTGCCGCCAGCAGCGCCTCCCGGTCAAGCGGCTCGCCGCTGCCGATCGCCCTTGGCGCGTAGCCCGCCGGGGGCTCGCGCATCGGCTCCATTGCGGCCTCCATCGCCACCAATCTAGGCCCGCGGGCCGATGCATCGGCATCCCAAAGGGGCGCGGTCGGGCTCGCGGGCCTGCCGTCCGGCCCGGATTGTGAGATGAAGGGGGTGAAGCAGTCCCCCACCCACTTGCCTTGGGCCACCCTGTCGGCGCTCGTCACGGGCGGGGCCAAGTGCGTCAGCTGCGGCTCCCGCGAGGACCTGGTCGCGCACCACAGGGTGCCGCGGCGCCTCGGGGGCCTGGACGAGCTCTCGAACCTGGAGCCGGTCTGCCGCCGCTGCCATCCCGGCGTGGAGCGCGAGGCCGCCGCTTTGGCCGAGCTCGATTGGGAGCGGCCGGAGTGGCCGCAGCGGGGTCGCCGCCACAAGCGAGCGCCTCGCCCGCTTCGCCCCTATTAGCCCGCGGCTACTCCGCCGCGAGCAGCCACCAATAGTGCGGCTGGCCCCCGTCGTGCAGCTCGACCTCGGCGCCCTCGGGAGCGTGGGCCTCGATCTCGCCCTGCGGGATCGGTGCGCCCTCGCCGCAGACGACGGTGAGGATCTCGGCCCCGCGGCCGAGCGCGGCCATCGTCTCGGTCAAGGCCTGCTCGGGCTCGCCCCAGGCGACGATCTCATCGCCCACGAAGCCCACCGCTTCCCCGGCAGCGAAGCGTCGCTGGGCGTCGTCGCGCGCCGCCGGAGCGACCGATCCCACCCGGACCCCCTCAACCGCCGCGCCGAGGCGGTCGGCATTCTCCTCGCCCGAGAGCGAGGGATCCATCTCGATCATGGCCACCAGCCCGCCCTGCTGCGAGGTGCAGGGTACGACCCGGGCCTGCTTGTCGGAGAGCTCCGCCGCGCGCTCGGCCGCCATCAGCACGTTCGGGTTGTTGGGCAGCACCACGACCTCCTCGCTCGGAACCTCGTGGATGGCCGCGAGCAGGTCGTAGATCGAGGGGTTGAAGGTCTCGCCGCCGTCGACCACGAACGCGCCCAGCTCCTCGTAGAGGCGGCGGACGCCCTCCCCCGCGACGACGGCGACGACGCCGCAGCGGGCGGCCTGCAGCCGCGCCGTGCGCTTGGCCATCTGCTCCCGCATGTCGGCGACGTCCAGCTGGGAGACCTCTCCCTTGCCCGTGAACAGCTCCATCGCGGCCTCGGGCTCGTCGGTGTGGACGTGGACCTTCAACGTGGCCTCGTCGCCGACAACCAGCACGGAGTCGCCCAGCTCCTCCAGCGGCGACACGAACGAGCGGCCCTCCAGGCCCGTCCCGATGACGATGAAGTTGGTGCAGTAGCGGAAGCGGCTGTCCTCGTGGTGTGGCCGGGTATCCCCAGCGGGCTCGTGGTGGGCGAGCTCGGGGCTGGCCGCGACGTCCCCGCGCAGGCCCGCGACGATGCCGGCCATGATCACGACCAATCCGTAGCCGCCGGCGTCGACGACCCCGGACCTGCGCAGCACCTCGAGCTGCTCCGGGGTGCGCTCGACGGCCGCCTCGCCGTCGCGCACGACCTCCTCCAACAGGTCGGCCAGCATCTGGTCCTGCTCCTCGAAGCTGGCGTCCGCGTCCAGCCGCGTTTCCTGCATGTGTGCCAGCCGCTGCGCGACCGAGTGCGCCATCTCCCTGAACACGGTCAGCATCGTCCCCTCGGCGGGGTCGCGAACGGACTCGTACGCGGCGTCGGCCGCGCGCGCCATCGCCGCTGCCACCAGCACCGGGTCGACCAGCTCGCCGGGCCTGCTCGCCAGCTCCTCGGCAGCGCCGCGGACGATCTGGCTGAGGATCACGCCGGAGTTGCCGCGGGCGCCCATCAGCGCCGCGCGCGCGAGCGCGTCCACCAGCTCGGCGCGCCCGATCTCGTCCACCATCTGGCCGTCGAGCCGGTCGAGCTCGTCGGCGACGGCGCGCAGGGTCAGGGCCATGTTGTCGCCGGTGTCCCCGTCGGCGACCGGAAACACGTTGAGGTCGTTGACCTCCTGGCGGCGCTCGTCGAGGTAAGCGCTTGCGGCGCTGACGACGCGGCGGAATCTCTCTATCGAGGGGTCGGCCATGAGGCCAGGCAGAACCCTAGCCAGGCTGCGGGCAAGAGGCTAGAGCGCCTTCGTGATCTTGTTGCTCTTCAGGCAGCGCGCGCAGACGTAGACGCGGCGGGAGCGGGCGCCGTCCTGGATCCGGACCTTCTGCAGGTTCGGGTTGAAGCGCCGGCGCGTGGCCACCATCGAGTGGCTGCGCGAGTTCCCGAACGCCGGCTTCTTGCCGCAGCTGTGGCAGACCTTGGCCATCAGGCGCGTGATGGTAGCGGCTGCCCCGACACCGCTAGGCGGTCATCGCACCGAAGCTGAACGCTGCCCGGAGCTCCTCCGAGAAGAGCTCCGGCTGCTCCCAGGCTGCGAAGTGGCCGCCCTCATCGACCTCGTTGAAGTAGATGAGATTCGGGTACGCCCGCTCCGTCCAGCTCCGCGGCGCCTGATACTGCTCGCCCGGAAAGACGCTCACAGCCACCGGGATGGCGACACCCTTGGCGTTGAAGAAGCCGCCCTTGTATTCCCAATAGAGACGAGACGCTGAGACCCCGGTATTCGTCAGCCAATACAGCGTGATGTTGTCGAGGATCTCGTCACGCGTCAGTTCGCCCTTCGCACTCGTCGTCCGGTTCCAGAGCCGAGGCGACCGCCGCGGCTGGCTGGCCGTCGGCATCGTTGTGGTCCAGAAGCCAGGCCGCCAGGCCGACGGGCGAATCCGCGATCCCGTACAGGGTCTGCGGGCGCGCCGCCATGTACTTGGCGTAGTCGACCTGCTTGTACGTTCTGATCAGCTGCTCATACGCGCGTCGCTCCTCAGCCGAGAGGCCGGACGGCGGTGGGTCGCCGGCCAGGGAAGCCCTGTCGACGTCAGCTGGAACGGTGGCAGGCATGTTGGTGTGGATGGCGCGCAATCCCTCAGGCGCCTGCAAGCCCATCTGGTCGACGACGAACGCGCCCCAGTCACCGCCCTGGGCGACATAGCGGCTATAGCCGAGACGCTTCATCAGCTCTGCCCAAGCCCCGGCCATACGCTCGGGGCCCCATCCGGGACCCGTCGGCTTCCCGGAGAACCCGTAGCCGGGCATCGACGGGATCACAAGGTGGAACGCGTCCGCCGAGCTCGCACCATGCGCCGTCGGATCGGTCAGTCGGTCGATGATCTTGAGCTGCTCGATGACCGAGCCCGGCCATCCGTGATTGACGATGAGCGGCAAGGCGTCCTCACGCTGCGAACGGGCGTGGATGAAGTGGATGTCCAGCCCGTCGATCTCGGTGGTGAACTGCGGCAGGGCGTTCAGCTCCGCCTCGCACGTGCGCCAGTCGTAGTCCGTCGCCCAATAGCGCGCCAGCTCCTGCATCGTCTCGAGCGGCACACCCTGCGACGAATCGCCGACGGTCTCCCTTTCGGGCCATTGCGTCCCGTTGATACGGGTGCGCAGGTCCTCGAGCTGCGCCTCTGGGACTTCCACCGCGAACTCGCGGATCTCTTCGGCGGCAGGTGACTTGGTCGAGGCTGTGGCTTCCATCCGGCTCCTAACGTTTATGTCATCGCACCGAGCTGAACGCTGCCCGGAGCTCCTCCGAGAACAGCTCCGGCTCCTCCCAGGCGGCGAAGTGGCCGCCCTTGTCGACCTCGTTGAAGTAGGCGAGGTCGGGGTAGACCGCCTCGACCCAACTGCGCGGGGACGCCCAGATCTCGCCGGGGAACGTGGTGAAGCCGACCGGCACGGTGACCGCCGGAGGAGGCTGGCCGCTCGCAAGCGTTGCGGCCAGCGCTCGGCCGTCCTCCCAGTACGACCGGGCCGCCGACGTCGCGGTGCCGGTCAGCCAGTACAGCGTGATGTTGTCGAGGATGGTGTCCCGGGTGAGATTGCCCACGGGCTCCCCGTCGACGAACGCGCGGGAGATCTTCTCGTAGCTGTCCGTGTCGTGGTCGAGCATCCAGGACGCCAGGGCGACCGGTGAATCCAGCAAGGCGTAGCCGATCGTCTGCGGCCGCGTCGCCATCTCCAGGAAGTAGCCGAAGCCGTCTTCCCTGAACTTCGCGACCGCCTCGCCCGCTGCGCGTTCCTGTTCGGATTCCTTGGGCAGTTGATCGCCGATTGCGAGCACCGCCGTGAGCAGGTTCAGGTGGTAGCCGACCAAGCCCTCGACCGCCTGGCGACCCATCAGGTCCGTCACGAGGGCACCCACGTCGCCGCCCTGGCCGACGTAGCGCTCGTAGCCGAGGCGGTTCATCAGCTCCGCCCACGCGCGTGCGGTGCGGGCGGCGTCCCAACCGAGCTCGGCCGGCTCACTAGAGAAGCCGTAGCCGGGCAGGGACGGCAGCACCAGGTGGAACGCGTCCTCGGGGGTGCCGCCGTGAGCGGTCGGGTCGGTCAGCGGGCCGACGGTGTCGAGCAGCTCGATGACCGAGCCGGGCCAGCCGTGCGTCATGATCAGCGGCATCGCGTCCTCGTGCGGCGACCGCACGTGGATGAAGTGGATCTCGACCCCGTCGATCTCGGTCGTGAACTGGGGCAGGGCGTTCAGTCTCTCCTCGCACGCGCGCCAGTCGTGATCCATCGTCCAGTAGCTGGAGAGCGCCTTCATCGTCGCCAGTCGCACGCCCTGCGAGCGATCGTCGACGAGCTCCTTGGAGGGCCAGCGGGTGGCGGTTATGCGTCGGCGGAGCTCGTCGAGATCCGCTTGTGGGACCTCGATGCTGAAAGGTCGGATCACTCCGTCTTTGGCAGCGCCCGAGTCGGCGGCAGCCTGCTTGGTCGAGTCTGAGGATTCCATCTGCGGCTCCTTGATGCGATTTGCGGGCCGGTGAAGGCCCTCGCTCGATTGCGGGGCGCGGATGGGTCGAGGCGGTCGGCGCCATCGCGCTGCGACTAACCCTACTCCTCTGGTGGGAAAAGGCCGAGTGCGGCAGAGAGTGGACCTCGGTGTTGAAGCGGGCAGCTGCCGGCCGGCTAGATCTGAGCCTTCAGCAGCGCCATCCGCATCGCCACGATCGCGGCGCCGCGGCCCTGGTCGCGCTTGCTGCCGTCCGCGCGGGCCAGGGCCTGGTCCATGTTCTCGCAGGTGATGACGCCGAAGGCGCAGGGGACGCCGGTGTCGAGCTGAGCGCGCTGCACCCCCGCGGCCGTCTGGTCGCAAACGTGCTCGTAGTGGCTGGTCTCGCCGCGGATGACGACGCCCAGGCAGGCGACCCCCGCGAAGCGGCCTGACTCGGCGCAGAGCTTCGCCGCGTAGGGCAGCTCGAAGGCCCCGGGAACGCGGTAGGTGTGGACCGAGGCCTCGCTGACGCCGCCGAGCTCAAAGCCCTCGGCGGCTCCGTTCAGCAGACGCTCGGCGATGTCCTCGTAGAAGGTCGCGACGCAGACGGCGAACTCGAGACGCGCGAGCGCCTCGCGGTCCTCATCGCTGAACTCCTCAAACGCCGGCGTCGGCATCGCCGCGCTCGGCGTCCTTCAGCTGCTCCTCGTGCAGGAGCTGCTCGTCGAGCGGCAGGCCCTGGTGGTGCAGGGTGTGCCCCAGCTTCTCGCGCTTGGCCTCGAGATAGGCCTCGTTGTGGGGGTTGGGGACCGAGCGGATCGGGACCTGCTCGGTGACCGACAGCCCGTAGCCCTCGAGGCCGAGGATCTTCTTGGGGTTGTTGGTGAGGATGCGGATGCTGGTCAGGCCCAGGTCGCCCAGGATCTGCGCGCCGATCCCGTAGTCGCGCAGGTCGGCCGGCAGCCCCAGCTTGATGTTGGCGTCGACTGTGTCGAGACCCTCCTCCTGGAGCTTGTAGGCGCGCAGCTTGTTCAGCAGGCCGATGCCGCGGCCCTCCTGGGAGAGGTAGAGCAGCACGCCCCTTCCCTCCTGCTCGATCGTCGCCAGCGCCGCCTCGAGCTGTTCCCCGCAATCGCACCGCAGCGAGTGGAAGACGTCGCCGGTGAGGCACTCGGAGTGGACGCGCACCAGCACGTCGGAGGCGCCCGCGACCTCGCCCTTCACCATCGCCACGTGGTGCTTGTCGTCCACCAGCGAGCGGTAGCCGACAGCGCTGAACTCGCCGAACTTCGTCGGCAGCTTGGTGGCGACGATGCGCTCGACCAGGCGCTCGGTGCGGCGCCGGTATGCGATCAGGTCGGCGACCGTGACCATCTTCAGCCCGTGCCTCTCGCAGTAGGGGACCAGGTCGGGGACGCGGGCCATCGTGCCGTCCTCGTTCATGATCTCGCAGATGACGCCGGCCGGGATCAGCCCGGCCAGGCGCGCCAGGTCCACGGCGGCCTCGGTCTGGCCGGTGCGCTCCAGCACCCCGCCCTCCTTGGCCTTGAGCGGGAAGACGTGGCCCGGCTGGACCAGGTCCCTCGCGCTCGAGTGGGGATCGATCGCGACCTGGATCGTGCGGGCGCGATCGTGGGCCGAGATCCCGGTGGTGACGCCCTCGCGCGCCTCGACCGAGATCGTGAAGGCGGTCTCGAACGGCGACTCGTTCTTGGCCGCCATCAGGTCAAGGCCCAGCTCGGCGCAGCGCTCCCCGGTGAGCGACAGGCAGATCAGGCCGCGGCCGTGCTTGGCCATGAAGTTGATCGCCTCGGGGGTGGCAAACTGCGCGGCGAGGGTCAGGTCGCCCTCGTTCTCGCGGTTCTCGTCGTCGCAGACGACCACCATGCGACCGCGGCGGATCTCCTCGATCGCCTCCTCGATCGTCGCGAACGGCGCCTGCGTCTCGTCGCTCTTGGATTCCTTGATCTCGGCCATCGGCTGCTCTTCGCTCCCTAGGTTGACACGCCGGGCAGGTTTCGCTGGACGTACCGCGCCAGCACGTCGCACTCGACGTTGACCATGTCTCCCGGGACGCGGTCACCGAGCGTCGTGCGCTCGAGCGTCTCGGGGATCAGCGAGACCTCGACCGAGGACCCCTCGATCTCCGAGATGGTCAGGCTGACGCCCTCGATCGCAATCGATCCGCGCTCGACCACGAAGGGCAGCAGCTCGTCCGGGAGCTCGATTCGCAGGCGACGGGCGATGCCGTCCGGCTCGGCCGAGGCCACCGTTCCGGTGCCGTCGACGTGACCCTGCACGACGTGGCCGCCGAGGCGGTCGCTCGCGCGCAGCGCAAGCTCCAGGTTGACCGGGTCGCCGCCCGAGAGCCCGCCGAGCGTGGTCAGCTTCAGCGTCTGGTTCATGACGTCGGCCTCGAAGGCTCCGTCCGCGGCCTCGGCCGCAGTCAGGCAGGCGCCGTTGACCGCCACCGAGTCCCCGGCCCGGAGCTCGTCCGCCAGCCCCGCCCGAACGCGGATGCGCGCGCCCTGCTCGGTGGCGTCCACCGCCTCGACCGTTCCGAGCTCGCCGACTATCCCGGTGAACACCGCTACCACTCCCTCAGCCGCGCCGTGATCAGCAGGTCCTCGCCGACCTGCTCGTGCTCGATCGCCAGCGGATGCTGGCCCTCGGCGATCCGCCTCGCGCCCACTCCCTCCAGCACGGCGCGGGCCTCGCCGGCGCCCAGCAGCACCGGCGCGACGAACAGCCGCATGCGGTCGATCTCGCCGGCGTCGAACAGCGCACCCGCCAGGGTCGGGCCGCCCTCCACGAACAGGTCCTGGACGCCGCGGCGGCCGAGCTCATCGAGCGCCGGGACGATCCGCGCGGCGGGCTCGCGGCCCGGAACCGCGAGGATCTCGACGCCTGCCTTCTCCAGCGCCAGGCGGGCGGCGGCCGGGGCCTCGGGAGCGCAGACCACAAGCAGCGGCGCCTCGGAGACCGAGGCGATCAGGGCCGAGTCGAGCGGCAGGCGCGCGTGGGAGTCGAACACGACCCGGATGGGGTTGGCCGCCACGGCCGCGGGATCAGGGACCGCGTCGTCGTCGTCGGCGCCCAGGCGGGCGGTCAGCAGCGGGTCGTCGGCCAGCGCCGTCCCGATCCCGACGGCGATCGCGTCGGACTCCGAGCGCCAGCGGTGCACGAGCTCACGGCTCGGGGCGCCCGAGATCCAGCGCGAGTCGCCGCTTGGGGCGGCGACGCGGCCGTCCAGGGTCATCGCGGCCTTGTATGTGACCAGCGGGCGGCCCGTGCGGGCCGTCTTGCGGAAAGGCTGGTTCAGCAGCCGGGCGGCGGCGGTCTCGGCGCCGCCGGCGAGGTCCACCTCGATCCCGCCGTCGCGCAGGATGCCGGGGCCGCGGCCCGAGGCCTTCTCGGTCGGGTCCTCGGACGCGTAGACGACGCGGGCGATTCCGGCCTCCAGGATCGCCTCGGTGCAGGGCGGCTGGCGGCCGCTGTGGGCGCAGGGTTCGAGCGTCACGTAGAGCGTCGCGCCCTCGGGATCGGCCCGGCGCTCGCGGCAGTCCGCGAGCGCGGCGCGCTCGGCGTGTGGGCCGCCCAGCTCGGCGTGGAAGCCCTCGCCGATCACCTCGCCGCCGGGCGAGACCACGACGGCCCCGACCAGGGGGTTGGGGCTCACCTGCCCGCGACCGCCCTCGGCCAGCTCCAGCGCCCGGCGCAGGTGTGCGGAGTCTGTTTCGGTACCCGTCGCGGCCATCGCTGTCCTCATCTTGACGTTGCTCGGCTTGACCTGAAGCCGAAAACGGCCGATTGACTGGTCAGTCAGCCAGTCTACCGCCCACTAGGCTTATCCGCCCATGGAGGCCAGCCGAGGCGAAGAGCGCACGCAGCGAAGCGGCCAGCTACGGCCGGCGCGCCAGCCTGCTCTCGATCGGCGTCGGGCTCACCGGGCTGATCACCTACCTCTACTTCGCGCTCGCCTCCCACGAGCTCTCCAGGGAGGACTACGGGCAGATCGCCGTGTTGTGGTCGGCCGTCTTCATCACCGTCTCGACCCTGCAGCGGCCCGTCGAGCAGCTGCTCTCGCGCACGGTCTCCGAGCACATCGCCCACGGGCAGCCCTACTCCCACCCGGTGCGAATGGCGGCGCTGATCCAGGTCTGCATTTCGGTCGGGTTCGTGGCGCTGGCGCTGGCGCTGCGGGCGCCGATCCAGGACGACCTGCTGGACGGCAACGAGGTTCTCTACTGGATCGGAGTCGGCTCGGTCGCCGCCTACGGGGCGAGCTACTTCGCCCGCGGCTTTCTCGCCGGCAGCCACCGGCTCACCCTTTACGCCTTTCTGATCGTCTCGGAGGCCGTCTCGCGCGCGGCCTTCCCCCTCGCGGTCGCGATCGGCGTCGCCAGCGGCCAGGACGCGGTCGCCCTCGGCATCATCGCCGCCCCGACCCTGTCGCTGATCGTGGTCCCCTTCGCCTTCCTCCGCCGAGGCGAGCTTGCCGGTGCTGATGGGGCGAGCGCCGGGAGCCCCGACTCGGGAGATTCAGCGAAGCCACCCGAGCGGGCGCCCGGTGATCGGCCCACCACGGAACTCCCCGAGTTCAGCCTCTCCCAGGGAGGGAGCTTCGCCGCGGCCGTATTCGTGATCATGCTCAGCGAGCAGGCGCTGCTCAACGGCGGGCCGCTGCTGGTCAACGCCACCGCGGGCGCCGCCGCTGCCGGTTTCATCTTCAACGTGCTGATGGTCGCGCGGGCCCCCCTGCAGCTGTTCCAGGCGGTCTCCACCAGCCTGCTTCCCCACCTGACGCGGTTGCGCGCCGCGGGCGCCGAGGGTGACTTTCGGGCCTCGATCCGGGTCACCATCCTCGCCATCGCCGGGTTCGCGGCGCTGGTCGCCGCGGCGATGCTGATCGCCGGCCCCGAGCTGATGCAGATCGCCTTCGGCGACAAGTACGAATATGACCGCGTCGACCTGCTGATCGTGACCGCGGGCATGGGCCTCTACCTGTCCGCGGCGACGCTGAACCAGGTGGCGCTGGCCAAGGGCCAGGTGCGCCAGGCGGCCGGGTGCTGGCTCGTCTGCGCGATCGCGTTCGTGGCCTGGACCGCGTCGTCGATCGTCTCCGATGATTTCCTGCGGGTGGAGATCGGCTACCTCGGCGCCGCGGCGCTGCTTTGCGCCCTGCTCTTCCTCCTCTATCGGCGCCCCGTGGTGGAGGGCGGCCTGCGGCCGGGCTCGACCGACGAGATGGAGCTGCGGCTCGCCGCGGCCGACGAGGGCGGACCCTGATCGTCCTTCTGGCCGACAGCGCCATGCAGCGACGCCGAGCTGATCCTGATCGGCGGCGCGCTGCTGGCGCTGGGGATCGCCGCGGCGCTGATCGCCGACAAGGTCCAGGTTCCCGGGCTGCTGCTGTTCCTGGGGCTCGGGATGCTGGTCGGCTCGGAGGGGATCGGCGGCGTCGAGTTCGACGACGCCGAGCTGACCCGCACCCTGGGGACGATCGGCCTTGTCCTGATCCTGTTCGAGGGCGGGCTCACCGCCGGCTGGAAGGAGATCCGGCCGGTGCTTGCCACCGCGATCTCACTGGGGACGCTGGGGACCATCCTGACCGCACTGATCGCGGGGTTCGCCTCGGCCTGGATCCTCGACCTCTCGACGCTGGAGGGACTGATCCTGGGCTCGGCGATCGCCGCCACCGATTCGGCCGCGATCTTCGCCGTGCTGCGCGGGTCGAAGCTGCGGCGCAAGGTGGCGCGCTCGCTGGAGGGCGAGTCCGGGATGAACGACCCGGTCGCGCTGTTGCTGGTGACCGGCTTCATCGCCTGGATCGAGGAGCCCGGCTACGGCCTGCCGGACATGGCGCTGGAGCTGGTCGGCGAAGCTGGTCCTCGGGGCGGCGCTGGGGGTGGCGATCGGGTTGGGCGCGCGGGGGACCTTCCGGCGCCTCGACTACCCGACCCAGGGGCTCTACCCCGTCGCCTCGATCGCCACGGCCGCGCTCTCCTACGGCGTCACCGAGGTCGTGCACGGCTCGGGCTTCCTGGCCGTCTACCTGACGGCGCTGATCCTGGGCACCGGCCACGTGCCCGGCAAGCGCACGATCGTCGCCTTCCACCAGGGCCTGGGCTGGGTCTCGCAGATCTCGCTCTTCTTCCTGCTGGGCCTGCTGGTCTTCCCGAGCCAGCTGGTCGACGTCGCCGGCGAGGGCCTGCTGATCTCGGCGGTGCTGATCTTCGTCGCCCGTCCGCTGGCGGCCGCCGTCGCCAGCCTCACCGACCGCTTCACGCTGCGGGAGCGGGTGATGCTGGGCTGGGCGGGGCTGCGCGGCGCGATCCCGATCTGGCTCGCGACCTTCCCGGTGATCGAGGGGCTGACCGAGGCCGGCGAGATCTTCAACATCATCTTCTTCGTCGTCGTCACCTCGACCCTGATCCAGGGCGCGAGCTTCGAGCCGCTGGCGCGGCGCCTGGGCGTCACCAGCCACCGAGCCCGCGCTGCCGCAGCCGCTGGTGGAGAGCGGCACGATCAGGCAGCTCGGCGGCGACGTCTTCGCCTACCGCGTCGCGGACGAGGCGGCGATCGTGGGCCGGCCCGTGCGCGACCTGGGCCTGCCGCGCGAGGCGGTGGTGAACGTGATCGTCCGCGGCGGCGAGGCGATCCCGCCCCGCGGCTCGACCGAGATCGAGGCCGGCGACGAGCTCCACATCCTGGTGCGCGGCGAGGTCCGAGACGAGGTCGAGGGGCTGATGCGACGCTGGCGCGAAGGGCCGATCGACGAGCCGGCTCGGCCGCGCCAGGCGCCGCGCGGCGCGCCCCAGATCTTCAACGTTCGCCCCTGCACCGATGACGACGGCGATCCCGGCCGGCCCGAGCAGGTCGCCGGCGTGGAGATCGCGGGCCGGCTTCGCACCCGCCGCGACAGCCCCGGGGCCCTGGTGGTTCTGGCCGACGGGCGCTACGCGGTCACCGGCGACTCGCTGGTCGCCGTGGGAGGCCGCGGGCAGGTCGCGGCCTGGGCGGCGCGCCGCTTCGCCGCCGCCGAGGACGGCGGAGCCAGGGCCTGGTGGCAGGAGGTCGCGGGCGTGCTGAACGCGCCCGCCCGCTGAGGCTCCGACGCGAAGCGGAGGAGGTGCCGGTGCCTACTCGGCGCCGGCGGCGTCGGCGACCGCGCGGTAGGCCCCGGCCGGGTCATCTGCGCCGAACACGGCGGAACCGGCAACGAACAGGCCGGCGCCAGCCTCGGCGACGCCACCAGCGGTCTCGGGGTCAATGCCTCCGTCGACCTCGATCGCGACGCCGTCGGGAAGCGCCGCGCGCAGGCGCTCGACCTTGTCGGGCGACTCGGGGATGAAGGGCTGGCCGCCCCAGCCCGGGTTGACGGTCATGCACAGGACGACGTCGGCGTAGTCGCCCAGGTCAGAGACGGCGGAGCCCGGCGTGCCCGGGTTGATCGCGATCCCGGCCAGGCAGCCGAGCTCGCGGATGGCGCTCAGCGTGCGGTTCGTGTGGGGAGTGGCCTCGTCGTGGATGTGGATCGCGTCGGCGCCGGCCTTGGCGAACTCCTCGATCTGGTTCTCGGGCCGCTCGATCATCAGGTGGACGTCGAGCGCCCCGCCGGCGTCGTGGACCTGGTCGGCGATCGAGGCGGCGATCAGCGGGCCGATCGTGATCGGTGGGACGAAATGGCCGTCCATCACGTCGACGTGGATGATGCGGGCGCCCGCGTCCATCACCTCGGCCACCTGCTCGCCGAGGCGCGAGAAGTCGCAGGAGAGGATCGAGGGCAGGACGCGCCGCGAGCGGTAGAGCTCGCGGCGGGAGTCGGTGTCGGGACGGGTCGCGGCCTCCATCGGCGTCAGTCTCCCCGACCCCTCAGATGGAGCGCAGCATCGAGTGGCCGCAGTGCTGGCACTTCATGTCCTCGGTGCGGCTCATGCGGCTGATCGTCTGGTGCTCACCGCAGTTGGGGCATTGCGAGACCAGCTCGAACCGCTTCAGGCAGTACACGCAGACGAAGCGGCCGGGCAGCTGTGCGGGCCTCAGCCATGGCTCGCCGCAGCCAGGGCAGTTGGGACGCCGCAGGGCGCCCTCGGGGCCCTCCTTGGTCTCGGCGTTGCTGCCCAGGCCGCCGTCCGTGCGCTCAGTTCGCTCGGCCACGCCAACGAGGGTATCGGCAGTCAGACGGCTCGGCTGGGAACCGGGTGGCCACGCAGGAACTCGGCGGCCGACATCGCCCTGCCTCCGGGCGGCTGTACGACCTGCAGCTCCAGGCCCGCGCTCGCGGTGCCGAGCACCAGGGAGTCGTCGCGCTCTGCGATCTGGCCCTGAGATGGGGCGCCCTCGACGGCCCTCGCGCGGCGAACCCCGAGGCGCTCGCCGGACTCCAGCTCGAGGTGGGTCCCGATGTGGGGATTCAACGCTCTCACCGTCCAGGCGAGTTCGGCCGCGTCCCTGGCCGGGTCCAGGCGGCGCTCGGAGGGGGTGATCTTCTCGGCGTAGGTGGCGCTTGCCTCATCCTGCTCGCTGAAGGCGAGCTCGCCCGCGGCCAGCAGGTCGAGCGCCCGGACCAGCAGCTCCGCCCCCTGAGCGGCCAGCCGCGCGGCCAGGTCGTCGAAGTAGTCCTCTGAGGAGATCGGCGTCTGCTCGCTCAGCCCGATGGGCCCCGAGTCGAGGCCCTCGCTCACGCGCAGGATGGTCGTCCCCGTCCGCTCGTCGCCGGCCATCATCGCCCGCTCGATCGGCGCCGCGCCGCGCCAGCGCGGCAGCAGCGATGGGTGAACGTTCAGCATCGTGAACTCGCTCAGCAGCGGCTCGGCGATCAGCTGGCCGATCGCGCAGACCGCGACGGCGTCGGGCCTGGACGCGCGCAGCGCCTCGACGGATGCCGGCTCGTTCACGCTGGCCGTCTGGTGGACCTCCAGGCCCAGTTCGCGCGCGGCCTCCGCGACCGGCGGCGGCGACAGCTTGCGGCCGCGGCCGCGGCGGCTGTCGGGCGGGGTCACCACCAGCACCGGGGGATGCTCGGAGGTGGCGAGCCGGCGCAGCACGGTCGCCGCGAATTCAGAGGTGCCGAGGTATGCGGTCCTCAAGCGACCGAGGAGGGCTCGGGCCGATCCTGGTCGCTGATGTCCTGGTCGCTTGTGTCCAGGTCCGGAGCGTCGGGCTCGCGCTCGGGCGCGTAGGTACCGCCCTCGCGCAGCGCCCGCAGCGCGGCGCGGCGCTGCTCCTTGGGCGCGTGCTGGAGCATCAATACGCCGTCGAGGTGATCGACCTCGTGCTGGATCACCCGCGCCTCCAGGCCGGATGCCTCGATCGAGAGCCGCTCGCCTCCGGGATCGACGGCGATGACCCTGATGTGCAGCGGGCGCTCGACGTCCACGACGACGCCGGGCAGGCTGAGGCAGCCCTCTTCGGCGGTGACGAGGTCTTCCCGCGAGGACCACTCGATCCGCGGATTGACCAGGGCGGTGACCGGCGCGTCGGCGCCGGCCTGGAAGACGAGGATGCGGCGCAGGATGCCGAGCTGGGTCGCGGCCAGCCCCACCCCCATCCCCTCCTGCATCAGCGTGCTCATGCGCTCAACGTCGGTGGCCAGCGCTTGATCGAACTCCTGGACCGGCGAGGCGACCGAGCGCAGCACCGGGTCGCCGAACTTGACCACCTGGGCCAGCGCGGCCTCGCGGCGCTCGAGGCGCTCGGGATCGAGGCCGGCAGGGGCCTCGGACTCGGTCGCGAGCTCGTCTTCGGCGGGCTCGCTGGTGCGTGGGGATTGCTCCGCCATCTCCCCTTCGAGTCTAAACGCGCCCGTCGGCACCGGCCCGGCGTCGGGCTACTGCGGATCGACGTCCACGGAGACGGCGACCTCGGCCAGGGCACGGCCCCGCACCGCGGCGGCGACCGCCTCGCGCACGGCGGCGACGACCGGGCGACGCTCGGGAGCCTTCAACAGCAGGCGGCGCCGGTGCTTGCCCCGCAGGCGGAACAGCGGCGCGGGGCCCAGCAAGTCCACCTCGGCCTCCAGCCGCTCGGCGACGAGCCCGCGCAGGTCGCCGGCCGCCTGCTCCAGGCGGTCGGGGTCGGGCCCGGCAAGGATCACCTCGATCAGGTGCGAGTAGGGCGGGTAGCGCAGCTCGCGCCGGCGCTCCAGCTCCGCGGCCAGGAACCCCGCCGAGTCGTGGCGGGCGGCGCGGATGATGCTGGGGGCTTCGGGCGCCATCGTCTGCACCAGCACCCGGCCTCCGCCCGCGCCGCGGCCGCTGCGCCCGGCGAGCTGGGTGATCAGCGCGAAGGTTCGCTCCTCCGCGCGGAAGTCGGGCATGCGCAGGGTGCCGTCCGCGTCCAGCACCACCCCCAGGGTGACCTCGGGGAAGTCGTGCCCCTTGGCGACCATCTGCGTCCCGACCAGGACACCGGAGTCAGCCCGCTCGAAGCGGCTCAGCAGCTCGGCGTGCCCGCCCCCGGCGCTGTCGGAGTCCAGGCGGAAGACTTCGAGGGGCGCCAGCAGCTCCTCGAGCTCGGCCTCGACGCGCTGGGTTCCGGCGCCCACACGCGCGATCGTGACCGAGCCGCAGTCCGGGCAGCTCTGCGGCTTTGGCTCGCTGTGGCCACAGTGGTGGCATCGCAGCGCGCCGCTGCGATGCAGCACCAGGCTGACATCGCAGGCCGGGCACTCCCAGGCGCGGCCGCAGGAGCGGCAGGCGAGGTGGGTGGACCAGCCGCGGCGGTTGATCAGCAGGATCGCCTTGCCGCCGTCGCGCCGCAGCTCGGCCAGCGCCTCGGCGGTGGCGGGGTGCAGCGGGCCGCGGACCCCATCGCGCATGTCCAGCACCTCGACGGGCGGCAGCGGCCGGCCGTCCACGCGGTCGGGTAGCTCCAGGCGGGGCATTGCATCCCAGCTTTCGGGGCGGGGCGTGGCGCTGCCCGCAACCAGCACGGCGCCGGCCTCGGCGGCGCGTCGTGCCGCAAGCTCGCGCGCGTCGTAGCGCGGATCCGACTCCTGCTTGTAGGAGGAATCGTGCTCCTCGTCCACCACGACCAGGCCCAAATCGGCGACCGGGGCGAACGCCGCCGAGCGCGGCCCGACCGCGATCCGCGCCTGGCCAGAGCGCAGCCGACGCCACTCGTCGTAGCGCGCCCCCGCGGGCATCCGGGAGTGCAGCAGGGCCACGCGGTCGCCGAACCGGCGGCGAAAGCGATCGGCTGTCTGTGGGGTCAGCGCAATCTCGGGCACGAGCACGATCGCGCCCAGGTCGCGGTCCAGGGCGGCCTCGGCCGCGGCGAGGTAGACCTCGGTCTTGCCCGAGCCGGTGACCCCGTGCAGGAGCCACTCGCCTCCGTGGCCGAGGCAGGAGACGATCGCCGCGGCAGCGTCGCGCTGGGCGGCGCTCAGCTTGACCCCGGCGCTGACCGCCCCGACTGAGAGCGTCGCCGGCGCCCGCCGGCGCTCGACCTCGCGGCTGACGACCAGCCCGCGCGCCTCCAGCCGGCGCAGCGTGGCCCGGTCCGAACCGGCGGCGTTCGCCAGGTCCCGCGCCGACCGGGGGCCCGACGCCAGCGCCCGCAGCACCGCCTTCTGGCGCAGGCCGAGCCGATCCCCTTCGGCCAGGGATCGCTCGCCCTCGCCGGTGCGCTCGACCTCGAGCTCCACCAGCGGACGCACGCGGCGGGCCTCGGCGCCGCTGCCCGTTCCCGGCGGCAGGACCAGGCCCAGGCCTCGCGACGGCGTCGAGCAGTACTCCTCGCCGACCCAGCGTCCCAGCTCTACCAGCTCGGGCGGCACCCCGGCCTCCAGAGCCTCGAACGGCTCAGCCAGGCGCGCGTCGGGCAACTCGCTCGTCTCGGCGATCTCCACGACGACGGCTTTCACCCGGCGGCGCCCGAACGGCACCACCAGCACGGTCCCGATCCCGACGTCCCCCATCGCCTCCGGAAGCCGGTAGTCGAACGGCCCGCGGACGTTCCGGGTGCTCAGCAGCGGCTCGACCTTGGCGATCGCCATGCGGCCGAATCTACGGCGGTGATCGGCGGTATCCCCGCGGCGATCCGAGGAGACGAAGAAGAAGTAGGCTGGCCCCGTGGACCTGCAGTCCGGGGAGAGGGTGATCTATCAGGGACACCCGTCGTGGCGGGCGATCCTCGGCTTCTACCTGCTGGGCTTCGCGATCGCGATCGGGGTCGGCTTCGTGGTCAAGCTGGCCGACAGCACAAGCACGGGTGTGATCGTGGCCGCGGCCATCGCCGCCATCACCGTCCTCGCCGGACTGGTGAAGCGGGCCGCGACGGTCTACACGATCAGCGACCGCAGGCTCAACATCAAGCGAGGGATCATCGCGCGCAAGGTCCAGGAGACCCGCATCCAGCGGGTCCAGAACGTCAACTTCAGCCAGGGGGTCTACGAGCGGGCCATGCAGATCGGCGACGTCGAGTTCACGACCGCCGGCACCGAGGAGTCCAACTTCGTGTTCGCTGGGGTCGCGCAGCCCGAGCAGGTCGTGGAACGGGTGGACCGGGCGACCCACCCCAAGGCCGGCGACGCGGCCCTGGAAGCCGAAGCACCCGAACCCGGCACCTGACAGCTCGATTCTCGCCCCCCAGCCGGTTTCAAGTCCTGCCCTGCGCAGGGGCTAGGCGGGCGCTTCGGCCTTCGCGTCGAGCCCCGCTGCCGCGCGCAGGTCCTCGGCGCGGTCGGTGCGCTCCCAGGTGAAGTCGGCGTCCTCACGGCCGAAGTGGCCGTAGGCGGCGGTCTTCTGGAAGATCGGGCGGTGCAGCTCCAGGTAGCGGCGGAAGGCGGCGGGGCGCAGGTCGAAGTGCTCGTCCACCAGCCCCGCGATCTCGTGGTCGGTGAGCTTGCCGGTGCCGAACGTCTGCACCATCACCGAGACCGGGTGCGCGACGCCGATCGCGTAGGCGACCTGGAGCTCGCAGCGCTCGGCGAGGCCGGCGGCGACGACGTTCTTGGCGACGTAGCGCGCGGCGTAGGCCGCCGAGCGGTCCACCTTCGAGGGATCCTTGCCGCTGAAGGCGCCGCCTCCGTGCCGGGCGGCGCCGCCGTAGGTGTCGACGATGATCTTGCGGCCGGTTAGGCCGGCGTCGCCGACCGGGCCGCCGATCACGAACTTGCCCGTCGGGTTCACCATCAGGTTCTCCAGCAGCTCCTTTTCGGTGAACAGCTCCTTGTAGTCGGCGTGCAGCACCGGCTCGACCACGTGCTCCCAGAGGTCGTTGCGGATCATCCCCTCCCCCGCCTCCTCACGATGCTGGGTGGAGATCAGCACCTTGCAGATCTCGACCGGGCGCTCGTTCTCGTAGCGGACGGTGACCTGGGTCTTTCCGTCGGGGCCCAGGTAGGGGATGACCTCGGCCTTGCGGACGTCGGCCAGCTGCCGGGCGAGCTGGTGGGCCACCTGGATCGGCATCGGCATCAGCGCCTTGGTCTCGCGCGTGGCGTAGCCGAACATCATCCCCTGGTCGCCGGCCCCGGCGGCGTCGAGCTCGTCATCGGAGCCGCCCTCGCGCTGCTCGCGGCCCTTGTCGACGCCCTGGGCGATGTCGGGCGACTGCTCGTCGACCGCGGTCAGCACCGCGCAGGCCTTGTGGTCGAACCCGTAGCGGGGATCGTCGTAGCCGATCCGCTCGATCGTCTCGCGGGCGATCGTGGGGATGTCCACGTAGGTCTCGGTCGTGATCTCGCCGGAGACGACGACCAGGCCGGTATTGACGAGCGTCTCGCACGCCACCCGGCCGCCGGGGTCCTCGGCCATGATCGCGTCGAGCACGCCGTCGGAGATCTGGTCGCAGATCTTGTCCGGGTGGCCCTCGGTCACCGACTCCGAGGTGAACAGGTACTCGTTCTCTGAAAGCTCGTTCATCTCTCTTCCTGTGGGGATATTGGCAGGGTTGCCTCAGTCGAGTGCGAGGAACAGCTCAGTGCGAATCTGCTCGTCGTCGCCGTTCACGGCGAGTCCGGCTGAGGTGGCGTTTTCGAACAGCACGCTCAAGTTGGCAAAGAAGGGATCCTCGACCAAGTCGGTCCTCGTCACCTGGCCGAAGAGCTCATCGAGGTTCAGGAAGACTAGCGCCGAGACCTCGTCCGGGAGGCCGTCGGTCGCCCGCTCGAAAGGCTCGGCGTCCTGGAGGCCGCCGTCGCCCAGCACCTGGGCGACGCCTGCGGGATCGGTGCTGATCACGAGCTTGTCGTCGAAGACCGCATAGGAGAGGTTGACCGTCGGCGAGGCCTGCACCGAGCGCACCGCAACACCCTCGATCTCCTGCTCGGAGAAGCGCGGCACCTGGCCCGTGCCCGTACCCAGCGCCCGCAGCAGCGGTCGCTGCAGCTTGGCGAGCGCCTGCGCGGCGGTCTCGGTGTCCACATCGTCAACGATCAGGCTGGCGAACGGGACCCCGTCCGTGGGCTCAGCCACCAGCGCCGCCTGGCCGCCGAGCGCGGGCAACAGCTCGCTCAGGGGGTTCACCCCGGCCTGCTTGCTGAGTCGCCGCGAGAGCCCGCGCAACGAGCCGGCCAGGCCGCCCCCGCCGCCGGCTGCACGCTCCAGCAGGTCGGCGAGCGTGGGCCCCACCTCGCCGACCCCCGCGTAGGCGATAGAGCGCTCGCCGGCCTCGCTGGTCAGGGTCGGCTCGAAGGTCGGCAGCTCGGAGAAGAAGGAGGGGTTCTGCTTCAGCAGCTTCGGGTTGAGCGCGCTGACCAGCTCGACCGCGAGACCCTCGTCCTCGGCGACGGCCGCCGCCGCCACCCCCTCGGTCGCGCCGTAGTCGATGAAGGTCTCGATCTGGCCGGCCGCGCCGGCGCGCCCGGCCAGCAGCCGCTGCACGCCTGAGCGCGACAGGTAGAGCTCGGCGAAGCGCGAATCGGGCAGCTCGTCGCGGACGGCGCGCTCCTCCGGAGTCCCCTCCAGCGCCGGGGCCTCGCCCGCGGCGGCATTGATCGAGGCGCGCACGGCCGGCTCTTCGCCGAAGACGAGGGAGTCCTGAACCAGAGAGGCGGCGAAGCCGCCCTGGTAGACGCTCATCTCCTCGTCGCCCACCGCGACCGTCCGCACCTGCCCGGCCGGCGCCGCCCCGGCCAGGAACGCCTCGGCCCCCGCCTGGTCTGAGACGCCGGCGACGAAGGCCGGCAGCGAGCGGTCGCCGGGCCCCGGCAGCAGGGTCAGCGCCAGGTCGCGCTCGGCCCAGGGCAGCACGTCCTCGGAGATGTCCACCGGCTTGCCGGTGGGCGTCGGCACGGCGCCGGGAAGCTCCGCGGTCAGGATCGTGCGCAGATCCGGGAGCCGCTCGAACACTTCCCCGCCCTGCTCGTACTGGTCAGACCCCTCGTCGATGGTCAGGTGCGCATAGAGCAGGGCGTCGGCCGGAACGAATCCGAACGACTCGTCCTCGGGCGCGCAGTCCTTGGCCGAGATCTGGCAGGGCCCGACCGGCGCCACCCTGACCAGCAGCAGGAGGAAGACCAAGACGGCACCCGCCGCGATCGCGACCCTGCCCCAGAGCGGGCTCTGCTGCCAGAAGGCCCTGAAGCGCTCCGCGGCCGCTTCCAGGCCCTTGACGGCGGCCTGCAGCTTCTCGCGCAGCCAGTAGCCGGCGGCCTTGACCCGCGTCGAGAGGCGAAACCACAGGTCATCCGAGGGGTCCTTCTTCGGCTCCTTGGCGGCCTTGGCGCCCTCCTCGGGGTTCGCGGGCTTTTCGCCCGCCGCTTCCTGCGAGGGCTTTTCGCCCGACTCCGGGGTCGCCTCCTTGTCTCCGCCCGAGCTCTCCACCAGCCGCCTCTTATAGCGGGCGCATCACCGCGACGCCTCAGTTCCGCCGCTTGCGCGGTACGTAGTCGATCACCAGGGGCACGCCCTGGAGCCCGTAGTTCTCGCGCACCCGGTTTTCGAGGTGATAGGCCCAGTCGCGCTGGATCAGGCGCCGGTCGTTGACCTGGATCGCGATCCGCGGCGGGCGGCGCCCCACCTGGGCGGAGTAATAGAGGCGAAGCCTGCGCCCGCGCCGCGCCGGGGGCGGGCGCTCGGCGACGACGCCCGAGACGAAACGGTTCAGCTCGGGGGTCGGGATGCGCTCACCTGCCCGGTCGGTCAGCGCCAGCGCCTCGCGCAGCACGGCCTCGACCCCTTTACCGGTGATCGCAGAGCACATCAGCAGCGGCGGGCGCAGCCGAAGCTTCTTGTGTGCGCGGGCACGGGCGTCGTCCAGGTCGAACCGCCTTGCGCCGTCCCCCGCCCCCGCCACCAGGTCCGCCTTGTTGAAGGCGAGCACGGTCGCGCAGCCTGACTTCATCGCCAGCTCCCCGACCCTCAGATCCTCCGAGGTCAGCCCCTCCGAGGCGTCGCAGACGACGATCGCAGCGTCCGCGCGCTCGGCCGCGCGCTCGGAGCGCAGCTGCGCGTAGTAGCCCACGGTCCCGGCGACCTTGGCGCGACGCCGCAGGCCGGCGGTATCGACCAGGACCACGGTGCGCCCGTCCAGCTCCAGCTCGGTGTCAACCGGGTCGCGCGTCGTGCCGGCCTGGTCGCTGACGATCACGCGCTCGGAGCCGAGCAGCGTGTTCAGCAGCGAGGACTTGCCGACGTTCGGGCGTCCGATGATGGCCACCCGCGCCGGCGCGGCCGCGTCCCCATCCCAGTCGCTCACGGGCCCGGCCCCCAGCTCGGTCACGATGCGGTCGAGCAGGTCCCCCGTGCCGAGCCCGTGCGAGGCCGAGACCGGCAGGGGGTCTCCCAGGCCCAGCGAGTGGAGCTCGGCGCTGAGCGCCTCATCCCCCGGAGTGTCGATCTTGTTAGCGGCGACCAGGACCGGCTTCGGCGACCCGCGCAGCATCTTCGCCAGCTCGGCGTCGCCGGGGCCCAACCCGGCGCGGGCATCCACGACGAGCAGGATCACGTCGGCCTCCTCCATCGCGGCCCGCGCCTGCGCCTGTACCGAGCGCGCCAGGTCCTCGGAGTCGGCCAGGTCCATGCCCCCCGTGTCGATCAAGGCGAAGCGGACGCCGTTCCACTCGCAAGGCAGCGAACGACGGTCGCGCGTGACGCCCGGCTCGGCGTCGGTGACGGCCTCGCGGCCACCCGAGAGGCGGTTGATGAGGGTGCTCTTGCCGGCGTTCGGGAAGCCGACCACGGCGACCTTGGGCCTGGGCGGGGCCAGCACGGGCGCGCTCACGCCAGCCCCTGTTCGCGGGCGAGCCCGACGACCCTTGACACCACCTCGTCCGGGCTGAGGCCCGTCGTGTCCAACTCGGTGGCATCGTCCGCGGCCCGCAGCGCCCCGTGCTCGCGACCGCGGTCGCGGGCGTCGCGGGCGCGCATGGCCTCCAGCACCTGCTCGGCGGGCTCGCCGGTCTGTGCGGCTCGCCTGCGCGCACGCTCGGACTCGCTCGCCGTCAGATAGACCTTGAGCGGAGCGTCTGGGCTGACCACCGTGCCGATGTCGCGGCCCTCGGCGACGTAGCGCCCCGAGTCGATCAGGCCGCGCTGGCGGGCGACCATCGCCTCCCGCACCTCGGGATGCACCGAGACGCGCGAGGCCGCGGCCGTGACCTCGGGCCGCCGGATCGCCTCGCTGACGTCGCGCCCGTCCATGCGGACCGCTTCTCCCTCAAGCTGGAGGTCCAGCCCGCGCGCGAGCTCGCCCAGCGCCGCGCCGTCGTCCACGGCCACGCCCGTCTCGAGGGCTGCCAGGCCCACGCAGCGGTACATGGCCCCGGAGTCGAGGTAGGTGAAGCCGAGGGCGGTCGCGACCCCGCGGGCGACCGTGGACTTGCCGGCCCCGGCGGGGCCGTCGATGGCGATCACCATGCGGCGAGGGTAGAGTGCGGTCCGTGCAGACCTGGGATCTCAATTCCCTTGGCGTCGAGGCGCGCAAGCCGCAGGTGCTCGACTCCGAGGACGAGGGCCGCGCGATCGTGATCAACCTCCCGGCGGGCGAGCAGCTCCAGGAGCATCAGGTGCACGAACGGGCATGGCTGCTGGTCACCGACGGCGAGATCGAGGTCACCAACGCCGAGGACTCGGTCTCGGGCTCGATCGGCCTGCTGTGCGTGTTCGACCCGAACGAGCGCCACGAGGTCACGGCAAAGACCGACGCCCGTCTGTTGCTGGTCCTCGCGCCCTGGCCGGGCGAGGGTCACCCGAGCAACCGCGACTGACGCAGCGGCTAGAGCAGAGCCCGCAGGTCGGCCTCGAAGCCCGGGTAGCTGACCCGGACCGCGTCGAAGCCCTCCACCTCGACGCCCTCTTGGGAGGCGACCCCGGCCACAGCACCCAGCATCGCCATGCGGTGGTCACCGCGGGCGTCGATGACGCCGCCGCGCAGGCCGCCCGTGCCGGAGACGACGAAGCCGTCGGGCCGGCCCTCGATCTCGGCCCCGAGCGCGCCTAGGCCCTCGACCACGGCGTCGATGCGATCCGACTCCTTGCGGCGCAGCTCGGCGGCGCCGCTAACGACAGTCTCGCCCTCGGCGAAGCAGCCGAGCAGGGCAACCAGCGGCAGCTCATCGATGGTCCCCGGCACGTCCTCGGAGCCGATTTCGGCACCGTGAAGCGGCGCGCTTCGGATCCGGAGTGAGGCCATCGGCTCTGGGCCAGGCTCGCGGATCTCCTGGAGCACCATCGCCCGCTCGCCCTCGTGCGCGCCGCCCATCTGCACCCCCATCCGCGACAGGATCGAGAGCAGGCCGATGCGGCTGCGGTTGATCCCGACCTCGCGCAGGTTGACCTCGCTGCCGGGGACCGCCAGCGCCGCCGCGACGAAGAACGCGGCGGAGGAGAAGTCGCCCGGCACCGCGACGTCCCCGGCCTCCAGGCGCTCGGCGGGCTGGATCGTGATCGCGTCGCCCTCGCGGGCGATCCGTGCCCCGGCTGCCGCCAGCATGCGCTCGCTGTGATCGCGCGAGGGCTGTGACTCACGCACGGTCGTGGCGCCCTCGGCGAGCAGCCCGGCCAACAGGAGGCAGGACTTGACCTGGGCGCTCGCGATCGGCATCTCGTATTCGAAGCCCCGCAACTCGGACCCGGTGACGACCAGCGGCGGCAGCCTGCCGTCGCGGCACTCGACCTCCGCACCCATCCGCGCCAGCGGCTCGGCGATCCGGTCCACCGGGCGCCTGCGGATCGACTCGTCGCCGTCCAGCGTCCACTCGCCCTGGCTCTGCCCGGCGAGCCATCCCGGCAGTATGCGCAGCAGCGTGCCGGCGTTGCCGACGTCGATCCGGGCGGGGACGGCTCCCCGCAGGCCCGCCCCCTGTACCTCGACGAAGAGGCCGCCGCGGCCATCCGAGTCGCCCTCGCTGACGACCGCGCCCAGTTTCGCCACGGCGGCAAGCGTCGAGCGCGTGTCGACCGAGTCGAGGTAGCCCGAGATCCGGGTGGACCCGTCGGCCATCGCGCCGATCAACGCGGCCCGGTGGGAGATCGACTTGTCGGGAGGCGGGCGCAGCTCGCCTTGGAGCCCGTTCGAGCCGGCGGGCTCAAACCTCATGCGACGGCGCCTCCTCCGCTTCGCGTCCGGGGGCGCCTCATCGCTCGACGAGGCTGGCGTCGTGCCCCAGCTCGCGGACCAGGCCGGCCGCGCGGTCGGCCTCGTCGCTGCCGGCCACGAACAGGGAGATGGCCCCAGAGCGCATGTCAGCGGCCGGATAGAGCCCCATGTCCTCGATGTTGACGCCCGCGCGACCCAGGGCCAGCGCGATCTCGGCGACGACCCCCGGGCTGTTGGGCACCAGCACGCGAAGCTCGCAGAGCCTGCCGCCCTCGAGCTCGGCCTCCAACAGGCCGCGGCGCTCCTCGCCGGCCTCGCGATGCCATGCGCGGAGCGCGTCGCGGTCGCCGCTGCGAAGCAGCGCGGCCGCGCGGCGCAGCCGCTCGGCGACGCCGTCGACCTCGTCGGCCACGGCCTCGGCGTTGCCGGCGAAGATGTCGCCCCAGATCGCTGGGTTCGCGCCCGCGACCCTCGTCGCGTCCCGGAAGCTGGGACCGACCTCCCCGACGCGCTCGGCCTCGCCCCCGGCCAGGGCATCAGCGGCCTGGCCGACCAGGACGTTCGCCAGCACGTGCGGCAGGTGGCTGACCGTCGCCATCAACCGGTCGTGTTGCTCTGCCTCGATCGCCTGAGGGCGCGCCCCCAGGTCGGCGATCAGGCGCTGCACGCGGTCATAGAGCAGCCCGCCGCTGCTGGATGTGGGTGTCAGGTACCAGCGCGCGCCCTCGAACAGGTCCGCGCGGGCGTTCTCGACGCCCGAAGTCTCGGCGCCGGCCAGGGGGTGGCCGCCGATGAAGCGCGGGTCGCCCCCCAGGGCCGCGATGGCCTCGCGCTTGACCGACCCGACGTCGGTGACGGCGGAGTCCTTGCCGGCCGCTTCCAGCGCCTCGGCTGCCAGCCGGGGAAGGGCCCCGACGGGCGCCGCGCAGAAGACCACCTCTGCGCCCTCGACGGCCTCGGCGACCGAGGCGCCGGCCGAGCTGACGGCGCCCAGCTGCTCGGCGCGGGCCAGCAGTTCGCCCTCGGGGTCGAACCCCGCGACCTCCGCGTCCAGCCTCTTGCGCGCCGCCAGCCCGATCGAGCCTCCGATCAGCCCGACGCCGAGGACAGCGATGCGCATCCCGGGTCAGCCGGCCTCTCGTCGCTTCCGCACGGCGGCCGCCAGCCGGTCGAGCGCGAGCACGGTGGTCTCCCAGTCCATGCAGGCGTCGGTGATCGACTGGCCATAGACCATGTCGGCGCCCGGCTCGAACTCCTGGCGCCCGGCGACCAGGAACGACTCGAGCATGACCCCGACGATCGCGCCGTTGCCCGCGGCGACCTGGTCGGCGATCGCGGCCGCGACCTGCGGCTGGCGCTGGTGGTCCTTGCCGCTGTTCTCGTGCGAGGCGTCGACGATCAGTCGCTGCGGCAGGCCGGCCGCCTGCAGCTCGGTCAGCGCGCCCGTGATCCCCTCGGCGTCGTAGTTGGGGGCGCCGCGGCCACCGCGCAGGATCACGTGGCAGTCCGCGTTCCCGTTGGTATGGAAGATCGCCGGGGTGCCACTGGTCTCGATTCCCGCGAACGCGTGCTTGGCCGCCGCGGCCCGCACGGCGTCCACCGCGATCTTCACGGTGCCGTCGGTGGCGTTCTTGAAGCCGACCGGCATCGACAGGCCCGAAGCGAGCTGCCGGTGGATCTGGCTCTCGGTCGTGCGGGCGCCGATCGCTCCCCATGAGACGACGTCGGCGATGTACTGGGGGGTGATCGGATCCAGGAACTCGCAGCCGATCGGCAGGCCCAGGTCGAGCACCTCGCGGAGCAGCCCTCGCGCCATCTGCAGCCCGACGTTGACGTCGCCGCTGTTGTCCAGGTGGGGATCGTTGATCAGCCCCTTCCATCCGATCGTCGTGCGCGGCTTCTCGAAGTAGACGCGCATCGCCACGCAGAGGTCATCGCTCAGCTCGCCGGCACGGGCGCTCAGCCGCTGCGCGTAGTCCAGCGCCGCCTCGACGTCGTGCACGCTGCACGGGCCGACCACGACGAGCAGACGGTCGTCCTCGCGATCGAGGATCCGCGCCACCTCGGCGCGGTGTGACAGCACCCGCTCTTCCTGCTCGGCGCTCAGGGGCAGCTCCTCGAGGATCTGGGCCGGCGAGATCAGCTCGACGATGCGGCCGATTCGCTGGTCCCTGACGTTCCCCGATTGCCCTGTGGGTAGGTCCTTCATCTCCATGATCATTCTCGAAGCCTCCTTTCTACTGGTACGGCGAGGGTCCTTGCCTGGATAACGGCGCCCGGCGATGGGGTCTGCGGTCTGCGGGGCCCGATCTCAAGATCAGGCGCGGCCGCCGGCCGGACGCCTAGCTAAATCGCCAATACCAGTAGGAGCGCGCACGCGTGCGAGCCGCCGGGCGGCCCGTGGTCACTGCGGTCTGCGTGCGAAGAAGGCTCCATCTGCCTCAAGGTTGTACCAGAGGACCCGGCCCTTGTCAGGAAATCGCGCCCGCGATCGCGGCGATGAAGCGCTCGTTCTCGGCGCGGGTGCCGTAGGTGACGCGAAGGTTGCCCTGGGCGCCGAGCGCGGCTCCGGGGCGGACGGCGACGCCGGCCCTGGTCAGCTCGGCCACCACCTCGGCCTCGTCGCGGTCACCCAGCCCGACCCAGACGAAGTTCGCCTGGGAATCGGCGGCGTCCAGGCCGAGCCCGCGAACCTCCTCCTCGACGAACAAGCGCTCGACGATGTTCTTCTCGACCCTGTCCGTGACGTCGTCCTGGTGCAGGATCGCCTCGCAGGCCGCGGCCTGAGCAATCAGGTTGACGCTGAACGGCTGGCGCACGGCGTCCACGGCGGCTCGGAGCTGGGGCGAGCAGAGCCCATATCCCACGCGCAGCCCGGCGAGGCCGTAGACCTTGCTGAACGTCCGCAGCAGGACCAGGTTCGGGTGATCGGCGAGCAGGTCGATCGTCGCGTCCGGGTGGTCGGTGGCCTGGAACTCGATGTAGGCCTCGTCCACGATCACCGTCACGTGCTTGGGGACCTCCTGGACGAAGGCGCCGATGCGCTCGGCCGGCAGGTAGGTGCCGGTCGGGTTGTTGGGGTTGCAGACGACGACGATCTGGGTCGCCGCCGTGATCTCCTCCAGCATCGCGTCGAGGTCGTGGACCCAGCCGTCGGCCAGCGGGACCCGGATCTCGCGCGCGCCCGACAGCGCCGCCATGTGCGGGTACATCGAGAACGAGGGCCAGGCGTAGACGATCTCCGAGCCGGGCTCACAGAGCGCCTCGGATGCCGCCAGCAGCAACTCGCAGGATCCGTTCGAGACGGCGATCCGGCCCGGCTCGGTCTCGCAGCGCTCGGCGATGCGCGTGCGCAGCAGGCGCGCCTCGGGGTCGGGGTAGCGGTTGACCCCGGCGGCGGCGTCAGCGATCGCCTCGACCACCGCGGGGTGCGGCGGCAGCGGCGATTCGTTCGAGGCGAGCTTGACCGCGTCCTCGGTCTCGGCGCGCGCCCTGGCGTCGTCGAGTGAGGTGCCCGGCTCGTAGTGCGGTATCCGCGCCAGCTTCTCGGCGAACGTGACGGTCATGGACAGCTCATTGTGACGGGCGGTGGCAGGCGAGCTACTGGGCGGCGTCAAGGTCGCTGCGAAGCTCCTGGGCCTTGCCCATATAGGTGTGGACCGGGGAGTGGCTCGCGGGCGCGTAGTAGTGGACCAGCACCCGCACCACTCCCGGCATGGCGCCGGGAACGTCGATCTCCTGGGCGCACAGCAGCGGCACCGCGTTCAGGCCCAGCTTGCGCGCCGCGACGGCCGGGAACTCGGCGTTCAGGTTGTGGGTCGAGGTGAAGATGCAGCTGACGATCCGCTCGGGCTCCAGCTCGTTGCGGGCCAGCAGCTCGCGCATCAGCTCCTCGGTCTGCTCCAGGATCTGCTCGGGGTCGTTGCGCTCGACCTTGGTCGCGCCGCGCACCGCCCACAGCCTCAGCTCGTTGCTCATGGCGCGGAATCTTCCCAGAGCGCCCGCACCTCGTCTTCGCCGAGCCGCCGCGAGCGCGACTCCGGCAGCGAACCGAGCACGAGCGATCCGATCCGGACCCGCGTCAGCGCGGTGACCTCGTTGCCGACTGCTTCGGCCATGCGCCGGACCTGCCGCTTGCGGCCCTCTCGGATCGTCACCTCCAGCTCGCGCTCGCCGACGCGCTCGACCAGGGCTGGGGCCGTCGGCCCGTCATCCAGGCGCACGCCCGCGCGCAGAGCGCTGGAGGTCGGTCTCGGAGGGCGGCCTCGCGAGCCTCACGGAGTAGGTCTTTGGGACGCCGTAGCGGGGGTGGGTGAGACGGTTGGCCAGGTCGCCGTCGTTGGTCAGCAGGATGAGGCCGGTCGAGTCGGCGTCCAGCCGACCAACCGGGTACAGGCGCCGCTCGGAGTCGACGAGCTCGGTGACGGCCCGGCGGCGGCCCGGCTCGCTCGCGGTCGAGACCACGCCCGCCGGCTTGTTCAGCGCCCACACCTCGCGCGGCTCGGGCGCTACCGGCCGGCCGTCGACCTCGACGCCGCTGCGCTCGTCGACGTCGCGCGCGGGGTCGGTCACGACCTCGCCCGAGACTCGGACGCGCCCGGCCCGGATCAGCTCCTCGGCGGCCCGCCGCGAGGCGACGCCGCTGTGCGCGAGGTAGCGGGCCAGGCGCAAGGGACGCCTGCGCTCAGCAGGGCCCGAGCTCGCGCAGCTCGCGCCTGTAGATGCGCATCGAGCGCCGCTTGAAGTCGCCGTGGGTGCGGCCACGGAAGTCCGGGTCCAGCTCCTCGTAGAAGGGCGAGGAGAGGCTCTCGTTGTGGCCGATCACGCCCTTGACTCCTATCTCGTTCCGGCAGCGCAGCCAGTGGGTCAGCCGCAGCGAGCCCCGCAGCTGCGCCTTGCGGCCCAGGACCTCGCCGTCGCTGAAGCCGACGTGCTCGATCCCGAGCGAGACGTGGTTCAGCCCCACCACGTGGCGGCAGCGGATGGAATCGGGCACGAAGCGGACCGCTCCGCCCTTGGCCGAGACCGCGTAGTGCGAGCAGACTCCCGGCAGCTCGCCGTACTCGACGTCGGGACGGTTGGGCGCGAAGGTGTTGTAGATCGCGCCGACGCTGCCGGCGACGGCGAAGTGGATCACGATCAGCTTCGGGTCCGACAGCTGCCAGCGGTGCTCGCCGTAGTGGCGCTTGGAGTAGGCGGCCATGTCGTTCTTGCGGCTCTGCGGGAACGGGATCAGCCGCTTGGCGATGCGCGGCTTGGCGGCGGACGCCGCGGTCGAGCCGCCGTCCGCCGTTGCTGCGACAGGGACGCTCGCCTGGGTCGCGCCGCCGGCGGCGATGGCCCCGGCGACGAGCGCGAGCGCCGACCATCCCGACCAGCCCATCTCAGCCGGCCTCCGCGATCGCCGCGACGGCGCGGGCGTGGCGGCGTGCCGCCTTGCCGCTGATCCCGCCGGCGGCGAGCTCGACCACGAAGGCCTCGCTCCCGAGCCTGGCCCGCGTCCAGTTGATCGCGGTCCCGGGCAGGCCCCGCCCGCGGCAGCTGGTGCCCATCTGCGCCAGCTTCGCGTAGCGGGCCGCGATCTGCGGCCGCCCGCGGCAGGCGAGCACCGCCCCCCAGGGCTGGTGGTACCAGACCGACACGTCGGGGTCTATCTCGCGGATGAAGTCCATGGCCGCGCGCGTCTCGGGCTCCGAGGCGGCGCGAGGGCCAGGGTAGTAGCCGCTGGACTGCGGGACCCCGCCCCGCCAGCGGTACGGGAAATTGCGGTTCAGGTCCACCCCGTGGGCGTTGCGACGGGTCCGCGCCCGGGCGCCGTCGGGATTGAGGCTGTCGATCACCCAGACCTGAGCGTCGATCCCCGCCCCCAGCCGGCGGACCTCGCGGGTGATCCCGAACCCCGCGCGCTCGTCGCCGTGGATCACGCCCACGACCAGAGCCACACGCTCGGCTTCGGGGTCACCGACGCGGAGCGCGCGGATCGCTCGCCCCTCGACCGAGCGGCCGACCACGACGCGCTCGCCTCGCGCCGAGAGCGCGTCGGCCGCAGGCCAGATCGCTTCGGCGGCGATGCCGACCGTGATCACCGCCACGGCCGCCAGGGCCGCGAGCGGGATCGACCCACCGCGCCGGGGCCCGGCGGCCCTCACACCAGCCTCACTGGGCGCGCTGCTCGCCGGCCTTCAGCAGTCGCTCGCGGAGCTCGCGCTCGTCCTCGGGTGTGGGGTCGAACTGCGCCGGGTCGGGCAGGGCGTCCAGGCCGGAGAGCCCGAAAAGCTTCTCGAACAGCGTGGTGGTCGCGTAGGTGACGGCGCCGAAGCGGCTGCGCCCGCTCTCCTCGATCATGCCGCGCTCGGTCAGGCTCTGGACCGCGGAGTCCGAGGAGACGCCGCGGATCCGCGCGACCTCGGGGCGCGAGACCGGCTGCAGGTAGGCGACGATCGCCAGGACCTCGGCCTGTGCCTGGGTCAGCGGCGGCGTGCGCGGCTTCGCCAGCAGCCGCCGCGCGGCGTCCTCGGCCTCGGGCACGGCAGCCAGCGTGAAGCCGCCGGCGACCTTGCGCAGGCGCACGCCGCGGCCCGAGCCCGCGAGCTCGCCCTCCAGCGAGTCCAGGGCCTCGGCCACCGGCTCCTCCTCGATCTCCAGCGCCTCGGCCAGCTCGGCGGCGCTGACCGGATCAGGGGCCAGGAAGAGCAGGGCCTCGACCTGCGCGGCCAGCGGGTCGGCGGTCAACTGCCCGTCACCTCGATCGGCCCGAAGGTTTCCTTCTGCGTCCAGGTCGCCTCGCCGCGGCGGTGGAGCTCCAGCAGCGCGAACAGCGTCACGGCCTGGGTGAAGCGGTCCTCGCGCCCGAATGCCCTGTCGAAATCGATCGTCTTGTCCTTCGTCAGCAGCTCGCGGACGACGACGAGTCGGCGCTGCAGGGAGACGGTCGTCCTGATGTGCCGGGTGTCGGGATCCGGCGGCAGCGTCAGCAGGTCGCCCAGAGCCGATCCGAGGCGGTCGGGCTCATAGGCCTTGACCGCGGCATTCACCGCCGCGCGGCGAAGCTCGGCAGGCGGCGGGGCCGAGCGGTACATGACGCTGCCCTCACGTTCGAAGATCCTCTCCAGCACCTTGCCCGCCTCGCTGTAGCGCCGGTACTCGAGCATGCGCGCCAGCAGCTCGTCCGCCGCCTCCTGGGGGCCCAGCTCGTCCGCGGGCTCGCCCGGCAGCAGCAGCCGGGACTTCAGCTCCAGCAGGGCCGCGATCAGGACCAGGAACTCGGTCACGGCCTCCAGGTCCAGCTCGCCCGCCTCCTCCAGGTGGTCGATGTAGGCGAGCACGATCTCGCCCAGCTCGACCTCGGCCAGGCTGATCTCCTCGCGCAGCAGCACCGCGAGCAGCAGGTCGAACGGCCCCTGGAAGACATCGAGGTCCAGCTCCAGCTCGGAGACCGAGGTCACGCCGCCAGCTTAGAAGCAGCCGCGGTCACTCGCGCGGCGGGCGAGCCTCACTTCGCCCAGCCCCGGGCGGCTAGGCCGGACCGATGCCGACCGCCGAGCGGACCTCGACGAGGGTCTCGGTCGCGATCGCGCGCGCCTTCTCGGCGCCGGCCTCCAGCGTGCTCTCGAGCGCGTCCTCGTCCGGGCGCAGCTCCTCGTAGCGCTCACGGACGGGGGCCAGGAACTCGGCCACCGACTCAGCCACCGCCGCCTTGAAATCGCCGTAGCCAGAGCCGTCGAACTCGGCCTCGATCGAGTCCATCTCGACCCCGCGGACCGCCGAGAGGATCTCGATCAGGTTGGCGATCCCCTCCTTGCCCTCGCCGGCGCGCTTTATCTCCGAGCCCGAGTCGGTGACCGCGCTCTTCACCTTCTTGGTCACGGCCTGCGGCTCATCGAGAACGTAGACCGTGCCCTGGCCGCTGCCGGCGGTGGTGGACATCTTCACCGTCGGGTCCTGCAGGTCCATGATCCGCGCGCCGACCTCGGGGACGCGGTGCTCGGGCTCGATCAGGATGCTCCCGAAGCGCTCGTTGAAGCGGCGCGCGATCTCGCGCATCAGCTCGATGTGCTGTACCTGGTCCTCGCCGACGGGGACCGTGTCGGCCTTGTAGGCCAGCACGTCGGCGGCCTGCAGCACCGGGTAGAAGAAGAGCCCCGCGCTGACCAGCTCGCGCTGCTTTGCCGACTTCTCCTTGAACTGGGTCATGCGGTTCAGGTCGCCTTGCGCGGTGAAGGCCGACAGGTACCAGGTGAGCTCGGTGTGCTCGCGCACATCCGACTGGCGGAAGAGGATGCAGCGGCCGGGGTCCAGGCCGGCGGCGAGCAGGATCGCGGTCGTGTCGTAGACGTTGGTCCGCAGCGTGGTCGGATCCCACGGAACGGTGATCGCGTGCAGGTCGACGATGCAGTAGATCGCGGGGTCTCCCTGGTCCTGGCCCTCGACGTACTGGCGGATCGCCCCGATGTAGTTGCCCAGGTGCTTGCGCCCGGTGGGCTGGATGCCGCTGAAGATCTTCATCGCGGCCCGTATAGAAACAGGCGGGGGCGCCTCGTGCGGCCGCCGGCTCAGGCCGACGCGGGCTCCGGCGCGGTTTGGTGCTCAGGGTGGCGGCCGTCGTGCCCGTCATCGGCGCAGCGGGCGCACTCGCCGGCGGGCGCCGCGCGCGGTGCGATCTGCTGGTCGCGCCGCCGCGGGTTCTGGATCCCGAAGCCGGCGACGACGCCGCCGGCGATCATCAGCACGCCGTTCACGACCATCGCCAGGTGGAAGGCCGACTCCGCCCCGTCGGTGGCCGCCGCGTCCACCGCGTCGGCCTCGGGCGGAGGCAGGTCACCGGTTGCCGGCGGCGCCAGGGGGTTGCCCTTGGCCTCCTGGAGCGAGGCCTCGGCGGCCGGCGAGAGGTTCGCGCCGGCGATGTCGGCGTCGACCGCGGAGCCGAACTGGCCGGCGATCAGCGCACCGAGCACCGCGATCCCAAGCAGGCCGGCCATCCGGGAGACACCGTTGTTGATGCCCGACGCGACCCCCGCGTGGCGCTGCTCGACCGAGTTCAGGGCGGTGGCCGTCAGCGGCGCGACGGTGATCGAGAGTCCGAGCCCGAAGACCAGGACCCCCGGCAGCACCTGGGTCAGGTAGTCGGCGTCCGCGTTGACGCGGGTCAAGAGCAGCAGGCCGATGCCGCCGATGATCGGGCCCACGCACATCGGCACCCGCGGGCCGGTGCTCGTCGCGATGCGCCCGAAGCGCGGCGAGAGCAGGAACAGCAGCAGCGAGGTGGGCGTGGTCGCGAAGCCCGCGGCGAGCGGCGAGTAGCCCGGCCGTCTGCTGCAGGAAGAGGGTGAGGAAGAAGAACGCCCCGATCAGCCCCGCGTAGACGATCAGCGTCTCGACGTTGGTGATCGCGAAGTTCCGGATCCGGAACAGGCTCAGGTCGAGCATCGCGTGCTTGTAGCGGGACTCCCAGACCAGGAACAGCGCGAACAGCGCGATGCCGCCGATCAGGGGCACGTAGACGATCGGCGATCCCCAGCCCTCGCGCGGCTGCTCGATCAGCGCGTAGACCGGGCCGCCCAGCCCGGCGGCCGAGAGGGCGATCCCAACCCAGTCGATCGCCCGATCGGCGTCGGGGTCCACGCTCTCTCTGACGTAGGCCCGCGCCAGCAGGATGCAGCCGGCGATCAGCGGGATGTTGACCCAGAAGATCGCCCGCCACGAGAGCGCCTCGACCAGCGCCCCGCCGCCGGCGGGGCCGATCACGGTCGCGATTCCCGTCCAGGCGGTCCAGGTGCCGATCGCCTTCCCGCGAGCCGGGCCCTCGAAGGTCGCCGTCAGGATCGCGAGAGAGCCCGGCACCAGCAGCGCCCCCGCCAGTCCCTGCAGCGCGCGCGAGCCGATCAGGATCTGGCTCGTCGGCGCCACCGCGCACATCACCGAGGTGATCGCGAAGCCGACCAGACCGAGGATGAACATTCGCCGCCGCCCGAACTGGTCGCCGAGCGCGCCGCCGACGAGCAGCAGCGCCACCGTCGCCAGCATGTAGGACTCGACGATCCACTGCTGGTCGGCGAGCCCCGCGTCCAGCTCCTCGCTGATCGCCGGCAGCGCGACGTTGACCACGGTGCCGTCGAGGAAGACGATCGTCGAGCCGAGGATGGTCGCGATCAGCGTGAAGCGCTTGCGCCGGTCTTCGCTCACCATCCGAGTCTAGGGACGGCGTCCCCAGGGCTTGACAGGCCGCCGCCGATCGGATTTCATCGGTTCCACGGTGAGGCCGTCGCGGGCAACCCTTGGGTTGACTGCGGCTGTGGCGCTGCTTGCCTCGGCTGCGGTTGCAATAGCTGATCACGGCCCGGGCGGGCCCCGCCCGGTCGCCGACGCGCGCGACGCGACGGGCGCGCTCGACCTGACCGCCGCCTCGCTGAGGCAGGACGGAGTCCGCCTGGAGCTGCGGCTGTCGACCGCGCTGCCCTGGAGGCTCGACGAGCTGGTCAGGTATCCCGCTGGCGGCGATTCCGCCCAGCCCTATATCTGCCTCGAGCTCCACCAGCGCGGCCCGTCACAAGTCTGCCTCGGCCCAGGGGCCCGCCACCACCACAACGTGCTCGCGCTCTCGCGGCCCGTGGCGGGCACCGCCCCCGGCTCGCGCCGGCTGATCGCCGCCCGCATCTCCAGGCCGTCCGCCACGGCGGTCCGGGCGAGCTTCTCGATGCGTGCCGCGGGCCTCCGGGCGGGGCCCGTGAGATGGGCCCTGGCCTCGCGCTCGGCGGGACCGGCGTGCGCGACGAGCGTCCCTCCGTGCACGGATCGCCTGCCCGACGGCGGGGGCGATCTTGAGCTGGGACTGAACTCCCCGACCCCCACCGGCTGCACGCGGCGGGGCGGCGGGCTGCGGACGCACGGCCCGCGGGGCCGCAAGCGGATCGCGATCGGCTTCGACGACGGACCGGCGGCCGACACTGGCCGCATCCTGCGTGTGCTGCGCCGCTTTGACTCGAACGCGACCTTCTTCGAGGTCGGGCAGGAGACGCCCGGCCGCGCGGCGATCATGCGCCGCGTGATCGAGTCGGGCAACGAGCTCGCAAACCACTCGATGCACCACGAGAGCTTCCCATCGACCGGATCGCTGGCCGAGACCGATCGCTTGATCCGGCGGGCAACCGGCTTTCGCCCATGCCTGTTCCGCCCGCCCGGCGGCGCGGTGGACGGGGGGCTGATCGCTCGGGCGGCGGCGCAGCGCCTGACCACCGTCACGTGGGACGTCGACCCGCACGACTGGCGCAACCCCGGTGCGGGTGCGATCGCCGGCAACGTGATCGGCCACGCGGGCCGGGGCTCGATCCTCGTGATGCACGACGGAGGCGGGCCGCGCGGCCAGACCCTGGCGGCGCTGCCCGCGATCCTCTCGCACTTCCGCCGCCGTGGTTTCCGGTTCGTCACCGTGACGAAGCTGCTCGGCGGTCGCTTCACCTACGGCGGCGGTCGCTGAACGCCCGCCCCCGCTTCAGGGCGGCGGTGGCTCGCGCAGCTGGTGCGCCGAGGTGAAGAAGTTCCGCCGCGCCAGCGTGGTCGCCGTCAGCGCCGCGATGGCGACCGAGCCCAGCAGCGAGTAGAGGAGGATCAGCTGCAGCCGCACGGCGTCCACCGGATCGGCGCCCGCCAAGCAGCAACCCGACCATCGCGCCCGGGAAGAAGATGAGGCCGGTCGTCTTGGTCGAGTCGATCAGCGGGATCATCCCCGAGCGCAGGCTGCGCCTGACCAGCGGGTTCATCGCCTGTGTCGAGGTCGCCCCCAGCGCCAGCGAGGCCTCGATCTCGTGCGAGCGGTCGCCGACGTCCTCGCCCAGGCGGTTGAGCGCGACCGCGGCCGCGGTCATCGCGTTGCCGATCACCATCCCGCCGACGGGCACGACGTATCGCGGCTCCGGCTCGAAGATGCCGAGCGCCAACACCAGCCCCAGGGTGGTAGCCGCCGCCAGGGCGAGCGCTGCGAGCAGCGGCCAGAAGGCGTCGGGGACCCCCGCCGCCCGCCGCCGCGCGGTGAGGGCGCCGAAGATCACCATCACCGCCAGCAGCGCGATCACCAGGCCGGCGTCGTCCTGCTCAAAGATCACGTCGATCACGTAGCCGATCGCCACGAGCTGCACGAACGAGCGCGCGACCGCGACCGCGATGTCCTCCTCCAGCCCCGCGTCGCGCCAGCGGGATGCGACTACCGCGATCGCGACCAGCACCAGCGCCGCCGCGACCTGGTCGAGGCCGACGTCGATCGACGGGATCATTCGACGCCGGCCTCCTCGCTCCCCGCCTGGGGGGCGGGCGACGGCGCCTCCGGTTCGGCCGCAGCCGGCTCATCGGCCTCTGGCGCGGGCGCGGGTTCGGCGGCCAGCGCCTCCTCGGTCGGGCCCTGTGCGACCACCCGCCCCTCGTCGATCCGCACCACCCAATCGGCCAGCCGGCGAGCCTGCGCCTCGCTGTGGGTGACGAGCACGATCGAGATCGACGTGCGCTCCCGCAGCTCCTCCAGCGTCCCCTCGACGGCGGCGGTCGCGCGAGCGTCCAGGGAGGCGGTCGGCTCATCCAGCAGCAGCACCCGGGGCTGTAGGGCCAGCGCCCGGGCCAGCATCACCCGCTGCTGCTCGCCGACCGAGAGCCGCCCGGCCGGGCGGTCGGCGAGCGAGGGGTCCAGTCCCGCCAGCGTCAGCGGGGTCCGCGGGTCGAAGCTGTGGCCCACCAGGCGGGGGCCGTAGGCGACGTTGTCGGCGACCGTGCCCTCGACCAGCGCGGGCAACTGCGGGACCAGACAGGCCTCGCGCCGCAGCGCGAGCACGTCGCGTTCGCGCACGTCTGACCCCTCGAAGAGCACGCGCCCCTCGTCGGGGTCGATCAGCCGGTTCAGCAGACGCAGGGTCGTCGACTTGCCGCTGCCGGACGGCCCGAACAGGCACCCGGCCCCGACGGGCAGCTTCGCGCTCACCCCCTGCAGCACCTCGCGCCCGTCGCGCCGATAGGTGACGTTGTCCAGCTCGAAAAGCACGCCCCCGATTATCCGACCGCAGCCCGGTCGAAATGGAGGTGATCGCCCACCTCTACGAGGATGAGGGCCCCGCTGCGGGCGAGGGCTCGATAATCGAGGCGTGCCTGCGTCGCCGCCACGGGGACTCCCACGCGAGGGCATTCCGGCCTCGCTCGAGCCGATGCTCGCCAAGGCAGGCGAGCTGCCCAGCGCCGAGGACGAGCGCTGGGGCTACGAGGTCAAGTGGGACGGCATCCGCGCCCTCGGGTTCGCCGACGGCGGCGCCTGGCGCATGCAGAGCCGCAGGCTCGAGGACGTCACCGCTCGCTACCCGGAGCTGGCGGGCATCGCCGAGAGCATCGCGGACCGCCGTGCCGTGCTCGACGGCGAGGTCGTCGCGCTCCGCGATGACGGACGCCCGAGCTTTCAGCTGCTGCAGCGGCGGATGGGCCTGACCGACGCAGCCGTCGTGCGCCGACGCGCCGGCGAGACGCCCGTCGACTACATCGTCTTCGACCTGCTGCACCTGGACGGCGCCAGCACGCGCGAGCTGCCCTACGCCGAGCGGCGCGAGCTGCTCGCCGAGCTGGAGCTCGAGGGTCCGCGCTGGCGGGCCCCGCGCCACCGGGTCGGGGGCGGCGGTGAGCTGCTCGAGGCGGCGCGCAGGCAAGGGCTCGAGGGCGTCGTCGCGAAGCGTCTGGACAGCCCCTACGGCCCGGCAGGCGAAGCAGCGAGTGGATCAAGGCGCGGGTCTGGCGACGCCAGGAGTTCGTGATCGGCGGCTACATCCCGGGCGAGGGGAGCCGCTCCGGCCGCGTCGGCTCGCTGCTGGTCGGCTACTACGACCGCCGCGCGTCGGAGCTAGGGCGAGGAGAGCGTCAGCGGCTGACGTTCGCCGGCGGCGTCGGATCGGGCCTGAAGCAGGCCGAGATCGACCTGCTGACCCCGAGCTGAAGAAGCGCCCGCGCCGCCACGACAGCCCGTTCGACGTCGGGGCCCCGAAGGGCCCCAAGGCTCGCCTCGCGATCTGGTGCGAGCCCCGGGCTCGTCTGCGAGGTGAGCTGGACCGAGTGGACCGACGAGGGAACCCTGCGCCAACCCGCCTTCAAGGGCATGCGGGACGACAAGGACCCGCGGGAGGTGGTGAGGGAGTGAGCTGCGGCGGCAAGTCGCTTTCCCCGCTTGGCGCACATCTCCCGGGCCGCAAGAGCGCGCCCGATTGGCTCGTGCGTTCAAGGGGTAACCTGATGAGCGTCGAAGGAGCGATGGATCAACGTCGAGCGAGGAGTGCTTGAGGTGGATGACGGCGGTGAGGACTGAATGCCTAGAGCGATATGGAGTGGCAGCGTCAGCTTCGGGCTCCTGAACGTGCCCGTGAAGCTCTACAGCGCGGTCAGCAAGCAGACCGTGCGCTTTCGCGAGCTGCGCGAGAAGGACGGCTCGCGCGTGCGCCACAAGCGCGTGGCCGAAGCGGACGGCAAGGAGGTGTCCTACGACGACATCGTCAAGGGCTACGAGTTCGCCCCCGACCAGTACGTGACGCTGACCCGCGAGGAGCTGGCCGAGCTGGACCCGAAGAAGACCCGCGCGATCGAGATCCAGGACTTCGTCGATCTCGACGACATCGACCCCATCTATTTCGAGCACCCCTACTACCTGGGGCCGGACAAGGGCGCGGAGAAGCCCTACGCGCTGCTGGTGGGTGCGATGGAGGACGCGCGCAAGGTCGCCATCGCGCGCTTCGTGCTGCGCAACAAGGAGAACCTGGCCGCGATCCGGCCCATGGACGGCGTGCTGACGATGGCGACGATGCGCTTCGCCGATGAGGTGACGAAGCCCGACGACCTGCGCGGCGAGCTGTTCGAGGAGAAGCCGGGCAAGCCCGCGAAGCGCGAGCTGGACATGGCCAAGCAGCTGATCGAGTCGCTCTCGACCGACTTCGAAGCCGACAAGTACCGCGACGAGTACCGCGAGGAGCTGCTGGAGCTGCTGGAGCAGAAGGCATCGGGCAAGGAGATCGTCAGCACCACCAGCGAGGAGCCCGAGCCGACCAAGGCGCCCGACCTGATGGCGGCGCTGGAGGAGAGCCTGGCCGCGGTGCGCGGCGAGAGCGACGGCGCCGCCGCCAAGTCCGGCAGCAAGTCGAACGGCGGCACCGCGAAGAAGGCCCCGGCCAAGAAGAAGGCGCCCGCCAAGAAGACCGCCTCGAAGTCGAAGGCGAAGTCCTCGGGTTCCAAGTCCAAGCCCAAGTCGAAGACCAAGGCCAAGGCTGGCTCGAAGTAGCGAAGTCACGGTCGGCCGGCGCAAGCTGAAGCTGACCAACCTGGACAAGGTCCTCTACCCGAAGGCCGGGTTCACGAAGGCCGAGGTGATCGACTACTACGCGCGCGTGGCCGAGGTGATGATCCCGCACCTGCGCGGTCGCCCGACGACGCTGAAGCGCTACCCAGACGGGGTCGAGGGCTTCCACTTCTTTGAGAAGCGCTGCCCGAAGCACCGGCCCGACTGGGTGAATACGGCGACGGTGCTCGCCGACCGGGCCGGCCCGATCGACTTCACCCTGGTCGACAACAAGCCGACCCTGATCTGGCTCGCGCAGCTGGCGGCGCTCGAGCTCCACCCGTCGCTCTCCAAGGCATCCAGGATCGAGGTGCCGACCGTGCTCGCGTTCGACCTCGATCCCGGCCCGCCGGCGACCATCATCGAGTGCTGCCGCATCGCGCTGCGGCTGCGCGACCTGTTCGGGGAGCTGGGGTTGGAGTGCTTCCCCAAGACCTCGGGATCCAAGGGGATGCAGGTGTACGTCCCCCTCAACGGCCAAGTGACCTACGAGAAGACGACCCCTTTCGCGCACGCGATCGCGCTGCTGCTCGAGAAGCAGTATCCGAAGGAGGTCGTCTCGAAGATGACCAAGAAGCTGCGCAAGGGCAAGGTCTTCGTCGACTGGAGCCAGAACACGAAGATGAAGACGACGATCGCCGTCTATTCCCTGCGCGCCAAGGACCGGCCCACGGCCTCGACCCCGATCGAGTGGGACGAGGTCGAGTCGGGCGCGCGGTCGCGCAGTCCCGACCGGCTCAGCTTCACCTCCAGGCAGGTGCTGAACCGGATCGAGAAGCACGGCGACCTGTTCGAGCCGGTACTGAAGCTGCGCCAGCGCCTGCCCCAGGCACCCTCCGCCGATTGAACCGAGCGCCGGGTCCGGACGTACCCTGAACCGAATGCCCGCTGCCACCAGGCGCATGTCGCTGCCGACCGTCGCCGCATTGCTCTGCGCGCTGGCGCTGGGGGCGTGCGGGGAGGACGACGCCGAAGAGGCGACGACCGCCATCGCCGAGCGCGCCTCCGCCGCGCAGGAGGAGACCACGAAGCGGGCGGACATCGGCGTCCTCGAAGGGACCCTCCCCTTGCTGAACGGCGAGCCGCAGGACCTGGCCGCCTACCGGGGCAAGGTCGTACTGGTCGTCAACACCGCCAGCGAGTGCGGCTACGCGCCGCAGTTCGAGGGGCTCGAGGCCCTCTATCGGGACCGCAGGGACGATGGCCTCGTCATCCTCGGCTTCCCGGCCGATGACGTGGTCGGCCAGGAGCCGCGCTCGGACGAGGAGATCGCCGAGTTCTGCGAGGCCAACTACGGCGTCAGCTTCCCGATGTTCTCGAAGTCGAACGTCGTGGACGATCCCGTCAACCCGCTCTACGTCTCGCTCTCGGAGTCACTCGGAGGGCCGACCTACAACTTCAACAAGTATCTGCTCGACCGACGCGGCCGCCCCATCCAGCGCTACGACCAGTCCACCGAGCCCGATGACCCCGAGCTGACCCGGGCGATCGAGCAGCTGCTCTAGGCGATCGGGAGCGCCTCGCTCAGGCGCGGGCGCTTCGCCAGCGAGCGGATCGCGCGGCCCAGCCGTCTGGTGCCCTCGACGAGCTGGTCGGGATCGAGGAAGCCGTACGAGAGGCGCATGTGGGTCAGGTGCGATGCCTCGGGCAGCATCGCTGCGCCGGGCACGAACGTGACCCCGTTGCGCACGGCCTCGGTCATCAGCTCGGACTCGTCCAGCGGCAGGTCCAGAGTCAGCCACAGGTGCCCGCCCTGGGGCGCTTCGGTCGCGATCGTCGCGATGCCCTTCAGGTGCTTCTGTGTCGCCTCGACCAGGACATCGCGGCGCTCGCGATAAAAGGCGCGCGCCCTCTCGATGTGCCCGGGGTACTCGCCGGCGGCAAGGAAACCCGCGACCGCGAGCTGAGTCAGGGTGGCGCTGTGCATGTCGTCGGCGCGCTTCTCGCGCAGGATTCGCTCGCGCACCGGGCCACTGGCGGCGACCCAGCCGACCCGCAGCCCGCCGCCGACGGTCTTCGACAGCGAGTCCACGTAGATCACGTGGCCCCGGGACTCGCGGCGCAGCGAGCCCGGGTCCTCGCCCTCGAAGCGCAGGTCGCCGTAGATCCCGTCCTCGACGATGAAGAAGCCGTGGCGCTTTGCGAGCTCCAGCAGGCGCGTGCGGCGGCGCCGCCGAGAGGTCGAGCCCCGTCGGGTTGTGGCAGCGCGGCTGCAATGCCGAGAAAGCGGATCTCCTCGCGGCCCAGCAGCCCCTCGAGGGCGTCCAGGTCGAGTCCCTCCGAGTCCGTCGGGACCGGCAGCACTCGCGTGCCGATCGCCTTCACCGACTCCAGCACCCCCATGAAGGTGGGCGCCTCGCAGGCGACGACGTCGCCGGGTCGCAGCACCGCCCGGGCCGCCAGCGTCAGGCCCTGGCGGGCCCCGGTGGTGACGATGATGTCGCCGGGCTCCTCGGGCGCGCCGCGCAGGTCCGACAGCGCCACGAGCTGCTCAACCAGGTCCGGCAGGCCTGCGATGTCGGTGTACTGGAGCGCGCGGCTGTCGTGGCGCTCCAGCGACTCGTCCAGCGCCTTGCGCATCGCCTCGAAGGGGAGAAGCGCCGAGGATGGGTAGCCCACCGAGAGCGGGATCAGACCCCGGGCCTGGGAGTGGCGGTACATCTCGGCCATCACGCGGTCGCCGTGGCTCTCGCTCATGGCGGGCAGGACGTAGCGCTGCCACTCGGTACCGCTCGGCGTCCTCATCCACCCCGGGGAGCGCCGCGGGGGCGGTCTCGCGGACGAAGGTGCCGCGGCCGACCTGCGATGAGACGAGCCCGAGCTCGCGCAGCCGGCGGTAGGCGCGGACGGCCGTCAGGTGGTTGATGCCGGCCGTCTCGGCGAGCTCGCGGGTCGGGGGCAGCTTCTCGCCCGGGGTCAGCTCGCCGGACTCGATCGCCGCCTGGATCGAGGAGACGATCTGCTCGGTGAGCGAGCGCTCGCTGTCGCGCTTAAGGTCACCCAATTCAGCTTTGTATGACATGCAAAGGTCCCCTCGGTTCGCTATGTTGCGCCTTGAGTGTAGCTCAAATGGACACCAGCAAGGACATCAAGGGGTCAATTATGTACCACACGACGACACACGACAAACACGAGATCATCATCCGCTTCGCCGGGGACGAGCACGCCGGGGATCTGCGCCGGCTGGCCCAGCTCGACTCGGCGGCGGTGCCCTCCGGCGACGTGCTGATCGCGCTCGTCGGCGACCAGATGCGCGCCGCAGTCTCGATCAGCGACGGGAGCGCGATCGCCGATCCCTTCCACCCCACCGCCGAGCTGGTCTCGTTGCTCTCCCAGCGGGTCGCCCAGCTCCGCCCCCCGAAGGGGCGCGGGCTCCGCTTCCGATTCGGTAGGCGCTTTCGCGGCCAGCCGGCGCGCCGCCGCGCGGCGCTCTCGCCGCAGCCCGCCGGTACGCTGCGCGCATTCGACTAGGGCCGGCGACCTCTAGGCCTTCTGGCGCACGACCGGCTTGCGGTTGGCCGCGACCTCGTCCATGCGCCGCACCGGCGTCACGTAGGGGGCGTTGCGCGCGATCTCGGGGTCCTGCTCGGCCTCGGCCAGGATCGCCTCCATCGCCCGGGCGAAGTCGTCGAGCGTCTCGCGTGCTTCGGTCTCGGTCGGCTCGACCATCATCGCCTCGTCCACCAGCAGCGGGAAGTAGACGGTGGGCGGGTGCACGCTGTAGTCGAGCAGCCGCTTGGCGATGTCCTGGGTCTTGACGCCGAGCTCGCGCTTGGCGGGGCCGCCCGAGAGCACGAACTCGTGCATGCAGCGGCGGTCGAAAGCCACCGGCGCATAGCGGTCGACCCGGCCCTCGCGCAGGCGGGCCAGCAGATAGTTCGCGTTCAACACCGCCGACTCGGAGGCCTCGGTGAGGCCGTCGCCGCCGAGGCTGAGTATGTAGGCGTAGGAACGCACGAAGACGCCGAAGTTCCCCTGGAAGCCCCGCAGCCGGCCGATCGACTTGGGGCGGTCGTGATCCAGGTCGTACACGTACGGAGCGTCGTGGCTGGGCCCCGCGCCGTTGCCCGAGCCCTCGCGCCGGATCACCTGCGGGCGCGGCAGGAAGGGCTCGATGCGCTCGGAGACCGCGATCGGCCCGGACCCCGGCCCGCCGCCGCCGTGCGGCTGCGAGAAGGTCTTGTGCAGGTTGAAGTGGACGATGTCGAAGCCCATGTCCCCGGGCCTCGTCCGCCCCATGATCGCGTTCAGGTTGGCGCCGTCGTAGTACAGCGTCCCGCCCACCTCGCGCACGACCGACGTGATCTCGGCGATGTTCTCGTCAAAGAGGCCGAGCGTGTTGGGGTTGGTCAGCATCAGACAGGCGGTCCCCTCGTCGGACTTTGCCCGCAGGTCGTCGAGGTCGATGCCGCCGCGCTCGTTGCTCGCCACCTTGACGACGTCGAAGCCCGCCATCGTCACCGTCGCAGGGTTGGTGCCGTGGGCGGTGTCTGGGATGAGCACCTTGTTCCGCTGCTTCCCCCCGTCCTCGCCGCCGTCCTCGTGGTAAGCGCGGGTCAGCAGCAGGCCCGCCAGCTCGCCGTGGGATCCCGCCGAAGGCTGCAGGCTCACGTGGGGCAGCCCCGCGATTTCGGCCAGGGAGCGCTGCAGCAGCCACATCAGCTCCAGCGCGCCCTGGGCCCGCTTCGGGTCCTGGGCGGGGTGCAGCCGGGCGTGGCCGGGGAGCGCCGCGACCCGCTCGTTCAGGCGCGGGTTGTGCTTCATCGTGCAGGAGCCGAGCGGGTAGAAGCCGCGGTCGAGGTCGAAGTTGCGCCGCGAGATGCGCGTGTAGTGGCGCACGATCTCGGGCTCCGAGACCTCCGGCAGCTCGGCCGGGTGCTCGCGCAGCAGCTTCTTCGGGATCAGCTCCTCCAGGGGCGGCTCCGAAACCCCGGCGGCGGGCAGCGTCGCGGCGCGGCGGCCCGGCACCGAGCGCTCGTAGATCGTGCAAGCGCGGTCGCGCTGCATCGGCGTCTCCTCCTTGGCGGAGGTCGGAGGCGGCGAGCCGTCGCCTGTGATCGGGTTCACGTCGCCACGCCCTCGGTGACGGGCTCCGCGGCACCATCTGCCGCAACCGCGCCGGCCAAGGCCTCCGCGAGCCGGTCGATGTCCTCCTTGCCGCGACGCTCGGTGAGCGCCACCAACAGGCAGTTCTCGTACTCGGGGTAGTCGCGACCGAGCGGGTAGCCGGCGGCGATGCCCCGCGCCGCGCAGCTGTCCAGCGCCCGCTCCACGTCGGCGACGCTCTTGGCCGACGCGAGGCGGATCGGGAACTCGCGCACGACCGGCGCTTCGTGCAGCAGCTCGACCTGTTCCACCGCCGCCAGGCGCTCGCGGGCGTAGGCGGTGCGCCGGACGAGCAGCTCTCCCAGCTCGACGAAGCCGCGCCTGCCCAGCCAGGCCAGGTGGACCATCCCCGCCAGCGCATTCAGCGCCTGGGCGGTGCAGATGTTGTGGGTCGCCTTCTCGCGGCGGATGTGCTGCTCGCGGGTCTGCAGCGTCAGCACGAAGCCGCGGCGCCCGTCGACGTCGCTCGCCTCGCCGGCGATCCTGCCCGGCATCCGGCGCAGGTGCTCCGAGGTCGCGCAGAAGAACCCGAACGAGGGCCCGCCGTAATCAAGCCGGTTGCCGAGCGGCTGGCCCTCGCCGACGGCGACATCGGCGCCGCACTCGCCGGGCGGCTTCAGGATCGAGAGCGCAACCGGGTCGCATGCGACGACCACCAGTGCGCCCTTCTCCTTCGCCGCCTCGGCCAGCGCCTCGACGTCCTCGACCGAGCCCAGGAAGTTCGGCTGCTGGATGAAGACCGCCGCCGTCTCCTCGTCGACGGCCCCGGCCAGCGCCGCGGCGTCTGTGACCCCGTCCGCCAGGTCGACCTCGACCACGTGGGAGCCGAAGCCGGCAGAGTAGGTGGCCATCGTCTCGCGGCTGTGCGGGTGCAGCCCGCGCGACGCGACCAGCTTGCGGCGCTTGGTCGCCCCGATCGCCAGGTAGGCGGCCGACGCCACCGCCGAGGGCCCCTCATACAGCGCGGCGTTGGAGACCGGGAGCCCGGTCAGCTCCGACATCGCCGTCTGGAACTCGAACATCGCCTGCAGCCCGCCCTGGGCGACCTCGGGCTGGTAGGGCGTGTACGGCGTCAGGAACTCGGAGCGGCTGGTGATCCCGTCGACGATCGCCGGCACATAGTGGTCGTACATGCCGGCGCCGAGAAAGCTGATCTCCGACTCGGCGTCGGTGTTGCGGCCCGCCAGCTCGCGGAGGCGGTCGTACACCTCGGTCTCGGCCATCCCGTCCGGGAGCTCGAGCGGACGGTCCAGCCGCAGCTCCTCGGGGATGTCCTCGAACAGCTCATCAACCGACCCGGCCCCGATCGCGTCCAGCATCGCCGCGCGGTCGGCGTCGGTGTTGGCCGTGTAGCGAGTCACCCGCTCATCCTAGAGAGGACGTTAGACGGGCCGGCCGGGCGTCCCGGTGGACGAATGCGTCTACTCGGAGGAGGGTGGCTCGAGCAGCTTCTGATAGGCCGCGGCGTCCAGCAGGGAGTCGGCCTCGGAGGGGTCCGAGAGCTTCACCTTCACCATCCAGCCGTCTCCGTAGGGGTCGCTGTTGATCAGCTCGGGGCTTTCGGTGGCGGCCTCGTTCACCTCGGTGATCTCGCCCGAGAGCGGGGCGTAGACGTCGGAGACCGCTTTGACGGACTCCACCTCGGCGTAGGCCTCGTCCTTCTTCACCTCGCGGCCGACCTCGGGGCCGTCGAAGAAGACGACCTCGCCCAGGGCGTCCTGCGCGTACCAGGTGACCCCGAAGGTGGCCTCCCCGCCCTCGATCCGCGCCCAGTCGTGCTGATCGTGGTAGCGCAGGTCGTCGGGATAGCTGGCGTCGGCCATGGCGGAAACCTATCCGCTGGCCGCTCGCCGCGTACCTAGCCCGGGCCGTAGAGGGGGCGCTTCTCGACCCGGGCCGCCCGCCGCTTGCCGCGGACGTCGATCTCGATCTCGGTTCCCGGCTCGGCCAGGTCCGAGCGGACGTAGCCCATCCCGATCCCGACCTCGAGCGAGGGCGAGTGGGTGCCGCTGGTCACCTCGCCGACCACGTCGTCGCCGGCCATGATCGGGTTGCCCTTCCTGGGAATGCCGTGGCCGCTGAGCTTGAAGGCGGCCAGCCGCTCGTCGGTCCCATCGCGCATCTGCTCGGCGCAGCGCTCCTCGCCGATGAAGCCGGTGCCGTCCACCAGCGCCCAGTCGAGCGCCGCCTCGATCGGTGTCCGCTCCTCGCTCAGCTCGTTGCCATAGAGGCAGTAGTTCACCTCCAGCCGCAGGGTGTCGCGCGCGCCCAGGCCGGCCGGCCTGGCCCCGGCCACGACCAGCTCCTCCCAGAGGGCGGCGGCCTCGTCGGGGGGGACCAGGATCTCGACGCCGTCCTCGCCGGTGTAGCCCGTGCCGCAGACGAGCGCGTCGCCGGTCCCCAGGTTCATGTCGGCGGTGCGGTGGCGGGCGGGCAGCTCGCCCTGAGCCATCGACCCCACGATCTCGCGCGCCTTCGGGCCCTGCACCGCCAGCATCGCGTAGTCGGCGAGGCGGTCGTTGACCTGAGCGTCGAAGTCCCCGGCGTGGCGCTCGAACCAGCGCATGACCTTGTCGTGGTTGGAGGCGTTGGTGACGGTCAGGTAGTGCTGTTCGGCGAGCCTGTAGGTGAAGACGTCGTCCAGGACGCCTCCGTCCTCGCGGCAGACGCAGGAGTAGATGGCGCCGCCCGGCTCGAGCGTTGAGATGTCGTTGGTCAGCAGCCGCTGCAGCAGCTCGCCTGCGCCCGGCCCCTCGGTCTCGACCTCCCCCATGTGCGAGACGTCGAAGACGCCGCACGCCTCGCGCACCGCGAGGTGCTCGGCCCCGATCCCCTCGTACTGCACGGGCATCTCCCACCCGGCGAAGTCAACCAGTCGCGCCCCAGCCTCGACATGCGCGTCGTACAGGGGAGTTCGCCTCAACTCGGCCACGCTCGGACCCTAGTGGCTTGCGCCGCGGCCGTTCGGCGGGTGGCGCCGTAGGAGGGGCCCATGCGCGTGCGATCAACGCACGTGCATGGGAGGTTCCTGCGGTGACAGGACCCGCCCGCGGAGCGCGCCGAAGGTTCCTGCGGCGACAGGACCCGCCGCCGAGCGCCCGGGCCTTACTTCAGGAAATCCGGAACGTCGATCTCGGAGTCGCTGATGCGCAGGTCGCCGATCGTGTCGGCCCGGCCCGGCCCGGTCCCCGCAGCGCCCGCGCGACCAGGCTCGCGATCCCGGTTCCGCGGAGCGAAGGGTGCGCCCTCGCGCTCGCGCTCGCGCCGCGTGAACTCGGGCGCGCGGGCGATCAGCTCGAACCCCTCAAAGCCCGTGGCGATGCAGGTGACGCGAACCTCCTCGTGCATCGAGGAGTCGACCACGGCGCCGAAGACGATGTTGGCGTTCGCGTCGCAGGCCTCCATCGCCAGGCGGGCGGCCTCGTTCACCTCGAACAGCCCGAGGTCCTCGCCGCCGGTGACGTTCAGCAGCATGCCCTTGGCCCCGTCGATCTTCTCCTCGATCAGCGGCGAGGTGATCGCGTTCTTTGAGGCCTCGACGGCGCGGTTCTCGCCCGAGCCGATGCCGACGCCCATCAGGGCAGAGCCGGCCTGGTGCATGACCAGGCGCACGTCGGCGAAGTCGAGGTTGATCAGTCCCGGGATCGTGATCAGGTCGGTGATGCCCTGGACGCCCTGGCGCAGGATGTCGTCGGCCTCGCGGAAGGCCTCGAGGATGGTCGTCCGGCGCTCGACGATCTGCAGCAGCTTCTCGTTGGGGACGACGATCAGCGTGTCGACCTCGTTGCGGAGGCGGTCGATCCCGTCCTCGGCCGCGGCCATCCGCCGCTTGCCCTCGAACTCGAAGGGCTTGGTGACGGCGCCGACGGTGAGGGCGCCGATCTCCTGCTTGGCGATCTCGGCGATCACCGGGGCGGCGCCGGTGCCGGTGCCGCCTCCCTCGCCGCAGGTGATGAAGACCATGTCGGCGCCCTTCAGCGCCTCCTTGATGTCGTCGCGCGACTCGGCCGCGGCGCCCGCCCCGACCTCGGGGTTGGCGCCCGCGCCGAGGCCCTTGGTGAGGTTGTGGCCGATGCCGATCTTGACGTCGGCGTCGCAGGCCTGGAGGGCCTGGGCGTCGGTGTTGCAGGCGATGAACTCGACGCCGCGCAGGCCGGCGTCAACCATGCGGCTGACGGCGTTCGAGCCGCCTCCGCCCACTCCCACGACCTTGATGACCGCTAGATACGAAGTTTCCATTTTGGTTGGTCTTCCTTGGCTCCGGGCTCCTCCGGCCGAGCACCGGCCTCGGGAGCCACCATCGAAAGTACGCCACAGGATTGCAGGTTTCAGGCCACTATCACGCCTATACCCTCAAGTCGCGATTGAGGGTCGCCCCCAGGTGACTCTCGTCTATAGGTCGAACCTGAGGCTAGCTTGAGGGTACAGAAAGTGCCTGCAAACCACGCATTCTGGGAGCTGTCGGCAAAACCGCGCGGGAACGCCGCCGAAGCGCCGAAAAGCGCGCTGAAACGTGCAGGACGGGTTGCAGCGGCCCGCTCAGCCGCCGCTGACGGCCCGCTCCGGGACGCTGACGTCGACGTAGGCGGCGCCGGCTGAGGCGGGATCCAGCAGCACCGCGGCCAGCGCCTCCCACTTGCGATCTCCTTCGGCGCCGTCCCCGAAGCGGGCCTCGGGCGCTCCCTCGAGCTCGATGACCACCCCGCCCCGGGTCTCGTCCCAGGTGACCGCATCGACCCGCTCGCGCAGCTCGTCGGGGGCCGTCCCGACGATCGCTGCTTGGGCCGCGGCTTCGCCCTGGAGCCGTCCGGCCGAGACCTCGGCGCCCTCGATCTGCGGCAACCCCTCGCCCTGGACCTCGACCCCGGGCAGCAGGTAGCCGTCCGCCGAGACGGCGACGGTCTCGCCCCCCTCGCTCACGGTCGCAACCGGCAGCCGCTCGGTGACCGTGATCGTCAGCTTGTCCGGGATCGTGGCGTCGGCGGCGATCGCCGCCACCGTCGGGAACCCCGATACCGCGCGCACCAGTTCCTCGTCGTCCACGTTCAAGGTCGTCATTTCCAGCGCCACCTCCTCGAGCGCCGCGCTGATCTGCTCGGAGTTGACGGTGGCCCCCCTCACCTGCACCTCCTCCACCGCGACGAGCGAGGAGTCCCGCAGCCAGAACCGATAGCCGGCCAGCAGCGCCAGCCCGACCAGCCCGAGCACGATCGCCCGGCGGCGCCACACCCTGCCGCGGTCGGCGCTCATCCGGGCAGCCGCCAGTCGTCGGGCCATTCGACCTCGCCCAGCACCTGGACCTCGGGCTCGAGGGTCACACCGAAGCGCTCGTGCACGATGCGCCGTGCGGCCGCCATCACCGCCAGCACGTCCCCGGCCCTTGCCTCGCCTGCGTTCTCGACGAAGTTGGCGTGCTTCGGCGACAGCCTCGCCCCGCCCCGCTCCAGGCCACGGGCCCCGGCCGCATCCAGGAGCTGCCCCGCCGAGCGCCCCTCGGCCCGCGGGTCGTCGGGGTTGACGAAGGTCGAGCCGAAGGTCTTGATCCCCGAGGGCTGCGCCTCCTTGCGCTTGCGCCGCATCTCGGCCAGCGTCGCCTTTACGTCCCCCTCCTCTGCCTCGGCCAGCAGGAAACCCGCTTCGGAGACGACCTCGCGATCGCCGATATCGGAGTCGCGGTAGCGGAAGCCCAGCTGCTCGGGCCTGCGCCGCTCGCTGCCGGCCGCCGTGCAGACCTCGACCCACTCCAGGACCCGGGCCAGCTCACCGCCGTAGGCGTTCGCGTTCATGCGTACCGCCCCGCCGACCGTGCCGGGGATGTTGACGCCGAACTCCAGCCCGGTCAGCCCCCAGGCCGGGGTCTTCGCCGCCGCCGAGGGAAGCCGGGCCCCGCCCCCGCAGATGACTTGATTTCCCTCGCGCTCGATCCGCGTCAGGTCCCCGGCCAGCTTCAGCACCAGTCCCCGGAATCCCTCGTCTGAGACCAGCAGGTTCGAGCCAGAGCCGACGACACCGATCGCGAGCCCCTCGGCCTCCGCCCAAGCCAGCAGCTCGACGATCTCGGCCGCCGAGGTGGGCTTGGCGAAGAAATCGGCCGGCCCGCCGATCCGGATGGTGGTCAGCTTCGCGAGCGGGTAGTCGCGCTCGACGCCGGGGGGAGTGGCGGTCACGCCTGCCCGCCTTCCACCAGGTCCTCGGCGAGGCGGTGGATGTCGCCCGCCCCGATCGTCACCAGCGTGTCGCCCTCGCCCAGGCGCTCGCCCAGGGCGCGAGCCGCGAGTTCGCGGTCGGGCAGCCACCAGACCGGCCGGCCGCCGGAGCGCTGCGCCGCCGCTTCGGCGACCCAGCGACCCGTCACTCCCGCAAGCGGTCCCACCGGCTCCTCGCGCGCCGGGTAGACCTCGAGCACGGCGACCTCGTCCGCGGAGGCGAGGGCTGCGCCGAAGTCCTCGGCCAATACCTTGGTGCGCGAGTACAGGTGGGGCTGAAAGACGGCGATCAGCCTGTCCGGAGCGAGCTCGCGAGCCGCCTCCAGCGCCGCGCGCACCTCGGTGGGGTGGTGTGCGTAGTCGTCGTAGACGCGCGCGCCCCCGCGCGTGCCCTTCAGCTCCATGCGCCTCGAGACGCCGCGGAAGCCCGCGAGGCCGGCGGCGGCCGCGGCGACGTCGGCTCCGGCCAGAGCCAGCGCCGCCAGCGCGGCCGTGGCGTTCGCGACGTTGTGGCGGCCGGGCACCGCGAGCGTCACGTCGGCGTCGATGCCGGCGCCGGCCAGGTGGAAGCTCGACCCGCCCTCGCCGGTCGCCTCGATCCCCGCGGCCACCAGCTCCGCCACCGGGAGCGGGCCTGAACCCGGCGGGGGCTCGAGCGCGAAGCGGATCAGCTCCCTGTCGGCGGCCCCTTCTGCGGCGGGCAGCTCGGCCTCCGCCGCCAAAGCCAGCCCCCTGGCCGGGGCCGCAAACCTTGCAAAGGCAACGGTCAGCTCGGCCAGAGAGGCCCAGGTCGAGTGGTGGTCGAGCTCAAGGTTCGTGATCAGCGCGACCTCCGGCTCCAGCTCGAGGAAGCTGGCGTCGCTTTCGTCCGCCTCGGCGACCGCCCACTCCCCCTCCCCCCAGCCTGCGTTGGCCGCCTCGCCGCCGGGTCCGGCGCCCGGCAGCTCACCGCCCAGGAAGAAGGCCGGGTCGGCGCCCGTGGAGCGCAGCGCGTGCACCAGCATCGCCGTCGTGGTCGTCTTGCCGTGCGTCCCGGCGACCGCCAGCAGCCGCCGCCCGCGGCAGAGCTCGGCCAGCAGCTCGCCGCGGTGCATGACGCGCTGGCCGCGCTCGCGGGCGATCGCCAGCTCCGGGTTGTCCTCGCCGACCGCCGTGGAGACAACCACCTCCGCGCCCTCGGGAACCTGCGAGGCGTCGTGGCCCAGCGCCGGCTTCAGGCCGGCGGCGCGCAGCCGCTCCAGGTAGGAGGACTCTGAGCGGTCAGAGCCGGTGACCTCGGCGCCCAGCTCCGCGCAGACGAGCGCGAGGCCGCTCATGCCGGCGCCGCCGATCGCGACGAAGTGCAGCCGCCTCTGACTCCAGGCGCGCTCGCTCGCGTCGCTCACGCGTCCGCTCCGGTGTCCCGGGGGGAAGCCGCGGCCTCCAGCACCTCCGAGGCGATCCGCTCGGCGGCGTCCGGCCGGGCCAGCCCCCTGGCGGCCGCGCTCATGCGCGCAAGGCGGGCGGGGTCGTCGAGCAGCGCCGAGGCCTCGGCGGCCAAGCGCTCGGGTGTGAGCTCGGCATCCGGGATCACGATCGCGGCGCCCCCGGACTCCATCCAGCGGGCGTTGGCGGTCTGGTGGTCGGCGGTGGCGTGCGGATAGGGAACCAGGATCGCGGGTCGCCCCGCCGCGGCCACCTCCATCACCGAGCCGCCGGCGCGGGCGACGACCAGGTCGGCTGCCGCCAGCACCTCGCCCAGCGAGGGCTCGTACTCGCGCAGCAGATAGCGCTCCTGGCCGCCGGCCACGACCCAGCGTTCCTTCAGCTCGCCGTAGTCGCGGCGCCCGGTCACGTGAACCACCCACGGCCTCCCGGGGTGCTCGGCGCCCCCCTCCTCGCCCCCGAAGGCGGCGAATGCGGCTCGGTTCACGCTGAGGGCACCGATGCTGCCCCCGACGACGGCGATGCAGGAGTCGGCCGCGGGAATCGCGAAACGGCGACGCGCGGCGGCCGGATCGGCCTCAAGCACCGCGCGGGGCACCGGACGACCCGTCACCAGGTAGGGCTCGCCCTCGCGGCCCTGAATCGGGAAGGCCAGGCAGACTCGGCGCGCCCGGCGGGCGAGCATGCGGTTGGCCAGGCCCAGGTGGCTGTCGGCCTCGGTCAGGACAAGGGGCAGGCCCGTCCTCACCGCGGCCAGCCCGACCGGGCCGGCGACGTATCCGCCTCCCCCCAGCACCGCGTCCGCACCGCGCTCACGCAGCAGCCGCCCGGCCGCCGGCACCGCCGCGGCGGCGCGTCCCACCGCGACCGCGGCCTTCAGCGGGTTGCGGCGGTCCAGGCCGCTGACCGCCAGGAAATCGATCTCGTAGCCGGCCTCGGGCACCAGCTCGGCCTCGGCCCGGTCGCGGGTCCCGATGAAGCTGACCTCGGCGCGCCCGCTATCGCGCAGCGCGTCGGCGACGGCGATCGCCGGCACCACGTGACCCGCTGTGCCGCCGGCCGCTATCACCACTCGTGCCAGTTCCAGCTTTTCGTCTCCTAGTCTTGCCGCCGCCGTCGAGCACGCGGAGTTTGCCAGCGCCCGTGGACCCGACGCCGCGCGCACGCGAGTTGGAGGCCCCGGCGCCGCTCGCCCGGGACGACGCACCCGCCGGTCGGCGCGCGACGTTCAGGATCAGCCCGGTCGCCGTCAGGGTCATCACGAGGCTGGTGCCCCCGTAGGAGACGAAGGGCAGGGGCACGCCGGTGAGCGGCGCCAGTCCCAGCACGGCGAAGAGGTTGATCGACGCCTGCGCCAGGATCAGGGAGGTCAGGCCCGCCGCCAGCAGCTTGCTGTAGCGGTCACGCGCCCGATGCGCGGCGCGGAAGCCCGCGTAGCCGAACATCCCGAACAGCCCGATCAGCACGAGCATCCCGGCCAGGCCCGCCTCTTCCCCGATCACCGCGGCGATCATGTCCGTGTGGGCCTCGGGCAGGTAGAAGGCCTTCTGCACGCTCTCGCCGAGCCCGACGCCGAAGATGCCTCCCGAGCCGAGCGCGATCGAGGCCTGGATGCCCTGGAACCCGGCGCCCCCCGGGTCCGCCCCGGGGTTGAGGAAGCCGATCAGCCGCTCCTGCTGATAGGGGTTGGTGGCGATCACGGCGATGACCGCCAGGGCGCCGACCAAGGCCACCGGCACCAGCGTCATGGGCCTGACGCCGGCGACCAGCAGCAGGCAACCGAGCGCGAAGGTCGTCGTCAGCGCCGTCCCCAGGTCGGGCTGCAGCGCGATCAGCGCCAGCGCCAGTCCAGCCATCAGCAGCAGCGGCGCCAGGCCCTCGAGGCTCCGGATGCGCTTCGGGCGCGAGGCGAGCAGGTGGGCCCCGTAGAGGACCAGCGCCACCTTGGCGAGCTCCGATGGCTGGAACTGCAGGACTCCGGCTCCGATCCAGCGCTGCGAGCCGTTCACGGTCTGGCCCACGCCGGGCAGCATCACCGCCACCAGCAGGATCAGGCCGGCGGCCACCAAGAGCGGCGTCATGGCCTGGGCCACCGCGACGCCGCGGACCGAGGCCACCCGCATCGCGAGCAGCCCGATCGCGGCGAAGATCAGCGTCCTCTTCAGGTACTCGGCGCCGTCGCCCCCGCCCTCGGCCAGCAGCGATGTGGCCGAGCTGGCGCTGAAGACCATCACCGCGCCCAGCGCCAGCAGGCAGAGGGTCGCCGTCAGCAGCAGCGAGTACTCGATCGGGGGCGCGGCTCGCTTCTGGGAGGCGCCGCCGCTCACAGGGCCTCCACCAGCTCACGGAAGCGCTCCCCGCGCTCCTCGAAGTCCGTGAAGGCATCGAAGCTCGCGCAGGCGGGCGAGAGCAGCACCACCTGGCCGGGCCGCGCTCGCTCGGAGGCCGCCTCGACCGCGCGCTCCAGGGTGCCGGCGCGCACGAGCTCCACCCCGCGCTCGGCGGCGGACTGCAGGTCGCCCTCCAGGTCCTCCGCGGCCTCGCCGATCAGATACGCCGCCGCGCAGCGCTCCGCCACGGCCGCCGCGAGCGGCGCAAAGCTCTCGCCCTTGAGCGAGCCGCCGAGGATCGCGTGCACGCCGCCCTCGAAGGCGTGGAGGCCCGCCAGCGCCGAGGCCACGTTCGTCGCCTTGGAGTCGTTCACGTAGAGCACGCCGTCGCGCTCGCGCACGCGCTCGAGCCGGTGCGGGACGCCCTCGAAGCTGCGCAGGCCCTCCGCCACCGCGTCGCGCGGGACGCCGGACGCGAGCGCGGCGGCCGCGGCGCCCATCGCGTTCTCCACGTTGTGGGCGCCCAGGAGCCTCAGCTCGCTCACCTCCAGCAGCGCCTCATCGCCGGCGAAGATCACGCCCTCCCGCAGGCTCAGCTCGCAGTCGGGGTCGGCGGTGCCGGCGGGCGCCTCGGTGGGGCAGAAGCGCACCCTCCGGGCGCACCCTCCCAGGTCGCGGTCGGCCAGCTCGGGCGTGGCGCCGTTGTAGACCGCGACGTCGTCGTTCCCCTGGTTGGCGAAGGCCCGCAGCTTCGCCGCTATGTAGTCCTCCATCGTCCCGTGCCTGTCGAGGTGGTCGGGCGCGAGGTTCAGCAGCAGCGCGCACTCCGGCGCGAAGGCGCTCGAGTCCTCGAGCTGGAAGCTCGAGGCCTCGCAGACGACCGTGGCGTCCTCGCCGAGCTCGCCCGCAAGCGAGGCGAGCGGCGTGCCGACGTTGCCGGCGACCGCGACGGGCATCCCTGCCTGGCGGTGAATGTGGCCGAGCAGCTCGGTCGTGGTCGTCTTCCCGTTCGTGCCCGTGACCGCGCAGAAGACGTTGGGGATCGCCCGCCAGGCGAGCTCGAGCTCGCCGGTCACCTCGAGCCCGCGCTCGCGCGCGGCGGCGATCACCTCGGCGTCCTGAGGCACGCCGGGGCTCTTGACCACGGTCCTCACCTCGTCCAGCAGAGCCGTTCCGTCCACGTCCAAACTGACTTCGACGCCTGCGTCGGCCAACCCTTCAGCCTCCGCAGGCCGCCCCGAGTCGCACCCCAGCACGCGCTCCCCGCGCCCCGCCAGCATGCGCGCCACCGCGGCGCCCGAGCGCGCCAGCCCGACCACCAGGAAGGGCCCGGGCGGCAACGGAGGCCGACGGCGCAACTCTCCGAATTGGTTCACATAATCAGTTTCGCCGCCCCTGGCCCGCTCCCTGCCCCCGCTCAGGCACGGTCCAGGCGTGGGCTGACGTGTCCCTTTCGGCGAATCGACGCAGGGCGTCGCCCCCAGGCCACGGCGCAATACTGCGGTGGCGATGTCGCAGGAGAACGTCGAGCTGGTGCGCACTGGGTACGAGGCCTGGAATAGATCGGACCTCGACGGAGTGCTCGGCATGCTCGCCCCCGATTTGGAGTTCGTGACCACGGGGCTGTTCGTTGGGCAGGATCACGTCTACAGCGGTCACGATGGCTTCAAGAAGTTCTGGCTGGATTTCCGAGGCATGTGGCAGTCGCTCGACCTCGTCATCAATGAGCTGCGCGACTGCGACGAGCGCGTTGTCGCTCTCATTACGTTTGAAGGTCGCGGGCGGGATGGCTTGGAGGTGGATCGCCAAACGGGGGCCGTCCACACGCTCAGCGACGGACTTGTGACGCGGATCGAGAACTACGAAGGTTGGGCTGAGGCCCTCGAAGCCGCCGGGCTGCGGAGTAGGCGATGTCGCAGGAGAACGTCGAGTTGGTTCGCCGCGGGTGTGAGAGCGTCGAAGCGTTCTGGGCGATGCTCGACGAGCACGTGGTCTGGGACGTGACCGAGTACCCCTTCCCGGACTTCCACGACGACTCGGTAGTCGGGCGCGAAGAGGTGATCGAGGGTACGCGCCGTTACTGGGGCACCTGGGATGAGTACCGCCTCGAGGTTGAGGAATTGATCGATGCCGGACCGAGCGTCGTCGTCACCGTGCACGAACGAGGCCGTGGAAAGGGCAGCGGTGCCCCATTCGACAAGCGGTGGGCGCAGGTGTGGACCCTCCGTGAGGGCAGGATCATCCGCTGGGCATTCTTCGCGGACAAGGCAGCCGCCCTCGAAGCCGCCGGGCTGTCGCCTTAGGACGGTCGACCCCGGATTCCGCCGGCTTCCGGGCAAGGCCGCTCGAAGGAAGCCGTGAGGGCCGGTGGCGAGCTAGCGGCGCTCGACCACGCGGAAGCTGGTCTTCGCCGGGCTCGGGTCGCTGAGGCCCGCTCGGTCGGTGGCGGTGATGCGGATGGTGTGCTTGCCGCGCTTGACCTTGGTCTTCCACGGCGATGAGCAGGGCTGCGGCTTGCGGCCGTCGAGCTTGCAGGAGAAGCTCGCGCGCTCGGTCGAGCGGAAGCGGACCTTGGCTCGCTTCCGCCGGCTCGCGGCGAGCGGCGCGACCTCGAGGATCGTGTTCGGGCGCTGCGCGTCGGGCGGGGTGCAGGCGCTGACCGGGCAGAGGAACGCCGACTGGGCCAGGTTCCAGTGGGTGGCCAGGTAGCTGCCGCCGGCCGGGGCGGGGTTGAAGAAGTCGTCCTTGTTGCAGTCCCAGGCCTGGAACTCCTCGCTGTAGGGATCGGCGGGGGCGGCGGCGCCGTCGCAGTTGGGATCGACGAAGAGGCTGCCGGGCCCGTCGTCCTCGTAACACATGAGGTCGTACTGGTCGTTGCAGTGACCCGCTCCGGAGCTGTTGGGTGAGGACATCTGCACGGCGCCCAGGGTGTGGCTGACCTCGTGCAGCGCCACCTCGACCTGGAGGCGGCTGGTGGTCCCCGGTGCGAACGGCTCGCTGCTGCCGAAGAAGTCGGTGCCGCCGCGGCCGTAGAGCATTGAGATCAGGTCGCCGTTGTCGTGCAACGGCCCCGAGCTGGGCAGGTCCGTGATGCCAGGAGCGATCAGGGCCTGGGCCTCGCCCGCGATCCCCGCGGGCGACACCAGGTCGGCGTAGATCAGCAGGTTGCGGGGGCCGCCCTGGGGCCCGAGCTTGCGCAGGACGTCCTCGGCGACCTTGTCGAAGGCCTCGAGGCTGGGCGAGCTGTAGTACTCCTTCGACTGCGGCAGCGCGATCCGCTGGACGTCGAGGCAGTGCGGCCCCTCGTAGGTCCCGATGTCGAAGCGGATGGAGAGGGCGCCGCCGGACTCCGAGGCGACGAACTCCGTCAGCGACCGGATACCCGCCTCGATCACGGGGCCATAGGTGGGCAGGCGGTTCCCGACGCCGGCCGGGTGGGCGTAGATCACCTTCATCACCCTTGCGGAGCCGTTGTGCGGGTCGTTCGCGCGGTCATCGACGCCGCTATCGACCGTGGGGCAGTTCGCCGGGGCCGCGGCGCGGCCGGCGACGCTCCGGGGCGCCGGGGCGGCGTCGTCGATCCCGCCGGTGAACTCGCCGCGCGGGTCGCCGTGACGCCAGATCTCGACCTGCTGGCCGGCGACGGTCTCGGTGCTGACGTCGAGCGTGCCGCCGGGGTGGCTGGCCCAGGCCGCCGGCGCGCAGAGGGCCCCAACAAGCAGGGCGGCGAAGACAGATCCGCGCAGGCGGCTCATGCCTGCAGGATCGGTCGCTCAGGTGCGCCGCTTTAGCCCCGGCCGGGGCACGGACGGCTGGTCAGAGCGTGGCGCCTCGGGGTCGCGGGTGGCGCGTTTGTGTCGCATAGCGACACTTACCCGCCAACGCCGGCGGGCTGAGCGGCTAGGTGCCGATCGACTGCTGGTAGAGGGTGAAGCCGATGCCCGAGCAGACGGCGGCGATGATCCAGAAGCGGAGCATGATCTTCGACTCCGACCAGGCGAGCAGCTCGAAGTGGTGGTGGACTGGGGCCATCAGCAGCACGCGGCGGCGGAAGGCCTTGAAGCTGAAGACCTGGAGGGCCACCGAGAGGGCCTCGATCACGAAGATGCCTCCGATCAGGATCAGCAGCACCTCGGTCTGGGTCATCACCGCGAGCGCGCCGATCGCGCCGCCCAGGCCCAGCGAGCCGGTGTCCCCCATGAAGATGGAAGCCGGGAAGGCGTTGAACCAGAGGAAACCGATGCAGCCGCCGACCAAGCAGGCGGAGAGCAGCGACAGGTTCTCCTGCTCGTTGGTGACGAAGGTGATCGCCGTGTAGGCCAGCAGCACGATCGCGCAGCAGCCGGCCGCGAGGCCATCGAGCCCGTCCGTGAGGTTGACGGCGTTGGACGCCCCCGCGATGACCAGGAAGATGAGGATCAGGTAGATCCAGTCGGGGATGTCGATCTGGGCGTCGGAGATGCGCAGCTCCACAACCGAGCTCAGGCCCACCTCCTCTCGGGCGACGTAATAGAGGCCCGCCGCCAGCACGAACTGCGCCACCAGCTTCCACCGCGCCGAGAGCCCCAGCGAGCGGTGCTTCGTCAGCTTGGTGATGTCGTCGGCGAAGCCGATCGCCGCACACCCCATCGCCACGCCGTAGACCGCGAGGCTGGCGACGTCGCGGTCCGAGAGCACCAGGTAGGGGATCGAGATCGCGGTGAAGATGATGAGGCCGCCCATCGTCGGCGTGCCCGCCTTCTCGTGGTGCTCCTCGGGCCCCTCCTCGCGGATGTGCTGGCCGAACTCCTTCAGCCGGAGGTAGTCGATGAACCGGGGGCCGAGGAAGATGCAGATCAGCATCGCGGCCATACCGGAGATCAGGACCTCGCCCATCAGTCGTCCCGTTCGTTGGACCCAGCCGCCGCGGGCGCGAGGCCGAGGAGGCGCTGCTTGAGAGGACCTCCGCCACCCGCTCCAGGCCGACCGCCCGCGAGCCCTTGACCAGCACGGTGTCGCCGGGCTGGAGCGCCTCGCGCAGCGCCTCGGCCGCGGCGTCGGCGTCGGCGACGTGCACGTCAGGACCGTAGCCCGGCGCCAGCTCGCCCACCCCGATCAGCAGCTCCACCCCGTCCTGGCGCGCGAGCTTGCCCACCTCGCGGTGGTGCTGGGCGGCGTCCGCGCCCAGCTCGCGCATTTCCCCAAGCACAGCGATCCGGCGGCCCGCGACCTCGCGCGCGGCGAGGTCGTCGAGGGCAGCCCGCATCGAGTCCGGGTTGGCGTTGTAGCAGTCGTTGATCAGGATCGAGTCACCTGGGAGCTGGACGAGCTCACCGCGGAGGCGCGAGAAGACTATCCCCGGCGCCCGCTCGGCCATCCGCGCGAGCGGCAACTCCAGGGCGACCCCGGCGGCGATCGCCGCCAGCGCGTTCTCGAGGTTGTGGGCCTGGGTGAATGGAAACTCGAAGCGCTGCTCACCGGAGGGCGCGCGAACCACGGCCCGGGTGCGCCCATCGGACACCTCCACCCCGGCGGCGGCGACGTCACCTCCGTCGCCGAACCGCAGCAGGCTCTTCGCCCGGCTCAGGTGGGACTCCAGCACCCCCGCGTCGGCGGGGACCACCGCGGTGCCGCCGTCGCGGATCCCGTCGATCAGCTCGGCCTTGGCGGCGGCCACCGCGTGGATGCTGCCCAGCAGCTCGACGTGGACGTGGCCGACGTTGGTGATCACCCCGACGTCGGGCTCGGCGATCTCGGCCAACTCCGCGATCTGGTTGACGCCGCGCATCCCCATCTCCAGCACCAGCGCCTCGGTCTCGGGCGGCGCCTCCAGCACCGCCAGCGGCAGCCCGATCTCGGTGTTGTAGTTCTCGGGGCTGGCGTGGACCCGCAGCGGCAGCAGCGCCGCGCAGGCGTCCTTGACCGAGGTCTTGCCGGTGGAACCGGTGATGCCCACCACCTTCGCGCCCAGCTCGCGCCGCCAGGCGCGGGCGAGAGACTGCAGGGCCGAGAGCGGGTCGGTGGCGCCGAGCACCCAGCCCTGGGGCATCTCTATCTCCTGCTCGCGCGCGGCGGCGATCTCCTGAGCCCACTGGTTGCCGATCAGCACCCCCCAGGCGCCCGCCTTCAGCGCCCTGACGCCGAACTCCCCGCCGTCGAAGCGCTCGCCGACGAGGCCCACGAAGAGGTCGCCGGGGCCCACCTCGCGGGAGTCGATGACCACCCGCTTCGGAGGCCCGTCTGCGCCCCGGGCGCGCACCTCGGCGCCGGAGCCGGCCGCGACCCCCTCACCGTCAAGCGCGATCACTTGGTCGCGCCCGCAGCCAGCTTGCGCAGCTCCTCGCGGGCCACGTCGCGGTCGTCGAAGGGGATCTTGCGGCCGCCCTCGAACTCCTGGCCCTGCTCGTGCCCCTTGCCGGCGATGACGACGGTGTCGGCCTCGCCCGCCTCGCGCAGGGCGACGGCGATCGCGGCCCGGCGATCCACCTCGACCGTCACGCCCTCGCGATCGTCGATCCCGGCGACGATCTCCTCGACGATCTCCTCAGGCCGCTCCGAGCGCGGGTTGTCGGAGGTGATCACGGCCAGATCCGAGAGCTCGGCGCCCGCCCGTCCCATCAGGGGGCGCTTGTCGCGGTCTCGGTCGCCGCCGGCGCCGAAGACGGCGATCAGGCGGCCTTCGGTCAGGCGGCGGGCGGCGCGCAGCACGTTCTCCATCGAATCCGGCGTGTGGGCGTAGTCCACCAGCACCGTGAACGGCTGTCCCTCGTCGATCGGCTCAAAGCGACCCGGTACGCGAGCGGCGCCCGCCAGGGCCTCCGCCGCGGCGGCGAGGTCGAGCCCGAGCGCATGGACCGCGCCCAGGGCGGCGAGCGCGTTCTCGACGTTGAAGTGCCCGGGCAGCGGGGTTCGGACCTGCAGCTCGCCCGCGGGGGTCGCGGCGACGAAGCTCGCGCCCGAGGCGTCGAAGCTGACGTCGCGGGCCGACAGGTCGGCGTCCGCGCCCGCAGCCGAGAAGGTGAGCAGCTCCTCGGCCGAGCCCTCGGCCACCAGCTCGTCAGCGAGGCGGCGCCCGTATTCGTCGTCCAGGTTCACCACCGAGACCCCTCCCTCGATCTCCAGCATCGGCGAGCCGCCCTCGGCGGAGAACAGCAGGCGCTTCGCCGCGAAGTAGTCCTCCATGTCGGAGTGGAAGTCAAGGTGGTCCTGGGTCAGGTTTGTGAACACCTTGACCTCGAAGTGGATCGCGTCGGCGCGGTGCAGGACCAGCGCGTGAGAGGAGACCTCCATCACACAGGCGCTGTCGCCGGCTTCGAGCATGCGGGCGAACGTCGCTTGCAGGTCGATCGCCTCGGGGGTCGTGCGCTCGACCTCCTCGACCTCGCCGCCGACCACCCGCTGGACGGTGCCCAGCAGCCCGCAGCGCCGCCCGGCGGCCTCCAGCAGCGATCGCACCAGGAACGCGGTGGTCGTCTTGCCGTTGGTGCCGGTGACTCCGACGATGCCCAACTCCATGGTCGGATCTCCGTGGAAGGCGGCCGCCAGCGGTGCCATCGCCGAGCGGGCATCCGCGACCTGGACCTCGGGCACGCCCAGATCGAGGGGACGCTCGACGACCAAGGCGCTGGCGCCGTCCCCGACGGCCTTCGGCGCGAACTCGTGGCCGTCGCTCTTCATGCCGCGCACGCAGAAGAACAGGGTGCCGTGGCCGACGGCGCTGCTGTCGTAGGCGAGCTTGGAGATCTCCGTCGCGCCGTCCCCGCGCAGCTCGGCGGGAACGCTCGCGGCCCGGACCAGCTCGGCAAGCTCCATCGCCGCCAATCTTATGAGCGGCCCCGGATCGGCGATCAGGCGCCGGTTTCGGCTCGCCGCAGCTCCTCTGCCGCCCGGTCGCGCTCGTCCTCGGCCTGCTCCAACTCGCCGCGCGCGCGCTCCAGCGCCGCCTCGGCCTTCTCCACGCGGCTGCGGGCCTGTCCCACGGCCCTCTGCGCAGCGGCCTCGGCCCGCTGGGCCGCCTTGGCGCGCCGGGCCGCCTCGCGGTCGGGCTTCGGCGCGCTCTTGGCGGCCCGGGGGCCTTTCTTCGCCGCCTTCGGCGCGGGCGCCGACCCGAAGCCGACCGGCTCGCGGTCCCTGACGACGCGGCCCTCCTCGAACTCGGCGCGCAGCTCGTCGTCGGTCGCCACCGCCCGCAGCGTCTCGCGCGCCCGATCGAGGTTGGCCGGGCGTTCGTGCCCCACCTCGGCGAGCGCCCCCGTCACCGCCTCCATCAGGCCCGCCACCGCTTCCTGGTGGGCCTCCATCGCGCCGCGCAGCTTGTCCCCGCCTCCCGCCCCGCCGGCTCCGCGCTGGGCCTTCGCCAGCCGCTCCCCGGCTGCGACCAGGCGCTGGGCGGCCTTCGGGTCATCGCCGGTGGCCCGGTTCACCGCCCACGCCGGAACGCTGGGCTTCTTCAGCTTCTTCACCCGGGCGGCACCCGCGCGATCGCCCGATTCGCTCAGCCGCTTCGCCAGCGCCGTGCGCTCGGCGACGAACTCATCCGGCGGCGCCGAGTAGAGCCCGGCCTCCTCGTCGCGCTTGCCGCGCCGTGAGGGCATCGCTCAGGCGGCCGCGCCGTACTCGTCGTCGCTGACGTGGTCCCCCCAGTAGGCGGGGATCCCGTCGTCGTCGACCTCCTGCAGCGCCAGGTGGGTCATGAAGGTGGCGGGGGTCGCCCCGTGCCAATGCTCCTCGTCCGGATCGAACCGGACCGTGTCGCCGGCCCGGATCGCCTCGACCGAGCCCCCGCGGCTCTGCGCCAGTCCCTCACCCTCGAGCACGTAGAGGACCTGGCCCAGCGGGTGGCGATGCCAGGCGGTCCTGGCGCCGGGCGCGAAGTGGACGCTGAGCGCGCGCGTCCGCGACTGCGGCGGGCCCTCGCCGACGATCGGGTCGAGCCAGACCTCGCCGGTGAACTGCTCGGCGGGCCCGCGCATGCTCTCGGGCCGGGTGCGGGAGATCCTCATGGCTGCCTTTCCGTCGCGGTCCGTTGGACCGCTGAGGCTAGATGACCAGTGCCTGGCTCAGCCGGGGGCGATGCCCAGGTAGGGCAGCGCGAACTCGGCGATCTGCCCGAACACCGGCGCGGCCACGGCGCCGCCGGTGTGCACCGAGAGCGGCTCGTCCACCATCACCGCCACCAGCAGCTCGGGATCGTCGGCGGGGGCAAACCCGACGAAGGAGGCGACGTAGTCGGTCTCCGAGTAGCCGCCGTCGACGGCCTTCTCGGCCGTACCGGTCTTGCCGGCGAGCTCGTAGCCGGGAACCTCGACCTCCGAAGCGGTGCCGCCGACCGCGAGCACGCCCTCCAGCATCGTTCGCACCTTGTTCGCCGTGGCGGCGCTCATCACGCGCGTCCCGGCGGAGTCGGGCGGGCGCTGCTCCCCTCCTGCCTCGGCGATCAGCCTGGGGGTCCTCAGGACGCCCCCGTTGGCGATCGCCGCGTAGCCGGCCGCCATCTGCATCGGGGTCACCGACAGGCCCTGGCCGATCGGCAGGTTGCCCATCGTCGAACCCGAGTACTCGTCGAGCTCGAGCACCAGGCCCTGTTCCTCTCCCGGGAAGCCGACCCCCGTCGGCTCGCCGAACCCGAAGCGGCGAATCCAGCCGTCGAACTTCTCGGCGCCCACCTCGAGCCCGATCGTGACCGCGCCCACGTTCGAGGACTGGGCCAGGATCTCGGCGACCGTGGCGTCCATCGGGGGGCGCGCGTGCGCCTCCTCGATCTCGCGGTCGGCGACCTGGATCGTCGAGGGCAGGTGGAAGCTCGTCTCGGGGGTGACCAGCCCCTCCTCCAGCGCGGCGGCGACGGTGAACGCCTTGAAGGTCGAGCCCGGCTCATAGGTGAAGCCCGTGGCGCGGTTGGCGAGCTGCTCCGGCTCGACCTCATCGATCTCGTTGGGGTCGAACCCGGGCCAGTTCGCCATCGCCAGGACGTCGCCGGTGTCGGGATCCATGACCACCGCGCTGGCGCCCGTGGCCGAGAATTGCTCGCCGGCCTCCGCGATCGCCTCCTCGGCGCGGTCCTGAATCGCCGCGTCGATGGTCAGCCTCACGTCGGAGCCAACGCTCGCCTGCTTGATCGTGTCGAAGCGGATCGGCTCACCACGGGCGTCGTGGACGACCTCCTGCTCGCCGCTCTCCCCGCCCAGCGTCGAATCCAGCGACTGCTCCAGCCCGGTCAGCCCCTCGTTCTCGGCGCCGACGGCCCCGATCACCTGCGCGGCCAGCGCCCCCTGTGGATAGAGACGACGGCTGTCGGGGAGGGTCGAGATGCCCTCGATCTTCAGCTTCTCCACCCGGTCGGCCTGGTCCAGGCTCACCCTCTTGGCCAGGTAGGCGAACCCGGACTCGGGATCGGACAGCGCGTCCTCGAACTCGAGGCTCGTCCCGGGCAGCACGTCGGCGAGCCGGTCCGCCGTGGCCTCGGGGTCCTTCACCTGGTACGGCGTCGCGATCACGGTGGCCGCGTCCTCGGAGACCGCCAGCACATTCCCGTTGCGGTCGAGCACCCGGCCGCGCTCGGCGGGGACGGTGACGGTCGTGACCTGCTGGGTGCGGGCGTCGGCGCGCAGCTCGCCGCCGCGCACGCCCTGCAGCCAGGCTGTGCGCGCCAGGGCCACGCTCAACAGCAGCATGAAGCCGCAGAAGATGAGGCCCAGGCGCCTGTCGATCAGCCGCATGGCCGTCCCGCCGTTCGGCCGCTAGAGGCCGACGCCTCCGGTCGCACCTGCGCCCGAAGGCGGAGGAGCCGTGGCCGGCGGCGCGGGCGCGACCGGCGCCGGTGCGGCCGGCGGGCTCGGCGGAGTCGAAGCGGGCGGGCTCGGCGCTACCTGCGGCGCCTGCTCGATCGAGGCCGGTGGCGTGGGATCGACCGAGGAGTCCTCGTAGCTGAGGACGGTCTCGCCGGAGAGGAGCTTCTCCAGACGCCCGAAGTCGCCGTCCCTGGAGCGCAGGTAGCTGACGTCCGTCGGCGCGGGCGCGGCCAGGCCGAGCGTCGCCGCCGCATCCTCAACGCGGCTGGCCGAGAGCTGTTCGGCCAGCTCGCCGCGCAGGGCGGAGTTCCGGCGCTCGTACTCCTCGATCGCCAGTCCGATGCGTCCCGAGGTCGCGTTGATGGAGAGGCTGACGACGTTGAGCGCGACGATCCCGCCCAGCAGCGCGCACAGCACGGCGATCCAGCCGCGCCCCGCGGTGAGGCGCACGATCAGGCTCGAGTCCGAGAGGTCGCGCACGGCGCCCGCCGCGCTGACTGCGGCGTGCGGGATCAGCGCCGCGCCGGCCAGGGCCGGCTGGGCGATCCCCTGCCCTCGCGAGCGCGAGGCCAGGGCGCGGTTGGGACGAGGCTTGCGCCGCGGCGCCGCCTTGCGGGCGGTCGTCCGGCGGGCGGGGGCGGGCCGCGAGGGAGCGCGCCGTGCTGGGGCGCGCCGCGCCGGGGCCTTGCGCGCCGGCTGGCGCCGGGGGGCAAGCGCGGGGGCGCCCATCAGCGGTGGCCCCCGTTGCCGCTTCCGTTCCCGTTCGGCTCGCCCGGCTCGCGGTCGCGCAGCTTGCGGGCGGCGCGCAGGTGCGCCGAGGCGGAGCGCGGGTTGCGCTCGATCTCCTCGGGTGTCGGGGCCAGCGCACGCTTGGTCAGCAGCTCGGCCTCGGGCTCGCGCCCGCAGACGCAGACGGGGATCTCCGGCGGGCAGATGCAGCCCCGGGCGCGATCGGCCAGGAAGCGCTTCACGCGGCGGTCCTCGAGCGAGTGAAAGGAGATCGCGCCCAGCCGGCCCTCGACCGCCAGCAGCTGCCAGGCCAGCGGCAGCGCCCTGTCCAAAGCCTCGAGCTCGCCGTTGACGGCGATCCGGATCGCCTGGAAGGCGCGCTTGGCGGGGTGCCCACGGCCGAAGCGGTCCGACGGCGGCACCGCCGCCTTGATCGCCGACACGAGCTCGGCGGTGGTCTCGATCGGGCGGCGGCGGACGATCTCCCGCGCCATCGAGCCGGCGCGGCGCTCCTCGCCGAACTCGCGCAGCACGCGCGCGATCCGCTCCTGCGGCCACTCGTTCACGATCTCCGCGGCCGAAAGCCGCTGCTCGGGGTCCATGCGCATGTCCAGCGGGGCGTCGTAGGCGTAGGAGAAGCCGCGCTCCCAGTTGTCCACCTGCATCGAGGACATGCCGAGGTCGAAGACGATGCCGTCCGGGCGAACTCCCTCGCCGCGCAGGCCCTCCAGGGCCGGGGCGAAGTCCGAGCGCAGGAACCTGGTGCGCGAGGGGGCGTCGGCCGAGAACGACCGCCAGCGCTCCTCGCTCGCGGGGTCGCGGTCGACGGCGATCAGCTCGCCGTCGGGGCCGAGGCGCTCGGCGATCAGGCGCGCGTGCCCGCCCGCGCCGAAGGTGCAGTCCAGGAAGGTCTCGCCGGGCTGGGGATCGAGGATCTCGACCAGCTCGGCCGGCAGCACTGGCTCGTGATCGGGTGGCACGTAGGCAATGTTCGCCGCTGCGGCGCCTCTACCCGCCCCCGCCCCCGCATCCCCTTGGGTCGCTCTGCCTGGCTTCGCGATCACCCGCGCCATCTCAGCCCTCGCTTCCCGTCGCCGGGTTCATCTTTCCGGCGTAGCCCTCGGCGACCTCGGTCACGGTCTCCTTGGTATCGGCCCGGAACTCGGGCCAGCGCTCGGCGCTCCATACCTCGATGTAGTCGCGCATCCCCAGCAGCACGCAGCCGCCGGCCAGGCCGGCGTGCTCGACCAGGTGCTTGGGGACGTGGACACGGCCCGCCGAGTCCAGCTTCTCGTCGTCGGCGTTGCCGAAGAAGTGGCGGCGCATCTTGCGCCCGTCGGCCGAGAGCGGGTTGGCGCCGCCCAGGATCTCGGCGCTGAAGCCCTCGTAGCTCTTGGCCGGAAACATCCAGACGCAGGGGTCGAGTCCCGCCAGCAGAATGACTCCATCCGAGAGCGCTTTGCGGAACTTCGACGGGACCGTGAGCCGGTCCTTGGCGTCCAGGTTGTGTTCGAACTGACCGAGAAACGACAACTGCGCCTTCCTCTCCGAAGTTCGAGTCGGCCATTCCGGTTCGGAGCGGGCCGGGGAGGTGAAGTGGGAGGAGCTTCACCACCCCGGCCCTTTGACCAACTCGAAGCGGCACAGTAACCCACTCTGCCCCACTTCGCAACACAACCACACACGCGGCATTGGATCGGATCCGTCGGACGGAATTGCTACCCGCCCCGAAAACGCCTGAATTTGGCTCTGTAGCGCGGTTTGCGGGCCCGGTGCGGAGGCCCGTAAAAGCGGCTGGGGAAGGCGCCGGCTGCAAGCCGCATTGCAGTCCACCCCCGGGGTTGGCGGGTTAGTCACGCATAGCGCCACTAACCCGCCACCAACGGGAGCCCTGGGCTCCCCGCCTTCCCCAGCCCGGTTTTCCATAGCCGCGGCGCCTGTGGGCTCGCCCGCTTCCCCAGCCGGTTTCCTCAGAGACCCGCCAGGAACCGGTCCACGTTCGCCAGCAGGCCCGCGGCGATCATCAGCAGCACGGAGGGAACCAGCAGCAGCGCGACCGCGAGTTGGATCTTGGGCGCGGCGCGGGCTGCGTGCTCCTCGACCCGCCGGCTCTGCGAGGCGCGCAGCGCGTTCGCCTGCTCGGAGAGCTGCTCGGCGAGCGGGGAGCCGAAGCGCCGCGAGCGGTCGATGACGCCGCACATGCCCGCGACCTCCGGGATCGGGACGCGGCGGCGCAGCCCCGCGAGCAGCTCGCGCTGCGGCGCGCCGCACGACTCCTCGGCCGCCAGCACGGCGAGCTCAGCGGCGAGCGGTCCCTCTCCCCCGCCCAGCTCGGCCATCCCGGCGCTGGGGCTGCGCCCGGCCGCCGCTCCGACCGCCAGCAGATCGAGCGCATCCGGCAGCGCCGCCCGCAGCGCACGCAACCGGGCGCGCGCGCGGCGCTCCAGCCACGCATCGGGAGCCAGGAACCCGGCCACCGGCATCGCCAGCCCGACAAGCAGCGAGAGCCGTCCGGGCGCGGCCGGAGCCGCCAGCGCCCCGATCAGCAGGCCCAGCAGCGCGCATCCGAGCTTGGCCCAGACCAGCGCTGAGACCGGGAGGTGAGCGGCCATCCCCGAGCGGGCCAGCCGCGCCTGCAGCCCCAGTCGCGCAAGCAGAATGGACGCAAGCGCGTCGGGCGCCGGGATCCAGCCGGAGGTTCGCGGGTCGGCGACCCCGCGCCCCGCCAGCAGCTCGCGTGCCGCCGCCAGGCCCAATGCGGCGGCGGCCAGGAGCAGGGCGATCGGAACGGCCGCTCCCACCTCACTCCTGAGTGCGGCCGAGCCGGCGAATCGCAACGAACCCGGCCAGCTGCAGCCCAGCGGCGGCCGCAAGCATCGCCGCGGCCGCGGGGTCGGAGAGCACGGCGGCGACGAAGCCAGGCTCGAGCAGCTCGGCGAACAGGGTCGCGCCCAGTGGCAGGGCGACCACCAGCAGGCCGGTGAAGCGCGCCTGGGTCGTCGCGGCGCGAGCCTCGTCGGCGACCCGGTCGCGCTCGGCCGAGGCGAGCCCGAGCCTCCGCATCAGCCCGGCGATGTCGCCGCCCGCGGCCTGCTGGCTCAGCAGTGCCTGGCCGAGAGCGTCCACGCGGGGCGAGCGCAGCCGCCCCCGAAGGGCGCCCAGCGCCTCGGCCGTCGACGCGCCCATCTCCAGGTCCGCCCGCACGCGAGCGAGCTCGGCGGCGGGCGGGCCCTGCAGGGAGTCCGCGGCGGCCCCGAGCGCGGCGCGAATCGAGCGCCCGCCCGAGATCGCGTCGGCGACCGCGGAGGCGATCGCCGGTATCGAGCGCTCCACCGTCCTCCGGTAGCGCTCCCGGCGCCGCGCCAGGAGCCAACCCACCGCGGCGGGTCCGGCCGCCGCCAGTGTCGCCAGCGGCCCGGGGCCGGCAAGGAAGAGCGCGACCGCGAGGATCGCGGCGCTGCCCAGCAGCGCCAGTCGTCTCCGTTCCTCGGCGCTGGGCGCGTAGCCCTCCCTGCCGGCGCGCTGGAGGGGCCGCAGCGCCCATGTCAGCCAGGCCAGCAGCCGCGGCGCCGCCAGCAGCGACTCGCGCGCCGCGACCGCCAGCAACCCGCCCGCCAGCGCCGCGAGGGCGATCAGGGCAGCGTCGGCCACGCCGCCTCCGCGTCCCGGCCGCCGCGATAGACCTCGCGCACGCCCACCGAACCGGCGCTGCGCACCACTTCGCTCACCTCGACCACGCGGCGGGAGCCGTCGCTGAGCCGGGCCAGGTGCACCACCAGGTCGATGCCGCGGCCCACCTGCTCGCGGATCGCCTCGTGAGGAAGCCCGACGCCGGCCATCAGGGCCAGCGTCTCGACCCTGCGCAGCGCGTCCTCGGGTGAGTTCGCGTGGACGGTGGAGAGCGCCCCCTCGTGCCCGGTGTTGAGCGCCGTCAGCAGGTCCAGGGCCTCCGACCCGCGCACCTCCCCGATCACGATCCGGTCGGGGCGCATGCGCAGGGCGTTGCGGAGCAGGTCGCGGACCGTCACCTGGCCGCGGCCCTCGACGTTCGCCGGGCGGCTCTCGAGCCTGACCACGTGCGGCTGGCGAAGCTGCAGCTCGGCCGCGTCCTCGATCGTGATCACCCGCTCGGCGGGGTCGATGAAAGCCGAGAGCGCGTTCAGCAGCGTCGTCTTGCCAGAGCCCGTGCCGCCGCTGATCAGGACGCTCCGCCGCGCCTCGACCGCGGCCGCGAGCTGGTCGCGCAGGCCTTCGGTGACCGTGCCGAGCTCGACCAGCTCGTCCGGCCCCGGCCGCACCGCGGTGAAGCGCCGGATCGAGAGCGATGCGCCGTCCACCGCCAGCGGCGGGATCACCACATGCACCCGCGATCCGTCGGCGAGGCGCGCATCGACCATCGGGCTGAGCTCGTCCACCCGCCTGCCCAGCGGCGCCAGGATGCGCTCGATCGCGTCCATCAGGGCCTGCGGGGACTCGAAGCGGACCTCGGCGGGCTCGATGCGGCCCGCCCGCTCGACGTACACGCGGTCCGGGCCGTTGACCATCACCTCCTCGACCTCGGGGTCGGCCAGCACCTCCTCCAGCGGACCCAGGCCGACCGCCTCGCGCAGGATCAGCTCGGCCAGGCGCTCGCGGGTGGCGGGCTGGAGCATCGCGGCGCGCTCCTCCACCAGCGAGCGGATCGCCTCGCCGATCGGCGCGCCGTCAGCCCGGCCGGACGCGGCATCGGCGCGACGCCGCTCCAGCAGTTGCTCGCGCAACGCTGCCGCCAGCGCGTCCATGTGCCTGCTCCTCACGCGGTCCTCCATGAACGTGTGAGGCCCGGGAGCGAGCGCCTCTCCCCCAGGCGTCAGAATCCCGCGGCATGAGCCCGGTGCGCGCGGATGTGAGAGTGATCGGTCGCTCCTTCGGCGTCGAGGACCAGCGGCTCCGCGATGCGTTCACCCGCGCCGCCCAGCCATTCGAGTGGATCGAGGCCGGCACGGCCGAAGCGGACGAAGGCCTCTCGCGCCTGGGCATGAGCGAGCGGGACCTGCCCGTGGTGTTGGATGGGAACGACGCGATCCCCCGCGCCACGATCGAGCTGATCGCCTCGGCCTGGGGGATCAGCGCTCCCCCCTCGAAGCAGAGCTACGACCTGCTGATCGTCGGCGCCGGGCCGGCGGGACTGGCGGCGGCGGTCTATGCGGCCTCCGACGGGCTCTCGACCCTCGTGCTGGAACAGGACCTTCCGGGAGGCCAGGCCTCGTACACGTCGCTGATCGAGAACTTCTTCGGGTTCCCCGAGGGCATCGGCGGCGCGGAGCTGGCACGCCTCGCCGGCCGCCAGGCTGAGCGCTTTGGCGCGGAGCTGTCGATCCGGCACGCGGTCACCGCGGGCGGCCCCAGGCCGGGCGGGGGCTTCCAGCTCGTCGTCGACCACAAGCTCGCGGTCGAGGCCCCGGTCGGCATCGGCTGTCCGGGCATGGTCTGGCGGCGCCTCGACGTCGAGGGCGTCGAGGAGCTCTTGGGCCGCGGCGTCTACTACGGGGCGGGCCGCAGCGAGGCCGCCCAGTGCGAGGATCGCGACGTGATCGTCGTCGGCGGCGGGAACTCGGCCGGACAGGCCGCGATGCACCTCTCCGGCGCGGGCGCGCGCGTCCGGATGCTCGTTCGGGGCGAGGGGCTCGCGAGCTCGATGTCGGCTTACCTCGTGGAGCGGATCAAGGCGTCGCCGCTGATCGAGGTGCGGTCGCGAACCAAGGTCGAAGAGGTCGAGGCGGCGGACGGGCGGCTCGCCGCGGTCGTGGCCCGGGGGGCCGACGGGAATGCCGAGCGAATGGCCGCGCAGCTGATGTTCCTGTGCTTGGGCGGCGAGCCGAGAACGCGGTGGGCGGCCGCCGAGGGCGTCAAAACCGACCAAGCGGGTTACGTGCTGACCGGGCCCGACCTGCTGCGCGAGGGCAAGCGGCCCGGCGGCTGGCCGCTGGCCCGGGACCCGCTCGCGCTCGAGACCGCCGTGCCCGGTCTGTTCGTCGCCGGGGACGCGCGACACGGCTCTGTCAAGCGGGTCGGGGCCGCGGTGGGCGAGGGTGCGATGGCCGTCGCCTTGGCCGAGCGGCGCCTGCAGGAGCTCGAGGGTGAAGGCTGATGACGACGATCGAGGTACGGCGAACCGCTTCGTCCATCTCCAGATGAGCCCCAGGCGCGCCCGTCTCTCCCCCGGCCCGTGGGCGGCCCCACTCGTACATTCGTCCAAGCAGGGAAGAGAGGCCGTATGCCCGGGACCAGATCGCCCATGATCGACGAGAGGGCAGGGAGCCAGCACAAGCACGGCGCAGGCAAGGAGCAATGGATGTCCTCACCCGATACGAGACGGGCGAAGACGCCCCGTCGGTTCAATGCGGGGGCCCTGTTGGCTCTGGGTTGCGCTCTCTCCTTGGCCGCGGCGCCGGCGCTGGCCGCCCCGATGACCACGCGTTACGCCCCCGACGACCAGGCCCGTGACGTTTACTTCGCCAAGTCGGTGCCGGGCAAGTTCCGTAACGCGATCGCGCGCGCGGCCACGACCTGGAAGAAGCTTCCCGACGTCGCGCGCTTCGAGGTCCACAAGTCGCCGACCATGACGATCAGCGAGAATCCCTGCGACCGCGAGAACGGCGTCCCGATCGGCGGCATCATCCGGCGCGGGCTTCCGGGTAGCGGCACACTGGCCGTGAACGTCAGCTGCGTCAATACCGACACGGGGGCGCTGGTCGGCTTCCGGCAGGCGTACGAGACGCATAAAAAGTTCTACACGGGCAAGGGCAACCCGCCCAGGACGCAGTACGACCTTCAAGGGGTCGCGACGCACGAACTCGGGCATTCGCAGGGCTGGACCGGCAACCATTACGAGAACCGCAACAAGTCGAAGCTCTGCGCGAACAGGGCGAAGCAGGGCACGATGTGCCCGGTCATCTACTCCGGCACCACGCGGCAGAGGACCCTGGCCAAGGACGACAAGAAGCCGGTGGTCGCGGCCTACTCGAAGGGCTCGCCCCTCGCGCTCGGCGCCCTCGCCATGGAACCGCCGGCCGCCGAGGCTTCCTCATCCCGCGTCGCGCCCTACCGCGCCGGAGTGCGCGGCTGCCTGGCCAGCGCCCTCCGTGTCGCCCTTGGCCGCCAGGGCAACACCTTCGAGGGGGGCCCCGGGAGGCAGCGGGTCAACCTGGGGCGCGGCCGCGACATCGCCCTCGGCAAGGGCGGCGGCGACTGCGTCGTCGGCGGAGCGGGCGATGACGATCTTCGCCCTGGACCCGGTAACGACACCGTCATCGGCGGGGCCGGCGCGGACATCATCGTCGGTGGCCCCGGCAGCGACCTGATCCTCGGCCTCAGCGGCGCCGACCAGATCTACGCCGAGGACGGCACCTTCGACCGAATCCGCTGCGGCAGCGAACTCGACAGCGTGTTCACGGCGGATCCGGTTGACGTGCTGGTCGACTGCGAGGCGGCGGACTTCACCGAGATCCCGCTGCCGCCGCACTACGAGAGCTAGGACTGGACCAGGAGCGGGGCTGGGAGCCGGACCCGCTCGGGCTGCTGCTCCCGGAGCAGTCAGAATCAGGGCGTGAGCAGGATCGAGGTCGCTCAGGCCGACATCACCAAGCTCGAGGTGGACGCGATCGCCAACGCGGCCAACACGCAGCTGCGCCACGGCGGCGGCGTCGCCGCCGCGATATCCAGGGCGGGCGGCCCCGAGGTTCAGCGCGAGAGCGATGAGCGCGCGCCGATCGGGCTCGGCGAGGCGGTCGCCACGACCGCCGGCGAGATGCCGAGCCGCTGGGTGATCCACGCCGCGACCATGGAGCTGGGCGGCCCGACCTCGGCCGACATCATCCGCCGGGCGACCGCGAGCACGCTGGCGGCGGCGGACGAGCTCGGTGCGAAGTCGCTGGCCCTGGTCGCCTTCGGCACCGGGGTGGGCGGTTTTCCGCTCGCCGAGGCTGCCCGGATCGAGGTCGAGGAGGTGCGCCGGCACCTCGACGGCGGCAGCGGCCTCGAGCGCGTCGTGTTCGCGGTGCACGGGGATGAGGCCGAGGCCGCCTTCAGGGACGCGGCAGCAGCCTGATCTCGCGGGCGCCGCCCTCGGCGCCGATCAGCTCCAGCGCCTGCTCGCGGGTCACGGCGAGGGTCGCCGACCACCCCTCGCCCGGCCCAGGTGGGCCGCTGAGGGCCAGCACGCGCACTCCCGAGGCGGCGACGTAGGTGCGGCCGCGGCGCCCCAGCCCGGACTGCTCGGAGACGACGACGTCCACCCGGCTTCCCTCGGGCGAGGAGCCGCCCAGCGTCAGCGCCTCGGCCCCGGCGACCCGGATCTGGACCGGCCTGCGCCCCCGGCCCGCGCCGGGCACGGCGCGCGGCCGCTCCGCGCGGGGAACGACGAGCTGAGCGTCCAGGACGTACGAGCCGGCGGGCAGCGCCGCGGCGGGCGCCCGCCCCAGCGCCTGCGCCGGGCGGCGAAGCGCGCCGGGCGGGGCGAACCTCGCGGGTACGCGCCGGACGGCGAGCGCCCGCTTCGCCTCTGCGGGCCCGATCGCGCCGTCGGCGGGCAGATCGGCGACCGCGACCAGCACGGGGCGCAGCCCCCCGTACTGGGCCGCGACGCCGGCGCGGTAGCGGCCGGCCAGGGCGGCGGCGAGCGCGGCGCAGGCGATGGCGGCGAGCAGGAACGCGAGCGCCCTGGTCCGCCTGCTCACGCGGCGGCCACTAGGCCCCCGTCGGTCAGCGGCAGCTCCAGCGCGGCCACGCTGCCGGAGCCCGTGTGGCAGAGGGCGAAGCGGCCGCGATGATCGGCGGCGACGGCGGAGACGAGCTCGGTCCCGTGACCCCGCCGGGGGTCGAGAGACCCCGGGCGCTCGCTTCCTGACCCGTTCGCGCCGACTTCGCTCACCCCCTCGCCGAGACCGTTCGCGACCGTGATCCGCAGCCGGCCCGCGACCCTGGCGCCCGTCACGACCAACGGCGGCCCGCCGTGCTCGAGGGCGTTCGCGAGCAGGTTGTCGAGGGCCTGCGAGATCCTGATCGGGTCGCCGAAGACCGGCGCCCGGCCGGCATCCCAGTAGAGCTTGATCCCCCCGGCGGCCTGGGACGCGACCCGCCAGCGCTCGAGCGCCGCGTGCAGCAGCTCGCGGCACGAGACCTCTCGCAGCTCCGGTGCCGTCGTCCGGCCGTTGACCTCGCCGTCCAGCTCGGCCAGCGCTCCTCGCGCGAGCTCGAGCAAGCCCTGGCGGGCCGATCCCGGACCGGTCGCGCGGCCGCTCGTGGACACCGCCGCCGCCGCGCCGGTTCCGCCCTCGGCGCCGTCGAGGAGCGCCAGCGCCTGCAGCGGGCGACGCAGCTCGTGCATCGCCCGGTTCAGCCTGCGGCGGTGCCGGGGAGATATCACCGAGTCAGCCCTCGATCAGCCGGTAGCCGACGCCCCAGCAGTTGAAGACGAAGCGGGATCCGTCGGGGTCGAGCTTGCGGCGCAGGCGGCTGGCGTGTGAGTCGAGGGTCCGCGTACGCCCCTGGGAGCGGAAGCCCCAAACGTCGCGCAGCAGCTCGTCCTTGGTGAACACCCGGCGCGGCTCGGCGGCCAGCGCCCGCAACAGCGCGAACTCCTTGTTCGCCAGCTTCACGTCGCGCTCGCCCACCCGCACCCGCCTGGTGGCCGAGTCGACGGTGAGATCGCCTACCCGGATCGGCCCGCGGCGCCCGCCGTTCCTGCGCCGCAGCACCGCCGCCACGCGGGCGGCCAGCTCCGGATAGTGGAAGGGCTTCACCACGTAGTCGTCGGCCCCCGCCGCGAAGCCGCGAACCCGGTCGGCCTCGCTTGACCGGCCGCTGAGCACGATCACCGGCAGGTTCGGATCGAAGCGGCCGGTGGCTCCGTCGGCCGAGCGGATCTGGCGCAGCACCTCGATCCCGGCGGCGTCCGGCAGCCGCAGGTCGAGCAGCATCAGGTCCGGATGGTTGTAGCCGCACATCCGCAGGGCGTCGCCGGCGCTCGGCGCGGGCAGCACCCGGTAGCGGTCGGCCGTGAGGTGATCGCAGAGCAGCTCGCGCGTGGGATCGTCGTCCTCGCAGACCACCACCGTCGCCAGCTCTTCGATCTCGGGAAGCACGAGATCGTAAGTCGCCAGCGCCGGGAACTATTCGGAGATTCGTTTCCGCCGCTAGCCCGCCGTCGGGTCCGATCGGGCCCGTTCAGCTTGCAGCCCTCAGAGGTCGAGCCAGAACTCCTGGCCGACGGATTCGTCGTCGAAGATGTCCTCCGGCTGCTCGGCGCGGAACTCGAAGCCGATCGCCTCGTAGATGCGCCGGGCGCTCGTGAGCGAGCTGTTTGTGAAGAGCATGATCTGGCGGTAGCCGGCCTCGCGGGCGAAGTCCACGCAGGCGTTGGCGAGGGCGTCGCCGGCGCCGGCGCCTCGGGCCCACGGCTCGACCAGCAGCAAGCGCACCTGGGCGACCTCGTCGCTGCGCCGGGTGCAGTAGATGGAGCCACAGCGAACGCCGTCGAGCTCGGCGATCCAGCAGCGCTCGTGCTCGAGGTCCTCGCGGGCGATGAAGTCCACGATCACCTGGCCGCAGTAGGACTCGAACTTCGGGCCCCAGCCCCTCTCGGCCCCGTAGACGGCGGCGTGGCGCTCGAGGATCCAGCCGTGGTCACCCGGCTCGGGGCCACGAAGGGTCAGCTTGCGCTCACGGGCGGGGTCGCCGAGGATTGCGCGCGCCTCGCCGAGCGCCTCGACCAGGCGCCGCTGCTCGAGATCGCTGTGGGCGGCCAGGATCTCGCCGAACTCCTCGCTCGCGCGCTTGTCGAAGGTCTTGAAGGCCGCGCGGCCCGATCCGGTCAACCGCACGACCTGCCGGCGGCGGTCGGCCTGGGAGCGCTGGCGGACGACCAGCCCCCGCTCCTCGAAGCTCCCGAGGATCCGGCTCAGGTACCCGGGATCCAGATCCAGCTCGCCGCGGACGTCGGCCACGTCGGCGACCCCGCGCCGGCCGATCTCCCAGATGATCCTGGCCTCGGTCAGCGTGTAGCTGGTCCCGAGCCACGGGCGCCCGATCAGCCCGAGCTGCTTGACGAAGAAGCGGTTGAAGGCGCGGACGGCATCCACGCGCTCGGCCGCCGGCCCCGTGCCTCGTCGTGTTCTCGCCTTCGTCGCCATTAGTTGACTGAGTCAAACGTTATCGCACCTGCTCATCGCCGGCGTCGGGACGAAGCGTCGAATGCGAGAATCGGTGGATGGGACAGGGACGCGGGATACCGGGATGGCCGCTTTCGCTCGGCGCCTTGCTCACGGTCGCGATGCTCACGGTCGCGCTCGCAGGCGGGTCTAGCGTCGCGCAGACGGAACCGATCCCCGCCGTCGATTGCGCCAGCAGGATCCAGGTTTCGGGGGACTCGTCACCAGGCCCGAAGAGCGTCGCGGTCGGCCCAGTCGTCTTCAACGGACTGAAGATGTGGAAGACGGCGCCACGAGCTTGGTTCCGCCAGCAGGGGGACCGCTGGGGGGCCGTCAAATCCCCCTTCTTCGTCGAAGCCGGGGGCGCACCGGTGACGGTGACCCTGGCTGAGCAACATCGCGGCCTCGCGTTGGTCGACGTTGGGCTGGACGCGGGTGGCGCGGCCAAGGGGATGGCCGTGCGTATCGAGCCCTGCCCCGCCGGGCACAAGGGCAAGCGCTGGACCGTCTTCCTCGCCGGATTCAAGGTCAAGGCACCGACGTGCCTGCGCGTCAGCGTCCAGGTCGAGGGCGAGCCGGCGCCGATTGGGCCGCGCAAGGTCGCGATCGGCAAGCACAGCTGCCGCGGCAAGTAGCTTCGGCGCAGGCTCGGCATCAGGGCGAGGGGAGCTCGAGCACGGCCGCGGCGGCCCGGCAGCGCACGAAACGGAACGGCGGCACCGAGCGGCGCAGCTCGGTCACCCGGCCGTTCCCGTCGAGGAAGAGCAGGTCGAGGTCGAAGCGCATGCCGAAGGTGTGGACGCTGCGGCAGTCCGGGATCAGCAGACCGGGGCCGGCCCGGTCGCGGTCGAGCAGCGCGAGCCCGAGCAGGCGGGCGCGCCGGGTGATCGCAACCGGGACCGGGGTGCCGAGGATCGTCCGCTGGGGGAGCGCGCGAACGCGGCGGCTCGAGGTCATTCCGCACTGAGCCGTAGGGGCACGCACCTCTCCCCTCCATCGGGGCGATCGGATAGCTTCGCGGGCGATGGAAGCCGCCTATCCCGCCGAAGCGCCCGTTATCGCGCGTCCCGATTCGGGCTTCATGACCAAGGTGTTCGCCTGGATGTTCATCGGGCTCGCGATCACGGGCGGGGTCGCGGCGCTGATCGGCTCCAACGACGCGCTGCTGACCGACATCACCGAGAGCCCGGGGATCCTGATCGGCGTGATCATCGGCCAGCTCGTGCTGGTGATCGCGCTGGTCGCGGCCATCAACCGGCTGCCGGTGGGGCTGGCGATGCTGATGTTCTTCGTCTACTCGGCGACGGTCGGGATCACGTTCGCCTTCCTCTTCGAGCTGTACACGACGGAGTCGATCTTCACCGCGTTCTTCGTCACGGCCGGGATGTTCGGCGCGCTCGCGGTCTTCGGGGCCGTGACCAAGATCGACCTGACGAAGGTGGGCTCGATCGCCTTCATGGCGCTGATCGGGCTGATCCTGGCGACGATCGTGAACATCTTCTGGGCGAACGAGACCCTCTACTGGGTCACCACCTACGCCGGAGTGCTGATCTTCGCCGCGCTCACCGCCTACGACATGCAGAAGATCACGAAGCTCTCCAAGGCCGGCCTGGAGGGCGAGGCCGAGAGCCGCGCCTCGATCATCGGCGCCCTCTCCCTCTACCTCGACTTCATCAACCTCTTCCTCTTCCTGCTGCGGATCTTCGGCAGGGCTCGCTAGGGCCACTAGCAGAGGCTCGTCCCTCGGCGCGGGCGGGATCATCCCTGCCTGTGCAACGGGACGTTCACGCCTGGGGCGAGGCTGGCGAGGTGCGCCCGCATACGCAAAGATGCCGATCAGTGCAGGACGAGACGACTCGCAGAGGAAACTACGAATCCGGCGCGGACTACGTGCTCGAGTACGGGGAGCTCCGCTTCAGCTTCAACGAGCGCGACTTCGCCCAGCGGGTCGAGCAGGCGGCGGTCAAGCTCGATTTCGTCCGCCAGGGACTGGACGAGCACGAGCTGGAGGACCTGCTGGAGCTGGCCGTGAACGGCGAGATCCGGGAGCCCTGCTCCCGCCTGGGCGAGCACGTGAACGACCACTGGGACGAGCTGGTCGGGCCCTCGAACAAGAGCCTCGTGCATTGGCTTCGCAGGCTCGTCTTCCGCGGTGCTTGGCTCGACCAGCGGGTCAAGGAGGGCGAGCTGGACATCGTCTTCGACGAGCGCACCCAGACCTTCGGTTACGTCCAGCCCGACCGCGACTCGGAGCTGATCGAGCTCAGCGCCGAGCCCTCCTGGGCCGACGCGGCCTACGCCGGCCGCGACCGGGCCTAGCTGACCCTCAAACGCCCAGCAGCTCCGCGTTCGACTTCGTCGCGTCGATCCGCTCGCCGAGCGTTCGGGCGGCGTCGGCGGGGTCCATCTCGGCGAGCTCGGACCGAAGGGCACGCGCGGCCTCCAGCTCCTCGGGCGAGCGCAGCTCCTCCTCGCCCGAGACGCGGCACTCGCTGACGATCAGGGAGGGGACGATTCCGTCCGCGGCCAGCTCGGCGTCCAGGCGCAGCAGGGCGTTCTCGGTCGTCTCCAGCGCCTCTCGGACCTCCTGGCCGCGCTCGTCGCTGTCGAGCACGGTCGCGATCACGGTCAGCGACCCGCTGCCCTCGTCGGAGAGCTCGCGACCCGCCCCGAACAGGCGCTTCACCCGCGCCGGGTCGCGGTAGCCCAGCGCCAGGCGCGAAAGGGAGTCGATGATCACGATCACGTCCTCGCCCGCTTCGGCGCGGCGCTTGGCGTAGCCCATCGCCAGCTCGGCGGCGCGGACCTGGTCGCCCGGCTCCTGGTCGGCGGGGGCGGCGACGATGTCGGCGTCGGGCAGGGCGCGCTCCCACTCGGTGACCTCCTCGGGCCGCTCGTCGGCCAGCAGCACCCGCACGTTGGCGTCGCCGCCCGCCAGCCCGTGTCCGATCGAGCGCAGCAGGGTGCTGCGGCCCGAACGCGGCTCGGCGAGGATCAGGACCCGCTGACCGAAAGCGAGCGGCGCCAACAGGTCCACGGCGCGGGCCAGCGGCTCGGCCTCACCGAGCGAGAGGCGGCGGCTGGGCGCAACCGCGGTCAGGTCCTCGAACTGCACGCGCTCGCCCTCCGGCTCTTGGCCGTTCACGGACTCGACCCTGACCAGGGCTCGGTGACGCTCGCCCCGGCGCGGAGCCCTGGCGGGCCCGCTGACCTCGTCGCCCGGCCGCAGCTCGCAGCGGCGAATCTGGGAGGCGCTCACGTAGACGTCGCCCTCGTGCGCGCTCAGGCCCTCCAGGCGCAGGAAGCCGTAGCCCTGCGGCATCCGGTCGAGCACGCCCGAGACCTCCTCGGTCTCGACCTCGGCGCCGTCCTCGGGCTCGGCCCGCTCCCCGTCAGCGGCCTCGTCGGGGCCGCGATCCCGACCCCGCTCGCCATCGCCATCGCGCTCGCCGTCGTCCCGCTCGGCGGCCCGGGATCGGCCCCGCCCGCCCCGGCGCCCGCGGCGGCGGGCACGCCTCCTGGGGGGCTCGGCCTCGTCGCGCTCGGGAGCGTCCGCCTCGGGGGCTTCCGCCCCGCCGTCGCGGTCGCCCTCGGCCGGTGCCCCCTCGGCCTCGGCGCCCTCGATCGCCTCGATCAACTCCTCGCGCGAGAGCATGCGAAACCCGGGCACGCCGAGCTCCTGTGCGCGCGCGTGCAATTCGGACAGGTGCTGGTCCCCCAACGCCATCAGCCCAGGTTATTGGCCGCGGCGGGATCGAGTCCCTCCGAGGCGACCACGTCGCGCCATGCCTGTGGCTCGTCCCGCACCCGCTGCTTCGTCCAGCCCAGCTCGCGGCCCATCAGCTCCGCGACCCTGCCCACGGCCTCGGGGCCGCGCAGCTCGCTGGCGGCGACCAGGCCCAGGCGGGTGCGGCGCAGGAGCACGTCGGCGACGCTGCGCGCCTGCTCGTCCCGCGCGGCGATCACGACCTCGGCCAGCAGGTCCGGGTGCCCGGGCAGGATCGCCTCGGCCAGGGCGGGGTCGGCCTCGGCCACGTCCAGGACTCTGCGCGCGGCGTGGCCGTAGCGGAAGGCGAGCTGCTCGGCGGCGCCCTCGGGCAACTCCACGCTCGTCTGCAGGTCCTCCTCGCGGGCCGGCATGCCCAGGGGGATGTCGTCGGTTCGCGATTCCGACTCGCGCCCGTCGCGCTGCACGATGCGGTCCACCACCATCTCGGCCATGCGCCGCCAGGTGGTGAGCTTGCCGCCGGTGATGGTCAGCATCCCCGAAGAGGTCTCGTACAGCTCGGCCTTGCGCGAGATGTCAACGGACTTCTTCGGGTCGCCCGCCGAGATCAGCGGCCGCACCCCCGCGAAGGCGCCCGTGATGTGCTCGGGCGTCAGGTCCAGCTCCAGGTACTCGTTGGCGGCGTCCAGCAGGTAGGTGATGTCATCGCCGCTCGGCGGGACGTGGTCGATGTCGCCCTCGTAGTCATTGTCGGTGGGGCCGATCATCGCCCGCCCGTACCAGGGAAGGATCATCACGGTGCGCTCCTCCCCGGCGGGGACGACGAAGGCGGCCTCGCTCACCGGCAGGTCATCGGTCGAGAGGGTGATGTGCGTGCCGCGGCTGGGCGCGATCCGGGGCACCTCCTCCTCGGTCAGGAGCTCGTCGGGGCGAATCCGGTCGGCCCAGACCCCCGTCGCGTTGACGACGTTGGTCGCTTGCAGCTCCAGCCGCTCGCCCGACTCGGCCTCGGTGAACGCCACCCCGGTCGCGCGGCCCCCCTCGTCGAGGATCTCGGCGACCTCGGCCCCGTTCAGGAGCACTGCGCCGAAGCGCTCGGCCTCGCCCAGGACCGTCAGCACCAGCCGGGCGTCGTCGGTCTGGCAGTCATAGAAGAGGTAGGCCGAGCTCGGCTCGAGCGGGGCCAGCGCCGGCACCAGCTCGGCCGCCTCCTCGCCGCTGATCGTCCGGTGGCGGTCGGGCGACCAGTACTCGCCCTCGGCCGAGCGCTCCTCGCGCTGGCTGCGGCCGCGCCCGACCCGCGAGGTCGCCATCACGTCGTACATGTTGAGGCCGATCCCGATGCGCCGGTCGCGCCGCGCGTCCCCCACGGTGGCCACCAGGTACGGCGTCGGATAGACCAGGTGCGGCGCCAGGTGCACCATCAGCTGGCGCTCGAGCAGTGCCTCGCGGACCAGCCCCAGGTCGAAGTTCTGCAGGTAGCGGAGGCCTCCGTGGACCATCTTCGATGAGCGGCTGGAGGTGCCCTGCGCGAAGTCGCCGCGCTCGAGCAGTGCCACCGAGTAGCCGCGCGACGCGGCGTCCAGCGCGACGCCGGCGCCGGTGATGCCGCCACCGATCACGACGACGTCGAACTGCTCGCCCTCGATCGCCGCCACGGCGTCTGCCCGCGAGATCACGCGGGGAAATGTAGAGAGTGGCCCGAGCCGACCCCGCGGTCAGTCCAGGAACTCGACGACCTGGGCCGCGGGCGCACGCTCGGGCGCGCTCTGCTCTTGGACCGCGCGCCCCAGGTGGATGAGCCCGACGAAGCGCTCGCCATCCGGCATGCCGACCGCCTCGCGGCCCGCGGGCGTGCGCAGGACGCCGGGCGTGCGCCAATACCCGGCGAGGCCTCGCGCGTGCGCGGCCAGCAGCACGATGTAGGCGGCGCAGGCGGTCGCGTGCAGGTCCTCCTCGTCCTCGGTGGGGTCCTTGCCCCGCAGGGCGCAGGAGCAGACGACCAGCGTCGGGGCGCGGTCGAGCTTGGGTGCCGCCTCTGGCCCGGCGGCGAGCTTCAGCCGCTCGAGCGCCCGCGGGCCGACCACGCGGAAGCGCCAGGGGTTGGTGAGGTTGTGGTTGGGTGCCCAGCGGGCGAGATCGAGGATCTCCTCGAGCTCGGCACGGTCCACCTGGCCGGGCGCGTACGCCTTGTGGGTCCGGCGCGTCCTGATCGCTGTTTCGGCGTCCACGGGCGCGAACCGTAGATCAACGCGGCGGGTGGGCGTCGCCGTCCGCGCTACTCCTCGCGAGGCGACTGGCGGCTGAGCAGGAACCCACCGAGGGCGAGCACCGCCAAGCACAGCGCGATGCCGGCGACCAGGACTCCGGAGTCATCGTCGTCGGCATCGGTCTCGAAGCGCGAGGCCGCCCCGGCGGTCGCCTCGGGCGCCCCGGTCCCGGCCGGCGCGCCCGCGCTCTCGGCGGCCGCGGCGCCCGCGGCCGCATCCCCGCCGGCGCCCGTCGCCGCGCCCCCTCCGCCCACGCCGCCCGTGGCGGCCGAGCCCGCCGCGCCGGAGCCCGAGGCCGAACCCGACGCGCTCGAGCCGGACCCGCCCCCCACCTGCGCGAGCGGGAAGGGAGCCCGCTCGGCCGCCTGCAGGGCCTGGGCTGTCACCCAGACGGGGGTCTGGTCGCTCGTGCGGGAGTAGCGATAGTGACCGTCGGCCGCCTGCAGCGAGGCGAGGTATCCGAAGGGGTCGCGGCCACCCTTGCGGAGGTTCCGGGGCGAGACCCCGGCGGCGATCAGGCCCTGGATCGCCCAGGCCGTCGACTGCGCATTCGCGCCGCCCCCGGAGAGGGGGAAGCCCCCGCCACGGAGCTGGGCGGAGCGCAGGTAGCCGACGCCGCCGCGCATCGCGCCCGACCCGGTCCCAATCGCGCCGAGCGCCTGCAGCACCGCCCCGGTGGTGTCGGCGTCGCTGTTGGTGTTGGGCGCGAAGCCCCAGCCCCCGTCGCCGTTTCGGTTGCGGATCAGCCATCTCGCGGAGCGGTCCGCCGTCCCCGACCCCGCCGCCGCGAGGGCGAGCACCCCGAACGCGGTCGGGTTCACCTGACCGCCCCAGGAGCCGTCCCCCCTGCGCTGCTTCAGCAGCCTGCGGACGAGGTTCCGCCCCGCGAAGCGCCGCGATGAGAGCCCGGCGGCCTCGACCACCAGGATCGTGCGCTCCAGCTCGGCCGCGTCCCGAAGCCCGCCCGCGGTGGAGCGCAGGTATGAGAGGGGCGTCTTGCCGTTGCGGCTGACCGAGGCGGGGTCGACGCCGGCCGCCTCCAGGCCCAGGGTCGCCCAGCCCGTCATGCCCGCGCTGGAGGGCGATTCGGGCGAGAAGCCGAAGCCGCCGTCCTCGTTCTGGGCCGCGCGGAGGTAGGCGACTGCATCCCCGGCGGCGGCGCTCGCACTCGGCGGCGTCGCCGTCCCGGCCCAGCCCGCGACGATCGCGGCGACGAGCAGCAGCGAGGCGCCGGCGGGCGCCGCCCCCTTGCCCCACGCGAACTCGAAGCGGGTCCGGTAGCGCGTCAGCATCCGCACCAATGCGGGGCCCGCGATCAGGGCGAAGGCGACGTTGCCGGCGGCGTGCGCGACGTTGAAGGGCAGGCCCCGTGCCGCCAGCGCCAGGTAGCGGTCGAGCGACTGCTCACCGCCATAGGTGACCATCAGCGACAGGTCCAGCAGCGCGCCGTAGGCGAAGCCGGCGAGCCCGCAGGCGACTGCCAGCCCGACGCGGCCGACCTTCCTGCCCGTCAGCAGCGCCAGGCCCGCTCCCAACAGCCCCGTCATGCCCCAGCCCGCCATCTGCCAGGGCGTCCAGGGGCCCTGGCCAAGCCAGAAGTTCGATGCGAGCGCTGCCAGCGCCCCGACGGCGAAGCCCGGAGCGCCGCCCAGCGCGAACCCCGCGATCAGCGTGATGTCGGTGGTCGGGACCACGTTCGGGATCGGCGAGAACGCCACCCGCCCCACGGCCGCCAGCGCCGCCAGCGCCGCGACCAGCGCCACGACCTGGGCGGGGGGCTTCGAGCGCTCGTACCAGACGACGCCGCCGATCAGGGCGATGGCGAGCAGAGCGAAGATCGCGCCGGCGGTGCTCATTCACGGCCTCCGGCGACGGCCCGCGGCGAGAGCAGCTCGATCCCCTCGGCCGGGGTGGCCGCCGCGCCGCCCGTCAGGCGCGCCACCTCGGTCGAGAAGTACCAGCCCCCGGCGAGCAGCTCGCCGGCTGGCCCGTCGGCGACGACCTCGCCGCGCCCCAGCAGGACCACGCGGTCAGCGAACGCGGCGGCGAACTCGACGTCGTGTGTGGCGATGACTACGGCGGCACCGGCCTCGGCGAGCTCGGCCGCCAGCGCGGCGAGGTCGTCCTTGCGCGCGCGGTCCATCCCACGGGTGGGCTCGTCCAGCAGCACCGCGCCCGGGGGGTCGCCGGCGCCGGCGCCGCGGCCGGCGACGACGATCGCCAGCGCCAGCCGCTGGCGCTCGCCGCCCGAGAGGTCACGAGGGTCGGCGTCGGCCTGCGCATCGAGCCCCAGCAGCTTCAGGGCCGCCAGGCCGGCCTCGCCGGGGAGCTCGTCGCCGATGCGTTCGCGCACGAGCATGTCCGCGGGGCGCTGGGGCAGCAGCGCGACGCCCGCGGGCGCGCTGAGGCGGCCGCTCGCCGGCTCCAGCAACCCCGCCGCCGCGCGCAGGAGCGTGCTCTTGCCCGCGCCGTTTCGCCCCATCAGCGCCACCCGCTCACCCCGGCCTACCTCCAGGTCCAGGCCGCGCAGCGCGTCGATCCGCTCGGCATCGGTGCCCAGCTCCAGCCAGAGCCGATCGGCGGAGAGGGCAAGGCCGCGGCGGCGTGCGGCACCGTCGCCGTCGCCGGCCCGGGGCGGCCGCGGCTCGGGGGCAAGCCCGCGGGCCGCCAGCGCCTGGCGACCCTCGCGGACGCTCGCGACCGGCGGCATGCCGAGTCCGTCGAAGAGGCGGGCGGCCGGGGTCGCCAGCGCGGGCGCCGAGCGCAGCGCCCAGTCCAGGAACGCCGTGGGGCCGCCGTCAAAGGCGATCGAGCCGGCGTCCATTGCGACGACGCGGTCCGCGGCGGCCAGGCAACGCTCCAGACGGTGCTCGCCGAGCAGGATGGCCACTCCCCACTCCTCGTTCAGACGCCGCAGGGCGCCGATCAGCTCGTCGCCCGCGACCGGATCGAGCTGCGAGGTCGGCTCGTCGAGCAGCAGCAGCGACGGGCGGCTGGCGAGCGCCGCGGCCAGGGCGACGCGCTGCAGTTCGCCGCCCGAGAGCGAGTCCGTCGTCCGCTCCAGCAGGTCGGCGATCGCCAGCGCCAGAGCCACCTCCTCAACGGCGCGGGCGCGCTGCGCGGGAGGGACGCCGCGCAGCTCCAGGGGGAGCTCGATCTCGGCGCCCACCGTGGTGCTGACCACCTGGGTCTCGGGCTCCTGGGCGACGAGCCCGACCCTGGCCGCGAGCTCGGCGGGCCCATGTGAGCGAACGTCGAGGTCGGCGACGGAGAGCTCGCCCGCGACCTCCCCGCCGTGGAAGTGAGGCACCAGCCCGCAGGCGGCGCGCAGCAGCGTCGTCTTCCCTGACCCCGAGAGGCCGCAGAGGACGACCAGCTCGCCCGGCTCGACCCGCAGGTCGATCCCGGCGAGCGCATCGCGGCCGCCGCCGGGATAGCGGTAGCGCAAGCGCTCGGCGGTGAGGACCGGATCAGGCACCGGCCCCTCGCAGGCCCGCGGACCGTGCCGCCGCGCTCCCCGAGGTGGGGATCGCGGGCTCAGCGTCGCTCGGCCGGGCGGGCCGCGCCCAGGTGCGGCCGGCGAAGGGCAGCCACGCCAGCAGCGGCAGCAGCCCGCAGAGCGCGATGGTCGCCGGGCCGACAGCGAGGGTCACCCGGGGGTAGGTCTCGAACCCCCCGGCCCCGGCCACCAGCCCGGCGGCGCAAAGACCGGCGATCGCGACCGCCGAGGCGATCAGGGGCCCCGAGGGCGCGGTTCGCTCTGGCCGAGGCCTCGCCCGCATCCCGAGCGCATGACCGCGCAGCTCCAGCGTCGCGGCCACCTCGATCGCCCGGTCCAGCGAGCCTTCGACGAGCCGGCGGGCCAGCGCCCCCCTGCCCACTTGCGCGGCGCCGGGGCCGCGCAGCTCGGCGGCCTCGCGCAGGCGCGCTGCGTCCGCGGCCGCGACCGGAACCATCCGCACCACCAGCGCCGCCGTCAAGGCAGAGCGCCTGGCGACGGGCCGCAGCACCCGCAACACCCGATCGGGATCAACGCATGCGGAGTAGACGGCGAAGGCGAGCACGACGACCACGACCCGCATCCCGATCGCGCCTCCGGCCACGAGCGACTCGAGGGTGACGTCGGTGCGGCCCAGCACGGGCACCTCCCATCCCCGCAGCAGCACCGTCGCGCCGCGGTGATAGACGAGCGCGTTGACGAGCACCATCACCACCATCAGGGACAGGGCCAGGCGCAGCGACGCGCGCACCGCCCGCCCGGCCCCCGCCGCGCAGCCCGCAAGCGCGATGGCCGCCCCGTCGGCAGCCAGCACGAGCGGGCTGGAATAGACGAAGGCCAGCAGCGCCAGCGCACCCAGGAACGACACGGACGCCGCCACGGGCGCGCGATGCAGGGGGCTGCGCCCCGGAGAGAACGCCAGCGCCGACCTCACCCCGCCGGCGCTCCGATCATGGCGCTCGTAGAGCCGTCCGTCACGGGCACGCCCAGGTATCCCTGGTTCTCGACTATCGCGACCGCGAACCGGTCGCGGAGCGGCTCGCCGAGCAGGTCGAGCGCCGCGGCCACCCCGCGGTCGTCGGTCCCCGTCACGACCCAGGTCGGAGGGCCATCGTCCGGGCGCAGCGCCGCCACCAGGCCCGCGCCGCCGGTCAGCACCTCGGCGACACGGCCGCGCGGGTCGAGCAGCGTCAGGCCGACGGATGGCTCGACGCCCGAGAAGGTGGCGAAGACGCCGCTGCGCTGTGGACCGCCCGCGAGCAGCCGCGCCGCGGGATCGTCGGAGATCGCCTGCCACGGGCCGACGAGGACCCGGATCTCGCCGTCGGCGCCGGGATCGTCGTCCTCTGGCCCCGGGTCGGCGCCGGTGCTCACGCCCTCGCCCTCCAGCGCACGGCTTACGCGCTCGCAGGCGCCCTCGGCGCCGCCGCAGTAGACGGCGGTGGACCAGTCCCGGCCGTCGAACCCGCTGACGAAGGGCTCGGGCCAGGAGCCGACGACCGCCGGGGAGCGCATCGCCGTGGTCCAGTCGTGGTGGTCCCACCAGATCCGGTCGCCGTCGGCGGGCGCGTACTCGCCGGCGCCGATCGGTGACTCGATCCCGTTGACATAGAAGAACCAGTCGCTGCGGCGGCCGTCGTCCGTGCCGCCGGCGAGCTCGTCGATGGACTGCACGAAGCCGCCGCCGTAGCGGGTCTCGACGTCGGCGCTCTCGTCGAGCACGCTCAGCACGGTGTCGGACTCGCTCAACTCGACGCTTTGGTCCACCAGCGACTCGGCGCCGAAGTCGCGCGTCACCGTCAGCTCGGCGGCCCCCGTCTCCTCGCCGGCGCCGGCGCCGCAGCCCGCCGCCGCCGCGGCGCACAGCACCGCGGCGGCTGCGGACGCGAGGCCGCGCCTCACTTCTTGGCGCCGCCCTTCTTCTTGCGCTTGCCCTTCTTGCCTTTCCCCTTGACCTTCTCGCAGCTCTTCGCGATCCGGTCCTTGCCGTCGCGCTTGACGACGTCGTCTCCCGGCCCGCAGTCGACCTTGTCGCTGCCGCCGCCCTTGGAGATGACGCGATCGTCTCCCTCGCGGGCCTTGATCCCGTCCTTGCCCGCCCGGGGCCGGATCACGTCGTCGCCGTCGGTGCCCTTGATCCCTTCGTCCTCGTCGCTGCCGAGGATCGTGCGCCCGCGAGCGTCGGGGCACTCCTGCGCCGGGTTGGCTGCGACGCAAACGGACAGGTTGCGGCTTGGGATGTCGTTGTACTCACCGGTCGCGACCAGGGAGTGTTGGCCGGGCGAGCTGAAGGTGACCGCGGCGTTCCCGGCCGGGTCGGTGATGACCGGGGCGTCGCCGCCGGTGACCGTGGCGCCGCCACGCGGGGCCAGGGTGCTGCTGTAGGCGCGGACGCTGACGGTCACCGGCACTCCCGGAGCGGTCCGGGTGGGCGCGGTCAGCTCCAGCTCCTCATCGGCGCTGAAGTCCGGCGGCGTCCTGTAGGCCAGCAGCTCCTCGCCGCCGACGACGGTGAAGAGGTCCGCGCCGACCATCAGTGCCTGGTGGTTCGACTTCAGGAAAAAGAAGCCCGGCGGGGTCTTGGCGTTTATCTGGCAGACGCTGAGAGCGCCGAAGCTGGCGAAGTCCGCGTCCGAGAGGCGGACCGGCTGCAGCGCGGGCTCGACCTGTCCCGCCTCCCAGATCGCCGCCAGCATCGTCGGCGAGGACAGCGGGTAGCTGGCTCCGCTGCTCTGCTTGATCGGGGGCGTCGGGTCGAAGCAGTCGTCACCCGCGTACGTCTTCACCGTGGTCGTGGCGGGCACGTACTGGCGCAGGTCCGCCAGGTTGCCTCCGCTGTCGGAGACCACGCGCAGGTCAACCGGCACGCTGGCGCTCGCGGCGGGCGCCGCTACCGCGGCGGCCAGCGCAGCGAGCCCGCAGGTGGCGCCGATCAGGCGCTTTCTGAGTCTTGCTCATGACCGTCCCTTCCTCGAGGGTTGTATTGGCTGGCCGGGGACAGGTCTCCTGGCTTCCGAGCCTCGACGCCGCGCCTTCCCGGGGGCAGTGAGCTCCCCAGTGGCGTGATGCGACGCCGTCTCGCTCGGTCACAGTGGCGGGACCGCGCCGGTTTCTCACCGGACTTCCCTTGACCACCGACCCTATGTGCCGACATCCTAGACCCGGCTGGACCCGTTGGGGCTGCCAGGGCCTGAAACGACGAGGGGCGGCCCGATGGCCGCCCCTCGCGAGGTGCTCTGGAGAGAAACGCGCTACTTCTTCTTCTTGGCCTTCTTCTGCTTGCAGGTATCAGATGCCGGCGCAGTCGTCGACGAGCCGACGTCGTAGGTCGTGACAGCCTGGAAATTCCACTTCTTCTTGCTGCACTTGGCCATGATGTAGTACTGAGCCGGCTTCTTCTTCTTCTTGCAGCAGCACCGGCCTTCTTGCCGCCCTTGGGCAGCTTCACCTTGCCGATCGTCGTCTTGAAGTCGCTGATCGCGAGTCCAAGCGGCAGCGGCGGAACCGGCACAACGTCGAGCATCTTGCCGAAGCCGCCCACATCGCTCGGCTTCAGGGTTCCGGTGAGCACGGTGGTGGTACCCGCGCTGGTGCGGCTGTGCAGCAGGATCGTGTCCAGACCAGCCGGCTTGGTGCCGTTGAACGCGGGTCACGACGGCGGTGATACCCGCGATCGGGCCGACGATGGCGGCGCTGCCCTGAGCCGACCTGAGACGGCACCGCACTGGCGTCTTGGCGGCCTCGGTGGTCGAGGTGCCGAACCCGGGCCGTTCGGATCACACTGGGACAGGCCGGTGGTCTTGAACTGGTAGTCCTTCGAGAAGTAGACCTTGCGTGTTGTTGGCCTTCTTGTCGACGGCGCCGGTCGTGCCCGTGTAGTTCGTGATCACGTCCACGAAGAACGAGTTGACCGGGCCCGGCTTCTTCTTGTCCAGCTTGCCAGCCGAGGCATCGACAACAAGTGACTGGCCCTGCAGGGTGTAGCGCCCCTGGGCGACGGTCGCCACGGCCATCGAAAGGACGGCAGCGGCGGCGGCGCCAACCAGATACTTACGCTTTCTCATACCACTCCTTTTTCCTGAGGGCGCACCTCGGCGGCTCCCTTTCCAGGCTGTGCCACCCCGCCCTGCTGTTTCTGTAACGAACCTAACACAGGAAGCTTTGGAGAGTTGCTACGCACGGGACGCTGAAACCCGGCCTCCGCCTCTACCCGATACCGGGGTGCCGGAAGGCTGAGAGAGCCCCGGCGAGGGGTCGATCCCCGGCGCCTAGGGGGCGTCCTGGTAGATGTGCAGGTAGTTGGTCACCTCGGGCACCTCGCCGATCGAGCTGACCGGCGGCTGCTGGGTGCAGGGGACGCGCAGCGTCGTCGCCGTGTTGGCGGTGTCGCTGAAGGCGAACTCGTTGATGCGGTCGATCAGGTCGGTCGGCGTGCTGTCCAGGCCCGGGTTCGCCCGGGGGATGAAGTTCGGGTCGGCGGCGACGGTCGCCGGGACGAAGCTGCCGTTGTCGCCACCCGCGCACTGCCTGGTCTCGAAGCCGGGCATGCCGCGTGGCCAGCTGGTCGGCCCAGCCCGGGATGGCGTAGGGAGTGTTGCGGTTCATCTCCAGGCGGTTCGTCGACCAGACCGCGAAGTTCTCCGGCGACAGCGGGTTCGCCACCCGCAGGTAGTGGGCCGGGAGTCCGGCCGTCTCGGGCTGGGAGACGGTCGCCTGGGTGATTCCGGTGACGTTGCCGAGGAACGAGGTGAACTCACGCTTGTAGCGGGTCGCCGCGGTGATGATCGGCGTCACCTGCCGCAGGAAGGTGCTGAACTGGGTGAGGACGGGCGGCAGGTCGGTGCTCAGCAGCGTCTGCAGCGCCGGCAGGCCCGTCCCGCGCGCGCTTGGCGAGCTTGCGGAAGCCGACGAAGAAGCCCTTGAAGTCGGGGGCGACGCGGGCCGTCTGGCGCAGGACCTTGCTCAGCTCCTTGCCCGCGGGGCGCAGCTGCAGGATCAGGGGGTTGGTGTCGCGCGAGAAGGTCTCGAGGCGGTCCAGGGTCAGGCGGGACTCGTCGAGGAAGGTGGGCAGCGCCCTGAAGGTCTCCTCGAGGTCCTGGTTGCGCTGGGCCGTGGTGGCGAACACCGTGCTGGAGTTCTGGATCAGGCCGCGCAGCTGGCCCTGGCGCTCGGAGAGCGCCCCGAAGACGACGCCGGTGTTCTTGATGAACTGCTGCACCGCCTGCTCCTGGGTGTCGAGCACGCGCAGCAGCTTGTTGGCGTCCTCGGCCAGCGGCTCGAGGTTCGCCAGCGCTGCCGAGACGTCGGCGCCGCGGTTGTTGAACGCGACGGCCGCGCCCTGCATCCAGGTCTGGAAGGCGGCCCGCGTCGGCGCGTCGAAGGTGCGGAAGATCTCGTCGAGCTGCACGGACTCGGCGACCTGGGCCGGCGGCAGCGAGCCGTCCTCGGCCAGCTTCGGGGCGTCCTTGCTGCCCTGGGTCAACTCCACGTAGGTCTCACCCAGCAGCGTCTTCTGGCGCAGCATCGCAAGCGTGTCCTCGGGGATCGGGGCGTAGCGCTCGTCGATTTCGAGCGTCGCCACGGCCAGATCGCGGTTCTCGCCCTCGTCCTCGAGCTCGATCTTCTTGACCCGGCCGACGGAGACGTTCGAGATCCGCACGTCCGACTCGACGGCAAGCTGGGTGGCCTCGTTGAACGGGACCTTGACCCGGTAGCCCTGGGGGGCGAACGGGACCGGACCGCCGAAGGCGTTCCAGAGGAAGAGCAGCAGGCCGAAGCACGAGAAGGCGAAGGCCACCGCGACGGCGATCTGGGCTGTGGATGGCGCGCGCTGTCCCATTACGGACAGATCTCCGTGGTCCGGGGCTGGTTGGTGACTTCCAGGATCGTCTTGAAGAACGGGCGCGTGCCGGCGAGCGCGTCCGCAAAGATCCCCGACTCACAGGTCTGCAGCACGATCCCGCGGCGCAGCGGGCCGTGTGCGTCCTGCAGCAGGAAGAGGTTGTTGCTGTTGTGGTTGATCCAGGGCAGGTGGAACAGGTAGCCCTCGGCGGTGCCGCCGGGGTTGAAGGCGAGGGCGTTCAGGCCCTTGTTCAGGTTGAGGAAGCTCGTCTTCAGCCCCGGGACCGTGTTGGCGAGGCCCTGCGTCGCTTCTCGCAGGTGCACCGTCGGCGTGTAGATCTGCCTGGTGAAGGGCCGGATCTGGTCGCGGATCGGCGCCACGGTCTGCTGCAGGAACGGCCGCGCCGCCCGCAGCGCGGGCGCGAGCGCGCGGGCGCCGGGCAGCGAGTCCCGCAGCGCGGGCAGCGAGGCCAGGGCGAAGCGGTTGCCGCTGATCAGCGCCTTGTTGGTCTCGTCCAGGGTGCTGGGCAGCTCCTGCAGCGACTCGCGGATGTTGGCCTCCTGGTTCGCGAACCGCTGTAGGACGGCGTTCGAGGAGTCGACGAAGGCGGTCAGGTCCTCGTCGCGGTCGGCGAGCTCCTCGGAGACAAGCCTGAAGTTGTGGATCGAGCGGCGGATGCTCTGGCGGCGATCGGCCAGCCCGCCGGTGATCTTGGCGACGTCGCGGGCGAAGGGCTCGAACTGGCGGAAGGCGTTGGAGGCCTTGCGGCCGCGGCCCTGCTCGGGATCGAGCGCCTCGGCGCCGCTCGAGAGCAGCAGCTTCAGGAAGGCCTGGGTGTCGGCGTCGAGCGAGGCGAGGAGCTCGTCGGGGTTGACGTTGGGCTGGGTCGAGGCGAGCGGGATCGTCGCTCCCTCCTCGATGCTCTCTCCGTCCTCGCTGCCCGGATCGACCTCGATCACCATGTCGTTGAGGCCGGTCTTCGGGCGGAGCAGCAGGGCCGCGTCCTCCTTGATCAGGCCGGCCTGGTCGTTGTCGACCTCCATCGTCACCTCGGCCTGACCGTCCTCGAGCATCACGCCGGTGATATCGCCGACCTTGATGCCGGCGATGGTCACGGCCTGCCCCTGCCCGGGGGTCACGGCCTGGGCCGACGTGAACTCCGCCTTCACCTCGAAGCGCTCCTCGCCCAGGATCGGCACCCAGGAGGGCAGGGCGCTGGCCTGGTTGCCGAGGATGATGAACGTGGTGACCACGCCGGCCAGGACGAGGCCGATGATCGCCACGAAGTCGCGCAGATGCTCTCGGATAGCGCGCCTCATGGCACCGCCACCGGGCTGGGGGGCCCGACCGCGGCCGCCGGGCCGTTCAGGTCGGGGATCGGGTTCGTGTAGCAGGCGATCTGGTCGTTGTATGCGGGCTTCGGGCCGAGAACGGGCTGGGTGGCGACGGGTGCCTCCTGCGCGCGGCCGTAGGCGATCAGGTCGGTCGGCAGGCCGGCGCCGGGGACGGGCATCTGCACCAGGCCGTTGTCGCCGCCGAAGCTGCCGCCGCCCGTCTGGAAGCGGATATAGGGCCCGTTGCCGTCGTAGTTCTGGGTCTCGCCCGCGAACCCGGTGACCGCGTAGCCGAACTCCTTGTAGTTGGGGACGCTGACCGGCGTGAAGACGTCGGTGATCGGGACGTCGCCGGTCGGGATCAGGACGTTCGAGGCGCAGCGGCTGAGCAGCTCCGTCTCGCTGAAGAGGCCGGGCGAGGCGGCGGCCACGGCGCCGGCGGGCGGGCCGGTCAGCATCAGCTGATGGGCGAGCCGGCGGAGCTCGTTGCGGCCAAGCAGCGCCCTGGTCTGCTTCAGCCACGGGCCCGAGACGGCGATCGTGGCCGGCAGCTCGCGGATGCCCGGCTCGATGTCGCGGGCGAACGCCCGCAGGTACGGGAAGGTGGCGTTGGTGTTGCGCAGGGACGGGGTGGCGTTCTCCAGCGTCGGCGCCAGCAGCCTGATCGTCTCCCCCAGGTTCTCGGACTCGGCGGCCAGGGCGCCGCTGAAGGTGTTGAAGTTGGTGATCAGGTCCTTCAGCTGTTCCTCGCGGCTGAGCAGCGCGTTGAAGACGGTGGCGTTGGCGTTGATCAGCTTCGAGAGGTCGTCGGGCGAGGTGCCCAGCAACGCCTCGTTCACGATCGCGGAGTCGCGGCTGGCGTCGGCGCCGTACTGGAAGGAGTCGTTGATGGCCTCGGCGGCGCTCTCGCCCTGGATGTCGGGGTCGACGCCCTTGTCGTCCGCGGCGGTCGGCTGGCGGTTGAGGGCTTGGCCGTATCCGATCAGCAGCTTGGAGAGGTTCTCGCGATCGGGCGCCTGCAGGGTGGTCAGGATCTGGTCGAGCTGCACCGCGGTGGAGGTTTGGGTGATCGGGATCGTGCCGCCGTCGTCGATCTCCGGCGCGCTCGGGCTGCCCGGCTTGACGTCGAGGAAGAAGTTGCCCTCCAGGAAGATGCGCGGGCGGATCTCGACCAGGGTGTCCTCGCGCAGCGGCTGGCCCCCCTCGTCCACGGAGAAGGTGACCTCGGCCGCGTCGCCGACACTGCGGACGCTCTGCACCTTGCCGACGTTGACTCCCGCGATGCGGACCGGCGAGTCCTTGCGGATGTTGGCCGCGTTCTCGAACACCGCCCTGACCTCGTACTTGTCGCCGAAGGGGAGCTCCTTGGTGACGGCCAGGTAGGTGCCGATGAGGACCAGCCCGATCAGGATCAGGGCGTTGCGGATCCGATGGGGCGGGTGGCCCTTGCGGTAGATCCGCTCGTCGTAGTCCTTGGGCTTGGGCTTTGGCTTGGCGTCGGCCATTACTTCTTCTTCTTCTTTTCTTCTTCTTCTTCTTCTTGCAGTCGCCGAGCTGGGTGCAGTTCTGGCCCTCGGTCACGATCCCCTGGTCGCCGGGGATGTTTCCGATCACCTGCTGGCCGGCGATGTAGACCTCGTTGCCGGCCTCGCACTCACGCGGCGACTGCCCCGCCGATGCGGTGTTGGGATAGGGGATCGCGTGCAGGAAGTTGGCCGAGCCGCCGCCGCCGTTGGCGGGGCCGCTGCTGGGGCTGCCCTCGCTGTTCGGGCCGGTCGGCGGGTTCAACGGGATGAACCGCTGCCAGGTGCCGATGCCGTCGCCGAAAGCGAGGTGGTTGGCGACGTTGCGGAACAGCAGCGTGGCGTAGTTGCAGACGGACTGGGCCGGGCCGACGTGCGCCAGCAGCGGCTGGGCCTGGCCGAAGAAGGCGTCGAGGTCGTCGAGGCCCTCGCGGACGTTGGCGTTGTTGTTGAAGTCGAGCAGCGCCTGCGCGGTCGGGTCGAGCTGGGCGTTGAACCCGGGGGCCAGGCGCAGGGCCTTGACGCCGACGGTGACCGAGCGCATGACGTCGTAGCTGACGGGGCGCAGGGCCGCGAAGCCGGGCCGCAGGTCGCTGAACAGGCCCGCCGTGTTCTTCAGCAGCGGACGGATCACCGGCAAGGTGCGGATCGCCGTGTCCTCGGTCTCGGGGGACTTGGAGATCGTCTCCTGAATGAAGGGGCGGGAGACCGCTGCGAAGGCGCCGAAGGTGGTCTCGAGGTCGACGAAGAGCTGGCCCTGGAGCTGGGCCACGGGGGCGACCTCGGCGGCGGCGCCCGCCAACCCGCGCACGAAGCCGGCGAGGTCGGTGTCGGGCGAGGCGAGGTTGCGCATGACCGGGTCGAGTCGCTCCACCAGCGGGGCGAGGTCGCCGATGGCGGCGTTCAGCGCCTGCCCGCGGCCGGCGAGGGCGTTTCCGAACTCGGTCAGGTTGGCCTGGATCGCGGCGCGGGTCGGGTCGTCGAAGGTGTTGAAGACCTGGTCGATCTCGACGGGCTCCGGGGTGGCGGCGCTGAGCGGCAGCGTGTCGCCGGCCTCGAAACCCTCGTCGGAGGTGCCGCGCTGCAGCTCCAGGTACTTGAGGCCGAGCGCGGAGCGGGAGCGGACCGTGACGGTGGAGTCGACCGGCAGTGGGTCGAGGTCCTGGTTCAGCTCCATGTCGAGCTTGGCGTTGACCGAGCCGTCCTCCTGCTGGACGGGCTCGACGGTCGTGATCGCGCCGACGCGGATGCCGCCGACGCGGACCTCGTTGCCGGGGACGAGGGTGTTGGCGTTGGGGACCTGGGCGGAGAGCTTGTAGGTCGGCACGAAGGGGAGCCCCTGGTTCGCCTGGTAGGCGAGGAAGACGGCGACGGTGACAACCAGCACGGTGACGGCGCCGACCAGGGTCGGGCTGGCGGCGAGGCTGCCGGCGCGCCCGCCCCTCACGACGAGCCCCCCAGCAGGAACTGCAGCAGCATCGAGGCCTCCTGCATGGTCACGGCGTCGTCGCCGTCGGCCGCGCCCGAGCGAGCGGACACCGCGGCGTTCGGGTCCTCGTCGGGGTCATCGCTCGGGTCCGGCTCCTCGGCGGGGTCGGCGGGCTCGGTGGGCGTGGTCTCGGTCGGCTCCTCCTCGGGCGGGTCGAGCTCGGGGATGACCTCCTCGACGGGCGGCACCGGCTCGGGCTCGTCGCTGGGCTCGAGGCTCGGACCTGGGCTTGTCGTCGGGCCCCAGCTTCGCGGTCGGGGAGGTGGCGCTGCTGGCCGAGCGGACGAAGAAGGCCTCGCAGGACGGGAACACCTTCGAGTCGATGTCGGTGCAGTTCGAGCGGATGCCGAGCGCGCGCTGGAAGTGCCCGTAGGTGTCGTAGCCGTTGATGTTGCCCGACGTGTTGTAGATGAAGTCCATCAGGTGCTGGAAGCCGCCGGTGTCGTTGAAGGTGCTGAGCAGGGCGGCGAGGTCGATGGCCGTGGGGCCGGCCTTGTTGGTGAGGTTGCGGGTCTGGACGACGACGGGGTCGGCGGCGACCAGCTTGGGCCCGGCGGTCTCGGCGGCGTCCCCGAGCGTCGTGAACGCCGGCAGCCCCGCGCGGAAGAAGGCGGGCAGGCTCTGGGTGGCCTTGCTGAGGTCGGGGGCCACGGCGCCGATGTCCTCCATCAGGGGCGTGCCCTGGTCGGCGAAGCCGCGCAGGTCCTTCATGGTGGCGCGGACCTGGCGCAGGGTCTCGGGGAACTTCTCGATCTGGGCCTCGAGGTCGTCGCCGCGCTCGGCGGTGGCCTGCCCGGCGATGGCGGCGTTGCGGAAGAAGCCGGTGATGCTGGAGCGGTTCTGTGCCAGCGGCTCGAGCACGGTGTCGCCGTCGCTGGCCAGGCTCGCGAGCTGGTCGTCCTGGTCGGCGAGGATCTTGAGCACGCGGTTGGTCTGGCGCAGGGCGGGGTTGGCGCGGTCGATGATGTCGCCGAGGTCGTCGCCGCGGGCGGCGAGGCCGGCGCCGAGGTCGTTGAGGATCAGGCGGAAGCGGTCGCGGTAGGAGGCGCGGTTGATGTTGTTGATCAGGTCGATGTCAACGGTCTTGCCGTTGTTCTCCAGCGGCAGCAGGCGCTGGCCCTCCCCCGGGCCCTCATCTATCTCCTCCAGCTCGGGCGGCGGCTCGGTGCCGGGGGCGCGGGGCTGTGTGGGGGTGCAGTCGACGAGCTTCTCGCCGATCAGGGACTGCGGACGGACGATGCAGGAGGCGTCGGCCCGGAAGTCCTTGAAGGCGTCGTCGGTGATGTTCATGACCACCACCGCCTTGCCGGGGACGGCGTGGGGGCCGCCCTCGAGGCTGGCGATCTCGTCGGGGCCGGTGACGTCGACGGACTCGACGGTGCCGACGGTGGCGCCGGCGACGCGGACCTCTTCGTCTTGGACGATGAAGGCGCCGTTGTCGAAGATGCCGCGGACCTTGTAGGGGCCGTCATCGGCGCCGGTGGCCGACGGGATCAGGACGACCGCGGCGACCGCGAGCAGGGAGAGGACGATGACGAGCGCGCGCCTCATGGTCCGGGGGGCACGTCGGTGACCGTGCAGTCGTTGGTGAACGGCGGGATCGGGGTGGTGAGGTTGCCTCCGTCCAGGAAGGGGCTGGAGCCGTCTACGGCGGGCTGGGTCTGGCCGCCGGGGCAGCGGCGGAAGAGCTTGAAGTTCGTGCCGCCGAAGGCGCCGTAGTCCTGGAACTGGTCGGCGATCGCGAGCGGGTCGAGGGTGCCGGCGGCGTCGGTGAAGATGCCCATGCCGGCCGGGGCGACGCGGACGAAGTGGCCGTTGGCGTCGTAGTTGGCCGAGATCAGTCCGAGCTTTCCGACGGTGTTGAGGAGGTCGGGGACGTAGGGACGGAGGAAGGTGAAGGTCGGCTCGGAGTCGATCATCGCCTGCACCGTCGGGCCGGAGGCCCGGGCGGCGGCGTTCTGAGCGGCGGGGAGCAGGCCGACGGCGTCGGTGAGGTCGTTGTTCTTGCCGTCCTTGTTGACGGCGAGGCGGAGGTCCTTGAAGACCGGGACGGAGGCCTTCACCACCGGCTTCAGCTGGCGGAGGAAGGGCGCGAGGTTCTTGGTGGCCGGTTTCGCGGTCTCGACCAGCGGGTCAAGGTCATCGAGGGTCAGTCGAAGGTTGAAGAAGGTGGTGTTGGCCTGGCGAAGGGCGGGCGGCAGGGCGACCAGGGCGCGGTCCAGCTCCTCGTTTCGGGCCGCCACCGCGCCGAGCGCTTGGTTGGAATTCGAGACCAGGCCGACCAGGTCGTCGCGGCGCTCCGCGATGGCGCCGGTGACGCGGCCGCCGCTGACGAGGAAGTCGGCGAGGACCTTCTGGTCGCGGTTGATCTCCTTGATCAGGGAGTCGGTGGCGGTGAAGGCCGGGCTGAGGAAGCGGTAGGTCTCGTTGGCCTCCTGCTCGCGTCCGGCGTAGACGGTGGCCGATCCCTGGATCACGTCCTGGAGGCCCTTGCGCTCGGGAGCTCGGAGGGCGTTGAAGAGCTGATCCAGGTCGACGGGGGTGGTGGTGTCGACCTCGGTGATGATGGAGCCGTCGTCCAGAGCCGGGGCGTTGTCGGGGCCCGGGGTGATCGAGACGTAGCGGTTGGCGATTCCGGAGAGCGAGGTCTGGCGGATGACCGCCTTGGTGCCCTCGTGCAGCTGGCGGCTGACGGTGATGGCGACCTCGGCCTGGCCGTTGTCGGTCAGCTCGATGCTGTTGACGGTGCCGACGGGGGCGCCGCCGATGAGGACCTCGTTGTCCTCGACCAGCTGGCCGCCGGTCTCGAAGATGAGGTCGTAGTTGTAGCCGTCGTCGTCTCCGCCGAGGACGAGCCAGCCGATGGCGATGACGATGAGGACCAGGGCGGCGATCGCGGCGATGCGGCCGAAGCCGCCGGGGCGGCTGGCGCCCGCAGCGGGGCCGCCGCTCACGCGCGCCTCGCGCGGGGCACCGCCATCCGATCCTCCGATTCCGGCTTCAGAGCGTCCTCTCCGGTCCCTGTTCCCATACGTGCCGCAGGCACTCGACCAACGCCACCGCGATCATATGCGAGCACGCGGTGGCCACGCACTCCGTTGGACGACCGGTGTGCGTTTTAACGGGGGCTTAACGGCGCCCATTTTTCGGGTGAGAGGTGGGCCGGGAACGAACCGTCTCGGCGCAACAGAAAGCCCCGCCGTCGACGGGGCTCGGTGGGTCGGGGTGAGGCACCGCTACCGGGATTCGAACCCGGGTTTCCGGACTGAGAATCCGGCGTCCTAGTCCCCTAGACGATAGCGGCGCGATAGTGCCGGATCGGCAGTGTAGCCAACGTCCTTTTGCCCTTGGACGGGCCCGGCCAATCCCCCTGCCGGGTCGGCCGGTGCCTCCGGTTCCGTCCGGTTGGGAGGGCAGAATACGAACATACGTTCGACAGATGAATCCGCCCTCGGAGGGAGGGATGGAGAGCACGGCACGGTACATTTGGACCTCGCCACGCGGCTGTGGTGGAACTGGTAGACGCGATGGCTTCAGGACGCATTGGCGCGAAAGCGCGTGTGGGTTCGACTCCCTCCAGCCGCATCATTCAAGGTGCCTGATGCATAGCCGGGCCACGGTCGCCGAAGCGCTTCGGCTTGAGAGACGAGGAGGGTCTCGGCGCCGGCCGGGTCGCCAGCAGGCTCGGCCTCTCGATCGGGACGGTCCGCGATTGGCACGCCGGCAAGCTGCCGCGACACTCGCGGACCACGACGCGCGACGGGCTTCCTATCCCTCCAGCGTGTCCCAGTGTGCAACCAGGACGAGCATCGGTTCGCCGAACTGCCGAGGGCGTACGTGTATCTGCTTGGGCCTCTACCTCGGCGACGGCACGCATCTCCGGCACACCGCCGCGGCGTCTACCGGCTGCGGATCTTCCTCGACATGAAGTACCCGGCGATCGTGTCGATGAATGCGAGGCCGCGATGAAGGCGGTGATGCCGGCCAACAAGGTGACGGCTCGAACGGAGCTGGAGCCTCACCGTCGATGCAACTGCTTCCAGCGTCGACGTCAGCTCGTACTCAAGAGCCTGGCCGTGTCTCTTCCCCCAACACGGACCCGGGATGAAGCACACCCGGAGGATCTGGCTGGCGGACTGGCAGCAGGAGCTGGCGGAGCGCTGGCCAGAGGCGCTGCTCCGCGGGATGATCCAATCGGACGGGTGCCGCTTCATCAACAACCGCGGCAGGTCGGACACCTGGACCGCCCCGCGCTACGCCTTCGGGAATGTCTCCACCGACGTCACCAGCATCTTCTGCACGGCCTGCGATCGAAGCTCGGGCTCCGCTGGACCGCGGCCTTCCCGTCGGACGAGCGCAAGGCGGTGACGATCTACGTCTCGCGCAAGGACGACGTCGCGCGGATGGACGAGTTCATCGGGCCGAAGGCCTGACCTGAGATTTCTCAGGCTGAGCTTCAGGGTCAGATTTCGGGCCGTTTCGGGGAGATAGTGTTCCGCGGCGCATGGGCTGGTTCCAACCGACTCCGCCCCCCTTCGACCTCGACGAGTGGAGGGCCAAGCCCTACCTCGGCCGGCTGAAACCGGTCTGCCAGGACTGGGCCGTCAACGGTTTCGGGACGCCCCACTTCATCTACTTCCTCTACGTCTTCAAGCTGATCATCTTCTCGGTAGGCGCCTTCCTGCTGGTGTCCCTGACGACCCCCGGCATCGGCGGCCTCGGCGACATCGGCGATTGGTGGACCCAGCCGATCGTCTTCCAGAAGCTCGTCGCATGGACGATGCTCTGGGAGATCCTCGGCCTCGGCTCGGGCTCGATGCCGCTCGCCTTCCGCTTCTCGCCTCCCATCGGCGGCTGCCTCTACTGGCTCCGTCCCCGCACCATCCGCCTCCCCCCCTGGCCCGACCGCGTGCCGCTGACCGCCGGCTCGCGGCGTTCGATCCTCGACGTCGCGCTGTACGCCGGCGTCCTCGCCGCGCTCCTCAACCTGCTGCTCTCGGGCGGCGACGGCGGCGTCCTCGACAAGGGAGCGGTCGCGCTCACCCTCGTCCTGCTCGGGCTGCTCGGCCTGCGCGACAAGGTCCCGTTCCTCGCCGCCCGGCCCGAGGTCTACGGCCTGATGCTGGTCGTCTCGCTGTTCCCGCTCGAGACCCTGATCGTCGGCTGGCAACTGGTCTTCATCTGCATCTGGTGGGGCGCCGCCGCCTCGAAGCTGAACCACCACTTCCCCTACGTGATCTCGGTGATGGTCAGCAACACGCCCTGGAACCGCTCGCGCAAGATGAAGGCGATGCTGTACGAGGACTGGCCCGACGACGTCCGTCCCTCCCGCCACGCCGCCCTCGGCGCCCACCTCGGAACCGTCTGGGAGTTCGGCTGGCCCTTCGTCCTGCTGGTCAGCGACGGGGGCACGATCGGCACCATCGCCGTGGTCGCGATGGTCCTGTTCCACGTCCACATCACCTCCACCTTCGCCCTGGGGGTCCCGCTGGAGTGGAACCTGTTCATGATCTTCGGGCTCCTGTTCCTGTTCGGCGAGTACGGCGGCGTTTCGCTCACCACCCTCGACCCCCTGCTGCTCGTCATCATCCTGCTCGTCGGCGTCCTGATCCCGATCCTCGGCAACCTCTTCCCCGACAGGATCTCCTTCCTGCCGTCGATGCGCTACTACGCCGGCAACTGGGCGACCTCGACGTGGCTCTTCCGCAAATCGACGAATGCGGAGCGGGTGCTGGACGAGCGCGTCTACAAGGTCTCACCGATCAACGTCAACCAGCTGAAGACGCTGTACGACGACGAGACCGCCGAGTACCTGATCGACGGCGGCCTCGGGTTCCGCGCCATGCACAGTCACGGCCGCGCCCTGACGGCGCTGCTCGCGCGCGCCGCGGGATCGCCGGACACCGTCGACGACTACCACGTCCGTGAGGGCGAGCTGATCTCGGGCATCGTCGCCGGCTGGAACTTCGGCGACGGCCACTTCCACCACAAGCAGCTGCTCGACGCCGTGCAGGAGCAGTGCGGGTTCGCCGAGGGCGACGTGAGGGTGATCACCCTCGAGTCCCAGCCCGCCCACATCCAGCGCCAGCGCTACCGCATCTACGACGCGGCGAGCGGCCTGGTGGAAGAGGGCTGGGTGGACGTCGCCGAGATGCGGCGGCGGGGCCCCTGGCTCGAGGAGTCATTCGACTTCCCCGTCGAGGTCATCGGCGGCCCCGGGGCAAGGCCGGCGGCCGCCGCCGAGCCCGCCCCCGCGCCGAAGTGAGCGAAGCGATCGTCGTCGGCTCGGGCCCCAACGGCCTGGCCTGCGCCGTCGCCCTCGCCCGCGAGGGGATCGAGGTGACGGTGCTGGAAGCCGAACCCACCATCGGCGGCGGAACGCGCAGCGCCGAGCTGACCGTCCCGGGCGCGATCCACGACGTCTGCTCGGCCGTGCACCCGATGGCGGTGGGCTCGCCCTTCCTGAACTCACTCGGCCTCGAGCGCCACGGCCTGCGCTGGCGCTGGCCCGAGGTCGACCTGGCTCACCCCCTCGACGACGGCAGCGCCGGCGTGATGTTGCAGTCGGTGGAGGACACCGCCGCCGGCCTCGGCCCCGACGGAGCCGCCTGGCACCGCGTCTTCGCCCGCCCCTCCGCCTCCTTCGACCTCCTGAGCGAGGACCTCTTCCGCCCCGTCCTGCACCCTCCCCGCCACCCCCTCCGCCTGGCGCGCTTCGGGCTGCCCGCCGCGATGCCCGCCACCCTCCTGGCGCGCGGCTGGCGCACTCCCCAGGCCCGCGCCCTGTTCGGCGGCGTAGCGGGCCACGCCTTCTCCCCTCTCAACCGCCCCATGAGCTCATCCGTCGGGATGGCGCTCATCTGCGCCTGCCACCGCTTCGGCTGGGCCGTCGCCGAGGGCGGGTCGCGCTCGATCAGCGACGCCCTCGCCTCCGCGCTGCACGAGCACGGCGGCAGGATCGAGACCGGCGTGCGGGTGAGCTCGCTGTCCGAGCTGCCGAACGCGGATGCCGTCGTGCTGGACCTGGCGCCGGCTGCCGTCGCCGAGCTGGCGGGCGAGCGCCTGCCCCCCAGGATCGCGCGGGCCTATCGCCGCTACCGCCACGGCCCCGGCGCCTTCAAGGTCGACCTCGCGGTGGAGGGCGGGGTCCCGTGGGCCAACGAGGCTTGCCGCCGCGCCGGCACCGTCCACTGCGCCGGCCCCCTGGAGGAGCTCGTCGCGGCCGAGCGCGACATCAACCGCGGGCGTATGCCGGAGCGGCCGTTCGTGCTGGTGGGACAGCAGTACCTGGCCGACCCCTCCCGCTCGGCAGGCGACGTCCACCCCATCTGGGCCTACGCCCACGTCCCCAGCGGCTACGCGGGCGACGCCGAGGACATGGTCATCGGCCAAATCGAGCGCTTCGCCCCCGGCCTGCGCGCGCGCGTCGTAGCGACCGCTGTCAGCTCTCCCGCGCAGATCGAGGCCGCCAACTCCAACTACGTCGGCGGCGACATCATCGCCGGCGCCAACGGGCCTCTCCAGGTCGTGATCCGCCCCCGCCTCGCCCTCGACCCCTACAGCACCGGCATCCCCGGCGTCTACATCTGCTCGGCCGCGACGCCACCCGGCGCCGGCGCCCACGGCATGAACGGCTACAACGCCGCGCGCTCGGCCCTCAAACACCTGCGCTCGTAGGCTGACCGGGTCGTCCGTCCGACGCCGCCAGCGGATAGGTTTCGCCCGATGGGCCTCGGACTCGTGATCGCGATCGCAATCGTCGCGGTGGTGGCGCTCGCCGTGCTGCTGATCTACAACCGCATGATCGCCCGGCGCAACGCCGTCGACAACAGCTGGGCCCAGATCGAGGCCGCGCTGAAGCGCCGCCACGACCTGATCCCGAACCTCGTCGAGGCGGTGAAGGGATACGCCGAGCACGAGCAGAAGACCTTCGAGGACGTGACCAAGGCGCGCACCACCGCCGTCGCGACGGACGGCGAGGCGCCGCCGCAACAGGCCGGCGCCGAGGCCACCCTGGGCGCCGCGATCAGCCGCCTGATGGTGGTCGCCGAGCAGTACCCCGAGCTGCGAGCGACCGAGAACTTCCAGCAGCTCCAACAAGCTCTCAGCGAAGCAGAGGACCAGATCCAGATCACCCGCCGCGTCTACAACGACACGGTCCAGACCTACAACACCCTGATCCAGATCTTCCCCCCGTCGGTGGTCGCGAAGGCGTTCGACTTCGAGCCGCGCCTCTTCTACGACGCCCCGGCGGAGGCCGAGGCGACCCCCGAGGTGCAGTTCTCACCGGCGTCCGAGAACCCCGCGCCGAAGAACAAGGCGTAGCGGTGCGCCTGCGCGCCGTCTGCGCGTTGGTCGGCCTGCTCGCGCTGGGCGGCATGCTGCTGCCGGCGGCGGCGGCGGCGCGTGAACTCACCGTCACCGATGCAGACGTCCGAATGCGTCTCGCGCCCGACGCTGCGCTGCTGGTCAGCGAGCAGCTCGAGATTCGAGTTCGACGGCCAGTGGCAGGCCGCGTACAGGGACATCCTGCTGAAGAAGGGCGAGCGGATCACCGACGTCTCGGTCACAGAGGGCAACCGCCCTTTCCGCTCGGGAGGATGCACAGTCGAGGGCTGCATCAGCCCCGAGGCCACCTTCGGCGCCACCCAGACCCCGGCCGGCGACGGAGTCCGAATCGTCTGGCACCACCAGGCGAGCGACCAGACCCGCACATTCGTCGTCAGCTATCGGGTTGAGGACGCCGTGGTCGCGTACTCCGACGTGCTCGACTTGGAGTGGCAGGTCTGGGGCGATCAGTGGGACTTTGATCTCGCGCATCTGGTCGCAACTGTCCGCGATCCAGCCCTGCGCGCCGCATCCGGGAGAGGAAGCGACTCCAGAGAATCCATCGGCGGTGTGGGGCAAGCCACGCGAGGTAGAGGGTCAGGATTTCCTCGGGCCCGGCGTGGCTCGCCTCGAGGCCGAAGACATCCGGGACGGCCAGTTCGTGACGATGCGGGTGCTGATTCCGCGGACGCCAAGCCAAGGGACAGCCGCGGCTCGCCCGGGTGATGGCGCCGGGCTGGAGAAGATCCTCGCTCAGGAAGGGGCCATCGACGACGACTACAACTCGTTCTTCAACCGGACCAAGCGCTGGATCGCCGACAACGCAGTGCTGCTGGCGCTGATCCTCGCGGGGATCGGGCTCGCCGGCCTCTTCCTGATGGCGCGGATGGCGACAGAGCACCCCAGCTCGACCCCGAAGCACCTGCCCGAGCCGCCTGACGGCGCCTCCCCCGCCCTGGCCTTCGGCCTGGCCCACGAGGGCGGCGACAGCACGGACACGGTCCTGGCGACCCTGATCGACCTTGTGGACCGCGGCTATTACAAGGCGACCTCGGCCACCACCGATGACGAAAAGCTCGACCTGGCGCTGGCCGTGGAGCCGGCCGGGAAGCGACCGAAGAAGCAGCTAGAGCCCCACGAGAAGGAGGTGCTCGATTTCTTCGACCAGCTGCTGGAAGGCGACACGGTGCCGATGAGCGAGATGCGCGACCGCATCCCGGAGCACAGCGCCACCTGGCGCTCCAAGTGGGAGTCGATGACAGCCGCGCTCGACTCGGTGGATGAGGGACAGCTCGCCTGGGACCGCAACCTGAACGGGCCCAAGTGGCTGCTGATCCTCGGACTCGCGATCGGCTTCGGGGTGATCGTCCTCTGCGACATCGACGTCAACGAGCGGTTCGTCACCCCCGGAGCGATCGGGCTCCTGACCCTGATCGCCCTCGCCGTATACCCGTGGAGCCGGCTGAAGCGCCTGGAGCCCGAGTACGGAGAGCGCAGCGCCAAGTGGCGGGCGTTCGAGCGCTGGACCAGGGACTTCCCCATCGCTCAAGGACGACCCTCCCGCGACCCTGGAGCTGTGGAAGCGAATCCTCGTCTTCGGGGTCGCGTTCGGCACCGCCGAGCGCATGATCGAGTCCGGCCGCATCCCGGCGCCGGTGATGGAGAGCACCTCGACGGGCTGGAGCCATTACTACTTCACGGGCGCGGTCACCCACAGCGCCTTCGACGGCAGCTCCTTCGGCTCGGGTTTCGCCTCGCAGGTCGCTCCGGAGTCCTCCAGCGGAGGGGGCGGCGGCTTCTCGGGCGGTGGAGGCGGCGCGTCTGGCGGGGGCGGCGGGGGCGGCTGGTAGACCAATCGGGCCGCCGACCGCAACTTGGCGCCAACGGGCTCGTTAAATTCGATGACCCTTGATGCAGGGCTTTGCTCGCACTCCCCCACGCAGAGCGGGCGCGGCGTTGGTCGCCGCCCTGGCCGCCGCCTGCCTGCTCGCGGCCCCCTGGGGCGGCGAGCGCTCCCAAGCCTCCCACGGCGGCGCGCCTCACGTGATCATGATCACGACGGACGACCAGACCGTGCGCGACATGGTCGCGCTGCCGCAGACCCAGGCACTGATCGGCGCGGCCGGCGCCACCTTCAACAACGCCTACGCCGCCTATCCCCTCTGCTGCCCCTCGCGCGCGACCCTGCTGACCGGCCAGCACGCCCACAACCACGGCGTGCTCGGCAACACGGCGCCCGACGGCGGCTACGAGATGCTGAGGGACGGCGAGACGCTGCCCGTCTGGCTGGGCCGCTCGAACTACCGCTCGATCCACATCGGCAAGATGCCGAACGGGTACGGCGCAGCGGACCCCACCTACGTCCCGCCCGGCTGGGGGCCGTTCCCGCTGGACGGCGAGTTCTACGGCTTCCTCCCCGACCCCCCCTCGGCCTACACCGGGTTCAAGCTGAACGAGAACGGGGTCCCGGTCACCTACCAGGCCAGCGACTACCAGACCGACGTCTATGCGGACAAAGCCGTTGACCGCATCGGAAACCACTTCACGGCCTTCCCCAACCGCCCGCTCTATATGGAGGTGCAGTTCTTCGCGCCCCACGACCCCGCGCAGCCCGCGACGCGGCACATCGGGGCCTTCGCCACGGCCCCGCTGCCCATGGACGCCTCGTTCAACGAGAAGAACGTCACCGAGAAGCCCGGCTGGCTTCGGGCCGTGAACCGCATGGGGCCGGGCCTGATCTCGAAGGTGCAGACGCGTTACCGCAACCGGCTGGAGACGCTGCTGGCCGTTGACGAGGCGGTGAGCGCGATCGTTGCGGAGCTGGACGCGAGGGGAGTCCTGGGCGAGACCTACATCGTCTTCACCTCGGACAACGGCTACATGCAGGGCCAGCATCGCCTGCACCAGGGCAAGTTCGTCGCCTATGACGCCTCGGCCAAGGTTCCGCTGCTGATCAGGGGGCCGGGGATCCCGGCGGGCTCGGTGAGCAAGGAGCTGGTCTCGAACGTCGACATCGTGCCGACCATCCTCGACGCCGCGAACGCCGCCCCGGGCATCACCCAGGACGGCCGGTCGCTGCTGCCGTACTCGCGCGACCCTTCCCTGCGCTCCACCCGCCCGCTCCTGCTGGAGACCGGCCGCCCGATCGCGATCTCCGACCCCGCCAGCGCCTCGGCCTCGGGCAAGGGCAAGTTCAAGAAGAAGTCGATCCGCGTCAAGAACCTCGATCTCGATCGCACCGCGCAGCTGGCGAAGGTGGTGAAGCCGCCCAAGTACCGGGGGATCCGGACCGGGCGCTATCTGCTCGTCAAGTACTCCGACGGCGGCCGCGAGCTCTACGACATGCCGAACGACCCGTTGCAGGTGCGCTCGCTCTGGAAGAACTCGCGCTACTTCCCGGTGCGCAAGTGGCTGCTGAAGAAGCTCGCGACGCTGACCCCCTGCGTCGGCACCGGCTGCAACGCCGAGCTGCGCAAGCCCCCGAAGCCGCTGAAGAAGCGCAAGAAGCTGAACAAGGGCAAGAGGCCGCAGGCCGCCGGCTAGCGCCCAGACGGGTGCGACGAGCCGTGCATAGCGCGATGGGCGGCGGAGGGCCGGGCCGCTGCGGCCCGGCCCTCCGTGCAGGTCAGCCCGTGGCCGCGTGCGTCACCGTGGTGCCGAGCAGCTGCCCCTCGGCGAAAGCACTCGTCCCGAAGGCCGAGTTCAGGGCCCCCGCCGCGTCGGCGGTGAGGCGGGCCTTGACGCCACTGACCGTGACACGCCCGTTGCTCTTCCCGACCGCGATCGACGCACCCGAGAGGTCGAGCGTGAGGATCGAGACGCGGCTTGAGCCGACCAGGGCGGTCAGGTCGGGCGCCGCGTCCAGGTTGATCGTGAAGCTGAGCAGATCCACGATCGTCGGGCCACCGTGGCTGTCGCTCAGCCTGATCCCGCCGCTGTGCTCGATCGTGCCTCCCGGATTCCCTGTCGCCAGCTTGCCGCCGGTGATCGGGAATGCGAGCGCACCCGCCGGAGTGGCCGAGGCGGGAGCGACCGGAGCGGCGCTGATGCCCGCGCCCGCGAGCAGCGACGCCGCGCCCGGGTCGAGTGTGAGCTGGGTGTCGCCCTCGGCGAGGACGCTCACCTCATCGGTCAGGGCTACAACCCTGGCCTTGCCGATGACGAGGCCCGGGGCTACAACCTTGCCGCCGAAGGTGCCGTTGATCGCCGCCGCGGCGACCCCGGTCAGGGCGGCCTTCACCTTCGAGACCCTGTAGGCCAATCCCTCCCGGCCCACCTTCGCCTTGGCGAGGTCGAGGTTCAGGATCGTCACCCGGTCACCGCCAACCCGGGCGCTCAGCGTCGCCCTCTTGCCCAGCTTGATCGTGAACTTCTCCAGGTCGAGACGGTCGCCCCCGGCGGCCAGCCGCAGGCCGCCCGAGTGCTCGATCTTGCCGCGCAGTGTCGCGGGGTCGAGGTCGCCACCGCTGACCGGGAAGCTGATCCCCTTCTTGCCGGCGCTTGCCGGCTTCAGGGGCTTGACCGCAACGCCGGCCCCATCCAGCGCCTTGGCCACGCCCTTCTTCAGCGCCAGCGTCGTACTCTCTCCCGTCAGGGGAGCGGCCTCGGCCTTGGCCGGGCCGATGATCGCAACCAGCGCGATCGCCAGCCCGAGGGCCGCGGTCAGAAAGCGCCGCTCGGTCCTTCTCACAGCATCTGTGTTCGACATTCGCCAAACCTCCTGGCTATCGAGGGTCATTTGAGGCTGATACGCGCACCGTGGTCGCCGCGGTTGGACTTCGAACCTTGTCGTCCAACCTGCCGCCCGCCGCGTATTACTCTTGATGGGGTTGAGCTTTCGCACATCCGGGCGCCCCGGAGTCCGCGTCCCAAACGGCCCTCCAAGCGAGGAGTGGATCGCAGGCGCGCTCAGCCGCAGCGACCCGGCCGCGATCGACGCGCTCTACGCCGAGTACTCCGGGACCGTGCTCGCCTACCTGATCCAAGCCCTCGGCGACCGCACCGCGGCCGAGGACGTGCGCCAGCAGGTGTTCGCCGAGGTCTGGCAGCGGGCCGACTCCTATGACCGCGAGCGGGCCGGGCTGCTGACGTGGGTGCTGATGATGGCTCGGAGCAGGGCGATCGACCACATGCGACGGCGTCGGCACACCCCCGAGCCGCGCGAGCCGGCCCGCGTCGCCTCCCTCGCCGACGCGCGCACGGCGCGGGTATCGCCCACCGACATGATGATTGAGCGCTGGCGCGTCGCCCACCTGCTGAAGCAGATCCCTCGCGATGAGGCGGAGCTGCTGAGGATGCGCTTCTACGAGGACCTGAGCCAGACCGAAATCGCCGGCCGCACCGAGATCCCGCTGGGAACCGTGAAGATGCGGATGACGCGCGCGCTGACGCGCCTGCGCGATCTGATCGACGAGGAGGAACGGTGAGCGGCAGAATCGATCCGTCCGACTACCTGCTCGGCGAGCTCTCGGCCGATCAGCGCGGCGAGGCCGAGCGCCTGATGCGCGAGGACACCGCCTTCCGCGATCAGGTCGAGCGCCTGCGGCCCGTGGTCGAACAGCTGGAGGAGCTTCCCCCCGAGGCCTGGGACCTCGAGGCACCAGAGGAGCGGGCGACGCCGGGCGCGCGTCCGCCCCGGCCCGCCTGGCGCTGGCGGCGTCCCGCGCTGGCGGCCGCTGCATGCCTCGCCCTGCTTCTGGCGGGAGCCGGGATCGGCGCGATCGTACTCGACGGCGGCGAGGACGCTCAGGTTCAAGCCGGCGAGATCGACCTGCGTCCGTTGAGCGCGGACGCCTCGGGCGCCGGGGGGACCGCGCAGCTGGATGACGCGGCCGGCGAGGCCAAGCTCGACCTCAGCGGCCTGCCGCCCAGCCCGCCGTCTCAGTACTACGAGCTCTGGCTGCTCGACGGCCCCCAGAAGCTGGTCTCGCTCGGCTCTTTCCGGGTACCCGACTCCGGCAAGGCCAACATCCGCGTGCCGATGCCGGTCGACCCGCAGCTGTTCCGCTTCATCGACGTCTCCGTCGAGCCCGTTGACGGCGGGCCCGAGCACTCGGGGAACTCCGTCCTGCGTGCGAAGACCTGAGGCGACGCCATCCCAAGGACTCATCCAGCCATAGCCGTGGCGCCTAGGTAAGAGAGTACGCCGACGGCGGCCGCGCACCTCTGGCGGCCGGCCGGCCTTCCCCACCGAGGCCGGCTAGGGGATCGACTCGTCCAGCTCGCGGGCGGCCTCGACCGGGCCCGACGCGAGCGCGTCGGCCCCGATCTCCTCCGCGAGCGCAGCGACGGGCTCAGATCCGGCGAGCACCAAGCGATGCTCGACGGCCAGCGGCTTCAGCAGCGCCGCCTCGGCGGCGATCCGCGCCGGTTCGATCGCCGAGAGGACGATCGCGTCAGGGCGTATCCGGGCGGCGGCATCGGCGAGCGTCCGCGAGGGGGTATCGGAGCCGAGGAAGGTGATCCGCCACCCCCGGGCGCGCAGGATCAGCCCGAAGACGATCAGGCCGAGGTCGTGCTGCTCGCCGGCGGGGCAGGCGAGCAGCGCATGATGAGCGCCCCCGCCCCCCCAGCCGCGGGCAAGGGAGAGGAGCCTGGCCCTGATCAGATTCGAGGCGAAGTGCTCCTCGGCGATGCCCACCTCGCCGCGCTCCCAGCGTTCCCCCACCTCGCGGAGCGCCGGCAGAATCACCGTCCGGCTGGCCGCCTCCAGCGACAGAGCGGCGAACGCGCGATCCAGCAACGCCTCGGACGAGGCCTCGTCGAGCTGCATCAGGGCGTCCACCAGCCTGCTCGCCTCGTCGCCATCGAGGGCTCCCCGCGGAGGCGGCGGGGCCGTCGCCGGGGACCGCGCGGCCTCCGCGGCCTGCGCCGCGGAGAGCCCCGTCGCGATCAGCTCGCTCATGCGGCGAGCCCGTGCCTCGTCGGCCGGACCGTACAGCCGGAACCCCCCGTCCGAGCGGGTCGGCTCCAGCACGCCGTATCGGCGCTCCCAAGCGCGCAGCGTGTCGACGCCCACACCCGTGCGGCGGCTCAGCTCCCCGATCCGGATGCGGGGCCCGGGATTGGATTGGGACTCGACCGACATTGGACAATCTCTTGACAGCACCCACTCTAACTGCTACAACGTGGGCATGTCAACTCTAGACAAAACCTTGACGGACTCCGGAAACCACGCGCAAGGCACGGACCGGCAGGCTTCGCGAGCGCATGGCGCACTCCGCTGGCCGGGAGGGACTCGCCAGGGCGCTGTTCGTGCTCGCGGCGGGGGCCTCCTTCGGCCTCTCGGTGGCCCTCTATTTCGGCGGCGACGAGGACGCGGGCATCTTCGTCGGCATCTGGGTGCCGTCGATCCTCGCGCTCGGAGCACTGCTGGTGCCCCGCCGCGCAGCGGACCACGACGGGCGCTAAGCCGATGCTCGGGATCTTCATCTACGGATGCTTCGTCTTCAGCATCGTCGCCACCGCGGTGGGCCTGATCACCTGGGGCATCCGGGCCGAGCGCCACGACCGCGAGCTGCTCGCCCGCGAGCTGCTCGAGGGGCACCCCGCCCTGAAGGCCGTGGCGTCCCGGGTGGCCGGCGACGCCCCCGACCCGGCCGCCTGATCCATCCCAACCAAGAACGAGTAGGAGGACGCAGTGGCCAGATACAACGGAACCGTAACCAGCCCGAGGCCGATCGAGGAGGTGTTCGACTACCTCGCCGATTTCTCGCGCGTGACCGACTGGGATCCGAGCTCTGTCAAGTCGCTGGCGCTCGACGGGACGGAGCCTCGGATGGGCTCTCGCTACGCGGTCACCTCCCGCTTCCTGGGCCGCGAGGTGCCACTCACCTACGAGACGGTCGAGCTCGAGCGCCCCGACCGGGTCGTGCTGCGGGGCGAGAGCGACAGCGTCATCTCGGTGGACGAGATCAGCTTTCGCAAGCTCGCCGACGGAGGCACCGAGGTGACCTATGACGCCGACCTGCGACTGAAGGGGGCGCGGAAGCTGGTCGATCCCGTCTTCGGGTTCTTCTTCCGCCGGCTCTGCGAGCGCGCGCGGGCGCGGATGCAGGAGGTGCTCGGCGGATGAGGGTGGCCGTGATCGGGTCAGGTGTCTCCGGTCTGGTGGCGGCGCGGGAGCTTCATCGCGCGGGCGCGCAGGTGACCGTGTTCGAGGCCGAGGAGCGAATCGGCGGGCACTCCCACACCGTCACGGTGGAGACGGAATCCGGCAGCTGGGACGTGGACACCGGCTTCATCGTCCTCAACGACCGCAACTACCCGAGCTTCGAGGCGCTGCTCGCCGAGCTGGGGGTGCAGACCCAGCCCGCGCCGATGAGCTTTTCGGTCTCGGACGGGCGCGGGGAGTTTGAATGGGCGACCACGCCCCGCGGGCTGTTCGCCAAGCACAGCCACCTGTTCGACCCCCGTTTCCACCGCATGCTGGCCGACCTGGTGCGCTTCAACCGGGAGGCCCGCGAGCTGGTGGGAACGAACGGCGCCGGCGGCTCGCTGCGCGACTTCTGCGAACGGCGCGGCTACTCCGAGTACTTCGTAGAGCGCCTGATCGTGCCCCAGGCCTCGGCGGTTTGGTCGGCCGGTCCCGGGCAGCTCTCCTCCTTCCCGGCGAGCTTCCTGGCGGAGTTCCTCGACAACCACGGGGCGCTCCAGATCCTCGGGCGGCCCCGCTGGCGGTCGATCGCCGGCGGCTCGCGCAGCTACGTCGAGGCGCTGATCGAGCCCTTCAGGGATCGCATCCGGGTCGCCACGCCCGTCCGCGGCATCCGCCGCGGCCTGGACCGCGTCGATGTGGAGACCGACGCCGGCACCGAGTCATTCGACGAGGTCGTGGTCGCGGTGCACTCCGACCAGGCGCTGGCGATGCTTGACGACCCGAGCGACGCCGAGCGCGAGGTGCTCGGCGCGATTCCGTACCAGCGAAACGAGGTAGTGCTGCACTCGGACACGAGTGTGCTGCCGCGACGCCGACGCGCCTGGGCGAGCTGGAACTTCCACCTCCCGCCCGACCGGGGGGAAGGGCCGGGCGACGGGGACGAGCGCACGACCGTCACCTACGACATGAACATCCTGCAGCGGCTCGAAGCCGACCGTGAGTTCCTCGTCACCCTGAACCGAAGCGATGCGATCGACCCCGAGAGGGTGATCCGGAAGATGACCTACAGCCACCCCGTCTACACCGACGCGACAGTCCGTGCCCAGGCGCGCTGGGAAGAGGTGAGCGGGCGCAACCGCACCCACTACTGCGGGGCATACTGGGGCTGGGGATTCCATGAGGACGGTGTCCGCAGCGCCCAGCGAGTGACCGCGGCCCTGCTCCCCGAGCGCGCGCGGGCCGAGCGCGCGTCGGCGCCCGTCGAGCAGCTCGCGGCATGACCGCCTCCGCCATCTACGAGGGCACGGTCTCGCACCGCCGCCGCGAGCCGGTCGGCCACGAGCTGCGTTACCCGCTGTTCATGCTGCTGTTGGACCTGGACGAGCTGCCCGAGGCGCTCGATCCCCTGCCGCTTTTCTCGGCGCGGCGTCCCGCCCCGATCCGGTTCCGCGCCCGCGACCATCTGGCTGCGACGGGCGACGCGCCACCGCAGACTCCCGCAGAGCTCGCCGATCGCGCGCGGGCCCTGGCCGGCGAAGACAAGGGGGAGCGCATCTCGGGGCCCGTGCGGCTGCTTGCCACCCCCCGTTTCCTCGGCGTCGGCTTCAACCCGGTCAGCTTCCTGTTCGTCTACGACGCGGCGGGCGGACCCGCGCGCGCGGTGATCGCCGAGGTCACCAACACGCCCTGGGGGGAGCGGCACGCCTATGTCGCCCGCCGCGACTCGGGGATGGGGCCGATCAGGGCGACGCTGGCCAAACGCCTGCACGTCTCGCCCTTCAACCGGATGGACCAGACCTACGAGCTCAGCGTGAGCGAGCCCGGCGACTCGCTCGCGGTCTCGATCCGAAACGAGCAGGATGGCCGCACGGTCTTCGGCGCCTCGCTCGCCCTGCGACGTCGCGACCTCAGCCGCAGGCGGGCCGCGCGGGTCCTGACCGCTTATCCACCGGCCACGATCGCGTCCCTCGCCCGCATCTACGCCCACGGCCTTCGGCTGCGCCTCAAGGGCGCGCCGCATCACCCCAAGCCCCGCGCCACACCGGGGCCCCCGCGAGCCCGTACCGGGTAGAACTCGGCGGCATCACCGCCTTGGAGCAACTCGACCGCGCCGCTTTGACGCTTCGGCGCGAGCGGGCCTGAGCGTCCCCTCCGACGACCCATTCGGCCATTACCCTGCCGGGCGATGAGAATCCTGTCGCTGGTCCATCAGGACGACGCGGGGCCCGGCGTCTTCGCCGAGGCGATCCGCGAGCGGGGCGTCCGGCTCGACAACTGGCACGTCGCCGATGAGCGGGAGCCTCCCGCCGATCCGAGGGAATACGACGCGGTGATGACGTTCGGCGGCGCCATGCACGCCGACCAGGAGGCGGACCATTCCTGGCTGCGGCTCCAGAAGCTGCTGCTCGCCGAGCTGGTCGAGCGCGGCACCCCGCTGCTCGGAGCCTGCCTCGGCGCCCAGATCCTCTGCCTCGCCATCGGCGGCCAGGTTCGCAAGATGCCCGACCCCGAGATCGGCTGGGCCGAAATCGAGGTGACGCCCGAGGGTGCCGGCGATCCCCTGATCAAGCCGATGGCGCCCGGCTTCGCCGGCTTCAACTGGCACAGCTACGAGTGCCTCCCGCCCGCGGAAGCGGTGGTGCTGGCGAAGAGCCCGAGGTGCGTCCAGGCCTACCGCATCGGCGAGGCGGCCTGGGGCATCCAGTTCCACGCCGAAGTCAGCGCCGCGGACGCGAACCACTGGATCGACGACTGGCGCTCGGACGAGGACGCGGTCAGGGTCGGTCTCGACCACGAGGCGCTCCGAGCCGAGACCGACAGCCGCATCGCCGCCTGGAACGAGGTCGGCCGCGCGCTCTGCGGCCGCTTCCTGGACGCGGTCGCCGTCCGCGTCTGAGTCGCGGTCGGGGTCGCGGGTTAGTCCGCCAGCTCGGGAGTCACGTAGGCGCCCGAGAGGCCGCCGTCGACCATGAACGTGGAGGCGTTCACGTAGCGCGAGTCGTCGCTTGCCAGGAACAGGGCGCCGTTTGCGATATCCGTCGCCTCGCCGAAGCCCATCGGCAGGTGGACCAACCGCCGCCCCGCCTTCTTCTTGTCCTTGGCGAACAGCTCCTGCAGCAGCGGCGTGTTGACGGGGCCCGGGCAGAGCGCGTTGACCCGCACCCCCCGGTCGGCGAACTCGACTCCCATCTCGCGCGACATCGCCAGCACAGCCCCCTTCGAGGCCGTGTAGGAGATCTGCGAGACCGCGGCGCCCATCACCGCGACGAAGGAGGCCGTGTTGATGACCGAGCCGCCGCCGGCCTCGAGCAGGTGAGGGATGCCGTGCTTGCAGCAGAGGAAGACCGACTTGGTGTTCACGTCCTGGACCCGCTGCCACGCGTCGAGCTCGGTGTCGAGCACCGAGGAGTCGTCGGTGGGGTTGATGCCGGCGTTGTTGAAGAGCACGTCGATGCGGCCCATCTCCTCGGCCGTCCTCGCGTACATCTCGCGCACGTCGTCCTCGCTGGAGACGTCGGCCTGCAGGGCCAGCTCTCCCTCGGCCCCCTCGGCCAGGTCGACGCCGACCACCCGGGCGCCTTCGGAGGCGAACAGCCTCGCCGACTCGGCGCCGATCCCGCTCGCCGCCCCGGTGATCACGCAGACCTTCCCATCAAGCCGTCCAGGCATCAGCTCTCCTTCCCGGCCACGGAGGTCCGTCATCAGGCCTCCTCCGTCGCGTAGTAGACGTTCTTGACCTCGGTGTAGTGCTCCATCGCGTCCGGCCCCAGCTCGCGGCCGACGCCTGACTGCTTGAAGCCGCCGAACGGAGTCGAGACCCGCACCGAGCTGTTCGAGTTGATCGAGAGCACGCCGGTGTCGATCGCCCGCGCCATCCGCAGGGCCTTGGCGCCGTCCCGGGTCCAGATCGATCCCGACAGCCCGTAGGGAGTGTCGTTGGCCATCCGGATCGCGTCGGCCTCGCCCTCGAAGGGGATCACCGCAGGCGACGGGGCCGAAGATCTCCTCGCGAGCGGCGCGGTCGTCGTTCGAAACCGGCGAGAGAACCGTCGGCGGGAACCAGAACCCCGGCCCCTCCGGCGCCGAGCCCCGGATCGCAACCGGGGCGTCGTCGGGAACGAACGAGGCGACCTCCTCGCGGTGGCTCGCCGAGATCAGCGGGCCCATCACCGTCGACTCGTCGAGAGGGTCCCCCACCTTCATCCCCTCCACCTCGTCCTTGAGCGCGGCGAGGAACTCGTCGACCGCCGGGCGCTCGACCATGATCCGCGACCGCGCGCAGCAGTCCTGCCCTGAGTTGTCGAAGACCGCATAGGGAGCCGACCGCGCCGCCTTCTCGATGTCCGCGTCGGCGAAGACGACGTTGGCCGACTTGCCGCCCAGCTCCAGGGTGACCCGCTTGATCGTGTCCGCGGCCGCGCGGGCGATGCCCGCCCCGACCTCGGTCGAGCCGGTGAAGGCGATCTTGGCGACGTCGGGGTGCTCGACCAGGCGCTGGCCGCAGACCGAGCCGGATCCGGCGACGACGTTCACGACCCCCTCGGGAAGGCCCACCTCCAGCGCGAGCTTCTCGAACTCGATCGCGGTCAGGGGGGTCAGGACCGCCGGCTTCAGCACCACCGTGTTCGCGGCCGCGAGCGCCGGCGCCAGCTTCCAGGCGGCGATCACCAGCGGGAAGTTCCAGGGCGTGATCATGCCGATCACCCCCATCGGCTCCCGGAAGGTCATGTCGACGCCGCCCGCGACCGGGATCGTCTTGCCGGTCAGCCTCTCGACGCCGCCCGCGTAGTAGCGGAAGCACTCGGCGACCATCCCGATCTCGCCCCGGGCGTTGCCGATCGGCTTGCCGGCGTTGCGGGCCTCGAGCTCGGCCAGCTCCTCGCTGCGCTCGGTGACGGCGTCCGCGATCTCGTGCAGCAGCGCCGCTCGGTCGGCTGGGGCGATGGCCACTCCACGCGGGGAAGGCCGCCTTCGCCTTGGCCACGGCCGCGTCCACGTCCTCGGCGCCCAGCTCCGGAAGCTCGGTCATCACCTCCTCGGTGGCCGGCTCGATCACGTTGATGGTCATGGGGCGAGCCTCACGATGCGACCCCCCGCACCGCCGGACGCGAAGCGGAGGAGGTGGCGGATGTGCTGGCGGCCTCCACCAGCGAGCCGATCACCGCGCTCTTGGTGTCCTCCTCGGGATGCCAGAGCACGCCCAGCGCGAACTCGTCGCGCTCGGGCAGCTCGACGGCCTCGACGAGTTCGTCGGGCTCGGACCAGCCGGTGGCTCGCAGCCCCTCCCCCAGGCGGTCGAGCCCCTGGTGGTGGTGGGACCTGACGCTGAGGTGCTCGGCGCCGGTGGCCCGCGCGGCCAGGGAGCCCGGCTCCAGGCGCACGTCGTGGTCGCTGAAGGCGCCCCATGTATGCAGGTGAAGGGGCTCGTCCAGGTGCTGGACCAGGGTGCCGCCGAGCGCCACGTTCAGCGCCTGCATGCCCCGGCAGATGCCGAGCACCGGCATCCCGCGCTCGACCGCCGCGCGGGCCATCGCCACTTCGAAGGCGTCTCGCTCGGGCCACGTGCCCGTCGTCTCGGGGTGGGACTCGGCCCCGTAGGCGCCCGGGTCGATGTCCGAGCCGCCCGCCAGCAAGAGGGCGTCGACCTTGGAGAGCAGCGGCTCGGGATCCGCTACCGCGGCCTCGTCCGGCGCCAACAGCAGGGCCAGGGCTCCGGCGCGCTGCACCGCAGCGGCGTAGGAGCGCGGGGCCATCGTCACGGCGACCTCTCGCCAGACGGTCCAGCTGGCCAGCTCGATGGCGGTGCAGATGCCTACCGCCGGCCCGCTCACAGCCTCTCGAAGCTCCTGAACTTGTCCCAGTCGGTGACGGCTGATTCGGCGGAGTCGATCTCGACCTGCGCGCGGTTCAGGTAGTGATCGACGACCTCCTGGCCGAACGCGCCCTTGGCGATCTCGGACTCCGCGAACAGGTCGCGGGCCGTCGTAGATGTTGGTCGGGACGTGCGGCTTGTCCGCCTCATAGGCGTTGCCCTCCAGCGGCGGCTCCAGCTCCAGCTCCTGCTCGATCCCGTGCAGTCCGGAGGCGATCATCGCGCTCAGCGCCAGGTAGGGGTTGACGTCCGCTCCGGGCAGCCGGTTCTCGACGCGCAGCCCCGGGCCGTGGCCGACGACCCGCAGCGAGCACGTGCGGTTGTCCTTGCCCCAGGCGACCGCGGTCGGTGCGAACGAGCCCTTGGCGAACCGCTTGTAGGAGTTGACGTTCGGGGCGTAGAAGAGGCTGAGCTCGCTCAGCGCCGCCAGCTGGCCGGCGATGAAGTGGTCGAACAGCGCCTGGTCCTCCGCGAAGGCGTTGCCTCCCTTCTCGTGCGCGAGCGAGCAGTGGATGTGGCAGCTGTTGCCCTCGGCCTCGTTGTACTTGGCCATGAAGGTGATCGCCATCTCCTCCTGCGCGGCGATCTCCTTGGCGCCGGTCTTGTAGACGACGTGGTCGTCGGCGGCTTCGAGCGCCTCGCCATAGTGGAAGTTGACCTCGTGCTGGCCGAGGTTGCACTCGCCCTTGGAGTTCTCGACCATCATCCCGGCACGCGCCCATCTCGTTGCGGATGCGCCGGATCAGCGGCTCCACCCTGGCGCCGCCCATCAGGGAATAGTCGATGTTGTAGAGGTTGGCCGGCTCCAGGTCGCGGTACCCCTGCTTCCAGGCCTGCTCGTAGGTGTCGCGGAAGACGATGAACTCGAGCTCGGTGCCGGCGTAGGCCATCAGCCCGCGCTCGGACAGCCGCGCGAGCTGGCGGCGGAGGATCTGGCGGGGCGAGGCGACCACGTCCGAGCCGTCCTCCCACTGGACGTCGGCCAGCAGCAGCACGCTGCCCTCGTGCCACGGGATCGGGCGCAGCGTGTCGAGGTCGGGCTTCATCACGAAGTCCCCGTAGCCGCGCGACCACGACGCCATCTCGTAGCCGCCGACCGTGTCCATGTCGACGTCCACGGCCAGCAGGTAGTTGCAGCCCTCGGCGCCGTGCTCGAGGATGTCGTCCAGGAAGAACTGCGCGGTGAGCCGCTTGCCCTGCAGGCGGCCCTCCATGTCCGCGATCGCGAGCATCACGGTGTCGACCGTTCCCTCTTCGACAGCCTTCTTCAGCTCATCGAGCTTCATGGCTACACGCTCCTCTCCTCCAGGTCCGAGTGCGACGACGGCGCGCCGCTCTGCCTGCGTGGACGGCGGACTCTATTCAGGCCGCTCCACGAACGTCAAGCGGCGGGGAATAACCTGGCCCGCCGTGGGTGACAGCGCCACACAGAGCCCGGAGCGGCAGCGGAAGCCGCCCTCGGGCGCGCTCCGCAGCGGACCGCTGGCGTCGGGGCCCTTCGACGTCGCCGTGGTCGGCGCCGGGGTGGTCGGCTCCGCGATCGCCCGCGAGCTCACCCTGCGCGGCGCCACCTGCGTCCTGGTCGAGGCGGGGAACGACGTCGGCGCCGGCACCAGCAAGGCCAACACCGCGATCCTCCATACCGGCTTCGACACCAAGCCGGGCAGCCTGGAATCGAAGCTGGTGGCCCGCGGCTACGAGCTGCTGAGCGAGTACGCCGGGCGGGTCGGGATCCCGGCCTCGGCGATCGGGGCGCTGCTGGTCGCCTGGACGACCGAGCAGGGCGAGGCGCTGCCCGAGATCGCCGCGAACGCCAGGAGCAACGGGGTCCAGGTCCGGCGAGTGGGCGTGGATGAGCTCTATCGCCGAGAGCCCTCGCTGGGTCCCGGCGCGCCACGGCGGCTTGGAGGTCCCGGCCGAGGGCATCCTCTGCCCGTTCACGGCGACCCTCGCCCTCGCCACCGAGGCGGTGCTCGGGGGCTGCGCCCTGGCGCTGCGGGCCGAGGTGGCCGGGGTCAGCGTCGCGACCGGAGCCGACGGGTCGCGGCTTCACCGGCTGCGAACCGCGAGAGGCGACTTGATGGCGCGGTTCATCGTCAACGCCGCCGGGCTGCGCAGCGACGAGGTGAACGCGATGCTGGGCCACGGCGAGTTCCAAGTCCGCCCGCGCCGCGGCGAGCTGATCGTCTACGACAAGCTCGCGAGCGGGCTGCTGCGCCACGTGCTGCTTCCGGTTCCGACCGCGAAGACGAAGGGGGTGCTGGTCAGCCCCACCGCCTACGGCAACGTGCTGCTGGGGCCGACGGCCGACGACGTCCCCAGCAAGACCGACCGCGCGACCACCGCCGACGGACTCGCCTCGCTGCTGGCGCAGGGCGAGCGCATCCTCCCCGGGCTCGGCGACTACGAGGTGACCGCGACCTACGTCGGCCTTCGCGCCGCGACCGAGGACCCCGACTATCAGCTCCGCTTCCATCCCGAGCAGCGCTACGTCTGCGCCGGCGGCATCCGCTCGACCGGCGTCACCGCCGCGATGGGGATCGCAGAGCACGTGCGGGAGGGCCTCGCCGACGCGGGCCTGGAACTGGCCAAGCGCCCGCGGCGAATCGATCTGCGGATGCCCAACATCGGCGAGCTCGACCGGCGCCCGTACCAGCGCGCCGACCTGATCGCCGCCGACCCCGCGATGGGGCGCATCGCCTGCTTCTGCGAGCGGGCCACCCACGGCGAGATCGCGGCCGCGCTGGCGAGCCCGATCCCGCCGGCCGACCTCGACGGCCTGCGGCGGCGCACCCGGGTGCTGATGGGCCGCTGCCAGGGGTTCTTCTGTGCGGCCGAGGTCGGGGCCGCACTGGAGGGCGACGTAGGCGATGGCTGAGGAGGTCGTGATCGTCGGCGGCGGGCCCCTCCGGGCTGGCGGCGGCGATCGAGCTGAAGCGCCTGGGAATCGAATCGGTGACGGTGATCGAGCGCGAGCGCGAGGCCGGCGGCATCCCTCGCCACAGCGACCACACCGGGTTCGGGGCGCGGGACCTGCGCCGGGTGATGTCGGGCCCGCGCTACGCGCGGCGCTACCGCGAGCTGGCCGAGGACGCGGACGTGGAGGTGATGCGGAGACGATGGTCACCGACTGGCAGGGCAAGGCCACGCTCTGGCTCACCGGGCCGTCCGGGCGCCGCCGAATCCGGCCGGCCGCGGTCCTGCTGGCGACCGGCTGCCGCGAGCGGCCGCGCTCGGCGCGGCTTGTCCCGGGCATGCGCGGGCCCGGGGTGATGACCACCAGCACCTTGCAGCAGCTCGTCTATCTGCGTGAAAGGCGGGATCGTCGGCGAGCGCGCGGTGATCGTCGGGGCTGAGCACGTCAGCTTCTCCGCCGTCGCCACCCTCGCCCACGGCGGCGCCTCGACCGAGGCACTGGTGACGGAGCTGCCGCGCCACCAGTCGCTGGGGCTCTTCCGGGCGGGCGCTCGGGTTCGCTTTCGCGCCCCCGTGCTGACCCGCAGCCGGGTGACGCGCGATCAACGGCGCCGAGGGCCGCGTCGAGGAGGTGGAGGTGACCGAGCTGGACTCGGGGCGGGTGCGAGCGGATCGCCTGCGACCTCGTCGTCTTCACCGCCGACTGGGTCCCCGACCACGAGCTGGCCGCGATGGCCGGGATCGAGCTCGACCGCGGCACCCTCGGGCCCAGGGTGGACGGGGCGATGCGGACCCCCCTTGCCGGCGTCTTCGCCACCGGCAACCTGGTCCACCCCGCCGAGACAGCCGACTCCTGCGCCCTCGGGGGGCGCTACGCCGCCGCCGCCATCGTCCGCGCACCTCGCGGGCGGCAACGGCTGGCCGGGCGAGCACGTCAGGGTGCTGGCGGGCGAGGGGCTGCGCTGGGTCGTCCCCGGCCTGATCGCCCCGGGCGAACGGCCAGGCGCCGCGCGACCGCTTCCTGCTGCGATCCGCCGAGATTCTTGCGACGGCCGCGGATCGAGGTCGTCCAGGGCGAGCGCTCGCTATGGCGCGGCCGGCTGCCGCGCCTGATCCCGGGGCGCTCGGCCCACATCCCGTCGGGCTGGGCCGCACAGGTGGACCCCACGGCGGGCCCCGTGACGGTTAGTGTGCGCGGATCGTGAGCGGGAAGCTCCTGCTGGGAATCGACGAGGGGACGACCGGCGTCAAGGCGGCGCTGTTCGACGAGAAGCTGCAGCCGGTCGCCGAGGCCCGCCGCGACAAGGTCAACCGCCACCCCGAGGAGGGCTGGGTCGAGCAGGACGGCGAGGAGGTGCTCGAGGCCGTCACCTCGGCGATCGCCGAGCTGCTCAAGGACCCGCCCGGCGAGGTCGTCGCCTGCGGGCTCGACCACCAGGGCGAGTCGATCCTGGCCTGGGAGGCGGACAGCGGCAAACCGCTCTCGCCCATCGTGGTCTGGCAGGACAAGCGCTCGCAGGAGATCCTCGACACCCTCACCGACAAGGAGGAGGAGGTTCAGAAGCTCAGCGGGCTGCCCTTCGACCCCTACTTCTCCGCGGCCAAGATGGCCTGGCTGCTGCGGAACGACGACGGCGTCAAGAAGGCTCTGGACGCGGGCAACCTGCGAATGGGCACGGTGGACTCGTTCCTCTGCGACCGGCTGGGCGCCGGCTTCGCCACCGATGTCTCGACGGGGTCGCGCACCCAGCTTCAGCGAATCGACAAGCCAGGCTTCGATTCCCGGCTTTGTGAGATCTTCGGCGTCCCCGTCGACGTCCTGCCTGAGATCCGAGACACCGCCGGCGATCTCGGCACCCTGAAGCACGAGAGCTGGCCGGTCGAGCTGCCGCTGTGCGGGCAAGCGCCGGACCAGCAGGCTGCGCTCGCCGGGCGCCGCCTGCGTCGTGCCCGGCCGCGTCAAGGCGACCTACGGCACCGGCGTCTTCGTGCTCGCCCACGTCGGCGAGGGCGTGCCGAAGCCGGCGGGGGGGCTGCTGCCGACGGTCGCCTGGAGCATCGACGGCAAGATCGAGTACGCGCTCGACGGCGGCGTCTTCGCCGCCGGCGCCATGCTCGAGTGGCTCTGCAACGAGCTGGGCGTGGCCGAGGACCCGCCGGCCCTCGGCAAGCTCGCCCGCGATGCCGAGAGCTCGGCGGGGGCTCGGGTCCTCCCCGGCCTCGCCGGCATCGGCGCCCCCTGGTGGCGACCCAACGCCCGCGCGGTCCTCGCCGGAATCTACGGCGGCACCACCGGCGCCAACGTCGCCCGCGCGGCGCTCGAGGGCATCGCCTGGCGCGTCGCGGACATCGTCAGCGTCATCCGCGAGAGCGTCGACGTCGACGTCCTGCGCGTCGACGGCGGCGTCACCAACGAGCCGCTGATGCTGCAGCTCCAGGCCGACGCGATCGGCGCGCCGGTCGAGGCCGCGGGCGCCGACGCCACCGTGCTCGGCTCAGCGGCCCTCGCCGCCGTCGGCTCGGGCATGGTCTCGTCGCTTGCCGAGCTGCCCGAGATGCTTCCGGCCGACCGCAAGGTCGAGCCCGAGCGCGACGAGAAGTGGCGCAAGGCCGAGCACGAGGCCTGGCAGGCCTTCGTCGAGGGCACCAAGGCCCTCGACCCAAGCTGAACGGGCCGCCGAAGGTCCCGAGCGCAACAGGGGCGCGCCCGCGGGCGCGCCCCGGTCAATCAATTGGTCCCGTGACTCGTCAGGAGACGAGCATGAGGACGATCGCGATGACCGCGAGCAGGCCGAGGACACCGGCCCCCAGCTTGAAATCCTTAGCTCCGACGTCTTCGTCCATTCAAACTCCTTTCGCTTTCCCGGAGCCCCCTCGCGCCGCGAGGACGCTCCGGATCGAGTTGGTTCGCGGGCCGCGCAGGATGCGCGGCCCGTCGCGCCCTAGTCCGCGGTGATCTCGTCCTCCTCCAGGGTCCTGACCGGACCCTTGTAGTAGTTCTTGGCCGAGACCAGGTACCAGATCCCGAAGATGAGCGGGATCAGGACGGCCAGCGGGCTGTAGTTGACCAGGCTGGCGTCGAAATCGGCGTTCCAGGGGAGCCCGCCCGGCGTGTACGGCAGGCTCAGCGAGAACACGACCAGGATCACGAAGAGGATCGCGATCGTGTTTACCACCTTGTACTTCGAGCCCAGGTTCCAAGGGCCGACCTGGAAACTGTCCCCGGCCCGCAACCTCAGATAGATAGGCAGCACGTAGGCCACATAAAGGCCGATCGCGCAGATCCCGGTCAGCGCGTAGAACGCGAACGGGATGTTGTTCTCGCCGAACAGCGCCGGGATGGCGATGATCGCCGAGACGACCGAAACCGCGATCACGGAGTTGAACGGCACCTTCTGGCGGTTGACCCGGCGGAAGATCGCCCATCCGGGGATCGCCCGGTCGCGCGAGAACGCGTACCAGGTCCGCGAGGCGCTGGTCAGGCCCGCCGCCCCGCAGAACAGCTGGCCGACGGTGGCGATGATGAAGACCAGCTTCGCCGCCCACGAATCGAGGGCCTCGGTGAAGATCGCGCCGACGAAGCCGGCTGCGTCGGTGACCACCGCCGCGTCCGGTACCGCGAACAGGAAGCTCAGCAGCAGGGCCCAGCCGATGATCGACGAGTAGAACACCGAGCGCCACACGCCCTGGGCCGCCGCGACCGCGGCGCCCCGGGTCTCCTCGGCGGTGTGCGCCGAGGCGTCGTACCCGGTCTCGGTGTACATCGTCAAGAGGAAGCCGACGGGCAGCACCAGCACCCAGAAGCCGAGCGCCGTCGTCGAGCCCCCGAAGGCTCCGTTGTTGTTGATGCGCTCGGTGAAGACGAAGCTCAGATCCTGATGGCTGTCGGGGATGAAGACCAGCAGCCCGATCACGATCGCCACGCCCGCGAGGTGCCAGCCGACCGAGGTGTTGTTCATCAGCTGGATGAAGCGATCGGGGAGGATGTTGACGAGCGTGTAGCCGATCAGGATCAAGGCGAACAGAAGCCAGGTCTCTCCCAGGATGTGCTCGGTGTCGGCGAAGTTGATGCCGAAGATGTCGACCGAGTAGAGGCTGAGCGTGACGCCGAGGAAGATGGCGGCGCCGTAGCCGACCGAGGCGACGATGCCGATCAGGCCGGCGATGTTGAACCAGCCGGTCATCCAGCTCCAGCCCGGTCCGCCGAGGTCGTTGGCCCACCAATACGGGCCTCCCGCGGTCGGGAACGCCGAGGTCAGCTCCGACATCGAGAACGCGACCATGATGATCAGGAAGGAGAGCACCGGCCAGCCGATCGAGACCGCGACCGGGCCGCCGTTCGACCACGCGAACGCGAAGGCCGTGAAGCACCCCGCGAGTACCGAGATGATCGTGAACGAGATCGCGAAGTTGGTGAAGCCCGACCAGTCGCGCGAGAGCTCCTGCTTGTAGCCGAGCTCCGCTAGGCGTCTCTCATCCTCGCCTGTCTTATCGACATCCGAAATCCCCTCTGGCGCCATTCTCTCTCCTTGTTTCCCTCTTGCCGGACGGACAGACTCACCATCGCTTCCAATGCGATAGAAGAGTCGACCTGTGACTGTCAGCACCCTATTTGTCCCGGCGGTCGGTAGTCAAGGGAAATGACCGAACTACTCCAAATCGTCAAGCAACTCGCGCCTGAGTTGGGCGAAGCGGAGGGAGAGCCCACGCCCCTGGAGGGCGGGATCACGAACCGCAACTATCTGGTCACGCTCGGCGGCAAGCGCTACGTGATCCGGGTGCCGGGCAAGGACACGAACCTGCTGGGGATCGACCGCGGCGCCGAGCGCGACGCCAACCAGGGCGCCGCCGACGTCGGCATCGCGCCGACGTGTGGCCGCGCTGCTGACCGACCCACCGGCGCCTGGTGACCGAGTTCGTCGAGGGCGCCGGGATGGAGGCGGAGGACCTGCAGGAGCCCGAGGCCCTGCAGCAGATCGCCGGCGAGCTGCGCGCCTACCACGACTCGGGCCTGCAGCTCCCGACCGAATTCGACTCCTTCCGCCTCGTCCGCGACTACGCCGAGACGGCGCGCGAGCGCGGCGTCGAGCCGCCCCCCGCCTACGAGGAGTCGCTCGCCAACGCCGACGCCATCCAGGCGCGGCTGTCGGGCCCCGAGCACGAGCCGGTCCCCTGCCACAACGACCTGCTGGCGGCGAACTTCATCCGCGGCGAGAAGACGATCTGGATCGTCGACTGGGAGTACGCGGGCATGGGCGACCGCTACTTCGACCTCGGCAACTTCTCGGTCAACAACGAGCTCGACGAGACGGGGCAGGAGGCGCTGCTGCGCGCGTACTTCGGCGAGGAGCCGGGCGCGCGGCGGCTCGCGACCCTGTCGCTGTTCCGCTTCATGTCCGACTTCCGCGAGGCGATGTGGGGCGTGCTGCAGAGCGGCGTCAGCGACATCGACTTCGACTTCGACGAGTACGCGAGCAAGCACTTCGACCGCATGGCCCAGACCGCGGCCGATCCCAAGTTCCAGACCTGGCTCGAGGAGGCCGGTGGCGCGTAAGGTCGAGCTGCCCGACTCCGCCCGCTGCGTGATCATCGGCGGGGGCGTGGGCGGGACCTCGATCGCCTATCACCTCGCCGAGCTGGGCTGGACCGACGTGGTCCTGCTGGAGCGGGCCCAGCTCACCTCGGGCTCCACCTTCCACTCCGCCGGCCTGGTCGGGCAGCTGCGCGGCTCGGTCTCGCTGACGAAGATGATGATGCACTCGGTCGAGCTCTATCGCCGGCTCGGTGAGGAGTCCGAGTTCGACCCGGGCTGGACCGAGTGCGGCGGCATCCGCCTGGCCTCGAGCGAGGAGCGGATGGAGGAGCTGCGCCGCCAGGCCGGCTGGGCGAAGACCTTCGGCCTGCCGCTGGAGCTGATCTCGGCCGAGGAGGCGAAGGAGATGTTCCCGCTGATGTCCACCGAGGGGGTGCTCGGCGGCGCCTGGCTGCCGACCGACGGCTACCTGGACCCGGCCCAGCTCACCTACGCCCTGGCCGACGGTGCCCGCGAGTCCTGCCAGGTGCTGCAGTCAACGCGCGTCACCGGGCATCGGCGTCGACGACGGCCGCGTGCGCCGGGTCGAGACCGAGCGAGGCGACGATCGCCTCCGAGGTGGTCGTCATCGCCGGCGGCATCTACGCCGCCGAGCTCGGCCGCCTGGCGGGCGTGCGGATACCCGTGATCCCGATGTCGCACCAGTACCTGGTCACCCAGCCGTTCCAGGAGCGCGACCCCGAAAAGCCCCTGCCCACCCTGCGCGACCCCGACCTGCTGATCTACTTCCGCGAGGACGGCGGCGGCCTGGTGATGGGGGGCTATGAGCACGACAGCGAGCCCGCCTTCATGCCCGAGGGCACGGGGCGCTTCGACAGCATCCCGCCGGACTTCAACGGCCGCCTGCTCGAGGACGACTGGGACCGCTTCAAGGAGATCACCGACAACTCGATCAAGCGGGTGCCGGTGATGGACGAGGTCACGATCACGAAGCTGATCAACGGCCCCGAGGCCTTCACCCCGGACAACGAGTTCTGCCTGGGCGAGACCGAGGTCGCCGGCCTCTTCGTCGCCGCCGGCTTCTGCGCGCACGGCCTCGCCGGCGCGGGCGGCATCGGCAAGGTGATGGCGGAGTGGATCGACGAGGGCGAGCCCAGCCTGGACCTGTGGCACATGGACATCCGCCGCTTCGGCGCCCAGTACCGCTCGCCCTCCTACACCCACGCCCGCACCCGGGAGACCTACGAGACCTACTACGACATCCGCTATCCCAACCACGAGCGCCAGGCGGGGCGCCCGCTGCGCGTCTCTCCCGCCACCGCCTGGCACCGCGAGCACGACGCGGCCTTCGGCGAGAAGTCGGGCTGGGAGCGGGTCAACTGGTACGAGTCGAACGCGGCGGCGGGTGACGAGTCGCTGCGGCCGCGCGGCTGGGCGGGCCAGCACTGGTCGCCGGCGATAGGCGCCGAGCACCGCGCCACCCGTGAGGGGGTGGCCGTCTTCGACGAGTCCTCCTTCGCGAAGCTCGAGATCGCCGGGCCCGGCGCCGCGGCCGCCGTCGAGCGCCTCTGCGACAACCGGGTCGCGCGCGAGCCCGGCAAGATCACCTACACCCAGATGCTGAACAGCCGCGGCGGGATCGAGTGCGACTTCACGGTGGCGCGGCTCGGCGAGGATCGGTTCTCGATCGTCACCGGCACCGCCTTCGGCAACCACGACCGCGAGTGGATCCGGCGGCACCTGCCCGGCGACGGGACGGTGCAGGTCCGCGACGTCACCTCCCAGTACGCCTGCTTCGGGATCTGGGGGCCGAAGGCGCGCGAGGTGCTGGCGCCGCTCACCCCCCAGGACCTCGGCAACGAGGCGTTCCCCTACATGAGCCTGCGCGAGATCACCGTCGGCAACGTCCCCGTGCGGGCGCTGCGGGTCACCTACGTCGGCGAGCTCGGATGGGAGCTCTACTGCCCGACCGAGTACGGGCTGGGCCTGTGGCGGGCGCTGTGGGAGGCCGGCGAGCCGCACGGCATCGTCGCCGGCGGCTACCGGGCGATCGACTCGCTGCGCCTGGAGAAGGGCTACCTGGTCTGGGGAGCCGACATCACCCCCGACGAGACGCCGTATGAGGCCGGGCTGGGCTTCGCGGTCAAGCTCGACAAGGAGGGAGGCTTCATCGGCCGCGATGCGCTGGCCGAGGCGAAGGAGGCCGGGGCCCCGCACCCGCCTGGTCACGATCCTGCTCGAGGACCCGCGCTCGGTCGCGCTCGGCAACGAGCCCGTCCGGATCGGCGGCGAGATCTGCGGGCGGGTGACCACCGGCGGCTACGGCTATACGGTCGAGCGCTCGATCGCCTACGCCTACGTGCCGCCGGAGCAGGCGGAGCCCGGAGACTGCGGTCGAAATCGAGATCTTCGGCAGCTGGATCGGCGGCGAGGTCGCCGAGGGCCCGCTGTTCGACCCCGAGGGCGAGCGGATCAAGGCCTAGGCCGGTCAGCTGGGGACGTCAGGGCCTGGCGGAGCTGCGGATCAGATCGCGCCCGGCCCGCCGCAGGCGATCGCCCAGCGAGCGCTCCGGCTTGGCATGCGCAAGCTCCAGCATCGCGCCGAGGGTGAGCGGCTCGACCCGGTCCAGGTGGGTCGCCAGCGCCAGGAACAGCTGCGCGGTTGTGAGCGCGTCGCCGTCGGCGTGGTGGGGTCGATGGACCGGCAGCCGGAACGCGCGCGCGAGCTCTGAGAGCCCGCTGGGCGCCCGGCCGGAGCCGAAGTGCCCGGTCCGGCCCTCAAGCTCAGCGGCGAGCGCGGCGGTGTCCACGATCGGGTTCCGCAGCTCCAGCGCGCGCCGCCCCAGCGCCGCCGAGAGGAAGCCGCGCTCGACCGCGGCGACGTGGGCGATCACCACCCGCCCCGTGAGCGCCGCCAGCAGCTCGTCCAGCTCGTCGTCGAGCGGCGGAGCGTCCTCCAGATCGACGGGCCGCAGGCCGTGGATGCGGATGCTGTCGCCGTCGGGCATCCGCGCCGGGCGCACGAGCCTGTAGCGGCTGTCGGAGAGGCGGACCCGGCCGCCCTCGACCGGGATGGTCGCGAACGAGATGATCTCGTCGCGCGAGGGGTCGAGCCCGGTCGTCTCGAAGTCGAGGGCGGCGAAACTGACCTCGCTCCATCGCATCGAGGGATCCGGCATCGGCGTCTCGGCGTATGCCCGGGCGGCCGCCGAGGGCGACCGGGTCGGGGTCAGCTGACTCACCGGCCAACGCCGCCCCCCTCCGAGCTTCTTCTGCACCGCGGTCACCTCGCGGAACCCGTCGCGCAGGTAGCGGCGGGTGAGCGAGTTGAGCTCCTTCGGGTCGAGGCGATCGTCGGGCTTCTCGCCGCGCTGGAGCTGGCTGACCTGGTGCTCGACGCGCAGCTCCATGAACAGGTCAAACGCCTCCGCCAGGGTGCGGGCGTGGGACTGCTCGAGGACGCCGGCGTCGCTCGCCGACCCGAAGCCGCTCGACAGTCGATGTCGTCCTCGTCTTGGCCTTCAGCCCCGCGTAGCGGGCGATGTCGACGATCGGCAGCAGGCCCCCGTGCTTGATGTCGAGGGTGCCGCGGTGCTCGCCCGAGTGCTCCAAGACCATGTCCTTGAGGAAGCCGGTCGGCGGCTTGGTGGCGAGCGCCAGTCGCAGCATCCAACGCAGCAGCGTCTTCGGCTCATCCGCCTCGTAGAACTCCTGCTTGGGGTCGAGCTCCTCCGGGCCGAACACCGGCCGCCCGTCGAGCAGGATCGAGGTCGCGATCAGGACCTTGTTGTCCTCGGGATGGGTGAGCCAGCTCCCGATCGCCCTCCGCCACTCGCCGATCGAGCTGCAGGAGAAGTCGCTGTCGCCCGAGACCCCGTGAGCGTCGAGCGGCAGGCCGGTGAGCTTGAGCGACTCCGAGACCTTTTCGGCGATCGAGCGCATGTAGGCGCGCGTCTGTTCGGGGTCCGCGGAGGACTCGTCCCTCCAGGCCATCCCGGAGTCCACGTCCGATGAGGGGACCGCCTCGCGGCGGCCATCGCTTCCGAGCGAGAGCCAGGTGAACTCGGCGGGCGCAGGGCCGATCCGCTCGACCGCGAGCTCGATCGTGCGACGGAAGAGGGCGTCGAACACGACCGAGGTGATCGTGCTGATCTGCCGGGCGGCGATGCCCGCCTGGTGCAGCGAGACGAAGGTCAGGTTGAGCTGCTCGACCACCCTGCCCAGCTCCTCGACCTTCGTCGCGCCGCCTATCGCCCTCCTCAGCATGAAGGGGGTCCGGGTCTCGGCCGCGAGCAGATCTATGTCGCGGACGACGCCGAGCACCTCCGAGCGCGCCGAGACCACCGGGACGTGGTGGATGCCGTGGTCCAGCATCAGCAGCATCAGCTCGGCGCCCGTCTGGTCCGGCCCAACGCACTGCGCCGGTGAGGTCATCACCTCCCGAACGGGCGCGTCCGCGGGCCGGCCCGCAGCGATCAGGTTCGAGCGCAGGTCGTGGTCGGTCATGATCCCGAAGCCGCCGCCGTTGAGCGGGACCACGACGGAGGTGGCGCCGTCATCCTCCATGCGCATCACCGCATCGCGCACCGCGGTTTCGGGCTCCGCGATCACCGGCTGCTCGCCGATCAGGGTCGCCGCGGTCTGGGCCTCGACCTCGAACTCCTGGAGCTCCACGGGGCTCAGCGCCGTCGGCCTGGGCCGGTCCAGGATCGAGCGACCCAGGAAGCGCAGGCCCTCGGGCCGGCCCAGCAGCGGCAGTACGTCGTCCGCGGCGAGCGCGTAGGTAAGCACGTCCTCGGCGGCCCGGACCTCGAAGCCCGTCGGCATCCCGGACAGCATCGAGGGGTGCCCGAACATCTCCCCCTCCCCCAGCAGGTCGATCACCCGGCCGCGGTCGACCAGCTCGACAGCGCCGCGGCGGACGACCCGGATACGGTCCTGCGGTCCCTCGCCCTGGCCATGATCGTCGTCCCCGCCGCGAAGAACTCGACCTCGACCCGCTGGGCGATCCTCGAGTGCCGCCTCGTCCAGCTCGCGAAACGGCTCGTGGGAGCTCAGGAACTCCGCGACGTCGTGCATGCCGGTCAAGCATAAGCAGCGGGTCCTGGCGCAGGCGGTAGGGTGGCGCCATGGCCGAGTCGATCTACGCCAGCGCCAAGCCCGCGCCCGAGATCCCCGACATTGACGTGACCTCGTACGTGCTCGAGCCGCGCGGAATCGCTGGGCGACAAGGCCGCGATCATCGACGGGCCGACGGGGCGTTCGCTCAGCTTCGAGGAGGTCGCGCAAGCGATCCGCGCCTGCGCCGCAGGGCTCGCCGCACGCGGGTTCGCCAAAGGGGACGTGCTCGGGGTGTTCATGCCCAACCTGCCCGAGTACGCGATCGCCTTCCACGGCGCCGCCTCGGCGGGCGGCATGTGCATGACGGTGAACCCGCTCTACACGGCGAGCGAGCTCGCCCATCAGCTCGAGGACTCCGGCGCGAGCTTCCTCTCACGGTCCTCCCGTTCCTCGATACCGCGCGCGAGGCCGCGGACGGGAACGGGCGTCAAGGAGATCTTCGTCGTCGGCGAGGCCGAGGGCGGGACGGCGTTCTCGGAGCTGATGGGCGACCCAGCGGAGGCGCCGCAGGTCGAGATCGACGCCGCGGCCGACATCGCCGTGCTCCCCTACTCCAGCGGCACAACCGGGCTGCCGAAGGGCGTGATGCTCACCCACCGCAACCTGGTCGCGAACCTGGTCCAGGTGGGCAGCCACGCTCGAGCCGGAGGACGACGACGTGCTGATCGGGGTGCTGCCGTTCTTCCACATCTACGGCATGACCGTGATCATGAACCTGGGCCTGCGCGAAGGGATGACGGTGGTGACGATGCCCCGCTTCGACCTCGAGCAGTTCCTGGACCTGCACGAGCAGCATCGGGTCACACGCACCTTCCTGGTGCCCCCGATCGCCCTGGCGCTCGTCGAAACACCCAGCCGTTGAAAGCCGCGACCTCTCCTCGATCCGCCAGATCATGTCGGGCGCCGCGCCGCTCGGGCCCGGAGCTGAGCACAGCAGGTGAGCGACCGCCTCGGGACCTTCGTGATGCAGGGGTACGGCCTGACCGAGACCAGCCCGGTCACCCATTGCATCCCCTATGACGCCGACCGCAACCGGCCCGGCTCGATCGGCCCGCCGGTGCCGGGGACCGAGTGCCGCATCGTCGATCCCGAGACCGGCGAGGACGTCGCCGAGGGCAGAGCGAGGCGAGCTCTGGATCCGCGGCCCCCAGGTGATGAGCGGCTACCTCAACAACGACGAGGCGACCGAAGGCCACGATCGACTCGGACGGCTGGCTGCACAGCGGCGACGTCGCGGTGGTCGATTCCGACGGCTACTTCCAGATCGTCGACCGGCTCAAGGAGCTGATCAAGTACAAGGGATTCCAGGTCGCCCCGGCGGAGCTCGAGGCGCTGATCATCGGCCACGAGCACGTCGGCGACGTCGCGGTCATCGGCGTGCCCGACGAGGAGGCCGGCGAGCTGCCGAAGGCGTTCGTCGTCGCTGCCTCGGACGAGCTCGACCACGAGCAGCTGATGGCCTGGGTCGCCGAGCAGGTGGCGCCGCAGAAGCGGATTCGCCTGGTCGAGGTCGTCGAGGAGATCCCGAAGTCGCCCTCGGGCAAGATCCTGCGACGGGTGCTGAAGGACCGCGAGGCGGCCGCGGCCGGCTAGAAGCTAGGGCAGCTTCCCCGTCTTCGAGATGCGGGCGTAGAGGCGTGCGCTGGGGCGCGGGATCCGCGCCAGCGTCGCCGGGTCATAGGCGTAGAGGCCGAATCGCTGCGTGTAGCCCACCGCCCACTCGAAGTTGTCCACCAGCGACCACTGGAAGTAGCCGCCCACGTCGGCCTCCTTGGCGCGGATCGACTGGCGCACGGCCTCGAGGTGGCTGGTGAGGTAGGCGGCGCGCTGGTCGTCGTCGGAGTCCGAGATGCCGTTCTCGGTCACGATCACCGGCAGGCGGTAGTCGCCGGCGATGTCCAGCACCTGCCGCAGGCCCTCGGGGTAGATCTCCCACCCGAACTCGGTGCAGGTCGTGGGGCAGGGCGGGGCGCTGGGGTTGATCGCCGACTGGTACTGGGTCGCGGGCAGGAAGTCGAGCAGCGGGATGCGCGGGGTCAGCGTCCCGAGCGCCGAGATCCGCCCCCGGAAGTAGTAGTTGAGGCCGACGAAGTCCGCCTTGTTCGCCTGCTTGCGGTTGCGCTCGCCGGGATCGACCACCCCGTCGGCGTCTCGGTCCCTGATCCCGTTCACCACCGCCTCCATGAACAGCCTGTTGAAGAGGTACTCCGCGTTGCCGGTCGAGCGCACGTCCGCTGGCCTGCTCGGATCGTCGGCGGTGAAGGCGACCATGTTGTGCACGAAGCCGACCCGCGAGCCACGGTCCTTGCGCTTCAGCGCCTTGTAGGCGCTCGCGTTCGCGTCGGCCATGTTTACGATCGCGTCGATCACCCCGCTGAAGCTCCACCCCCCCGGCGGGAAGTTCCCCTCGACGATCCCCGGGATGTTCACGTAGCCGTTCACGGCCACCACCATCGGCTCGTTCAGGGTGATCCAGCGGTTGACCTCGTCCCCGAGCTTCCATCCGAGGTAGGCGGCGTACTTGCGGAACTCGCCGACCGTGTTGCGGTTGAGCCAGCCCGAGCGGGGCAGCGCCGGCACCGGGTCGTTCGGCCCGAGGCCCGCGAGCGCATCGCGGGTCGCGATCGGATCGTGAATCCAGCTCGGCAGCACGAAGTGGTTGATCGTCACCCAGGGCGTCATCCCCTCGGCGCGGATCTCGCGCAGGATCTTGCGGTAGCGCCGGATCGCGCCCTGGTCGGCGATCCGGTCCAGGGCCTTGACGCCGCTGACGCCGGCGGTCGAGGTCGGGAACACCCGGCTCCACTCGATGCTCATTCGAAAGGCCTTCTGATGGAGATCGCGGGCCGCCAGCCGCACGTCGCGCTTGTGCCGTGTCCAGAAGCCGGGCCCGTCCTCGGGCCGGTCGTCGGTGACGACCCCGTTCGCGATGTTGTCGGCATCGTGCGTCCACATCCACCAGTCCGAGTTCGAGTTCAGGTTCGTCCCCTGCCCTCCCTCGACCTGGAAGCCCGCGATCGCCACTCCCCACTGGAAGTCCCTGGGGAAGTCGCGCTTCGCCGCGGCGGCCGGCGAGGCCACCACGATCAAGGCGAGCACCGTCGCGAGCGCCGATGTTGCGCGCACCGGCGCCGAGGCGCCCGCCCGAGAGGCTCCGCGTTCGCGTCCCTGCATCGCGCCCAAGCCTAGATCACCGTGGTCGGAACTCAGGCGCCCCGCCGGGGCGGGGCGCCCTGTTCCCCTCCTCCTTCTACTTCTTGTACTTGGCGGCCTCCTCGGAGCCGCTGGTGGCGTCGCCCTCGCTGTAGGAGTGCGCGCCGGCGCCGGCCAGGGCGCCGCCCTGGACGATCAGGTACTCCTCGCGGATCGGCTTGCCCTCGAAGTGGCACTCCAGGATCTCCCTGGTGCCCGCCGCGTAGCGCGCCTGCGCGGAGAGGCTGGTGCCCGAGGTGTGCGGGGTCATGCCGTGCCACGGCATCGTCCGCCACGGATGGTCCTGCGGGGCCGGCTGCGGGAACCAGACGTCACCCGCGTAGCCCGCGAGCTGGCCCGACTCCAGCGCCCGCACGATCGCGTCGCGATCGCAGATCTTGCCGCGCGCGGTGTTGACGATGTATGCGCCCCGCTTCATCTTGCCGAGCATCTCGTCGTCGAAGAGGTTCTCGGTCTCGGGATGCAGCGGCGCGTTGATCGTGACCACGTCGCAGACGGCCACCATCTCCTCGGCGCGTCTCGTGGAAGGTGACGCCCAATCTCCTCCTCCACCTCCTTCGGCAGCCGATGCCGATCGGTGTAGTGCAGGCCGACCTCGAACGGCTTCATCCGCCTCAGCACGGCTGAGCCGATGCGGCCCGCCGCCACCGTCCCGACCTGCATCCCCTCGATGTCGTACTCGCGGGCGGCGCAGTCGGCGATGTTCCAGCCGCCGTCCACCACGGTCTTGTAGGACGGGATGTAGTTGCGCACCAGCCCCAGGATCATCATCACCACGTGCTCGGAGACGCTGATCGAGTTGCAGTAGGTGACCTCGGCGACGGTGATGTCGTTCGCGATCGCCGCCTGCAGGTCGACGTGATCGGACCCGATCCCAGCGGTGATCGACATCTTCAGGTTGGGCGCCTTGGCGATCCTCTCGGCGGTCAGATACGCCGGCCAGAACGGCTGTGAGATCACGACCTCGGCGTCGGTCAGGTGCTTGTCGAGCTCGGAGTCCTCGCCGTCCTTGTCGGAGGTGACGACCAGCTCGTGGCCGGCGTCCTCCAGGAACTTCCGTAGGCCCAGCTCACCCGAGACGCAGCCCAGCAGGTCCCCCGGGTTGAAGTCGATCGCGCTCGGGGTCGGGGTCGTCTGGCCGTCGGGGTAGCGCTCGATCTTGGGGATGTCGTCCCGGGGGTACTCCGGCGGGTAGCCGTCCACCGGGTCGTCGTAAAGCACGCAGACGATCTTTGCCATCTAACTGTCCTCCGTCATCGGTCGTTGTTCATTTCAGTTTGTCGTTTCCTGGCCCGGGATCCAGCTCGTCCCCGCCACCGGCACCTTGGCCATCGCCGAGGCCTCGAAGGTGAGCGCGACCATGTCCTCGGGCTCGAGGTTGTGGACGTGCGACTTGCCGCACGCCCGGGCCAAGGTCTGCGCCTCCAGCACCATCGCCCGCAGGTAGTTGGCGATCCGCCGGCCTCCGAGTTCGGCGTCGAAGCGGCTGGCGAGCTCGTCGTCCTGGGTCGAGATCCCGACCGGGTCGCGGCCCTCGTGCCAGTCGTCGTAGAAGCCTGCCGCGGTGCCGATCTTCTCGTAGTCGGCCTCGAAGTTGTGCGAGTTGTCGCCGAGGGCGACGATGGCGGCAACGCCGATCGAGACCGCGTCGGCGCCCAGCGCCAGGGCCTTGGCGGCGTCCGCGCCGTTGCGGATGCCTCCGCTGACGATCAGCTGCACCTCGCGGTGCATTCCCAGCTCCTGCAGCGAGCGCACGGCCTCGGGGATCGCGGCCAGGATCGGGATGCCGACGTGCTCGATGAACACTTCCTGGGTCGCGGCCGTGCCGCCCTCCATGCCGTCGAGCACGATCACGTCGGCGCCCGCTTTGACCGCGAGCGCCACGTCGAAGAACGTGCGGGTCGCGCCGATCTTGACGTAGATGGGGACCTTCCAGTCGGTGATCTCGCGCAGCTCCTCGATCTTGATCTCGAGGTCGTCGGGCCCGGTCCAGTCGGGGTGGCGACAGGCCGAGCGCTGGTCGACGCCCTTCGGCAGGTCGCGCATCTCGGCGACGCGGTCGCTGATCTTCTGACCCATCAGCATGCCCCCGCCTCCCGGCTTGGCGCCCTGGCCGACGACGACCTCGATCGCGTCCGCCTTGCGCAGGTCGTCGGGATTCATCCCGTAGCGGCTGGGGAGCATCTGGTAGACGAGCTTGGTCGAGTGCTCCCGCTCCTCGGGCAGCATCCCGCCGTCGCCGGTGGTCGTGCTGGTCCCCATCGCGCTGGCACCGCGGCCGAGCGCCTCCTTGGCCGGCGCCGACAGCGCGCCGAAGCTCATCCCCGCGATCGTGATCGGGATCTCCAACTCGACCGGGTTCACCGCGAACCGAGTGCCAAGGGTGACGTCGGTGGCGCACTTCTCGCGGTAGCCCTCCAGCGGGTAGCGCGAGACGCTGGCCCCGAGGAAGAGCAGGTCGTCGAAGTGCGGGACCTTGCGCTTGGCGCCGAAGCCGCGGATGTCGTAGATCCCCTCGCGCGCCATGCGATGGATCTCGTGGATCGCGTTGCGGTCGAAGAGGTGGGACTCACGCAGGCCGGGACGCCACTTGTCCTCGAACTCGGAGTCGAACCCGCGCTTCTTGCTGAGCTGGTCGAACTCAGCCATCAATAATCACCCGCGCTGTCGACCTGGAAGTTGTAGAGCTGGCGCGTCGGAGCCGTAGCGCGTGAACTCGCCGGGGTCGAAGTCGGCCTCACCGCGCTCGAGCAGGTCGCGCAGCTCGGTCACGTGCTCGTCGCGCATCTCCTTCTCGACGCAGTCGGCGCCGAGGCCCGCGACCTTGCCGCGGACGTAGACGTGCGCCTCGTAGATCGAGTCGCCGAGGCCGTCCTCGGCGTCGCCGCAGACGACCAGGCAGCCCTTCTGGGCCATGAACCCGCCGGCGTGCCCGATCGAGCCGTGGACCACGATGTCCACGCCCTTCATCGAGATCCCGCAGCGCGCCGAGGCGTTGCCCTTGATCACCAGGGTGCCGCCGCGGCCGGTGGCGCCGGCCGACTGGCTGGCGTCGCCGGCGACGATCACCAGCCCGGACATGATGTTCTCGGCCACCCCGGTCCCGGCGTTGCCGGCGACGCGGACGGTCGCGAGCTTGTTCATGCCGGCGCAGTAGTAGCCCGCGTGGCCGTCGACCTCGACCTCGATCTCGGCGTCGAGCCCGGCGGCGATCGAGTGGGCCCCGTTCGGGCTGGCGACCAGCCACTTCGTGCCGGCCTCGGCGTCGTGCAGGCGCTGGTTCAGGTCCCTGACCGAGACGGAGGCGAGGTCCACGGACTCGGCGGTGGCCGCGGGGGCCACGCTAGGCAACCATTTCGCGGGCCCAGTGGTAGACGCGGCCGGGCTCCGGCTCCCAGACGCGGGCCTCGTCGGCGCCGGGCAGCGTCGCGATCGCCCGGTACTCGGAGGCCATCGCCACCCAGTCGTCGCTCTCGGCCATCACGGCCGGCTTGCAGGCGATCGGGTCTCGCAGCACCGCGAACCCGTCGGCCGTGCCGACGGCGAAGGTGTAGAAGCCGTCCAGGTCGGTGAGGCAGCCGTTCAGCGCCGTCTCGAGGTCGTCCCCCTCCGACAGCCGCCAGGTCAGATAGCCCGCCGCGACCTCGGAGTCGTTGTCGGTCTGGAACTCGATCCCCTTGCGTCGCAGCTCGACGCGCAGGCGGTTGTGGTTGGAGAGCGAGCCGTTGTGGACCAGGCAGAGGTCGAGGCCGGTCGAGAACGGGTGGGAGTGCTCGGTCGTCACCCTGCTCTCGGTCGCCATCCGGGTGTGGCCCAGGGCGTGGCTGCCGGAGACCGTCTCCAGCCCGAAGTCCTGGATGAACTGGCGCGGGTCGCCCTTCTCCTTGTAGATCTCGATGTGCTCGCCGATGCTCATCACCCGCAGCTCGGGGTGCTCGTCGGTGAGCCAGCGCTGCACTTGGGGCCCCGCCCCTTCGACCGTGAACAGCGCATGGGTGGCGATCCGCTCCGGCTCGGTGACGCTGCCGAAGCTCTCGGCCAGCTCGCCCTCGAGCACGTGCCAGGGAAAGTCCAGATCCTCGGAGAAGAGCGAGACCTTGACCGAGCCCGAGGGGGCCGGGTTTCGGTAGAGCGCAACGCCGGCGCTGTCGGGGCCGCGGTCGGCGAGCTGGGCGAGCATCGCGCTCAGGTGTGCGCCGAGCCTCTCCTCGGTCTCAGATGACTTGCTGAACAGCCCTGCGATTCCGCACATCGGTGAACCTCCGGATCAGGAGAGCTGCAGGTACCGGTCGATCTCCCACTTGGTGATCTGCTCGTGCGCCTGCTGCCATTCGCGCTGCTTGCAGCGGATGAAGTAGTCGACGTAGTCCTCCTTGCCCGTCGAGCCCAGCGCCTTGCGCATGACCTCGTCCTGTTCCAGCTCGCGCGTCGCGTCGAGCAGGTTGGCGGGCAGCGTCTCGACCCCCATCTTCTTGCGGTCCTCGACGCTGGTCTCGTACATGCTGCCCTCGCTCGGGTCGCCCGGGTCGATCCCGTTCTCGATCCCGTCGAGGCCCGCGGCCAGCACGACGGTGGCGGCCAGGTAGGGATTGCACGCCCCGTCCACGGTGCGGTCCTCGATGCGGCCGTGGTCGGGGATGCGCAACATCATCGTGCGGTTGTTCCAGCCGTAGGTGACGTAGGCCGGGGCCCAGGTGGAGCCGCTGGTCGGCGCGCCGATCACGAGCCGCTTGTAGGAGCCGACGGTCGGGGCGGTGACCGCGATGTAGGCCTTGGCGTGCTTCTTCAGCCCACCGACGAAGTGGTAGCCCTTCTCGCTCAGGCCCATGCCGCGGGAATCCTTCTTGGGGTCCTCGAGCATCACGTTCGTGTCGCCATCCCAGAGGCTCATGTGCATATGGCAGCCGTTGCCGGTCAGGTGCCCGAATGGCTTCGGCATGAAGGTCGCGATCAGCCCGCGCTCCTGGGCCATCGCCTCGACCATGTAGCGGTAGAAGACCGCACGGTCCGAGCTGGTCAGCGGATCGGCCGGGCCCCAGTTCTGCTCGAACTGGCCGTTGGCGTCCTCGTGGTCGGTGGCGTAGATGCCCCACCCCAGCGCGTCGACGTTCTTGACGACGTCGCCGACGAAGTCGAAGCTGCGGGTCAGCGCGCGGATGTCGTAGCAGGGCTGCTCGAGGTCGTCGAGTTCGTCGGCGACCGAGATCGTCCCGTCCTCGTTCTTGCGCACGAGGAAGTACTCGAGCTCGTAGCCGATCTTGAACTGGTAGCCCATGTCCTCGCAGCGCTTCATCTGATGGCGGAGGATCGTGCGCGGGCAGTAGAGGTGCTCCTCGCCCTCGACGGTCACGTTCGAGGCGAACCAGCCGACGTTCGGCTTCCAGGGCAGCTTTGTGAACGAGCCCGGGTCGGGCATCGCGATCATGTCCGGATCGTTCGGCTGCTGGCCGATGTCGCCGGCGGCGAACCCGGCGAACCCGGCTCCGTCGGTCAGTAGGTCGTCGAGCTTCTCGGCGGGGATCAGCTTTGCGCTCGGCCTCGCGTGCATGTCCACGAAGTTCGCGAACAGGAACTCGATGCCGTCGTCCTTGACCGCCTTGCGTACGTCGTCCTCGGTGGGCTTCTTGATTTCGTCGCTCATGGCTGTATGTATCTCACATAGGGCGCGCCTGGGCAATATCCGGAAACGCCAGCATTTGCGGTGGTCCTATGTGCGCCTGGCACACATATGAAGCTAGCGAGACGGTGGATCTACCCGGCCTGGTGCCCCACTACGAAGTCGATCTCCGGGTCGAGGATCTGGTCGATCAGGGTCTCGTCCGGGGTGATGCCCATCTCGCGGCAGCGGTTGCGGTAGTGGCGCACCTTCTGGTCCTGGTACTTCTGGACCTCCAGGCCCGGGACCGCCTTCTGGTACTCGACCAGGCCGACGAGGTTGCCGCGGTACGCGTCGAAGACGGCGTGGACCTCGGATTCGAGGTCGGGATTGCGCTCGATCAGGGTCTTGCAGGCGCCGGTGCCGAAGGTGATGTGGCGGCCCTCGTCCATCAGGATCAGGCGGAACCCCTCGCGCAGCGTCGGGAAAGCGTCCCAAAGCTTGGTCGTGTCGATCACGATCTCGTACGAGGGCATCGTCAGCACTCCCTCGACGAATGCCGTTGTAGGCGGCCGAGAAGCGGACGAAGGCGCGCTCGATTTCCTCTTCCGTCCCCTCCATCGACGCCTCGAGCAGTTCGCGGCCGTACTTCGGGCAGCGCTTCATGCAGCACGTCGCGGACCTCGAAGCGGCCGCTCGGGATCGACGGTGACGCCGCGGACGAGGAAGTGGCGGGCGACCTCCTCGGGCTCCAGAACGCCGACCACCTGGTCATGCCAGCGCATGAAGAACTCGGCGTGCTTGGCCTCCTCCATCAGGAAGGTCGACAGGTAGGTGACCCAGTCGAAGCGGCCCAACGCGTGGGAGGCGGCGATCATCGGCACCAGCTCGTCGGTGACGGCCTGCTCGCCGGCGAGGAAGCGGACGGTGACTCCGAGCAGCCCCTCGCGCTGCTCGGGTGAGATCCGCTCCCAGTCGGCGACGTCCGGGCTGAAGTCGAGGTCGTCGACGTTCCAGACCCGGTCGATCGCGAACTTGTACTTGCGGTAGACGGGCCCTTTGACCATCTCGCGGGTGAAGTGGAAGCGGCGGACCACGTCCGGGTCCGGCGCGCCGTTGGTCTCCGTCGCCTCGGCCATATTCAGCCGTCCTCCTCCGTTTCGGTGGACGCGTCCACGATCATGTCCTCGAGCTCGAAGCTGTCGTGGGCGTCCGCCATGTGGGCCTGCACGGCCTCGATCAGGGCGGCCTCGTCGTCGGCGACGATCACCTCGCCGCAATCCGCGTCAAGACACTCGTACCGTCGCGCCATGTCGCCCAGAAAATACCTTTCCTTGCGTCCCTGTACCAATTTGTCTAGTTGGTCAGCGTGCCCCCGAGGCCGAGATTGTCCTTCCTCCTGACCTGTCCAAACTGCGGCGAGCGCGAGGTCACCGACTTCTCGTTCGGCGGCGAGATCGTGCCGCGGCCGAAGCAGAAGCCCTCCGAGCGCGAGCTCAACGCCTACAACTACTTCCGCCGCAACGTCGCCGGCGTGCAGCGCGAGTGGTGGTATCACCGCTCGGGCTGCCGCGAGTGGTTCCAGGCCGAGCGCGACACCACCACCAACGAGGTCAAGTGGGTCGGGCTGCCGGGCGAGGGCGCCGATGGCGCCGGCGCGACGGCGCATGGGCCCAAGGGGACCGGCGCGCAGGGGATCGGCGGCGCCCAGGGGATGGGCGGCCCGTGAGCGAGCGCCTCCCCCCCAGCCCCGGCGAGCGCATCAACCGCTCAAAGACGGTCAGCTTCAGCTTCGACGGCAAGAGCGTGGATGCGTTCGAGGGCGACACGATCGGCTCGGCGCTGCACGCGTCAGGGCGCAAGGTGCTCTCGCGCAGCTTCAAGTACCACCGCCCGCGCGGGCTGCTCTGCTGCGCGGGCCAATGCCCCAACTGCCTGGTCGAGGTGGACGGCTGGCCGGGCGTCCGCGCCTGCACCGAGCCGGTGAAGGAGGGCATGCGCGTGAAGCACATGAACGCCACCCCCTCGCTGGACTTCGACGCGATGCGGGCCACCGACATCTTCGGCACCCGCTTCACCCCTCCGGGCTTCTACTACAAGACCTTCATCCGGCCGCGGCGGCTGTGGCCGCTGTACGAGAAGGTGCTCCGCAACGCGGCGGGTCTGGGAAAGGTCGCGCGCACCCAAGAGCATCGCAAGTGGCGCACCGAGTACCGCCGCCGCCACGCCGACGTGCTGGTGATCGGCGGAGGCCTGGCGGGGTTGAGCGCGGCCCTGCGCGCCGCCGAGATGGGGGCCGACGTGGTCCTGGCCGACGACGGCCCCGAGCTGGGCGGCACCCAGCTCGCGACGGCCGAGGCCGGGTCCGCCCAGGAGCTGGGCGAACAAGCGGTGGCGGCCGGAGTCGAGGTGCTGGCGCCGGCGGCGGCGCTCGGGTTCTTCGATGGCATCGTCCCGGTCTGGCAGGGCAGCACCCTGCACCAGGTCCGCGCCGAGCGCCACATCGCGGCGACCGGGTCGATCGAGCAGCCGCTGATGTTCGACGGCAACGACCTTCCGGGAGTGATGCTGAGCTCTGGCGCTCAGCGGCTCGCGAGCCTCTATGGCGTGCGCCCCGGCAGCGCTGCGGTGGTCGCCACCGTCGGCGACCGGGGGCTCGAGGCCGCACTTGCCCTGCACGCGGCGGGCGTTGCGATCAGGGCGGTCGCCGACGCGCGCCCGGACGGCGCCAGCGAGGAGCTGGCGACGCGCCTCGAGTGGGAGGGCATCACCCACATGACCGGGACTGCGGTGGTCCGTGCCTTCGGCCGCAAGCAGGTGAAGGGCGTCGTCGTGGCGCCGCTGGACGGCGACGGGCGGCCGGACCCCGACTCCGAGCGCGGGCTCGACTGCGATTTGGTCGCCGTCTCGGGCGGGACCGTGCCCGCGACCTCGCTGCTCCTGCAGGCGGGCGCCAAAGCCCGGTGGGACAGCGGCGCCGGGGCCTACGTGCCCGACCGCACACCGGAGGGCATCTACGCCGCCGGCGCGGTCGCCGGACACGAGTCCTCGGCCTCCCAGGCCCGGGCCTCGGGCGCGGTGGCGGGCGCAGAGGCCGCGCTGTCGCTGGAGCTGGGCGGCCCCGAGGACCGCTCGCGCCTGGAGGCCGACCGTTCGGCGCTCGGCGCCGACCCCGCTCCCTCCCAGGCCGTGCCCCCGCCGGGCGCGGGAAAGAACGGCAAGTGCTTCGCCTGCCTGTGCGAGGACGTTACCACCAAGGACATCACCTACTCGGTCGAGGAGGGCTATGACTCGATCGAGCTCTCCAAGCGCTACACGACCCTGACCATGGGCCCCTGCCAGGGTCGCATGTGCCAGCTCTCCTCGATCCGCAAGATGGCCGAGGACACGGGCACCCCTGTCGCCGAGGTCGGCCTCACGACCGCGCGGCCGCCATGGTCGAGCGTGCCTATGGGCGCGATGGCGGGACGCCCGTTCGAGCCGGCCAAGCGCTCGGCCGTCCATGGCCGCCACCGCGAGCTGGGCGGAAACGTGATGTGGGCAGGCGACTGGCGCCGTCCATACGACTACGGCGACCCGCACGCCGAGACCATGGCCGTGCACGAGGGCGCCGGCCTGATCGACGTCTCCACGCTGGGCAAGCTGATGGTCCGGGGCCCGGACGCCGGTGAGTTCCTGAACCTTCTCTATCCCAACCGCTTCGACAACCTGAAGCCGGGCCGCATCCGCTACGGGGTGCTCGGCGACGACGCCGGACGCATCACCGATGACGGCACGCTCTGCCGCCTGGACGACGAGACCTTCTACGTCACGACAACCTCGAGCGGCGCCGACGCCGTCGAGGCCTGGTTCGCCTGGTGGCTGGCCGAGTGGAACCTCGACGTCCACCTGACCGACGTCAGCCAGGGGCTCTCGGCCTTCAACCTGGCCGGGCCGAAGGCGCGCGAGATCCTCTCGGGTCTGACCGAGCTGGACTGCAGCAACGACGCCTTCGCCTACCTCGACGGCAAGCGTGCCCACGTCGCCGGGGTGCCCTGTCTGCTGCTGCGGATCGGGTTCGTGGGCGAGCTGGGCTACGAGCTGCACTGCCCGGGGTCGCTGGCGCTGCACCTGTGGGACGCGCTCAGCGAGGCGGGCGAGCCGCACGCGATCAAGCCGTTCGGCCTGGAGCCCCAGCGCGTGCTGCGGCTGCAGAAGCTCCACATCCTGGTCGGCCAGGACACCGACGCCGAGTCGAACCCGCTGGAGGCCGCGATGCCATGGATCGTCAAGTTCGACAAGGAGCAGGACTTCATCGGCCGCTGGGCGCTGGAAGCCGTCTCCGAGCGCGGCGAGGAGAACAAGCTCGTCGGGTTCACCCTCGACAACGGCGCGGTGCCGACCGAGGGCGCGGCCATCGTCGGCGACGGCGAGAAGCCTGTCGGCCGGGTCACCTCATCGCGCTTCTCGCCCTTGTTGAAGCGAACGATCGGCATGGCCTGGGTCCCCGCCGCGCTTGGCGAAGACGGAGCCACGATCACGATCGCCGACGAGGGCAAGCGGCTGAGCGCCCAGGTGCAGACGGCGCCCTTCTATGACCCCGACCAGGAGAAGCTGCGCGGATGAGGCGGTTTCCCGGATGAGGGCTCGCTGATGAGCTTCGAGTTCCTGGCTCCCGATACGACCGGCCCCGTGGCCGGCGGGCCGCCGCCGCCCCAGCGCAGCCCCATCGAGTGGGCCCACCTGGACGCGGGCGCCCGCCTTGCCGAGCGCGCCGGCTGGCAGGTCGTGGGCGACTACGGCGACGCCGAGCGCGAGCAAGCGGTCTGCCGCGCGGCGGTCGGGGTGGCCGACCTTTCCTGCCTCGGCAAGCTCGAGCTGCAGGCCGACCACGACGCGACCGCCGGCATCGTCTCCGCCCTCGCCGGTGGCACGACCCTGGAGCTGGGCCGGGCGGCACACCACGACGGCACCTGGTGGTGCCCGATGACGGCGGGGCGAGTGCTCGCCGTGACCCAGCCGGAGCGCACTGCCGGCGTCAGGGACGCCCTCGAGGACGAGGCCGGCCGGGCCCGCTTCGCATCGGTGACCGAGCTGACCTCGGCCTGGGGCTCGAACGCCGTCGTCGGCCCGCTCGCCAGGGAGACCTTCGCCCGCGCGACGGCGCTTGACATGCGCGCGGCCCGCTTCCCCGAGGGTGGCTTCGCCCCGGTCTCGGTCGCCCGCACCCCCGGGCTCGTTCTGCGCGAGGGCGGCGACCGCTTCCTGCACCTCTTCGGCGCCGGCTATGCCCAGTACAACTGGGCCGTGTTCGTCGACGCCGCCAAGAGCCTGGGCGGCCGGGCGGTCGGGCTCGACGCGCTCGGCGCGGCGGAGCACGAGGGGGTGGCAGCGCGTGCTTGACATCTTCCGCAAGCGGCGCATGTGGCGCAAGACGCCCGAACTGAAGGATCGCTACGAGGTGGTGATCGTCGGCGGCGGGTCACACGGGCTCGCGATCGCCTACTACCTGGCCCGCGATCACGGCATCACCGACGTCGCGATCCTGGAGAAGAGCTACATCGGCTCGGGCGCGGCCGGGCGCAACACCACGATCCTGCGCTCCAACTACAAGACGCCCGAGGGCGCTCGCTTCTACGACGCCTCGGTGAAGCTGTACGAGCGCCTCGGCGCCGAGCTCAACTTCAACCTCCTCTTCAGCCAGGAGGGGCACCTGACCCTGGCCCACACCGACCGCGCCATGTTCGTGATGGCCGAGCGCGCCGAGGTGAACCAGCTCGAGGGAATCGACTCGAAGGTGATCGGCCCGGACGAGATCGCGAAGCTGGCGCCGGCGATGTCGCTTGCGCCCGACGCGGTGCACCCGGTCATGGGGGCGCTCTACCACCCCCCCGGCGGGATCATCCGCCACGACGCCGTCGTCTGGGGCCTGGCGCGGGGCGCCGACCGCGGCGGCGCCGAGATCCACCCCTACACCGAGGTGGCGGGGATCGAGCGCTCGAACGGCCGCGCGACCGGCGTCGCCCTCGCCGACGGCCGCCGGATCCAGGCGGAACACGTCGTCAGCGCCACCGCGGGGTGGAGCTCGACGATCTCCCAGATGGCCGGCGTCGAGCTGCCGATCACCACACACATCCTGCAGGCGTTCGTGACCGAGCCGCTGAAGCCCCTGCTCGACATCGTGATCGTGAGCTCGCAGATGCACGTGTACATCTCGCAGACCGACCGCGGCGAGTTCCTGATCGGCGCCGAGATCGAGCCGTGGACCACCTACCGCCAGCAGGGCACGCTCAACTTCATCCAGGAGGCATCGCGGCACTCGCTGGAGCTGTTCCCCCAGCTCGAGAAGGCGCGCATCCTGCGCAGCTGGGCCGGCCTCTGCGACATCAGCCCCGATTTCAGCCCGATCCTCGGCGTCACCGAGGTCGACGGCTTCACCATCAGCGCGGGCTGGGGCACCTACGGCTTCAAGGCGGCCCCCATCGTCGGCAAGACGATGGCCGAGCTCGTCGCCACGGGCAAGACGCCCGGCCTGATCGAGCCGTTCGGGCTCGAGCGCTTCTACCGCGACCGCCTGGTCTCCGAGCTCGGGGCCGCGGCGGTCTCCCACTGAGGCACACCACGCAAGACCAAACGCACTGCACACCAACGAAGAGGAGTAGATCGGACCGATGAAGAGCAGCCTCGAGATCGCCCAACAGGCGGAGATGCAGCCGATCGACGCGATCGGCGAGCGGCTGGGCCTGGAACCCGAAGAGGTCGAGCCCTACGGGCGCTACAAGGCCAAGATCTCGCTCGACGCCATCGACCGCCTTTCAGAGCGGCCGAACGCGAAGCTCGTCTGCGTCGCCGGGATGACTCCGACCAAGGCGGGCGAGGGCAAGACCACCACCTCGGTCGCCCTGACCGAGGGGATGGGCTACATCGGCAAGGACCCGGTGCTCTGCCTGCGCGAGCCCTCGCTGGGGCCGGTCTTCGGGATCAAAGGCGGAGCGGCCGGAGGCGGCTTCGCCCAGGTGGTGCCGATGGAGGACCTGAACCTGCACTTCACCGGCGACATCCACGCGATCGGGGCCGCCAACAACCTGCTCGCGGCGATGCTCGACGCCTCGATCCTGCACGGCAACCCGCACCACGTCGACGCCCTGCAGGTCACCTGGAAGCGGGCTGTGGACATGAACGACCGCGCGCTGCGCCAGGTCGCGCTGGGCCTGGGCGGCCCGACCAACGGCTACCCGCGCGAGAGCGGCTTCGACATCACGGCCGCCTCGGAGGTGATGGCGGTGCTGGCCGTCGCCCGCGACGTCCACGATCTTCGCCGCCGCCTGGGCGCGGTCACCGTCGCCTACTCCCGCGACGGCAACCCGGTCACCGCCGACGATCTGCAGGCCGCGGGTGCGATGACGGTGCTGCTGAAGGACGCGATCAAGCCCAACCTGATCCAGACGCTGGAGGGGCAGCCCTGCCTGATGCACGCCGGGCCCTTCGCCAACATCGCGCACGGCAACTCCTCGCTGATCGCCGACCTGATGGGGCAGAAGCTGGGCGAGTACGTGATCACCGAGTCCGGCTTCGGCTCGGACATGGGCATGGAGAAGTTCTTCGACATCGTCTGCCGCGCCGGCGGCATCAGCCCCGACGCGGTGGTGCTGGTCTCCACCGTTCGCGCCCTCAAGCACCACGGCGGCCTGGACTCCACCGACGGGGCATCGGCCAAGGAGCAGCTCGCGGCCGTGGAGAAGGGAATGGCCAACCTCAATCGCCACCTGGGGATAATCAAGGAGTTCGGGGTTCCGGCGGTGGTCGCGGTCAACCGCCGGCCCGAGGACACCGACGAGGAGGTCGAGCTGGTGACCAAGCTGGCTGGGGAGGGCGGCGCCTTCGCGGCCGCGGTCAGCGACGGCTTCGCCCAGGGCGGCAAGGGGGTCGCCGACCTCGCCGAGGCCGTGGTCGCCGCCTGCGACCAGCCCAACGACTTCGGCCTCCTCTACGAGGACGGCGCGCTCGATCAAGTCCAAGATCGAGACGATCGGCGAGCGCGTCTATGGCGCCGACGAGGTCGTCTACTACCTCGAGGCCGAGCGCAAGATCGAGCAGTTCTCCGACCAGGGCCTGGCGGAGCTGCCGGTCTGCATGGCGAAGACGCCCGCTGTCGCTGTCGGCGGACCCCGAGCTGCTGGGAGCGCCCACCGGCTTCCAGCTGCCGGTGCGTGACGTCCGGGCATACACGGGCGCCGGCTGGCTGGTGCCGCTGTGCGGGGCGATCCAGCAGATGCCCGGGCTCGGCAAGACGCCGGCGGCCTTCAACGTCGACATCGACGCCGAGGGACGCACCGTCGGGCTGTTCTAGATGGCCGGCTCCGGAGGAACTAGGGCCGGGGTCGCTGACCGCCAGTTGCGGGAGGTGCTTGCCGAGCTTGGTTCGACCACCGAGCCGGCGGCGGCGGGCGTCGCCACGGCCCTGAGTTGCGCGCTCGCCGCCTCGCTCGTCGAGCTCTCCGCCGAGCTCGCCGCCGTGCGTCTGGCCGAGGACAACGAGCATCCGGACCCCGAGGGCGCGGCGCGAATGCGGTCGCTGTCCTCTAGGGCGGGCGAGCTCCGCGCGCGCCTGCTGGAGGCGGCGGACGAGGACGTCGTGGCCTACGCCCAGGTCGCTCGGGCGGACGACGCCGAGGCCCGTGACACCGCGCTCGCCGCGGCCGCCGACCCGCCGCTGGCGATCGCCGAGTGCGCCGCCGAGGTCGCCGAGGCGGCTGCCGAGACCGCTGCCCGCGCCCGCCCCTGGGCCTTCGGCGCCGACGCCGCCGTCGCCGCCGATCTGGCCGCCGCGGCCGCGCGAGGCGCCGCCCAGCTGGTCGACGCCAACCTCGGCTCCGGCTCCGATGACCCGCGCGTCGCGCGCGCCCGCGAGTCGGCCGAGCGTGCCTCCGGCGCACCTCGGGACCGCCGAAGGTTAGGCTCGCCCCGTGTCGCGGTCATCCCTCGTCGATGTGACCGAAACCGCGCTGCGGGAACGGCTCGCGCCCGGTCGCGCCCGCCCGGGCGACCGCCTTCCTCCCGAGCAGGAGCTCGCCGAGGAGCTGAGCGTCTCGCGAGGCACGCTGCGGCTGGCGCTCGAGCGGCTGGAGTCAAACGGCGAGATCGTCCGCCGGCAGGGCAGCGGCACCTTCGTCGGCCGCGTGGCGCTGCCGGCGGCCTTCAGCGCGGGACTCGAGGTGCTGGAGTCCTACGCCTCGCTGGCCCGCCGCCAGGGCAAGCGCCTGACCACCCGCAACCTGGAGATCGAGCAGGCCCGCGTGCCAGGCTTCGTCGCCGAGGCGCTCGAGCTGCGCCGCGGGACGCGGGCCCCGCTGATCCAGCGGACGCTGCTGGCCGACGGCACGGTCGCGGCCTACATGCGCGACGTGGTCCACCCCGAGCACGAGCTGCCGCCGGCCGAGGAGCTTCGGGAGGCGCTGGAGTCGGGCAAGATGGTCCTCGATGTGCTGGTCGAGCGCGGGGACCCGATCGCCTTCGCCCGCACCCAGGTCCGCCCCCGCCTGGTCGAACCCGGGGACCGCGTCGGCGATGCCCTCGGGGTCACGCGGGTCACCGCAGCCCTCGAGCTGGCCGAGCTGCTGCAGGCCCCGGGAGGCGTCGCGGTCCAGTATTCGATCAACGTCTTCGCGCCTGGGTCCGTCGACCTCCATGTGATCAGGGGGATGGCAGGCGGCGACCGCTCCCCAGCCGGCTGAGCGGCGGCGATGGCCGCCGCAGCACTCGGCATCGGCGCGGCGCTCTGCTGGGGCTTCGCCGACTTCCTGGGAGGCATCCGGACCAAGGCGCTGACGCTGGCGCTGGTGCTGCTCGTCAGCCAGTTCACGGCCGCTCGCGGCGATCGTCCTGGTCGTCGCCGTGGGCCAGCTCGAGGCGCCCGCCTTCGGCGAGGTCGCCCCCGCGATCGGCGCCGGAATCGCGCAGCTGGTGGGCATCGCGGCGCTGTACCGCGCTCTGGCGATCGGGACGATGAGCGTCATCTCCCCGATCTCGGCCAGCGGGGCCGCCGTGCTGCCGGTGATCGTCGGGATCGCCACGGGCGAGCGCCCCGAGGCGCTTCAGTTCGCGGGCATGGCGGCGGCCCTCGTCGGCGTCGTCCTCGCCACCCGCGCGCCCGAGTCGGCGGATGGAGGCGCCTCCTCCCGCGAGGCCCTCGTGCTTTCCGGCCTCGCCGCGCTGGGCTTCGGCTGCTTCTTCATCGGCATGGACGCCGCGGTCGAGGAGGCCGGCCCCTACTGGTCGCTGCTGGTCGCCCGCGATCACGGCCTGCGCCGCGCTCGGGGCGGTGTTGCTGGCGCTGCGCCCGCGGCTCGCGTTCGATCGCGCCGCGTTGCCGTCGCTGGCGCTGATCGGGATGCTCGACGTGGGCGCGAACGCGTTCTTCGCCCTCGGCACCGACACCGGCCTGCTCAGCGTGGTCTCGGTGCTCGCCTCGCTCTATCCGGTTGCCACCGTGGTCCTCGCCCGCGCCCTGCTGCACGAGCGCCTGGTGCGGGTGCAGACCGTGGGGGTGGTCGTGGCGCTGACGGGGGTCGCGCTGATCGCCG
>CAWFAI010000016.1:0-98538 GCA_963813725.1 uncultured Solirubrobacterales bacterium
GGCCCAGGAAGCGCTTGGTGCGCTCCTGCTTGGGCTTGTCGAGCACGGCCTTGGGGTCGCCCTGCTCGATCACGACGCCCTCGTCCATGAACACGACCTGGTCGCCGACGTCCCTGGCGAAGCCGATCTCGTGGGTGACGACGATCATCGTCATGCCCTCCTTGGCGAGCTCGCGCATCACGTCGAGGACCTCCTTGACCAGCTCGGGGTCGAGCGCGCTCGTGACCTCGTCGAACAGCATCACGCCGGGGTCCATCGCCAGGGCGCGGGCGATCGCGACCCGCTGCTGCTGGCCGCCCGAGAGGCGGTCGGGGTACTCGTCCATCTTGTCGCTCAGGCCGACGCGCTCCAGCAGCGCGCGCGCCTTCTCGTCGGCCTCCTTCTTGTCGCGGCCCAGCACCGTCGCCTGGGCCAGGGTCACGTTCTCGAGCGCCGTCTTGTGCGGGAACAGGTTGAACTGCTGGAAGACCATCCCCACCCGGCGGCGGACGAAGTCGAGCTCCCAGCCCTTCTCTCCCTCGCCGGAGCCCTCCCCCTTGCAGATGCTCCTGCCCTCCAGCAGGATGTCGCCCTTCTCGGGCGGCTCCAGCAGGTTGATGCAGCGCAGCAGCGTGCTCTTGCCCGAGCCGCTGGGCCCGAGCACGCAGACGACCTGGCCCTTGCCGATCTCGAGGTCGACGCCCCGCAGCACGTGCAGGTCGCCGAAGCTCTTCTCCACCCCGTCCAGCTTCAGCATCGCGCCCTCGGCCATCAGATCGGCCCACCCGTCTGCCCGGTGCCCGCGGCGCCGGCCGGCGCCGGCTCGGCCGCGCCGCCCCCTCCTCCGCGCGAGGTCCGACGCTGCTGTCTGGCGATCAGCACGTCCACCACGCGGGCGAGCGGGATGGTCACGACCAGGAACATCAGCGCTCCCAGCACCAGCGCCGAGCCGTTGAAGAACTCCGTCTGCACGTCCTGGCCGGCCTTCACCACCTCGATCGCGCCGAGCACGCCGACCAGCGAGGTGTCCTTCATCAGCGCGATGAAGTCGTTCAGCAGCGGCGGGATCACCTTGCGGATCGCCTGGGGGACGATGACCTGGCGCATCGACTGGCCGTGGCTCATGCCCAGCGAGCGCGCGGCCTCCATCTGCCCGGACGGGACCGCCTCGATTCCGGCCCGGTAGACCTCGGCCATGTAGGCGCCGTAGGTGATCGTCAGCGAGATCACGCCGTACCAGAAGGGCGAGGTCTGGCCGAACCAGGTCGGGATGCCGACCTCGCGCGGGATCGTGCCCTCGGCCTGGGCGGCGCTGAGGAAGCCCGAGACCAGGAACAGCACCAGCAGCAGCGGGATCCCCCGGAAGGCATCGATGTAGGCGATCGTGAGCCAGCGAACGGGGCGCCAGCGCCTTGCCCGGCAACTGCCGCAGCACCGCCAGCACCAGGCCCCAGACGAGCGACAGGATCCCGGACAGGATCGAGAGCTTCAGGGTGATGAAGAACCCGTCGAGGACGCGGCCGAACTCGTCCCCCATGAGGCTGAAGTCGAAGTAGTAGTCGAAGATGAAATCCACTTGACGCGGGGGAGCCTATTCCTTATCGGCCCTACCCGAAACCAGGATGCCGGAACGAGAAAGGGGCGCCCGCAGGCGCCCCTTTCGATGGGCGCTGAATCGCGCCCGCTTCTTGTTCAGACGGCGGCTAGCCGGCGGCCGGCTCCGTCGTGCCCTCCAGCACCGAGGCGGGCGGGTCCGTCTTGAAGTACTGCTGGTACAGCTCGGTCAGGGTCCCGTCGTCCTTGATCTTGACGAGGGCCTGGTTCATCGCATCGAGCAGCGCCGTGTTGTCCTTCGGGACCGCGAAGCCGAACAGCTCCGGGGTCTCGAGCGGGATCTCCTCGACGACCTTGACCCCGCCCTGCTTCTCGACGGCGTCCGCCGCGACCGGCAGATCCACGATCACCGCCTCGACCTGGCCTGTTGCCAGCGCCGTGATCGCGTCGGTGCCCTCGGGGAACCCGCGGACCTCCGAGGCGTCGGTGGTGTCGTTGGCCAGGGTCTCGCCCGTGGTGCCGTCCTGGGCGCCGACGATCTTGCCGCCGAGGTCGGCCGTGGTCACGATGTCGGAGTTGTCCTCCGCCACCACCAGCGCCTGCGTGGCCTCGTAGTAGGGATCGGTGAAGTTGACCTTCTGCTGGCGCTCGGGCGTGATCGTCGACGCCGCTGCCGCGGTGTCGAACTGGCCGTTGGCCGTGTCGCGGAAGATCGTGTCGAAGCCGGTGTCCTGGTAGGTCGCCTCGACGCCCAAGTCCGCGGCGATCGCGTCCATCACCTCGATGTCGAAGCCCGAGATGTCGGGCGGCTGCCCGATCTCGAAGGGCGGGTAAGGCGTATCGGTTCCGACCAGGAGCTCACCCTCGGTGATCGTCCCCAGGTCGGCGCCGCCGCCGCCACCATCGCCACCGTCATCGTCGTCGTCGCCACAGCCGACCGCGAAGCCGGCGGTGAGCACGAGGGCGAGAGCGGCCAGCAGTGCGAGCAGGCGTGTTCTCATCTTCAGGTTCCTCTCTTGAGCATTGAACGAAGCCAAGCGGGAACATACCCAGTAAGCCGAGGTCCCGACCAAAGTTCGCCTTACTTCACTTTCTGAAGTAGTATTTGTGCCGATGCTCGACGAGCCACTGCTGAACCGCCCCTGCGGCGGCCGCTTCCAGAACGTGATCGAGTCGATCGGCAACACGCCGCTGGTCGAGCTGCCGCGCCTGTCGCCGAAGCCCGGCGTCCGCATCTGGGCCAAGCTCGAGGGCCACAACCCGACCGGCTCGGTCAAGGACCGCGTCGCCAAGGCGATGATCGAGGACGCCGAGGAGCGGGGCGCGATCGAGCCCGGCCACACGATCTTCGAGCCCACCTCGGGCAACACGGGCATCTCGCTGGCGATGATCTGCCGCCGCAAGGGCTATCCGCTGAAGGTCGTGATGCCCGACAACGTGACCGAGGAGCGCACCCAGCTGCTGCGCATGTACGGGGCCGAGATCGTCTATTCCGAGGGCGCCAAGGGGTCAAACGGCGCCGTCGAGCTGGCCCTGGAGATGGCCGAGGCCGACTCCAGCTACTACATGCCCTACCAGTACGGCAACGAGGCCAACCCGCGGGCGCACTACGACGGCACGGCCCCCGAGATCCTCGAGGAGCTGGACGAGATCGCCGCCTTCGTCGGCGGGCTCGGCACGGGCGGCACGCTGATGGGCAACGGCCGGCGCCTCAAGGAGAACGACCCCGAGACCAAGGTCGTCGCCGCCGAGCCCATGCAGGGCGAGCTGGTCCAGGGCCTGCGCTCGCTCGACGACGGCTTCATCCCGCCGATCATCGACCTGGACCTGCTGGACCGCAAGATCATGGTCTCCAACCACGACGCGATCGTCTGGACCAAGAAGCTGCTGGACGAGGAGGGCCTCTTCGCCGGTGTCTCCTCCGGGGCGATCGCCTACGTCGCCGACCGCATCGCGGGCGAGCTGGACGAGGGCAACGTGGTCTTCCTGGTGCCCGACGACGGGTGGAAGTACCTCTCCAGCGGCGTCTACACGAAGCCGATCGAAGAGCTGGAGGGGATCGACTCCACGGTCTGGTGGTAGGCCGTCCTGCCGTGGCCGTGCGCAGCGAGCTCTAGACGGCGATGAGGATCCCGAAGGCCATCTACGAGGAGCTGCTGGCGCACGCCCGCGAGGATGCGCCCAACGAGTGCTGCGGGCTGATCGGCGGCCGCGACGGCCAGGCGACCACCCTGTACCGCGCCCAGAACGCCGAGGGCAGCCCGCTGCGCTACCGCATCGCCGACCAGGAGGTGTTCGACATCCGCAAGGAGATCGAGGAGAAGGGGGAGGATCTGGCGGCGATCTACCACTCCCACACTGCGAGCCCGGCCTATCCCTCGCAGACCGACATCAACCTCGCCTTCTGGGAATGGAGCAAGGACGGCGGGACCGAGCGGGCGCTGGCGTGGCCGGGGACGATCTACCTGATCGCCTCGTTGGCCGAGGGCGAGGAGCCGCTGAAGGGCTTCGACATCACCGCGGACGCCGAGGTGGTCGAGGTCGACCTCGAGATCGAGTGAGCGGGGTCCCGCGCTGAGCCCCGACCAGGCCGGCCCGCTCACGTGCCCCCGCTGCGCGCTCAGCCACGGCGGCGACGAGCGATTCTGCCGCGACTGCGGAATGCCCCTCGTCTACGCCGGCAGCCGCGAGCAGGAGCCGATCACCGACGCACATGAGCGGGCGCGCAAGGTGCGCCCGCAGTTCGCGCGCGGCGAGCTGGTCCGCGTCACCGGGGGGCGCAACCTGGCCGACTCTGAGCTGATCCAAGGCATCCTGCTGGACCAGGGCATCCCGTCGATCCTGCGCCGCACCCGCGGCTTCGACGTGCCCGACTTCCTCGCCGCCGGTCCCCGCGACGTGCTGGTGCCCGAGTCCGGCTACGAGGAGGCGCGTGGGCTGCTCAGCGACGCCGAGCTCTTGACCTCCGAGGCCGAGCCGGGGTCAATCCCGGGCGTCGGGTCCCCGGCGCGCCTTGCGATCGGGATCGCGATCGCCTTCGCGCTGGCGCTGGCGCTCGTCTGGGCCCTGTACCAGCTCGCCACCTGAGGTCTCGAAGCCGAACTCCGGCGGGGACCCGAAATCCAGGTCCGGGGGAGGGTCGAGCTCGGAGTCGACCGGGTCGCGCAGCCCGCTGCCGCGCCTGATCCTGGGCTCGCCCGCGAACGGGTCCTCGAAGTCGGCGTCGAAGTCGACCCGGTCGTCGGCCGCATCCGCGGTCAGGTCCAGATTGTGAAGGTCGACGGGCTCCTCACGGGGCAGGCGCAGCGGCGAGGGCTTCTCCTCGCCGACGAGAGGCGAGGGCTGGGCCAGGGGCGAGGGCCGCTCGCCGGTGTCCTGCAGCGGGTCGGCGCCGGGCTCGGCGCCCTGCGGATAGGCGATCTCGTCCAGGTGACGGCGCCAGCCGCGCTCGATCTCGCCGATGCGGGCCCCGAAGGCCATCTCCAGGCTTGACTCGGCCCCCTCCCTGCGCGTGCGGGCGGCCAGCATCGAGCAGGCGTCGGGGCCGCGGTGGCGGTCGAGCAGGTCGAAGACGGTGCCGCCCAGGATCACGGCGTCGCGGCGGGAGGGCGGGAACCGCGGCCGCTCGCCCTCGCGCAGGCGGGTGATCACCGCCGGCCGGTACAGCGAGACCTGGCCGGAGAAGTACTGGGCGGCGCCCTCGTACAGCCACGCCCACCGCAGGTAGGTGAGAAAGCGCCGCGGCGTCCACATCGGGGGCAGGCGGTCGTTGTTAGCCGCCATGACCAGCTGGCAGTAGACCCGCTCGGCGGTGCCCAGCAGGGCCCGCGCCGAGTCCTCGCCGCCGGCGCGCCGCTCCATCCACTCGTCCGAGAGCAGGTGGATCTCGCCCAGCATCGGCCACCCTGCCAGGTAGCGGCGCCCGGCGGGGGCGGCGGACCAGCGCACGGCCGGCAGCAGCGGGTGGGCGGCCGAGAGCCAGGCCGGGTTGTCGTGGATGACGACGGTGACGTCGCCCGGGACCTCGTCGAACCGCTCCTCCAGGCGCAGGCGCAGTTCCTCGAGTCGGTCGAGGACTCGCTGGGCGCAGCCGATGTCGGCGTCGTCGTGCCTAGCGGTGAAGCTGAGGGAGTCCGTCTCGATCCAGGCCATGGCCGAACCAGGCTACTCCCGGCTCCCTAAAGCCATGCCGGGCGGCGTTGCAGGTGGCCGGGCGGGTCAGGCGGGGACCAGGTCGCCTTCGCAGATCTCGCGAATGGCGCCGGCGGCGCGGTCGAACTCCTGGTCGGCCATGACCGGGGTGCCCTCGAAGGGCAGGTCGCGGTCGATCTCCACCCAGGAGCGGCAGCCTTGGTGCTCGTCCTTGACCCGGACCGTCACGGGGCGCGGGATGCGGTGCACCCGCAGCAGCAGCACGTGCAGCGGGTGCCGGCGCTTCCAGGTCAGGCGCTTCTGCGCGTAGTCGGAGGTCCAGATGTGGAAGGGGCTGAGCTCGTCCACGAGCCGGTGGTCCTCGGTCGTGAAGTGGTCGGTGACCTCGGCCCAGGCGCGGATTCGCACGCGGTCGGGCTGGGGGATGCCGCCGTCCTGGATCAGGGCCCTGGGGGGTGGCTCCTCGTCGGGCCAGACACCCTCCTCGAGCGCGCGGCGCAGCTCGGGGTGGTGGGACTCGCGGACCAGGTCGTTGCGCTGGTGGTCGAAGGTCGGGTAGAGGAAGAACTGCTCGTGCTCGACCTCGAAGTGCTTGTGCTCCTCGCGAATGCCGCCCTTGCGCATTACGAGCAACTGCTCACCCTCCGACAGCGCCCGCACGGTCACTGCCCATTCCTTAAAGGCGATTGGCATTCTCAGGTCAGAAGTCAGGTCTGGTTCGGGGAGCGGAGGCGGGACGCCCGGATTCGGCAGCGGAGCCCCCTTGCGATGCGCGCATCTTAGTGGACGGGGTGCGCTTGCGCAACCCTTGTAGCCGATCGTCACAAGCGATTAGGCTTACGAGTAAGCACCGAAAAAGCGCATTCCTCTGCGGTTCACACCCTGGTTGATCAGCCAGTCGCCGGCCCTCCGTAGCCGCCTCCGCCGGGGGTTTCGATCCGGATCCGGTCGCCCGCTTGCAGCTCGCCCTCGCTCTTGGCGGGGATCGGCTCGCCGTTGCGCGCGTCGCGCCCCCGGCGGCCGTCCCCGCCGCCCTCGCGGCCGGCGGGGGCGTGGCGCCTGCGCTCGGAGATGAGCGTGAAGCGCATCGGCGCCAGCGCCTCGAGCTCGCGCACGATTCCGTCCCCGCCGCGGTGGCGCCCGCTGCCCCCGCTGCCGCGCCTGACCGACAGCTCGCGCACGCGCACGGGGAACTCGGCCTCGAGGGCCTCGACGGGGGTGTTCAGCGTGTTCGACATCGCCACGTGCACGGCGTCGGGCCCGTCGGCCTCGGGACAGGCGCCTTGGCCGCCGCAGATCGTCTCGTAGTACGTCCAGCCCTCGCCGGCGAGGGTGAAGTTGTTCATCGTCCCCTGTCCCTGCGCTGGAACCGGCTTGAACGCCGACATCGCCTCGATCACCAGGTCGGCGACGCGGCCCGAGGTCTCGACGTTGCCCGCGGTGACGGCGGCGGGCGGGCGGGCGTTCAGCAGCGACCCCACGGGTGCGCGAATCTCCACCGGGCGCCAGGCGCCGGCCGAAGGGGGAGCGTCGGGGTCACAGACCACCCGCACGGCGTAGGCGCAGGCCGCTCGGGTGACCGAGACCGGGCAGTTGAGGTTGCCCTCGACCTGGGCATCGGTGCCCTCGAAATCGAGGATCAGGGAGTCACCGGCTACCTCCGCCCGCAGGCGCAGCTCGATGTCGGAACCATCCACCGCCTCGAGCCGCTCGGTTGCCGTGGCGGATCCATCGGGCAGCTCGGTGAGCGCGGCGCGCGTCCGCCGCTCCGCGTAGGCGAGGATCTCGGCCATGCCGGAGCGCAGGGGCTCTGCCCCCACCCGGCCCGCGAGCTCGCGCAGCCGGGTGGTCCCCGCCAGGTTTGCCGCGCGCTGGGCGCGGAAGTCAGCCAGGCGCTGCTCGGGATTCCGCATGCGACCGGCCAGCTCGCGCAGCAGCTGGTCGTCGGCGCGGGTGGGTGCGATGACGACGCCCTCCTCCTCCAGCCTGGTCGAGAAGGCCGGCATCCCGCCCGGGGTGGGGCCGCCGATGTCGGCGTGGTGGGCGCGGCTCGCGGCAAAGCCCATCAATGCCGGCTCCTCCGCTTCTCGTCCGGCGCCGGTAGGGGGTTGCGCGAACACCGGGGAGATCAGGGTGACGTCGGGCAGGTGGGTGCCGCCGCGGTAGGGGTCGTTCAGCACCCAGAGGTCGCCCTCGGCCTGGGGCTCGTCGACGATCGCGGCCACCGCGGCGGGCATTGAGCCGAGGTGGACCGGGATGTGCTCGGCCTGCATGATCAGCTCGCCCGAGGGGTCGAAGAGGGCGGTCGAGCAGTCGTGGCGCTCCTTGATGTTCGAGGAGTGGGCGCTGCGTATGAGCACGGCCCCCATCTCCTCGCAGATCGCGCGCAGGCCTCCGGCCAGGACCTGCAGCGTGACGGGATCGACCGGCATCAGGCGTCCTCCTCGGCGCCACTCCGCTCGGCCGCGATCGTCCCGGATTCGTCCACGCTCGCAGACCAGCCCGGGCCCAGCACCAGGGTCGCCTCGGGCAGCTCGAACACGCAGGGGCCCTCAGCGCTCGTTCCGGCGGGCGGCTCGCCGCGCAGCACCCGGGCCTCGGTCCACTCTCCGCCGAAGCGGGCCCGCCGGGACCCCTCGTCGAGGCCGCCGCCGTCCGCCGCCCGCGGCCGCGGCTCGGGCCCCGGCAGCGAAGCGGCAACGCGCACGCCGACGAGCTGCAACTCGCCCTCGGGATCCCGGTAGCCGTAGCGCGCCTCATGCTCGGCGGCGAAGTCCTCGGCCAGCCGCGCGGGCTGCTCGCCGGCGGCGCCGGGGATGGGCAGCGCGAAGGACTGGCCCCGGTAGCGCAGCTCATAGACGACCTCCAGCTCGGCGTCGTCCAGGCCCTCGCGGGCGCTCGCGGCCAGCTCGGAGACCAGCTCTGCGATGCGCCCGGCCGTCAGCTCGGCTCCGCTCAGCATTACCGTGCGCGCCGTGTCGCGCCGGCGCCCGGCGGCGATCAGCCCCAGCGCCGAGAGCACCCCGCTGGCGCGGGGACAGATGATCCGCGTCACCTCGAGCTCGATCGCCAGCGCGGCCGCGTGCATCGGCCCCGCGCCGCCGAAGGGCAGCAGCGCGAAGCGGCGCGGGTCGACGCCGCGCTCGACGGTCATCACCCGCAGGGCCCGAATCATCTCCTGGTTGGCGACGCGGGCGATCCCCTCGGCGCACTCGATCTCCTCCAAGCCCAGCTCGCTCGCAAGGGAGCCGACGGCGCGGGAGGCGGCATCCCGATCCAGCGCGACGCCGCCCGCCAGCGCCGAGTCGGGCGCCAGGTACCCCAGCAGCAGGTTGGCGTCGGTCACCGTGGGCTCCGTCCCGCCTCGGCCGTAGCAGGCGGGCCCCGGCTGGGCGCCCGCCGAGCGCGGGCCCACCCGCAATGCGCCCCCCGCGTCCCGCCAGGCGATCGACCCCCCGCCGGCCCCGACCGTGTGCACGTCAACCATCGGCAGCTGGATCGGGCGGCCCTCGATCTCGCGGGAGTCGGTGCGCCGAACCTCGCCTCCATCCACCACGCAGACGTCGCAGGAGGTGCCGCCCATGTCGAGTCCCAGCGCCTCGGTGGCGCCCGCGACGCGGGCGAGCGAGGCTGCGCCGACGGCGCCGCCCGCGGGCCCCGAGAGCACGCTCCAGGCTCCCGACCGCGCGGCCTCGGCCGCCGTCGCCGTGCCGCCCGAGGAGCGCATCACCAGGGGCTCAGGGATGCCGAGCTTCTCGCATTGGGCCGACAGCGCCTCGAGGTAGCGGCCGAGAAGAGGGGAGAGGTAGGCGTCGATCACGGTCGTGGAGCAGCGCTCGTATTCACGGAACGCCGGCAGCACCTCGTGCGAGGCCGAGACGTGGATGCCGGGCAGCGCCTCGCGCACGGCGGCGGCGATGCGGCTCTCGTGGGAGGGGTCGCTGAAGGCGAACAGCAGACAGACGGCGACCGACTCGGCACCGGTCTCGGCCACCGCCGCCGCCAGGCGCTCGGCCTCGCCGTCGGGAAGCGCCTCGACCACGCCCTCGGGACCGACCCGCTCGGCGGCCTCGAGCCGCAGGCCGGGCTCGACGAGCGCGCGGGGCCGCCCGCGGCAGGGGTGGTAGAGGCTGGGCCTGTTCTGTCGTCCGATCTCGAGCAGGTCGGCGAACCCGCGCGTGGCGATCAGCGCCGTGCGCGCGCCCCGCTCCTCGAGCAGGGCGTTGGTGCCGACGGTCATCCCGTGGGTGAACGCCTCGATCGCCGAGGGTTCGGCCCCCGCCGCGGCCAGCGCGGCCTCGATCGCCGCCACCACCCCGCGGGACTCGTCCCCCGGGGTGGTCGGCACCTTCGCCGTGTGCAGCCGCTCGCCGTCGAGCAGCGCCGCGTCGGTGAAGGTCCCGCCGACGTCGACGCCCAGCAGCATGCGGCGACTATAAGCCGGGCGCGGCGCCTCCCAGCCCGCGCCCGGCCCCGGCCCTCCAGGCGCTAGGCGGCTACGCCCAGCTCCTCGACCTCGATGGGCTCCTCGAGGTGCTTGTGGGAGGGACAGTAGTCGCGCCCCGGCAGCGGCTCGCGCCGGCACGGGGTGCCCTGACGGGTGCTGGCATGGCAGCTGCGGGGCTGCCCGTCCAGCCTGACGTCGTCCGGTAGGCGCTCCAGGTGGTCGAGCGCGAGATTGACGTAGCGCTCGATCACGATGTAGACGCCGACCTGGTCCGCGAGCGCGAACTCCTCGCGAACCTCGCCGAACAGCGTGCGAGCGGGGCGCGCGAAGTAGCGCCGGTCACAGGCCATCCGCCGCATCGTCGCCTCGCAGGCTTCGAGAATGCGGTGCCTCGCCGTCGCGTTGTCGGCGACGGTGTCGGCCTTGATGCGCGGTGCGAGCTCCCGGTAAATGGAACGGCTGAAGCGATACATGGCTCTCATTTCCTCCTTGAAAAGTCCCTGGATCTGATTCCGCCGCCCGACCCCCCAAGTGAAGGCCCGGCCCGGATGGTTGAGCTTTATCCGAGTTGCTTACCTAATAGTTGGTTACCCAATAATGGGAGCCTACCCAAAAATAGTTAGCGCGAACATTGATCCTTTGTTAAGCGGATGGACCAATTGGTGCTCCGGCGGCGCTCAGCCGGGCGTGGCACGCCGCGAAAACGTTCGCTGCCCACCCGGGAACGGAGGCGCTAGTCCCAGCGCTGCCAGCGCGGCTCGCCGTCGGCGCCGCAGACCTGGTGGCGGCCGTCAAGCCCCGGGTCCCTCCTGGGGAACTCGACCCGCATGTGCGAGCCGCGCGACTCCTCGCGGCCCAGGGCGAAGCGAGCGATCAGCCGGGCCAGCGGGTAGGTGTCCTCGAGCAGCCGCTCGAGTTGCTCGCGGCGGCGCCGCGGGCCGGCCAGCCGCCAGACCGCCTCGCGGGTGGATGCCGGCGGTGGCTGAAAGCGCCACGGCGCGGGATCCGGCGGATCCTCCGGCTCGGGCTCGGCGAGCGCCGCGGCGCTCGCCCGGGTGCCGAGCACGAAGCACTCGGTGAGGCTGTTCGAGGCGAGCCGGTTGGCCCCATGCAGGCCGGTGCAGGCGCACTCGCCGACCGCGAACAGCCCCGGCAGCGAGGAGCGGCCCTCGAGGTCGGTCGCGATCCCGCCCATCACGTAGTGCGAGGCGGGGGCGACCGGCACCGGCCGACGCTCGGGCTCACAGCCCGCCCGCTCCAGCGCCTCGAACACGTTCGGGAAGCGGTCGCGGCCGATCTCGCGCAGGTCGAGCAGCACGTGGTCGGCCTCGTCGGCGTCCATTCGATCCAGGATCGCCAGCGTCACCTCGTCGCGCGGCGCGAGCTCGTCGGTGAAGCGCTCGCCGCTGGCGTCGAGCAGCTGCGCGCCCTCCCCGCGCACCGCCTCGGTCACCAGCAGCCCGTCGGCTTCGGTTCCGGGCGCCGCCAGCGCGGTGGGATGGAACTGGCACAGCTCCAGGTCCGCGAGCTCGGCCCCGGCCGCGTTCGCCATCACCGCGCCCGCCCCGATCGCGCCCCACGGGTTCGTCGTCCGGGCCCACAGCGCCGCCGCGCCGCCCGTGGCGAGGATCGTGGCTTGCCCGCTGACCGGGCCCGCGTCCGTGATGACGCCGTGGCAGCGGCCGCCGCCGCTCCACAGCGACACGGCCGAGGACCCCTCGGCGACCTCGATCAGCGGCTCGGCGGCCGCCAGCGCGGCCAGGCGCTCGGTGATCCGCCTGCCGGTTCCGGCGCCGCCGGCGTGGACCACTCGCCGCCGGGAGTGCCCGCCCTCCAGCGCCAGCTCCAGGCGCCCGTCGGCATCGCGGTCGAACTCGACGCCCCTGCTCTCAAGCTCAGCCACCACTCCCGGCGCCTCGGCGGCGAGCACCTCGGCCGCGGAGCTGCGGCAGGCCTCGCGCCCCGCCGCCACCGTGTCCGCGACGTGGGTCGCGGGCGAGTCGTCGTCTCCGATCGCCGCCGCCAGCCCGCCCTGCGCCCAGTAGCTCGAGCTCTCGCTGAGCTGCTTGCGCGAGACCACGGTCACCTGCGCGCCCGCCTCGGCCGCCTTCAGCGCGGAGTGCAGCCCCGCCGCGCCCCCGCCGACGACGACGACGTCCGCGACGCGCTCCTGAGCCCCGGGGGAATGGGTGGAGGCCATGGAAGCCGACTACCGTACTCGCCCATCCAAGATGCCTGACCCGAAACCCACACCCGTCATCTGATGGGCCTGTACTTCCGCCACCCCAGCTCGCTGCGCCACGACACCGGCGGCCATCCCGAGAGCGCCAGGCGCGTGCTGGCGATCGAGGAGGCGCTGTCCGAGCGCGACTGGCTGGGCCTGGAGCTGGTCGAGGCTCCGGCCGCCACGCGCGAGCAGCTGCTGCGCGTCCACGACGAGGGACTGATCGATTCGATCGAGCGGCTCTCGGCCCGGGGCGGAGGGATGATCGACATGGACACGATCGCCAGCGAGGGCTCGTGGGAGGCGGCGCTGCACGCGGCCGGAGCCGCGGTCGCCGCGGTCGACCGCCTGGCGCCGGGCGACGGCCTCGCCCAGCCGGACCGATACGCGTTCTGCGGGACGCGGCCACCCGGCCACCACGCCGAGCGAGGGACCGCGATGGGCTTCTGCCTCTTCAACAACGCGGCCGTCGCCGCCGAGCACGCTCGCGCGGAGCACGGCGTCGAGCGGGTCCTGATCTGTGACTGGGACGTCCACCACGGCAACGGGACCGAGGCGATCTTCTATTCCTCCCCGCACGTCCTCTACTCGAGCATCCACCAGAGCCCGCTGTACCCGGGCACCGGCGCCGCCGGCGACTTCGGCGCCGGCGAGGGCGAGGGCTTCACGGTCAACCTGCCGGTACCGCCCGGCAGCGGCTCCCGGGAGTTCCTGGCGCTGGTGCAGCGGGTCGTCATCCCCGTGGGCCGCGAGCTCAAGCCCGGGCTGGTGATCCTCTCAGCGGGATACGACGCCCACCGCGACGATCCCCTGGCCCAGTGCGAGGTCGATGAGGGCGGTTTCGCGGAGATGACGGCCGCGATGCGCGAGCTCGCGGGCGAGCTGGGGGCGCCGCTGATCGTCTGCCTGGAGGGCGGGTACTCGGTGGGGGCGCTGGCGAGCTCGGTGGTGGCGACGCTCGAGGCCCTCGCCTCCGACCGCCCCGCCCCTGGGGCAGATGGGGATTTCGCCGAGCCCTACCGCGAGCGGCTCGCGCGGTACTGGTCGCTGGGCTAGGCCCTGAGCCTCTTCTTCAGCTGCTCGAGGAGGTCCCTGTCGAAGCCGGGAATGGTGTCCATGTCGTCCACGGACTCGAAGCCCTCGGCGCGCTCGCGATAGGCGATCACCCGGGTGGCTTGGGTGATCGACAGGCCCATCCCGCGGAGGTCCTCGAAGGTCACCGCGTTCGCGTCGATCACGCGCCCGTCTTCGACCCGGGTCCTCGGGCGGTCCTTCGCCTTCGCCTTCGTCTTCGTCTTCGCCTTCGGCTTCGGCCCGGGCTCCGGCTGGGCCCGCTGCTCGGTGCGGCGGCTAAGGAAGCGCAGCGGTCCCTTCACCGCGGGCGTGACCTCGTCGCGCCGGGCGCGCTCGCGCTCCAGCGTCGAGGTCAGCTCGGCGATCTGGGCCCGTAAGCGCTGCTCGGTCTCGGCGCGGACGCTCTCGGCCGTAGCCCGCACGCGCCGCTCGGCCTCGGCACGCATCGCCTCGGCCTGTTCGGCGAACCGGCGGTCGGCCTCGCGGCGGACCCGGTCGGCCTCGTCCAGGAGCTGCTTCTCGGCGCTCAGGACGCGCTCGCACGCGGCCTCGACCTGGGAGGCGAACTCGTGCCAGCTGCCGCTTGGCCACGTCGGCGGCCCCTGGGCGGCGCTGCGCTGCTCGGCTCGGTCGGGGCGCCGGTCGGTGACCGTCGCGGTCGCCGCGGCCTTCGCCTCGGCTTCGTGCAGGCTGCGCTGGAGCTGCTGCAGCGATGCCGCCGCGTTCTGTCGCTCGCGCTCGAGGTCGTCCTCCAGCGCGAGGATCGCGGCGGCGGCGCCCTCCTCGGCGGGGGAACGCCCGCCCCCAGCGCTCTCGTTGGGCTGGCGCTCGCTCATAGGCGGCCACTCTACGTAAGGGGTGGCCGCAGGACCGGGGCAGCAGGCTCGGGATGCCGCTGTTTGCGGCCTTCTCAGCCGCTCTTTGCGGAGATCGCCTCGTAGGTCCTGAGCACCCGCTCGGCCATGCGCTCGGCCGAGAAGGCCGAAGGCATCGGCCCGCCGGCGATCCGCGACTCGCCGGCGTCCAGATGGGCGCGAGCCACCTCCGCCCAGCGGGCCGCGTCGAACGGCGCGACCAGGCACCCCTCGACCCCTCCGGCCGCCAGGTGTGCCGCGCCGACCGGCGTGGACAGCACGGGCACCCCGCAGGCGAGGGCCTCGAGCGCGGCAAGGCCGAAGCCCTCGCTGTCAGAGCTCACCAGAACCGCCGAGCAGGCGTTGTAGTGGAGCGGCATCTCCACGGGGTCGATCTCCACCGTCGCCAGCAGTTCGGCTCCGGCGAGGCCGGCGACCTCTGCGGCGCGGTCGTGACGCTTCACGGCCCGCGCGGGGTCGGCTGGAAACAGCAGGTAGCGGCCGTCCTGGTCCAGCCCCAACCTGCGCCGGGCCTCGGGCTGCGGGATCGGCCGGAACCGCCCCAGGTCCACGCCGCACGGCAGCACCGCCGTCGGGCCCCGGGAGTGGCCGAGGCCGGGGCGGCCGCCCTCGGGCTCGAAAGCCGCGCGCGAGGCGCCGGCGATCAGGTCCAGCTTGCGGCCCAGCAGCCTGGACCCGGGGCCGACAAGCCGATGGCGGATGTCGGTGCCGTGGAAGGTGACGACCAGGGGGCCGGCCCCGGCCAGCGCCGCGACCCAGCCGCAGAGGCCGTAGTGCGCGTGGACGACGTCGAACGGCTCCCGCTCGCGCAGAAATCGGCGCAGGCGCCTGGAGGCGGGCAGGTAGCGACGGGCGCCCAGCGGGAAGGTGAACAGCTCCACCTCGGCGCCCCTGGCCCTGATCGCCTCGACCTGGTCCGCCACGAAGCGGCCGAGGCGGGGCCGCTCCGGCGTCGGGTAGAGGTTGGTGACGATCAGCGCCCGCACCGCGGCCAGACTACGCCAGCGGTCCGCCACGAACTCGCGCGCGACTCGCAACCCCTGCGTGTGGATGAGCGCGCCCCCGCGACCGAGCATCGCCGGGCAACCGAGCTCGAGGAGGAAACATGCTGAATCAGCACGTGACGAACCGGAACCTGACGCCCAGGAGGATCACAAGCCCACTCGCCCACCGCCTCGCCCGCGTGCGCTCCCAGGCCGGGCAGGGGACGGTGGAGTACGTCGGCCTGATCCTGCTGGTGGCGCTGCTGATGGTGGGAATGGTCGCCGCGATGAAGGGCTTCCAGGGCGCTCAGGGGCTGGAGCTGGCCGAGACGATCGTGGACAAGATCCGCGGTGCGGTGAACAAGGTGACGTTCAAGTAGCGCAACGCGGGCATCGGCGCCAGGGGTTCGTTCTGGGACACTGGCGCCGATGCCCGCCGCCCGCAGCGATGACCGCGCGCCCGAGGATCCGAGGCCGATCACGGTCGAGCCGGGCTACGTGCGCACGGCCGACGGCTCGGCGCTGTTCAGCCAGGGCGAGACGCGGGTGATCTGCACGGCCTCGGTCAGCGACTCGGTCCCGCGCTGGATGGAGGGCAAGGGGCGGGGCTGGGTGACCGCGGAGTACTCGATGCTCCCGGCCTCGACCGGCGACCGCAAGGCGCGCGACATCAGCCGGGGCAAGCAGGACGGGCGCGGGGTGGAGATCCAGCGGCTGATCGGCCGCTCCCTGCGGGGGGTCGTCGACTTCGAAGCGCTCGGCGAGCGCTCGGTGTTCGTGGACTGCGACGTGCTCCAGGCCGACGGCGGCACCCGCTGCGCCGCGATCACCGGCGGCTACATAGCCCTGCAGCTCGCGCTGGCCGACCTGGCCGAGGCGGGGACGATCGAGGCGATGCCGCTGAACCAGTCGGTGGCGGCGATCAGCGTCGGCATGGTCGACGGCCGCGCGCTCTGCGACCTGGACTACGGCGAGGACTCGAACGCCGAGGTGGACGCGAACGTCGTCATGACCGGCGACGGTGGGCTGGTGGAGGTGCAGGCGACCGCCGAGCGGACCCCGCTCTCGCGCGCGCACCTGGACGAGCTGCTGTCGCTGGCCGAGGGCGGGATCGAGCGGCTTCGGGGCGCGCAGGCCGAGGCCGTCGGCGAGCTGCCTGGCTGAGGCTCGGTGATGGCCATGGCCCGGGGACCGGTGATCGTCGCGACCCGAAACGAGCACAAGCTGCGCGAGCTGCGCGAGGCGCTGCCCGGAATGGAGCTGCAGCCGCTGCCCGAACGCGTCGAGCTGCCGCCGGAGGAGGGCGACACCTTCGCCGCCAACGCGCTCGGCAAGGCGCGCGCCGCCCACGCGGCCACGGGCGGGACCACGATCGCCGACGACTCCGGGATCCAGGCCGCCGCGCTCGGGGGGCGACCTGGGGTCCGCTCGGCCCGTTACGCCGGGGAGGGCGCGAGCGACGAGCAGAACCTGCGGAAGCTGCTGGACGAGCTGCGCGACGCCGCCGACAAGCGCCTGGCCTACGTCTGCGCGATCGCCCTGGTCGACGAGGACGGCGAGGAGAGGCTGTTCGAGGGCCGCTGCGCCGGGACGCTCGCCGATCCCCCGCGCGGCGAGGGTGGCTTCGGCTACGACCCCGCGTTCGTTCCCGACGAGGGCCCGCCCGGCGACGAGCGCACGATGGCCGAGCTGGAGTCCGCCGAGAAGCACGCGATCAGCCACCGCGGCCGCGCGGCCGCCGCGCTCGCCGAGCACCTCGGGGTGGCGAGGTGACGATCACGAAGCCAGCCGCCGCGGGCGTCTCGATCGCCTCCAACGCGATCCTGATCGCGCTGAAGCTGGCGGCCGCGGCGATCACCGGGTCGATCGCGATCCTGAGCGAGGCGCTGCACTCGATGATCGACCTGGTCGCATCGGTGATCGCGTTCGTGGCCGTGCGCAGGGCCGACGAGCCGGCCGACGAGGAGCACCCCTACGGCCATCAGAAGATCGAGAGCGTCGCCGCCTCGATCGAGGGCATGCTGATCCTGGTCGGCGCCGGGATCATCATCTTCGAGTCGGTGCGCCGCCTCGCGGGGGGCGCCGAGGTCGAGTCGCTCGGGGTCGGCATCGCGGTGATCGCCTTCTCCGCGGTCACCAACGCGGGGGTCGCCTACTTCCTGCGCAATCAGGCGCGCAAGCACTCCTCGCCCGCGCTGGCCGGGGACGCCGCCCACCTGGGCACCGACTCGCTGACCTCGCTCGGCGTGCTGGCGGGGCTGGTGCTGGTCGAGGCGACGGGGGTGGTGGCGATCGATTCGGTCGTCGCCATCATGGTCGCCGTGGTGATCGTCACCGCCGGGGTCCGGATCATGCGCCGCGCCTCGGGGGCGCTGGTGGACGAGGCGCCCCCGCCCGAGGAGATGGACCGGATCGAGGCGGCGATCGCCGGCGCCCGCCCGCCGGAGATGGTCGGTTACCACCGGCTGCGCGCTCGGACCGCCGGCAGCCGCCGCTACATCGACCTCCACGCCCAGTTCCGCGACGGCACCACGCTCGAGCGAGCCCACGCCGCCGCGCACGCGCTCCGCGACGCCATCGAGTCCGAGCTGCGCGACGCCGAGGTGCTGATCCACGTCGAGCCCGAGGCCTCGGCGCGCGATCCCGCCACCGAGCCCAAGCCCTACCGCGCCGGCTGAGGGCGTCCAGGGTGACTAGAGCAGGTTGACGGCGGCGGCGAGGCCGACCGCACCGACCACGATGCTGTAGCCGGTGTAGCCGCCGATCGCGAGCAGGACCACCGCGATCACGCAGATCACGATCACCGTCAGCCATGAGCCCTGTGCCAAAGTCACGCCCGCTATTTTGACTTCATGAGCGACTTCGGGGCGGCGACCCTCACCGACCCTCGCCAGGCGGTCGCGTATCTCGAGGAGATCTCGCCCGAGATGCGCGGCTGCGCGATCCTCGATTCCAGCGGCGAGGTGCTGGCCTCGAGCGGCGAGGGCGGCGCCTGGCGGGAGGCGGCCTCCGAGCTGCTGGAGGCGGCGGACTCGGCGGGCGGCGGGCAGTCTGCGCATTCGCACGTCGCGACGGGGGACGGCGAGGTCTTCTGCGTGCGCCACGAAGGCCTCGTCGCGGTGGCCGTGACCGAGCGCTTCGTGCTGGCATCGCTGATGCTGTTCGACCTGCGCGCCGTCCTGCGCGGGCTCGCGGCCGGGGGCTGACGCTGCCCCCGAAGCCGCACAGGGTGCTGCTGGACCGGGTCTCGGGCTACGCCGACGAGGCCGCGGCGTACCTGCGCCGCCGCCGGCACCTGCGCAAGCCGTTCGCCAGGGTGCACTACCCGGGCGGCCGCTCGGTCGCCTACGGCTCTGACACCGACGAGGGCAAGGCGCTGTTCCTCGCCGCCTCGCACGTGATCGACGTCGGCGGCCCTCCGCGGCCCGAGGCCAGGCAGGCCCGCGCCGGCGCCCCGCCCCCGGCCAAGCAGGCGTCGGCGGGGGACGATCCCTAGCCAGCGAGTGCGACCAGCGGCCGCCCGGGCTGGTTAGTGGCGCGAACGCATTGGCTCCGGAGGCGGTGTTACTGTCGCGCCGACTCCGACTTCCGAGGAGGCAACGACGTGACGAAGGCTGAGTTCTTGGACGTTCTCGCGAGTGACAACCGGATCGAGAACAAGAAGAAGGCGGGCGCCGCGGTTGACGCCGTGCTCGACGCGATCAGCGACGTGCTCGCCAAGGGGGGCAACGTGAACTTCACCGGCTTCGGGAAGTTCGCCGTGGCCGAGAGAGGGCCCCGGCAGGGCGTGAACCCACGCACCGGGGAGCGAATCCACATCCCCGGCGGCAAGGTGCCCCGTTTCTCCGCCGGCTCCGGCCTGAAGAAGAAGGTCAAGGGCGGCGGCTGAGGGCAGCGCGAACCCCTTCGCCGACCGGCTCGCGGCGCTCACGCAGGAGCGCCGCAGCCAGGTCTGCCTGGGCATAGATCCCGACCCGGCCGCGCTGCCCGCGAACGGCGACGGTGACGGCGAGCCGGCCCAGCGCGCCGCGTCCGGAATCGCCCGGCAGGCGGCGCGGCTGATCGAGCTGGCGGGACCCGCGTGCGTCGCGGTCAAACCCCAGCTTGCGTGCTTCGAGCGCCTCGGCGCCCCCGGGTGGGCGGCGCTGGACGAGGTCATCGCCGCGGCCCGCGAGGCGGGGCTGCTGGTGCTGGCCGACGGCAAGCGCGGCGACGTTCCAACGACCGCCGCGGCCTACGCACAGGCGCTGGTGGGCGAGACCACGACCCCGTGGGGACCGGCCCCCGGCCTCGGCGTCGACGCATTCACGGCCAACCCGCTGCTGGGGGGCGACTCGCTGGAGCCGCTGATCGAGTCCGCCGCCGAGCGCGGCGCCGGGGTCTTCAGCCTGGTGCGGACGTCCAACCCGGGGGCGGCCGACGTCCAGGACCGCCAGGTCGAAGGGCGGCCTCTGCATGAGCTGCTGGCGGAGATCGTCGCCGAGAGGGCTCCCAGGCTCGCGGGCAGGGACGGCCTCAGCGGCATGGGGGCGGTCGTAGGGGCGACGGCCCCCGAGCACCTGGGGCGGATGCGCGAGCTGATGCCCGACTCGATCTTCCTCATCCCGGGGGTCGGCGCCCAAGGGGGGAAGCCGCAGGAGCTGGGCCCGGCCCTGGCGCCGGGGCGCCCGGCCTCGATCCTGGTGGCGGCGGCGCGCAGCATCGCCGGCGCCGCTGACCCCGCGGCGGCGGCCGAGGAGCTTCGCGCCGTCCTCTGGGGTCTGGATGACTGATCCCACGACCACGCCGGGGTAGATTTCCAGGCCGCCATGTCCAAGGGCAAGCCCAACTACGTGGCCCGCGTGGCCGCGGTGCTCGCGCTGTTCGCCGCCTTCGCGCTGGTGATCGCGACGATCGCGACCAGCGGCGGCGAAGATGACGGCGAGGACACCAAGACGAACGCCGAGAAGACCGGGGTCACCAAGAAGGGGGACAGGGCGCTGGAGCGGGGGGTCTGGGTCGTGCAGGACGGGGACACGCTCGTATCCATCTCCGAGGAGACCGGGATCGACCTCGACGAGCTGGTCGAGCTCAACTCGGACATCGATCCCCAGGCGCTGATCGCGGGCCAGCGGATCTCGCTGCGCGTGGGCCAGGCCGGCGAGGGGGACGATGACTCGACCACCACCGGGACGGACGAGGAACCCGCCGACGAGTTCGGCGACGGCAGCGTCGGCGACGACGAAAACTCCAGCTCCAGCGACGGAATCTCATCGCCGTAGGCCCCGTGGCGAGGAGCGGAACAGCTCGGCGGGCCGCGGCCCTGCGGCGGCTCGCGGCGGCCGGTGCGGCGCTGCTGGCGCTGGTGCCGGCGACCGCGCTGTCGCAGGGAGGCCAGCCCGCGCCCGGCCCCGCGGCCAAGGAGCAGCCCGCGAAGAAGAAGGGGGGGAAGGCCCAGCCCGCCGGCCCCCCGAGGCTCGACGCCCGCGCATGGATCCTGGTCGATCCCCGCGACGACGCGGTGCTGGCCTCGAGCGCCCCGCACAGGGAGCTGCCCATCGCCAGCGCCACCAAGCTGATGACCGCCCGCCTGGCGCTCGAGCGCCTGCGCCCCAACGAGACCCTGAGGGCGCCGCCGTACCAGGCGCTGGCGGCCGAGTCGCTGCTGGGCCTGCGCGCCGGCGAGAAGATGACGGTGCGGGACCTGCTCTACGCGCTGGTGTTGGAGAGCGCCAACGACGCGGCGGCGACGATCGCCACCGGGGTGGCCGGGTCGGTGCCTCGCTTCGTGAACCGGATGAACCGCGAGGCCGCGGCCCTGGGCCTGGAGGACACGAGCTATGCCAACCCGATCGGCCTGGACGCGGCCGCCAACCACTCCAGCGCCGCCGACCTGGCGGAGCTGGCCGGGCTGCTGCTGAAGAACCGTCTGTTCTCGCGGATCTCGGACACGCAGGTGGTGACCCTGCGCAGCGGCGACTCACCGCGCCGGATCGACACCCGCAACACCCTGCTCAACCTCGACCCCAGCGCGAACGGCGTCAAGACCGGGCACACCCTGGGGGCGGGATACGTCCTGGTCGGCTCGGCCACCCGCGACGGGACGCGGCTCGTCTCGGCCGTGCTGGGCGCCCGCAGCGAGGCGGCCCGCGACGCGGAGACCCTCGAGCTGCTCGACTACGGCTTCTCGCTCTATCGCCCCAGCACGCCGGTGAAGCGCGGGGAGGAGCTGGCCGATCCCGCGCTCGACTACCGCGACGAGCGGCTGGCGCTGGTCGCCCGCCGGCCCATCCAGGTCTCGGCCCGCGAGGGCCAGCCGGTCAGGACGAGGGTCGAGGCGCCTGAGGAGGTCAGCGGCGCGGTCGAGCAGGGGGAGTCGCTGGGCCGCGCGGTGGTGACCGTCGACGGCAGGGTCGCGGGCGCGACCGCCCTGGTCGCGGCCGAGAGCGTCGAGGCGGCGACCCTGCTCGACAAGGCCGCCTCGGCGCTCCAGAATCCAGCGATCTTGCTGGCCGCCGGGCTGTTCGTGATAGTTGTAGTGCTGCTGCTGGCGCTGCGGGGCAGGCGTCCCCGGGCCGGCGGCGAAACCGAACCGCCGCCCGAGCCGCAGGTCGAGCCCAAGGCCAAGAAGCGGGGATGGCGCCGGGAACGGGGACCGCCAGAGCGGACCCCGGAGGAGAGACGGCAGATGCACGAGGAGCGGATGCGCAGGAGGCGTCAGCGGTCAGGTGGAGGGGACGCCGAATGATCCTTACGGTCACCCTCAACGCCGCGATCGACCGCACCGTCGCCGTCCCAAGCTTCCGTCAGGGCAACCGGCACCGGGCGGTCGAGGCCAGCACCGCCGCGGGCGGCAAGGGCGTCAACGTCGCTCGCGCGCTGAAGCTGCTGGACCGCCCCGTGATCGCCACCGGGCTCGCCGGAGGGCCCACCGGCGCGCGGCTGATGGAGCGGATGGCCGAGGAGTCGATCCTCACGGACTTCACCTGGATCGCCGGTGAGTCCCGCACCAACCTCGCCGTGATCGACCCGACCTCTGGCGAACAGACCGAGATCAACGAGCGCGGTCCCGAGGTCACCGCCACCGAGCTCGAGCGCTTCCTCGAGAAGCTGCTCTATCTGGCGCGCGGCGCCAGCATCTGCGTCATCGCCGGCAGCGCGCCTCCCTCGGTGCCGACCTCGTTCGCGACGCGCATGGTCGCCGACCTGAAGCAGGCTGGGGTGGAGACGATCCTCGATACCGAGGGCGAGCCGCTCACGGCCGGCCTGCGCGCCGGCCCGGCCGCGGTCACCCCGAACGCGAGCGAGGCCGAGGGCGCCGTCGGCCACGAGTTCAACGACCGCGAGGACCTGCTGGCAGGTCTGCGCGAGCTGGTCGAGCTGGGCGCCGGCGAGGCCGTTGTCACCCAGGAGGAGGGCTGCGTGGCCTCGCTGCTGGAGGGCTCCGAGCGCGGTTTCTACGAGGCGACCGCCCCGGCCCTGGAGCCGATCGCCGCGGTCGGTTCGGGGGACGCGTTCCTGGCCGGCTTCACCGCCGCCCGCTTCGACGGCCGTCCGCCGCAGGAGTGCCTGCGGCTCGCGGTCGCCTGCGGGGCCGAGTCCACCCAGCACTTCGGCGCCGGCACCATTGACCCCGAGGAGGTCGCACGGCTGGCCGAGCGGGTCGAGGTGAAGGCGCTGGACGCGGCCACGGCGGTGCGCTGACGCGCGCCGCCCGGGGTGGCGGGTTGCCCGCTGTTATCCTCGGTGAGGCGTTGGAGCGAGGCTCAGACAACGCCGCAAACAGCGGTATCTCGCAGTTTTCGCCCCGGCTAGCCGGGGCTTTTTCGTCCGCGAACGAACGTAGGGTGAGTTGATGGAGATCGAAATCGGCCGCGGCAAGAAGGCTCGCCGGGCCTACGGGTTCGACGACATCGCCATCGTGCCTTCGCGCAGGACGCGCGATCCCGACGACATCGACATCACCTGGACGCTCGGTCCCTATCGCTTCGACCTGCCGCTGGTCGCGTCGGCGATGGACGGCGTCGTCAGCCCGGAGACCGCGGGCATCATCGGCAAGCTCGGCGGCCTCGCCGTGCTCAACCTCGAGGGCATCTGGTCCCGCTACGAGGACGCCGACGCCAAGCTCGAAGAGATCGCCTCGTCCCCGACCGAGGTCGCGACCCGGACGATGCAGGAGATCTATGCCGAGCCCGTCAAGCCCGAGCTGATCGCAAAGCGGGTCGAGGAGATCAAGTCCCAGGGCGTCGTCGCCGCGGGCTCGCTGACGCCGCAGAAGGTCGCCGACTTCCACGAGGTCGCGATCGAGGCGGGCCTCGACATCCTCGTCGTGCAGGGCACGGTGATCTCGGCCGAGCACGTCAGCGAGCAGTCCGAGCCGCTGAACCTGAAGGAGTTCATCTCCGAGGTCTCGGTTCCCTGCGTCGTCGGTGGCTGCGCCTCATACAACACCGGCCTGCACCTGATGCGGACCGGCGCGGTCGGCGTCCTGGTGGGCGTCGGTCCCGGCGCCGCCTGCACCACCCGCGGCGTGCTGGGGCTCGGCGTCCCCCAGGCGACCGCCATCGCCGACGTCGCCGCCGCCCGCTCCCAGCACATGATGGAGGCGGGCCAGTACTGCAACGTGATCGCCGACGGCGGCATGCGCACCGGCGGCGACGTCTCCAAGGCGATCGCGGTGGGCGCCGACGCCGTCATGATCGGCTCGCCGCTGGCCCGCGCCGAGGAGGCCCCCGGCCGCGGCTTCCACTGGGGGATGGCGACCTTCCACCCATCGCTGCCGCGGGGGGCGCGCGTCGCCACCAAGCAGGACGGCACCCTGGAGCAGATCCTGATGGGCCCGGCCCAGGAGAACGACGGGACCTTCAACCTGATGGGCGCGCTGCGGACCTCGATGGCCACCTGCGGCTACGCCGACATCCCCGAGTTCCACCGCGCCGAGGTGATGGTGGCGCCGGCCCTGCAGTCCGAGGGCAAGCAGCTCCAGCACGAGCAGTCGGTCGGCATGGGCTCCAACGGCAAGGCGGCCGTCGACACGGGGGTCGCGCTCTCGGATGACTGACGGCGCCAAGGCCGTCGATCGTCCTCACGTCCCTGAGCGGAGTACCTCGAACGCTGACCCGGCGATCGAGCTGGGAGCCGCGGTGCCTACGGCGCTCGAGGAGGTGCTCGTGCTCGACTTCGGCGGCCAGTACTCCCAGCTGATCGCCCGGCGCATCAGGGAGTGCGGGGTGTTCAGCGAGCTGCTGCCCCACGACACGCCGCTGGAGCGGATCTCCGAGCGGGCGCCGAAGGCGCTGGTGCTCTCGGGAGGCCCAGCGTCGGTCTATGCCGAGAACGCGCCCGCCCTGCGGACCGAGCTGCTGGAGCTGGGGATCCCGGTGCTGGGCATCTGCTACGGCATGCAGCTGATGGCGAAGGAGCTGGGGGGCCGAGTCGAACAGGCGCCGGCCGGGGAGTTCGGCCGCACCGAGCTGACCCTCCGCGACGGGGGAGGGAAGCTGCTCGAGGGCCTGCCCGCCGAGCAGCAGTGCTGGATGAGCCACCGAGACACGGTCTTCGAGCCGCCGCCCGGCTTCGGCGCCCTCGCGTCCAGTCCCGAGTCGCCCGTGGCCGCCTTCGAGTCAGCCGACCGAGGCCTATACGGGATCCAGTTCCACCCCGAGGTGGTTCACACCCCGCACGGCACCGAGGTCCTGACCCGCTTCCTGCGCGAGATCTCGGGCTGCACCGAGCGCTGGTCGCCCGCCTCGGTGATCGACGAGCAGGTCGAGGCGATCCGTGCCCAGGTCGGCGAGGCGCGCGCCATCTGCGGCCTCTCCGGCGGGGTCGACTCGGCCACCGCCGCGCTGCTGGTCCACCGCGCGATCGGCGACCGCCTCACCTGCGTCTTCGTCGACCACGGGATGATGCGCAAGGACGAGGCCTCGCAGGTGGTCGAGGCCTTCCGTGACCGCCTCGGGGTGCCGCTGGTCCACGTGGACGCCGTCGACCGCTTCCTCGACCGGCTCGCCGGGGTGGACGACCCCGAAACCAAGCGCAAGATCATCGGCGAGGAGTTCATCCGCGTCTTCGAGGAGCAGGCGGCCAAGATCGAGGACGCGCGCTTCCTGGTCCAGGGCACCCTCTACTCCGACGTGATCGAGTCCGGCGGGGACGGCCGCGAGGCCGCCACGATCAAGTCCCACCACAACGTCGGCGGCCTGCCCGAGGAGATGGAGATGGAGCTGGTCGAGCCGCTGCGGACGCTCTTCAAGGACGAGGTCCGCGTGGTGGCGGCCGAGCTCGGCCTGCCCGAGCGCTTCGTCTGGCGCCAGCCCTTCCCGGGCCCCGGCCTCGCGATCCGCGTGGTCGGAGGCGAGGTCACGCGCGAGCGCCTCGACATCCTCCGCGAGGCCGACGCCATCCTCCAGGACGAGATCCGCGCCGCCGGCCTTTACCGCGAGCTTTGGCAGTCCTTCTGCGTCCTCCCGGTGATCCGCTCGGTGGGCGTCCAGGGCGACGAGCGCTCATACGCCTACCCGATCGTGATCCGCGCGGTCACCTCCGACGACGCCATGACCGCCGACTGGGCCCGCCTGCCCTACGACCTGCTCGAGCGGGCCTCCAACCGCATCATCAACGAGGTCCGCGGCGTCAACCGCGTCACCCTGGACATCACCTCGAAGCCCCCCGGCACGATCGAGTGGGAATAGCCGCGCGGGCATAGCCGCGCAGGGTCGGCGGCGAGGGCCTAGCTGAAGGAGTCCCAGTACTTCACGGTCGGCACGGGGTCGATCGGCTTGCCGCCCGTGTACCAACCCGCGCCGACCCAGATCTCGAAGTGCAGGTGGCAGCCCGATGCGTTGCCGGTCTGGCCGACCCGGCCGACCTCCTGGCCCGTGGTCACCTGCTGGCCCTTGGCGACCGAGGCGGGCTTCTTCAGGTGCATGTAGGCGTAGTCCTGCTTGATTCCCGCGGCGTCGATGACGACGTAGTTGCCGGCGGAGCCCTGGTAGGCCTTGGCCTTGACGACGCCGCTGTGGGCGGCGACCAGCGGGCTGCCGCAGGCGGCGAAGATGTCCACGCCCTGGTGGGAGTGGCCGGCGCGCGGGGCCCCGAAGCCGTCGCCGTAGGTGTGCGGGGCCTGCAGCGGGAAGCGATACTGGGCCTGGATCGCCTTCAGTTCGGCGTTCGTGCCGACCGTGAAGGCGACGCTGGAGTCGTGGACCTGGCCGAAGCCGTCGGCGATGCGGACGGGGCCGGTGACGGCGCCCTTGACGACCTTGGAGAGGACGGCGCCGCTGGGCCTCACGACCGGGTCCTTGTCCTTGGCGCGGGTGCCGTCGGCGCGGGGGAGGGAGACCAGGGTGACGCTGCCCAGGTCGGTGCCGAGCAGGCGGATCTTGGACTTGGCCACACCCTTGTCGGGGGCGATGCAGCGGGTGACGCACTGGATCGAGAGCACCTGGGGGTCGCCGGGCGCGGTGGTGCCGCCGCCGACCTGGGCGCTCGCCGCGCCGGCGCCGATCACGGGGAGGGCCCCCGCCAGCGCGAGAACGACGGCGACCCGCTTGTGAGCGGCGCCACGGGCTGGCGTGTGAGCGGGTGCCTCGGTCACTCTTTCTCCGGCCTACGGGGTTAGCTGGCGGGCTCGCGCCGAAAGAGCGGCGCTACGACCAACATGCCTGTCGATTCGCCCCCGGGAGCAAGATGACCTGCACCCGATGGTTCCCCCGCTCCCGACCGGCGTGCCGACCGGGATTGGGCCTCTGTTGGCGCGGCAGTATAACGTCGGCTGGGGAGGCCATTTGAGTCGACGAGGGACGCCCCGAGTCCTGCCGCGCTGGCTATCATGCGCCCTCGGCCGCGCCTCGGCGCGGCGCTTTTTATGAGCGCAGCCACCGCACAAGAGACCGATCAGAAGGCCGCCGCCAAGGGCGGCCAGAAGGCCGACGTCCAGAAGACCTATCAAGCGAACGCGCAGGACCGCGAGCGCGACTGGTACCTGGTTGACGCCGACGGCAAGACCCTGGGCCGGCTGGCGACCCAGATCGCCGATGTCCTGCGCGGGAAGACCAAGCCCACCTACACCCCTCACGTCGACGTCGGCGACTTCGTCATCGTCGTCAACGCCGCCAAGATCCACGTGACCGGCAACAAGCGCGAGTCCAAGCTCTACTGGCGCCACAGCGGCTACCCGGGCGGGATCCGCTCGCGGACGCTCGGCGACATGCTCGAGCGCCGGCCCGAGGAGGTCATCCGCAAGGCCGTGAAGGGGATGCTGCCGCGCAACCGCCTGGCCCGCCAGCAGCTGACCAAGCTCAAGGTCTACGCCGGGGCCGACCACCCGCACCAGGCCCAGAAGCCCGAGAAGCTGGAGATCGAAACCTGATGGCCGACGAAGAGCAGCAGAACGGCGAGCAGCCCGACGCGCCCGACGCGCCGGAGACCCCCGACGTCCCCGACTCGCCGGACGCCCCGCTCGAGCCAGAGACTTCAGAGCCCGGCACCGAGGACCCCGCCCCCGAGCAGCAGGTGTCCGAGGCCACCGATCAGGCGCCCACCGCCGAGCCGGCCCCCGAGGCCGCGCAGGAGGGGGAGCAGCCCGCCGAGGAGGACGCGCGGCGAGGAGCAGCCCGCCGAGAAGCCGGCGGCCGAGGGGAAGAAGGGCGACGACAAGGGCGACGCCAAGAAGGAGAAGAAGCCCGAGGTCGTACCCGGCGCCGAGCTCGACCCGATCGCGATCGAGTCGGAGAAGCCGATGGACGCCGAGGAGCGCGCCCGCAAGGAGGCCGAGGAGGAGGAGCGCGCCCGCCGCGAAGCCGAGGCCTTCGCCGACTCCGACGAGGAGCAGCCCGTCGCGACCAAGGTCGCGAAGCTCTCGGGCGACGCCCGCTACCTCGCGACCGGCAAGCGCAAGTCGTCGGTTGCGCGGGTGATCATCACCCCGGGCAGCGGGGCGATCGAGGTCAACAAGCGCAAGCTCGACGAGTACTTCCCGCGGGTCTATCTGCAGTCGGTCGCCAAGCAGCCCCTGGTCCAGAGCGGCTACGAGGGCAACGTCGATGTCCGGGTTCGCGTGCACGGGGGTGGCATCTCCGGTCAGGCGTCCGCCGTTCGGCACGGCATCGCCCGCGCGCTCTGCGACATCGATCCCGAGCTGCGCATCGAGCTCAAGCGCCGCGGCATGCTGACCCGGGACGCCCGGGTCAAGGAGCGCCGCAAGGCGGGCCTCAAGAAGGCGCGCAAGCGCCCGCAGTTCTCCAAGCGCTAGCCGCCCGACAATGGCGGAGCGCGAACTCTTCGGCACCGATGGCATTCGGGGGGCGGTCGGCGATTTCCTGACCGCCGACCTGGCGATGAGGCTGGGCCGGGCAGTCGCGCTGGCCGTCGAGCCCGACAGGCCGAGGGCGCTGATCATCCGTGACACGCGCGAATCCGGGCCGATGCTCGAGGCCGCGCTCGCGGCCGGAATCGCCTCGGGCGGCGGCGACGCGATGACCGCGGGCGTGCTGCCGACGCCGGCGGCCTCGATCCTCGCCCGCCGCCTCGACTTCGATTTCGCCGCGGTGGTCTCGGCCTCGCACAACCCCTACGGCGACAACGGCATCAAGTTCTTCGACCGGCGCGGGATCAAGCTCGACGACGCCGTCGAGGCCGAGGTCGAGCGCCGCCTGGATGACGACGGCGCCGAGCACGCCGGCTCGGTGACCGAGCTCGAGGGAGCGTTCGACGACTACATGCGCGAGCTGCGCTCGGCCTTCCCGCTCGACCTCTCCGGCCGCCGGATCGCGCTCGACTGCGCGAACGGCGCCACCTACCGGATCGCCCCGGCGGTCTTCGAGCGCCTCGGCGCCCAGGTGGACGCGATTGCGACCGAGCCCGACGGCCGCAACATCAACGACGGCTGCGGCGCCACCGCCCCCGACGCCCTGGCCCAGCGAGTCAAGGATTCAGACGCCGAGATCGGCTTCGCCTTCGACGGCGACGGCGACCGGCTGATCGCCGTGGACGGCGAGGGCCGGGTCCACGACGGCGACGAGCTGATCGCGCTCGCGGCCCGCCATCTCAGGGCGGCCGGGGACCTGGGCGGCGGCGTCGCGGTCACGGTGATGACGAACTACGGCTTCCACCAGGCGCTCGGCGCCGAGGGCATCGAGATCGCCCAGACCCAGGTGGGAGACCGCTACGTGATCGAGGAGCTGCGCGAGCGCGACTGGAAGCTGGGCGGCGAGCAGTCGGGCCACATCATCTGGACCGACTTCACTCCCACCGGGGACGGCGTCGCCGCGGCCCTGCTCACGCTCACGGCCCTGGGCGAGCGCCGCCTGGCGGACGTCGAGCCCTTCGAGCGCCTGCCGCAGCGCCTGGAGAACGTGCGCATCTCCGACCGCGGCGCGGTGGGGGAAGCGAAGGCGCTGTGGGACGCAGTCGAGCAGGAGAACTCGAAGCTCGAGGGCCGCGGCCGCGTGCTCGTCCGCCCTTCCGGCACCGAGCCGCTGCTGCGAGTCATGGTGGAGGCCCCGACCGAGGAGGAGTGCGAGCAGGTCTGCTCGCGCCTGGTCACGATCGTCGAGCGCGACCTCGCCTAGCGCGGGGCAGGATCAATCGCGACCCCTGGAGGGGCTTGCGGCTACCCTGTGTCGCCTCTTATGTGCGGCATAGTCGGATATGTAGGTGACCGACCGTGCCGGGACCTGCTGATCGCCGGGCTCGAGAAGCTCGAGTACCGGGGTTATGACTCGGCGGGGGTCTCGGTGATTTCGGACGGAGAGATCGACAGCGTGCGCGCCGTCGGCAACCTCGCGAACCTGCGCGAGGCGATGGAGGAGCATTCCTCCAACGGCTCGGGCGCGGTCGCCGTCGCCACGACGCCGGCCACGACCGGCGTCGCCCACACGCGCTGGGCCACGCACGGGCGTGTGACCGAGGAGAACGCCCATCCGCACGGCGACTGCGACGACAAGATCCACATCGTCCTCAACGGCATCGTCGAGAACCACAGCGAGCTGCGCAAGGAGCTCGCCGACGACGGGCACGTGTTCAGCTCCGAGACCGACGCCGAGATCGTCAGCCACCTGATCGAGCGTCACTTCGACGGCGACCTGACGCTGGCGGTCCGCAAGGCCTTCGCCGACCTGCGCGGGCACTACGCGTTCGTCGCGATGCACTCCGATCACCCCGAGGTGCTGGTCGCGGCCCGCAAGGAGTGCCCGCTGGTGATCGGCCTCGGCGAGGACGAGACCTTCGTCGCCTCGGCGATCCCCGCCTTCCTGGCCGAGACCAGGCGGGTGATGGAGATCGAGAACGGCGAGCTGGTCACGATCACCGCAGACGGCGCCGAGATCACAGACGCTGAGGGCAACCCCGTCAGCCGCGACGAGGACGAGGTCAGCTGGGACGAGGACACGGCCGAGAAGGGCGGCTACGAAACCTTCATGATGAAGGAGATCCACGAGCAGCCCGATGCGGTCGCCGAGACGATCACCGACCGGCTGCCGAGTCTGGACAGCGTCGACCTCTCCGAGCTCGAGCTCGAGGACGACTACCTGCGCAACATCGACCGCGTCGTGATCGTCGCCTGCGGCACCAGCTACCACGCCGGCCTGGTCGGGCGCTACGCGATCGAGCAGTGGGCCCGCGTTCCGGTCGAGATGGACATCGCCTCCGAGTACCGCTACCGCGACCCCGTGCTGCGCGAGAACGACCTGGTGATCGGTATCACCCAGTCGGGCGAAACGGCCGACACGCTGGCCGCGATGCGCCTCGCCCGCGAGGGCGGCGCCAAGGTCTTGGCGGTGACCAACGTGATGGGCAGCCAGGCGACCCGCGACTCCGACGCCGTGCTCTTCACCCGCGCGGGCCTTGAGATCGGCGTCGCCGCCACCAAGACCTTCGTCAGCCAGGTGGCGGTCATGTACCTGCTCGGCCTGCGCCTCGCCGAGCTGCGAGGGACGATGCCCACCGAGCGCCTGGCCGAGCTGATCGCCGAGCTCAAGCACATCCCCTCGAAGATCGAGGAGACGATCGAGGTCGCCGACGAGCAGGTGCAGACGATCGCCGAGTCGCATCACCAGCGCAAGTTCTTCCTCTACCTGGGGCGGCACATCGGCCTGCCCGTCTGCCTCGAGGGTGCGTTGAAGCTGAAGGAGATCTCCTACATACCCACCGACGCCTACGCGGCGGGCGAGATGAAGCACGGCCCGATCGCGCTGCTGGACGAGGAGACTCCGGTCGTCTGCGTGGCGACCGACAGCCCGGTGCTGGAGAAGATGCTCTCCAACGTCGAGGAGGTCCGCGCCCGCGGCGCCGACGTGATCGCGATCGCGAGCGAGGGCTCCCAGCAGGTCGCCGAGGTCGCCGACCAGACGCTGTTCGTGCCCGAGGCCGACTGGATCCTGCAGCCGATTCTCGCCGTCGTGCCGCTGCAGCTGCTCGCGTACTACATCGCCCGGCTCAACGACCTCAACGTCGATCAGCCGCGCAACCTCGCGAAGACCGTCACGGTCGAGTAGCCGGCGGGTGAGCCCAGGCCGGTGGGTAGGATTCCCGACTTCGTGAGGCGCGGACTGACAGGCGTGCTCGTCCTGGGCGCGGTGGTTGCGGGTGCCGCGGGCTGCGGCGGCGACGATGAGGACGGGGCCGCCACGGACCTGACCAAGTTCGCGCCCGCCGACGCGCCCATCTTCGTCGAGGGTTCAATCAGGCCCGAGGGCGAGCTGCAGGACTCGATCGAGTCGATCCTCGGGCGCTTCCCCGACGGCGATCAGGTCGGTGACGAGCTGATCAAGTCGATCAACGAGGGCGCCCGCGCCGAAGGCGAGGACTTCACCTACGAGGACGACATCGAGCCCTGGCTGGGCGAGCGCGCCGCGTTCTACGCCACCAGCTTCAAGTCCCACGCACCCTCGGCCGACGACGACAGCGCTACGGACCTCGGCGACGGCGCCTTCATCGCCGAGACGACCGACGAGGACGAGGCCCGCGAGAAGATCCGCGAGCTGGCCGAGGACGAGGGGGAGGTAACGGAGCGGGAGTACAACGGGGTCACCTACGAGCTCTCGCCCGACGGCGAGCGACCCCGGCGAGCTGGCCGCGTCGGCGGTCTTCGACGGCGTGGCGGTGGCCGGCTCCGAGCAGGGCGTCAAGGACACGATCGACGCAAGCCAGGGCGACTCGCTCTCGGGCAATACGGGATACGCCGAGTTCCGTGAGGAGCGCGGCTCGGACCTGCTCATGTCGGCCTACGCCGACGTCGGCGCGCTCCTTGACGCGATCCCGCCCAGCCCCGAGTTCACCGCACAGCAGCGCGATGCATTGAAGAGCGCCTACGGCTCGTTCACCGAGCAGCCCGTGATGTTCGGGGCCGAGGTGACCTCCGAGGGGGCCACCTTCGACTTCCAGGGCGGCGAGACGCCCTTCGGGTCGGCCGGCGCCTCGGAGCTGCTGGAGGCCGGCTTCGAGGAATCGTGGTTCGCGGCCGCGGTCCCGGATCTCGGCAAGTCCTTCTCGCAGAGCTTCGAGCAGATCGCGTCCGCCGGAGTGCCCCAGAGCCAGGTCAACCAGATCGACTCGATGCTGCAGAAGCAGCTCGGGTTCAGCTTCGAGGACCTCGAAGGGATCGGGGACGTCGCGGTGTTCGCTTCGGGCGAGAGCCTGGTCGAGCTCCAGGTCGGCGGCATCGTCGAGGTTCCCGACGCCGCCACCCGCGACAAACTGCTGGAGGCGATCAGCGACGCGGCCCAGCGCTCCGGCGCCGGCAAGGTCACCCCGCTGACCGTCGAGGGGGCCGACGAGGGCTTCTCGATCCAGGTTCCGGATCTGCCGGTGCCGATCAACGTCGCCGCCTCCGGGGACCGGAGTCGCGATCGGCGCGGGTCCCGCCGCTCAGGCCCTGCTCAGCGGCGACGGAGGCCTGACGGCTCGGCGAGCTACGAGGCCGCATCCGAGGCCCTCGGCGAGGGCAGCTCGCTGGCGTTCCTGGTCGAGATGGATCCGATCGTGGACCTGGTCGAGTCGACCGGCCAGGACGATGCGGACTTCCAGGAGGCGAAGCCCTACCTGGAGGCGTTCGACTTCTTCGCCAGCGGCATCGAGAGCGCCGACGAGACCGAGACGCAGCGGTTCGTCGTCCGCCTCTCCGATTCCGAGTAGCGATGGGTGACCTGGGCACCGGCATCGGCATCGACGTGATCGAGATCGAGCGCATCGAGCGCGCTCTGGAGCGCCGTCCGCGCCTGCGCGAGCGCCTCTTCACTCCCGGGGAGCTGGCCTACGCCGACGCGCGCGCCCGCCCCGGGCGCCACCTGGCCGCGCGGTTCGCGGCCAAGGAGGCCGTGATCAAGGCGCTCGGCGCCGAGCGGGTCGGGTCCTGGATCGATCGAGGTCGTCGCGGGCGCCGGGGCGCCCACGGTGCGCCTGTCGGGCGCCGCCGCCGAGGCCGCCGGCGGGCGCGAGATCTCGGTCTCGCTCACGCACTCGCGCGAGACCGCCGCAGCGGTGGCGCTCGCCCAGCCGCCCGCCTGAGCCGCACTAGTCTGGGCGGCATGGAGCCGTGGCTGAGCCCATGCCTGGACGCCGAGCGCATGAGGGCGGTCGACGCCTGGGCGATCGAGGAGCGGGGAGTGCCGTCCCTCGACCTGATGGAGACGGCGGGACTGGCCGTCGCGGCCGCCGCCGCCGAGGCCGCCGAGTCGAAGCGAGCCGCCGTCGTCTGCGGAAAGGGCAACAACGGCGGCGACGGGCTGGTCGCCGCGCGGGCCCTGGCCCAGACCGGATTCGAGGTCGACACCCTGCTGCTGTGGCCCGCCGCCGAGCTCTCCGAGGACGCGGCGGCGAACCTCGAGCGGCTGCCGGCCGGCGCGCGCCAGGTGGATGCCGGGGAGCTTTCGGCCGCGCTGTCGGATGCCGGGGTGGTCGTGGATGCCGTCTTCGGCACCGGCTTCTCGGGCGAGCCACGCGACCCCGCGGCCGCGGCGATCGACGCGATCAACGGCTGCGGCGCGCCCGTCGTCGCCGCCGACATCGCCTCAGGCGTCAACGCCTCGAGCGGCGAGGTTGAGGGAGCGGCGGTGAAGGCCGACCTCACCACCAGCTTCCACGCGCCGAAGGTCGGGCACTGGATCTCGCCCGGCAAGAAGCACACCGGCGAGTTGCGGGTGGTCCCGATCGGCATCCCCGACGGCGCCCCCGAGGGCGCCGCGGCGGGCCTGATCGACGAGGGGGTGCTGGACGAGCTGCCCAGGCGCGGCGCCGAATCGACAAAGTTCAGCTCGGGCCAGGTCGTGGTGGTGGGCGCCTCGCGCGGGCTCACCGGCGCCGTCTGCCTTTCCGCGCAGGCCGCGACCCGCGCCGGGGCCGGCTACGCGACCGTCGCCGTGCCGGCCGAGCTGGAGCACATCTTCGAGGTGAAGCTGACCGAGGTCATGTCGGTCGGCTGCGCGTCGCGCGAGGGCCGGATGCGCCGCGCGGCATCCGAGCAGGTGATGTCGGTGACGGAGGGCGCGTCGGCGGTGGTGCTGGGGCCGGGAATCGGCCGGGAAGACGGGACCCGCGACCTTGTCCGCGACCTCGCCGCGCGCATCGAGGCCCCGCTGGTCATCGACGCCGATGGCCTCTACGCGCACAACGGGCGCATCGCCGCGCTGGGCGAGCGCTCGCATCCGACGGTGCTCACCCCGCACGAGGGCGAGCTGGGGCGCCTGCTCGAGGCCGACTCCGACGAGGTCAAGGCGAAGCGGCTGTCCCACGCCACGCGCGCGGCGCAGGAGAGCGGGGCGATCGTCGTGCTGAAGGGGGACGACACGATCGTCACCGACGGCGACCGGGTTGCGATCAACCGGGGTGGCTCCTCGGCGCTGGCGACGGCCGGCACCGGCGACGTCCTCTCGGGGGTGACCGGGGCGATCCTGGCCCGGGGGAGCGACCCCTTCGCCGCCGTCTGCGCCGCCGTCCTCGCGCACTCGCGCGCCGGCCGAGTCGCGGCCGAGCGCGTCGGGGTGGTCGAGTCCGTGATCGCCGGCGATGTGGTCGATGCGATTCCGGCAGGGCTGAGGCGATGAGCGCAGGGGCCCATCAGGCCCGCGCGCTCGCGCGCATCGACACGGGCGCGATCCAGGCCAACTGTGCCGCGCTGGCGTCGAAGCTGGGTCAGGGGACCGAGCTCTGCGCCGTCGTCAAGGCCGACGGGTACGGCCACGGCGCGGCGCCGGCAGCCGCGGCGGCCATGCGCGGCGGGGCTACCGTGCTGGCCGTCGCCACGGCTCCCGAAGCCGAGGAGCTCCGCTTCCACTTCCCCGACGCGGCCCTGTTCGTGATGGGGGCGCTGACCGAGCCGGAACTGAGCCGGGCCCTCGACGCCGACGCCGATGTCGCCGTCTGGCGAGGGGGCTTCCGCGACCTCTGCTCGCGGCTGGCGGCCCAGCGCGGGACGCGGGTGCGCGTCCACGTCAAGCACGACAGCGGCATGGGGCGCCTGGGCGAGCGCGACCCCGAGGCCGTCGTCCGGCTGGCCCGGGACTGCGCCACCGATCAGGGCCTGGAGCTGGCCGGCGTCTGGACCCACTTCGCGACGGCCGATGAGGGCGGAGACGACTTCCTCGGTGAGCAGCTGGCCGCCTTCGGCCCCGTCGCCGAGCGCGTGCGCGAGCTGGCGCCCGGCGTCGTCGTCCACGCCGCCAACAGCGCGGCGACCCTGCGCGAGCCGGCCAGCCACCTCGACATGGTGCGCTGCGGCGTCGCCATCTACGGCCTGGACCCGTTCGGGGCCGACCCCGCCGCCCAGGGCCTGAGGCCGGCGCTGGAGCTGCGCTCCTACGTCGCCGACGTGAAGCGCTTCGAGCCCGGGGCCAGCGCCGGCTACGCGCGCACCTGGCGCGCCCCGGAAGAGACCTGGGTCGGGGTGCTGCCGATCGGCTACGGCGACGGGGTGCGCCGCGCGCTCAGCAACAACGGCGAGGTGCTGATTCGGGGCCACCGTCACCCCATCGTGGGCAACGTCTCGATGGACAACCTCACGGTTGACCTGGGGGCGCGGACCGATGTGGAGCCGGGCGACGACGCGGTGCTGATCGGCTCCCAGGGCTCCGAGCGCATCCTCGCCGAGGAGCTGGCCCGGCGCTTGGAGACGATCAACTACGAGATCACCACCGGAGTCTCGCCCCGGGTGCCGCGCGCCCACGGGCAATGAGCGAGCGCGGGGCACTCGAGCCCCTGCTGGCGGCCGCGCCCTCGATCGCCGCCGCACGCCGAGCCCTCGCCGGCTCCGAGCAGGCCTGGATCGTGGGCGGCGCCGTGCGCGACGCGCTGCTGGCCGGGGTTGTGGGCGACGCGGACCTGGCCGTCTCTCCCGGCAGCGAGCGGGACGCCGCGCGGGCGATCGCCCGTGGCGCCGGCGGGGTCGCGTTCCCGCTGTCCGAGCGGCACGCCACCTGGAGGGCCATGGTCGAGGTGGGCGGCGAGGACGGGTGGCACGTCGACGTGACCGCGCTTCGCGGGGAGACGATCGAGCGGGACCTCGGCGCGCGCGACTTCACCGTCAACGCGATCGCGATCCCGCTGGCGGGCGGCGAGCCGATCGACCCCACCGGCGGGCTGGCCGACGCCCAGGGGCGACGCCTGCGGGCGGTCAGCGACGCCGCCTTCCGCGATGACCCGCTGCGGCTGCTGCGAGCGGCGCGGATCGCCGCCTCCCATTCGCTCGAGATCGAGGAGGGGACGCTTCGCCTGGCCCGGTCGCAGGCGGCGCTGGCGGGCGAGGCCGCGGGCGAGCGCCAGTTCGCCGAGCTGCGCGTGATGCTCGCCGGCGCCGCTCCCCTGGACGCGCTGGAGCTGCTGGACCGGCTGCAGCTGACCGCGGTCGTGTTGCCCGAGCTCGAGGCGACCCGCGGGGTCGTGCAGAATCCGAACCACCACCTCGACGTGCTCGGGCACACGCTCGCGGTGCTGGAGCAGTGGCTTGCGATCGAATCGGGCCTGGAGGACTTCGCCCCCGACCTGGCCGCGGAGGTCAGCGCCTTTCTGGCGGAGCCGCTCGCCGACGAGCTTTCGCGTGCCGAGGCGCTGCGATTCGGCGCTCTCTTCCATGACCTCGGCAAGCCGCAGACGCGGGGGGAGCGGGCCGGCTACGTCACCTTCATCGGCCACGACAAGGTGGGAGCCGAGATCGTCGCCGGGATCTGCCGCCGCCTTCGCACCAGCAACGCGCTCAGCGGACACCTTCAGGGGCTGGCACTGCACCACCTGCGCCTCGGCTTCATGATCGGTGAGCGTCCGCTCTCGCGCGACGCCGTCTATGAGTACCTCAGCGCGACCGAGCCGGTCGCCGTCGACGTCACCCTGCTCAGCGCCGCAGACCGCCTCGCGGCTCGCGGCAGCGGCCCGCTCGCGAGCCCCGAGATGGTCGAGGCCCACATGGAGCTTGCGCGCGAGATGGTGGCCGCGGCGCTGGCCTGGCATCGCGACCCTCCCCGTCCCCCGCTCAGCGGCGACGAGCTCGCGGCCGAGCTGGGCATCGAGCCGGGCCCCCGGATGGGCGAGCTCCTCGAAGCGCTCCGGCGCGCCGCGTTCGCCGGCGAGATCGGCGACCGCGACGCGGCCCTGACCCTCGCCCGCTCCCTGGTTGACGAGAACCAGCGCGTAACCCGCATCGGCTCCACGGCGCTGTAGGGGGTGTAGCCCAGGAAGCTAGGGAAAGGAAGAGATGCGAAAGCTCCCAGTCGCGATCGCCGTGGGCGTGCTGGCCGTAAGCCTGGCCGCCGCGCCGACCGTGATCGCCAAGCCGGGCCCCAAGGGGCCCAAGAACGTCGGCGGCACCATCACGGTTGTCGCGACGCCGAGCACGATCGAGACCACGACCACCACCGTCGCCGCGAGCGGCAACGTCAAGGCCAACAGCAGCTGTCGCAAGAACCGCACGGTCCGCTTCTCCTATGTGGACTCGGCCGGCACCACGGTGCTGACCGAGACCGCGGTGACCGGGCCGAACGGCGACTACAGCGCGACGCTGCCGAAGCCGACGACCACCGGCCCCGCGACCGTGAACCTTGTCGCGACCGTCGACGAAGCGGTTCGCAGGACCAAGGGCCAGTCCAAGGGCAAGGGCAAGAAGAAGGGCCACGGCAAGAAGGCCAAGAAGTTCAACTGCCTCAGCGCCACGGGGCAGAGCACGCTCACCGTCAACTGAGCTCGACCGAGCAGGACGCTCGGTGAGAGGACAAGGCGAGTGGCCCGGCGTTCCCCCATCGGGCCGCTCGCCTTGTTGAGGTCCTTGTAATTAGAGTCCGCGCCGTGGCCGACTGCCTCTTCTGCGGGATCGTCGAGGGCTCCGATCCCGAGCCAGACCGATCGACTCCGACGAGCGCACGGTGTCCTTCATGGACATCAACCCGGCGACGCCAGGGCACGCGCTGGTGGTGCCCCGCGCGCACTCCGAGGACCTGATCGCGATCGAGCCCGGGGACCTGGAGGCGGCCTCGCTCGCCGCCCAGCGCCTGGCGAGGCGGATGGACGAGGTGCTCGAGCCCGACGGGATCAACGTCCTCAACTGCTGCCGCCCGGCCGCCTGGCAGACCGTCTTCCACTACCACTGGCATGTGATCCCGCGCTACGAGGACGACCCGCTGAAGCTGCCCTGGATCCCCCGCGGCGGGCCGGAGGACGAGATCGCCGCGATCGCGGACAAGCTGAGAAAGGACTGACGATGGCCGACGCCCCTGTCCGCCTGGAGATGGACGGCAACCTCGCCCACATGGTTCTGGACAACCCGCCGCTCAACCTGTTCGGGATCGACGCCTGGCAGGCGCTCGTGAACTGCATCGACGAGGTCGAGAAGTCCGACGCGAGGGCGCTGGTCTGGCGCGCCGAGGGCGATCTCTTCACCGGCGGCGCCGACGTCAACGGCTTCCAGCAGGTGGTCGAGCAGGGCGGCGCCGACCGGTCCTTCGGCTCGCTGCTGACCGCCGCCAACCGCCTGGAGGCGCTCGACATCCCCACCCTGGCGCTGGTGCACGGGCTCTGCCTCACGGCCGGGCTGGAGGTCTCGCTCGGCTGCGACATGCTCTGGGCGACCGAGGACGCGCAGTTCGGCCTGGTCGAGGCGGTCGTCGGGCTCACGCCGGGGGCCGGCGGCACGCAGCGGATGGCGGAGCGCGCGGGCCCCGCCCGGGCGGCCGAGTTCGTCATGAGCGGGGGGCTGTACCCGGCGAAGACGCTCGCGGAGTGGAACGTCGTCAACCGGGTCGTCACCGACAAGGACGAGCTGATGGCGAAGGGCATGAAGTTCGCGCACCGCCTCGCCGACGGCCCGACGCTCGCGCACGGCGCCACCAAGCGCATCATCCGCGCCTTCCGCAAGGGCGGGGTGGAGGGGGCCGACAGCGTCACCGGGGACCAGTTCGCCGACCTGTTCGCGAGCCGGGACCTGCAGAACGCCGTCGCATCGTTTCTCAAGGACGGCCCGGGCAAGGCGACGTTCGAGGGCAAGTAGCGCGAGGGAACTACCGCAGTCGTGCCTGGCAGGCGCTACCCTGCCCGACGCCTATGGGCAAGGAAGAGAAGATCGAGATGGAGGGCGAGATCACCGAGGCCCTCCCGAACACGATGTTCCGGGTCAAGCTCGACAACGACCACGAGGTCCTCGGGCACATCTCGGGCAAGATGCGTCGCCACTACATCCGCATCCTCCCAGGCGACCGGGTGAAGATCGAGCTCTCGCCGTACGACCTCGACCGCGGGCGCATCACCTACCGCTACAAGTAGCGACCAGGGAAACCATCGAATCTGCGGCTTCGGCCTCGGCGAGCTGCCCGCTGACCAGGGATTGAGCGGCTACTTCGACAGCCCTGCGGCTTTGAGGGCCGCATCCCGGTCCATATAGCCCTGGAGGCGAACCACCCGCCCTCCACTCACCCCAACGACGACTGCCGTCCTTGTTTCCAGCTCGATTCCGCTGCCTCTACCGCGCCGGTATTCGTGCAGGAGCACGACGACGTTGTCGCCGGCGTCTATGAACTCTTCTGCCTCCAGGCGGCGCTCTTCCCACGCCTCCAGATCCTGGGCCTCGAACGTCTCGTCGATCTGGGCCTGACCGTGGGCTACCTGGCCCTCTTGCAGCCCGCCGATGGTGCCGTGGAACTCGACCTCGGGATCGACCAGCCGTGCGGTCTGTTCCGCATCCCCTCCTTCGAACGCCTCGAAGGCCTCCCGAACGATCCTCACGTTCTCCCGCGACATTGCCTACGCAGTATCCGGGAACAGCCCCTTTCGATGCAGCCGCTAGCCCTTGGGCTTGGTTTGGCCGTGTCCCGGGCCACCGGCGGAATCGGAGCCTCCCGGGCTCGTCGGCTTCTTGGCCTGGCCGGGCGGTGTCCCGCCCTGGCCCACGGATTTGCCGTTGCCGCCCGCGTTGCCGCCGCCGTGGTTGGGCTTCTGCTTGGTCTGTCCCGGAGGCGCCGCGGGCTTGCCCTTCGCCTTGCCGCTACTGCCCGAGTTCTCCTGGCCCTGGCCACCGGCGTTGCTGTGGCTCGGCGGACCGTTGCCCCTCCGCTTGTCGCCCTTGACGGCCTTCTCGGAGCCGGGCTGGGCGGCTGGGGAGGCCGCGGGCTCGCCGTTGTTGTCGGAGTCCTTGTCCGCGCCGGTGGGTTCGTCGGAGGTGCCCGAGCCGCCCTGGTTCGGGAGATCGACGCCGACCGCCTGGAACGCGTTCTCGGCAACGGCGGGCAGGCGCACACCGGCGACGGCGAGGCCCGCCGTCAGAAGTGGCAGCATTGCGACCGCCAGCGCCACCGCCGCGACGCGCCTGGGCGACCAGCTGCGGGCCGTGCGAGCGGGTGCGGTCGGGCGACGCTGCTTGCGTTGCGCCGCGATCACAGCCGAGACGCGCGCCTCTTCGGCGAGGTGGCTCACTATCTGCTCGGAGGCGGCCGGGTCCGGCTCGCGGACCAGCGTCGCCTTCAGCGCGCGCGTGAAGCTTGCGATCTCCGGGTGCGAGAAATCCATCTCTTCCGGGTAAGCGCCGTTGCCGCTCACTGGGTTACCCCCCTTTGGGCAAGCGCCTTGCGGACGGCGATCACCCCGCGCCGTTGCAGCTGCTTGACCGCGCCGGTTCGCTTTCCCAGCGTCTCGGCCACCTGCTCCAGGCTGAGGTCCCCGATCACCCGCAGGAGGAGCACCGCGCGCTGGTCGGCCGACAGCGACTCGAGCACCCTGAGCACCTCATCGCGGCCGATCTGCGCCAGTGCCTGCTCGGCGGCGTCGTCACGAGCAAGACCCGGCGGCTCGGGCGGCTCGGCGACCAGGTCCACCGGGCGACGCGCCGAATGACGCCGGGCGTCGATCAGGCGATGGTGGGCGATCGCGAAGGCCCAGCCTCGAAAGCGGTTCCAATCCCCCTCGAAGTCGCCGACGTCGCGCGCCACCTGCAGGAAGGTCTCGCTGAGCACGTCCTCCGGATCCGGAGCTCCGCTTCCGCGCAGATAGCCCAGAACCCCAGGCGCCAGCTCGGCCCAGATCTCCGCCCACGCCTGCTCGTCGCCTTGTTGGGCCGACTCGATCAGGGCGTCGAAGCGATCCGGCGTCATCCGGGCGACCGTAGCCGATCCCAGCCGACGTGCAGCCTTGCATGGTCGGCAGCCTCGTGGGAGGATCGGAAAGGGAAGGCGGCGAATTGAAGCAGCGTGCCCGCGATTCCGATCGTGGGCTGAGAGATGCTTTCGAGCACAAATTTCGAGCAACAGGAGGCTCAGATGAATCGTCGAGTCAAGGGAACGGTCGCCATCGTCGGCGCCCTGGTCCTGTGCCTGTCCTTGTTCGCGGTCGGGGTCTCCGGCAAGAGCAAGATCAGGCGAGTCGGCACCTCGACCCAGGTCACGGAGTCGGCAGTCATCGGCAAGCGCAACATCACCGTCACGGGCGTGATCCAGTCGTCGGTGCCGAAGTGCGAGCGGGACCGCTCAATCCTGCTCTACCAGGACGGCCCCGGCGGCACCTTCGTCGGCGCGGCGCTGGGGCACACCGTCAGCGAGGGTGGCGCCAACCGCGGCGAGTTCACGATCGCCGGCGTGTCGCCCAAGAAGATCCAAAACAGCAGGCGCTTCCGCGCCGAGGCCACCGGCAAGAAGATCACGGTGAAGGGCAAGCGCGTCATCTGCAAGCGCGGCGTCTCCGTCCAGTTCCCGGGCGACTTCAACTAGCCCGAGCCGGATATCGCACGGGCCCGGGGAGCGGACGCTCCCCGGGCCCGGCGCGCTGCCGCGATCAGCCGCGGCGCCGGGTGGGGGGACATGTTCGTGCCAGCCGGCGGCTAGCGCAGGTGTGAGCGCTGGGCGGCGGGGTCGGGGTCGGCCAGCTCTGCGATCAAGGTGGACCAGCCGAAGTCGCGCGCGCCCAGGCCCTCGCCCGTGAACGGCTCATAGAACTCGCGCGAGCCCTCGCGCGCGTACGCCTCGCACAGCGCCGCCGCCATCTCCTCGGCCCGATCGTCGTATCCCAGCCGCCGCAGCCCCAGCCAGATCAGCCACGCCGCGTTGATCCAGGTGGGCCCGCGCCAGTAGCGGCGCACCAGCCAGGTCTCCCAGTCGCGGGGTTCGAACCCGGGCTCCTGGGGCGAGACGGATGGCGGGGGGTAGGGGGTCCAGTAGCGCTCGGCGTCGAGCAGGTGCTCCTCCACCAGCCGGCGACCGATCGCCTCGGGCAGGTCCGGCAGCGCCAGCGGCGCCAGCGCCGACCAGGTCGAGGTCCGGACCCGGTGGTCGCCGCCGACCGGGTCGGTCTCGCCCTCGCGCGCGATGCCGCCGCGGGCGACATCGAGGAAGAGCCCTCGCCGCTCGTCCCAGCAGCGATCGATCAGGGCCGGGGTGATCGAGGGCTCCCCGGCCGCGAGCCGGGCCAGCCCCCAGAGCACGTTGACCACGACCTCGCACAGCAGCGGCCCGCCGTCATCGAGGATCCACCTCGCGTTCCACTCGCGGCGGCGGTTGCGCTGGATCAGGGCGATGAAGCCGAGGTGGGCGTGCGCTCGCCGGCCCCAAACCGGGTCGAACTTGGGCGAGGAGTCGAGGCCGGACTCGTCGGGCTGCACGATCCACAGCAGCCCGTCGCCGTCGAGGTCGCGGTTCCGCTCCAGCCAGCGGTGGTGGGCGGCGATCCGCGGGTCCTCGGCGGGATCGCCGACCGCGATCCGCCACGCCCACGCCAGCAGCGGCGGCTGGATCGTCGAGGTGTTGCGCGCCCGACGCCCGCTGATGTTGTAGGTCCAGCGGCGCCGCATGTCCACGGAGCGGTCCCAGAAGATCGTGTGCCCGATGAAGCCGTCCTCGCTGCCGCCGTTGAGCAGCGACTCCAGCTCCAGCCGCGAGCGCTCGGCTTGGAACCGGCGCCAGACGATCGCGTGAAAGCACGAGTCCCAGTACCACTGCCAGTAGTAGTGGCTGGGGCTGGGCGGCGCGTAGGCGTAGGGGACCCCGTCCCGCTCGCCCTCGGTCCAGCTTGCCCGCAGAGTCCGCTCGGCGATCTCGAGCGCGTCCGCAGCCATGGGCGGCCGCCCATCAGGGCGGCTCCTCCGCTTCGCGTCCGGGGCCGCCCCCTCGGGCCGCGTCACTCGGTCATCTTGCGCATGTTGCGCAGCGCGAAGTAGGTGAGGATCGCGGCGAGGCCGGCGAGGGCCAGCAGACCCGGCCAAGTGTCGGCCCAGGTCACCTCCCCGACGAAGCCCTGGCGGGCCGCCTCGACGACCTGGGTGACGGGGTTCAGCCGGGCGACGTCCTGCAGCCATCCCTGCAGCAGCTCCAGCGGTGCGTAAGCCGTGGTCAGCAGCACGGCCAGGAACATCCCGGCCTGCATCAGGGGCGCCGCCGACTGCGACTTGAAGCGCATTGCCAGCGACGTCCCCCAGGTCGCGGCGACGACGCCCATGCCCATCACCAGCACCAGCGCGATCAGCAGCCCCAGCAGGCCCGGCCAGCTCGCGCCGACGGCGAGGGCGACTATCAGCAGGAAGGTGGCGGGGATCAGCGCCCTCAGGCTCGCCGAGGCCACCAGCCCAGCCAGCAGGACCGGGCGCGGGACGGGGGAGGCCAGCAGCCGGTCGAACCAGCCCTGCTCGATGTCGCGCGCCAGGTTGACGCCCGTCGCCGCGCCCGTGAAGGCGGCCCCCTGCAGCAGGCTCACCGGGATCAGGAAGCTCTGGTAGCTCTGGGTATCGAAGCCCGGCAGCAGCGTCAGGCTGCCGAACACGCTGGTCAGCCCCAGGAAGAAGATGGTCGGCGCCAGCACGCCCGGGATCGCGGCGCCGGGCACGCGCGTCAGCTCGTTCATCGCGCGGCGGACCAGCGCGGCCACGGTCGCTCTGCTCTGCGCGGCGCTCACGCCCCCGCCTCACGCACCGCGAATCACCCGTCCCCGCAGCGCCAGCGCGCAGAGCCAGAAGCCGAAGGCCATCACCCCGAGCACGGAGGCGACAGCCAGCAGCTCGTCGCCGCCGTCGAAGCTGGCGACGATCGGCGCCCGCAGGCCCTCGACGATGAAGCTGAGCGGGTTGTAGTCGGCGACCGAGGAGGCCGGTTCGAGCATCAGGTTGGCCGGGAAGAAGGCGCTTGAGAGAAACAGGATCACGAACACCAGGGGAAACAGCCCCTGCACGACGCTGGCGCTGCTGGTCCGCAGCGCGATCGCGGCGCCGATCGAGCCGAAGGCCAGCGCCGCGGCCGAAACCAGCACCACGATCCAGAGAGCTCCCAGAAGGCCCTCCTCGATCGTGGCTCCGAAGATCAGCCCGATGGCCATGAACCAGACGGCGGTGAAGCAGCCCAGCACGGTGGTGCCGGCCAGCCGGCCCAGCACGATCGCGTAACGGCTGATGGGGGCGGCGAAGAGACGGTCGGTGAAGCCCATCTCGATGTCCAGCGCCAGCGCGATGCCGCCGGAGTTGCCGGCCAGCAGCACCGACTGCACCATCGCCCCCGCCAGCATGAAGTCGAGGAACCCGTTGACGTCGGGGAAGCCCGGCAGGTTCACCGCGCCCCCGGCGCCGCCGACCTGGATCGCCAGCAGCAGCGTGGGGAACACCAGCAGCGGCGCCGCGAGCTGCGGCCGGCGCAGCGTCTGGCGGACCGAGCGGGTTCCGAGCGCGGCGACCACGCGCGCGTTCGTCGCCAGGCGTCGCGTCAACCCCTTGACCTCATATCTGCGCGACCTCCGGCTCGCCGCCCTCTGCGCCCTCATCCTCGCCCTCGAGGTGCTCGCCGGTCTTGGCGACGAAGACGTCGTCCAGGGTCGGCTGCACCAGATCGAGCGACTCGACCGCGAGCCCGGCTTCGTCCAAGGCGACGACGATCGGGCCGACCTCCGAGGTGCCGTGCTCGAGCTCGACCAGCAGCTTGCCGTCCTTGGCGGGAAGGGGCTTGCCGAAGCGCGCCAGGACCTGCTCGCAATCGGTTTCGCTGCCAGCTTGGTCCACGAGCGAGAGCTCGAGATGGGGCCTGCCGACCTGGGCCTTGAGCGCCTCGGGCGTGCCCTCCGCGACGAGCTTGCCCCTGGCGATGATCCCCACCCGGTCCGCGAGCTTGTCGGCCTCCTCCAGGTACTGGGTGGTGAGGAAGACGGTTGTGCCCTCGTCATTCAGCTTCGAGACCTCTTCCCAGATCGCCTGGCGGCTGACCGGATCGAGCCCGGTCGTCGGCTCGTCCAGGAAGAGGACGGTGGGCTCGTGCACCAGGGCGGCGGCCAGGTCCAGGCGGCGGCGCATGCCACCCGAGTAGGTGCCCACGCGCCGGTCAGCGGCCTGGGCCAGCCCGACCCTGTGCAGCAGCGAGTCGCCGAGCTCGCGCCCGCGGTCACGCGTCAGCCCGTGCAGCGTGGCCTGCAAGTGGATCAGCTCGCGACCGGTCATCAGCGGGTCCAGCGCGGCCTCTTGCAGGGCCACCCCGATCTTGCGGCGCACGGCGCCGGGGTCCTCGGCGACGTTGAAGCCGGCGACCGTCGCCCAGCCGCCGGTCGGCTGCAGCAGGGTCGTCAGCATCCGGACCGTCGTCGTCTTGCCGGCGCCGTTCGGGCCCAGGAAGCCGTAGATCTCGCCGTCGGCGACCTCCAGGTCCACGCCGTCGACGGCCTTGATCCCGCCCTCGAACTCGCGCGCGAGCTGATGCGTCTCGATCGCTGCCACGCGACAACACTACCCAGCGCCGCACGCCTGCCCGCGCACTGTGAGCGATCTCCCCTGAGGGCTTTTCGGTAGCGAAATCGCAACCATCGGCGCGGGAGAGTGTTCAATGATTCTCATGGGCCAGGACGCCTACGCACACGCACGCCCGCGTCGCCGCGCCGCTCTGCTCGCAGCGGGCGCGCTGGCCGCTGCCGTCCTGCTCGCCGGCGGCATCGGCGAAGCCGGGGCGGCCCCGAAGACGATCGTGCTCGGCGCCGCCGCGCCGGCGACGCCCTCGTGCCCGGATTCCTGTCAGGCGATCGGCAAGACCACGGGCTTCCAGAACACGATCGGCAGGCTGAAGAGCCCATTCGCCGCGCCCTTCACGGGCAAGATCGTCGCCTGGTCGATCAAGCTCTCGCGGCCCAGCACCAAGCAGGTCGAGTTCTTTGAGGACTTCTTCGATGGCAGCGCGCAGGCGCGGCTCTCCGTGCTGAAGCCCATCCAGAAGCAGATCAAGAAGGGCAAACAGGTCTACAAGCTCAAGTCGCAGACCCCGATCGAGGAGCTGGCTCCCTTCTTCGGGACCACCACCACGTTCGCGCTGCAGCATCCCCTGACGGTGAAGCAGGGCCAGATCGTGGCGCTGACGGTGCCCACCTGGGCGCCCGCTTTCGCGGTCGGGCTGGGCGGCAACACGGCCTGGCAGGCGAGCCGCAAGCGCAACAACTGCAACAAGGCCGCCGACATCCAGGCGGGCAGGGCCCAGCAGGGCCTCGGCTCCGATCGCACCTATGGCTGCGTCTACAAGACGGCCCGCCTCCTCTACTCGGCGACGGTGGTCGCGCAGCCGTGATCGTGGCTCGCCGCGCCAACAAGAAGCTGCTCGTCGCCGCGCTCGCGTGCGCGCTGGCCGTAGCGGCCGGCTCGGCCTCGGCCGGCGCCGCGCCGACCACGATCCTGGGGGCGGCCAAGCCGGCCAAGGCCAGCTGTCCCGACGACTGCCTGGTCGAGGCGCGCGTGACCGGCTTCCAGACCTCCATCGGCAAGATGCAGAACCCGTTCGCCGCGCCCGAGGACGGCGAGATCCTCGCCTGGTCGCTGAAGCTGGGCAAGCCGCGCAAGGCCGACCGCCGCGAGTTCAACGATGAGTTCGGTCCCTCCAAGGCCAGGATCGGGATCCTGCGCCAGGTCCCGGGGACCAGCAGCCCGCCGCGCTACAAGCTGTTGCGGCAGAGCCCCGCCGAGGAGCTCGGCCCCTTCTTCGGCAGCACCACCACCTTCAGCCTCGACAGGCCGCTGGCGATCCGCCAGGGCGAGATCGTGGCGCTGACGATCAAGAGCTGGGCACCCGCGTTCGCCGTGGGCCAGGGTGCCGCCAGCGGCTGGACCGCCAGCCGCCGTTCCACGCAGAAGCGCGGCGGCTGCACCACCGACGAGGGCTTCGCCAACGTCGACGCCGGCGCCCCCCAGACCAAGAAGGGCACCCAGCGTCCATACGGCTGCGACTACGATCGCGCGCGGCTGCTGTACTCGGCGACGTTCCTGGCGGGCGATTAGGCCCCGGCCGGGTCGCCGGCCCCTCAGCTACACGCTGCCGGGTTCTCCTTGCAGGCCTGCTCAAAGGCCTCCTCGGGCGATCCGGGCTCCGGCGGCTTGTCGTTCGTGGCCGAGTCCTCCTGGTTCGGGTCGAAATTGCCGCCGCCACCCGTGCCGGTGCCGCCCGTCTGCGGCTTGGTGGGCGTCGTCTCGGTCGGCGTGGTCTCGGTGGGGGCCGTTTCGGTCGCCGGCTGCTCGACGGTGATCGTCGGGACCGTGATCTCGGGATCATCGTCATCGCCGCAGCCGGCGATTGCCAGCGCCCCGAGGGCCAGGATGGCGAGCGCCGGCAACAGGGCTTTGGCCCGGGCCGCTCGGCTCACGAATCCCCGTCGAGAGCCGACTGGCGAAGGCCGCAGTACGGGCAGTCGCTGACGTCGAGGCCGATCAGCTGGTCGCATCGGCGACAGGCGCGCAGGTTCTCGGGGGTGCGAAGCAGCGCCGATTCCGAGGGCGCCAAGGGCAGGGTGCGGGAGACGACCTTCATCTCCTCGCCGCTCTCGCGGTCGACGTAGGTGCCGTCACCGCTGGCCTCGGCGATCGCCTCGCGGCCCGAGGCCGGGGCCCTGAGCCTGTAGGTCTGCTTCGGGTTCTGCATCGGCGCGGAAGATAACAACCGCGACCCTCGCGAATACGGTTCGTCCGTGCGCGTCCTGATCTTCCACGGCTACCTGCTGCGCGGGACCGGATCGAACGTCTACAACGCCAGCCTCGCTCAGGCGCTGGCGCGGCTGGGGCACGAGGTCCACCTGCTCTGCCAGGACCGCCGTGCCGCAGAGCTGGAGTGGGTGGGCGGGACGGGCCCCGGCGCGGTCACCGTCCACGTACCCGACATCGGCGGCCTGCTGCCCGTCTACGTCGCCGACCGCTACGAGGGCTTCGAGGTGAAGACGTTCCCCGAGCTGAGCGAAGCCGAGCTCGACCGCTACCTCGACGCAAACGTGGGGGCCGTCCGCGGGGTGGTGGGGGGATTCGGCGAGCCCGATGCCGCCCTCGCCAACCACCTGATCATGGGCCCGGTGGTCCTGGCCCGGGCCGGCCTGGAGTTCGCGGCCAAGGTGCACGGCTCCGATCTCTCCTACACGGTGCGGCCGCATCCGGACCGCTTCGTTCCCTACGCCCGCGAGGGCACCGACGCCGCTTCTGGGCTGCTGGTGGGGTCCCGCTACACCGCGGAGGACCTGTGGAAGACCGTCGGCGACCCGGGCCTCCCCGACCGGACCCGGCTCGGTCCCCCCGGCGTGGACACCCGGGAGTTTCGTCCGGCGCCGGAGTCGGAGGCCGTGCCCAGGGTGGTCGGGCTGGCCGACCGAATCGCGGACGAGCCCCCGGACCAGAGCTTCGGGCGCGACGGGCCCGCCGCGGCGAGCGCGCTGCGGGCGTGGGCCCAGGGGTCTCCCCGCGTCCTCTTCGTCGGCAAGCTGTTGCGCAACAAGGGCGTGGACCTGCTGGTCGAGGCCTGGCCGGCGGTGAGGCGCGAGCATCCCGAGGCGACCCTGTTGCTGGCCGGCTTCGGGGATCTGAGGTCCGAGCTGGAGTCTCAGGTCGCCGGGCTCGGAGGGGCCGGTTGCGGACTCGATCTCGATCAGCGGGCGGCTGGAGCATCCGGAGGTCGCCGAGGTGATGCCCGCCGCGCAGGCGCTGGTGATGCCGTCGGTGTTCCCCGAGGCGTTCGGCATGGTGGCCGCCGAGGCGGCTGCCTGCGGGGTGCCGCCGGTGTCGGCCGATCACTCCGGCATGCGGGAGGTCTCGAGGGAGCTCGCCGAGGCCGTCCCCGAGCACGCCGGACTGCTCTCCTTCGACGTCGGCGAGGCGGGCGTCGAGGCCGACGCGCCGGGCGAGGCGGGCGAGGCGCGCCGCGCCGCAGCCGAGGCGATCGCAGAGCGCGTCAACGGCTGGCTGGCGCTGCTCGGACGCCGAGCGCGAGCGGGTGGGGGAGGCATTGGCCGCGCAGGTCGACCGGCTCTGGAGCTGGGAGCGGGTGGCCGAGGGCGTCATCGCTGCATCGCGGGGACAGCTCGACTCGCTGCCGCGGGTCCCTAGTGACTGACGCCTCAAGGCGCCGCAGGCCCGCCGCCGCCCGATGAATAGAATCCCGGCGCGATGTATGGCGTCCCGCTACTACGGCTCGTCGCGATAGTGCTCGTCCTGACCGCGGTCACCTCGGTGATCATGCTGATCCCCGACTGGAACGGCGAGCAGGCCTCGACGGCCGCCGACGACATCGACCGCCTGCTCGACGTCGCGATCGTGCTCTCCTCGTTCGTGTTCGCGATCGTGATGACGATGCTCGGCTACTGCATCTACAAGTGGCGGGCCAGGCCGGGCGACGAATCCGACGGCGAGCCGATCCACGGCAACACCCGGGTCGAGATCGCCTGGACCGTGATCCCGACCGTGATCGTCGCCTGCCTCGCCGCCTACTCGTGGATCGTGCTGGACGACATCGAGGCCGAGGCCGCGGACGCGATGCCGGTCACGGTCACCGGCCAGCAGTTCGCCTGGAGCTTCGAATACCCCGATCAGGGCGTCGAGTCCGACGAGCTACACGTGGTCGTCGACCAGCAGATCGCCGTCGAAATGCGGGCGCTGGACGTGCTCCACTCCTTCTGGGTCCCCGAGTGGAGGCTCAAGCGCGACGCCGTCCCCGGCGCCCCGGGCTCGGGCATCGACGACGACTTCGTGGTCACCCCGGATCGCGAGGGGACCTTCAGCCTCATCTGCACCGAGCTCTGCGGCCTGGGTCACGCGACGATGCGGGCTCCGGTGATCGTCGAGACCCAGGAGAAGTTCGACGCCTGGATCGCCAAGCAGCCCCCGATCCCGCCCGAGCAGCCCGAGCCCTCGGGCTCGCCGGAGTCGTGACGATGAGGGTCATTCGCGTGACGGCCACTGGGATAATGGGCGAGATGAACGGGGCGGACAGATGACCGCGGCGCTGACGCGGCCCGGCTGGTGGCGCGCCGGCCTCTACTTCGTGATCGGCTCGGCCTTCGGGTTCGGGCTCGTGGTCGCCCTGCGCGCGATCTCGGGCCTTGACCTGTTCCAGACCGAGCCGACGGGCTACCCGCACATCGTCGTGCCGGCGATCACGGGCCCGCTGGGCTTCCTGATCGGGCTCGGCGTCTTCGACTACTGGTTCCGCTGGGCCTCCGGCGCCCCGACCGTCCCCGACGACCACGCCGACCACGGCGCGACCCGCTGGCAGGACTACTTCAAGGTCAACACCGATCACAAGGTGATCGGGATCCAGTACATCGTCACCACCTTCTTCTTCTTTTTCTTCGGTGGCTTCCTGGCGATGCTGATGCGGGCCGAGCTGGCCCAGCCCGGGACCCAGATCGTCGACCCCGGCGTCTTCAACGGGCTCTTCTCCACCCATGCGGCGCTGATGATCTTCGTGTTCGTGATCCCGGTCTTCGCCGGGATCGCCAACTACGTGCTGCCGCTGATGATCGGGGCGCCGGACATGGCGTTCCCGCGCCTCAACGCCCTCTCGTTCTGGCTGCTGCCGATCGCCGGCCTGCTCTTCATCGCCAGCTACTTCGTCCCCGGCGGCGCCTTCGACGCCGGCTGGACCGGCTACGCGCCGCTCTCCACGGGCGCCCCATTGGGCCAGAGCTTCTTCAACTTAGGCGTGCAGTTCGCCGGCGCCTCGTCGATCGCGACGGCGCTCAACTTCCTGGTCACGATCATCACCATGCGTGCGCCGGGAATGACGTTCTGGCGCCTGCCCCTGCTCGTCTGGGCGAACCTCTCGACCTCGCTGCTGGTGGTCGCCGCCACGCCGTTCATCGCCGGCGTGCAGTTCATGGTCCTGTTCGACCGGGCCCTGCACACGAACTTCTTCCAGGCGGCCTTCGGCGGCGACGTCGTCAGCTACCAGCACATCTTCTGGTTCTACTCCCACCCGGCCGTCTACATCATGATGCTGCCGGGCTTCGGGATCGTCAGCGAGGTGATCGCCACCCACGCCCGCAAGCCCATCTTCGGCTACCGCCTGATGGCCCTGGCGCTGATCGGGATCGTGATCCTCAGCTACACCGTCTGGGCGCACCACATGTTCGTCGCCGGCATGTTCGAGTGGCTGCGGGTGCCGATGATGATCACGACGCTGCTGATCGCCGTCCCGACGGGGATCAAGATCTTCTCCTGGCTCGGGACCCTGTTCCAATCGGTGCTGCACCTGAGATCGACCGCGATGCTGTTCGCGCTCGGCTTCATCGTCACCTTCACCATCGGCGGCATCTCCGGGGTGATGCTGGGGATGATCCCGATCGACATCCACGTCAGCGACACCTACTTCGTCGTCGCGCACATCCACTTCGTGCTCTTCGGCGGCTCGGTGTTCACGATCTTCGCCGGCATCTACCACTGGTTCCCGAAGATGACCGGCCGCATGTACGACGAGCGGCTGGGACGGGTGCACTTCTACCTCACGCTCGCCGGCATGCTCGGCACCTTCGTGCCGATGCACTGGATCGGGATGGAGGGCATGCCGCGCCGCGTCGCCGACTACGCCGCCGAGTTCGGGGACTGGAACCTGATCATCTCGGTCTCGTCGTTCCTGCTCGGTGCCGCGCAGCTGGTCTTCCTCTACAACATGATCGTCAGCTGGCGCTACGGGCCCAAGGCCGGCCCGAACCCCTGGCGGGCGAAGACGATCGAGTGGCAGGTCAGCTCGCCGCCCCCGATCTTCAACTTCGACGAGATCCCGCGCGTGGTCGGCGGCCCCTATGAGTTCGGCGTGCCCGGCGCCCGCCACGCGATCATGGCCGGCGAGGAGGCCGAGGTGAAGAAGCCCGAGCGCACCGAGGCCGGGATCGGAGCCCCGACGTGATGGCTGACGAGCCGACCGACAAGGCGGATGACCCGGCCGAGAAGGCCGACGAGAAGCTCCAGGACGCCGTCGACGTGCCGGGCGAGGACGAGAAGTCCCCCGAGCCCGGTCCCTCCGGCGAGGGGAGCACCGACCTCGGCACCCCCGCCGAGCACGAGTCCGAGGTCGTCGCTGCGCCCGAGCCGAGCGGCCAGGGCGACCCCGACCCGCCGCCCTCGCGCGAGGACGTGGACCGGGTGCTGATCTTCCTGAACGAGGTCGCCGGCGGGCGCAAGCTGGTGACGGCGGCGCGGGAGCTCGCCGATGCCGGGGCCACGTACTTCGGGGTGGTCGCCCCACAGAACCAGCCCGCGGTGGGCCAGCTTGTCGACAGCGACGAGACCCGCGACGCGGCCCAGAGCCGGGTGGACGTGACCCAGGCGGTGCTGGCCGAGTTCGGGATCGAGGCCGAGGGCGCGGTGATGGACCCCGACCCCTCGCTGGCGCTGGATGACGCCGGGCGGGCGACCAAACCCGACTACGTGCTGCTCTCGGCGCTCTACGACACCCGCTTCGGGTGGATGCGCCGCGATCTGGTCGAGTGGGCCAAGGACAACCTCGGCGCCCGCGTCGAGCACATTCCGGTCCGCGTCGACGACGACGCCGTGCGCTGGGACCTGACCCACGTGCTGGTGGTGGGCACCAAGACGGTCAACAGCCCCGACCTGCTGAAGCGGCTGAAGGAGCGCGCCGCCGACAAGCCCCACCGCTACACGTTCATCTGCCCCAAGTCGGGGGACGTCGAGCGCGAGCAGGTCTGCGCCAATCTGGCAGCCACCCTCGCCGAGCTCTACCGCGACGACGTCGATGCCACCGGCCAGCCGATGAGCCCCGACCCCTTCCACGCGATCCAGAACGCGATCGAGCACTACCGCATCGACGAGATCCTGATCTCGACCCTGAAGGGCGAGCAGTCGAAGTGGCTCGAGGAGGGCCTGATCGACCGCGTCAAGGAGATCACCGACAAGCCGGTCGAGCACGTCGAGTCGAGCGCGGGGCCCGATGAGCCGAAGCCCCAGGCCGCCGCGGCTGCTGCTGGAGCAACGGAAGGAAGCGCCTGATGGAATCGGCCTCAGTAGCGGCGGGCGGCCACCGCGCCGACGATCACGCGCATGAGCACCACGGCCCGCCCGAGGCCCACCAGAGCTCGCGGATCGACCGGCAGACCCTCGGGATCCTGCTCTTCATCATCACCGAGGCGATGCTGTTCGGGGCGTTCTTCGCCTCCTACTTCTTCCTCCGCGTCGTCGCCAACGAGGGGCCCTGGCCGCCGGCCGAGTTCGAGCTGCCGGTCTCGGTCGCGTTCGTCAACACGCTGATCCTGGTCAGCTCCAGCTTCACGATGCACTGGGCGCTCGAGTCGATCCGCGCCGGCAACCGGCGCGGCATGCAGATGGGGCTGGTCACGACCTTCCTGCTGGGCGCGACCTTCCTCTTCATCCAGATGAACGAGTACATCCACATCGGCTTCAGCGCCCGCGACGGCGCCTTCGGCACGATCTTCTACGGCCTCACCGGCCTTCACGGCGCCCACGTCTTCGTCGGCCTCACCCTGCTCGCGATCGCCGCCACCCGCGCCTTCCGCGGCCACTACGGCCCCGCCGCCAAGGACCACCTGGGCGTCGAGGTGCCCGGCATCTACTGGCACTTCGTCGACGTGATGTGGATCATCGTCTTCACCTCGGTCTACGTGCTCTAGAACCGCTGCACCTGCGCGGGAGCGTTTCGAAAGTAGGCCGGTCGCTACTGGGTGCCTAATTTGCCGGGGGGATCGGCGGGCCCCAGCAGCTCCACGGTAAGGGCGCTACGGTCCATCTCGGCGCGGCCCAACGGCTTGTCTTGCAACTTTTCTGCGGGCCGCACCATCAGGAGATCGCGATGGCACGGCGGTATCCACAACCAGAGCAACCGACGTCCGATCCAAGCGACGCTTCCTCCCGCCCCTGGGAAACGCGAATCCAGATCCTGATCGCGGTCGCGCTCGGGCTCGCGGCCATCGTCACCGCCGCCGCCGTGTACCGCAACGAGCAAGAGGACCACAAGGCGACGAAGGACTACCACGCCGCGACCTCCTACCTCGTCTCCGCCGTGGGTGCCGGGATCACCTCGCCGCGGGGCAAAAAGCTCGAGGCACTGGCCGAGCAGGCGGAACACGACGCCGAGGATCACCAGGAAAGGGCGACCAGCTACACCCTCGCCGAGGTGATCCTCGCGACCTCGCTCTTCCTCTTCGGGATCGCCGGGATCAGCTCGCTCTGGATAATCAAGATCGGGGCGCTCTCGTGCGCCTCAGTGGTGTTCGCGGTCGCCGTGGTCGTGCTGGCGACTTTCTAGCTCTGCCGACTACCGTGATCATGCGACGATGTGGATCATCGTCTTGCACCTCGAGTCCACGTCCTCTAGCTCCGGCCGCCGACCGGAACGAAACCGGGGGCCGAAGCCCCCGGTCTCCACAAGCGATTCTCTGAAGGGGACTCAGGACATGACGATGTAGAACTGGGCGTCCTGCAGGGCCGCGCCCGCTGCGGGATCGTCGTCCCGGCTCTCGATCGAGACCTGCTCCACACCAGCACACGCCCCGTTGTTGGTGTTGACCGACGCGATGAAGAAGTTGTCCTGTGCGTTGCGTGTTCTCGGCGTCCCCGGTGATGAGGACCGTTTTCGGGGTGAACGTGAGACCGTTGATGCAGTAGACGCCATCCGCGGGGTTGGTCACGTTCGCCGAGGCGATGTTCAGCGCGACAGAGGCGACGTCAGCACCACGCCGTTCTGGTTGATCCGGGCATAGCCATGCGCCCCATTCGCCGCGGAGCGGAACCTCGTTCAGCGAGGCTTCATCGACGTCTTCGGCCTTGACCTGGTTCTTGACGATGTTGGCCGAATCGACCGTGTTCTTCTTCAGGTCGTTGTTGTCGACCTTGTTCTTGCCGTCCAGCGCAGTCGCCGTGCCTCCGAGCGCGACGAGCAACGCCACGAATGCCAGCGCCATCGCCGGCGACGGCAGTGCGGACTTGATCCTCTTCCTCATGTGCTCACCTTTCTCGCTTCACCCGGGCCGTCATTGGCCACGAGCGACGGCAGCCTTACACGAACTGCCTGGCGCAACAACCCGGGGCGCGGGTCGCAGAGAGCGCGTCCATCCTCACCTGAGCGTCGTGCGCCTCGCACGGCCCGGCTGGCAGAATCGCCGCGTGGAGCCCGACCGCCCGCCCCGAAACCCCTTCCGCAGCGAGGCCGACGCCTTTCGCGTGCTGATCATGTTCGTCGCGGCAGGCGCCCTCGTGGTCGCCGCCGCTGTCCTGATCGGCGGGCTGGCCGGGGTCGTGATCGCGGCGCTGCTGCTCGCCATCGGCGCGTGGAGAGCCTGGGGCCTGCTGCAGACCTGGCGTCGCGAGGGCTCAGACCCCCACCAAGAAGCCGGACCGAGGAGCGAGGGTCCGCCCGGGCAGTAGCCCCCGCCCGGCGAATCAGGCCGTCCTGAGCGTTTTGGTGATCTCGGCTCGGCGGGGCGGGGGCGGGCGTTACTGGCCTCCGCCGCCGGCTGAGTCGAGCAGGTAGCGGACCAGTTGCTGGAGCTGCTCGGGGGTCAGGGTGTCCTCGTAGTTGGCGGGCATCACGCCGGGGTCGAAGCCGGACGAGATCTGGGCCTCGGGATCGGTGATCGACTCTGAGACCTGCATCGGGCTCTGGCCTGGGAGGACGTCGTCGAGGTTGGGGCCGATCGTGCCCGTGGTCCCGGCTTCGCTCAGCGTGTGGCAGCCGCCGCAGTTGGTGGCGAAGAACTCGGGGGCGATGAACTCGGGCGGCTCGATGCCCGGCACGCCGGCGACGCTGGCGACGTAGGACGCGACGTCCTCGGCGTCCTCGCCCTCGACCAGGTTGGGCGGGCATGTAGACCTCGACGTCCTCGGGGCTGGCGGGGCGGGGGTTCGCGATCTGGGACTGGACGACGCCCTCGATCGTGTCCTGGTCCATGCCCGAGGCGCGGGCTGCCTCGAACGCCAGGTCCAGGTTGGGCCCGACGTCGGCGTTGGTGCCGGCAGCGGTCAGGGCGTGACAGCTGCCGCACTTCTGCGTGAACAGCTGCTCGCCGCGCTCGGTGTCGGCGCTCTCCTGCAGGTCGCAGCCGGTCAGCGCGGCGAGCGCGGCCAGGGCCGCGCCGGCGCCCACGAGGAGCTTCGCCTGCCGTCTGGAGGGGAGCCGCATCGGACGGGAATCCTATATGCCGTCTCGCCCGTCCCAATCGGTGGCGGGGCGCCATTCCCGCCGTCCCGCGACGGGCGTCGGATAAGCTTGCGCCGAAAGGCACTATCACCCGGAAGCGGAGAGCCGAGGGAAACCGATGGAGGTTCGCGAGGGCATGTCGAGCGTGATCCTGGCCGTGGGGCCGGACCACACGCTTCGCGAGGCTGCCGCCAAGATGACCGAAAAGGGGACCGGTGCCGCGCTGGTCTTCGACGAGCTGTCGCCGGCGCCGAGGATCATCACCGAGCGCGACGTGCTCAACGCGATCGGCACCGGCATCGACCCGGACGAGGCCACCGTCGCCGATCACATGAGCGACAGCACCATCTCCGCACCGCCCGATTGGAGCCTCGAGCGGGCGGCCGAGGAGATGGTGAAGCTGGGCATCCGCCACCTGGTCGTGGTGGACCGCGGCGAGTTGGTCGGCGTGCTCTCGATGCGAGACATCGTCCGGGTCTGGACGCGCGTCGGCGCGACCAGCTCGATCAACCCCCCGTAGGGTCTCCGCCCGCTACTCGCGGCCGGAGAGGGGAATCGGCGCTGTGTCCGTGTGCTGGCGGTTCGGCATCGCCGCGATCTCGCGCCGGTTGGCGCGCAGCCAGCCGGCCAGCGCGATCAGGGCGACGAGGCCGCCGATCACGGCGTAGGGCCACCAGGCGAAGAGCCCGATGACGACGGCGGCGAGGCCGACGGCGAACAGGGCCGGGCGCGCCGAGGGAGCGCTCTGGTAGATCAGCTCCGTGGGCTGGGGAGGCTGGCTCACGCGAGGTAGAGGACGGTCACGTAGAAGGCCAAGCCGAACACGAACAGCGCGATCGTCCCGGTCAGCAGGCCTGCCCCGAGGTTGCCCCTGGCGCGTTCGCGGTCCACGGCGGGAAGCCTATTGAAGAACCCTGTCGACGGCCATCGCCACGAACAGGATCGCCAGGTAGGCGAGCGAGCTGAGATAGAGGCGGCGGGCCGAGGGACGGGACGGGTGGCGGGCGAGCGAGGCAGCCATCGCGATGAACGCGGCGCCCAGCACCAGCGCGACCGCCAGGTAGATCGCGCCGAAGAGGCCGGTCAGGACCGGGCCGACCGTGATCGCCACCAGCAGCACCGAGTAACCGAGGATCTGGCGCCGCGTGGCCCCCTCGCCGCGGACCACCGGCAGCATCGGCACGCCGGTGCGCGCGTAGTCGTCGGCGATCAGCAGAGACAGCGCCCAGAAGTGGGGCGGGGTCCAGAAGAAGACGACCGCGAAGGGCCACAGGGCCTGGGCCTCGAGCGCGCCGGTCGCCGCCGCCCACCCGACCAGCGGCGGCATCGCGCCGGCGGCGCCGCCGAGCACGATGTTGAGAGGCGTGCGCGGCTTCAGCCACAGCGTGTAGAGGAAGATGTAGCCGAGCAGGCCGCCCGCGGCGAGCACCGCGGCCAGCGTGTTGACCGTCAGGCCGAGCTGAGCGGTCGCGAGCGCGCCGAGCGCGATCCCGAAGGCAAGGCCGTGCGCGGGGTCGATCCTGCCGCTGGCGATGGGCCGGCCGCTGGTCCGCGCCATGCGAGCGTCCGACTCGCGTTCGAGGTAGTGGTTGATGGCGCCGGCGCCTCCAGCGGCGAGGTAGCCGCCGAGCATCGTCCACAGGATCGTCGACAGCGCCGGGCCGGACGGGTCGGCGACGAACATCGTCGCCACCGTGGTCAGCAGCAGCAGCGAGATGATGCGCGGCTTGGTGAGCGTGATGTAGTCGCGGACGACGTCCATGGCGCCCCGCGAGCCCTGCGACGCGCGCGAGGCGGGCATCGTCGGGGAGGGGGCCCCCGCGCGCGAGGCCGGGGTCGCCCCCGAGCCGTTGCGGCGCTTGCCCCCAGCGATGCCGCCGCCGATGTGCCCGGTCTTCGCCTCCACCGGTCAGGCCTCCACGGCAGCGGTCGAGGACGAGCCACGCGCCGAGCGGGCCGCGGGCGCGCCGGCCGGAGCCGGCGACCAGGCGAGCGTGTAGGCGATCAGCACGACGGTGCTCCACAGTAGCGTCGCCACGATCAGGTGGGCGAGGATCAGCGCCGCGTGCTCCTCGAGCAGCACGTTCAGCACCCCCAGCAGAACCTGGGCCGCCAGCAGCAGCCCCGCCGCGCCCAGCAGCCGCGAACGCGAGCCGCGGTAGAGCGCCAGGCCGAGGGTCAGCAGGATCGCCAGCGTCGCGGCATAGACGAACACGCGGTGGGTCAGGTGGATGTCGCTGAGACGGCTCTCGCCGAAGGGCGCGACCCCCTGGTTGAGGCAGCCGGGGAACTCCTCGCCGCAGGCCATGTGGGCGCCCGCGATGTTGCGCTCGCTGCCGCTGACCCCCTCCTCCTCGGTCCCGGCGACGTAGCCGCCGGCGACGATCGCGCACAGCAGCAGCACCGCCGCGCCGGCGGCAAAGGGCTTCAGGCCACGGACCGGCTGGGCGCGTGGGGCAGGGCCCGCGTCCGGCGCAGCGCCGTCGCCCGCCGCGATCTCGGCGCGCGAGCGCACGGAGATCCAGAGCACGAGCCCGATCAGCACCATCGCCAGCCCCAGGTGGGCCGCGACCAGTTCCTCGGCCAGGCTCCTCTCGACAGTGAGCCCGCCCAGGGCCGCCTGCACCAGGACCAGCACGCCCGCCGCGACCGAGGCTCGCAGCGGCCAGCGCAGCTCGCGCAGATGCTTGTAGGCGGTCCAGGCGAGCAGCGCAATCAGGGCGGTGACCACGGCGGCCAGGACCCGGTGCGAGAACTCCACGATGACCTCGGTGTTGCTGAAGAAGGGGACCGCAGAGCCGTTGCACAGCGGCCAGCCCTCGGTGCCGCTGCCGCCAGGGCCACAGCCCAGGCCGGACTCGCTGACCCGAACGACCCCGCCCAGCACGATCAGGGCGAAGGTCGCGAGCGCGGTTAGGTCTGCAAGGCGGCGAAACCGGCGGAGCTGATCACTCCCGCCGCCGCCGGCGCGGGGGCCTGACATAGACGAGTCAGGCTACCGGCTCGCCGCTCGCGGCCCTGGCGGTCCGATCGGGCGCCCGGCGGCGCTCAACGGCGTCGCGCACGTCCCTCATCGGCTCGTCGCTGCGCACGTCCGGGACCACGTCGAAGTTGTGCGGGGGCGGCGGCGAGGTGGCCAGCCACTCCAGCGTGTCGCCGCGCCAGGGGTCGGGCCCGGCCCTGTTGCCGCTACCGGCGCTGATCGCGGCGTTCGCCAGCGAGGCCACGATCCCGATGGCCAGCACCACGGCGCCGATCGTGATCAGCAGGTTCAGGGCGTCGAGGCTCTGGTAGGTGTCGACGACCACCGCCAGGCCGCTGCCAGAGCCGTCATAGACGCTCTCCTCGTAGAACTTGAAGGCGTCCACCGGCTGTCCGTTCAAACCCGCCATCGCCATCGGGATGAAGGTCAGTTGCGCTCCGACGATGATCGTCGCCAGCGAGAACTTCCCCAGCGACTCGCCCATGAAGCGCCCGGTGAGCTTCGGGAACCAGTAGTGGAGCGCGGCGAGCCCGCCCAGCACGGGGCCCCCGACCAGCACGTAGCCGGTGTTGGCGCTGGAGTCCAGCGTGTCGGCCAGCAGCCAGTTGACGGGAATCACGGAGTGGACGAGCTCGCCCGCGAGCCCGAATGACAGCGTCGAGATCGCGCCGATCGCGAACAGCATCGGCGCTCGCAGCTCGATCGCGCCCGAAGCCATCGTTCCCAGCCAGTTCACGAACAGCAGCCCGACCGGGACCAGCAGCAGCAGCGCGGCCGCCATCGCGAAGTAGAGCCAACCGGCGGGGATCGAGGCGGTGTACATGTTCTGCATCCAGGCGAGCAGGCCGAGTCCGCCGATCGCCGCCATCGAGAGGTTGACGGCGCGCCGGTTGATCAGCGGCTTGCGCGAGAAGGTGGCGACGATCTCCGAGATCGCCCCCGCCGCCGGCAGCACCATCAGCAGGTAGCAGCCGGTGAAGAAGATCCAGCTCAGGTGCTGCCAGTAGGTGGGGGCGCCGCCCTGGCCGGGATCGAAGAAGACGCCGTTGAAGTGGCGGTCGATCTCCAGCATGGTGAGTGCCGCGATCATCGCCGGGCACGCGACCACCAGGACCCAGCTCGAGACCGCGGCCGAGAAGGTGAAGGGGGGAAGCCGCCGCCAGGCGAGGCCCGGCGCGCGCAGCCGGCGGATCGTCACGATCAGGTTCAGGGCGAGCAGCAGGAAGCCCAGCGCGCTCAGGCCGACAGCCGTGATCCAGACGTCGACGCCATTGTTGGAGATGAAGGCCGTGTCGGACAGCGGCGGCAGCGGGTTGAATCCGGCCTCGGGCGGCGTGTAGACGAAGCTCACGTAGAGCACGGCGCCGCCGATCACGTACAGCCAGAAGCTGAGGTTGGCGAGCCTCGGGAAGGCGAGGGAGCGAGCCCCGATCTGAAGCGGCACCAGATAGGCGAAGAGGCCGAGCGCCAGCGGCAGGATGAAGAGGACGACCAGCGAGGCGCCCATCACCGACAGCAGGCGGTTGAAGGTGACCGGCTCGATCAGCGCGTTCTCGGGGATCACGAGCTGGGCGCGGATCAGCAGGAACTCCAGAACGGCCAGCGCCAGGAAGCCCAGCGCGGCCGCGATCATCATGCGGCCGACGTCCTTGTGGTCCGTGCTGGTGGCGAGCTCCAGCCAGCGCGGCCGCGCCGAGGGGACCCCGTCGGTGACCAGCTCGGGGCGCTGCGGCGAGATCGGCCCGGCGCTCATTGCGAGGACCCTCCGCCGCCGCCCGGCGCGCTGCTCTCGATGCTCTCGCCCTCCTCGTCCAGGCCGCCGGACTCGATGCCGCCACCCGGCACGCTGTTCGCCGCGATTTCACCCTGGACGAACTCCTGCGCGTCCTGGATGTCGGCCGCCTGCTGCTCGAGCCACGCCTGGTACTCGGGCACGCTGACCACCCGCACCTCGGTCCGCATCGCCGCATAGGACGCGCCGGAGAACTGGTAGGAGGAGCCGAAGTACAGGCCCTCTGTGTCGGCCTTGAACCAGGTTGCGTTGGACTGGTCGGGGACGGCGTCGAACTTTCCGCCCAGGCCCGGGACCCACCAGCGGTGGACGACGTCGGTCGAGGCGAGGTTGACGACCACCGCCGTGTCGACGGGAACCACCAGCTCGTAGTAGGAGAAGGTCCCGTCGGGGTACTCGTAGCGCCACAGCCATTGCTGGCCCGAGGCGTTGATCTGCAGCGGCTCGGTGTCGCCGCCCGACGGCAGTTGGATGTCGCGCTGCGCGGTGCGCAGCGCCGAGGCCTGCAGCCCCTCCTCGCCGGACGCCTCGACCTCGCTGGCGCTGTCGGTGTAGATCACTCCCGCGCCGAAGATGACGACGGCGAGCGCGGTCAGCCCGGTCGCGATCAGCAGCTGGGCCGAGCGCCGGCTGCGAAGGCGGCGCGGCTCGCGGCCGCGCGCGGCGCGGAAGCGCATCACCAGCCCGATCAGCGCCGCGTTGACGGCGATGATCAGCAGGCCCGCGACGACGAGCATCACCCAGTACAGGGCGTTGAGGTCGTCCGCGTTCGGGGAGTGGGCGGTCTCGGGGCCAAGCAAGGCGGGGGCATTCTATTCAGGGCGGTTGCGTCCCGGCTTTGGCTGGCTGGCCAAATCGCCGCTCGTTCTGGCATCATCGCCGCAGAGAGGCCGAGCGAGGAGGAGGACCCGGATGGCGAGCAACGGAGGAGCCGCGACCGAGGGGACCGCGACGCAGGCGATGCGCCGCATGGCCGAGGCCGAGCCCGAGCTGGCCGCCCGGATGATGCTGCAGTCGATGCCCCTGGCCGCCGCCAGCCTTCCCGACGGCCTCAGCTACCGCCTCGAGCTCTCCGACCTCGGCGCCTGGCGCATCGTCCCCAACGGAGGCCACGCCGAGGTCAGCGAGGTGACGCCGGGCGGCGAGCTCAACGGCGACGCCTTCGCGATCGAGACCGATGCCCGCACGCTGGCGCTGCTCGCCGCCGGCGCCAACCCGCTGCCGGCGATGTTCCGCGGCCGCGTGCGGGTGCGGGGCAAGCGCCGCAAGGCGCTCGCGCTGCGGCGGCTGAGCCAGGACGCGGGCCCGCGCGAGCTGGCCAAGCTCGGCCTGCCGGTGGATGCCGACCTGCTCTACCGGGCGCTCCCTTACGCGATCGAACCCGAGTGGACCCGAGGGCACAGCTTCCGGATCGGCTACGAGCTCGTCGGAGAGGGCGGCGGCACCTGGACCCTGGTGGTCGATGACGGCAGCGTCAGCTGCGAGCGCGGCCTTGACGATGAGCCCCAGTCGCTGGTGCGGATTCGCTACGAGGACTGGCTGAAGCTGCTGAGCGGCGAGTCCAACCCCACCGACTCCGCCCGTCTCGGCCTCACCGAGCTGCATGGCGAGATCCCCCCGGTGACCCTGGTGGGGCGCTGGATGGACCGCGCCGAGGGGCTCGACGGCCCAGAGCTCGAGCGCGAGGCGCGCCAGCGCCGCGTCCAAGCCGAGCGCGCCGCCTGGGGCTCCAGGCCCACCCGCGGCGGCAACGGCGCCAGCTCAGACGCCGGTGACCCGGCCGAGTCCAAGCCGAGCAGGCCCAAGGGCGGCCTGATGGACTACGAGCAGCTCTACGCGCTCTGGGAGCGGCAGAACTGGCGCGCCCACGAGCTCGACTTCTCGGTCGACAAGGAGCACTGGGTGCAGACGCCGACCGAGTCCCAGCAGGAGACCGCCTTCAGCTTCGGCAGCTTCTACGTCGGCGAAGAGCGCGTCACCGCGGACCTGGCCCCTTTCCTGCTCGCCGCCCCCAACGGCGAGGTCGAGGCCTTCCTCGCCACCCAGCTAGTGGACGAGATGCGCCACGCGGTCTTCTTCGATCGCTGGATGGCCGAGGTGATGGCCCTGGAGGCCGACGACCTGCGCTCCCGCATCCGCGAGATCGAGGAGAACCTGCTCGACATCGGTCCGTGGAAGTTCCTTTTCGACGACTCGCTGCGCGACATCGCCAACCGGATCAAGGCCCAGCCCGACGACCTGAAGCTGTTCGTCGAGGGCATCGTCACCTACCACATGGTCACCGAGGGGGTGCTGGCGATGCCAGGGCAGCGGCTGATCATCCAGTACACCGAGGACCACGGCCTCTACCCGGGGTTCCGCAAGGGCTTCAGCCTGGTCGAGCAGGACGAGCACCGCCACATCGCCTTCGGCGTCCGCTTCCTGCGCGACGTCTGCGAGGAGCGCCCGGAGATGAAGCAGGTGATCGTCGACAAGCTCTGCGAGCTGCTTCCCCAGGCGGCCGAGGTGTTCGTGCCGCCCCAGGAGACCGACCCGAGCGACTACTGGTCATACGACCACCACTCCTCGCAGGTCTACGGCTTCGCCTACCAGGCGCTGAACCGCCGCATGAAGGCGGTCGGGATCGAGATCCCCGGCCCCGAGGTGCTGATGCCGGGCCCAGTCGACTTCAGCGGCCTCGATCCACGCAGCCGCATCGACACCGCCGAAGCGCCCACGGCGGCACCGGCCTAGCCCTCCCTGCGGCGAAGCATCGGGCGGCTAGCCTGCGCTCCATGCCGATCACGATCGAGCGCGGCGACGCGGGCGACGTCGACTCCCTGCGCGAGCTCTGGCTCCAGCTCCACCACCACCATCAGGAGATCGGCCCCCAGAGCGGGACCTTCACCGACGATGAGTCCTCCTGGGATCTGCGCTCGGCCGGCTATCGCGAGTGGCTCTCCGGTGACGGCTCGTTTGCGCTGCTCGCCCGCGACGGGGACGAGCTGGTCGGCTACGCGATGGTCAGGGTCTCGCCGGGCCCCGCGAGCGAGCGCGACGCCTGGGTGATCCCCGAGACGATCGCCGAGCTGATGACCTTGGTCGTGGCCGACGGGCGCAGGGGAGAGGGCATCGGCGGGCGCCTGCTGGACGAGATGGACGCCGAGCTCGAGCGACTGGGGATCGACGAGGTCTTCGTCGGCCTGATCCCGGGCAACGAAGGCGCCCAGCGCCTGTATGAGTCCCGCGGCTTCAAGCGCCGCTGGCTGACCCTGGTCCGCTCGGGCTAGGGCGCCGGCCTCACCGCATTCGCGGGCCCGGCTCGCGCGCCGAATAGGCTGCCGCTTGATGGCGAGCGTGCGCGAGGCCTCATTCGAGCTGTTCCGCAGGCACGGGATGACGACGATGTTCGGCAACCCCGGCTCGACCGAGCTGCCGATGCTCGCCGAGTTCCCCGACGACTTCCGCTACGTGCTGGGGCTGCAGGAGGCGGCTGTCGTGGGCATGGCCGACGGGTACGCCCAGGCCTCGGGCCAGGTGACGCACGTGAACCTGCACACGGCCCCCGGCGTCGGCAACGCGATGGGCGCCATCTTCAACGCCCAGGCCAACAAGTCGCCGCTGCTGGTGACGGCCGGCCAGCAGGTGCGCGCGCAGATCACGATGCAGGCCAACCTCACCAACCGCGACGCGGCGCGGGTCCCCCACCCCTTCGTCAAGTGGAGCTACGAGGCCGCCCGCGCGCAGGACGTGCCGCAGGCCCTCGCGCGCGGCATCCACCTGGCCCAGGCGCCGCCGCGCGGGCCGGCGTTCGTGTCCGTGCCGATGGACGACTGGAGCGCCGAGGTGGATGGGGCAGAGGCCGAGCTGGTCGCCGCGAGGACGGTCGACGCGCGCGCCGGGGCGGGCCCCGAGGCGATCGCCGCCCTCGCGGGGCGCCTGGAAGCGGCCTCGAGCCCGGTGATGGTCGCCGGTCCCGACATCGACGCAGCGGGCGCCTGGGAGGACGCGGTGGCGCTCGCCGAGCGCCAGAAGCTGCCGGTCTTTGCCTCGCCCGCCCCGGGTGGCGGCCGCCTCGGCTTTCCCGAGAACCATCCCCTCTTCCAGGGGGTGCTGCCGCCCGCGATCGGCCCGGTCACCGAGACGCTGCGCGGCAAGGACCTGATCCTGGTGGTTGGGTCCTCGGTCTTCCCCTACTACCCCTACATACCCGGGCCGCTCCTGCCCGAGGGCGCCGCCCTGGTCGAGATCACATCCGATCCCGACGAAGCGGCGCGGGCGCCGATGGGGGACGCCATCGTCGCGGACGTGGCGCTGACGCTCCGCGCGCTGGTCGAGGCGGTCGGCGAAGCCAACCGCGCCGAGCCGACTCCGCTGCCCGAGCCGGCGGCCGGCGAGGAGACCGACCCCCTGACGCCGACGATGGTCCACAACGTGCTGGCCGACGTCTTCCCCGATGACGGCATCGTCGTGCTGGAGTCGCCGTCGAGCACGCTGGCGCTGCGCAACCAGATGCGGATCTCGAAGCCCGGCAGCTACTACTTCGGCGCGGGCGGGGGCCTGGGGTTCGGGCTGGCGGCGTCGATCGGGGTGCAGCTCGCCCAGCCCGAGCGGCCCGTCGTCTGCGTGCTCGGCGAGGGCTCGGCGCAGTACGCGATCACCGGCCTCTGGTCGGCGGTCGCCTACGAGGTGCCCGTGACCTTCCTCGTGCTGCGCAACTCCGAGTACGCGATCCTGAAGTGGTTCGCCGACATCGAGGAGGTCAAGGGCGCCCCGGGCCTGGACCTGCCCGCCGTGGACACGGCCGAGATCGCGACCGGATACGGCGTTGCCTCGAGGCGGGTCTCGGCCCGGGACGAGCTGCACGCCGCCCTGTCGTCGTCGTTCGAGTCCGCCAAGCCCGAGCTGATCGAGGTCCCGGTGGCGCCGGGCATGCACCTGTTCTGATGGCCCTCCTGGCTCCGGCGGTTGGTCCCCTCGCCTTCGATGGCGAGGCCGCGCCGGACAGGGCTCCCGACGAGCTCGCCGCCGGCACCCCCGAGCCGCTTCGCAGCGAGCTGGTCGAGCTGCTCGGCGCCGACAGGGTCCTGAGCCGGGCGATCGACCTGGTCAGCTACGCCTCGGACGCGAGCCCCTACCGCCTGTTCCCGAAAGCGGTGGTGCGCGCCCGCGACGCCGCCGACGTCGCCGCGGTGTTCGCGTACGGGCGGAGTCAGGGGATCCCCGTGACCCTGCGGGCCGGGGGGACGAGCCTGAACGGCCAGGGCCAGGGCGATGGCATCCTCGTCGACGTCCGCCGCCACTTCGACGGCGTCAGCGTCGAGGAGGGCGGCGCGCGCGCCAGGGTCAGGGCGGGGACCCTGCTGGGCCACGCCAACCGCGTGCTGGCGCCGCACGGGCGCAAGCTCGGCCCCGATCCGGCCAGCACCGACATCGCCACCGTCGGCGGGGTGATCGCCAACAACTCGGGCGGCATGCGCTGCGGCACCACGGCCGACTCCTACTCGACGGTCCGCGAGCTCACCTTCGTGCTGCCGTCGGGGACGACGATCGACACCGGCGCCCCCGGGGCGGAGGAGACCTTCGCCGAAGCCGAGCCCGAGCTGGCCCGGGGCCTGGCGGGGATACGGGACGAGCTGCGGGCGGACGCCGAGCTCGCCGAGCGGGTGCGACGCAAGTTTCAGATCAAGAACACGACCGGCTACCGCCTCTGCGCGTTCCTCGACGCCGATTCGCCGCTGGAGATGTTCCGCCGGGTGCTGGTGGGGAGCGAGGGCACGCTCGCGTTCGTAGCCGAGGCGGTGCTCGAGACCGTGCCCCAGCCGCCCCACACGACCGTTTCGTGGCTCCACTTCGACGGCATCGAGTCGGCGACCGAGCCGGTGCCCGAATTCGTCGCCGCGGGCGCCAGCGCGGTCGAGCTGATGGTGGCGCCGGCGCTGATGGTGGCGAGCCAGAACATCGCCGGTGCGCCGAAGGAGTGGATGGAGCTGCCGCCCGAGTCGGCGGCGCTGCTTGTGGAGTTCGGGGCCGAGACCGAGGCCGGCCTGGACGAGCAGGTCGCGAAGGCCGAGCGGATCCTCGCGAACCGCGAGCTGATCCGCGCGCCCGACTTCACCCGCGACGGCGAGCGGATCGAGGTCGCCTGGACGGTGCGCGAGGGGCTGCACGGCCTGATCGGCCGCCTGCGCCCTGCGGGCACCGCCCTGATCATCGAGGACGTCTGCGTGCCGCCCGAGCGGATCGCCGAGTCGGCCCGCGACGTCCAGGCGCTGCTGGGCGAGCACGGTTTCCTCACGGGGGTCGCGGGCCACACCTCGGCCGGGAACCTGCACTTCATGCTGACCCCGGACTTCTCCAAGTCCGAAGACCTGGCCCGCTATGAGGCGTTCATGGAGAAGCTGGTCGCGCTGGTCCTGGACAAATACGACGGCTCGCTGAAGGCCGAGCACGGCACCGGCATCAACATGGCGCCATACGTCGAGCGCGAGTGGGGCCCCAAGGCGACCGAGCTGATGTGGCGGTTGAAGTCCCTGGCTGATCCCGACGGCGTGCTCGCCCCGGGCGTGCTGTTGAACCGCGACCCGGGCGTCCACCTGCGCAACCTGAAGACGACGCCCCCGATCGAAGAGGTCGCCACCAACTGCGTCGAGTGCGGCTTTTGCGAACCGGTCTGTCCCAGCAGGCACCTGACCCTGACGCCGCGCCAGCGCATCGTCGTGCGGCGCGAGATGGCTCGCCAGCCTCGCGGCTCGGCGGTCCAGTCGGCGCTGCTCGAGCAGTACGAGTACGAGGGCCTGGAGACCTGCGCGGCCGACGGCAGCTGCGCCCCGGCCTGCCCGCTCGCGATCGACACCGGCAAGCTGGTCAAGGGCCTGCGCGCCCGCCAGCACGACGAGCGGGCCGAGCGCCGGGCGGAGGGCCTGGCCAGGCGCTGGGGCACGCGTGGAGCGGCTCGCCCGCGCCGGGACTGCGCGCCGGCGGGCCCCTGGGCGGGCTGCCAGGTCGGGCGGGCGCGCGCGCTCGCCGCGCGTTCGTGAGCGACGAGCTGGTGCCCGACTTCCCGCCGCAGATGCCACATGCGGCCTCGGGCAAGCTGCCGGCGACCGAGCGAGATGGGGCGGCCGCCGTCTACATGCCCGCCTGCGTCAACCGCATCTTCGGCCGCCCGCGCGGGGCGCCGCGCGGGCCTCTCGCTGCCCGAGGCGATGGTGGAGCTCTCGGCGCCGCGCCGGCCAGCCGGTTTGGATCCCAGACGACGCGCCCGGCCACTGCTGCGGCGTCCCCTGGAGCTCGAAGGGGTTCAAGCGAGGGCCACGAGCTGATGGCCAACCGAACCGTCGAGGCGATGTGGCGCTGGAGCGGGGAGGGGGAGCTGCCCGATCGTGATCGACGCAAGCTCGTGCTCGCTCGGCCTCGGCGACGAGGTCGCATCGGCGCTGAGCGAGCAGAACCGCGAGCGCCACGCGGAGCTGACGGTGCTCGACTCGGTCGCCTGGGCCCACGATCGCCTGCTGCCGTCCCTGAAGCCGGCCTCCAAGCTCGGCTCGGTGGCGATCCACCCGACCTGCTCGACCCGCCAGCTCGGGCTTGCCGCGAAGCTGCGGCGCTCGGCGAGGCGATCGCCGACGAGCGTCCACGGTCCCGATCCGCGCGACCTGCTGCGGCATGGCGGGCGACCGCGGGCTGCTGCACCCGGAGCTGACCCGCTCAGCGACGGCGGAGGAGGTGCCGAGCTGGAGGGGGAGACCACGACGCCCTCCTCTGCAGCAACCGCACCTGCGAGATCGGGCTGCAGATGGGGACCGGCGGCATGCTACGAGTCGTAGTGATCGCGCTTGGAGCGCGCTACCCGCGGACCGGATTTGGCGCCTTAGTGTCGCTATGCGACACAAAGCCGCCAACGGGCCTGGCCTAAAGCACCCCCTGCGCGCGGATCCACTCGGCGCTGCGGCGGATTCCCTCCGGCAGCTCGACCCGTGGCGCCCAGCCCAGCTCCTCGCGGGCGCGCTCGTTTGAGGCGGTGCCGCGGCGGTCGAGGAAGGTGACGCCGTGCCGGCCGAACGCGGGCGGGACCCCGCGCAGCCTCGCCACCCCCTCCATCGCGCCCGCCGCCGCGAACAGCAGCGGCTTCGGCAGAGTCCGCGGCTCGCGGAGGCCGAGGGCCTCGGCCAGCAGGCGGTAGTACTCGGTGAAGCTGACGCCGTGGCCGTCCCAGACGGTGTAGGAGCGGCCCGGCTCGCCTCGGCGCAGCGCCAGCACGATCCCCGCGACAAGGTCGTCGACGTAGGCGGGCAGCATGGTGCCGTCGCCCTTGTTAGGCAGCATCATCTGCCCCGAGGCCATCAGCTCCACGGGGCGCAGCAGCCACGGCACCGAGCCCGGGCCGTAGACGTCGCCGGGCCGCACGATGACGGCGCCGCGGCGGGCCGCGAGCGCATCCGACGCGCTCTTCGTGTCGATGTAGGGGATCCCGACGGCGCGGCGGAACGCGCCCTCGTCCTGGTGGCGCTCGTCCTCGTAGCCATAGACGACGACCGAGCTGACGTGGACGACGCGCTCGGCTGCGGCGGCCTCGGCCGCGTCGAGGACGTTGGCGGTGCCCTCGACGTTGACCCGCATGAAGTCCTCCATCGGCCCCCATTCGCGCACGTAGGCGGCGGTGTGCACGACCAGCTCCACGTCCTCCAGGGCCGCCGTGATCGCCGCGCGGTCGGTGACGTCGACGATCCGTGGCTCGACGCCGGCGGCGCGCAGCTCGGCCTCGTGCTCGGGAACGACCTCGATGCCGACGACCGTCGGCTCCCTCGGCCGCCAGCGCGCGGCAGACCGCCGAGCCGATGAACCCGCCCGCGCCGGTGACGGCCACGCGGCGCCCGTTGACCTCGATCGCTTGCGCCGCGGCGGCCACGCGCAGAGGCTATTCGGACGCGCCTTGGGGGGTTCATATACTCGCCGCGCCTTGCTGCAATCCCCTGCAAAGCGCGCCGCGAGGACCAGGGCCGGGTGGGGGCCGGTCGTCCGCGGCGTGGCCGCCGGGGCGCTCGTGGCGGCGTTTGCGGTGCCGCTGGCGCGGAAGAAGATGAACGTGCCTCCGGCGGCGACGACCGCGGCTTTGGTGGGCGGGCCGCTGGCCCTGGCGGTGCTGCAGCCGCGGACCAGGACTCGGGACGCGGCGCTCTACGCGCTGCAGATGTGGGGCTTCCTCAACGCGAAGGACATGCCCCACGACGACCCCGACGCGCTGCGGGCCAGGCTCCGCATCGACTACCCGGTGCGCGCCGATTTGGCGATCGGCGGCGGCGAGCTGCCGAACGTGCGCCTGCAGAGGGCGCTCGAGGGCCTTGGCCGCGGCAACCCGGTCGATCGTGCCCTCTCCTGGGTGCATTGGATGTGGTTCTTCGAGCCCCACGGCTCCTTGGTTTGGATCCTCGCCAAGCACCCCGAGCACTTCCCGCGGGCCGCGCGCCAGATGGCCGGGGTCTTCGACCTCGGCTGCGTCGCCTACGCAGCCGTTCCCACCGCGCCCCCTTGGTGGGCGGCCGAGAACGGCCACGCCGACCCCAGGGTCAGGAGGATCATGCAGGAGGTGGGGGAGGAGCAGTGGGGCCGCTCCTGGGATCACCTCTACGCCTTCCTCGGGGGCAACCCGTGGGCGGCGATGCCCTCGCTCCACTTCGCCGCCTCGTTGATGGCGGCGATCCTGCTGAGCGAGGTCGGCCCGGTCGAGGGGGCGCTGGGGTGGGCATACGCCGGCACGCTCGGGTTTGCGCTCGTCTATCTGGGGGAGCACTACGTAGTGGACCTGGTCGCGGGCGCCGCCCTGGTCGCCGTGGTCAGGTGGGGCGAGCCCCTGGCGAAGCCCATCGTGGGGGTGGTGAACCGGGGGCTGCAGCGCTTGGAGGCGATTGCGAACGATCAGGCCATAGGGGTTTGCGACGATTGAGGACGTGACGGAGGAGCCGCAGCAGCCGCCATCAGGAGGATCGGTACGCGAGGTGGCCGAAGAGGCCGAGCCGAACTTCTTCGCGAATCCCAAAGCGGATCGTTCAGACGATCGTCGCGGTCGTGCTGCTCACGGTTGCGATCTACGTGCTGTTCCCGAAGATCGTCGGACTCGAGGGAGCCCTGGATCGGATGGGCGACGGGGACCCCTCTGGATCGGGATCGCCCTCGCCTTCAACATCGTCGCCTTCGCCGCATACGTCGCGCTCTTCCGCGGAGTCGTCGGCGAGAAGGTGGTCCACCTCACCGTCAGCGAGAGCTACCAGATCACGATGGCCGGCCTGGCCGCGACGCGGCTGTTCTCGGCCGGCGGGGCCGGCGGCATCCTGCTCACCTACTGGGCCCTGCGCAAGGCGGGGATGGAGCGTCGGCAGTCGGTCTGCCGCATGATCGCCTTCCTCGTCGTCCTCTACTCGGTCTACCTGGTGGCGCTGGTGGTGTTCGGGGTGCTGCTCCGGACCGGCGTCCTCTCCGGCGACGACCCTCTCTCGGGCACCGTCATCCCCGCGGCCCTGGCGGGAGCGGCGATCGTGATCGTGCTGGCGATCGCTCTGCTGCCCGAGGACCTGGAGCGGCGCATGGCGAAGCACGCCTCCGGGCGCTTCGGTCGCATCGCCACCCGGCTCGCGACGGCCCCGGCGACCTTCGCCCAGGGCACGCGCACGGCGATCACCTTCGTGCGGCACCCCAGCAGCGGCGCGCTCGCCGTCGGCGGTGCGGTCGGCTTCTGGGCCGCCAACATCGGCATCCTCTGGGCCAGCTTCCACGCCTTCGACGTGGCGGTGCCGCTCGGCGTCGTCGTCCAGGCGTTCTTCCTCGGAATGATCGCCAACCTGTTCCCGTTCGCTCCCGGAGGGGTCGGCGCCGTGGACGCCGGGATGATCGGCGCCTTCGTCCTCTTCGGCATCCCCAGCGAGGCCGTCTTCCCCGCGGTGCTGACCTATCGCGTGATCGCCTTCTGGCTGCCGATCCCGCCCGGCATCATCGCCTTCTTCCAGCTGCGCAAGACGGTGCAGCGCTGGGAGGACGAGGGCAGGGAGGCGCCGACGACGAGCGAGGCGACGCTGCCCAAGCAGCAGGCGGGGACCACGGCGAGCTCAGCCGCGTGACCCTTGGCCGGTTCGGTACTATAAAAAGTGAAGTAAGGGTCCGGCCCGAGGCGTAGATAGCCTGCGAAAGGAAGCTGTGAGCGAGGAGCGCGTAGAGAACGTCATCATCATCGGCGGCGGCCCCGCCGGCTACACGGCTGCGCTCTACGCCGCACGCGCCGAGCTCGAGCCGCTGCTGATCGAGGGGTTCCAGTGGGGCGGGCAGCTGCAGAACACCACCGACGTCGAGAACTACCCCGGCTATCCCGAAGGGATCATGGGGCCGGAGATGATGAACGACTTCCGCAAGCAGGCCGAGCGCTTCGGCACCCGCTTCATCACCGACGACGTCACCGAGCTGAAGCTGACCGACGGCGAGGTCCACGAGGTCACCGTCGGCAAGGACACCCACCGCGCTCGCGCCGTGATCCTGGCGATGGGCGCCGAGCCCAAGCGCCTCGGCATCCCGGGCGAGATGGAGCTGCAGGGCCTGGGCGTCAGCACCTGCGGCGTCTGCGACGGCGCCTTCTTCAAGGGCAAGGACGTGGCCGTGATCGGCGGCGGCGACTCGGCGATGGAGGACTCGATCTTCGTCAGCAAGTTCGCCGAGAAGCTCACGATCGTCCATCGCCGCGACGAGTTCCGCGCCTCGGAGATCATGGAGGACCGCGCCCGCTCCAAGGACAACATCGAGGTCCTGACGCCGTACGTCCCGAAGGAGTTCGTCAAGGGCGACGACGACGGCAAGATCGCGTCGATAACCCTCGAGAACGCCGACACGGGCGAGGAGAAGACCCTGCCCGTCGGAGGCGCCTTCGTCGCGATCGGTCACACCCCTCGCTCGGAGCTGGTCACGGGCCAGGTGGATACCGACGAGGAGGGCTACGTCCAGGTGGACGAGCCGTCGACCAAGACCAAGCTCGCCGGCGTCTTCGCCGTTGGCGACCTCGTCGACAGCACCTACCGCCAGGCGGTGACCGCGGCCGGAACCGGCACCAAGGGCGCCCTCGACGCCGAGTGGTACCTGCGCGACACCCCAGGCCCAGACCCCGAGGCCCACTGGGGCACGCAGACCGGCGCCATCATCGAGGCGGTCGAAGCCAGCTAGCGACCGGCTGATGCCCTCCTTCCGCCTGCTGATCGTCCCCTACGAGCTGGGCAGGCTGCGGAAGGGAGTCGGGCGCGGGCCGGAGCGGCTGCTGGAAGCGGGTGCGGAGGATGCGCTGCGCTCGACGGGAGCCGAGGTCGGCCTCGAGTTGCTGGAGCTCGACTGGGACTTCAACGAACGCAGCGGCTCGGGCGAGGACGACGCGAGCTTCGAGCTGATGGGCATGGTCTCCGAGCGCGTCCGCGCCGCGCGAGACGACGGCGCCTTCCCGATCATCCTCTCGGGCAGCTGCTGCTTCGCGGCGGTAGGGGGCGTGGCCGGCCTCGACGAGCCCTCGCCGGGCGTCCTCTACCTCGACGCTCACTCGGACTTCAACACCCCCGAGACCACGATCGAGGGCTACCTGGACGGCATGGGCCTGGCGATGCTGACCGGGGGCGCCTGGCAGCGGCTGGTCGCTGAGGTCCCCGGCGCCAGGCCCGTCCCCGAGACGGCCGCCCTGCTGGTGGGCGCCCGAGACTTCGACGAGCCCGACAAGCTGCGTGTGGATGAGTCGGACGTGCGCCTCGTTGAGGCCGCGAGCCTGCGCTCGCCCGAAGAACTGCTCGCTGCGATCGAGGGGCTCGATCCAGAGCCGAGCGGGCTTTACCTGCACGTCGACCTCGACGTGCTCGACTCCGCCGAGTCGCCGAGGTCAACGTCTACAGCGCCCCGGGCGGCGTCAGCGCGGACGAGTTGGAGGCCCTGGTCGCCGCCGTGCTCGACCGCGGGAACGTGCGCGCCCTGTCGCTGACCGCGTACGACCCGGACCGGGACTCGGACGGCCGGGTCCCGCCGATCGCCATGCGCCTACTGCGCGCGGCCGCCGCGCGCGTCGACGGGACCGGCTAGCCCGACCTGGTGTAGATCAGGTCGAAGTCCTTGGTCCAGGATCCGTCCTCCTGGGTCCGCTCCCAGGCACCCTCGATGCGGTTGCCGTCCTCGCTGAAGGTGCCATTGAAGCGTTGCCTGAAGGGGAGCTCGGAGAAGTCGGGCACGTCGCGCCACAGGTTCCATTGGCCCGAGGAGAAGGTCATCTTGTAGACGCGGGCGACGCCGCGCGTGTCGAAGTAGTGCTGCAGGTAGCCGCTGCCCTCGGGGTCGGGGCCGAGAACCGCCAGCCCGTCCGGGAATGGGTCGGGGGCCTGCCAGCGCTGCACCACGAACCCGTCCTCGCCCATCCGCTCGAACCTGCAGGTGCCGCGCTCCTCAGAGTGTGGGATTCCCGAGCCCTCGGCGCCCACCGCCTCGGTTTCCCACTCGCCGATGAACGGCTCCAGCCCATCCATTGCCATGCGGGTCCTCCCCTCTCGTCGTCGTTGCCTACAGTTTCTCGGAACTTCGAGGACAGGAGGCCGAGAATGGCGACGATCGAGAGGCCCGAGACGCTCGGGCTGACACCGTTCACCGAGTTCGACGAGGCGAACCAGACCTGGCCGCGCGGCGACCGGCCCGCGGCGATCCGGGCGGCCGCGGAGCAGTTCCGCGGGCGCTTCGCGGTCCCGGATAACCGCGTCCGCGGCATCCGCACCGTCGACATCGCCTCGGCCGCCTACCCGGTCAAGTTCGCCTTCGGCGGCGCCGCCACGGGGCCGAACCCCTACATCAACATCCTCAACCGCCTGGTCGTCGTCCAGTACGAGGACCTCGAGGGCGACCTGAAGACGCTCGTCTATGAGCCGACGGTGACCGAGGGGCCGGCCGAGGCCCCCTTCTACGAGCAGCTGCTCGCCAAGTACGGGGAGTTCCTCTCCTACAAGGTGTTCGCGACCTTCTACAACGACGTCCCGCAGGCGCTCGAGAAGGCCGGCGTCCGGCCCGAGGACGTCGACTTCATCAGCTTCGACCACCTGCACGTCCAGGACGTCCGCTTCGTGCTGGGCTCGTCCGAGCCGCCGCCGGGCCACGAGCGCCCCATGCCGGCGCTGTTCCCGAACGCCAAGCTGATCACCCAGCGCCGCGAATGGGACACCTTCGCCAGCCTGCACCCGATGCAGTGGGCCTGGTACGTCAAGGACGGGATCAAGGGCATCCCCACCGAGAACGTGGTCCTGGTCGAGGGCGACGTCGAACTGGGCAAGGGCTGCGCGCTGGTCTGGACCCCCGGCCACACCGACGGCAACCACTCCCTGGTGGTCAACACCGACGAGGGGGTCTGGGTCAGCTCCGAGAACGGCGTCGCCGCCGACAACTGGCACCCGCACCTCTCGAAGATCCCCGGCGTCCGCAAGTTCGCCGAGTTCTTCAACCGCGAGGTCGTGCTCAACTCCAACACGCTGGAGGACTCGATCGACCAGTACGACTCGATGTTGAAGGAGAAGGCGCTGGCCGACCCGAACGCTCGCGACCCCCGCTACCGCAACGTCTTCCCCTCCTCGGAGATGACCGACTGGAAGCGCCAGTGGCCGATCGTGCCGACCTTCAGCTACGGCGGCATCAACTACGGCGAGGTCAGCTCGGGCGCTTCTGAATAGACGTTGCGCAGTTGTGGGGCCCATGGCCCCACAAACCGCGCAGAGGTCCCACCTTCTTGGCGCCGATGCCCGTGCCGTGTCCTACGGCTCCGCTGGCTCCATCTCACCGATTGCCGCCGCTACCGTGAGAATTGATGGACCGCCGCTCGTGGAGCATGCTCTTGGTCCTCGGCGCGATCTGGGGCGCGTCGTACATGTTCATCAAGATCGGGCTGCGGGACCTGACGCCCGAGATGATCGCCTTCGTGCGGATCGCGCTGGCGGCCCTGATCCTGGTGCCGCTGGCCCACTCGCGCGGCGCGCTGCGGGGCCTGCGGCCGCTGGCCGGCTGGTTCCTGCTGATCGGCTCGGTGCAGGTCGCCGTCCCATTCGTGCTGATCGGGCTCGGGGAGGAGGAGATCTCCTCGGGCCTGGCGGGCATCCTGGTGGCGACGACGCCGATGTTCACCGCGCTGCTCGCGATCTGGGTGGACCACGAGGAGCGCTCGCACGGGCTGCGCCTGGTCGGGGTCGCGACCGGCTTCGCCGGGGTGGCCCTGCTGCTGGGCGTGGACCTGGGCGGGTCCGGCGCCGAGCTGCTGGGCGGGCTGATGGTGGTGCTGGCGGGCCTGGGCTACGCGATCGGGGCGCTCCTGGCCAAGCACAAGCTGGAGGGTGTGCAGCCGATCGCGATGTCGGCCGGCGTGATGGCCTCGAGCACCCTGGTGCTGGTGCCGGCGGCGGTCGCGGGCGCGCCCAGCGAGATGCCCGGCCTCGGCCCGGTCGCGGCCGTGGTCACCCTCGGCGTGGTCGGCACCGGCTTCGCCTTCATCCTTCTCTACAGCCTGATCGCCAGCGTGGGGCCGGCGCGGACGTGGCTCGTCACCTACATCGCCCCGCTGTTCGCGGTCGCCTACGGCGCCACGCTGCTGGACGAGGAGATCACGGCGGCGACGATCGGAGGCATGGCGCTGATCCTCGCCGGCTCCTGGCTGGCGGCCGAGGGCAAGATGCCCGCCTGGCTGGGCCCCAAGGCCAGACCCGACACCACTTGACGCTTACCATCGTGGGGTGGCCACGCTGCCAGAGCTTGACTCAGCCGCCGTGGCGCAGCTGGGTGAGAGGCTGCGGGACAACCTGCAGCGGGCGATCAAGGTTCGCGACGACGTCGTTCGCGAGCTGCTGGTCGCGCTGCTCGCAGACGGCCACGTCCTGATCGAGGACTACCCGGGGGTCGGCAAGACGGCCCTGGCCCGTGCGCTCGCCCGCTCGATAGACGCCGAGTACGCGCGGCTGCAGTGCACCGCCGACCTGCTGCCCGCCGACCTGATCGGGACAAACGTCTTCAACCAGCGCGACGCCGGCTTCGAGTTCCACCCCGGGCCGATCTTCGCCAACATCGTCCTCGTGGACGAGGTCAACCGGGCCTCGCCGAAGACCCAGTCCGGCCTGCTCGAGTGCATGCAGGAGCGACAGGTCACCGTGGACAACCAGGTCCACGAGCTGGCCGCGCCCTTCCTCGTGATCGCCACCCAGAACCCGGTCGAGTACGAGGGCACCTATCCGCTGCCAGAGGCGCAGCTCGACCGCTTCATGATGCTGCTGGCGCTCGGCTATCCGGATAGCGCCGACGAAGCGAGCATGCTCGCCGAGCACGCCGGCGGCGACCGCGTTCTCGAGCTTGAGGCCGTGACGGAGGTGTCCACGATCCTCGCCGCGCAGGCGACCGTCGCTGCCGTGCACGGAAGCGAGGCGCTGCGCGATTACGTGGTCGCGCTCTGCGCCGCCACCCGCGAGGACCCCCGGGTCGATCTGGGCGCCAGCCCGCGCGCCGGGCTGCTGCTGTTCCGGGCGGCCAAGGCGATGGCCGCCCTCGACTCCCGCGACCACGCCCTGCCCGACGACGTCAAGGCGCTGGCTCCGGCCGTGCTGGGGCACCGGCTGCTGCTGGCGCCCGGAGCCGGCGCCGAGGATCGCCGCGAGGTCGTCAGCGACGCGCTGGAACGGGTCAGCGCCATCTGAGCCGGGAGCCGTGATGCCCCGCGCGCGCTCTGTGATCCAGCTCGGGGTCGCGCTGCTGCTCGCCGGCGCGCTCTTCGACCTGCCGTCGCTGTACGTGCCGGGGGCCGCCCTGCTCGCGCTCGCCGCGGTCGCCCTCGGATGGGTCACGCTCAGCGCCCGCGACGTTCGCGTCCGGCGCGCGCAGGGGCCGGCGACGGCGGTGGAGGGGGATCCGTATCCGCTGCGGGTCTCGATCGAGCGCGGCCGGCTGCCCCTTCCCGGCGGCGAGCTCCGCGACCCCGCCCTGGAGCGACCCTTGGCGCTGGGTCCGAACCCACCCCGCGTCGTCTCCGACCGCGTCCGCCTCGGGCGCCGCGGGCGGCGGCGGCTGGAGGCGACGACGCTGGTGATCCGCGACCCGCTGCGCCTGTGCACACGCGAGATCCGCGGGCAGGGGACCGCCGAGGTGCTGGTGCTGCCGCGGACCGAGCCGATCCTGCGAGCCGGCCGCGACGGCGACCGCGCCGGCGCGGGCGGCGCCAACGGCGACGTCCTGCGCCGCGGCGAGGGGGAGGGCGGCGAGCGCGGGCTCAGCCTCCGGGCCACCTCGCCGGCCTCTGAGCTCGACGGCGTGCGTCCCCACGAGGACGGCGTGCCGGCCTCGCGGATCCACTGGCGCACGGTGGCACGCACGGGCGAGCTCTTCGACCGCCGCCTCGTCGCAGGCGCCCAGTCCTCGCATGTCGTCGTGCTCGATGCGGGGTTTGAGAGCGGCGGCTCCGACGCGCTCGACATGGCAGTTCGGGCGGCGGCATCGCTCTGCTTGCACCTGGCCCCGGCGGGCGGTTGCGCGCTGCATCTGCCGGGGGAGCCGCGGCCGCTGGGGGTCGATCCGCGACTGGGGGGCTGGCCGACCGCCCACGCGCGGCTTGCGCTCGTCGAGGCCGACGACGGTCCTCCTCCGGCGGCGAGGCGCGCCAACCGCGGGCTCACGATCCGCGTCAGCCCCCTGACCGAGCCGCCGGGCGCGCGCGAGCTGGCGCGAATCGCGGCGGGCTCATCGCATCTGGTCGCGCCGGTCGCGGTCCCCGCTCTGGTGCCGGCGTTTTCGGTCGCCGGCTGCAACGGGTACGACCTGACGACGACGGCGGGGCGCCGCGCGCGGGCGCCGGAGGCCGAGGCGGCGTGACCCCGCGCGCCGACAACCGCGCTCTGGAGCTGCTCGCCTTCGGCGCCCTGGCCGTGTTCGCGGGGGCGCATTGGGTGACGCTGGTCGTCGATCCGCCGCTGGGACGCGCGCTGCTTGCGGCCCTGGCCGCGTGCGCGGGCGGCGCGGCGCTGATCCGCCTCGGCACGACGCCGCTGCCCCGCAGCGGCAGATGGGCGCTCGCGGCCGTCGTCGCGGCGGCGGTGCTGGCGCTGGGGCTGCTCGCCCTCGGGCTGCGGGCGGGGCTGTTGGCGCCGAGCGGCTGGGGCGAGCTGGCGGACGGGATCGGACAGGGGCTGAACGGGCTCGCGGACGCCGAATATCCCTACTCGGGCCACAACCCCTGGGCGCGGCTGACCATCCTGCTGGCGCTGCCGCTGGTGCTCGGGCTGGCCGCTGCCCTCGCCTTCTGGCCGGGCCGCCGCCGGCGCGGCGGCCTCGCCCTGGCGCTGCTTGTCGCCCTCTATGGCGTTGCCGTGGCCGTCAGCCCGCCACCGATGTCGCTGCTCTGGGGCCTGTTGCTGCTGGCGCTGATCGCCGCCTGGCTCTGGCTGCCGGGCTTGCAGCGGCGCTCCGGGGTCGCCGCCGTCGCGGTCCTCGCGGCCGCGGGCGCGGTCGGCCTCGGCGCGGCCGTCGTGCTCGACGGCGACGAGCCGTGGGTGGACTGGACCAAGTGGCGCTGGCCCGGCGACCAGCCGTCGGTGGACTTCCGCTGGAACCACTCCTACGGTCCGATCGACTGGCCACGCGAGGGGACCGCTCTGCTGCGCGCCGAGAGCGACGACCCTCACTACTGGCGCACGATCGCGCTCGACCGCTTTGACGGCTTCCGCTGGGAGGTCGAGACCGAGAACTCCAGCATCTACGCGCCGCTGGAGCTTCCCGAGCAGGTCGAGGGCCCTGAGGCCGGGGCGCCGAACCCGGACTGGACCGAGCAGGTGACCTTCACCGTCGGCGCCCTGGACAGCGGCCTGCTTGTCGCCCCCGGCGTGGTGCGCAGTGTCGACGGCCTCGATGGCGTCAGCCCCGGCGCCGGCACCACGAACCTGACCGCCGAGCGGCTGGGCGAGGGCGACGAGTACACGGTCACCTCCTACGTCCCGGAGCCGAGCGCGGCCAGGCTTCGCGCCGCGCCCGAGGGCTACCCGCCCGCCCTGCGCCGCTACACCCAGCTCGAGTTGCCGCGGCTGCCGCCGAGCGCCGAGGCGCTGACGGGAGCGGCACTGGGGGAGACGCCCGAGGTTTCGGTGCCGCTGCGCCGGCCGCAGCAGTCGCCGCCCGGCGCCGAGCGGGTACGCCGCAGCGCCGCAGTTGAGGCGCAGCTGCAGCGCTCGGTCTACGAGCCGGTGGGCCAGCTCGCCCGGCGGCTGACGGCGGGCGCCCCGACGACCTACGACGCGGTGACGGCGATCGAGCGGCATCTGAGGCGGAACTACGCCTATAACGAGTCGCCGCCCAGCCGCGAGGTGCCGCTCCGCGCCTTCCTGTTCGGCGACCGCGAGGGCTACTGCCAGCAGTTCTCGGGAGCGATGGCTCTGATGCTGCGGACGCTCGGCATTCCCAGCCGGGTGGCCTCGGGGTTCAGCTCGGGTGAGCGCGAGCAGGACGGCGGCGCCTTCCAGGTCAGCGACCGCGACGCGCACTCCTGGGTCGAGGTCTACTTCAACGGCATCGGCTGGGTCGCGTTCGAACCCACCCCCTCGGCCGCGCCAGCTGGCGCCCAGCTCGATGAGCTCGCCGCGACCCGCGGAGAGGCGCCGGCGGGCCCGACGGTGATCCCCCGCCGCGGCCTCGTGATCCCGACGGTGGCCGGCCAGCTCCCCGCCGAGCCCGAGCCCGGGGGCGGGCCGTGGGCTTCGCTGCTCACCGCCCTGCTCGTCGCCCTCGGGCTGGCCGCCGCCGCGGCGCTTGTCCTGGCGCTCGTGATCGCGGTGCGGGCGTACCGGTTCCGCTCACTCGCGCCGCCCGATGCGGCCAGGGAGCAGGCCCGCGAGCTCGAGTACGCGCTGCCCAGACTCGGCTTCCCCATTCCCCAGGGCTCGACCCTGCGGGAGCTCGAACGGCGCCTCGGCAACCGGCGCGGCATCGCGGCCTACCTCGCCCGCCTTCGCGCCGGCCGCTTCCAGCGAGGAGAGGGACCGCCCAGCGCCGCGGACCGCCGCCGCCTGCGCCGCGAGCTGGCCGGCGACCGCGGGATCGCCGGCCGGCTGCGCGCCCTGGTCGCGATGCCGCCGGGCTCCCCGCGCTAGGAAGGCATAAGGCCGCCTCCTCCGCTTCGCGTCCGGGGGCGGCCTACAGGTTGGTGTTTTTTCGAGCGGCCTCGCGCAGGAGCGGCGCGACCAGGTAGGCATCGCCGCGGCTCTCGCGCAGGTCGTCCAGGGTCTCGGCCGCACGGGCGGGGCCGATCAGCGCCGCGAACTCCAGCGGGCCCGCGGGCCAGTTGAAGCCCAGCTTCATGGCCGTGTCGATGTCCTCGCGCGAGGCGACGCCCTCCTCCAGCGCGAACGCCGCCTCGTTGGCGATCTGGGCGACGATGCGGCCCAGGACGGGCGGTGCACTCGGGCCGGCGACGGCCTCCAGCTCAGCGGGGTCCAGCAGCGGCCGCTCCACGTCGACCTCGGGGTCGGGCTCGCGGTGCTCGCCGCCGGAGTAGTCGTAGAAGCCGCGGCCCGCCTTGCGGCCCAGCCGCCCCTCGGCCACCATCCGCTCCTGGATCGGGCTGGGCTTCCAGCGCGGCTCGCCGCCCGACTGCTCGAAGAACGATCGCGCCACCGCGTAGTTCACATCCACTCCGATCAGGTCCATCAGCTCGAACGGGCCCATGCGGAAGCCGCCGCCGAGCCGGCAGACGCGGTCGATCTGCTCGTGGGTCGCGAGCTCCTCGCCCAGCATCCGCAGCGACTCGAGCGTGAACGGGCGGGCGCAGCGGTTGGCGACGAAGCCGACCGAGTCGCGCGCCTGGATCGGGGTCCTGCCCATCTGCTCCGCGGCCTCGGTCGCCTTCGCCAGCGCCGGCGCGGCGCTGCGCTCGCCGGCGACGATCTCGACGAGCTTCATCACCGGAGGAGGGTTGAAGAAGTGCATGCCGACGATGCGGCCGGGATGCGCCGCGCCCTCCGCGATGGCGGTGACCGACAGCGAGGAGGTGTTGGTGGCCAGCACCGCGTCCTCACCGGCCGCCGCCTCCAGGCGCCCGAACAGGCCGCGCTTCAGCTCCAGCTCCTCGGGCGCGGCCTCGACGATCAGCTCGCGGTCGCCGAGCGACTCCAGGTCCGGCGCCGCGCCGAGCCGCCCCAGCGCGGCGACCGCCGCCTCGGGCGTCCAGCGCCCGCGCTCGACACCTTTCTCGATCCCGGCGGCGACCCGGTCGATCCCTTGGTGGAGCGCCCTCGGGTCGGGGTCGTGCAGCAGCGCCTCCATCCCCCCGACGACCGCGATCTGCGCGATCCCGGCGCCCATGGTTCCGGCGCCGACGACGCCCACCCTGCGAGCGCTCATCGCGGGGGCGGCGGCTCCTCGCCCTCCCAGAACGGCACCGAGTCCCGTTCGAAGTAGACGCCGTGCATACCCTCCCCATGTCCCCCGGGCGGGCGGCCGAAGGCGCTGATCTTGCCCGACTCCGGCCGCACGACGATGTCGGGGGCGATCATCTCGCTCAGCATCAGGATGCGCACCGGGCCGTCGGTCCGGTTCACCACCTGATGCGCGCCGGCCTCGCCGACCGGGAAGGAGACGATCTCTCCCTCGGCCAGCTCGCGCTCGCCTTCCGTCGTCCGCAGCGTCGGAGTGCCCGCGACCACGATCAGCATCTCCTCGTTGCCCAGGTGGTAGTGCAGAGGGAACGCGGCGTTGCCGGGCTCGATCTCGAACAGGCTCGCGCCCAGCCGCTTGGCCTCGGCCTGCTTGCCCAGCATCGCCCTTCGGTTCCGGAACCCCTCCTGCTCCTGGGTCTGGTCGAACTCCGGGTCGAACAGGTTCGCCATCTCCGACGTCGTCCGGAGTCCGGGGCAGCGGCCAGCTAGGTCGTCTTGACGACGAACACCGAGCAGGGCGCCTGGTGCGTGACCGTATTGGGGACGCTGCCGAGGACGCGCCGCTTCATTCCCTTGTTCCCGATCACGAGCACATCCGCCCCGCACTCGCCGGCCAGGCGCACCAGCACGTCGGCCGGGTTGCCCTCGTCGACCGCGGTCCGGCATTCGATCCCCTCCGCCCGGACCTCTGCCTGGGTCCTCGCCAGGATCTCTCGCGTGCGCGCCGCGGGGTTGGACGCCCATTGAATCTCTTCCTCGACCCCACCTTCATCGGCCGGGCCGGGGCCCGGAGAGGCGCTGATCAGCACCAGCTCCGAGTCGAACTTCTTGGCCATCCCGATCGCCACCTTGACCGCCTCAGCGGCGGTGGCCGAGCCATCGGTTCCCACGGCGATCGTGGAGAGCATCGCGGCCACAATATCCCTATTCGATGCCGGCCGACGCGTAGTCGGCGAGGGCCATCACCGTCAGCTGCGGGTTCACGGTGACCGACGAGGGGAACACGCTGGCGTCGCAGACGTAGACGTTGTCGGCGCCGTGAAGCTTGAAGCGCTCGTCGACGACGCCCTTGGCGGGGTCGCGGCTGACCGCGTTGCCGCCCTGCGGGTGGGAGGTGTGGAGGCCGATGTCGGTGTTGTCGCGGACCACCTCGTCGAGCTGGTCGACCTCCTCCAGCGAGCTGTAGGAGAGGGAGCGGAAGGTCATCGGCATCACCCGCAGGGCGCCGCTGGCGAAGTGGATCCTGGCCGCGAGCTTGTTGCCCTTGATCATCAGCTTCAGGTCCGCGTCGGTGGGGACGTAGTCGAGCTTCATTCCCCTGCCCCGGAAGCCGGGCTTGACGCGGCCGTTCCGCTGCGAGCCGACGACGACGCCGATGCAGCTCAGGTGGACGTAGCGGCGCATGTTGTTGAAGTGGTCCGAGAACCAGCCCGGCATCAGCATCGCCTGGGTCCCCACCGGGTTGAACCAGGACTCGAGGATGAGCTGGTCCTCGCCGGCGGGCCGGAAGGTATGGGTGATCTGCAGCCCGTCGTATGCGTGCAGCTCCTGCTCGAAATCGGCGGTGAGCGGCGCGCCGACGTTGAAGCTGAGCCCCGTGCCCGCCAGCTCGCCGCCCAGCCCGCTGCGTTGCAGCAGCAGGCTGGAGGCGAGCGCGCCGCCGGCGACCACGACCGTGTTGGCGGCGACCCGAAGCCGGCGGCCGTCCGAGAGGCGGCAGTGGACCTCGGTCGCGCGGCCGCCGCTGGTCTCGATCCGCTCGGCCAGGCACTCGCTGAAGATCCGCACGCCGTCGCCGAACTCGGCCTGCGCCCGAGGCAGGATGTTGTCCAGCGCCGAGAGCTTCTTGCCGTAGGCACAGCCCATGTTGCAGTAGCCCGAGCCCAGGCAGTCCTTGATGTTGGCATGGACCACGCTCGCCGGTGTGTCGAGGCGAAGCTTCTTGATCCCCTTGGCCATCTTGGTCCCGCCCGCCTGCAGGTGCCCGTTCTTCTGGCTGTAGACGGGCAGCCACTCCCGCAGCCACTCGAACGACTTCATCAGCCGCTCCTCTTCGAGCCCCGCGTCGAGCCCGTCGGGATCGTTCCAGCGCTTCAGCGTCGGGGGCGGGATGTCGAGGCAGACGGCGTTGTTGACCACGGTGCTGCCGCCGACGCACTTTCCCTGCAGCACCTGAAAGCGGGCGTCCTTCGACATCTGCATGGCGCCGTCGGCATACAGATTCGAGAACTGGATCCGCTCGTCCTCGGTGAAGTCCGGCGGGTCCACGTGCTTGCCTCCCTCGAGCACGACGACCTCGCGGCCGCGCTCGGCCAGGCGATGGGCGAGCACGGCGCCCGCGGCCCCGCTCCCGATGATGGCCACGTCAGCGTTGACGCGCTCGGCGTCGATCTCGCTGGGCTCGCTGACGACCAGCCCGGGCCGCTCGCGGGGAAGGTTCTTGACCGCCTTCTTGTAGCGCGGACGCTTCGTGAACGGCACGAACCCAGTTGACTCGGCCGACCGCGGGTCTCCGTAGTAGCCGATGATCGCCAGCTGCTGGCTCGCGAACAGCATCGACTGCACAAGCTGGCGCAGGAAGGCGGGGAGCCGGCGCTCGACCACGTCGTTTACGAAGCAGCGCTCGATGAACTCGAGGCGGCGGTCGGGGGAGATCAGCGCGAACGGGGGTCTGAACCTGAACATCGGGTAGACCGTCAGCACCGAGAGCGCCAGCTTCGCCTTCCACTTGTCGTGGGCGGCGAACGAGAAGAGATAGTCGTCGATTCCGGCGGCGACCTCCTCCGGCGTCAGCGCCTCGTCCTCGCCGATCACCAGCACCTCGGCCATCGCCATCGCGGTCCGGTGCTGGTGCGGCATCAGGTAGCGCAGGGCGTAGCGCGATCGCGCGGCCGAGCGGTACAGGAGCCAGAGCACGGCGATGACCCCGCAGGCCAGGGCGAGCCAGATGAACAGCAGCAGCGGTCGGGTCGGGAACCCGATGCCGAACGGCGCGCCGAAGGTCGCCTCGACGCTGTCGGTGTTGCCGATGAAGAGCATGAACAGCAGCGAGGCGACGATCAGGACATGCCCGGCGATCACCAGCTGGCCCGGCCCAGCCGTTCTGGCGGATGTCGCCGGCGGCGATGAAGGCGAGCACGGCGAACATGCCGTCCTTGGCGACCGAGTTGGCGACGAACGGGAACTCCGCCGGTCCCAACAGGCCCTGAAGCAGGTAGCCGATCACGAAGGCGGCGAACAGCAGCGAGAAGAGCCGGAGCACCAGCTCGAGGCGCCGCTCCTCCGCTGTCAGCTCCTCGTGCGGCAAGCGTCGAACTAGCCGGACTCGGAGGTCGGTGACTCGGCGCTCGAAGCGCCGACCCACTTCATCGCCTCGTCGTGGTCATAGAACTCATGCACCCGGACACACTTCTCGCCCTCGAAGGTGAACACCTGAATCACCTTGTCGGAGATCTCGAGGCCGCTGTGTTCGCCGCGGCCCTTGCGTCGGGCGTGGGCGACCACGTGATCGCCCTCGTCCACCAACTCCTCCAGCTCGAACCTGAGGTCCCCGACCTCGGCGCGCCATTGCGCCCAGAACTTCTCGACCCCTGCGTACCCGCGGTAGGTACCGGGGTCCGGATCCTCGGCAGGGGTCACCCATTCGATGTCCTCGGACATGTGCTCGAGCACCCAACTCCTGTCACCCGAGTTCCAGGCGTCATATCCCCTGCGCACCAGGTCTAGACGCTCTTGCGACACCGGGGACCAGTATCCCACTTGGGCACTGAGGAGCTAGCGCCCGTGGAAGTCGGGCTTGCGCTTCTCGAGGAAGGCCTGCATCGCCTCGACCCGGTCCTCGGTCGCCATCGCGACGCCGAACAGGCGGCGCTCGGCCTCGACGCCGGCGGTGAGGCCCGTCTCCTCGGCGGTCAGGATCGCCTCCTTGGCGAGGCGGGCGGCGAGCGGAGGCCGCCGCGCCACAACGGCCGCCAGCTCCATGGCCTCGTCCAGCCAGACGCCCTTCTTGGTCACGCGGTTGACCAACCCCATCTCCAGCGCCTCGGCGGCGCTGAAGCGCCTGCCGGTCAGGACCAGCTCCATCGCGCGGGCCTTGCCGACGGTGCGGGCCAGGCGCTGGGTGCCGCCGCCGCCCGGGATGATCGCCAGCGTGATCTCGGGCTGGCCGAACTCGGCCGTCTCCGAGGCGACGATCATGTCGCACAGCAGCGCCAGCTCGCAGCCGCCTCCCAGCGCCCAGCCCGAGACGGCGGCGACCATCGGCGTGCGGACCGATGCCATGCGGCGCCAGAAGGTCTCGCTGGGGCTCATCTCGTCGCTCGGGTCGTGCTCGGCCAGCGCCTTGACGTCTGCGCCGGCGGCGAAGGCCTCGTCGTCACCGGCGATGACGATGCAGTTGACCTGCTCGTCGGCGTCGTAGGCCTCGATCGCGTCGGCGAGCTCGCCGCGCAGCCCGGGGGAGAGCGCGTTGCGCGCCTCAGGCCGGTTCAGCCGGCAGAGGCCGACGGCACCACGGGTCTCGGTGAGGACGAGGTCAGCCATCCGACGTCGGCGGGGTCAGGGCGTTGATCCCCGTCGCGTCGCGGCCGATGATCAGCTTCTGGATCTGCGAGGTGCCCTCGTAGAGGGTGGTGACCCGGGCGTCGCGCATGTAGCGCTCCACCGGGTAGTCGTCAACGTATCCCGAGCCGCCGTGGACCTGGATGGCGGCGTTCGCGCATTCCACCGCCGACTCGGTCGCGTACAGCTTCGCGATCGAGGTCTCGACCGTGCTGGGCTGTCCCCGGTCCTTGAGGTCGCCGGCCCGAAAGACGAGCATCCGCGCGGCGTCGCGCTTGACGATCATCTCGGCGATCATCGCCTGCACGAGCTGGAAGCTCGCGATCGGGACGTCGAACTGCTTGCGTTCGGTCGAGTAGGCGACCGAGGCCTCGACGCAGCCGTCGCAGATGCCGACGCAGCCCGCGGCGACGCTGTAGCGGCCCTTGTCGAGGGCGCTCATCGCGACCTTGAAGCCGTCGCCGATCTCGCCCAGCATCGCCGAGTCGGGGACCTCGACCTCGTCCAGCGAGAGCTCGGCGGTGTCCGAGGAGCGCAGGCCGAGCTTGCCGTGGATCTCCTCGGTGGTGAACCCCTCTGACGAGGTGGGGACGAGGAAGCAGGCGAGGCCCTTGTGCTTCTTGGCTGGATCGGTCTGGGCGAAGATCAGCGCCACCTCGGCCACGTTCCCGAGCGAGATCCACATCTTGTTGCCGCTGATGGACCAGCCCGAGTCGGTCTTCTTGGCGCGGGTGCGGAGGTTGGCGGCGTCGGAGCCGGTGTCGGGCTCGGTCAGCCCGAAGCAGCCGAGCGCCTCGCCCGAGCACAGCCGGGGGAGCCACTCTTGCTTCTGCTCCTCGGTCCCCCACTGCTCGATCGAGCCGCAGACCAGCGAGGTCTGGACGGAGACGACGGTGCGGGCCGCCGAGTCGGCTCGCCCGATCTGCTCGACGATCAGCGCGTAGCCGATGTAGTCAAGGCCGCGGCCGCCGTACTCCTCGGCGACCGGCGCCCCCAGGTAGCCGACCTCGCCCATCTTCGAGGCCAGCTCGCGGTCGAACCGGGCGGCGCGGTCGCTCTCGCGCACGCGCGGCTCGATCTCGCGGTCGGCGAACTCCCTCGCCGCTTCGGAGATCAGCTTCTGCTCGTCGCTGAGCTGCAGGTCCACGCTCAGCTCCGCGCCGCGGTCGATCCCATCTCGCGCTCCAGCACGGCGGCGAAGGCCTCGCTCGCCTCGCGGGTGCGTGGCCCGGGGGCCTCGGGCAGCTCCTTGCCGTCCACCGCCGAGACCGGCTGCACCTCGCGCACGGTCGAGGCGAGGAAGGCCTCGCTCGCGCCCAGCACCTCCTGCAGCGGGAAGTCGCCCTCGACCACGTCCAGCTCGCGCACGATGCGGTCCCTGGTGATCGAGGCGAGGATGCCGGTGTCCAGCGAGGGCGTGCGGAGCTCGCCCTCGACGGACCAGAAGATGGTCGAGGTCGGTGCCTCCAAGACGATCCCGTCGGGGCGCACCAGCAGCGCCTCGTCGGCGCCCTTGGCCTGGGCCAGGCGGGTCGCCTGCATGTTCGCCCCGTACGAGAGCGACTTGACCCCTGTGAGGATGATCGTCGGCGTGTAGACGACGGATACCAGCGAAACGCTGGGGCTGTGTTCGATCAGGGCCTCGGTGAACGCCAGCCTGCGCCCTCCGCGGGTGACGACCAGCCGCAGCTGGCCCTCGCCGTCGCCGAACTCCTCGAGCAGGGCCTCGATCTCGCCCTGCAGCGCCTCGCGCTCGACGGGCAGCTCGATCGCCGCCGCCGAGCGCTCCAGCCGGTCCAGATGCTCGCCGAGGGCGAAGGGACGCCCGGCGTAGAGCCGGATCACCTCGAACACGCCATCTCCCCGCAGCAGGCCGTCGTCGCCGGGCGGGATCCGCGCCTCACCGGTCGGCGTAATCCGTCCGTCCACGCTTGCGAGCAGGGGGGAGGACATTCGCTCCGAGGCTATCGGAGCGGGCGCGGCGCGCGGCCGCTCGGCGCTACTGTGACTCGGCGTGACCCTGATCCTGATCACGATCGCGCTGGTGATGGTGCTGTTCGTGCTGGCGGTGCTGACGGCGCGGCTGTTCCGCGACTACCCGGCCTCGGAGCTGCTCGATTGGAAGCCGACGCGCTCGCCCGAGGTCGAGGCACAGAACGAGATCGACGACGTGCGCCAGATGATGGAGGCCCAGAACGAGTACCGGCGCCGCCGCGGGGCCAAGGAGATCACCGAAGCCGACGTCGAGCGCCAGGCCCGCGAGGACGAGGCGGTGCGGGCTCGGGGGAGGGGCCCCTTCTCGCAGGGCGCGAGCGTCGATGACGACTCAGCCGAGGCTCCGCCGCCGAAGCGGTCCAAGCGCTCGGACGAGAGCGGGAAGAAGCGCTAGTTGGCCCGTGCGCTGATCGTCGGCTGCGGCCGGCGCGGCCGCGAGCTCGGCAACGAGCTGGCGGCGCGCGGCTGGCAGGTGCGCGGCACGAGCCGCTCGGATTCTGGGCTGGAGGCGATCGGCCACGCGGGGCTGGAGCCGGCGCTGGCCGATCCCGACCGGCCGGGGACCGTGCTGGACCTGGTCGGCGACGTCACCGTGGTCGTCTGGCTGCTGGGCGCGGCGGACGGGGATCGCGACCAGCTCGCCGCGATCCACGGCACTCGCCTGGAGCGCCTGCTGGAGAAGCTCGTGGACACCCCGGTTCGCGGCTTCGCATATGAGTGCGAGGGGACCGTTCCGGCGGAGCTGCTCGACGGCGGCCGCGAGATCGTCGAGTCGGCCTCGCAAAGGTGGCGGATCCCCACCGTGATGCTGCGGCGAGGCGATGACGAAGCGGGTTGGGCGCGCGAGACCGCCGACGCCGTGGCGGGCCTGCTCCAGCCGCAGCCGGGGGCGATGCCCAGATGAGCCGGGGCGTGGGCCTCGAGATGCGCTCCGAAACGAGCTTCACCGGCGACGCCGGCGGCGAGATCTTCTGGCAGAGCTGGCCGGCCTCCGACGGCGCGGTCGCCAAGGGCGTGGTCGTGATCGCCCACGGCGTCAGCGAGCACTCCGGCCGCTACGCGCACGTCGCCCGGCGCCTGAACGACGCCGGCTACGACGCCTTCGCGCTCGACCACCGCGGCCACGGCCGCTCCGAGGGTGGCAGCGCCAACATCGGCCGCATCTCCTCGGCGGTGGCCGACATCGGCACCCTGATCGGGATCGCGCGCGGCGAGAGCGAGGCCCCGAAGGCCTTCCTGCTCGGGCACAGCATGGGCGGGGCGCTGGCGCTGGAGTTCGCGCTGGAGCGCCAGGACGAGCTGGACGGCCTGGTGCTTTCGGCGCCCGCCGCGGCGCTCGAGGCCGCGAGCCGCTTCGAATTGCTGGCGGGGCGCGCGCTCTCGGTGGTCGCCCCGAACCTGGGCGTCTTCCCCGTGGACCCCACGACGGTCAGCCGCGATCCCGAGGTGGTGCGCGACTACGAGACCGATCCCCTCAACCATCACCGCAAGATGCCGGCTCGGACCGTGTCCGAGGTGGCCGCGGCTATCGAGGGATTCCCGGGCCGCCTGCCCTCCCTGACCCTGCCGCTGCTGGTGATGGTCGGGACCGCCGACCGCCTGGTGCCCCCGGACGCCTCGCGGATGGTCGCCGAACGCGCGGGCTCGGCCGACAAGCGGCTGATCGAATACGACGGCCTCTACCACGAGATCCTGAACGAGCCCGAGCAGGACAAGGTCATGGACGACCTCGTCGGCTGGCTCGACGCTCACTAACGGCTCCTCCGCTTCGCGTCCAGGGCCGCCTGGGGGCTCGCTCGCCGCTAGACGACCCGGTACTTGACGTGAGTCGCGTCGGGGCCCTCGATCACGCGGATTCGCTCCACCTTCAGGTCTCCGACGTTGTCCATCAGTCGCTCGCCATCGCCGAGGACGATGGGGGAGATGTTCAGCTCGAACTCGTCCACCAGCCCGGCGGCCAGGTACTGCTGCAGGGTGCTGGCGCCGCCGGCGAGCTGTACGTCCAGGTCCCCGGCCGCCTCCCGCGCCCGCTCCAGGGCGGACTCGATGCCGTCGGTGACGAAGTGAAAGGTGGTGCCGCCCTCCATCTCGACCGGCTCGCGCTCGTGGTGGGTGATGATGAACGTGGGCGTGTGGTACGGCGGATCGTCGCCCCACCAGCCCTTCCAGGACCCGTCGCCCCAGTCGCCGCCGCCGATCGGCCCGAACATGTTGCGGCCCATGATCACGGCGCCGTAGCCGGCCCGCGAGCTCCTCGGCGACCTGGTTGCTGGCGTTCTCCTCTCCGCCGGCCTTGCCGTGGGCCTCGAGCCAGGCGGGGGTCTTGAACATCCACTCGTGCAGCTCCTCGCCGCGCTCGCCGAGTGGCTCCTTCTCGCTCTGGTTCGGACCGGCGCTGTAGCCGTCCAGTGAGATCGACTGCTGGAATCGGACCTTGCTCATTCGTGTTGCAGCCTACCCAGCAGCTCGCCGAGGATGCGCGCGGTTGCTCCCCAGATCAGCGCGTCCCCGACCTCGTAGGTCTCGGTCTTGATCGGGACGCCGCGGCGCACAAGCCGCCGCATCGCAAATCCCTCGGGCCAGCTCCTCCAGGGAGGCGACGATCACGCTCTCGACCTCCTCGGGGTTCGGGGTGAAGGCGAGGCCGGACTCGATCAGCCCGACGAAGGGGTGGACCTTGTAGCTGGTGACGAACGTGCCGATCGGGGGCAGCGCCCCGGCGAGCTCGACGTGCTCGCGGCGCAGGCCGATCTCCTCCTCGGCCTCGCGCAGCGCGGTCTCCAGCAGCTCCTCGCCGGGGTCGCGCCGCCCGCCGGGGAAGGAGATCTCGCCCGCGTGGCGGCGCAGGTCTCCCCGGCGCTCGGTGAAGACCAGCCCCGGCGCTTCGGGCCAGCCGTGCATCGGCACCAGCACCGCGGCCTCTGTGCGCCCGTGGGCGTCCATCGCCGCGGCCTCCTCGGGCGACAGGAGTGCCTCGCTCAGCTCGATCAGATGATCACCTGCACGGTGCCGCCGTCCACGCTCCAGGCGGCACCGGCGACGTAGGAGGCCTGCTCGGAGCAGAGGAAGACGATCACCGAGGCGACCTCCTCCACCTCGGCGAGCCGGCCGATCGGCCGCTTCGACCCGGCGACGTCCAGCGCTTCGTCGCGGCTGTCGTGGCCGCCGTGCTCCTTCGACTGATCCAGCAGCCCGCCCTCCTCCATCCACAGCTCAGACTTCACCGGGCCGGGGCAGACGGCGTTCACGAGCACCCCGTCGGCGGCGTGGCGGTCGGCGTAAAGCCGCGAGAGCGACAGCTCGGCCGCCTTCGCAACGGAGTACTCGGCCATCGCCGCCGAGGGCCGCTTGCCCGCGGTGCTGGCGACGTTCACGATCCGGCCCCAGCCGCGCTCGCTCATACCGGGGGCCAGCGCGCGCATCAAATGCAGGGGCGCCATCACGTTCAGGTCCCACGCCGCCTGCCAGTCCTCGTCAGGGACGTCATCGAGATCGCGCCATTTCGCCGAGCCGGCGTTGTTGACCAGGACGTCCACGGGGCCGAAGCGATCCGCGGCCGAGGCGGCGATCCGCGCGGCGGCGCCGGCCTCGGTGACGTCGCAGGCCAGGGACTCCGCGGCGCCGTCCGCGTCGGCCCCGGCGGCCATGCACTCGTCCGCGGCAGCAACGACCCGCTCCTCGTTGCGGGCGACCAGCAGCACGCGGGCGCCCTCGGCGCAGAGCATGCGGGCGGTCTCCAGCCCGATGCCTCGGCTGGCACCGGTGACGACGCAGACCCTTTCCTTCAGCCCCAGCTCCATCGCGCCGCGGGTCAGGCCTCGATCAGCTCGAGGTCGTCCTCGATCTTCACGTCCTGTGCCAGAAGGGTCTTGTGGACGGGGCACTTGGAGGCGATCACGAGGATGCGCTCGCGCTGCTCGTCGCTGAGCTCGGTCGGGATCCGGATCGTGACCTCGAAGCTGGGCTCGCCGTCGACCGAGGGCGTCAGGTAGTCGACGCCGACCTCGATCGCGCCCACGTCCCAGCCCTTGCGTTCGGCGTACATGATGATCGTGATCGCCGTGCAGGAGGCGAGCGAGGCGGCGAGCAGCTCCGTCGGCCTGGGGCCGGCATCGCCGCCCCCGTCGTCGACCGTCTCGTCGACGACCAGCCGGTGGCCGCGGATCTCGACATCGGTCTCGAAGTCACTTCGGCGGCGTGCGAGGGCGCTACGCATCCTCTGACTCCCTCCTGCCAGCGAACAGCTGCGGGTTGTCCTCGTCGGCGAAGCGGGCCATCGCGAAGGCCAGGTCCGAGGCGCGGTTGAGATAGCGCAGGACGGCCTCGGAGGCGAGCCCGTCCGCGTCGCGGATCGCGACCACGCGCCGCTCGGCGCGGCGGATCGCGGTGCGGGCGACGTCGAGGGCGGCCGACAGCTCGGTGCCGCCAGGGATCACGAACTGGGGCGGCAGGTCGACCTGATTCATGTAGCGGTCGATGTCCACCTCGACCGCGTCGACCATTCCGTCGGTGACGCGGCTGACGCCGTCCTCCAGGCGGTCGGCGGCCTCGGGCGCGGTGGCCAGTTCGGCGCCGGCGACGAACAGGTCCTGCTGCAGCTGCAACAGGTCCGAGGCGAGGCCTGAGTCCCTGGCCCCGGAGCCCTTCCGGTTGCACAGCGCCCGCGCCACCCCCAGCGCGGCGTTTGCCTCGTCGATCGAGCCGTAGGCCTCGGTGCGGGCGTCTGTCTTGGGGACGCGGCCGCCGTACCAGAGGCCGGTGGTCCCGTCGTCGCCCTTCTTGGTGTAGATCTTCACCACGGGGCGACCTTAGCTCAGAGGGTTGAAGACGACCCCCGTCGCGACCTTGGGGAAGAAGTAGGTGGACTTCGGGGGCATCGTCTCGCCGGCCGCGGCCACCTCGCGCACCAGCTCGACCGGGGTCGGGCGCAGGAAGAAGGCGGCGTCGCATTCGCGGGCCTTGAGCTTCGCCACGGCCTCCTCCGCGCTCGGCGTGTATCCGAGCTGCTTCTTGGCGGCGATGTCCTCTGGGCTCAGGCCTACCGCGTCCTTGAGGAAGAGCTGCTCCAGCGCCGCCGCGTCGAGCCGGCGGTAGGCCTCCGAGCTGTTCCCCAGCGCGGTCTCGAGCAGCTGCGGGTCCTTGGGGCTCAGCCGCCAGGGCTGCAGGTGGTGGGCGTCCATGTACCCGAAGCTGCCCGGCGGGTCGCCATCGTCGGGCACCAGCTCGTCCTCGCCGACCTCACGCAGCTCGAAGCCGGCCTTGGCCGCGTCGCGGATCCGCTCGCGCTGTTCGTCGTTCAGGTCCTTCAGCAGGCGGTGCGTCGCGAAGACCGTCAGGCCGGGGTCCTCGAGCGAGACCAGCGCCATCAGCACGTAGTCGGCGCCGCCGCCGGTTCCCAGCTCCCCCGTCTCGCGCGCGTAGGCCATCGAGGTCTCGTAGCGGTGATGGCCGTCGGCGATCAGCAGCTCGCCCTCGGCCAGCTCGTTCGCGACCGCCTCATGGACGCCGGGGTCAGCGACGCGCCAGACGCGGTGGGTCGTCCCCTCGGCGTCGGCGAACTCGCCCCACGGCTCGCCCGCGGTGGCCGGCTCTATCGCCGGCCAGGCGTCGCCGGGATACAGGGAGAAGATGGGGGAGAGGTTGTGCTTCGTCGCCCGGGTCAGACGCAGCCGGTCCTCCTTCGGCCCCGGCTGGGTGCGCTCGTGCGGCCGCACCCCCTCGCCGTACTCCGCCAGCCTCACCCGCGCCAGGAACCCCCGACGCGTCATCTCCCTCCCGTCGGGCGCCGTGTAGTCCTGGGTCATCGCCCAGATCGCCGGCTCCCCGTCGTCCACCAGCGCCCCCTCCTGCTTCCACCGCTCCAGCACCCGCCCCGCGTGCTCGTAGCGGTCGCCGCCGTCGGGATCCTCCGGGAGGTCGAGCGAGACCACGTTGTAGGGAGACCGCCCCGCCAGCTCGGCCCGCCGCGCCGCGTCGATCACGTCATAGGGAGGCGCGACCACGTCCCCGAGCGCCCCGACCTCGCCGAGGTCGTAGTGGAGCGCTCGCAATGGTTCAACCCCGGCCACGACGCCGAACCCTAGCTTTATGCTCGCCTCATACGGGGCGTAGCTCAGTCTGGTCAGAGCGCCCGCTTTGGGGGCGGGAGGTTTCGCTGGTTCGAATCCAGTCGCCCCGATTTGAACCGCTCAACTCGACGCGCTTGAACGCCGGCGCGAACAACCGAATCGAAGTGGCGACCGCCGCCGACGTGGCTTCGGTCGCCCACCTTCTCGCCGACTTCCACGACCACCTCGGCAAGCCGCGGCCCTCGCTCGAGGAGCTCGAGGACAGCGTGCGGCACGTGATGGACGCCGGGGACGGCGAGTTCCTGCTCGGGTACGTGGGGGAGGAGCCCGCCGGGTTCGTGCAGCTGCGCTGGCGCTGGGCGGTGTGGACGCGGGCGCTCGACGGCTGGCTCGAGGACCTGTTCGTCAGCGAGCGGTATCGCCGATCAGGCTTGGGGCGGGCCCTCGGCGAGGCGGCGATCGAGCGGGCGCGCGAGCGGGGCTGCGTGCGGCTGGAGCTGGACGTGGACGCCGACAACGAGGCCGCGCTCGCCCTCTATCGCAGGCTCGGGTTCTCCGACAAGCCGAAGGGCGAGGTCGAGAGCCGGCTGATGGGGCTCCGGGTGGACGGCTCCTAGGCGCGTCGCTTCAGCCCTCGTGCTCGACGCGATCGAGCGCCGCGTGGGTGTCGCCGGCCAGGTCGGCGGCGGCCAGATCGATCCCCGGAGGCAGCTCGACGTGCAGGTCGCTGGAGGGATCCAGTCCCACCCTCAGCCCGCCGATGCGCGAGTCGAGCACGTGCCCGCCGCGCGAGCGGTCGGCGGTGATGAAGTGCAGGTGGTACCCGCTCACCTCGATCCCCTCGGCGTAGTCCGGGAAGCGAAACCCGAGCATCGTCCCGTCGACGTCCGTCAGCTCGAACACGTGCTGCTCGCCCACCACCTCGGTCAGCGGCCGGTAGGGCGGCTCCTGGCGTGGCACCGAGCGCGCCCGCACCGATTCGAAGCGCCCGTCCAGCCGCACCGCTGCGGAGGGTGCGCCGTCCGGCAGCCGCCCGTCCAGCTCCGCCAGCAGCTCCTCATGGCTGAGGCTCTGGGCCAGGTCGAAGCTGATCACCGGTTCGAAGCGGGTGACGACGGCGAACGGCGTTCGCCGCTCGGGCCCGACCTCGCTGACGGCGCCGTCCACGTCGGCGCGATAGAAGCGCCCGTCGAGAGCGATCATCTCCCCGTCCAGGTGGTCAAGCGTGCCCAGGCCCAGGTCTCCGTGCTCGGCCAGCTCGGCGAAGCTGACGTCGCCCTCGTAGTTGCCCTCCAGCAGCGCCCCGATCGTCGATGCCTGAAAGAGGACGTGCGGCTCGCGCTCGGCGTGCAGGTCCGCGTGGCGCATCGCCTCGACGTGCAGGGACCTGATCCAGCGCTCATCCAGCACGGCACGAGTCTGCCCCCGGACCCGGTCGGCAAGCTCGTACTATTTGCCGGCGGAGGGACTGATGGCTACGCAGAGAGAGGACGACGCGACCAGTGCCGAGCAGCTTGGCGAGGAGGGCGACGCCTGCGCGCAGTGCGGCACCGCACTCGCCACCGACCAGCGCTACTGCCTCACCTGCGGCACTCCGCGCGCCGAGCCGCGGCTTGACTTCCAGCGCCACCTCTCGGCCGGCGAGCGTGGCCGCGCTGCCGCCGGGACGGGCGCCGGGTCCGGCGGCGTCCAGTGGTCGCCGCTGTTCGTCGTCGTCGCCATCGCCGCGCTGGGTGTGATGCTGTTGCTCGGCGTGCTGATCGGCAAGGACGAGGGCGACGTGACCGTGACCGAGGTGCCCGCCTCGACGACCACCACGACCGGCGAGAGCTTCCCCACCAACACGACCCCCGAGACCGTGCCCCCAGCCACCACCACGACCCCCACCCCGACCGAGGGAACCTCGACCGCGCCCCAGGGCAGCGGCCAGGGCGGCGGGGAGGGTCGTGCCGAAGGCGCCGGAGGCGTGACCGCCGTGGGAGGCACGGACTGATGGCCGCCGGAAACAAGCCGGGCTTCATGGACACCTTCCGTCAGGGCTGGGCCCCGGCCGGCCGCCGTGCCGGCGGCGCGCGAGCCGCGGGCGGGACGACCCAGCGCCAGCCGCGAGCGGGTGCCCGGCGGGGCCGCGGCCGGTCAGCCGCTGCGCCCCCGCGTCCCGGGCCCGGCGCTTCAAAGGCGTCACCCGCGCTGATCAAGCGCCGCGACGAGCTCTCACGCAGCTTCGCCGAGCTGCAGTGGGACCTGGGCGGCATCGCCTATGAGATGGCCCGCCGCGATCACTACCGCCTCGAGGTGCTGAACGCGCAGGCCGCCAAGCTGCAGGAGATCGACGCCGAGCTGGGTCAGATCGAGCGCATGGTGAAGCTCGACGAGGCCGGCGCCGCCGGCAGCTGCCCCGCCTGCGGCGCGCTTCAGGCCCGCGGCGCCTCCTTCTGCTGGCGCTGCGGCAAGGAGGTCCCGATCGCCGAGCCGAAGCCGGCCAAGGCAAAGCCGGCCAAGGGGGCGAAGCCGAAGGCGGAGACCGCCGAGGCGACGACGAGCGAGGCGACGACCGCGGAGGCGAAGACCGCCGAAGCGAAGACCGCGGAAGCGACGGCCACGGAGGCGTCGCAGCCCACCGAGGCGTCGAAGCCGAAGA
>CAWFAI010000017.1:0-105000 GCA_963813725.1 uncultured Solirubrobacterales bacterium
GGAGAGACCCGCGGGGGCCGAGGGAGGGCGGTCCCCGCGGGCCGGGCTGCGGCTCCTACCGCGGCTTCCTCGCCGCATCGCGGGCCGGCAGCTCCGTTCCCGCTTGGCGAGTGAGTGCCTCGCCGGCGGGATGTGTCTCGTCCGCATCTGAAGCTACGTCGCCCCCGTCAATTCGGATTAAAGGAATCCGGACTTTGAGAAGGGCCCCTCCGTGCGGGGAGTCTGCGGCCTCGACCGTGCCGCCGTGCGAGTCGGCGACGGCGCGGACGATTGCGAGCCCCAGCCCGCTGCCGCCCTTGGTTGCCGTGTCGGCGGGGCCGTCGCCCCTGACGAAGCGATCGAAGACCTGCTCGCGGATCTCGGCCGGGATCCCGGGGCCGTCGTCGGCGACCTCGAGCACGGCCGTGTCGCCGTCGCGGCTGTCGCTGACGTGGATGTTCGAGCCCTCCGGGGTGTGGCGGAGGGAGTTCTCCACGAGGTTGAGCACCAGCCGGTGCAGTTCGTCGCGGTTGCCCTCGACCACGAGCGTCTGATCCAGGGAGGCGTGGAGAGCCCTGCCCTCGCTGAGTGGCTCGAGCTCGGCGACGACCGCCCGGGCGACCGCGCTCAGGTCGGTCTCGGTTCGCGCCGAGCGCCGCCCGGCGTCCGCCCGGGCCAGCAGCAGCAGGTCGCTGACCAGGCGCGACATGCGCCGGGTCGAGCCCAGCGCCGAGTCGATCGCGTGGCGGTCCTCGGGATCGCGATCGTCCAGCGAGGCCCCAAGCAGCTCCAGGTTCGCCTGCACGCTGGTCAGGGGCGTGCGCAGCTCGTGGGAGGCGTCGGCGACGAACTCGCGCTGGCGCTCGAAGGCCCGCTCGCGCTCGGTCCGCGCCTCGTCAAGCGATTCGAGCATGCCGTCCATCGTCTGCGCCAGCTCGCCGATCTCATCGTCGGCGGCGGGCACCGGCATCCGCCTCGAGGGATCGCGGGTCGCCTCGATGTCGCGGGCGAGCGAGGTCAGCGCCGCGATCGGCCGCATGGCGCGGTCGGCGACGGCGAGGCCCGCCAGCAAAGCCAGCGCCGTGCCGCCCAGCACGCCCGCGGCGAGGAAGAGCCAGAGGCGGTTGACGGTCGCCTCGACGTCTGCGCTTGGCCGGGCGTACTGGACGAATCCCTCGATCGAGGAGGATCCGGCGATCGGCTCGGTGGCGACGCGGAACTCCCCCGCGCTGAACACCCTCTGGCTCGGAGGCCCGAGGGCCGCGGCGCCGCCCGTGGAGGCGAGCGGCCGCCCGGTGTCGTCCACGACGCGGATAACCGCGTCGTCGGCCATGGCGAAGTCGTCAAGGCGCGGGCTGGTGATCACCGGGCCGAGCTCGGGGTCGAAGCCGACGTTCGTCTCTTGGGCCAGCGAGCCCGCCGCGCTGCGCAGCTCGTCGTCGAAGTCGTCCCGTACGCGGTCGCCGACCAGGTTGAACAGCACCGCGGCGAAGATGAGGAGGATGAGGAAGGTGAGCCCGGCGCAGGTGATCGCGATCCGCCAGCGGACGGGGATGCGCTCGGGCCACGCCAGTCGCCTGGGCATCAGGCTCCCTTGAGCACGTAGCCGGCCCCGCGCTTGGTGTGGAGCATGCGGGGCTCGCCGCCCTCCTCGAGCTTCCGGCGCAGATTTGAGATGAAGACGTCGATGGTGTTCGTCTGCTCGAAGGGGTCATAGCCCCAGACGTCCTCGAGCAGGCGCTCGCGGCTGACCACGAGCTTCTGGTTCTCGGCCAGGTACTGGAGCAGCTCGAACTCGCGGTTGGTCAGCTCGATCTCACGCTCGCCGCGCTTGACCTCGCGTGAGTCCGGGTTGAGCAGCAGGTCACCGACCGCGATCGAGGCGCTCCCGCGGGGCGGGCGGCGGCGCAGCAGTGCGCGGGTGCGGGCCAGCAGCTCCTCGCGCTCGAAGGGCTTCGGCAGGTAGTCGTCGGCGCCGCTGTCCAGGCCCTGCACGCGGTCCTCGGTCTCGGTGCGCGCCGTCAGGATCAGGATCGGCACGTCTCCCTCGGCCCGCAGGCGCTTCAGGACCTCGGTCCCGTCCAGGCGGGGGAGCCCCAGATCGAGGATGACCAGATCGGGGACGAACTGCTCGGACATCGAGAGCGCCTCGACCCCGTCGCCGGCGCTCTGGACCTCGTGTCCCTCTGCGCGCAGCGAGCGCCGCAGCACGTCCGCGATGGCCTCGTCGTCCTCGACGACCAAAACGCGCGCGCTGGGTGTGGCCTCGTTCATGCCAGGAAGGGTAAGGGCGGTTTCGCGTCTCGACGCAACCGTTGAGGCAACCTTTAGCGGCCACGATCGGCCTGGCCATGGCCTGCGTGGCCAGGCAGGGGACGGGGGAGGGGCGTCGAAGGGTGGGCAGATGCTTGCAGACCGCCTTTTCGGCGCGCCCGAGCGGGATTCCCCGCGCCGGCGCAAGAGGACGCCTGCGCGCTCGAAAGCGCGCGGCAAGCAGGCGCGTGGCGACCGGGGGCGCGCGCCCGCGCGCGGCCGCTCGCCCCGGGGCCGCCGCGTCTCGTCCGAGGAGGTGCGTCAGCGCCGCATCGACCTGCTGGGCCTGAGCTGCCTGGCGCTCGCGGTCTACCTCGGCTACGTGATCTACCTGGGGTGGAACGGCGGCACCGTCGGAAACGGCACCGAGACGGCGCTCGCGCACGCCGTGGGCGGGGGCGCCATCGTCTTTCCCGTCGGGCTGGGGATCGCCGGCCTGCTGCTGATCCTGAGGCCGCTGCTGCCGTCACCGCGGGCGCTCGCGGCCGGGGTGTTCGCGATCTGCGCCGGCCTGCTGTTGGCGCTGGCCGCCCAGACCGCCGGCCTGGGTCCCGACGGCGTCCGCGAGAAGCTGTTCGAGCCGGCCTTCTTCAGCGAGCACGGGGGCGCTTTGGGCGAGGTCCTCTATTGGGCCAGCACCACGCTGTTCCAGCGCATCGGCGCCCACATCATCGCCGTGCTCCTGGTGGCCGCGGGAATGCTGCTGGTGATGGGCCGCTCGGTGTCCGACCTGATCCGCGCCGCACACCGGGGCTTTTCCCGGGCCCACAACGGCGCCGCCGACTTCGTCACGCTGATGCGGGAGTCGCGTCAGGAGCGCACGGACCCCGATCTGATCGGCACCGACCCGATCGACACCGACCCCGTGTTCGGACCGCCGGAGCCGCTGCACACGGCCCCGGTGATCAGCCGCGCCGACCCACCGCCTGCCGAGCCCGGCGTCGCCAACTTCGACGAGGCCGTGCGCCTCGGAGACGAGTCCGACACCGAGAGCATCCGCGTCGCCAAGACGGAGGCGCTCGCGGCCGACGAGAAAGAGCCGGACGGCGATCCCGAGGGCCCCGAGAAGGATGGCGCCACCGACGAAACGGGCGAGGCCGAGGTCATCGCCCTCACCCCGCAGGGCAACCGCCGCAGCGCCGACGGCGTCACCGAGTCCGATCAGATCGACTACGAGCTTCCCGACCCCGAGGCGGCCCTGGAGCGCGGCGGGCCCGACAAGGCGCCCGACAAACGCGACCACGAGGCCGTCGGAAGCACGCTGCTCGAGGCGCTGGGGCACTTCGGCGTCGAGGCCCAGATCGTCGGCACCGTCGTGGGCCCGCACGTCAGCCGCTACGAGCTGCGTTTGGCGCCGGGGACCAAGGTTTCGAAGATCACCCAGCTGCGCGACGACCTCGCGTACGCACTCGCCTCGACAGACATCCGCATCCTGGCCCCGATCCCGGGCAAGCAGGCGGTCGGCGTCGAGGTGCCGAACCAGCGCCGTCGCCTGGTGCGGCTAGGCGACATCTACGGCGGGCGCCCCTCGGGCGCCTCGCCGCTGGTTGCCTGGTTGGGCAAGGACATCAGCGGCTCGGCGATCTGGACCGACCTGCAGAAGATGCCCCATGCCCTGATCGCCGGCACCACGGGGTCGGGCAAGTCCGGCAGCGTCAACGCGATCCTCAGCTCGATCCTGCTGCACGCGTCGCCGAACGAGGTGCGACTGGTGCTGGTCGATCCCAAGCGCGTCGAGCTGAACCATTACGAGAACATCCCGCACCTGCTGACGCCGGTGGTGACCTCGCCCCGCCTGGCCGCCAACGTGTTGGCCAACCTGATCGCCGAGATGGAGAGCCGCTACGGGGTGATGGAGGCGGCCCGCTCGCGCAACCTCGCCGAGCTGAACCGGGTGCGCGTGCAGGAGGGAGAGCCGCCGCTGCCGCACATCCTCTGCGTGATCGATGAGCTCGCCGACCTGATGATGGTCGCGCCCGCAGAGGTCGAGGACGCGGTCATCCGCCTGGCGCAGAAGTCCCGCGCTGTCGGCATCCACCTGCTGCTGGCGACCCAGCGGCCTTCGACGGACATCATCACCGGCACGATCAAGGTCAACATCCCGGCCCGGATCGCCTTCGCCGTCTCCTCTCAGGTGGACTCGCGCGTGATCCTGGACCAGGGGGGCGCCGAGACGCTGCTGGGTCAGGGCGACATGCTCTTCCGCCCCGCGGGCACGGGGAAGTTGCAGCGAATCCAGGGCGCTTTCGTGAGCGAGGCCGAGATCGCCAAGATCACCGAGCACTGGGCCGCGCAGGGCGAGCCCGAGTTCGCCGAGGAGCTGCTGGAGGCCGTGGAGCCCTCAGGAGCTCCGGCGGGCGACGAGGACTTCGACCCCGATCAGGACGAGCTGCTGGAGCAGGCGGCGCAGGTGGTCGTCGAGAGCGGCACGGCCTCGGTCTCGATGATCCAGCGCCGCCTGCGGGTCGGCTACACGCGCGCCGGCCGCCTGATCGACATGCTCGAGCGCCGGGGGATCATCTCCGGATACGAGGGCTCCAAGCCCCGCCAGGTGCTGGTGAGCCTCGCGGACCTGCCCCGCGTGTTGGGGGGCGGAGGCGGCGATGCGCCCGCCGCGGATGGCGCCAGCGACGAAACGGGCGAGCAGCCGGAGCTGGCCGGTGCGCCGGAGTAGCGGCGAGCCGAGCCCCGGCCAGGAGCACGAGCTGCGCCCGCGCCCGGTGCGCCGCGGCTGGGGCCGTGTGGAAGGCGGCGGGGGCGAGCGCGCGACGGAGCTCGTGCGCAAGAACGCCGACCGCTCGGCGCGGCGGCGCGCCCGCGACCGCCGCAAACAGGTCGTCCGCGACCTGCTCGCCCGCTGGGCCTGAGCGCTGTCCCAGGCGGCCGAATCGGGAGAATGCCCGGCGTGGGCGAAGCGGGCGTAAGAGCGGGCATCCTCGTCACCGGCACCGAGGTGCTGAGCGGCTTCATCACCGACCGCAACGGGCCGTGGGTCTCGGAGCGGCTTGGGGAGCTGGGGGTGGAGGTGTCCCAGATCGCGCTGGTCGGCGACCGGCCCGAGGACCTGGAGGCGGCGCTGGGCGCCATGCGCGACCAGGGGATGGACCTGATCGTCACCACGGGTGGCCTGGGGCCGACGGCGGACGACCTCACCGCCGAGGTCGTGGGGCGCTTCGCCGGGCGGGAGCTCGTCCTCGACGAGGAGATGGAGGCCAAGATCCACGCGATCCTGAAGGAGTTCGCCAGGCGCTTCAGCTTCGACGCGGACGCCCTGCGCGCCGCCAACCGCAAGCAGGCGATGGTGCCCGAGGGCGCCACGGCGATCGACCCGGCCGGCACCGCCCCGGGGTTGGTGGTCCCCGCTGGGGAGGCTGTGGTGATCGTGCTGCCGGGCCCGCCGCGCGAGCTTCACCGCATGTGGCCCAACGCCATCGCTGTCCCCGAAGCGAGGAAGGTGCTGGACCGCGCCGAGCCGTTCGAGAGCTTCTCGATCCGGATGTTCGGAGTGCCCGAGTCCGAACTGGCCAAGGCCCTGCGGGAGATCGAGGAGGGCACCGACCTGGGCGCGCTGGAGATCACCACCTGCCTGCGCGGCGGCGAGCTGATCACCGACGTCCGCCACCGCAAGGGCGCCGAGCGCGCTGTCGAGGCGCTGCGGGCGGGAATCGAGCAGAAGCTCGGCCGCTGGACCTACAGCGAGGCGGGGGAGACGATCGAGGAGGTCATCGCCAAGCGCCTCGACGGGCGCACCGTGGCCGTCGCGGAGTCGTGCACCGCGGGGCTGCTGGCGGGCCGCCTGACCGAGCGCCCGGGCTCGTCCGCGTACTTCAAGGGAGGCGTGGTCGCGTACTCGAACGAGGCCAAGAGCGACCTGCTGGGAGTGGACGCTGCCCTGATCTCGAGGCACGGCGCGGTCTCGCCCGAGGTGGCCGAGGCGATGGCCGACGGCGCCTTGGATCGCTTCGGGGCCGACGTCGCCTGCTCGGTCACCGGGATCGCGGGTCCCGACGGCGGCACTGAGGAGAAGCCGGTCGGCTACGTCTGCTTCTGCGTCAAGAGCAGCGCCGGGGAGCTGCTTCCGCGCGACATCGTGCTGCCGGGCGACCGAGCCGAAATCCGCGAACGCTCGGTCGTCGTGTCGATGCACCTGCTGCGCTACCTGCTGGAGGGCAGGGAGCCGCCGCGGTGAGCGGACCCGAGCGCCACGCGATCGAGATCGGCGACGCCGCTGTCGAGGACCTTCGAGAGCGGCTTTCGCGCGCCGCCTGGCCCGCGCAGCCCGACGAGCTGGGCTGGGAGTTGGGCACCGACGTCGCCGCCGCCCGGCTGATCTGCTCGCACTGGGGCGACGGCTATGACTTCGCCCGCCTGGAGCGCCTCAACGAGCTGGGCAGCTTCATCTGGGAGGGCGTCCACTTTCTGAGGGCCGGGGAGGGCGCGGGGCGAGACCCCATCGTCCTGCTGCACGGCTGGCCCAGCGGCCCGATCGAGTACGAGCCGGCGATGCGCCTGCTGCTGGAGGCGGACCGGGAGGTGATCGTGCCCTCGCTGCCGGGATTCGCCTGGTCGGCCGCGCCGCAGCAGCCGCTGAATGTGGCCGGGATCTCCGAGAGGCTTCGCGGGCTGCTGGAGGATGGCTTGGGCCTCGACCGCTACACGGTCGCCGGCGGCGACTGGGGCGGGATCGCGGCGGCCAGGATCGCCTATGACTCGCCCGATCGGGTCAGCGGCCTGTACGTGAGCACGCCCGGCGTACTGCCCAGGCCCGCCGACCTCGCCGATCCGCCGCCCAGCGAGGACGAGCTGGCTTATGCCGAGCGCGCGCAGCGCTGGCTGCGCCGCGAGGGCCACCACCTGCTGATCCAGTCGGTGGCCCCCGACGCGCTCTCGCCCGCCCTCAGCGACTCCCCCGCGGGCCTCGCCGCCTACCTGCTGGAGAAGTACCGGCGCTGGTCGGACAGCGGCGGCGAGCTCGAGCGCCGCTTCAGCGCCGACGAGCTCTGCGACTTCCTGACGATGTTCTGGGTGAACGGGGCGATCGCCCCCTCGATGCGCCTCTACTGGGCCGAGCGCAACGACCGCTGGCGGCTGGCCCCGGGCGAGCGGATCGGCGTTCCGGCCGCGATCTCGGTCTTCCCTGGACGCAGCGAGGGCCCCCTTTCCGAGGCGAACGCGCTGGCGACGCTCAACCCCCCGCGGGAGTGGTCCGAGCGCGTGCTGTCCGACCTCCGGCGCTGGAACCGGATGCCCTCGGGAGGCCACTTCGGGGCGTTCGAGGAGCCGGAGCTGTATGCGCGGGACCTGCTCGCCTTCCTCGACGAGCTCGGCGACTGAGCGGCCGCGGCCTAGCTCCTGGGCTTGGCCGCGGCCTCCTCCTCGCTCTCCGGCACGGCGATCTCGGGGGAGGTCTCGCCCGGCTCAGGTCCCTCGGTGATTCCCTCGGCGACGTCGGCCGGGTTGTCCTGCGCCCTCGAGCGGGCGATGAAGGGCAGCGCCAGAGCGGTTATGCCGGCGGACATCAGGTAGGTGCTCGGGTATCCCCAGACGTCGGCCGCCTTGCCCAGACCCGGCTGGGAGACGACCCCCCCGGCCGAGGCCATGAGCGAGTCGAAGGAGAGGATGCTGGCGCGCTGCTTTGAGGGGATCATGCCGTTGATGTAGGTCATTCGGATCGGCTCGGTGGCCGCGAACAGCAGGCCCCAGACGACGACCAGGCCGATCACCACCCAGAAGCTCTCGAACAGGCCCATCCCCAAGCAGGGCCAGGGCGCTTACGGCGGTGGCGGCGATCAGGCCCGAGGTGCGGCGGTGGAAGAGGCCGCGGAGCCGCGGAGCCGCGAAGCCGCCGACGATCTGGGCGGCCGCCACGATCGCGGCGGTGAGGCCGGCGATCCCGTATGCCTCCGGGTCACCGGTCAGCTCGAGCAGGTAGGGCTGAAGGGCATAGAACGCGTAGATGCCGACCGCGCCGAGTGGCACCGACGAGATCATCAGCCACTTCACCGCCGGCACCCGCCAGCCGTAGTCGATCGAGGCCGTGGCGATGCTGCGCATCTCGGTGGCGATGCCCTTGCCCCGCTCGGGGGTGAAGCCGATGTCGCGCATGACGGCGAAGGCGACGACGAACATGACCGCGAGCACGACCCCGCGCAGCACGAACGGCACCCCCAGGCTGGTGACCTGGGCGATGTAGCCGCCCGCGACCGAGCCGGTCAGCATCGCCACGCCGGTGACGACCTGGCCCCGGCCGAAGACGGCTTCGAGCTCGCCGGTATACCCGGTCGCCTGCAGCGCGTCCACGAGCCAGGCCTCGACGGCGCCGGAGAAGAAGGTGAAGCCGAGACCCAGCAGCAGCGAGACCAGGGCCCACGCCCAGAACGGCCCCTCGATCTGCCACAGCATCACGTAGAGCAGCGTCGTCACCGTCAGCGTCACCGTCCCGAGCAGGTAGGAGACCCGGCGACCGATCGTGTCCGCGACGATCCCGGTCGGCACCTCGAAGATCAGCATCCCGGCCGTGAAGAAGGCGTTGGCCGCGAAGGCCTCGAGGTTGGAGAGCCCCGCGTCCAGCAGGAAGATCGTGTTGATCCCCCAGATGAACGAGGCCGCGAGGGTGTTGCCCAGCAACAGCAGGTAGTAGACGCGCTGGACGGAGCGGGGAGTGGGCACTCCCCCTGAAGCTAGCGGGCGCGCCCTCGGCTTCGGCTAGGCGGTCGCCGGGCGGTCCGGCTCCTCGCGGCGCTCGAGCTGGATCTGCTTCTCGGCCCCCGGCGTGCCCTTGCCGATCTGGACGTCGCGCTCACGCTCGGCGTTGAGCTCGGCGCCCAGCAGGATCGCGAGGTTCGAGATCCACATCCAGACCAGCAGCGCCACCAGCCCGCCGAGCGTGCCGTAGGTCTTGTCGTAGGAGCCGAACTGCGAGACGTAGGCCGCGAACGCGACCGAGGCGAGCAGCCAGACGACGATCGCGAGGATCCCGCCCGGCGTGATGAAGCGGAAGCCGCGCAGCTTCACGTTCGGGGTCGTGTAGTAGAGGATCGCGAAGATCAGCATCGCCGCCAGCGCGAGCACGGGCCACTTGGCGATGTTCCAGACCTGCACCGCCGTATCGCCGACGCCGATCGGGCCGGCCACCGCCTCGACGATCGGGCCGGTCAGCACCAGGCCCAGCGCGACCATCGCCAGCAGCACCACCACGGCAAGCGTGATCAGGACCTGCAGCGGCCGGAGCTTCCAGAAGGGACGGCCCTCGGGGGCCTCGTAGATGACGTTGTGCGCGCGGCTGAAGGCGCTGACGTAGGAGGAGGCCGACCACAGCGACACGCCCAACCCGACGAAGAACAGGACCCCGGCCGTGCCGCGGTTGGACGTGATCGACTCGATCGGGCCCTTGAAGGTGTCCGCCGCCGACTCGGGCCCGATCGCGGTGACGATGTCGGTCAGCGAGCTGGTGGTGCGCTCGGGATCGCCGAACAGGCCCAGCAGCGAAACCAGCGCGATCAGGGCGGGGAACAGCGACAGCAGCCCGTAGTAGGTGAGCGCGGCCGCCCAGTCGGTCATGTTGTCGTCGCGGAACTCCGTCACGGTCCGCTTCAGCACCGGCCACAGGCCGGTCTGGCGCGGCACTCCCTCGGGCCGGCGCTCGTCGGCGTCGACCCTGGCGATGGTCTCATCGCGCTGGGCGGCCGTCTTCCCGCCGTTCTCGGCCGTCTCGCTCCGCCTCTCGGCCGTCTCGCTCCGCTTCGCCATGTCCCGCTTCTACCCGCCGCGCCGCGTCCGCGAACACGGGGCGAATCGCGCCGCCCAGGGGCTTACCTTGGCGTGGATGGCCAAGGAGCGACTGGGAAGCCCGCGCGGCCGGTTGTTCGTCGCGCTCGAGCTGCCCGGCGAGGTGCGCGAGGGGCTCGAGCGCTGGCAGCGCACCCTCACCGACCCGGCGCTGCGGGTCGTCCCTGCCGAGAACCTCCACATCACGCTGGTCTTCCTCGGCTGGCAGGCCGAGAAGGACTTCGAGCGGATCGCCGAGGCGGCCCTGGGCCGAGGCGCCGAGGCGCCGCCGGCGCCCCAGGTGCAGCTGCTCCCCGAGCCCGTGGGCAGGCCGCGCGGCAAGCGCCCGCGGCTGTACGCGATCGAGGCGAGGGCGCCGGAGGTCGAGGAGCTGCAGGCGCAGGTGGAGGGGCGGCTGGTCGAGGCCCGCTTTCACCAGGCCGAGAAGCGTCCCTTCTGGACGCACCTGACGGTGGCGCGGGTGAGGCCCGAGCGCAAGGGCGGGCGCAAGCCGGCCGCGGTGGAGAGGCCCCCGGGGCCGCTCCGGGGAACACCTGTTCGATTCCGTCCGACGCGTCTGGTGGTCTTCAGGTCCCACCTGCACCCCAGCGGTGCCCGTTACGAACCGATGGCTGAGTTGGAGCTCCCGACCGGCGCGACAGAGAGGTGACCAGAGAGATGGCAGATCAGAAGCCCAGCCCGAAGGAGTCCGGCGCCAAGGAGCCCAGCGCGAAGGAATCCAACGCGACGGAACCCAGCTTGAGGGAGGCGGGCACCGAGAAGGAGGCGAAGGCGCGCGACCAGGCGCTGCAGGCCGCCGTCGACCACATCGAGAAGGAGTTCGGCGCCGGCGCCCTGATGCGGCTTGACGGCGACAGCGCCATCAACGTCGAGGCGATCTCGACCGGTGCCCTGCCGCTCGACATCGCGCTCGGGGTGGGAGGTGTGCCCCGCGGCAGGATCGTTGAGATCTTCGGGCCCGAGTCCTCGGGCAAGACCACGCTCGTCTACCACATCATCGCCGAGGCCCAGGCTCGCGGAGGCGTCTGCGCCTTCGTCGACACCGAGCACGCGCTCGACCCCGCCTACGCGCGACGGATCGGGGTCAACACCGAGGAGCTCTTGATCTCTCAGCCCGACCACGGCGAGCAGGCGCTTGAGATCGTGGACGTGCTTGTGCGCTCCGGCGCGGTCGACGTGGTCTCGGTGGACTCCGTCGCCGCGCTGACTCCCAGGGTCGAGCTGGAGGGCCAGATGGGCGAGCAGACCGTCGGCCTGCAGGCGCGCCTGATGTCGCAGGCGCTGCGCAAGCTGGCCGGCAACCTGAGCCGCGCCAACACCCTGTGCCTGTTCACGAACCAGATCCGGGAGAAGATCGGCGTCATGTTCGGCTCTCCCGAGACCCAGCCCGGCGGCCGGGCGCTGAAGTTCTATTCCTCCCAGCGCCTCGACATCCGCCGCATCGAGACCCTGAAGGAGGGGACCGAGGCGGTCGGGAACCGCGTCCGGGTGAAGGTCGTGAAGAACAAGGTCGCGCCGCCGTTCCGCCAGGCCGAGTTCGACATCGAGTACGGCCAGGGCATCTCGAAGGAGGGATGCGTGCTGGACCTGGCCCTCGAGCACGACCTGATCCAGAAGTCCGGCTCCTTCTTCTCCCACGGCGAAACCCGCCTGGGCCAGGGCCGCAACAACACGAAGGAGTTCCTGCGCGACAACCCCGAGCTGACCGCGGAGCTGCAGCGACAGATCACCGCCAAGCACGGTGCGGGAGCCGAGGAGGAGCAGCCCGGGCCCAGGGCCGTGCCCGATCCCGAGCCCGAGAAGACCGAGAAGACCGAGAAGAAGCAGAAGAAGGCTGCCTGACCAGGGCCCTGCCCGACCAGGATCCATATGAGCTCGCGCTGCGGGCGCTCGGGCACAAGGAGCGCACCGAGGCCGAGCTGGGCGACTGGCTGCGGGCGCGCGGGGTGGCCGAGGACGAGATCGCCGAGGTGCTCGAGCGCCTGCTCGAGGCCGGCGCGATCGACGACGAGCGCTTCGCCCGGCGCTTTGCCGAGGACAAGCGCGAGCTGCGCGGCTGGGGACCGGACCGCATCGCCGAGGCCCTGAGGGCGCGCGGGGTTGATGAGACCCTGATCGAGGTCGCGGTGGAGGCCGAGGGCGACGAGGCACTGCTCGGGCGCGCGATCGAGCTGGTCGAGGTGAGCGGCATCGAGCCGGGCGACGAGCCGTCGCGCGCGAAGGCCTTGGCGCTGCTGGCGCGGCGGGGCTTCCCCCTGGAGGTCTCCTACGACGCCGTGCGGGCCCTGGAGCGGCGTTCACGGGCCGCCTGATCGGGGCCGCCGGGTAGGATCAGCGCCGATGGAGGCCCAGACGATCTTCTACATCGGCGGCGGGCTGCTGGTCGTGGCGGCGCTGCTGATCTCGTTCATCGGCATCCGCGGCAAGGACGCTTTCCCGCCCAGCGGGGGCGTGATGACCGCGGGCGTCGCCGTCTTCGCAGTGCTGGTCGCGGGCACGGCCGCCTACGCGGTCGCGAGCGCGCGTGAGGAGCAGGAGCACCGGGATGAGGAGCTCGCGGAGGCCGAAGTAGAGGCCGAAGAGGGCGTGTCGCAGGCCGAAGCGGAGTCTGAACCCGAGGAGGGGACCCAGGAAGGCGAGCCGCCGCCGATCGGCCAACAAACCCCAAGCGCCGAGCCGAAGGCCCAGGTTGATCTCACCTCTCCCGAGGACGGATCGCTGGAGTTCGAGCCGGGCGCCATCCAGGCGAAGCCCGGGACAGCTCACGGTTGTCTACGACAACCCTTCGCCGGTCTCGCACAACGTGGCAGTCGAGGACGAGCAGGCCGAGTTGCTGGGCACAAGCGAGACCATCGCGCAGGCGGCCACCGAGCTGACCCTTGACATGGTGCCTGGCGAGTACATCTACTTCTGCGCCGTCCCCGGCCACCGCGAGGGCGGCATGGAGGGGACCCTCATCGTCCAATAAGGCCGGCGAGGATCGCGACCAGGCCGCGCCTGCGGGTGCGGTCGCGGGCGTCGGCGGTCTCCTCGGTTCGGTCACGGCGGCGCGGGCTGGGCTGGCTATGCCGCCGGCGGATCTGGCGCTGCTGGGCGGTGATGAGGGTGGTGAGCGGGTCCATCCGGTTCCTCCTGTGGTCGACGCGGACACCACCAAGGACGCGCAAGTCGAGGGATCTATTCCCAACCGCCCAAGTTCGATTGCGGGCAGTAGCCTGACCCGGTCATGGTCAAGCGCTACCACCTGACCACGTTCGGGTGCCAGATGAACGAGCACGACTCCGAACGCATGAAGGGGATGCTCGACTCGCTGGGCTACACCGAGGCGCCGGAGCGAGACGGCGCGGACCTGATCCTCTTCAACACCTGCTCGATCCGGGAGTCGGCCGATAGCCGCTTCATCGCCCACCTGGGCGAGGCCAAGCGGCTCAAGTCCGAGGACCCGGCGCGCGTCGTCGGCGTCGGCGGCTGCTGGGCGCAGTCGGTGAAGGACGAGGTCTTCCGCCGCTTCCCGTTCGTCGACGTCGCCTTTGGGCCGGGGCAGATCCACCGCCTGGCGGAGTTCCTGACCTCGGACTCGCTGACGGCGCAGGGCTACTTCGAGTTTGAGGACTTCGCCGGGCACCTGCCGATGAAGCGCGCCCGAGAGTTCCAGGGCTGGGTGCAGATCTCGCAGGGCTGCAACTGCGTTTGCGCCTACTGCATCGTGCCCTCGACGCGCGGCCGCGAGGAGAGCCGCGACCCCGACGAGGTCGTCGCCGAGGTCGAGCGCCTGGCCGCCGACGGCGTCCGCGAGGTGACGCTGCTGGGCCAGAACGTGAACAGCTACGGCCGCGACCTGGGGCGCGCCGACCCCGCCAGGCGCATCAGCTTCGCCGAGCTGCTGGAGCGCGTGGACGCCACCGAGGGGATCGAGCGGCTGCGGTACACGAGCCCGCATCCCAAGGACATGAAGGAGGACGTCGTCCGCGCCCACGCGGAGCTGCCGTCCCTCTGCGAGCACATCCACCTGCCGCTTCAGTCGGGCTCGAGCGCCGTGCTGAAGCGCATGCGCCGCACCTACAACCGAGAGCGCTACATGGACCGCGTGGCTCTGATCCGCGAGCACGTCCCCGACAGCGCGATCACCACCGACATCATCGTCGGCTTCCCGGGCGAGACCCCCGACGACTTCGAGCAGACACTCGAGGTCGTCGACGAGGTCGGCTACGACGGCGCCTTCACCTTCATCTTCTCCCCGCGCCGCGGTACCGAGGCCGCCGAGATGGAGGGAATGGTCCCGCACGCGGTCAAGCGCGAGCGCATGGAGCGGCTGGTCGAGCTGGTCCAACGGCGCGCCCAGGAGCGCTCCCAGCGATTCGTCGGCCGCACGATGGAGGTGCTGGTCGAGGGCCCGAGCCGCAATGACCCCGCGCGACTGCGCGGCCGCACCCGCCACAACAAGACCGTCAACTTCGACGGCACGGCGGAGCCCGGCGAGCTGGTCGAGGTCGAGATCACCGGCGCCACCTCGACCACCCTGAGCGGCGCCGAGCGGCTGCTGAGCCGCGCGGTCTAGCCGCGCGGCGGAGGGACTGAGAGTGGGGCGCGCGCCGGAGGTGATCGCCCTGTTTGGGCCCACTGCCGTAGGCAAGACCGGCGTCGCAGTCGCGCTCGCTGAACGGCTGCGCGAGCGCGGGGAGGACCCGGTCGCGGTCAACTGCGATTCGATCCAGATCTACCGGGGCCTGGAGATCCTGAGCGGCGCCGCGAGCGAGGCCGAGCAGGGCCGCCTGGAGCACCGGCTGCTCTCGTTCGTCGACCCCGCCGAGGAGTTCAGCGCGGGCCGCTACGCGGAGCTCGCGCACGCCGAGATCGACGGGCTGATGGCCGAGGGACGCCGGCCGATCGTCGTGGGTGGCACCGGCCTCTACCTGCGGGCCGCGCTCTCGGATCTGGAACTGCGGCCGCCGGTGCCGGCCGAGCTTCGGGAGGGGGTCGAGACGGAGATCGAGGAGCGCGGGGTCGCTGCGTAGCTTCACGCCGAGCTGCCGGCCGGATCTGAGCGACGGGCGTGGAGCCCGCCGACCGCAAGCGCGTCGCGCGGCTGACGGAGCTGGTCAGGGCCGGCATCGAGCCGCACCGCGACGCTGAGTCCGATCTGGACCACGGAGCTGCGCCATCCCACCCTGCTCGCGGGGCTGACGATGGACCGCGAGGAGCTGGCGGCCCGCATCGGTGAGCGGGTCGACGCGATGGTCGCCGCGGGAGTCGCCGACGAGGTGCGGGAGGCGGCCGAGTCCGGCGCCTCGCGGACGGCCCGGGCCGCGCTCGGGTTCGACGAGCTGCTCGAGGGGCACGACGCCTCGCCGTCCCGGGACGAGGTGGAGGCGATCAAGACCGCCCACCGCCGCTACGCGCGCCGCCAGCTCACCTGGATGCGCCGAATGGAGGGCGTGACCCTGATCGACCGCACCGGGCTCGACGATGCGGCCGTCGTCAGCGAGATCGATGCCGCTGCTCGAGGAACGATGACGCCGCAGCGCGGCTGGGATACTGAGGCCGTGGAGAGGAACGGGGCGAGTTCGAGGCCGAGTAGGGGATCCCAGGCGTGAAGTTCGAGAAGTGGCAGGCCCTGGGCAACGATTACCTGATCTTCGAGGCGGCGTCGCTGCCCTGGGAGCTGACGGAGGCGCGGGTGCAGCGGATCTGCGACCCGCATTTCGGCGTCGGCTCCGACGGGATCCTGCTGCTGTCTGAGCCGGCCGACGCGGCGCACGTCGCCGACCTGCGCATCTTCAACCCGGACGGCTCCGAGGCGGAGCTCTCGGGCAACGGCGCCCGGGAGGCTGTGCTCTACCTGCGGCGCTCCGGCTGGACCGACGCCGACGAGTTCACGATCGGGACCGCGGCCGGGCCGGTGACTCCCAAGCTCACCTCGGACCGCGACTGCACGATGGAGCTGGGGCGGGCCGGCACCAGCTCGAAGGACTACCCGGGCGGATCGGAGGACGGGCGCGGAGAGCTCGAGGCCGCGGGGCGAACCTGGAGCTTCCAGCACGTCTCGATCGGCAACCCCCAGTGCGCGATCGCGGTTGACGACGGCCTCGAGGAGCTCGACCTGCCCGCGATCGGCCCGGGCATCGAGAACAACGACCTGTTCCCGAACCGCACGAACGTCTCCTTCTTTCGCGTCGCCGAGAGCGGCGAGGGGGGCAGCCGGGTTCGCGCGCGCATCTTCGAGCGCGGGGTGGGGGAGACGCTCTCCTCCGGCACCGGCGCCAGCGGTGCGGCGATCGCCGCGGTCCTGGGGGGAGCGGTCGAGCCCCGTGACCGTGGAGCTCGACGGCGGCGAGCTGACCGTGGACGTGAGCCCGAATCTGGACGTCAAGCTGACCGGCTGGGCGGATCCGGTGTTCGCGGGCGAGCTCTCCGCCGAGATGCTGCACGCGCTCGCCGACCTCTAGGCTTCCGCGCCCGTGGCGCTGACCGATCCATCCAAGCGGCTGGAGGCGATCCCTCCCTACATGTTCGCCGAGCTCGAGCGCAAGATCGAGCAGAAGGCCGAGCAGGGGATCGACGTGATCAGCCTCGGCATCGGCGACCCCGACACGCCCACCTTCCGCTACGTCGTGGACGCGATGCGTGAGGCGGTCGGCGACCCGAGCACGCACAAGTACCCCTCCAACCGGGGCCGGCCCGAATTCCGCGAGGCCTTCGCGGACTTCTACCTGCAGCGGTTCGGCGTCGAGATCGACGCCGTGAACGAGGTGATCCCGGCGATCGGCGCCAAGGAATGCATCTACAACCTCTGCTTCGCCTTCCTCGACCCCGGAGACGTGGCGCTCGCATCCGATCCCGGCTACCCGGTGTACACCGCCGGGCCCGTGCTCGCCGGCGCCGAGGCGTTCCTGTTGCCTCTGCTGGCGCGGCTCGAACTTCACGCCCGATCTCGACGCCATTCCCGAGGAAAAGCTGGATGCGGCGCGGCTGATGTTCATCAACTACCCGAACAACCCCACCGGCGCGGTGGTCCCCGAAGGGTTCTTCGAGCGCGTCGTGGAGCTGGCCCGCGAGCACGAGTTCCTGGTCGTCCACGACAACGCCTACTCGGAGACGACCTTCGACGGCTACGTGGCGCCGAGCTTCCTCGCCACCCCCGGCGCGAAGGAGGTCGGCGTCGAGGTCTTCTCGCTGTCCAAGGGCTACAACATGACCGGCTGGCGCTGCGCGGCGATCCTGGGCAACGCCGAGGCGATCAAGACCTACTGGCGCCTGAAGACGAACGTGGACTCCGGCCTGTTCGAGGCGGTGCAGCTCGCCGGGGCGGCCGCCCTGCGGGGACCGCGCAAGCACGTCGAGGAGATGTGCGCGATCTACCAGCGCCGGAGGGATCTGGTGGTCGATGCGCTCGGCGAGATCGGCGTCGACGTCCAGGCGCCGAAGGGAACGATCTACGTCTGGGCGCCGGTGCCCCAGGGCCACACCTCCACCTCGTTCGCCGAGATGGTGCTGGAGGAGGCCGCGGTGGTGATCTCGCCCGGCTCGATGTACGGGCCCAGCGGGGAGGGCTTCTTCCGCATCTCGCTGACGACGCCGGACGAGCTCCTGACCGAGGCCGTCGAGCGCCTGCGCTCCCACCTGACCGGTTAGGCGCCGGGCATGAGCGAGCGCCGCCGGATCAAGGGACCCTCGCCGTTCGAGGACCGAATCGGCTTCAGCCGGGCGGTTCGCGTCGGTGACCGGGTCCTCGTTGCCGGCACCGGCTCCCGTCTGGGATGACGGCAGCGTGGATGACGATCCCGAGGTGCAGGCGCGGCGCTGCATCGAGATCATCGAGGTTGCCCTCGAGGACGCGGGGGCGAGCCTCGCGGACGTCGTTCGCACCCGCCAGTTCATCGTCGATCCCGACGACGCCGAGGCGGTGGGCCGGGCCCACGCCGCGGCGTTCGGCGATGCGCGTCCCGCCTCGACCATGGTTGTCGTCGCGGCCCTGCTCGATCCGCGCTGGCGGGTCGAGATCGAGGCCGAGGCGGTCGTCGGGGACTAGAACCGGCGCCGATCCCCTCACAACCGGGTAGAAAACGCGGCCCTCCCGGTTCCCCGCGCCACCAATCCGGCCAGGCGCCTCAAGGCGGGGACGCGGAAGGTCGAAAGCCAATTGATGATCGAGATCGGACTCCTGCTCGCGCTCGGATGCGCACTGCTCTCAAACGTGGCGCTGCTCTGCAAGTACCGCGGAGCGAATGCGGCCCCGGAGGTGCGCTTCAACACGCCCCTTCGCAGCGCCGGGGCCCTGTTCGCGTCGAAATGGTGGACGATCGGCTTCGTGGTCGCCTTCGTGGCCTGGGGGCTGCATGTCGCCGCGCTCGCGATGGCGCCGCTGTCGCTGGTGCAGGCCGTGATCGCGGGCGGCATCGCGCTGCTGGCGATTCCCGCGCGCCACATGTTCGGGATCTCGCTCGGGTGGCGTGAGCTGCTGGGCCTCGCACTCAGCGCCGCGGGCCTCGCCTTCCTGGCGCTGACCGCCGTCGGTCACCCGGCCAGCAGCGCCGAGTACTCCCCGACCACGATGGCCGCCTTCCAGGGGGGCGCGATCGCGATCGGGATGGCCCTGCTCTTCTCGGGCGCCCGCGGCGATGGCGGTCGCCACGGCGGGATCATGCTCGCGGCATCGGCCGGCCTGCTGATCGGGGTCTCGGATGTCGCCATCAAGGCCCTGGCCGAGGTCGTGCCCGGCTCGCCGGCGGCGATCCTCAGCCCCTGGACGCTGGTCGCGGCGCTGGCCGCGATCGGCGCCTTCTACGCGCTCGCCCGCTCGCTGCAGCTCGGCGATCCGGTCGAGGTGATCGTGGTCTCCTCGGTCGCCGCGAACTGCGCCGCGATCGTGGGCGGAGTCCTCGTCTTCGGCGACCCGGTCGGCTCGGACGCGCTCGGGGTGATCGCGCGCAGCGCCGCGTTCGCCGCCGTGATCGGCGCCGCGGCGCTCATCCCCACCCCGCAGCACCAGGCGCGCCCGCAGACCTCCTAGCCGGCGGCATCTGCCGCTACCGTCGGTCGCGATGCGCGTTCCGCTGCTGCTCACCCTGGCCGTGCTGGCCATCGTGCTCTGGGCCTCGGAGGCCGACGGGGCTGCCCGCGACGCCCGCCCGCCCGGCGTCGAGGAGTTCGGTTGTCGCCTCGCCTACTTGGTCAGATAGGGCCTGCCCGTCGTTACCTTGAGGCGCCAGGAGTCGAGCACGCTGGTGAGCCCGTTGGAGACGTCGAGCAGGGTCAGCGTCCAGGTGCCCCGGACCGGCCCGTCGTCCATCACGCTCAGGGCCGTGTTGGCCCCGACCATGCCCGGCTTGGCCGTCCCCAACGACGCGCACGATATGCCTCCTAAGATGGAACGGATGGAGCGAGATCAGCAGCGGGACGCCGGCGTCGTCAACCCGCGGGCGGCGCAACGCGCCATCGCCATCGGCGTGGTCGACGGCGACGGCGGCGAGCGCGACCAGCTGGCTGAGCTGAAGGAACTGCTGCGGACGGCCGGGGTGGCGACCGCCGGCGCCTTGGTGCAGCGCCGCGACGAGCCCGACCCCGACCGCTATCTCGGCCGCGGAAAGATCACGGAGCTGAAGCGCGAGATCAAGGCCGCCGACGCCAACCTGGTCGCCACGGACGACGAGCTCGTCCCCCGCCAGGAGCGCAACCTGGAGAAGGAGCTGGGGGTGCCGGTGATCGACCGGACGGCCGTGATCCTGGACATCTTCGCCGACCATGCCGGGTCGGCCGAAGGCAAGCTCCAGGTCGAGCTCGCGCAGCTCGAGTACAACCTCGCGCGCCTGCGCGGCCTCTGGACCCACCTCGAGCGCCTCGGCGGCGGGCTGGGCAGCGGGGGGCGCGCGGTCACCAGGGGCCCGGGCGAGGCCCAGATCGAGACCGACCGCCGGCTGGCGCGGAACCGGATCACGGCGCTGCGGCGCCGTCTGGAGCGCACCGAGCGCAACCGGGCGGTGATGCGGCAGCGGCGCGAGCAGGCGGCGCTGCCGACGGTGGCGCTCGCCGGCTACACGAACGCCGGCAAGTCGACCCTGCTGAACGCGCTCACGGGGGCCGGCGTGGGGGTGGGGGAGCGCCTCTTTCACACCCTCGACCCCACCACGCGCGCGTTCGAGCACGAGGGCAAGCGCTACCTGCTGACCGACACGGTCGGGTTCATCCGCAAGCTGCCCCACGAGCTGGTCGAAGCGTTCAAGGCGACCCTGGAGGAGACGGTGCTGTCCGACCTGATCGTCCAGGTGGCGGACGGCTCCGAGCCCGAGGAGGGGCGCGTGGCCTCGATCGCGGCCGCCGACGCCGTGCTGGAGGAGATCGGCGCGGGCGAGAAGCCGCGCCTGCTGGCGATGAACAAGATCGATCTGCTCGACCCCGACGCACGCGGAGAGCTGCGCCTGCGACATCCGGACGCGATCCAGGTGTCGGCCCAGACGGGCGAGGGGCTGGACGAGCTGAGGGCGCGCGTAGCGAGCGCGATCAGGGAGCGACTCACCGAGGTCGAGTTGCTCGTACCCTTCAGCCATGGTGAGAGGCTTGCTCAGCTCCACGAGGTCGCTGGGGACCTCGAGCGCGAGGATCGGCCGGAGGGCGTTCTCGTCCGCGCTCTCCTTCCTGCCGCTCTCGTCGAGCGGTTCCGGGACCTCGCGGTCAACGGACGGGCAGCCGATGGAGCGGGCGTCGAGCGTCCCGACTGAGCGCGACCCAGGCGGCAATGGTTCCTGGGACCCGCTGGAGGCGCTGCGGGACGATGCCGGGAGTGCCGAGGGGCCGGCGACGTCCACGCCCGGGACTACCGTCGGCGGCATGGAAGAGCTCCGCTTCACCCGGCTGAGCGAGAAGGCGACGCTGCCCACCCGCGGCCACGACTCCGACGCCGGCCTGGATCTCTACGCGGCCGAGGGGGCGCGCATCGCGCCTGGCGGCCGCGTCAGCGTCGGCACGGGCCTCGCGGTCGCCGTTCCCGAGGGCCTCGCCGGCCTGGTCCTGCCGCGCTCGGGCCTGGCGCTGAAGCACGGGATCTCGCTCGTCAACGCCCCGGGCCTGATCGACCCCGGCTACCGGGGCGAGGTGCGGGTGCTGCTGCAGAACACCGACCTCACCTCGGAATTCGAGTTCGCGGCGGGCGACCGGGTGGCCCAGATGATCCTGGTCCCGGTCGCCCGCGCGACCCCGCTCGAGTCCGAGTCGCTGGACTCGACCGCACGCGGCTCCGGCGGCTTCGGCTCCACCGGCGCCTAGGCTCCGCTCGCTCAGCCGCCCGGCGCCTGGCCCTTCGGCGCATAGCGGTGATGGATCGCCAGGGTGTTTCCGTCCGGGTCGTTGAAGAACGCCTGGAAGCAGACGCCGCTGTCCAAGGTCTCGCCCGTGAACTCCACGCCGCGCGACTCCAGCTCGGCCTTGGCGGCCTCGAAGTCGTCGACGTGGAACTCGACGGGGAAGGCATGCGGCTTGAACTCCTGGCCGAACGCGTCGGCCTGCATCACGGCCACGGTCAGGCTCCCCGTCTCGAACTCGCCGCCGGGGTGGTCGCCCCATTGCTTGCCGAACTCGAGGCCGAGCGTGTTCTCGTAGAAGTCCCGGGCGGTCGCCCAGTCCTTTGTGGGGAGGGTGACGAAGTCGACTCCGTTGATGATCTTGGTCTGCGTCGGCATCTTGAAAGCTCCTTGGTTGTGGATGAGTGGGGGTCGGACGCCGCTCTTATGCGGCGCCCGCGTATCTCAGCGAGCCGGGGGTGTCGATGACATCTCCGGTCTCGACCAGGGTCTTCAGGCCCGAGAGGATCTGCGGCCAGCCGCCGTAGATCTCGGAGTTGGCGTCGATCGGGAGCTGGTCGTGGATCACGGTCAGCTGGCAGGCGTTGCCCACCTCCCTGATCTCCCAGGTGACGCGCGAAGTCGGCACGGACCTGACCTCATCGCTCCAGAGCGCGTTGAAGCTCTGCACGAGCCGGTTGGGCCGGTCGACCTCGAGGTTCTCGCCCTCGGCGATCTCGATCGCTCCCGGGACCTCGCCCTTGTAGGACGAGCCCTCGGTGTAGTCGGAGTGGGTCTCCACCCCGAAGCTGTACTTGGCGCGCATCTCGGGATCGGTGATCGCCTCCCAGAGGCGCTCCGGCGTCGTCTTGATGTAGATCTCGAACACAGCGACGCCTCCGGAGCCATTGGGATCCGGTGCGAGCCCTATCCGGTGCGGTACGTCGTACTCAGCCATTGGTCAATCCTCCTCTAGTTCTCGTTTTAGCCCGGTGAGGCCGGCGGCCACGGGCTGTGCGTACTTGCTGACCCAGCGCTCGTAGACCTGCTGGATCGGGACCGGGTTCAGGTAGTGGAGCTTCTCGCGCCCGCGACGCCTGGTCACGACCAGGTTCGCCGCCTCGAGGACCTTCAGGTGCTTCATGACGCCGAATCGCGTCATGGGCAGGTCCTGCTCGAGTGCGCTCAGCGACTGCCCGTCCGAGCGGTACAGCTCGTCCAGCAGCCGGCGACGGGTGGGGTCGGCGAGCGCCTTGAACACCGGTTCCATGGGGCGGGACTATAGGTGACTAAATGGTCACCTGTCAAGCGAAAAAAAAGGGAAAGGTTGGCGCTCAGGCGGAATCGGCCTGCTTCTCGAAGGAAACCTGGGGGACCTCGCGCTCGGCGGCGTCGTCGATCTCGAAGAACTCGCGGTCGCTGAAGTCGCCCTGGTCGGCGACGACCGAGGCGGGGAACTGCTGGATCTTCGTGTTGTAGGCCTGCACGTTCGAGTTGTAGATCCGGCGGGACGCCTGGATCTCGTCCTCGAGCTCGGAGAGCTGCTGCTGGAGCTGCTGGAAGTTCTCGGTGGCGCGCAGGTCGGGGTACTGCTCGGCGACCACCCGCAGGCCGCCGAGGGCAGCCGACAGCGCCGACTCGGCCTGTGCGGTGTCCTGCACCCCCTTGGCCTCCATAGCCTGGCTGCGGGCCTTCGTCACGTTCTCGAAGGTCTTCTGCTCGTGCGTCGCGTAGCCCTTGACGGCTTCGACCAGGTTGGGGACCAGGTCGTGGCGGCGCTTGAGCTGAACGTCGATGCCGCTCCACGCCTCGTCCACGCGGTTGCGCGAGGCGATGATGCTGTTGCGGATCAGGATCCAGGCGAGTGCGCCCAGGACCAGCAGCCCGACGATGACGATCAGCACGACCATGTGCCTGATCCTAACGGGCGGCCAGGGCCGGCACCTGAGGGGCCGCCATCAGCCGCGCTCGGCGGCCCTCAAGGCGCCGGCGTGGGCGGCCAGCTCCAGTTCGTCCTGAAGCGGAGCGAGCTCGACCGGTGCGTCGGCCCGCCGCTCCAGGGCGAGGGTGATCAGGCAGTCGGCCAGGGCGGCGTTCTTGGGGAGGAGGGGGCCGTGCAGGTACGTGCCGAACATGTTCAGGCGCCGCACGCCCTCCAGGCCGTCGTCGCCGTTGTTGCCGTGGCCGTTCAGCACGCGGCCCAGCGGCCGCGCGTCCGCGCCGAGATACGTACGCCCGCCGTGGTTCTCGAAGCCCGCCAGCACGCTGGGCAGGTCGCTCTGGGCATCGCCGGCGCCACCGGCGGCGGTCTCGATCGAGACGTTGCCGATCAGCCGCGGGCCCTCCTCGCGGACCGTCTCCAGATCGGCGATGCCCAGGCCGGAAAGGGACTCCGAGCCGAGCTGGTAGCTGTGCCCGAGCAGCTGGTAGCCGCCGCAGACGGCCAGCAGCGCGGCGCCGTCCTCGACGGCCGAGGCGATCGCGTCGCGCTTGGTGCGCAGCATGTCTTCGGCGACCAGGACCTGGTCGCGGTCCTGGCCGCCACCGACGTAGATCAGGTCGTGCTGGGCCGGGTCGAAGGCCTCCCCGGGCCCTGAGGCGGCGTAGGAGAAGCCGATCCCGCGCCACTCGCAGCGACGGCGGAGGAAGATGATGTTGCCGCGGTCGGCGTAGATGTTCATCTGCTCGGGGTAGAGCGCCAGGACGCGCAGCTCGAGCGGCGAAGAGGGGAGAGCGTTCACGTCGCCTCCAGCACGACCACCACCGAGCCGGCCTCGTACTCGCTCGAACCGACGGTGCGGCGCTCCGCGGGACGGAGGCCGGCGGCCGCCGCCTCGGCCTCGAGCGCCTCGGGGGAGAGGCGATGCAGGATGTCGTCGTGGACCTTGCGCACCAGGTCGCCCCCCGGCGCGACGCGCTCGCGGAGGCGGCGCATGCGCAGGGACTCCTGGGAGACCTGGACCCAGAGCGGCTCGCTGGAATAGATCCAGCCGTCGAGCTCGCGCATATCCGGCCTCACCGCGGCCGTGACGCCGCGCTCGACGAGGGTGGACTCGTCCACCAGGGACAGGGCGCAGCGCCCGCCGCGATCCAGCGCGGCGGCCACGGCGGCGAGGCCGCGCGCCCGCTCGGCCTCACCGAGCAGCTGGATCACCTGCAGGGGCCCGATCGCCAGCGCCGCGCCCGTCTGGCCAAGGTCGGCGAGATCGGCGGTGACGACGCGGAGCGGCAACCCGTCGGCCCGCTCGCGCAGCGCCGCGGCCAGCTCGGGATCCCGCTCGACCGCGGTCACCTCGTGCCCGGCTGCGGCGAGATGCAGTGAGACGCGGCCCGAGCCGGCCCCCAGCTCCAGCACCGGTCCGCCGGCCGCGGAGGCGAGCTCCTCCCACAGCGGCAGGTCAGCCGCATAGGAGCCGAACTCGACGTCCTGCCAGATCGCCTCCTCACTGAGGTGGCGGGGGCGCTGAGGAAGCAGCGTCATTCCCAGTACTCCGCGGCCAGGCCGCGATCCGAGAGCAGCGTGCGCAGCTCGAGCAGCGCCGTGTAGGTCGGCAGGGCGAAGAGGCGGTCCGGCGCATCCCGCACCGCTTCGTCCAGCGACGGCTCGATCCCGTCCGCGACCTCTATGCGGTCGGTGGGCCAGCCGGCGTACTTCAGGCGCAGCGCCATCTCCGCCGCCCGCGTGCCCGCGCAGACCACGCGGCGGACCCGCCCGGCGAGCAGCTCGAAGTCGGCGTCCCAGATCCAGGAGACGTCGCGGCCGTCCGCGATTCGGTCGTTGAGGGCGATCCATACGTCCAAGCCCCCACCGTTGCGGTCGCCGTCCTGGTCCGCGCCGGCTTCCAGGCTGAGCGTGCGCAGCACCTCGTTCGCGCCCGCCGGGTTCTTGATCAGCAGGATCGAGACGGGCTTGCCCGCGACCTCGATCGTCTCCACCCGCCCGAAGACCGCGCGCATGGACTCCAGCCCCGCCCGGATCTCGGCCAGCGGCACGCCCGAGCGCAGCCCGGCCGTGATCGCTGCGAGCGCGTTGTAGACGTTGTAGAGGCCAGGGAGGGGCAGGTCGATCTGGAGCGGCCCCTCGGGGGTTCGCACGCTGACGCTCGATCCGGCCATCCCGCGCAGCTCGATCCTGGTCGCCGCCACATCGGGCGCCGGGCGGTCGGCCTCGCAGTTGGGGCAGCTGTAGTGACCCAGGTGGCCGACGAAGGCGCGCTCGAAGGCATACGGGGCGCCGCAGCGGCGGCAGTGCTTGGCGTCGTGGGCGTGCTGCAGCTCGGGCAGGGCCTGGCTCTCGTCCTCGATGCCGAAGTATGTGACCCCCGGCCGCCGTCGCAGCTCGCGGTCGCGGCCCAGGTCGGCGATCAGGGGGTCATCGGCGCAAAGCGCAAGCTCGACGGTCGGCTCCGCCCGCCGGGCGGGCGCGCCGGGCGTCTCGGTCAGCTTCTCGACGAGTTCGGCCCACTCCTCGGCGAGGCGCTCCAGCTCGCCGTAGCGGTCGAGCTGGTCGCGGAAGAGGTTGCCCAGAACAAGCAGGCGCGGGCGCAGCTGCGGCGCCACGCGGGGCAGCCACGCCTCGTCCAACTCGAACAGGCCCTCGTCGCCGCGCTGTTCGAGTAGCGCAGTCGCGACCCCCCAGTGCATGTTCGAACCGGCCCTGTTGTGGACCGGCTCGCGGCCCGCACGGCGCAGAATGGCCGCGATCATGCCCGCGGTCGTGGTCTTGCCGTTGGTGGAGCTGACCACGATCGAGCCGCGCTCCAGGCCGGCCGCGAGCCGCTCGATCGCGTCCGGCGCCATTCGCACCAGCACCCGCCCGGGCAGCGTCGTGCCGCCGCCGCGGCCGCTGAGGCGGCTGAGCCCGCCGGTGGCCCTCGCCACGCCGCGCTTGAGTGAGAACCACGCGCTCATGGCGTGCTCACCCGCGGTCAGGCCCCACGAGCGCGCCCCGCGGGGCGATCAGCGTCAGCGCGCCGGGCAACACGCGCAGCCGCGCCGGCAGGTCGGTGAGGTGCTCGCCGTCGGCGTACACGGCGAAAGGGCGGTCGGCCTGCACCTCGACCTCCGCGGCGCGGTGCACCGCGATCTGCTCCTGCTCGACGTGGGTCCCCTTCTTGGCCTTCGGCATCCCCTTCAGAAACGTGAGCTTGGAGGAGTCACCCACGGTCACCACGTCGAAGAGCCCGTCATCGAGCTCGGCGTCGGGCGCGACGAAGAAGCCGCCCCCGAAGGCGCGGCTGTTGGCGACCTGAACCGAGTACCCCGCGTAGGTCAGGGCGGGTCCTGCGTCCAGGCTGATAGTGAACCGGGCGGCCTTCCACCTGGCCAGCGTCCTCAGCCCCGCGTAGAAATAGACGAGCCCGCCGCGCAGCAGCTTGCTCTCGTTCGCGAGCCTGTTGGCGACCGACTCGAAGCCGATCGAGGCGATGCCCAGGAACCGCTTGCCGTTCGCCTCGCCGACGTCGATCGTGCGGGTGGGCCCTTGGGCGAGCAGGGCGGCCGCATCGGCCGGCTCGGTCGGGATGCCGAGCACCCGGGCGAGGTCGTTGCCGCGTCCACCGGGAACGATTCCCATCGTCGCGCCGGATCCGGCCAGGGCCCCGCCGATCTGCCCGATCAAGCCGTCCCCGCTCATCACCACAGGCAGCTCGCCGCGCTCGACCGCGGCCGTCGCCTCGAAGATGCCGTGTTCGAGGCTGGTCGTGACCACCGTCCCGAAGTCGAGCCGGCGGGCGCGCATCTGGCGCTCGACCTCGGGCAGCAGCTCGGCCCCGCGGCCGGAGCCCGAGGAGGGATTGACGATCAGCAACAGGCGCCCGTCCGTGCTCATTCGGGCAATCTAGCCACGAAGTAGGTCCCGGCACCGGCGCTGCCCGATTCGACCTCCTCCAGGCCGCGGCGGCGAAAGCCGCGGCGCAGGACCGCTTCCGGGGTGTAGAAGGGAGTCGCGGAGCCGAGGGTGGCCGCGACCACCGCGTGGCCGCCTGGCCGCAGCACGCGCGCGATCTCGGCGAAGAACGGAGGCATGTTGAGCTGCGTGACGAGATCGAAGGACTCCTCGCCCCAAGGCAGCTTCGAGGCATCGCCGACGCGGAACGCGATCCGGCCCTCGGGGTCCAGGCCCACGCGGGCGCTGGCGCGTCGAATCATCGCTTCGGAGAGGTCGAGCCCGCGCACGCGAGCCTGAGGGAACTCTCGGGCCACCAGAAGAGCGCCGGCCCCCGTACCGGTGCCCACGTCGAGCGCACGCTCCGGCTCGGGGCTGACGTGCAGCAGCGCGCTAGCCAGCGGGGCAAGGTAGTCGGCATCGTCGCGGTCGCGCTTGTCCCACTCCGGGGCCAGTCCCTCGAAGATGCTCCGGATCGGTCGGCGAAACAGTGGCCACAGCACCGGGGCGTGGGTGACGACCGAGTTCATCGCGCGCCCGAACAGCTGCACCCGGCGCGGAGGGAACGGAGGATCGGCTCTGCTGGGGGACATGACGCGATGATCCCAGTCGCCGCGGGCCCCCGCCTGCCCGGCCGGCTCGATGATCTAGCCTTGCCGCCTTGCTCCGGGTCCCGCAAGGCTTCGCACCGACCCTCGCGCTCGCGCTCGCCGCGGCCACGCTGCTGGGCGCGTGCGGAGAGGACGACGACGACGGGCAGGCGTCGGCCGAACCCGAGGCCTGCGCTCAGGTCGATAGGCCCAGCCCCAAGCAGGGCTCCTTCGAGAAGCCGGCCGAGCAGCTCTCGGGCCCGGCCTCGGCGATCGTGACGACCAATTGCGGCGAGTTCACGATCGAGCTGGACACCGAGCGGGCGCCCAAGACGACGTCGTCGTTCGCGGGGCTGGTCGAGCAGGGGCTCTACGACGACACGCTGATACACCGGATCGAGCCGGGGTTCGTGGTTCAGGGGGGCGACCCCAACGGCGACGGCACCGGCGGCCCGGGCTACTTCGTGGACGAGCCGCCGCCCCAGGACCTCACCTACACAAAGGCGACGGTCGCGATGGCGAAGACCGAGGCCGAGCCGCCGGGGCGGTCGGGAAGCCAGTTCTTCGTCGTCACCGCCCCGGCGGATGCGGGCCTGCCGCCGGACTACGCCCTGCTGGGACGGGTCACCGAGGGCTACGAGACGATCGAGGCGATCGAGGGACTGGCGGGCTCGCCGTCGGTCCCCGCTGTGATCGAGACCATCACCTTGGAGAGCGGCTGATGGCGAAGGTCGCCGTCGGAAAGCCGGCGCCGGCGTTCGAGCTGCCCGGGACGGGCGGACGCACCTACCGGCTCTCGGACTACGAGGAGTCCGGGGTGATCCTGGCGTTCTATCCCGGCGACTTCACTCCCGTGTGCACCAAGCAGTTCTGCTCCTACCGGGACGACGGCGACCGGATCGAGTCCCTCGGGATGCCGATGGTGGGCATCTCGCCCCAGAGCGTGGAGAGCCACGAGCGCTTCAGCCAGCAGAACGACCTGACGGTGCCGCTGCTCTATGACAAGGGCAAGCGCGTCGCGCGCGCGTATGGGGCTGTCGGCCCCGGGGGCTTCGTGCGCCGCTCGATCTTTCTGGTCGGGCCCGATGGGATCGTCCGCTACCGCCACATTGCGCTGTTCGGGCTGCGCTACCAGGACGTCGGCGACCTGGAACGGATCGTCCAGCAGGTCCGCTGAGGTGCAGCGAGGGGAGTCCGAGGTCGAGGGGTTCGAGGTCGAGGCCGGGGGAGTACGGGTGTGCGGCGAGGAGCTGGGGGAGGGCCCGCCGGTCGTCCTCGCCCACGGCGTGACGGCTACCCGGCGCTACGTCGTGCATGGCTCGAAGGCGCTGGCGAGGGCCGGCTACAAGCAGATCTCCTACGACGCCCGCGCCCACGGCCACTCGGGCGCGGCTCCCGAGGGCGGGGGCTACTCCTACGAGGAGATGGCGGCCGACCTGGGCCACGTGATCGCGGAGCGGGCCGGCGGCCCGGCGCTGCTGGGCGGGGACTCGATGGGCGCCCACACCGCCGCCGCCTACGCGCTCGCGCACGGCGACGGCGTCGCCGGTGTGGTCCTGATTCGGCCCGCCTCGCTGGGGCTGCCGGCCGCACAGGAGTCCCTGGCGCACTGGGACCGCCTCGCCGCGGGGCTCGAGAGCGAAGGGGTGGAGGGGTTCATGCGCGCCTACGAGGCGGACCTCGACGTGGGGGAGGAGTTCGCTCAGACCGTGCTCCGATTCACCCGGGAGCGCATGCAGCTGCACCGCGATCCCGCGGCGCTGGCGCGCGCGGTCCGCGAGGTCCCGCGCGCGGTGCCGTTCGAAGGCATGGCCGAGCTCGAGTCCCTGAACGTCCCGGCGCTGGTCGTGGCGAGCCGCGACGAGGCCGACCCGGGCCATCCCTTCGCGGTCGCGGAGGCCTGGGCGGAGTCGCTGCCCGACGCCCGGCTGATCAGCGAGGAGCCCGGCGAATCGCCGTTGGCGTGGCAGGGAGGGCGGCTCGCGCGCGAGATCGCGGCCTTCGGCCAGCGCGCCGAGGTCGCGGAACGCCTGCGCGCTTAGACGACTAGGCCTCGAGCAGCTCGCTCAGCGCTCGCGCGTTGCGAAAGGCGTGGCCGCGCTGGTCGTTGTTGAAGTAGGCGTACACGTCGAGCTCGCGCCGCCACCCCGCGACCCGCTTCGCCCAGGCCCGAACCTCGGTCGGCGAGTAGTTGCCGTCGCGCCCGCGGCTGCCGCGGTGAAATCGGATGTAGGCCCAGTCGGCGGTGTGCTCGCCATGGTCCTGGAACGGCATCTCGGGGTCGTCGGCCATGACCAGCGCGGCGTTGCGCTGGCGCAGCAGCGAGTAGACGTCGTCGCAGAACCAGCTCGGGTGGCGGAACTCGAACGCGTGGCGGCCCTCGGGCAGCGCGGCCAGGGACTCCCGCAGGCGCTCGTCGTTGCGGTGGAAGTTCGGGGGAAGCTGCCACAGCACGACGCCCAGCTTGCCGGCCTCGCTCATCTGCGCGAGCGCGTTGAACAGGCGGGTCTTGCCGTACTGGGCCAGGCCCTTGAGCTTCTTCACGTGGGTCAAATAGCGGCTGGCCTTGACGGCGAAGCAGAAGCTCTCCGGCGTCTGCTCGACCCATCCCTTCACGGCCGCCTCGGTGGGCAGGCGGTAGAACGTGTTGTTGATCTCGACGGTGTCGAACTGCCGCGAGTAGTGCGCCAGCCACTCGCGCTGGGGCATCTTCTCGGGGTAGAAGGAGCCCCGCCAGTCCTTGTAGACCCAGCCCGAGCAGCCGATCCGCAGGTCGCCCGCCATCAGCGGTCCCGGAGGCGGATCACAAGCTCTCCGAATAGCCGGCCATTGCCGCAATCTATGCTTTCGCCTGCGAATGGACGAGCAGGACCAACCCATCCACTACAGCGCGGTCGAGCGCGGGACGCCGGTGATCGGCTCGGACGGCACCGAGGTCGGCCGGGTCGAACAGGTCGTGGACAACTACCGCGAGCACATCCTCGACGGCTTCGTGATCAAGGCCACCGATGGCGCCGTGCGCTTCGTCGATGCCCCCGAGGTCGCGCGCACGACCGACCGCGCGGTGACGCTGACGATCGACGCCGCCGCCGCGGCGGAGCTGCCGCCGCCCGAGGAGGGCACTCCCAACTACCGCCCGCACCGCGGGGGCCGGCTCTCGCGCATGCTCGGCGGCAGCTGGCGCAAGCGCTAGCTCGCCGCGACCGGCTCGGCGGACTCGACCCTTTCGGCAGGTGCTGCCGAGCCCGTCCGCTGCAGCACCAGGATCGCGATGTCGTCTCGCGGCTCGCCGCCCTGTCGCCTGATCGCGAGGCTGATCAGCTGGTCGGCGAGCTCGTCGGCGCTGAGGCCGTTGGCGCCGCTCAGCTGCGCGGCCAGCCAGCCGGGGTCGTCCGCCTTGCGCCTGTCGCGGCTCTCGAGCAGGCCGTCGGTGTAGAAGACGAGCGATTCACCGGGAGCGAGGCTCGCTTCCACGTCCTCCACCTCGGGGGAGGGGAGGGCTCCCAGCAGGGTCCCGGGCTTTCCGATCACGTCCACCAGGCCGTCGCGGCGCAGGACCAGGGGAGGGGGGTGGCCCCCGAGCGCCACCGTCAGGGGTGCCGAGTCGCTGTCGTTCGAGGCCACCTCCAGGCGGGCCAGCGCGGCCGTGCAGAAGCTCAGCTCGGGCCGCTCGGCCGCGATCGACTCGTCCAGGGTCAGCAGCACCTCGCTGGGCGCGGACTCGGGAGTGGCCGCCGTGCGGATCGTGTAGCGCGCGAGGGCCGTCAGGGCCGCTGCCTCGGGGCCCTTGCCGCAGACGTCGCCGATCACGACCATCCACCCGCCACCCCCGCTGTCGAAGGCGTCGTAGAAGTCCCCGCCGACCTCGTAGGCGTCGCCGCCCGCCGCGAGGAAGCGCGAGGCGGCCTCGAAGCCGCTGATCGGGGGAAGCTTGCGCGGGCGCAGCGCGCCCTGCAGGACCTGCGCGATGTGGGCCTGCTGCTCGTGCAGACGGGCGTTGTCGAGGGCGAGCGCGGCGCGGTGGGCCAGGCGCAGCGCCACGTTCTGGGAGCGCAGGTCGTGCCTGCGGGCGGGGTCCAGGATCCACATCGAGAGCGCCCCCAGCACCGTCCCGCGAGCCTTCAGCGGGACGACCATCACCGACGAGGGACGCGTGCGCCTGATCAGCTCCAGCTCCTCGGGATCGTCGCCCAGCTTCTCGAGCGCCTCCGCTGGGCATGGAGTCGAGCATCACCATCTCGCCGGTCCTGATGGCGACGGCGGCGGGATGCTCGCCGTCGGGATCAACCGGGTGCAGGGCCCGCATCCGCTTGAAGCTCTCCTCGACCTCGGGGTCGCGGGCGACCGTGGCGCTGCGCAGGATCGCGCCGTCACGGCCACAGAGGTCCACGGTGGCCGCGTCCGCGAGGTCGGGCACGGCGAGCCTGGCCACGTGCTCGACGCGGTCGGCGGTGTCCCAGCTCTCCTGGAGCAGCAGGCCCGTCTCGGCCAGCAGGTCCGCGGCGTCGCGCTCGCGCGCGAGGCTGACGCGCAGGTCGGCGATCCACACCGCGACGCCCGCCCCGGCGGCCACCACGAGCAGGCGCACGAAGTAGTCGCCGTCGCCGAAGTTCTCGTTCCAGAGGCCGGAGAGGACCGCGAGGCAGACACAGACGATCCCGACCAGGGCCGTTTCGGCGACCGAGGCCTGCGTGGAGGCGATCACGGGCGGGAAGGCGAGCATGCTGACGACGACGAAGCTGTGGCTGACGAGGCCGTCCAGCAGGGCCAGGGCGCCGGCCAATCCGATCAGCGCAAGCGCAGCCGGAGTCAGGACCTCGCGGCTCCCGACGCGCGGAGCGGGGCTGATCAGTGCGCGCTCTCGTGCGATGGCCAAAAGATGGTAGTTCGTGGCGGGCGCGGTTCGTGCTTGGATGGAGCGCTGTGAGCGAGGAGATCGCACCGCAGATCGAATTCGACGAGTTCCTGGCGGTCGACATGCGCGTCGGCAGAGTCATCGAGGTCGAGGACTTCCCCGAGGCGCGCAAGCCGGCCTGGAAGCTGACGATCGACTTCGGCGCCCGAGCTGGGGACCAAGCGCTCCTCGGCGCAGATCAAGAACTACGAGCGCGAGCAGCTCGAGGGGCGGCTGGTGGTCGCGGTGGTGAACTTCCCGCCGCGGCAGATCGGGCCCTTCGTCTCCGAGGTGCTGGTGCTGGGCGCCATGGACGAGCGAGAAGGGCGTGATTCTGCTGTCGCCCGACGAGGACGTCGAGCTCGGAGACAGGATCGGCTAGTCGGCGGGCGGCCGCTGGCGCCCTGCTCGTCTCTCGGCCAGGCGTCGCTGCACGAACAGCGTCGCTGTGCCGGAGACGGTCAGCAGCACGACGTTGATGGTCAGCACCAGCAGGGCCCCGAGGCTCTCGGGGCCGTCCCCGGTCCCGAAGGCGACGCCCAGATATGCCGAGGCCGGGATCGTGGTCACCGAGATCGCGACGCCGACCGCTGCGCTCGCCCGCGTCTCGAACGAGAGCATCGCCGCGACGCCCGCCGCCAGCGCCACGAGCACCGTCGAGACGTCGGTGCGTGCGGCGAAATTGCTGATCGAGCTCTCATCGACATCGAAGCCGCTCTCGAGGAAGCCGGTCAGATCCAGCAGCGCGGTCTGAAGCGCGGCCACGACCGCGACCAGCGTCAGCCCGATAAGCAGCGTCCCCAGCGAGGTGAGCGCGAGCTGCCGGCGCCGTCCCACCAGGCCGACGCTGAGCGAGCAGATGGGCAGCAGGTCCGGGCTGACCGCCATCGCGCCCACGATCAGCACGGAGTTCGACTCGATCACCCCGAGCGACGCGATCACCCCCGCGATCGCCATCAGCGCCAGGTAGCGCGCCAGCGGCCGCGCATGCGCCCGCGCCTCGCCGAGCACCTCGAGCCAGGCGAAGCCGGCGTCGGGGGTCTGCCGCATGAGCCGCGCGGCGGTGATCGGGGCGACCACGTCGAGCCTGGTCAGGATGTACTCGTGGGTGCCGACATCGAGCTCACCGAGCACGTCGAGCAGGTCGTCCGCGGAGCCCGGCTCGACGTCGGCGGTGAGCACGACCTCGGGCCGGGAGGGGGTGGCGGCGGTGAGCACCCGGCTGACGCCGTCGATCTGCTCCAGGCGGCGCCCAACCGGCTGCGAACGGTCCTCATGCAGTGAGAGCCGCAGGTGCAGCAACGCGGCTCAGGGCTCGATCTGGCGCCAGTCGTGCGGCAGGAACTTTCCGCTCATTGTTATGACAACCCGATCGCCGCCCGGATCGGGCTCGCGCTCGACGGTGAAGCCGAAGTTGATCGCGCTCATGATCCCGTCGCCGAACTCCTCGTGGATCAGCTCCTTCAGCGTCGTGCCGTAGACCTGGACGATTTCGTGGAAACGGTAGATCGTGGGATCGACGGGGACCGGATCATCGAGCGAGCCCCGCATGGGCGAGGCCGTGAGCTCGGGCACGGCGTCCTGGGGGAGACCCAGGGCCTTGACCGCGGCCCCGGCCTGTTCCTCACTGAGGGGGAACTGGCCCAGCAGCGCCGCCGTGGACCACTCCACGGGCGCGCCGAGCTCGGTGGCCAGCCCCTTCCAGGTCAGGCCCTGGGCCCGCTTGGCGGCCAGGATCTGCTCGGTGAGCTCCTCGCGGGTCGCCATCGGCGCGAGCATATCCGGGCCGGCTGGGTGCAGTCGGCTCCAGCCGCCGGCCCAGGTTTACATAGCGGCGATTACCGTGCGTTCCATCAGGCATCGACCCCGCCCGCCCCATCGACGGGCGTGCCGACCCCAGAGCCGCTCAGGAGTAGGCGTCCCAGGCCTGCAGGCTCGGCAGCGGGTCCAGCGGCCTGCCGCCGCGGTACCACTTGCCCTTCCAGATCTCGAAGTGCAGGTGGCAGCCCCGGGCGTTGCCGGTGTCGCCGACCCCGCCGACCCACTGGCCTCCCACGACCTTGGTCCCCTTGGGCAGGCCGGGCTTGCGCAGGTGCATGTAGACGTAGTCGCGCTTGATCTTCTTGTTGCGGATCACGACGTAGTTGCCGGCCGCCCCCTGATAGCCCCTGTAAACGACCCGGCCGTTCATGACGGCGACGGCGCTCTGGCCGCAGGCGGCGAAGATGTCGACGCCCTGGTGGGAATGCCCGCTGCGCGCCGCGCCGAAGCCGTCGCCGTAGCTGTGCTTGCCCTTGACCGGGAAGAACTGCTTGGAGCCAGTCGAGGGCGGCTGCGCGGGCTGCTCGGTGGGCGGAGGCTCGGTGCCGCCCGCGCCGACACCGCCCGATTGCGCGCCGGCGACGCCCGTGCTGAGCGCGAGCAGGCCGAGGCACGCCACCAGGGGCGCCAGCGCCGAGCGGCGCAGGAATCGCTTGGATGTCGGCCTGGTCAAACGCACTCTTTCTCGGGCCGACGGGGTTAGCTGACGGGCTCGCGCCGAAAGAGCGGCGCTACGGATCTGATGCTGTCGCAAATGCATCCGATTCGCCCCGGGCGCTGAGCTGCTCGCGCCCCACTTGGGTCCCCCGCTCCCCGCGCGGATCGCGCCGGGATTGGGCCGTTGCGGGCGGCACGTTAGCAAACGAAAATGAAGTAGCGCGTCTCAGCCGATCAGCTCGGCGATCAGCACCGTCGCGCCGAAGACGAAGGCGACGGCGGCGATCGCCCCGACCAGCTTCGGGTCGGGGCCGCCGTGGATGCCGGTCTCGTGCACCGCGACGTGCCCCTTGCCGCGCGCGATCAGCCAGCGGTTGGCCGGCCAGGCGAAGGCCCCGGCGACGACGAGCGCGACCGAGAGGCTGCCCCAGAAGAGCGTGTTCGTCAGCCCCGCCTCCATCGCGCCCGGGATCGCCAGCATGATCGCGTTGTCGACGACCTCCATGATCCCGATGCTGATCGTGTCGGAGGCGAGCGCGATCGGCACCACCGCGCTCAGCGCCAGCCCGGCGCGCAACAGCGGCACGCTCGTCAGCGTGTAGCCGAAGAGGAAGGCGAGGGCGACCGCCAGCGCCACCGTGCCCCACTCCGAGAAGCCCAGCGCCGTGCCCACCACCATGCCCGTGACCTCCCCGATCGCGCAGCCGGTCAGGCAGTGCAGCGTGGCGCTGAGCGCGACGACGTCGAGGGCGCGTGCCCTCGGTGGGCATGGCGTGGTGCTCGTGGCCGGCCTGGACCTCGGTCTGCGCGGCTGATTCCACTTCGATCTCAGCCTAGCCACAGCGCCCGCGGCGCAAACCGGCTAGCTGACGCAGGTCTCGACCTGCATCCGGAACTCCTCCGGGGGCTCGCCTTCGAAGACGACGACCGCGTTCTTCTCCTTCACGACCACTGCCTGGCCGGCTCCGAAGCTCGCCTTGGCACCCTGCACGTCGGCGGCGGTGCGGTCTGCCTTCTCCTCGCTTCCTTCGACGATCACGGCGGCGATCTCGCCGTCGCCTGAGAGCACCCGGAAGTCCGGCGAAGCGTTGCCGAGGGCTGCGCTCGAGCTCAAATCCGAGGCCTCGACCGTCAGCCCCTCCTCGGTGAGGCAATCGCGGAGCGCGTCCTCGGAGGTGAGGTCCTCGCCGTCGTCTCCGCAGCCGGCCGCCAGCAGGGCGGCCGAGGCGATCACCGCTGCAGTCGCTGTGGACCTCACCAGCGGAAAACTAATGGCAAAAGAAAGCCAGCGCGGCGACCCCAGGGGGATGAAGGCCGCCGCGCTGGTTTGCCAGCGCTCATCAATCGAACGCCGGCCTGGAACTGCGAAGAAGGCTAGGCGCGGGTCGTTCACCTCGCATCCGTGAGTCTCCGCACAGCGCGTCCGTAGAAATCACGGACGGCTTCACGGAGGCCGTCTGCCGCCGGCGGGGGCCGTCCGCCAGAATCCCGCTGGATGGAGTCCGATCCCGCCGCAGGCGTCACGGTCTTTGCGGCGCTCGCCGCGGGGCTGGTGTCGTTCCTGTCGCCGTGCGTGCTGCCGCTGGTTCCCGGCTATCTCTCGGCGGTCACGGGGGTCTCGGCCGGGGAGATCGAGCGCGCCGGCTGGCGCAAGGTCCTCCCCCCCAGCCTCATCTTCGTCGCCAGCTTCTCGGCCATCTTCATCATCCTCGGGCTCACCGCGACGGGCCTCGGAAGCACCTTGCAGGACCACCGCGACACCCTGAACAAGATCTCGGCTGCGCTCATCATCGCCATGGGGGTGCTGTTCGTCGCCGCTCCGTTCGTCGTCCGGCTGAACAAGGAGTGGCGGGTGGACGCGCTGATGGAGCGGGCCGGCAGCGGCGGCCCCATCGTCGCGGGCGCCGCATTCGCGGTCGCCTGGACGCCGTGCGTGGGCCCCACCCTGGCCGCGATCCTCTCGGCGGCGGCGCTGTCGGGCTCGGAGGCTCACGGGGCGTTGCTGCTGGCCTTCTACTCGGCGGGGCTCGCGATCCCCTTCATCGCCACCGCGGTCGCCTTCACCCGCATGACGACCGCGTTCGAGGCCGTCAAGCGTCACTACATGGCGATCATGGCGGCCGGCGGAGTCATCCTGATCGCGATGGGCGTGCTCATCTGGACCGGCGAGCTGTTTCGCCTCAACGCCGAGGCGCAGCAGTTCCTCGATAGCGTGGGGCTCAACTTCTTCGCCGATGTCTGACCAGTCCCAAAACCAGCCGAACACCGCCGTGATCGGAGCCGGGATCAGCGGGCTCACCGCCGGCAAGGCGCTGAGCGACCGCGGCCTGCCTTACACCTGCTTCGAGGCCAGCGACGACGTCGGCGGGAACTGGTACTTCGGCAACCCGAACGGCCGCTCGTCGGCCTACGAGTCGCTCCACATCGACACGGCGCGCGACAGCGTCAGCTTCCGCGACATGCCGATGGGCGAGAGCTACTCCGACTATCCCCATCACGCCGAGATCAAGGAGTACCTGGGGCGCTACGCCGACGCCTTCGGGCTGCGCGACCGCATCCGGTTCAAGACACCCGTGAAGCGAGCCGAGCGCAAGCCCGGGGGCGGCTGGAGGCTCACCCTCGAGGACGGCTCGACGCAGGAGTTCGACTTCCTCGCCGTCGGCAACGGGCACCACTGGGACCCCCGCTACCCGGACTTCCCCGGCAGCTTCGACGGCGAGACGATCCACTCGCACCACTACCTCGGCCCGGCCGACCCCATGGACATGCACGGCAAGCGCGTGCTGGTGGTCGGGATCGGCAACAGCGCGGTCGACATCACCTCCGAGCTCTCGCGCAAGGGCGTTGCGGAGGCGGTATTCATCTCCACGCGGAGCGGCGCCTGGGTCATGCCCAAGTACCTGTTCGGCAAGCCCGTCGGCGACATCGTCAAGACCTCCCCCCACCTTCCCCTGAGGCTGCAGCGCTGGCTGGCGAGGCCGATCCCCTACATCGCCTCGGGGCGGATGGAGGACTTCGGCCTCCCCCATCCGAACCACAATTTCCTCGAGGCGCACCCCACGGTGTCCAGCGAACTGCTGCTGCGCCTGGGCCAGGGGGACGCCGTCGCCAAGCCGAACGTCTCCGAGCTGCTCGGCGACAGCGTCCGCTTCGAGGACGGCAGCACCGAGGAGGTGGACGTGATCGTCTACGCGACGGGATACAAGATCAGCTTCCCGTTCTTCGACGATGACTTCCTGACGGCGCCCGACAACCGCCTGCCGCTCTACAAGCGCATCTTCAGGCCCGGCATCGACGACCTGGCGCTGATCGGGTTCGCGCAGGTGATCCCCACGCTGTTCCCCTTCGTCGAGCTGCAGAGCAAGCTGGTGGCCGCGTACGTGGACGGCGACTACGCCCTGCCCCCGGAGCCCGAGATGGAGCGGGCGATTCGGTCCGACGAGGCGCTCTACGTGGGCCACTTCTCCGATCGCCCCCGCCACACGATGCAGGTGGACTGGTACCTCTACGAGCACCAGATGCGCACGCAGGAGATGCCGGCGGGACGCGATCGCGCCCGGCGCGGGATGGCGGCCCGGCTCGCGGGCCGCGCCGAGCGCGGGGAGCCCGTAACTGCCTGAGCGGCTGGACGTGAGCTTCCAGAGCGGCGGGGAGACCCTCGCCGCCTGGCACCTCGCAGGCGAGGGCGACGCCTTCGCGGGCGACGGGGGCCGCCCCTGCGTGGTGATGGCACATGGGATCGGCGGCACCCGCGACTCGGGGCTGCTGCCCTTCGCCGAGGCCTTCTCCGGGGCCGGCCTGGACGTGCTGCTGTTCGACTACCGGAACTTCGGCGACTCCACCGGGGAGCCGCGCCAGTTCGGCTGGCCGCCTCGGCACCGCGAGGACTACCGGGCGGCGGTCGAGCGCGCCCGCGCCCTGGATGGCGTCGACCCCGACCGGATCGTGCTCTGGGGCACCTCCTGGTCGGGCGGTCACGTCGTCTTCGTCGCCGCCGACGACGAGCGGATCGCGGCCGTGATCGCGCAGACGCCCGACCTGGACGGCTTGCGGACGATGCTCGAGATCGGTCGCTACGCGGGGCCGGCCCACCTGCTGCGGCTGACCGGGCACGGCCTGCGCGACGTGGCGGCCGCGCTGCGGGGCAGGACGCCGCACCGGATCCCGATCGTGGCCGCGCCCGGCGGCGCCGCGGCGATGAGCACCGAGGAGGCCGCTCCGGGCTATGACGCGATCTCCGGGCCGACCTGGCGCAACGAGATCGGCGCGCGGGCGGTGCTCTACGAGGGCCGGAACCGCGCGATCACGCGGATCGGGGAGCTGCGCTGCCCGATCCTGATTCAGGTGGCCGAGCGGGACTCCATCGCGCCGCCCGGGCAGGCGAAGGCGGCGGCCTGGCGCGCGAAGGGGCGCTCGGAGGTGCGCGAGTACCCCTGCGCCCACTTCGACATCTACGTCGGCCGCTGGCGCGACCGCTCGATCGCAGACCAGCTCCACTTCCTGCGGCGCCACCTGGCTTCGCGGACCTGAGCAGTAGTGGTTCGGCCCCGTTCCCTTCCGGTCCCTCCGCCTCAGCCCTCGACCTGCCGCCGTAGGCTGGTGCCATGCCCTCTCGAGTACTCCCGATCGCCCTCGTCGCGGCCGCGCTGGTGCTCGGCGCCTGCGGTTCGGACGACGACGCCGGGCCGCGCGAGGTCGCGCAGGCCTGGGCCGACGCCGTGGCCGAAGAGGACGGTGCGGCGGCCTGCGCCCTGCTGCCGCGCGGCTTCTTCCAGGGCATCGGCCAGAAGGAATGCGCGGCCGGCTACAGCCGGGAGTTCCGAGAAGAGGGCGCACAGTATTTCGGCGAGGCGACCGACGTCGCGGTCGACGGCGACAGCGCCCGAGCCGAGTTCAGCGGCGGCGGCTTTCTCGACCTCGCCCGCATCGGGGGCGAGTGGTACGTCGACCTGGTCCGCTGAGCTACTCCCGCAGCCCGGCGGCTTGGGGGGATTCCGGTGGCTACTGGTAGCGGGGCCTACTCCGAGCTGATGGCTGCGATCGCATCCTCCCTGCTCCAGAATCCCTGCCAGCCGGTGATCTCGCCGTTCTCGAGCGTGAAGATCGAGGCCCCGGGCTGGGCCATCTCGATGCCGTCGCGGCCGCGGACGTGCTCGACGCTGAGATAGAGGACCCGCTGCCCATCTACCGCCTCGATCCGCTCCGGCTCTGAGCGATGCTCCTCCCATGTGGCCGCGAACTCCGCGAAGTAGCGGATGGTCGTCCTCGCGCCCCCGGGCCGAGCGCGCGCCCGGCTGCTCGGGCGGCTCCGCGAACTCGACGTCCTCGGCGAAGAACTCGGCGCCGGCGGCCTCGATGCCCCGCTCGTTGTAGACCTCGACAAGACGCCTGACGGTCTCGACGTTGTCGGGTGGCACGGCGCTCGTCAGTGGTGCGGGCCGGTCGGGACCTTTGTGGGCACCGCGACCTCGATCGGGATGCCGAGGGCCTCGGCCTCCTCGATGCCCTCGCCGTCCATGTCGCGCGAGCAGATGATCTTGAAGCGGCCCGTGCCGATCTCGGGGTCGCCGACGACCGGCAGGCCCCTGATCTGCTCCCAGCCCAGGCGATCGGCCTCGAAGGGGTTCATGCGCACCTCGGCCGCCGGGAAGGGGCAATTCGCGTTGTGCTGGTCGATCGCCTTTGAGATCGCCTCCAGGTTCTTGGCCTCGGCCTCGGTCACCGCGCTCAACATAGCGAGCGCCGTCGGGCCCCGTGCCTAGCATCGTGCAACGAGAGGTGATCGCCCACGTCGACATGGACGCCTTCTACGTCTCGATCGAGATGCTTCGTCATCCCGAGCTGCGCGGCAAGCCGGTGGTGGTCGCCCACGACGGGCCCAGGGGCGTCGTCACCACCGCCTCCTACGCCGCCCGCGAGTTCGGGGTGCACTCGGCGCTGCCGATGGTCACGGCGCGCCGCCGCTGCCCGCACCTGACCGTCCTCCCCGTCGACATGCAGCTCTACCGCCGCGGCTCGGTCAAGGTGATGGAGACGCTGCGCGGGTTCAGCGACTCGATCGAGGTCGTCGGCCTCGACGAGGCCTACGTCGACCTCTCGGGGTCCCCCGTCCCCCAGTCCCGGGCCCGCGAGATCAAGACCCGGATCAGGGACGCGACGCGGCTGGTCTGCTCGATCGGCCTGGGGCCGAACAAGCTGATGGCGAAGATCGCATCTGACCTGGACAAGCCCGACGGCCTGTTCGTGCTGACCGAGGACAACTGGCTGCAGGCGGTCGGCGAGAGGCCCGCCTCGCTGCTGCCGGGGGTCGGCCCGCGCACCTTCGAGCGCCTGCGCGCCGCGGGTATCGAGACCGTGGCCGACCTGGCCGGCGCCGACGCGACGGCCCTGGAGCGAGGCTTCGGCCCCCGCCACGGTCCGGCCCTGCGCGAGCGCGGCAGGGGCGTTGGCGAGACGGCGCTGACCACCGACCGCGTGCGCAAGTCCGAGAGCCGCGAGACGACCTTCTCCCACGATGTCAGCGACCGCGGCCGCATGGACGAGGTGCTCGATGAGTTGGGCGCCTCGGTCTGCGAGAGCCTCACCCAGCACGCCCTGTCCGGACGGACCGTGACGCTGAAGATCAGGCTCTCGCCCTGGCGCACCCACACCCGCTCGAGGACCCTGGCGGCTCCCACGCGCGACCCCGCGACGGTGATCGCCGTAGCGCGCGAGCTGCTCGCGCGCTTCGATCCGGCCGACCCGGTTCGCCTGCTCGGCGTCGGCGTGGCGGGGCTCGCAGGCGACGAGGATTGCTCGGCCGCCGATCCGAACGCCCCCGGAACGAGCGGCGGCCCGGCGCATGGCGCCGGGCCGCTCGAGCTCGATCTGGGCCTCAGCGCCTAGCGGCTGAGGTCACACTCCGGCGCCCTGCAAGCGGTTGTGCGAATATCGAAGCCCGCATGAGCGACCGCCTCACAGGCCTCGATTCCTCGTTTCTGCACCTCGAGCAGGACGGGGACACGCACATGCACGTCGCCTCGACGACCCTGTTCGAGGGTCCCGCCCCCGGCTACGTCGACTTCCGCGACCACCTGGAGTCGCGCCTGCACCTGGTGCCGCGCTTCCGCCAGAAGATCCGCTCCGTGCCGCTCGGCCAGGGGCGGCCCGTGTGGGTGGACGATCCCCACTTCAACCTCACCTACCACGTCCGCCACACCTCTCTGCCGCCCCCGGGCAGCGAGGAGCAGCTGAAGAACCTGGCGGCGCGCGTCTTCAGCCAGCAACTCGACCGCTCGAAGCCGCTCTGGGAGATGTGGCTGGTCGAGGGGCTGAAGGGGGGCCGCTTCGCGATCGTAGGCAAGACCCACCACTGCCTCGTGGACGGCGTCTCGGGCGTCGACATCACCACGGTCCTGTTCGATCTGGAGAAGGAGCCCCCCGACCCGCCCCCGGCCCAGGAGGAGTGGATCCCCGAGCCCGAGCCGAGCGGTGCTGAGCTGCTGTCGGAGGCGCTGGTTGAGCGAGTGGTCAGCCCCCAGGAGGTGGCGCGCGGCGCGCGGCGCATCGTGCGCGGCCCCCGCCGGATGCTCTCGAAGGCGACCGATGCCGCCGTCGCGGCGGGCTCGTTTGCGTGGGCCGGTGTCGGCGCGCCCAGCACCCCCTTCAACGTGGACATCGGCGGCCACCGCCGCTTTGCGATGGTGCGCGCCTCGCTGGCCGATCTGAAGCAGGTGAAGAACGAACTCGGCGGCACCGTCAACGACGTCATCCTGGCGGCCGTCGCGGGCGCCCTGGGGCGGTACCTGCGCTCGCGCGGGCACGCCACAAAGGACCTGGAGATCCGCGCGCTGGTCCCCGTCAGCGTCCGCACCGAAGACCAGAGCGGCGCCCTGGGGAACCGGGTCTCGGGGATGATGGCCAAGCTTCCCGTGGGCATCGAGAACCCCGTCGAGCGGCTGAGCTTCGTGACCTCGTCGATGGGCGACCTGAAGGCCTCCAAGCAGGCGATGGGCGCGAGCCTCATGACCCAGCTCAGCGACTTCGCGCCGCCCACGATCTCGGCCCAGGCGGCGCGCCTGCAGTCCCGCCAGCGCTTCTTCAACCTCGTCGTCACCAACGTCCCCGGCCCGCAGTTCCCGCTGTACCTGATGGGCCACCGGATGGAGCGGATCTTCCCGATGGTGCCCCTGGCCAAGCGCCAGGCCCTCTGCGTGGGGATCATGAGCTATGACGGGCAGGTCAACTTCGGCCTGATCGGCGACTACGACGCGATGTCCGAGCTCGAGGACTTCGCCGGCGACCTGGAGGCCGCGCTAGACGAGCTGATCGAGGCCGCCGGAGGGCGACGGGGGCTGCTGCGCCGCTTCGCCCCCGAGCGCGAGCAGGCGGCGGCCCGGGTCAACGGGCACAGCGAGGACACCGGGCTCGAGCCCGGCGACCAACCTGACGCCTAGGCCGGCCGCTCCCCCTCCGCGGCGACCCGACGCTCGGCGCTGGCCGCTTCCTCGAGGGCGCCGCCCTCGTATGCGAACGCCTCCCGGTGGGTGGCCCGGGCCACGTCCTCGCCCCAGATCGGCGTGTCGAAGCGCTCGCGCACGCGCGCCCGCAGCAGCTCTTCCAGGTCCTCGCGGCGAGCGAGGTCGTACTCCGAGCCCGAGTCCGCATCGGGGTAGCCGGGGTGGGCCATCCACTCCGTGACGCCCGGTGGGAGCTCCCGCAGCTCGGCCGGCTCGGCCGGCTCCGAGCTGCGCGTGCGGCCGATCAGCAGGTCAGGGGTCGGGATCCCGCGCTCCTGCAGCCACTGGCGGTGGTCGGTGCTGACAGACCGCACCGGGACCTTGATCTGCTGGGCGATCTGCAGCACCGGCGTTGCCAGCTCGGGCCGCGCGTGGCAGTGGTTGTGCCCGTCGATGTAGGCCGGCCAGTGGCCGAACAGGTCGACGAAGCGGTCCAGCTGCACTCGCAGGCTCGTCCGGGCGGGGGCGGCGCTGCGGGCGCCCCAGCGCCCCTCGAACTCGAGGTGAAGGCCGACCTCCACCCCGCAATCCAGCAAAGGGGCGGGGTCACAATGCTCGCGCTCGACGAGGGCGCTGACGGAATCGACCGCGCCGGCCTCGATCGCGGCGAGGATGCCCTCGTTGTACGAGGGCCAGTAACCGTAGTCGTCGGCGGTGATGATCAGGCGGCGCTCGCCGCCTCCGTTGGCCTCCATGCCCCTGAATGATGCCCAGTCCGGGCGGTTCGTACGCCACTCGTCCTGCCCAGGGGCGATGATGCGGGCGTGCAGGCGAGGCTGTTGCATCACCGGTACGTAGTCGTGCTCGTCCTCATCCTCGCGTCGCTTGTGTTCGAGCTCGCGGCACCGGACGGGGACGGCGCCCGGCTGGTGGCGGTCATTCTGCAGGCAGCCACGCTGATAGCCGCCGTCGTCGTCTCGAGGGCTCACCGCTGGGTCGTGCGGACGACGGTGATCGTGTGCTCGTTGCTGGTCATCGCAGCCTTCGGCGCAGTGATCGGCACCGAGGACTTCGGCGGGGACTCGGCCCGGGTGATTTCGCTGCTCCTGGTGGCCCTGGCCCCGCCGGCGATCGTCGTGGGGCTGAGAAAGCACCACCGCGAGGAGGGTGGGGTCACGCTGGACACGATGTTCGGCGTCCTCTGCATCTACCTGCTGATCGGGCTGCTGTTCGGGACCCTCTTCGGCGTCGTGGAGTCGCTCTCGAACGAGAGCTTCTTCACCGCGGCGGGCGAGGACAGCTCCTCGGACTTCCTCTACTTCAGCTTCGCGACGCTCACCACCGTCGGCTACGGCGACCTGATTGCGGCCACCAACCTCGGGCGCTCGCTCGCCATCGCCGAGGCGCTGATCGGGCAGATCTACCTCGTCACCGTGGTCGCGCTGATCGTCAGCGGCCTCGGCCCGGCCCGCCTGCGCCGCGGGGCATAGGGCACCGCATCAAAGCGGCGCCCGCGGTGTTTCGGGCGTTGAGTATTCGGTAAGCACCGGCCCCGGAGGATTCCCTTGAAGCGCACCATTCCCGCCCTTTGCTGCGCCGCACTCGCCGTACTGGGCCTGGCCCTCGCGCCGGGCGCCCAAGCCTCCACCGCTTCGATCCAGGGTTCGAACCGCGTCAACGTCAGCTCCACGGGGGGCGAGAGGAACCAGATCCAGGTTGCCTACGACTCGCTCCTCGACCTCTACACCGTCACGGACGCGGCCGGGGTGACCGCCTCCGGCATGGCCTGCACCGAGGTCGATCCCAACACCGTCACCTGCCCGGGCGCGGGGATCGCCTCGCTGCGCGTAGCGGCCTCGGGCGGCAACGACACGGTCGCGGTCACAAGGCCCGGCTGGCCGGCGACGATCGAGGCCGACCTGGACGGCGGCTCCGGCGACGACCGCGTCTGGGGCGCCGGTGCGATGGACGACGTCAAGGGCAACTCGGGCCGGGACGTCCTCGACGGCGGGCCGGGGGCCGACGACGTCCGCGGCGGCAGCGGAGTCGACGCCGCCTACTACGGCGACCGCACGACCGGCCTGATCGTCACCGTCGGCGCCAAGAACGACAACGACGGCAACGAGGCCGACCAGACCGGGACCAGGCGCGACACCGTGCGCGGCGACGTCGAGACGGTGCTGGGCGGCGCCGCCAACGACATCATCATCGGCGACGGTAGCGACGAGACCCTGTTCGGGGGCGAGGGCGACGACGTCCTCTTCGGCGGGCGAGGCAGGGACACGCTGCTCGGCTTCACGGGCAACGACTTCCTCTCGGGGGACAATGGGAACGATCTGCTGCGCGGATCGGCCGGAGCGGATCGCCTGATCGGCGGGCCCGAGGACGACAGGCTCGCGGGCGGCCCCGACGGCGACCTGCTGCGCGGCGGCGAGGACGTGGACGCGATGAAGGGCAAGGGCGGCATCGACGTGATCCAGGCGAGGGACGGCTTCACCGACCGCAAGATCAACTGCGGCCCCGGCCCCAAGCGCGCCGAGCGGGCGAAGCGCGACAAGCGGCTGGATCCCCGCGCGAAGAGCTGCTAGCCGCGCACAGGCGTCACGCCGCCCGCTCCTCCTCCATCGCCAGCAGCCTCCAGAAGACGTGGTCGGGCTCGGGGATGCGGGGCGGCACGCGCCGGTACTGCCGGTTCTGCGCCCAGGCCAGGTAGCCCTCCAGGCGGCGCACGATCGAGCGCCGGGTCGCCGGGGTCGGCTCGACCGCGCAGTGCTGCAGCGCCCAGACCCATGCGTTCGCCTCGGCCTCGAGGCGCGGCGCCGAGCGACCGCGGCCGACGAGATGCCCGATCTCGTGCAGCGCGATGAAATACGAGACCTGTCCCTTGATGGGCGGAATCGAGATTGCGATCCGCCCGCCTCGCCACCGGATCGCGCGACCGCGCGCAGAGGAGCCGACGAGCTCAACCCCGTGCTCGGCGCAGAGATGCTCCACGTGAGCCTCCATCTGCTGCACCCCTCGTCTCATCATCAGGCACCCTAGCCCGCTCCCCGGCGGCCGCCCGGCCATACTTCGGCCATGGCCGAAGCGACCCCGATCCGCCTGGCGATGGCCCAGATCGACGCGACCGTGGGCGACGTGGAGGGCAACCAGCGCCTGATCGCGGGGCAGGTCGAGCGCGCCCGCGACGGCGGCGCCGACCTGGTGCTGCTGCCCGAGCTGTGCCTGTCCGGCTACCCGCCCGAGGACCTGCTCTTCCGCGACGATTTCCTCGGCGCGTGCCGCGAGGCGCTCGAGTCGCTGGCCGGCGAGGTCCAGGGCATCGTCGCCCTGGTCGGCTTCCCCGAGCGCGCCGAGACGGGTGGCGAGCTGCCGGTGGACCCGATCAACGACCCGCGCGTGCCCGGCGCCCACAACTCCCTCGCCGTGCTGGCCGACGGCGAGGTCGCCGGCGTCTACCGCAAGGTCCACCTGCCCAACTACGGGGTCTTCGACGAGAGCCGCTACTTCCGGCCCGGGACCGATCCGGCCCTGATCGAGTTGGGCGGGGCCCTGGTCGGCCTCACCGTCTGCGAGGACATCTGGGTCCCGGGATTTCCCGAGAGCGACGAGGCGGCCGCCGGGGCGCGCCTGATCGTCAACTCCACGGCCTCCCCATTCGCCCGCGGCAAGGCGGCCGCGCGCGAGCGAATGGTCGCCGAGCGCGCCCGCTCCAACAACGCGGTGTTCGCGCTCTGCAACACGGTCGGCGGCCAGGACGAGCTGATCTTCGACGGGCGCAGCGTCATCTACGCCCCCGACGGCCAGCCTCTCGCCCGCGCCGCCCAGTTCGAGCCCGAGCTGCTGGTGTGCGACCTGCTGCTGCCGGCGGCGGGGGCCGGTGACGGCCGGGGCGCTGACGGCGAGCCCGGGGGTGCCGGCATCCTGCTCCGCTCAGAGCGCGAGGGAGGGGTGCCCGAGGGTCACACCGCCGAGAGGATCGCCGAGCTTCACTCCGAGGAGCGCGAGGTCTATGAGGCGCTGGTGCTGGGCGTGCGCGACTACGTGGAGAAGAACGGCTTCGAGGCGGTCGTGCTGGGCCTCTCGGGCGGAATCGACTCGGCGCTGGTGGCGATGGTCGCCGCCGACGCCGTGGGGCCCGAGCGCGTCAGCTGCGTCGTCATGCCCTCCCCCCACTCCAGCGACGAGACCCAGGCCGACGCCCGGGCGATCGCCGCCAACCTGGGCGCGAGCCTGATCGAGCTGCCCATCGGCGGCCCGATGGAGGCGTATGAGCGCTCGCTCGCCGACCGGTTCGCGGGGACCGAGCCCGGGATCACCGAGGAGAACCTGCAGGCCCGGATCAGGGGCAATCTGCTGATGGCGCTCTCGAACAAGTTCGGCTGGCTGGTGCTGACGACGGGCAACAAGTCCGAGATGGCGGTCGGCTACGCGACGCTCTACGGCGACATGGCCGGGGGCTTTGCGGTCATCAAGGACGTGCTCAAGACCTGGGTCTATCGACTTGTGCGCGACCGCAACGAGCGCGCCGGCCGCGAGCTGGTCCCCGCCAGCGTGATCGAGCGCGCTCCGACCGCAGAGCTGCGGCCCGGCCAGCGCGACGAGGACTCGCTGCCGCCATATGACTTGCTCGATCGCATCCTGGAGGCCTATGTCGAGGGCGACCAGGGCCGCGAACAGGTGGTCGCAGCCGGCCTGCCCGAGGACGTCGTCAGCGAGGTGATCCGCCTCGTCGACCGCGCCGAGTACAAGCGCCGCCAGGCGCCGCCGGGCATCCGCGTCTCAAGCAAGGCCTTCGGCCGCGACCGCCGCCTGCCGATCACGAACCGGTTCACGGCTCGCGCCCGCCTGCCCCGCTGACCGGAGCGCTGCTCCTCGTCCGAAGCGGTGGTACGAGTAGGGTTGACGCGGTGGGCACCGGAACCGCCATCGCGATTGGCGCCGTGTCCGGGCTCGCACTCGGCATTCTCGTCAGCGTGACGACAGACGTACCGCTCGCGCCTGAAATTGGAGCACTGCTCGGTGGTCTCGCCGGTTGGCTCACCAATAGGGAAGCCGCGTCATGACGGATGTGGTGCCGCGGGTGTCTAGCCCCGCTCAGGCCTAGCCGGGCGCACCGCGATCGTCATCCGCGACAGCGCGCAGAGGCGGCCCTGGTCGTCGCTCAGCTCCACGTCCCAGATCCACGTCGTCGAGCCACGGTGGCGGGCGACCGCGAGGGCGTTGATGTGGCCCTCTGTGATCGGGCGCAGGAACGAGGTGTCGCTCGCCTGGCCCATCGCCAGCTTGCCCTCGTCCTTGACCGCGTCGTAGGTGGCCGCCGAGGTCAGGCTCTCGGCCAGCGAGGCGTAGACGCCACCGTGCACGATCCCGTACGGCTGCAGGTGCATCTTCCCGACCGCGATCCGGGCGCGGGCGCCGACCGGGTCGAGGTCGAGCCACTCGACCCCGATCTCCTCGGCGAAGCCTTTGAGAACAACATCTCGGGGAACTGCGTCGTTCATCGGCGCAACACACTAAACATCTAGGCTCTCGGCTCGGGATGGCGCTCACAGACGAACAACGCGCGATGCTTCAACTGCTGCTCGAAGGCGGGCAGGGCTACGACGACATCGGCTCGCTGCTCGGCGTCCCCCCGGACCAGGTGCGCTCGCGCGCCCGCGACGCGCTGCGCGAGATGGGCGGCGCCGACCCCGACACCCAGGTTCAGCTCAGCGACTTCCTGCTGGGGCAGGCCGACCCGATCGGGCGCGCCGACGCGGTGCGCCACCTGCAGAACGACCCCGAAGCGAACGCCCTCGCCTCGCGCCTGGTCACCCAGCTGCGCCTGATCGCTCCGCAGGCGACGCTTCCCGAGATCCCCGCCCCCAAGGGCGGCCGGGCCGCCCCTGCACCGGGCGCGCCCGCCCCGGGCGCGCCTGCCCCCGCCAGCGCCCCGGGCGCCGCCGCCAAGGGCGGGCCGGTCGGGCGACTCAGCGGGGCGCTCCGCGGCGCCCGATCGTCCAAGCGCGGTAACCAGATGCTCGCGATCGGCGCCGCCGTGGCGGCGCTGCTCCTGATCGGGGTCCTCGCCATCGCGGGGGTATTCGGCGGGGGTGATGGGGACGGCGGGTCCGGGACCGAGACCACGACCACGGCCACAGGAGGCGACACCGGCGACCTCACGATCGTGCGGCTGTCCCCGCTCGAGGGCGCTTCGGGGGGCAGCGGCCAGGCCGTGTTCGCGCAGACGCAGGACCAGCCGGTGCTGCAGATCAACCTCACCGGCCTGGAGCCGACCAGCCAGGACAACATCTACATCGTCTGGCTCTTCAACTCTGACCGCGCCGCCTTCCCGCTCGCCCGCGACAAGGTCTCCGACAACGGCAACCTGACCGGCGCCGCCGCGATCCCCAACGAGATCATCCCGCTGCTGCCGCAGTTCGGCTGCATCGACGTCTCGCTCGCCTCCACTCGGGAGACACAGGCGGCCCTGCAGCAGGCGGTGGAGGGCCAGGGCCTCCCCCGCCACACAGGCGAGACGGTCCTGCGGGGCCAGATCCCCTCGCAGGCCGGGGGCACGGCGCCGACGGGCGCCGACTCGCAGTGCGCGGTCGCCGCGCCCGAGGGCAACTAGCCGAGCAGATGGGGCCGCACCCCCGGACGCGAAGCGGAGGAGGTGCGGTTTTATGGAAGTAGCTTGCCGGGGTTCATGATCCCGGCGGGGTCCAGGCGCTCCTTGACCGCGCGCAGCGCGTCGAGCCCCAGCTCGCCCACCTCGGCGGCCATGTAGGGGGCGTGGTCGCGGCCGACCGCGTGGTGGTGGGTGATCGTCCCTTCGGTGGCGACGATCGCCTCGCAGGCGGCCGCCTTGGCCCGGCGCCACTGCTCGATCTCGGAGCCCTGGCGGGCGCGGGCGAAGAAGGTGAAGTAGAGCGAGGCGCCGTCCTCGTAGGCGTGGGAGACGTGGCACATCACGATCGAGGCCCCTCCGAGCGCCCCCCGCAGCGCTTCGGCGACGGCCTGGTAGAGCTCGTCCAGCCGGCTCCAGGTATGAGCGGTCTCCAGCGTCTCGACGAAGACGCCGAGCCCGAGCAGCTCGTCGCGCAGATAGGGACCCTCGAAGCGCGCCCGCCGCCACGAGGCGCCCGCGCGCTTGCCGAGCGAGACCGCCCCGCCCGCCCGCAACCGCCGCGAGGCGACCGAGCGGCGGCGGTGCACCGACTCGCGCTCGCCCTCGTACCCGCAGATCATCAGGCAGCCGCCGCGGCGGCGGCGCAGGGACAGGTAGGCGCCGAGGGCGCTCTTTTGCAGGCCCTCGGCCTGCGAGAGGTCGAGCGAGACGCGCGTCTCCTCCTCGTCTGAGAGGCGCAGCACGTCGGGGGCCTCGTGGTTCTGGGCCAGCGCGCGGATGATCTCGGCCCCGGCCGGGAAGTCGGGCGCGATCCAACCCTCGTAGATGCGCTCCTGCGGGGCCGGCCGCACGCGGCAGGTGACGTCGGTGATCACGCCCAGCGTGCCCTCGGAGCCCAGGATCAGCTCGCGCAGATGCGGCCCGGCGGCGCTGTGGGGAATCTGCAGCGTGCGCATCGAGCCCGCCGGCGCGGTCAACTCGACCGCGGTGACCAGCTCGTCGAAGCGCCCGTAGCCGGTCGAGGCCTGGCCGGCCGACCTCGTAGCGGCGTAGCCCCCGATCGTGGCCTGCTCGTAGGACTGCGGGAAGTGCCCGAGGGTGGTGCCCAGCTCCCCCAGCGCGGCTTCCGCCTCGGGGCCGCGCAGGCCCGGCCCCAACCGCGCCGTCAGCGACGTCGGGTCGATCTCCACGTCGCGCATCTCGGCCAGGTCCAGCGAGAGGACGGCCGAGTGCGAGCCGGCGACGGCGTCGAGCCCGCCGACCACGCTGGAGCCGCCGCCGTAGGGCACCACCGCCACCCCCGCCTCGGCGCACGCCGCCAGCACCGCGGCGACCTGCTCGGCCGAGGCCGGGACCGCGACCGCGTCGGGCGCCAGCTCGAGCTTGCCCGTGCGCAGCCTGACCAGGTCGGGGTAGCTGCGCCCGGCGGCTCGGCGGATGCGGCTCGCGTCGTCGGCCAGCAGCTCTGCCCCGGCCGCCGCCTTGACGGCATCGGGGATCGGCCGCGCGACCGGCAGCGTCACCTGCTCCAGCGGGACCACATCGCCGGCGTCGCCGGGCTCGACGCCCAACTCGCCGCGCAGCGCCGCCTGCGTGGACTCGGGCACGGACTCGCGTCTGTCGGCGGCTCCCCACCCCCACCACTTGAAGGGGCCCGTCCGGGCCACGTCGCTCAGGTCGGGGCCTCCGCGTCGGGCGCGCCCGAGACGGCCCGCTCCAGCCCTCGCAGCGCCTCGGCCAGCGTGCGCCCTGTGGCCCGCCGCATCATGAACCCGCCCAGGCGCGAGAGGCCCTTCAGGCGCTGGCGGCTCTGGAGCGTCACCTCTGTGCCCACCTCGTCGGGCTCCAGGCGGATCTCGGTGGTGGCGCTGGCGAGGAACCCCTCGAACGGCGTGCCCTCCAGGAGCTGCTCGTAGGCGTAGTGCTTGGCCGTGGCGGCTCCCACGCAGCGGTAGTCGGCTCGGATCGCGCGGCCGTCCTTGGTCTCCAGCACCTGCGTCCACTTGCGGCCCCTCGTTCCTCCTCCCTCGCTGACGTTCTCGACCCGCTGCGTGCGCGGCCACCAGCGCGGCAGGTGGTAGGGGTCCGAGATGACCGACCAGATCTTCCCGGGCGGCGCGTCGAGGCGGCGCCTGCGGGTCACGTTCGGCAACTCAGCGCCTCGCGCTACTCACCGGTGAGCTTGCGCAGATCGCGGACCAGCAGCAGGTGTGTGAGGTTGCTGCAGGTCGAGGCCAGGGTCTCGAGGTTCTCGATCGCCTCCCGGCGACGGGTCTGGTTGCTCGAGCGAAGCGCCGGCCCCACCACCTGCTCCAAGAGCTGGGCCTCGCGGTCGGCGGCAGTGCGCAGCACGCGCAGGTTGCGCCCGGCCACGCCGAAGCGGAAGAGCTCGCCGCATGCCTTGACGATCTCGCGGTCGGTCTCGTCGTAGACGCGCTGGCCGTCGATCTGCTCGGGTTGCACGATCCGCCATTCCTCGAGCTCCCTGATCAACTCGGGGCTGACCCCGGTCGTGTCGACCAGGTCCTCGATCCCCAGCAGCGCGCCGCTGCCCCCGTCGACGCTGCTGGCCCGGCGCATCGAGGCCGAGTCGCCGCGAGGGTCCCTGCGCTCGCCGCCGGTGGCCAGCTCCTGGCGGATCACCCGCAGCGGCAGGAACTCGTCGCGCTGCATGCGCAGGATCTCGCGCAGGCGCTCGACATCGGCCTGGCTGTAGAGGCGGTAGCCGCTGGGCGTCCGCCGCGGCGAGAGCAGCTTCTGGTCCTCGAGGTAGCGGATCTTGGAGATCGAGATGTCGTCGAACTCGCGGCCGAGGATCTTGGCGACGGCCCCGATGGTCAGCGCCTTGCGCGTCGATGAGCCGCTGCCCGCCTGCCTGTCGTTGCGCGTGGAAGCCTCCATGGCCGGTCCCTCACTTCTCCAGGTAGCTGAGCTTGTACTTGCCGATCTGGATCTCGTCGCCGTCAACGAGTGCGTGCGACTCGATGCGGCGCCGGTTGACGTAGGTGCCGTTCAGCGAGCCCAGGTCGTCGATGTAGAGGCCGTCGCGGCGTCGCACCAGCAGCGCGTGGTTGCGCGAGACGGTGACGTCGTCCAGGAAGACGCCGGCGTCGGGCGTGCGCCCGATCGAGACCTTGTCCTCGTCCAATGTGAAGCTCTCCCCCGCTCGGCCGCCGCCCGCGCGGATCACCAGCGCCGCGCCCGCCTTCTCGACCATCTCGTCGATGTCCACCTGGTGCATCTCGCCGGATTCGTCGACCGTGTAGGTCATGGTGGTCGGCTCGTCCGCTCCTTCGGGGCGGGAGAGATAGGCGCCGCACTTCTGGCAGTAGTTGGCGCCTTCGGCGTTGACGAAGCCGCACTCGGGGCAGTGGATGGCCACGGCTGCCCCTAGGTGGGCGGCTTCGTAGGAGGCTCGTGCTTGCCGGCGAGGATCTCGCTGAGTCGCTCCACGTCGTCGCCCTTGATCAGCGACTCGCCGTCGGGCGTGTGCTCGCGGAGCCTGTTGACCAGTTCGGCGCGAAGGATGTCGATCTGGCCGTGCAGGATGCGCCTGCGGTAGGAGACCTCCTGCTCTTCCGAGGTCAGCTTGTCGATCAGCTCCTTCAGCTCCTCATCGCTCATCGAGCCGATGTTCGGTGTGGTGTCGTCGTGCACAGGCCCTCCTTTCCTTCGTGCCGGGGGTGGGCGACGATTATATGTCGCACGGGCCGCCTGCCTCAACCAGGGGTTGAAGGTTCCGTTGCAGCCAGCTCGCGCATGCCTGCGCGGGCATAGGCGATCGTCGCCATCACCGACAGGGCGACGCCCGCGATCAGCATCACGTCCCAGACCACGCTCTCCACCACCATCGCCCAGAAGATCGCCCCCATGATCGGGAATACGGCGATGCGCCCGTACCAGTTGATCTCCAGGTCCTGGCCGCGGCGCACGGCGTACTGGGCCATCAGGAAGGTGGCCACCTCGCGCACCGCCAGCACGGCCAGCGCCCAGCGCGGGAGCAGCTCGAAGTGCCAGCAGACGGCGGCCCCCGACAGGATCGTGAGCCGGTCGACGACCGGGTCCAGCAGGGCCCCCATTCGGCTGTATTGGCCGGTGGCCCGCGCCAGGAACCCGTCCAGGTAGTCGCCCGCCGCGATCAGCCAGAACAGGCCCCAGGCCCAGGGATCGTGGCCGTCCCCGGAGGAGAACGCGAGATAGAGGAAGACCGGGATCCCCGCCAGGCGCAGGTACCCGACCATGTTCGGGATCGTCCAGGGCCGCAGCGGCTGCCCCTTCTGCGTTTCGCGCGGAGGCGGCCCTGAGCGGTCCAACCCGAAGCGCCGGCGGAAGCTGGTCGCCATCAGATGCGAAAGGATGGACGGGCCATGGCACAGGGAAAGAAAGCAGGGATCAGCCCCACGCGCGCGGAGGACTTCCCGCAGTGGTTCCAGAGCGTCGTCCGCGACGCCGAGGTCGCCGAGCTGGATCACGTGCGCGGCTGCATGGTGATCCGCCCCTGGGGCTACGGCATCTGGGAGCTGATGCAGCGCGCGATGGACGACAAGATCAAGGCCTCCGGGCGCCGACAACGCCTACTTCCCGGTCTTCATCCCGCTCAGCTACTTCGAGGACGAGGCCAAGCACGTCGAGGGCTTCGCCAAGGAGATGGCGGTCGTCACCCACCACCGCCTGGAGAAAGACCCCGACAGCGGCGCCCTGACTCCCGCCGCCGAGCTGGCCGAGCCGCTGGTCGTCCGCCCCACCTCCGAGACGATCATCGGGCGCTCCTTCGCGAAGTGGATCAACTCCTACCGCGACCTGCCGCTGCTGATCAACCAGTGGGCCAACGTCGTTCGCTGGGAGCTCCGCCCGCGGGTGCTGCTGCGCACGACGGAGTTCCTCTGGCAGGAGGGCCATACCGCCCACGCGACCGAGGAGGAGGCCCGGGAGGAGACCTCGCAGATGCTCGAGGTCTATCGCTCGTTCGCCGAGGAGGTCGTCGCCGTGCCGGTGATACCGGGCGAGAAGCCCGAGTCGGAGCGCTTCCCGGGGGCTGTCTCCAGCCTCGCGATCGAGGCGATGATGCAGGACGGCAAGGCGCTCCAGGCCGGGACCTCCCACTACCTCGGGCAGAACTTCAGCCGCGCGATGGGGATCGACTTCACCGCCGAGAGCGGCGAAGAGGAATTCGCGCACACCACCTCATGGGGATCCTCGACGCGCCTGATGGGCGCGGTGGTCATGGGCCACGCCGACGACAACGGCCTGCGCGTGCCGCCGCGCATCGCCCCGAACCAGGTCGTGATCGTGCCGATCACCCGTGACGACCCCGAGCCCGTGGTCGAGGCCGCCAAGGAGCTGGCTGCCGAGCTCGGAGCCCTCGAGGCGCTCGGTGAACCCGTGCGCGCACACGTCGATCTTCGCGAGCGCAAACCGGCGGAGAAGCGCTGGGAGTGGATCCGCAAGGGCGCGCCGCTGGTGGTCGAGATCGGCGAGCGCGACCTCGAGTCCGGCGTGGTCACCGTCACGCGCCGCGGCGACCCGGGGCTGGAGCGCGAGCAGGTGAAGCGAGGCGAGTACGCGGGCACGGTGCCGGGCGCGCTCGAGGCGACCCAGCAGCAGTACTTCGACGAGGCCAAGGCCAGGCTCGAGGCCCGCACGACCACCGACGTCGCCGACGTCGACGCCTTCCGCGAGTTCTTCTCGGGCGACGAGCTCGACTCCGGCGGCTTCGTGCGCGCTCCGTGGAGCGAGGACCCCGAGACCGAGAAGGTGATGGGCGAGCTGGGCGTCAGCGTGCGCTGCATCCCCTTCGACCAGCACCTCGCCCGACGGCGCCAAGTGCGTGATCTCGGGCGCGCCGGCCAGAGTCGAGGCAATCTTCGCGAAGGCGTATTAGGCTTCCGACACGACCACAGCGAAGGGAGCGGAGATGACCGGCTCAGCGACGGAACGCGGCCTTCTGGGGACGCTGGGGGCGATCGCGGCGCTGCTGGTGATGGCGCCGGGGGCCGGTGCCATTACGGCGAGCAACACGACGGCGATTTCGCCGCCCGACGACGGCTCGAGCCAGAGCGTCTCGCCGGTCACCATCAGCGGCCAGGCGGGGACGGTGTCGTCGGTGCGGGTGGTGCTCGAGCAGCCCGGAATCGACGCTCCCGGGGACGTGGACATGCTGCTGGTCGGCCCCGGCGGACAGAGCGGGATCGTGATGAGCGACGCCTGCGGGGGCGGGTCCTTCTCGAACGCCGCGCCGCTCGCTTTCGTGACCGGCGTGGCAACGGTGCCCGACAACTGCGGCATCGGCGTGGTCGGCGGTCATCTACGGGCCGACCGACGTCAACATTGGCCCCGACACCTTCCTAGCTCCCGCGCCCGCCGGTCCCTACCCGACCGGCTTCGGCGCCTTCGCCGGGGCGAGCCCGAACGGGACCTGGACGCTGTACACGATCGACGACACCCCAGGCATCAACACCGCGATGTTCATCGGCGGCGGCTGGACGCTCGACCTCGGGATCGCCCCAGATCAGGCCCCCGCGCCGAAGAAGAAGTGCAAGAAGGGCAAGAAGCTGAAGAAGGGCAAGTGCGTGAAGAAGAAAAAGAAGAAGGGCAAGAAGAAGTAGCCCGCCGCCGCCCGGCGCGCCGGGGACGAATCAGGTCCGCGTGAAGCGGCGGCCCGCCGTCGGCGAGGCTTCCTCGTCCAGCTCGACGCGCTGGCCGCCGTTGGGCTTGCCCGCCTTGACCGGCTTCAGGTAGGGCTCGCCCTCCTCGAGCTGGGGGCCGTCGCCCAGCACCCGCTCGGCCTCGGTCGGCGTCTCGGCCTTCTCCATCGCCGCGATGCGCTCGGGCGTGAGCTCGCCGGCGTTCTCCTCTTCGATCTTGGCGAGCCAGTCGGCGCCCTCGCGCGCCTCGGACTCGTCGACGTCGACCTTGCCCCGGTCGAGCGACTTGTCGATCTCGGCGAACAGCGCGTCCACGAGCTCCTCCTGCTTCACCTTCCGCAGCGGCTTGCCGTGGGCGAAGATCAGGCCCTCGTCCTTGGCGCCGGTGATGCCGAAGTCGGCGTGGGAAGCCTCGCCGATGCCGTTCACCGCGCAGCCGAGCACCGCGACCTCGATCGGCTCCTCGTAGGACTCCAGCCGCTGCTCGATCTCGGCGACGACCGTGTCCATGTCGAACTGCAGCCGGCCGCAGGTGGGGCAGGCGATCAGCACCGGGCCGCGCTCACGCAGGTGCAGCGCCTTCAGGATCTCCCAGCCGACCTTGACCTCCTCCTCGGCGTGGAACGTGCTGAGGCTGATCCGGATCGTGTCCCCGACCCCGTCGGCGAGCAGGGTGCCCAGCCCGACGCTGGACTTGAGCGAGCCCGACCACTTCGTGCCCGCCTCGGTGATCCCGAGGTGGATCGGGTAGGGGATCTTCTCGGCGAGCAGCCGGTTCGAGGCGATCGTGTTGGGGACGTTCGTGGACTTGATCGAGACCTTGAAGTCCTCGTAGTCCAGGCGCTCCATCATCTCGACGAACTCGACCGCCGCCTGCACCAGCGCCTCGACCGAGTTCTTGCCGCTCCAGCTCGTGCAGGTGCTTGGGGAGCGAGCCGGAGTTGACGCCGATCCGCATCGGCACGCCTGCCTTGGTCGCCCTCTCGGCGACCTCGGCGACCTTCTCGGGCCCTCCGATGTTGCCGGGGTTGAGCCGGATGCAGTGGGCGCCGGCGTCGATCGCCTTCAGGGCGAGCGTGTGGTTGAAGTGGATGTCGGCGATGACCGGGATCGGGGAGTCCTTCACGATCGTCTTCAGCGCCTCGACGTCCTTGTCGCGGGGCACGGCGACGCGCACCAGGTCGGCCCCCGCGTCGGCGACGGTGCGGATCTGCTCCATCGTCGCCTCGAGGTTGGCGGTCTCGGTCTTGCACATCGTCTGCACGGCGACCGGGGCCCCTCCCCCGATCGGCACGCCACCTACGAAGATCTGGCGTTGCGAGGCCATACTGAGAGGATAGATTGCTGCCTGGAGGAGGGATGAGGGACAGGAAGGTCTGCATAGGTGTTCTCTCGCCGGCCGCGCTCGGATCAGTTGCGCTGCTGGTCGTGCTCGCCGTGCACGCCGTCCCCGCCTGGCCCGGGCACGACAACACCCCACCGCAGACCTACATCAACCGCGCCCCGGCCAAGCGCACGACCGACAAGACGCCGAGGTTCACGTTCTCCTCGAACGACCGCAAGGCGCGCTTCGTCTGCAAACGCGACGGCAAGTCGTTCTCGCCATGCGACTCACCGAAGACGCTGAAGCCGCTCTCCTACGGCCGTCACGGGTTCTACGTCCGCGCGATAGACCCGTTCGCCAACAAGGACCCGACGGCCGCCGCGTACACGTTCAAGGTCGTCAAACCGTGAGCAAGGCCGCGCGAGGGGGCGCGGCGGCCGTGTTCGTCGCAGCGATCGCGCTCTCCCCCGCCCTCGCGGGCGCCCACCACAGCGTCCTCATCCGCGAGGTCCGCGCCTCGACGGCCACGCCCGACGCGGCCTTCGTCGAGCTCCAGGCCTACCGGCAGGGGCAGAACCAGCTCGGGGGCAGCCAGCTCGTCGTCTACGACCAGACCGGGCTCACGCAGACGCCGTTGACCCTGGCCGGCGGCGTGCCCAACGCCGACAGCCAGCGCACCGCCCTGATCGGGGCTCCCGGCGTGGCCGGCGCCGACTACACCTTCGCGGGCCTCGGCACCGCGCTCTCCCCAGCAGGCGGCGCCGTCTGCCTGAACGAGGCCACGCCGCCGGACTGCGTCTCCTGGGGTGCCTTCGCGGGCAGCTCGATGCTGCCCTTCCCCGGCGCCGGCGCGCCCGCGCCCGCGATCGGCGAAGGCCAGTCTCTGACCCGCACGATCGCGCGCGGCTGCGCCCTGGGCCTGGACATCGAGGACGACAGCGACTCCTCGGCGGCGGACCTGTCGCTGGGCTCCCCCACTCCCGCGCCCAACTCCGCGACTCCCACAGGAGCGCGACTGCGTGCCCTGCGGCGGCTCGGACGCGACGATCATCGGCACGGACGGAAAGGAGGCCATCCGCGGCACGAAGGGGCGCGACGTGATCGCCGCCCTCGCGGGCGCGGACACGGTCAAGGGACTGGGAGGCAAGGACATCCTCTGCGGCGGCATCGGCAAGGACGTACTCAAGGGCGGCGCGGGGCGCGACAAGCTGATCGGCGCCCGCGGGCCGCGACACCTGCAACGGGGGCAAGGCGGCGGACAAGGCCAAGTCGTGTGAGGTGCGGCACAGCCTCTAGCCGGCATCCGAATTCGTTTGTCGCTGCCTGACCTGCGGCGTATAGTGCGGCTGTCCAGGGATGACGACTCGGGGAGACCAATGAGCCGAAGCAGGATCGCCGCGAATATGCGAAGCAACCAGAGGCTCGTAACCGTCCGCAAGGCCATTCGTCTCGATCGCGACGGTCTGCCTCTTCGGGGCGCTGGCAGCGCCGGCGCCGGCGGCCCACCACCTGACCAAGATGCCGCCAGATCCACCCGGACACGGGGATGTTCGGCGGCGACTGGGTCGAGCTGCAGATGCCCGCGGCCGGGCGAGAACCTCGTCAGCGGCACGACCACGATCCGGACGTTCAACTCAACCGCAGGCCTGCAGTCGCAGTACGTGATCGGCAGCGGCCCGGGTCCCCATCCCGGTGCGCCAGAACGGCCAGAACCAGCGCACGATCCTGGTCAGCAGCCTGTTCCAGCCCTCCTCGGGAGTGGACGCCGACTTCGTTGCGCCGGTCGCCGAGCTGCAGATGACCGGTCAGGACGGCGCCGTCTGCTACACGGAGAACAACCCCCGACCTACACGCCGATCGATTGCGTCGCCTACGGCGCGTTCATGGCGACCGCCATGATCCCGTCGGCCGGCCCGCCGGCCGTGGCGACGCCGTTCGAGTCGACGCTCGAGCGCAGCATCGCCAAGGGCTGTGCGACCGCTCTCGACGCCGCGGACGACACCAACAACAGCTCCGCCGACTTCGCGCTCTCGACCAGGCCGCCGCGAAGCAACGCGACGGCGCCGACTGAAACCCTGTGCCCGACCCCGGGCGGCACGACCAAGCCGGCAAGAAGTGCAAGAAGAAGAAGAAGAAAAAGGGCAAGGGCAGGCGGCGCGCTACGCGGCCAAGAAGAAGAAGTGCAAGAAGAAGAAAAAGAAGAAGTAGCAGCGCGGCGATGGGTGCGGCCAGAGGCCTCCTGACCGGAGCCCTCGCGCTCTGCGCCATCTCTGGGCGTCGTGCGCCCGGCGCGAACGCCGTTACCACGTGATGAAGATCAGCGAGGAGTATCACGGGAGGCGCCAACCGCGGCCAGGGCAGCTATATCGAGCTGCAGATGTACGCGGCCGGCCAGAAGCCGGTCGCCGGCCACGACATCACGATCTGCGAATGCGACCGCAAGCGTGACTGGGCGATCCGGTGCCGATCGCGGAGGACTGTTCCTCACGGGCCCCAATCGGCCCAACGGCGAAAACCAGCGCGACGATCCTGATCGGGGACACCGGGGTGACGGCTCGTGACTTCACGCCTGGACCTCACGCTCTACGCTCGATAACACCGGCGGGCATGACCGTCGCGGGCGCGGGGGCGCGGCGTGCTTCACGACGGACAGCATCGGCCGGCTCGATTGCGTCTCGTGGGGCGGCTCGGCTTCAGCGGCGCCAGCAACCTGCCGGATCAGACCCAGCCGATCGGGTCCTCCTCGGGTGTCGGCGATCCCGATATCGTCCTTCACCCGTAAGGTGACCGGCGGCAGCTGCGCGACCGCTGCTCGAAGCGACCGACGACACGAACAACAGCGGCGCAACGACTTCGTCAACGGTCGCCGCGAGCCCGACACCCGAACAGCGCGACGCCGATCCGAGACGCCCTGCCAGCCCGCGACTGCCCCCCGGCGGCGGCCAGCGAACGCCGCCCCCCAAGACGCCAAAGAAGAAGAAGAAGTGCAAGAAGAAGAAGAAGGGCTCAGCGGCGACCGCCGCCGCCAGGAAGTGCAAGAAGAAGAAGAAGTGAGCTGGCCGCGGAGCCGCGGCTACTTCTCGTACAGCGCCTCGATCTCCTCTGAGTACTTCTCGGCGATCGGCTTGCGCTTCAGCTTCATCGTCGGCGTCAGCTCGTCGCCGCCCGGCTCCCACTCGGTGGGCAGGATCTTGAACTTCTTGATCTGCTCGACCCGGGACATCTTCTCGTTCGCCTCGTCGATGGCGGCCTGGATCGCCTCCTGCGCCTTGTCCTCGGAGGCGAGCTCCTCCACGGACTTGCCCTCGAGGCCGTTCTGCTTGGCCCATACGGGCGCGTAGTCGGGATCGAGCACGATCAGCGCCACGTTGAAGGGGCGCTTGTCGCCGACCGCGGCGGCCTGGCCGATCAGCGGGCTGGCCGACTTCACGTGCGACTCGATGTTCGCCGGCGACATGTTCTTGCCGGCCGCGTTGATGATCAGCTCCTTCTTGCGGTCGACGATCTTCAGGTAGCCGTCCTCGTCGAGCTCGCCGATGTCGCCGGTCAGAAGCCAGCCATCGTCGCTGAAGGTCTCGGCGGTCTTCTCGGGCATGTTGCGGTACCCGGGCATGATCGATGAGCCCTTGACCATCACCTCGCCGTCCTCGGCCAAGCGGATCTCGACGCCGGGCACCGGCGGCCCGACCGTGCCGAGCTTGACCTTGCCGGGCGGGTTGCAGGTCGCGACGCCGCAGGTCTCGGACATCCCCCACAGCTCGCCGATCGGGATCCCGATCGCGTGGAAGAACTCGAGCACCTCCACCGGGGTCGGCGCAGCGCCGACGTTGCAGGCGACCAGCTCGTCGAGCCCCAGCTTCTGCCGCAGCGGCTTGAACATCGCCTCCTCTGCGCCCGCGACGCCCTTGGCGAGCTCCTCCGGGACCTCCTGGCCGGCCTGCTCCAGGCGAACCTTCTGGATCGCTGCCTCCAGGCCCTTCTGGGCGGGCACGCGCTGCTCGTCGGGGAGCTTGGCGAAGCTGGCCTCGATCCCGGCCTTGAGCTTCTCGAAGATGCGCGGCACGGCGAAGAACCAGGTCGGGCGCACGGCGGCCAGCGAATCGCCGATCTTGCGCGGGTCGGGGCAGATCGTGACGGTGACGCCTCGGACGACCGGCAGGTAGTAGTGAGCGCCCCGCTCGGCGATGTGGGCCGCCGGCAGCCACGAGATCACCTTGGCGCCGCGCTCGGGGAGGTCGAGCATCTCGTCGACGCCACCGGTCAGCCCCATCAGGTTTCGGTGAGTCAGCTGCACGCCCTTGGGCGGCCCGGTGGTCCCTGAGGTGTAGATCAGGGTGAGCATGTCGTCGGGCTGGAGCTCGTCCACCGTCGTCGGCGGGATCGAAGCCCGGATCCATCTGCTCGACCTCCTCCAGCGTGTGGTCTCCGCCGTCGCCGTCGACCACGATCACGGTCTCGATCTCAGGCAGGTTCTCGCGAGCCTGGTTGAACAGGTCGAGGAACATCGTCTCCACGATCGCCACCTTGCTGCCCGCGTCCGAGCAGACGTACTGGATCTGCTCTGGCGAAGAGGTCTGGTAGATCGAGAACGGGACCCCGCCCAGCGAGACCGCGGCCAGATCGGCGGGAATGAACTCCGGACGGTTGTTGAGCATGAGGGCAACGGTGTCGCCCTTCTTCACGCCGAGCTTCGCGAGGCCGCCGGCGATACGGTGAACGCGGTCGCGCAGCTCGTTCCAGGTGATCGAGTAAGCGTCGTCCTCGGTCCTGATCGCGACGTCGTCGCCGAGCTTCTCGACCGAGGCGTAGAACGCCTTGACCAGGTTCTGGGCCGGGAGCTCACCGAGCTCTCCACCGCTTGCGTACCGCTCAGCAGTCGTAACTTCCACCGGGTCTCCTCCTCCTCGTGGTAGCGGGGGAAACGCTACCGGAGTTCGGGGGCCCGCTGCCTAGGGATCGCGGATGCCGAAGCCCTCGCCGCTGGTGAGCCGGTCGATGTCGTTCGTGAGCCCGATGAAGGCGAGCATCAGGATCAGCACGAAGCCGATCGCGCCGCTCTTCTCCATGACGCTGAAGGGGACGCGCCGGCCGCGGATCTTCTCGACCACGCTCCAGAAGATGTGGCCGCCGTCAAGCGGCAGGAACGGGAACAGGTTGATGATCGCCAGCGAGAGGCTGATCACGGCGAGGATGCCGATCGCGAGCTGCGCGTCCAGGTTGATCGCCTGGCGGGTCGCCTCGTAGCTGCCGACGACGCCCGAGATCTGCTCGCGCTGCTCGGGGTCGATGATCCGGGCCAGGATCGTGACCGTCTGGCTGGTGACGAACCACATGCGATCGAGCGCGAACTCGGCGGCCTCGGGCGGCGAGGGATCGAGCGCGGTGATGTCGGTCGGCTCGAAGCGGACGCCCATCAGCGCCTGCTCGGCGCCCGGGTCGTAGCGAGGGGTGACCTTCACCGGTACCTGCCGGCCGTCCCTCTCAACTACCACCTCCACCGGGGTGCTCGCCTCGCATCCCTCGGTCAGCGGCCCCCTGCAGGTGTGCGTGCCGATCTGCTCGCGGAAGCTGCTTGCGCGGTCGTCGCCGTCCTGGCCGTTCGCGGCGACGCCGTCGATCGAGACGATCTTGTCGCCCTCCTGCAGCAGGCCCTGTGCGGGCGAGTCGGTGGTCAGCTCCCCGATCTCCAGGCCCGGGCCCGAGATCCGCTCGGCGGTGTAGGCGAGCGCGAACAGCAGCACGAACGCGACGAGCACGTTCATCGCCGGCCCGGCGGCGATCACCACGATCCGCTTCCAGACCGGCTGGTTGTAGTAGGCGCGCTCGCGCAGCTCGGGCGACAGGGGCTGACCCGGGACGCTCACGTCCGGGTCCTGCTCCTGGTCGACGGACTCGACCCGCTCCAGGAGGCCAACATCGCGCACGCGCTCCTCCTGTCCCTCCGGCGGGTCCACCTCGTCCGGGTTCATCCCGGTGATCTTCACGAAGCCCCCCAGCGGCAGCCAGCCGATCCCGTATTCGGTCTCGCCCCGCTTGACGCTCCACAGCTTGGGCGGAAAGAAGAGGAAGAAGCGCTCGACCCGCATCCCGGTCCACTTCGCCGCGACGAAGTGCCCGAACTCGTGCAGGATGATCAGCAGGGCGAAGCCCGCGAAGGCCAGGAGCCAGCTCACGGAGCTGGCTCCCTTGACGGGGCCCAGCTCATGAGACGGCGAGCCCCTCGATCAGCCCCCGCGCGTGTTCCCGGGCGGCGCGGTCGGTCTCGAACAGCTGCTCGAAATGGCCCGCGGCGCCCGTCGGCACCTCGTCGAGGCAGCGGTCGATCACCTCGGCGATGCCCGTGAAGGGGATGCGGCCCTCGAGGAAGGCCCCGACCGCGACCTCGTCGGCGGCGTTCAGCACGCAGGGCGCCGTCCCCCCCACCTCGCCGGCCTCGCGCGCGAGGCGAAGGCAGGGGAAGGTCTCGGTGTCGGGCTCTTCGAACTCGAGCTTTCCCACCTCGGCCAGGTCCAGCGTGGGCACGTCCACATCCGCCCGCTCGGGAAGGTGCAGGGCGTAGGAGATGGGCACCTTCATGTCCGGGTATCCGAGGTGGGCGAGCGAGGCGCCGTCGTTCAGGTGGACCAGCGAGTGGACGATGGACTGCGGGTGCACGATGACGTCGATGCGCTCGTAGGGGACGTCGAAGAGATGGTGGGCCTCGATCATCTCGAAGCCCTTGTTCATCAGGGTCGCCGAGTCGATGGTGATGCGCCCGCCCATGTCCCAGGTGGGGTGGGCGAGGGCGTCGCCGGGGCTGACCCCCGCCAGGTCGGTGCGCCCCCGGAAGGGGCCGCCGGATGCCGTCAGCACCAGGCGCGTAACGGTGCCGGGCACCGGCTCGGCAGCGATCAGCTGGTAGAGCGCCGAGTGCTCGGAGTCCACCGGGACCAGGCGCGCGTCGGCCGCCTCGGCCAGCGCGGTCACCAGCTCCCCGCCGATCACCAGCGACTCCTTGTTGGCGAGCGCGACGTCGATCCCCTCCGTCAGGGCCACGATCGTCGGTCCCAGCCCCGCGGCACCGACGATGGCGTTCAGGACCAGGTCGGCGCCGGACTCCGTGACCAGCTCCCGGATTCCGTCCTCGCCCGCCAGCACGCGTCCCCCCCATTCCCCCGCCGCGCTCTCGGCGGCGGCCGGATCGGCCAGGGCCAACACGGGGGCGCCATGCTGCTTGGCCTGCTCGAGCGCCTGCTCCCAGCTGGAGCCCGCGGACAGCCCGGCGACCTGCAGGCTCCCCTCGGAGGCGGCCACGACCTCCAGCGCCTGGGTGCCGATCGAGCCGGTCGAGCCGAGTATCAGGACGCGTTTCATTTCTGGACCGCCCTCACGGGCCGCTCAGTGTAGGGACGGGCCTCAGCGCGCCCTAATCGAGGAAGAAGCCGTCGTCGAACCTCTTCGAGAACAGGACGCCATCGCGGAAGCAGAACTCGAAGTCGTCGATGCCGAGCAGGCCCTCGTCCTTCTGGGCGTAATGGACGCAGGTCAGGCGCCGGCGCCCGAATGACTCCTCGCTCAGAGGCTCGCCCAGCCGCGCCCTCACGACCGACTCCGGCGTCCCGGGGTCGATCAGGTCGTACTGGGCCTTGGTGATCGCGTTCTCGTCGATCTCATCCTCGGCCTTGTCGAGGCCGACGATCACGAGCGCGGCGCAGCCACCGAGGAAGAGCAGGACGGCGATGCATGCGGCCGCGATCGCCGCCGCGATCGCCCACGGGCTGGTGCGCTTCGGCTCGGGCGCCGGTATCGGCTTGTCCTTCGGCGCCCCTGCCGGCGTCTGCGGGCCGACGCGCGTTGTCCAGGCAGCGCCGTCCCACCAGCGGGTGCGGGCGCCCCCGAGCGGGTCCGGGTAATAGCCGGGCTCCGCTCCCCTCGCCGGCGCCTTCTGTTCGCTCAGGTCGGTCAGCGGGGTGAGGCTAACGCAGCCTCACCCCGCTTCCCGGTGCAGCTCTCGTCGCTAGCGAACCTGGAAGGCCGAGAGCTGGAACTGATGCACGACCAGGTTGCCCGCGTTCTCGTTGCAGGCCACCGAGATCGTGTGCTTCCCGCCCAGCGGCGCGGTGATGATGTTGATGCCGTAACCACTCGCCGTGCTCACCTGGTGTGGGTGGGCGTCTCGGTCCTGATCGTCGTGCCCGCGATCGGCGCGTTGTCCGCCTCCAGACGGCAGTCGCCACGCGACACACCGCCGACACCGTCGAAGGTACCGGTGAAGGCGATGTAGTACTTGCGGGGGAACCCGGTCGAGCCGTCGACGTTGACCGTCGCGCAGTCGACGTAGGTGCCCGCGGCCGTCGGGTTGCAGTTGGTGCCCGTCGCCGTCTTGCTGAACGGCAGCACCTTCAGGCGAGCCTCCTTGTCAAGGCCCTTGTAGGTGATCTTGGCCGCCGCGTAGGCGGTGCCGCCCACGGCGGCGATCAGCGCCACCATCGCGACGATCATCGCCGGCGTTGGGCGCCTCAGCTTCAACTTGCTCATTCAGTCCACTCCCTTCCTGCGTTGTGTGCAGTTGATCCGAAAACCGGGTAGCGAGCCGGAAGTTGCGCCCGCCGCCGGGAATTGCTTTCCTGACCGGAATCGGCCATGCCTGATGTTTACGCCACCATCGCCGATGCTGACGCCGCGACACTGGAGCAGATCGCGGAAGTCCTCGAGATCCGCGCTTCGGAACCCGCTCAGCGCGAGATGCTCGAGGACTACACCTCCCGGCTGCGGCTGGCCGACGGCTCCAGGGCGCTCGAGGTCGGCTGTGGCACGGGCGCCGTCTGCCGCCACCTCGCAACCGCTCCCGGGCGTCGCCGAGGTGACGGGCGTGGACCCCTCGCCACTGCTGATCGAGCGGGCCTCGGAGCTGTCGCCCGCGGAGCTGCGCTTCCTGGTCGGCGATGGCCGCGAGCTGGGGCTCGAGGACGGCTCCTTCGACCTCGTCGTCTTTCACACCACGCTCTGCCACGTGCCCGATCCCGAGCGCGCGATCGCCGAGGCCCACCGCGTGCTGGCGCCCGGAGGGACGCTCGCGGTCTTCGACGGCGACTACACCACGACCACGGTCGCGATCGGCGCCGAGGACCCGCTGCAGGCGTGCGTGGACGCCTCGGTCGAGAACCTGGTCCACGATCCCTGGTTGCTGCGGCGGATCGAGCCGCTGCTGGACGCCGCCGGGTTCGCCGACGTCGCCGTCCGGGGGCACTCCTACGTGCAGATCCGTGAGGCCGACTACATGCTCACCCTCGTGCGGCGGGGCGCGGACATGCTGGCGGCCGACGGCCGGATCGGCGAGGACGCGGCCGAGGCGCTCAAGCGCGAGGCCGACCGGCGACTGGAGGCCGGCACCTTCTTCGGCCACATCGCCTACCTCAGCGCCGTCGCCGCTCGTCAGTAGACGAACGCCACCGCCAGGTAGTAGCCCGCCACGACCGTGAAGAGGACGGCGTCGAGGCGGTCGATCAGGCCTCCGTGGGGGCCGAACAGCGTGCCCGTGTCCTTGATCTGGAGGTCGCGCTTGACCATCGAGGCGAAGAGGTCGCCCACGGGCGCCAGCGCGGCCACGCACATGCCCATCAGCAGCGCGTCGACCCCCGGCAGCCAGTCCTGGTAGAGGCCGGCGAACCAGAAGCCCATGGTGCCGCCGATGAAACCGCCGATCAGCCCCTCCAGCGTCTTGTTGGGCGAGATGCGCGGCGTGATCCTGCGCGAGCCGAACAGGCGGCCGGCCCCGTAGGCGGCCGTGTCGCCGACGAACGTCGCGACGAGGACGTCCACGAGCAGCGCCGCTCCGTGGTCGGGCAGGTCTCGCAGCAGCATCGCGTGCGAGAGGCCGATCCCCAGCCAGAGGATGCCCAGCATCGTCACCGCCATCGAGGTCGTGACGCGGTCGTGGGACTGGCGCGCGGCGGCGAAGGCGAAGATCAGGGGGAAGCTTGCGGCCACCGCCAGGAGGATCTGGTACGCCGACCCATAGTGAGCGGCGACGACCATCCCTGCGACGACCAGGTAGGCGGGCAGCATCACGGGCCGCGCCCGTTCGGTCATCCGGAAGTACTCGTGCAGCCCGAGGACGCCCAGCCCGATCATCGAGAGCATGAACAGCTCGCCCCCCACGACGACGATCACGATCGCGAAGACGACCCAGGGAACCGCGACCAGCACGCGCGCGGAGGTCTCCGAGCGGGCGAACGGCAGCCGGCGCCACAGCGGCGGCTTCCCGGCCGTTTCCCCGGCCCCGGGACCGGCGTCGACCCGCTCGACCCTGATCTGGGGCGGCTCAGCCTCCTCGGCCTGCGAGGCGTCGGGCTCGTCCAGGGGATCCGGCTCCCGGCCGCGCCGGTCGAAGCGGAACGTCGGCGGGTCGAGATCGTCCATCGGGGTCATCGCGAACCGAAGCGGCGCTGCCGCTCCTCGTAGATGCGCAGCGAGTCCTCGAAGGCCTCGCGCCCGAAGTCGGGCCACAGCTCCTCGCGAAAGACGAACTCCGAGTAGGCGCACTGCCACAGCAGGTAGTTCGAGATTCGCTGCTCGCCGCTGGTGCGGATCAGAAGGTCGGGGTCGTGCATCTCGGGCGCATACAGCCCCTTGCGGAACTCCTCCTCGTCACCCCCCTGATAGGCCTGGGCGGCGTCGAGGATCTCCGCCCGGCCGCCGTAGTTGAAGGCGACGAACAGCGTGATGCGGTCGTTCCCGGCGGTCTCTGTCTCGGCCCAGTCCATGCGGCTCTGAAGCTCGTCGGAGACGCCGTCGCGGCGGCCGATGAAGCGCATGCGAACGCCCTCCTCGTCCAGCTCCGGGGTCTCGCCGTCGATTCGCTCGGCGAACATCGCCATCAGGCCATCAACCTCCTCGCGCGGGCGCGACCAGTTCTCGGTGGAGAAGGAATACACCGTGAGCTCCTTGATGCCCAGCTCGACGGCGTCGCGCAGCCGGGCCTTGACGGTGTCAGCGCCCGCGCTGTGCCCCTCGACCACGGGTAGCTTGCGCTGCTGGGCCCAGCGGCCGTTTCCGTCGGTGATGATCGCGACGTACTTGGCGCTCAAGGCGGAGGCGCCGAAAACCAAGGCTGGCTAGGACACAGGCGCCTCATACCTCGAGTATCTCCTCTTCCTTGCCCTTCAGCAACGAGTCGATCTCGGCGATCGAGTCGTCGGTCTGCTTCTGCAGTTCGCTCTCGGCCCGGTGCTCCTCGTCGGAGCCGGCGTCACCCTCCTTCTTCAGCTCGCGCAGGTCGTGCATGACGTCGCGGCGGATGTTGCGGACGGCCACGCGGCCGTCCTCGGCGACGTTGTGGACGATCTTCACCAGCTCCCGGCGCCGCTCCTCGGTCAGCTCGGGAATTCCCAGCCGGATCACGTTGCCGTCGTTCGACGGCGTCAGGCCCAGGTCGGACTCCATCACCGCCTTCTCGATCGCGCCGATCGAGCTCTTGTCGTAGGGCGTCAGGGTCAGCATGCGGGCGTCGGTGGCGGCCACCTGGGCGAGCTGCTTGATCGGCGTCTGGGCGCCGTAGTAGTCGACCATGAGGCGGTCCAGCAGGTGCGGCGAGGCGCGGCCCGTCCGCACGGTTGCGAGCTCGTTGCGAGTCGACTCGACGGACTTGCCCATGCGGCCCGTCGCGTCCTCGAGCAGCTCGTCTATCAGCTCCATCAGGAAGTCCCGACCGCTTTCTCGACGGGTGCGGCGGGTTTGGCCGGCTGGCTGGAGACCAGGGTGCCCACCCGCTCGCCGCAGACGATCCTATCTATGTTCGCCTCGTCGGCCATGTTGAAGACGTAGATCGGCAGGTCGTTGTCCATGCACAGGGAAAGCGCCGTCGAGTCCATCACGCGCAGGCCGCGCTCGATCGCCTGGCGGTGGCTGATCTCAGTCAGGAACTCGGCGTCGGGGTTCTCCTGGGGGTCTGAGTCGTAGACCCCCTCGACGCCGTTCTTGGCCATCAGGATCGCCTCGGCGTGGATCTCCAGCGCCCGCAGCGCGGCCGCGGTGTCTGTGGTGAAGAACGGGTTGCCGGTGCCCGCGGCGAAGATCACCGTTCGCCCCTTCTCCAGGTGGCGGATGGCGCGGCGGCGGATGTAGGGCTCGGCGACTTCCGTGACGCCCATCGCCGACATCACCCTGGTGTCGACCCCCCGCTTCTCGAAAGCGTCCTGCAGCGTCAGCGCGTTCAGCACCGTCGCCAGCATGCCCATGTAGTCGGCGGTGGCGCGGTCCATCCCCTCGGCCGCGCCCTCCAGCCCCCGGTAGATGTTGCCCGCCCCGACCACCACGGCGACGTCCACTCCCTGGTCGCGGACCTTTTGGACCTGCCCGGCGATCCGCTCGATCTGCCCGGGGTCGGTGCCGTAGGGGAGCGATCCCATCAGCGCTTCGCCGGACAGCTTCAGGATGACGCGCTTGAAGCGGGGCTCGGCGGCCAACGGCCCTACTCCTCCCCTACCTCGAAACGCGAGAAGCGCGCGATGCGGACGTTCTCGCCCGTCTTCGCCGCGATGTCCGTCACCAGCTCGGAAATGGTCTTGGAGTCGTGCTTCTCGGTATTGAAGTGCTGCTGCTCCAGCAGCGCTCGCTCGCCTGCCCACTTCTTGAGCTGGCCCTCGACGATCTTGCCGACCACGTCGTCGGGCTTTCCGTCGGCCTTCGCCTTCTCGGTCAGGATCTCGCGCTCGCGCTCGGTCTCCCCGGCGGGAATGTCCTCGGGGGAGACGTGGGTGGGCCCGATCGCGGTGATGTGGATCGCGACCTCGCGCGCAAACTCCTGGAACTCCTCGTTGCGCGCCACGAAGTCCGTCTCGCACTGAACCTCGACGAGGGCGCCCTTGGTGGGGGGGTTGTGGACGTAGGCGGCGACGATGCCCTCGGAGGTTCCTCGCCCGCTGCGCTTGGCGGCCGAGGCGGCGCCCTTCTTGCGCAGGATCTTGACGGCCTCGTCGATGTCGCCTCCGGACTCCTCCAGCGCGGCCTTGCAGTCCATCATCCCGGCGCCGGTCTGCTCGCGCAGGGCCTTCACATCGGCCGCACTGGGGCTCTTGGTCTGGGCCATCAGCCCTTTTCCTCGGTGGACGCCGGCTCCGGCTCGGCCGGTTTCTCGGCCGGCGGAGCTTTCTCAGCGGGCTTGGGCTCGGCGGCCGGCTTCGGCTCCGCGGCCGGCTCCTCCTCTGCCTTCGGCTCCTCTGCCTTCTGCTCTTCCGGCTTCTTCGGCTCTGCCTTCGGCTCCTCGGGCTTCGGCGCCTTGGCCGCTGCCTCGGCCTTGGCGGCGGCCTCGGCCTTCGCCTTGGCCTCTGCTTCGGCCTTGGCCTTCTCCTCAGCCTCCTGCTTCGCCTTCTCCTCTTCCTCCTTGCGCTTGCGCTCCTCCTCTTCCTTGCGCTTGCGCTCCTCCTCTTCGGCTCTGCGGCGCGCTTCCTCCTCGCGCCACTTGCCGGCGGCCCCCTCGATCGCCCCGCCCAGGGTGCCGACCACAAGGTTGCAGGAGCGGATCGCGTCGTCGTTGCCGGGGATGACGAAGCTGAGCGGACCCGGGTCGCAGTTGGTGTCCACCAGGCCGATGATCGGGATCTCCAGTCGGGAGGCCTCGCGCAGGGCGATCTCCTCGGTCTTCAAGTCGATGATCACCACGGCGTCGGGCAGGCGCTGCATGTCGGCGACGCCGCCGAGGTTGAACTCGAGCTTCTCCAGCTCGCGCTCCATCGACATCCGCTCCTTGGTCGGGAGCAGGTCCAGGCGGCCGTCCTCCTTCAGGTCACGCAGCTCGTGCAGGCGCTTGATGCGCTGCTTGATCGTGTGGAAGTTCGTCAGCAGCCCGCCCAGCCAGCGGCGGTTGACGAACGGCATCCCGCACTTCTCGGCCCACTCCTCGACGGCGTCGCGGGCCTGCTTCTTGGTGCCGACGAAGAGAATCACGCCTCCCTTGCCGGCGATTTCGGTGACGAACTCGGTCGCTTCTCGCAGCAGGTCGTCGGTCTGCAGGAGGTCTATTACGTGGATGCCCTCCAGCTCGCCGTGGATGTAGCGGCGCATCCGGGGGTTCCAGCGCCGCGTCTGGTGGCCGAAGTGGACTCCGGCCTGCAGCAGCTCTTTGACGCCAACTTCGGCCATTTGGACTCTCGATTCGCTTGTGGGTGTACGTGGCCTCGACGCCGCGGTGGGGACCCGAGCCTGTGCCCGGGCAGCGTCCCGCGCCATTCGTCGAGGGTTGCTTACGGTCGGCGGCGCATTCTAGAGGGGCGGGCACGATCGAGCGCTTCGGCGAGGTCCGCGGGCAGCTCCGAGGTGAAGCTGAGCGCCTCGCCCGTGACGGGATGCGTGAAGCCCAGGCGCGCCGCGTGCAGGAACTGCCGCTCGAGGCCGTGACGCCCCGCGGCGCCGTACTCGGGGTCGCCCGCCACGGGATGGCCGATCGCCGCGAAGTGGACCCGGATCTGGTGCGTCCGCCCCGTTTCGAGCCTCGCGCGCACGTAGGTGTCCGAGGGCAGCGCCTCGATCACCTCGAAGTGGGTGCGCGCCTCGCGCTCGCCCGCGCCGCGGACGGCCCGGCGGGTGCGACGGCGCCGGTCGCGGCCCAGCGGGGCGTCGATCGTGCCGGTTCGCGAACCCAGGGCGCCCTCCACGAGCGCCAGGTACTCGCGACTCACCTCCCGCGCCTTGATCTGGGCCGCCAGCGCGCTGCGGGCGGCCTCGTCGCGCGCGACGACCATCAACCCCGAGGTGTTCTTGTCCAGGCGCTGGACGATCCCGGGCCGCCCGTGTTCGCCGCCGCCCGCACGCGCGCCGAGCCAATCCACCAGCGTCGGCCCCTTGACCGAGGGCGCCGGGTGGACGACGAGGCCGGCCGGCTTGTCGACCACCAGGACGGCCTCGTCCTCGTGGACGAGCCGGGGCTCGGGCGCCCCCTCAGCGGGCATGGTCGCGCGATTCCGCGCGCGCGCGGTACTCGGGCAGCAGGACCAGCATCAGCACCCCGACGACGATCGCCACGTCGGCGAGGTTGAAGGTCGGCCAGGCGGGGAGGTCGATCCAGTCGGTCACGGCCTCGTCGCGGACGCGGTCGGCGAGGTTGCCCAGGGCGCCGCCCACCAGCAGCCCCGCGGGCAGCCAGACGAGCGGGTCCGCGGCGGGCCGCAGCGAGAGAAAGGCGAGCAGCCCCACCAGCAGCGCCAGCGCGAACCCGATCAGCAGCGGTGAGACGTCGCCCGCCAGGCCGAAGGCCACTCCCCTGTTGCGCGTGTTGGCGAAGTCCAGGAACGGCAGCACCTCGGCCGTCTCGCCGCGGGCGATCCGCTCCCGCACCACGCCCTTGGTGAGCTGGTCGAGCGCCACCACCGCCCCGCAGACGAGCAGGGCCTTGAGCAGGACGCCGGCCCGAGCGGAGGCCCCGTCGCTCAACCGGGGTCGATCAGCCCGACCACGACCCCCTGCAGGATCAGCAGCACGAAGATCGCGATGATCGGGCTGATGTCGAACGCCATGCGGCCCCCGCCCAGGGGCGGCAGGAAGCGCCGGAACAGGTTCAGGTAGGGGTCGGTGACCTGGTGGACGAAGTCGACGACCGCGCGCAGCGCCGGGTTGTAGGGCATCCGCGGGATCCATGACAGGAGCACCCGGATGAAGATGAGGATGATGTAGACGAGGAAGACGGCGTTGACGTAGTTCGCGATCTCCTCGCGCCCGATGGCCGCCAGGATGGTCATCGAACCCTTTCCAGCGAGGCATCGACGGCTGCCGCCAGGGCGGGGCGAATCGCGCGCTCCTCCAGCGCGGCCAGGCCGGCCTCGGTCATGCCGCCGGGTGAGGCGACGGCCTGCCTCAGCGCCGCGGGGTCGTGCAGCTCCAGCAGGGCGCCGGTGGCCGCCATCGAGCGCGCCACCATCGCCAGCGCCTGGTCTTCGGTGAGGCCCTCCTTGACTCCCTCCTCGACCAGCACCTCGGCCATCAGCGCCAGGTAGCCGGGCGAGCAGCCCATCAGCGCGGTCGCCGCGTCGATCAGCCCCTCGTCGAGCTCGATCACCTCGCCCACCAGCCCCAGCAGCTCGTCCGCCCGCGTCCGCGTCTCCTCACTCAGATCCGCGCCATGGGCGACGCAGAGCACCGCCTGGCGCAGCTGGGCGCCGAGGTTGGGCATCACGCGGACCAGCTCGAGTCCGGGCAGCGCCTGACCCAGCCGCTCCAGCGAGGTGCCCGCGAGGATCGAGATCACCGGGGTCCCGGCCTCGACCAGGTCCGGGGCGACCTCGTCGAGCACGTTCGGCTTCACCGCCAGCAGGACCATGTCGGCGGCGTCGGCGACGCCGCGGTTGGAATCGAGGGCCTCCCCCCCGACCTCGTCCGCCAGCTCCTGCGCGCGCTCGGCGGCCGCGTCGGCGAACAGCATCGCCTCCGGAGCCGCGGGCTCGCCCTTCGCCGCGGCAAGCCCCCGGGCCATGCCGGTCGCCATGTTCCCCGCCCCGATGAATCCGAGCTTCACGTGCGGCACTCTAGCCGCGCCCGGAGCCTAGGACTGGTTGAAGAAGCCGCCCTCGGCGATGCGAGCCCTCTCCTCGTCGGAGACCTCGACGTTCGCCGGCGTCAGCAGGAAGATGCCCTGGCTGACGCGTTGCATGCCGCCGCCGAGCGCGTAGGTCATGCCCGAGGCGAAGTCGATCAGGCGCTTCGAGAGCTCGCGGTCGGTGGACTGCAGATTGATGATCACCGGCTGCGAGCGCTTGAACTCGTCGGCGATCGACTGGGCGTCGTTGAAGCTGCGCGGGGTGACGACATGCATCGAGAAGTCCGAGCTACCTCCCCCGTTGCGACCGCGGCGCGGAGCGGGCTCGTCATCGACGGCCCGCAGGCGCCCGCCGCGGCGAGGCGCCGGCTCGTCGTCTCCGAAGATGTCGTCGATGTCCTCGCCGCTTGATCGGCGTCCACCCCGCAGGCTGCGCCCAGGCGCCTCCTCGCGCGGGGCGGCCGCGGTGGAGTCGAGGGCCATCTCCTGGCCGGTGTCGCGCTCGTCGGCGTACTCGCCCTCCTCGACGTAGTCGCCCTCCACGAGGCCGAAGTACTCGAGCGAGCGCCTCCATGTGTCCTTGATCGCCATAGCTCTCGGTTCAGGTTCGGCCTTTCGGCGCCTGTTCCTGCCGGATTATGAATAGTCGCGCCCCTCTGTGCTAGCTGTAGAGCACCGAGCCCAGGCGCACGATCGTGGCCCCCTCCTCCACCGCCACCTCCCAGTCCTGGCTGGTGCCCATCGAGAGCCGCTCCAGGCCGTGCTCGGTGGCGAGCTCGGCCAGGCGGGCGAAATGGGGCCGGGAGGCCTCGGGGTCCTCGCAGAACGGGGGCATCGCCATCAGCCCCTCGACGCGCGCCGGGCAACGCGCGATGAACTCCCCCAGCGCCTGGGGCGCCACGCCCCCCTTGCTCTCCTCGCCGGCGACGTCCACCTCCACCAGGACGGCGAGATCGGCCAGCTCGTCCTGATCGAGCTTGGCGAGCTGCTCCAGCGCCGAGTCCGTGGCCAGGGAGTGGATCAGCCGCACCAGCGGCGCGATCTTCCGGGCCTTGCGGCTCTGCAGGTTGCCGATGAAGTCCCACTGGAAGGCGTCGCCCCAGCGCTCGCGCTTGGCCTCCAGGTCCTGGAGGCGGTTCTCGCCGACGAGGGTGACTCCCGCCTCGGCCAGGACTCCCATGTCGTCGGGCAGGACGTACTTGGTCGCGGCCAGGATCTCGACGTCCGGCCCTGCCTTCTCACGCACTCGCTGGAGGTTCGCGCGGATCCGTTCCGGATCCAGGCCCGTGAACGGCTCAACCATCCCGGTGTTCCTCCAGCCACGCCACGCCGCATTGGCGGCCGGTGCGCTCGCCGTCGCGGCGGTGCGAGAAGAACAGGTCGGGGTTGCAGCTCGTGCAGAGCTCGGCGGATTCGACGCGCTTCACGCCCGCCCGCTCCAGCAATGCCCTCGCCACCGCGGGCAGGTTGAGCATGCGCCCCTCGGCGACGCCGTCGAGGTCGGAGAACGCGCCCAGCACCTCGTCACCGACCTCGTAGCAGCAGGGCCCGATTCCGGGCCCCACCGCGGCGGCCTTTGCATCCACGGCCTGGGCGGCTCGAGCGAGCACGCCGCCGGCGAGCCCGCGCCAGCCGCCGTGGGCCATCGCCACCCCACCGGGTCCCGCCAGCGCCACCGGCAGGCAGTCGGCGGTCACCACCAGCGGCGCCAGCCCCGGCTGATCGGTCGCTTGGGCGTCGACGTCGTCGGGGCTGGGCACTCCCTCGGCGTAGACCCGGGGTTGCTGCGGGCCGTCGTGCCAGCGCAGCTCGGCGCCGTGCACCTGATGGCCCATCAGCACGTTCTCGGGTGCGAGCCCCAGGGCCGCCGCGATCTGACGCCGGTTGTCGACGACGCGGCCGGGCTCGTCGCCGGTCTTGATCGCGACGTTGAGCGCGTCGTAGGGCGCCTTGCTTATGCCCCCGACGCGCGTAGTGAAGGCGGCCCGGGCACCGGGCAGCTCGGCCTCGAGCCAGCGCACGCCGTCCTGCTTTCGCCACCGCATCCGGATCAGGCTAGCCGGGGCGCTCGCCCGCCTCGGCGGCCTCCAGCGCCACGCGCAGCTCCGCCTCGTGGCCGGAGGCATCGCCGTCGAGCTTTGCGGCCAGCGCCGCGTTCAGGCCCCGGCCGATCGCCGGGCCCTCGGGGACCCCGGCCTCGACCAGGTCGTAGCCGCTGATCTCCAGCTCGACGTGGCGCAGCCGTGCGGCGTAGTCGTCCAGCCAGGTGGCGCCCGCCGCCCTCGCCATCGCAAGCACCTCGGGCACGTGGTCGCGGGCCAGCACCTGGACCTCAGCCGGGGATCCGGGCTCGGTGTGGTGCGCCAGCTTCGCCGCGCGCTGGCGCAGCCGATGCGGATGGTCCCCCTGCGCGACACCGAGCAGGATCGCCGTGTCGCGGTTGGCGAACTCCCGCCACTCTGCGCTGGAGGCGAACAGGCGCTCCAGGGCCGCGGCCAGCTTCGCCCCGCTGCCCAGGTCAAGCACCCTCCACTCCTCGATCAGCGCGAGCGCTTCGCTGGGCCGCTCCTCGGCGGCGATCTGCGCCAGCTCCGCCAGAACCCGGTCCTCGGAGACATCTCCCAGATCAGCATCACGCAGCAGCCGCCCCGTGTCGGGGTCCAGGTCCATCTGCAGCCGCGCGGCGTAGCGGGCCGCCCGCAGCGCCCGGGTCGGGTCGTCGGTGAAGGAGCCTTGGTGCAGGACTCGCAGGACTCCCGCCGCAAGGTCGTCGGCGCCGCCGTGGTGATCGATCAGCACGGCGCTCCCCGTCAGCGGTACGGCCATCGCATTGACGGTGAAGTCGCGGCGGGCGAGGTCCTCGGTGATGCTGGCCGGGGTCACGGTGGGCAGGGCGCCCGGGCGCTCGTACGTCTCGGCCCTCGTCCGGGCGACGTCGATCTCGTGCCCGTCGACGGTGACCGCCGCGGTTTCGAAGCGCTCGTGGATGATCAGCTCGCCCCCCAGGGCGTCAGCGATCTCACGCACATCGGCCTCGACCGCGATGTCCAGGTCGGCGCAGGGCTTGCCCAGCAGCAGGTCCCGGACGGCGCCGCCGACCAGGTAGGCCGGCACGCCGGCGCAGGACTCGCGCAGCATCGCGATGCCGGGTAGGTCCTCGAGGCGCTCGGGGAGCTTGGAGGCGTCGATCTGGCGGGTTGCGGCCATCTGTCCCGGTTCTCCTACCATTCTCCGCTGGCACACGGCCTTAGGGGGCGGGGGAAGACTCGAATGCAGAAGCTTCAAGGCACAGCCAAGAATCTGTGGGAAAACCACCGCATCGCGACGCTGGCGGGCGCCATCGCGATCGTCGTCGCGGCCTTCGGGGTGGCCGGATACCTCGCGCTGAAGCGTCCCGGCGACGTCTCCAACGAGGACGCGACCTTCGACGCGGCCGATCAGGAGAAGGGGATCGTGGGGGTCGCCAACTGGCCCCTCTACGGGATGAACCAGGAGCGCACGCGTTACCTCGCGGCCGACGGCTTGAAGCCCCCGTTCAAGGTCGCCTGGACGATCAACGGCCGCAAGCTGCTCGAGTACTCGCCGATCCTGGTCGACGGATCGATCTACACGATCAACAACAACGGCGAGGCGCTGTCGGCGAAGACGCGCAACGGCAAGATCCGCTGGCGCCGCACGGTGGCCACGCGCAACGCGTCATCGCCCGCCTACAGCGACGGCATGGTCTATCTGGCCAACCTCGAGCCCGGCCAGGTCCTGGGCCTGAACGCCAAGAACGGCGTCCAGCGATGGAGGCGCTCGCTGCCGGGCCGCACCGAGTCGTCACCGGTGGTGGTCGGCAAGAAGGTGATCGTCGGCTGCGAGTGCGGGACCCTGTTCGCGTTCGACAAGAAGAACGGCAAGACGCTCTGGGAGACGGATCTGCCAGGGGAGGTGAAGGCGGCGCCCGCGGTCAGCGACGGCGTCGCCTACGTCGGCGACTACAGCGGCACCTTCAGCGCCGTTCGCGTCGACGACGGCTCGATCAAGTGGCAGTCAGGCTCGCAGGGAGGCAGCTTCGGGCGCGCCGGAGCTTTCTACAGCACCGCGGCGGTCGCCTTCGGCCGCGTCTACGTGGCCAGCAAGGACGGCCGCGTCTACAGCTACGAGAAGGAGACGGGCGATCTGGCCTGGAGCCAGACGGCCGGCGGCGAGCTCTATGCGGGGATCGTCGCGGCGGACACCCCTGACACCGACCCCACCGTCTACGTCGGCTCCTACGCCGGAGAGACCTTCTACGCGCTCGACGCAAGGACGGGAGAGGAGCGCTGGTCGGTGCCCGCCGGCGGGCCGGTCATCGGCGCCGCCAGCCTGATCGGCGAGACCGTCTACTTCGCCAACCTGCGGACGACCGAGACGACCGCCGTCAGGGCCGCTGACGGCAAGGAGGTGTGGAGCTTCCGCAACGGCGCCTACAACCCGGTCATCTCCGACGGCAAGCGCATCTACCTGACGGGTTACAAGCACATCTACTCGCTGAAGCCGGGCACGAAGAAGAAGCAGGGCAAGAAGAGCAAGAAGGGCTAGGCGAGCCGGACCGGGATCCCGGCCTCGCTCATCCGCCGCTTGGCCTCGGCGACCGTGTGCTGCCCGTAGTGGAAGATCGAGGCGCAGAGCACCGCGTCCGCGTGGCCCTCGTTGACGGCCTCGACCAGGTGCTCCAGCTCGCCCGCCCCCCCGGATGCGATCACCGGCACGCCGACGGCGTCCGCCACCGCGCGGGTCAGCTCCAGCTCGTAGCCGTCGCTGGTGCCGTCGCGGTCCATGCTCGTCAGCAGGACCTCCCCCGCCCCGCGCTCGGTCGCCTCGCGCGCCCACTCGACCGCCTCGCGCTCGACCGGGACGCGCCCGCCGTTGACGAAAACATCCCATTCCGGTCGCTCGCAGGTCGGCGACGCGACCAGCGGGTCGCGGCGCTTGGCGTCGATGGCGATGACCACGCACTGCGCGCCGAAGACGTCGGCCAGCTCGTCCAGCAGCTCCGGGCGCCTCAGCGCCGCCGAGTTGACCGAAACCTTGTCGGCGCCGGCGTCCAACACCGCCTGGGCGTCCGAGACCGAGCGGATGCCGCCGCCGATCGTGAACGGGATGAAGACGTTGTCGGCCGTCCGCCGCGCCAGCTCGACGATCGTGTCGCGACTCTCGTGCGAAGCCGTGATGTCCAGGAAGACCAGCTCGTCGGCGCCCTCGGCGTCGTAGCGCTCGGCCAGCTCCACCGGGTCCCCGGCGTCACGGATGTCGACGAAGTTGGTCCCCTTGACGACGCGCCCGTCATCGACGTCCAGGCAGGGAATGACTCGCTTCAGGACCATCGAGCTGAGGGTAGCCGCGGCGCGGTGCGGCGCCATCAGACGGCGGCTCCTCCGCTTCGCGTCCGGGGCCGCCTCAGGCGGCGGCTCCTCCGCTTCGCGTCCGGGGCCGCCTAGCGCACGAAGACGAGGTGGAAGGGCACGCCCTTCTCGATCCAGCCCGCGGCCGCGTGGGTCCAGGTCCTGACCAGCATGCCCGCCAGCTCGGTATCGCGCTGCCAGAAGGCCTCGCCCTTCTCCATCACGATCGCGTAGCCCGCCGCGTCGAGCCACGAGCCCATGTCGCGCAGGCACTCCTCGAGCGCGTCCCAGTTGCCCCCGAAGTAGTCGGGGAACTCGAACCCCTCGGAGATCGCGGCCATCAGCTCCTGCTTGCCCTCGACCGCGGTCCCGTCGAGCTCGATCAGCCGAATGTCCGCCTCGGCGGCGATTTCGGGGTTGGGGGCCTCCTCGGCGAAGTGGACGCTGCGCAGGCCACTCGCGGCCACCGCCGTCAGATCGGGCGCGGTGGGGTCTATCGGGGACGCGCTCACCGTTGCTCAGCCTCCTCTCACCCGAAGTCCTCGGGGTCGATGCGGATGAACGATTGATAGTGGTCCCGCGTGTAGAAGGTCTCGCCGTCGGCGCCGATCACCAGCCGTCGCGCGCCACGGTCCTCCGATCCCGGGGTCTCGACCGTGTACTCGCGGTAGTGCCCTGAGGGACGCGGCGGCAGCAGGCCCTCGCGGTTCTGGAAGCTCTGGCCGTCCTGCTCGTATGGCAGCGGCCCGCCCGAGTCGATCAGCTCCAGCGTCGCCGAGATGCCGGCGGCCTCCTGCTGGGAGACCGCCTCGCTCGTCGGCGGCTCCGCGGTTGACGCCGGGTCGTCGCCGTCGAGCAGGGCTACGAGGGCGATCGCGGCAATCGCGGCGAGAGCGCCCCCGCCGGCTAGCGCTCGGCGTCCCATTCCCCCGCGGCCCAGGCCCAGGCGATGAACAGCGCCTGCACGGGCAGCCGCGCCCATAGCGCCCGCTCGCCGCCGGGGACGTGCTCGGAGAAGTCTTCGGCGTTCAGGGCCATGTGCAGGTTGGCCGGGAAGACCGCGATCAGCGTGGCGATGCTCCACAGGCTGCCGGCCCGCCGCGTCGCGGGATGCAGGGTGGCGAGGCCGCCCGCGATCTCGGCCACCCCGCTCGCGTAGACCAGCTCGCGGTGGCGGGGAACGTACGGCGGCATGATCCGCTCGTACCACCACGGCCGCACGAAGTGCATCGCACCGGCGAAGACGAAGAAGGGACCGAAGAGCTTGCGCACGGAGGCGGAATCTACCCGCCGGCTGCGCTCCGCCCTACTCTCCCAGGGCCGCCTGGGCCTCGGCGACGTCGAAGCGGCCCTCATACAGCGCGCGCCCGACGATGACCCCTCCCAGGTTCTCGATCCCCAGGGCGGCCAGCGCCTTCAGGTCCTCGAGGCTTCCAACGCCGCCCGAGTAGATCAGCTCGGCGTCGCTGGCCTCGGCGACCTCGCGCAGCGAGATGACCTCGGGTCCCTCCATCGTCCCGTCCACCTCGACCGGGGTGTAGACGAAGCGCTCGATGCCCCGCTCGGCGAGCTGGGCGGCAAGCTCGGCGGGCCCGACGGCCTCGGGCGACGTCCAGCCCTCGGCGGCGACCCGGCCGCCCCGGGCGTCCACGGCCGCGACGACGCGGTCGCCGTGGGCCGCCGCGATCGCTGCCGTCACCTCGGGGTCACGAACCGCGGCCGTGCCCAGCACCACGCGCTCGACCCCGGCCGAGATCGCCGCCTCGACCTTCTTCGAGTCCCGCAGCCCGCCACCGAGCTGCACCGGCACGTCCACCGTGGCGGCGATCGTGGCCACCTGGCCGAGGTTGACCGGCTCGCCCGCGCGGGCTCCGTCCAGGTCCACCACGTGCAGCCAGGTCGCGCCGGCGTCGGCCCAGCGGCGGGCGGCGGTCAGGGGGTCGTCCTCGTAGGAGGTCTCGCGCTCGTAATCGCCCTGCATCAGGCGGACGGCGCGCCCGTCGAGGATGTCGATCGCGGGATAGAGGATCAAGCTCGCCGCTTACCCGCTCGGCGCGGTCTCACTCGGCGACGCGGCAGATCTGCGCGAAGTTCTCGAGCATCCGCAGGCCCGCCGCGCTCGACTTCTCGGGGTGGAACTGCGCGCCGTAGAGCGGCGGGCGCTCGACCGCGCAGGCGAAGCGCTCGCCGTAGGAGGCGGTGCCAAGCACGTCCGCCGGGTCAGCCGGCCGGGGGACGAAGGAGTGGACGAAGTAGAAGGGGGTCAGCTCGCCGAGGCCCTCGGTCAGGCGAGAGGGGTGCTCCCATCGCACCGGCGACCAGCCGATGTGCGGGACCTTGTAGCCGTTCGCCGAGATCGGTCCCACCGGCCCCCCCAGCAGCCCCAGCCCCGTCGCACCCTGGAGCTCGGTCGAGGACTCGAACAGCAGCTGCATGCCCAGGCAGATGCCGAGCACGGGCCGGCCCTCGGCTATCCGCCGCGAGACCAGCTCGTCCAGGCCCTGCTCGCGCACGCGCTCCATCGCCTTGGCGAAGGCACCGACCCCGGGCAGGACGACGCCGTCGGCGTCGGCCGCCGCCTCGGGATCCGAAGTGATCCGAGCCTGGGCGCCGACCCGCTCCAGGGCCTTTTCGACGGAGCGCAGGTTGCCCATGCCGTAGTCGAGGATCGCCACTCGCACACCGCGGCCTCCTCCGCTTCGCGTCCGGGGGCCGCTCGTCATGAGTTGAGAGTTCCCTTGGTCGAGGGCACGCCCGGCTCGTCGGGATCGATCGCGACAGCCTGGCGCAGGGCACGCGCGAAGGCCTTGAAGGCCGCCTCGACCATGTGGTGCGCGTTGGAGCCGTAGCGGACCCGCAGGTGCAGCGTCAGCTTCGAGTTGTTGGCGACCGCGCGGAAGAACTCCTCGGTCAGCTCGGTATCGAAGTCGGCGATGGCGACCTCGGGGAGCTGGGCCTCGTACACGGTCATGGGCCGGCCGGAGATGTCGATTGCGCACTCGGCCAGCGCCTCGTCCATGGGGACCGTCGCGAACCCGTAGCGGCGGATCCCGGCGCGGTCACCCAGGGCCTCGTCGATCGCCTGGCCGAGCACGATGCCGACGTCTTCGGTCGTGTGGTGCGCCCCCGTCTCCAGGTCGCCCTTGGCCTCGACCTCCAGGCCCAGGCGGCCGTGGCGGGCCAGCAGGTCGAGCATGTGGTCCAGGAACCCGACCCCGGTCGCGATCGAGGCCTCGCCCCCGTCCAGACTCAGCTTCAGGGAGACCTGGGTTTCCTTGGTGCTGCGTTCGACCTGGGCTGTGCGGCTGGCGCTCATCGGCTCGTGTCCTCGGGATCGCTCGCTCGGGCCGTCGCGGACTCCCCGTGCACCGGGAAGCCCTCGGCCTCGGCCAGCGTAGCGACCACCGGCGCCAGCTCCGCGGCGCCGCGCTGGGTCAGGCGAACCGTGGCCAGGCGGCGCCTGAAGGTGGCGGTTCCGAGCGGGCCCTGGAAGCGGCCCGCGCCCCCGGTCGGCAGCACGTGATTGGACCCCGCCGCGTAGTCGCCGAACGCGGTCGCCGCGAGCGGCCCCACGAAGACGCAGCCGGCGAAGCGCACGGCCTCGGCGAGGTCCTCGGCATCGGCACACGCGAGCTGGAGGTGCTCGGGCGCGAGTGCGTTCGCGAGCTCGACGGCGGCGCCGGTGGACGGCGCCCTCACCAGCGCCAGCGGCGCGTCGTTCACGCTCGGGCGCTCGCTCGCCAGCCGGGTCACCAGGGCCTCGAGCTCATCCAGGGTCGCCTCCTCAGCGGCGCAGGCGACCAGCAGCCCGTCGTCGCCGTGCTCGGCCTGGGCGCAGAGGTCCAGGGCCAGCAGGCGAGCCTCGACGCTGCCATCGGAGATCACCATCAGCTCGCTCGGCCCGGCGATGCCGTCGATGCGCACGCGCCCGGCCAGCTGGCGCTTGGCCTCCTGCGTGTAGCGGTTGCCGGGCCCGGCGATGACGTCAACGGGGCTGACGCTCTCGGTGCCCAGCGCCAGTGCGGCGATCGCCTGGGCGCCGCCGATCGCGTAGACCTCGTCCACGCCGAGGAGATCGGCCGCCGCGAGCACCAGCGGGTGCACGCGGCCGTCGGCGCCGCACGGCGAGGCGACGGCGACCCGGCCCACCCCGGCGACCCTCGCCGGGATCACGCACATGAGCGCGGTGGACGGGTAGGCCCCCCTGCCGCCCGGCACGTAGGCCCCCGCCGAGGCGAGCGGGACCTCGGTGAGGGTGACGGTCTCGCGCTCGTTGCTGAGCCCGGTGCGCGCGCCAGGGTCCAGCGCGGCGACCGCCTCTATGCACTCGGCGGCGGACTCGAGAGCGTCCAGCACCTCCGGATCGGCGCTCGAGCGCGCGGCCACGAGCTCCGAGGGCGCGGCCCTGATGGAAGCCGGTTCGACCCCGCCCAGCTGCTTCTCCAGCCGCAGCAGCGCCGCGTCGCCGTCGCGCTCGACCTCGGCGATGATCGCGGCCACCTCCTCGCTGACCTCGGCCAGCGGCGGCTGCAGCGCGCGCAGCTCGGCCGCCATGCCGGCGGCGTCCGAGCCGTCCCATTCCATTCGCTTGGACTTCACCTGGGCACCCTCACCGGTCCGGGCGCAGCCGCTCGACGACGTCGTCCACCTCGGCGGCACGCAGCTTGTGCGAGACGCGGTTGACGACCAGGCGCGCTGTGCAATCGACGATCTCCTCCAGCACCTCGAGCCCGTTCTCCTCCAGGGTGCGACCCGTTGCGACCAGGTCGACGATCCCATCGGCGAGCCCGACCAGCGGAGCGAGCTCGACCGAGCCCTTGACGTCGATCACCTCGGCCTGGCGGCCCGTCTCCTCGAAGTGGCGCTCGGCGATGCGCGGGTATTTGGTGGCGATCCGCATCGCTCCCAGGCGCCGCTCGGACTCACCCAGGCTGGCGTCGCCGCGGCGGCCGGCCAGGACCATGCGGCAGGCGCCGTAGCGCAGATCGAGGATCTCGTAGACGATCCGGTCGGGCTGCTCCAGGAGCACGTCCTTGCCCGTGATCCCCAGGTCGGCCGCCCCCGCCTCGACGTAGGTCGGCACGTCCGAGGGCCGCATCGTCACCAGCGTCAGGCCGTCGGCTGCGAAGACCAGCGACCGCGAGTCCCCCCGCATCTCGGAGGTGTCCACGCCGATCGCGTCAAGCGCGTCCAGCGTCGGCTCCCACAGGGCGCCGCGCGGGATCGCCAGCTTCAAGGGCCCGCCGACGCGCGCGCGCACCGGGCCCTCGATCGTGGGGCTCATGAACGGCCTCCCATCATTCCGCCTCCTCCGCTTCGCGTCCGGGGGCGGATGCGATCCGCTCCTCCTCGGCCTGCGCCAGGTGCACGCGCTCGAGGTAGAGGCTGAACCCCGCCGCCGGCATCGCGCGGCCGAACTGGCCCAGCAGGTCGTCGTAGCGGCCACCGCCGCCGAGGATGTGCCCCAGCGCCGGGTCATACACCTCCACGATCGCGCCCGTGTAGTAGCCCAGGTCGCGGAGCAGGCTCAGGTCCAGCTGGACCCGCTCGGCGACGCCCCGCTCGGCCAGCTCCTCGTAGGTGGCGCGAAGGCGGCCGATCGCGCGCTCGACAGCGCCGCCGCCCAACTCGTGGGCTCGCCCCAGGACCTCGTCCGCCTCGCCGCGCAGCCCCGGCAGGCGGAGCAGCGTCTTGCGCCCGGCCGGATCGAGGCCCTCGACCTCGTCCACCTCCATCTCCAGGCCGACGAGGTTGTGGGCGGCTAGCTGGTCGAGGATGCGCTCGCGCGGTTCCCCTTCGACGCCGAGCTCGGTCAGCAGCTGGCGGTACAGGTCCGCGTCGCCCAGGCCCACCACGGCGCGGTTGAGCCCGACCGCATCGAGCGCAGCGCTCAGCACCTCGATCACCTCGGCCGTGCCCGCAGGCGCATCCGCGCCCAGCAGCTCGACCCCGGCGTGCATGAACTGGCGCATCTGGGCGCGCTGCGGGCGCACAGCCCGGTAGGCGTTGCCGATATATGAGAAGCGCAGCGGCGGCTCGACGTCCGCGTAGCGGCTGGAGGCCATGCGGGCGATCGGCACGGTCATGTCGGAGCGCAGTGCCAGCAGCTCACCGCGCTCGTCGAAGAAGCGGTAGGCGCCGACGCCGCCCCGCCCCTCGGCGCGTTGCAGCACCTCGTCGTACTCCAGGGTCGGCGTGGCGACCTGTCCGTAGCCTCGCTCCTCGAAGACGTCCGCGAGGGTCGCCTGCAATGCGCGCAGCTCGCGCATCTCGTCGGGGAGGATGTCCCGGGTGCCCGGGGGGATCGGGTGGATCATCGCCCCATCATGGCCGCTGGCCCCCCGGTTGCGCGGACGGGGACTTGCCGAGGCGTTCCCCCCGCATAGGATCGTGGCCCACGACTCTGGAGGTAGGCAAATGGCGGTACGCGTGACGATCGAATTCCCGGCGACATCTGAGCAGTACGACCAGGTGAACGACGCAATCGGAGCGGACCCGCCCGACGGCTTGATCGTGCATTCGGCCGTCGACCTGGGGGGCACGATGAAGGTCGTCGACATCTGGGAGTCAGCCGAGAAATTCGGAGCCTTCGCCGAGGGCACGCTGGGCCCGAAGGCTGCGGAGGTCCTGGGAGATGGCGGACCCACGCCCGAGCCCCAGATCGAGGAACTCCACAACTACGAGGTGCACGGCTCTTGAGCTGAGCGTCGCGCGTCCGGCTAGGCCGGTACGCGCTCGGCCGAGACCCGGTCGATCCGGGCGCCGAGCTCGCGCAGCCGCAGGTCGATCCGCTCGTAGCCGCGGTCGATCTGGATGACGTTGCCGATCTCCGAAGTGCCGTCCGCGGCCAGCGCCGCGATGAGCATCGCCATGCCGGCCCGGATGTCGGGGCTCTCCAGGCGCTCGCCGTGAAGCCGGCTCGGACCGCTGACGATCGCCCTGTGGGGATCGCACAGCGTGATCCGAGCGCCCATCGTCACAAGCTTGTCGACGAAGAAGAGGCGGTTCTCGAACATCTTCTCGAAGATCAGGATCGTCCCGTCCGCCTGCGTCGCCAGCGCCAGCGCGATCGAGGTCAGGTCCGCGGGGAAGGCCGGCCAGGGGCCGTCGTCGATCTTCGGGATCGCGTCCCCCTGGTCGTCGCGCACGGTCAGCTTCTGCTCGGGCGGGACCATCAGGTCGCGGTCCTCGATCATGGTCTGCAGGCCCAGCCGGCGAAAGTGGCGGCGGATCCCCTCGAGGTCATCGGGGACCGTGTCGCGGATGCGAAGCTCGCCGCCGGTGGCGGCGGCCAGCGCCATGAAGCTGGCGATCTCGATGTGATCGGGGCAGACCTCGTGCTCGGCCCCGCCGAGCTTGTCGCGGCCGTGGACGGTCATCACGTTGGAGCCGATCCCGTCCACCTGCGCCCCCATCCTGCAGAGGAGACGGGCCAGGTCCTGCACGTGGGGCTCCGAGGCGGCGTTGGCGATCGTCGTCGGCCCCTCGGTCAGGGCCGCTGCCATCAGCGCGTTCTCGGTGCCCATCACCGAGGGCTCGTCCATATAGATGCGGGTCGCCTTGAGCCCGTCGTCGGGCGCCGAGAGCTCAACCGCGACCTCGCCGCCGACCATCGCACCCAGGTCTCGAAAGGCATCCAGGTGCGCGTCCAGGCGGCGACGGCCGATCGTGTCGCCGCCCGGGAGGTGGCATCGTGGCGCGCCCGAAGCGGGCCAGCAGCGGACCGGCGGCCAGGAACGAGGCGCGGATCCGCGCGGCGGGGGCCTCGTCGACCTCGGTGTCGTTGACCGCGTCGGCCTGCAGGCGGACGGTCGTTGTCGCCGCTCCACTCGACCTTGACGCCCAGTCCCTCCAGCAGCAGCAGCATCGACTCGACGTCGCGGATCCGGGGCACGTTGCGGACCACGACCTCCTCCTCGGTCAGCAGGCAGGCGGCGAGGATCGGCAGCGCCGCGTTCTTGTTTCCGGCGGGCACGATCTCTCCGGAGAGCGGCGCGCCCGCCTTGAATGACGAACTTCTCCACGGCGTCTAGGGTAAACGGCCCGATGGCCGAGGTCTCAAGAGACGATGCATGGCAACTGGTCACCGAGTGGGTGGAGTCCGATTCCCTCCGCAAGCACCTGCTGGGCGTCGAGGCGGCGATGGTCGCCTACGCCCGCAAGCAGGGTGCGGACGAGGAGCTCTACGCGGTCACCGCGCTGGTGCACGACCTCGACTACGAGCGATATCCCGACCTTGAGACCGGTCATCCCCGCCACGCATTGGCGGAGCTGGAGGAGAAGGGCTATCCCCAGGAGGTGATCGACGCGGTCGCCGGCCACGCCGACTTCCTGGGCGTTCCCCGCGAGACCGAGATGGCGAAGACGCTGTACGCCGTGGACGAGCTCTCGGGTTTCATCGCCGCCTGCGCGCTGGTGCGCCCCACCGGGATCGAGGGGATGAAGCCGAAGTCGGTGAAGAAGAAGCTGAAGCAGCCTTCCTTCGCGGCCGCGGTGGACCGCGACCAGGTGCAGCGCGGCATCGACGAACTGGGCGTGGATCCCGACGAGCACATGGCGCTGATCATCGAGGCGCTGTCCGAGCGCGCCGACGAGCTCGGCATCGGCCCTCGCGAGGACTCCGCGGCCTCCTGACGAAGGGCTCCTTGATGGAGGAATCGGCGTGAGGCGCTGGGTGAAGGTCCTGTTGGCCGGGCTGGTCGTGTTGATCGCCCTGCTCGTGCTGAACGCGATCGCGGTCACCAACAAGACCGAGGACGCCGAGCGCAACGTCGAGGGCGCGGAGCTGGTCGATACCTCGAGCGGGACCCTGCAGGTGCTCGAGGAGGGAGTCCCCGAGGGCTCGCCCGTGGTGCTCCTGCACGGCGCCACCGAGTCGATCAACTGGTTCGAGGAGCTGGGCCCGCTGCTGGGCGCGAGGCACCGCGTGATCCGCTTCGACCTGCTCGGCCACGGCGGCTCCGACAAGCCGGGCGCCGGCTACGAGATGGCCGACCAGGCCAACGCCGTCGCGGAGGCGCTCGCGAAGCTCGACGTCGCGGGCGCCACGGTCGTCGGCAACTCGCTCGGGGCCTCAGTCGCGACGGCGCTCGCCGAGCAGAGTCCCGACCTGGTCACGGGGATCGTGATCCTGGACCAGGCCCCAAACGACGACTACGGCGAGCTTCCCTTCCTCGCGCAGCTCGGCTACTGGCCGATCTTGGGTCCCGCGCTGCAACGCCTGACCGATATCGCGCCGGCCTCGGTCATCCTCGATGCCTACCAGGAGGCGTTCGCGCCGGGCTTCAACATCGCCAGCGGGTTCGAGAACCCCGATCAGCCCGTTGACGACCTGCGGGAGATGACCTACACGGCCTTCGTCGACATCGCAGAGGCCGAGACCGACTACACCGACGCGCGCTCCCTCGACGACCGGCTGAGTGCGATCGAGGTGCCGCTCCTGGTCATCTTCGGCCTCGAGGACCAGATCTATGACGCCGAGGCCGCGATCGAGCCCTACGAGGACGTCGAGGGGGCGCAGACCGAGTTGATGGAGGGCATCGGCCACACCCCCAACGTCGAAGCGCCGGAGCGCACCGCGGCCATGGTCGAGGCCTTCATCGCCAGGACCGAGGCCGCCGAGCGCGCCGAGCGCCGCGCCGAGGCCCGCCGGCAGGCGAGAAAGCGCGAGGCGCGGCGGGCGGCCCGCGCCGAGGCCCGGCGAGCAGGCGAAGGCGAAGAAGGCCAAGGCCGAGAAGGCCGAGAAAGCGGCGAAGCCCGAAGTCGACGAGGTCGAGCAAGCTGAGGAGCCCGGTGCCGCGAAAGGCCAGAAGCAGGGCAAGGAAGGCGGGCAGGGCTAGCCGCGAGGGCGCCTACGGCCGGCAACTCCCGATGGTTGGCGGGTTACTCACGCTATGCGTGAGTTAGGCGCCAACCTCGAGCCATGACGATGAGCTTGGCGGTTTCCCAGGCGCGAAACGGTCCCTGAACAACGAGAGGGCCCGGCGAACCGGGCCCTTCGTTACGAACTCCGCTTCCGCGCCGAAACGCTTCCGCTTTGTTCGATGGAGAAACCCTACCGCTCAGCCGGCGCCTGTCAAGGGGGCGGCGGGCTGCGATTCCGGAAACTGCGGAAAAATAGGGTGATGCAGATGACCGATGCCACCCCGCCCCAGGGAGACCAGGCGCCGAAGAAGCGCAGGCTCGGCCCCGCCGGCTACGTCAAGGCGATGATCATCGCCCGGACCGCGGCGGTGTCCTGGCCGGAGGCCAAGGAGATGGCGAGGAAGAAGGACTCCGAGCTGCAGGGGCCGGTGGACATCGTCAAGGACTCGGAGCGTCGGCCGGAGGAGCGAAACCGTCCCTAGATAACGAGAGGGCCCGGCAAGCCGGGCCCTTCGTTATCAAACTCCGCTTCCGCCTTGCGGCTTCCGCTTTGTTCAATGGAGCCACCCTACCGCGACGGCGGTGGTTGTCAAGAGCCCGTGAACATCGGATTTCGCAAACTGCGGAGATTCAGGCCCATCTGCCGCCCGCTTTGGCCCACCCCTCCATGTGGTCGACCGAGCAGAAGCCGTCGGCGACCCGATACTCGCCCCGGTGGCGGACCAGGAGGACGTGCACCTCGCCCAGCTCGGCGTCGCAACCCGAGCAGCGACGGGGGATCTCGTCGATGCCCGACGGCTCGGTCAGGGACCCGGCCTCCCAGTGGGCGTCGCCGAGGGCCCAGGGCACGATGTGCTCCAGGCGGCAGAAGACCGCCCGCCGCTCACCGGCCGGCTCGTAGGCGCGAAAGCCGTCGTCGGGCTCCACCTCGGCCCCGCACCAAGTGCAGGCCTCGGTCCCGGTCATCTAGCCTCGCGCTCCATGCCCCGGCTCACGATAGTCGTGCTCGAAGGGGACCAGACCGGCCAGGAGCTGCTCGAGCAGTCCCTGCGCGTACTCGACCCGGGCGTGATCGGGCTCGACGTTGAACAGCAGCGCTTCGATCTTTCCCTCGAGAATCGCCGCGCCACCCGGAACGGCGTCTGCGAGCAGGCCGCGGCCGCGATGGTCCAGGCGGGCCTGGGGATCAAGGCAGCGACCATCACCCCCGAGGGCGCGGACGACGTCGGCAGCCCGAACCGGCTGATCCGCGAGGGGATCGACGGCAAGGTGATCGTGCGAACCGGGCGGCGCATCCCGGGCGTCACCCCCCTCGGCGGCATCCACCACCCGATCTCGGTCGTGCGCATGGCGGTCGAGGACGCCTACGGCGCCGAACAGTGGCGTGAGCGCGAGGGAGAGGACGAGGCCGCCTGGCGCAAGGAGGTGATCCACCGCTCGATCTGCAAGGCGGTGGCCGAGTACGCCTTCCGCTCCGCCGGGAAAATGGACGGCAAGGTCTATGGCGGGCCGAAGTGGACTGTGAGCCCCGTCTACGAGGGGATGCTGAAGGAGGAGATGGACGCCGCGGCCGAGCGGCACCCGGAGGTCGCCTACGAGCCGCTGCTGATCGACGCGACCTACGCCGGGCTGATCAGCGGCCGCGCCGACACCCCCCTGGTCATTCCGGCGCTCAACCGCGACGGCGACCTGCTCAGCGACCTGGTGCTGCCGCTGTTCGGTTCGATCGCCGGAGCCGAGTCGATCCTGCTGGCGCTGGACGAGGACCTCGCCCCCTCGGTGGCGATGGCCGAGGCCCCGCACGGCACCGCCCCGGCCCTGGAGGGCAAGGACGTCGCCAACCCGATGGCGATGATCCTCGCGGTAGGCGCCCTGCTCGGCTTCGCCGGCGAGCGCGGCGAACGAGCCGCAGCCCGCGCCTCGGCCGCCGTCTACGACGCCGTCATGGAGACGACCGCCGCGGGCGTTCGCACCCCCGACCTCAAGGGCCACGCCTCGACCACCGAGTTCACCGACGCCGTGATCGAGCGGGTGCGCGCCGCACCCTCCTAGCCCGCCTCGATCGTCTCGCGAACGAAGGCCAGCACCTCGGGGGCGGCCGGGTCGATCAGGTGCCCGCCGGCCAGCTGCGCTGTGCGGGCGTCCGGCAGCGCGCGCGCCATCGCCTCCGTCATCTCGCGCTGCTCGGGAGGCGAGTCGGTCGCGGCCACCAGCAGGGCGGGCTGCTGGATCCGGGCGAACTCGGCTGCCCCGGGCATCTTCTCCTCCACGTAGGCGAGCTCGGCGAGCAGAGGCGGGCCGTTGGCGCCGAGGACCTCGCGGACCTCCTCGGGGAACGCCCTCCAGGTCCCCTCCCCGATCACCTTTTCGATCAGCGCCTCGTAGACAGCCTCCACGCCGTCCTCGGCTGCCACCCGCCGGAGGTGGTCGCGCAGGTTCCTGGTCCACTCGAGGCCCGAAGGGGACAGGCCGAGCGCGTCTCCCTCCAGCAGTGCGAGGGCGCGCACCCGCTCGGGGTGGCGCAGTGCGAGGTCGACCGCCACCGCACCCCCGTAGCTGCGGCCGATCACGATCGCCGGACCGGCCGACAGCGCCCGCAGCAGCGCGGCGGCGTCGTCGGCCTGCTCGGCCACGGTGGTGCTCTCGTAGGGCTCGGGCCGCTCGCTGCGCGTGCACCCGCGCCGGTCGTAGGCGATCACCCGACCGAGCTGGCGCCAGCTCCTGAACCGCGTCCTCCCACATCAGCGCCGTGCTGCCCCCACCGTGGATGCAGAGGATGGGTTCGCCTTCGCCGTGCTCCTCGTAGTAGATGCGGATGCCGCTGACCTCGACCTCGGCCACCGAGGAAGCCTAAGCGTGGAGGGCTTTCCCCTGCAAGCCGCGAACGACGGGGTCCGTCGACTGCGGCTCTGGCTGGAGGTCCTCTGCGGCCCTGATCCATTCGGTGATCAGGCCGTCCTCGATCACGAACGCCGTGGTGGCCTGGGTGCCGACCCCGGCGCCGCACTCTCCCGGGCCGGGCCGCTCGGTCAGCTCGAAGGTGGCGACCGTGAAGCGGCCGTCCTCCTCGGCGCGGACCAGCTCGGCGCCGCAGGGGAGCGCCCGGTTGAAGCGGACGACGTCCTCGCGGCTCTCCAGCTCCAGCGGGGGCGTCCCGTTCTGGGCGACGCTGGGCAGCTCGAAGTACTCGGCGGCGGCCTCGACGTCGCCCTCGCGCAGCGCCGCGGCCCAGTCCTCGATCACCTTCGCCTCCTCTTGGTCGGCGCCGCCCGGGATCTCGGACTCATCGCCCCCGTCTTCGCCGCCGCCGCAGCCCAGCGCGGCACTCGCCAGGACCGCGGCCGCCGCAAGGGCGATTGAGGCTCGTCGGCTCACACCTGGATTCTTCCAGCCCGCCTTTGCGGGCCTCAATCGAGGTCCAGGTGCCGGAAGGCGACCGTCCCGCCCTCGACGGTGGCGATCCCCATCGAGCGGCTCGGGGCGCGGCGGCGCTCGGTCGGGCTGCCCGGGTTGAAGATCTGGAAGCCGTCGCGCTCTGAGTGCAGCGGCAGGTGGGAATGGCCGAAGACGACGGCGTCGGCCTCCGGGAAGCCGGCACGCATGCGCTCGAGCCGTCCCTTGGCGGGACCCGCGTCATGGACCATCGCGATCGTGGCGCCGCCGGCGTCGAGGCTGACGCTCTCTGGCAGCTCGCGCCGCAGCTCGGAGCTGTCGACGTTGCCGTGGACGGCCGCCACGCGTCCGTGCTCAGCGATCGCGGCGAGCACCTCGCGTTCTGTGAAGTCCCCCGCGTGCAGGATCAGGTCCGCTGCATCGAGCTCGGCGAGGCAGCGGTCCGGCAACCGGCGATCCCCACGGGGCATGTGGGTGTCGGCGATGATCGCTAGTCGCACGCTGCCTACACGCGGGGCAGCGCGTCGATGCGCTCGATCCAGGCCCGCAGCCGGGAGTGCTGCTCCCCCAGCTGCTGGTGGTCGTCGAGCACCTTGTGGAAGGGCTCGGGATCGCCGGGCTGCATCGGGATCGCCGCGTATTTGACGAAGGGGAAGGCGACGAAGTCGGCCGCCGAGACCTCGTCGCCCATCAGGTAATCGCGGCCGTCGAGCATCCGCTCGAACAGATCCAGGCGCTCGGCCATCAGCTCCGAGTGGTGCGCGATCGCGGCCGGATAGGCGTTCCCATCCAGCTCCTCCTCGATCGTGTTCGGCGAGCGCTTCCAGACCTCGTTGAACCAGTCGATGAAGACATCCATCTCGGCCCGGCGGGCGGAATCGGAGGGGAAGAGCGGAGGTTCGGGGTAGCGCTCCTCCAGATAGCGCAGGATCGTCGCCGAGTCGCTCACGACCTCGCCGGCATCGTCGATGACCGGGACCAGGCCCTGGCCGCTCACCTCCTCGACCGGGCTGCGGTCGTCCCAGTCGATCTCGATCGACTGGACCTCCAGGCCCTTGTGCGCAAGCGCGAGGGCGACACGCTCGACGTTGGTCGAAAGAGGGCCGCGGTAGAGCTTGATCAACCCTCGTCCCTCAACCTGCGGCCCCTCAATCGTCCTTCCCGCGAGCGCGGCGCTCGGAGCGCTCGCGCTCGGCCAGCTTGCGCTCGAGGTAGGCGGCCTTGGCGGCGCGGCGCTTGTGCTGGTCAGCCTCGTCCTTGGTCACCGACTGATCTATGGCGCGGTGCTCGTCGGTGGTGCGCTCGTGCTGGACGCGCTTCAGCTCCTCGGTCGACCGCTCCTTGCGGTCCCTCTTGGGCATCGCCAAAGCTTAGAGCCGCGCAGGAGCCGCGGAGCCGCGGAAGGATGGATCAGTCGGGAGCCTTGGCGCGGCCCTCGCGGCCCTTGGCGCCGCTCTTGCTGATCGCCTTGCGAGAGGACTCGAAGGGCTTGGAGAGCACGTCGCCGGCCTTGCCGGGCGCCTTGTCGGCGATGTTCTCGCCCACCTGCATCGGCTTGTCCCCCGCCTTTTGGAAGTGGCGTGAGAGGCGCGGCGCCAGGAAGGCGAGCACCAGCAGGATGATGCAGAAGACGATGATTCCGGCGATCAGCATGGGTACTGACTGCCCAGCGAACGCAGGTCCAAACCTCCGCGGGCCCCGCAGGTGGGCTCGCGGCGGCTCGGCCCTTGACGGATCGCCCGACATATACGAACATATGTTCGATGCCGGTCGCATGCGCACTCGCCCCCCGCTTTCGCCTCCTGACCGCGCTCGAGGGGCGGGTGGGGCAGTTGCGAGCGCCGGTCGCGCTCGCCCCCGAGCCCGGGGCCGCGCAGCTGATCGGCGAGGTCAGCGAGCCCGCCGAGCGGCTGGGGGTGCGGGCGGGGATGAGGCTCGGCGAGGCGCTCTCGCGCTGCCCGGAGCTGGGGCTGGTGCCGCCCGACACAGAGCGCGCCGAGCGCGCCTGGGAGGGGGTGCTGCAGCGGCTGGAGGGGATCGGCGCCGAGGTCGAGTCCGAGCGCGCCGGCGAGGCCTTCTTCGAGGTGGCCGGTTTGCGCGGCCTCTGGGGCGGCACCGAGGCGGTGCTGGCGAGGGCGCGCTCCGATGCGGGGGTGCCGCTGCTGCTGGCGGCGGCTCCGGTGCGCTTCTGCGCCTATGCCGCCGCGGTCACGGCGGGCAGCGTGAACGGCGCGGGCGGGCGGGCGCCGGCCAGGGTGATCCCCGGCTCCGCGGCGCGGGGGTTCCTCTCCCCCTTGCCGGTCGCGCTCTTGAGCGGGCGGCTGGCCGACGGGGACGACCTGCCCAACGACCTCGAGCGGCTCGGGATCGGCACCCTCGGCCGGCTCGCGGACCTGCCGCGGGACGCGGTGGCGGACCGCTTCGGCGCCCTCGGGCTTCGGGCTCTGAGGCTGGCCAGGGGCGAGGACGACCCGCTGCGCCCGCGGGTGCCTCACCAGTCGCTGGCGGTCGAGCTGGAGCTCCCCGACGCCGGCTCGGGGCAGCAGTTGCAGCGGGCCCTGGAGCTGCTGGTGGCGCGGCTGCTGGCCCACCCCGCGCGTCGGGGCAGGACGGTGCGCGCGCTGCGCCTCTCGGCGCGGCTGGCCGCCGGCGGCGGCTGGCGTCGGCGGCTGGCGCTGCGCACCGCGGCCGGCGAGCGCGAGCGGCTGCTGCTGGCGCTCGCCCCCCTGCTTGAGCAGTTGCCGGGTCCTGCGGCCGTGATGCGGCTGGAGGCGGTGGCGCTGGGACCGGCGGCGGGCGAACAGCTGTCGCTGGCGAGCCCCGAGCAGCAGCGCCGGCGGCGCATCGGCGAGGCGGTGCGCCAAGCCCGCGCCGCGGGCGGCAGCGAGGCGGTGTTGCGGGTGCTCGAGGTGGACCCGGACTCGCGCGTGCCCGAGCGCCGCGAGGCCCTGATGCCCTTCCCCGAAGAGCCGGCGTGAGCGGCCGGATCAACAAGCCCTGGCCGATCCCCGTCCAGGTCGGCGCCGACGGACGGCCGCGGGCCGTGGGCCGGCTCGCGGTCAGCGTTGTGCGCGAGGAGTGGCTGGTCGAGGATGGCTGGTGGACCCGCCGGCCGCTGCGGCGCCGCTACTTCGAGCTGGTGCTGGAGGACGGCAGCAACGTCGTCGTCTTCACCGAGCCCCAGGACGGCCGCTGGTTCCGCCAGCGCGCATGACCGCCCCGGGCGCATACGCGGAGCTGCACTGCCACTCGGCCTACTCCTTCCTCGACGGCGCCTCGGACCCGGCCGAGCTGGCCGCCGCCGCCGCTGACCTGGAGCTGGAGGCGCTCGCCCTGACCGACCACGACAACGTCTGCGGGGCGATGGAGTTCGCGCACGCCTGCGCGGGGATCGGGGTGCGGCCCATCCACGGGGCGGAGCTGACCGTGGTGGACGAGGGCGCTCGGCAGGCGAGCGCGCACATCACCCTCTTGGTCGAGTCGGCGACCGGGTGGAGGAACCTCTGCCGGCTCGTGACGAGGGCGCATGAGGGCACGCGCGAGGGCGAGGGAACGAGGGAGGCGCTGCCCCCCTCGCTGCCGGTCGAAGAGCTGGCGCCTCACGCCGAGGGGCTGGTCTGCCTCTCCGGCTGCCCCGGTGAGGGCGCGGTCGCCGGGCGCTGGGAGCGAGGCGATCCCCGCGGGGCCGAAGCGATGGCGCGGCGGCTGCTGGACGCCTTCGGGCCCGAGCGCTTCCGGGTGGAGCTGCAGAGGCCGCTGTGGCGGCGCGACCGGGCGCGCAACCGCTGGCTGGGCGAGCTGGGCGAGCGGCTCGGGGTGCCCTGCGCGGCGACCGGCAACGCCCACGCCCACGACCGCTCGCGCCTGGCGCTGCAGGACGCGCTGGTGGCGGTGCGGCTGGGCGCGACGCTGGACGAGACCGAGGGGATGCGGCGCGGCAACTCCAGCTCGGCGCTGTTTTCAGCGCCCGAGGCGGCCGAGCGCTTCCGCGACCACCCCGGGGCGGTGGCGGAGTCGCTGCGGCTGGCGCGCGAGCGCCTGCGCTTCGACCTCACCCGCGACCTCGGCTACAGCTATCCCGGCGCCGAGGACCCCACCGCCGACAGGCGGCTCGGCGAGCTCTGCCGCGCGCGGTTGGAAGACCGCTATCCCGCCTCCTCCCCGCATCGCCCCGAGGCCGAGCGGAGGCTGGCCGAGGAGCTGGCGCTGATCCGGCGGCTGCGGCTGTCGGGCTTCTTCCTGCTGCACCACGAGATGCTGGAGCTGGCGCGCGAGGTCGCGCTGGAGGTTCGCGACGCCGACTCGGCGCGGCGGTTGTTGCCGCCCGGCCGGGGCCGCGGCTCCAGCGTCAGCTCGATCGTCTGCTACCTGACCGGGCTCTCGCACATCGACCCGGTGGCCAACGACCTCTTCCTCGGCCGCTTCCTGAACGAGGAGCTGACCGACGTCCCGGACATCGACCTCGACTTCCCGCGCGACATCCGCGAGAAGCTGATCCCCCGGGTACACGAGCGCCACGGGCGCGACCGCTCCGCCCTGGTCGCCGCCTTCTCCACCTACCGGGCGCGGGGCTCGGTGCGCGACCTCGGCAAGGCGCTGGGGCTGCCGCCGGGCGAGGTCGAGAGGCTGGCTCGCTCGGTGGACGTCTACGAGAAGGGGGCCGACGCCGGGCAGCGGATCGAGCAGGTGCTGGGCGAGCGGCGGGCGCGCTCGCCGCGCTGGCGGGCGCTGGCGCGGCTGCTGCCGGAGATCGCTGGGCTGCCGCGCCACCTCTCGCAGCATCCCGGCGGGATGGTGATCTCGACCCGGCCGCTGGTGGAGCTGTGCCCGGTGCAGCCGGCGGCGATGGAGGGCCGCCAGATGGTGCAGTGGGACAAGGACTCCTGCGCCGATGCGGGCTTTCTCAAGATCGACCTGCTGGGACTGGGGATGCTGTCGGCGGTGGAGCGCTGCGTGGACGAGGTCGCGCGCTCGCGCGGAGAGCGCATCGACCTCTCGCGGATCCCGCTGGACGACCCCGAGGTGTGGAGAGCGATCCAGCGCGCCGAGACGACGGGCGTTTTCCAGATCGAGAGCCGCGCGCAGATGCAGATGCTGCCCCGCACACTGCCCGCGAACCTCGACGACCTCACGGTGCAGGTGGCGATCGTGCGGCCCGGGCCGATCCAGGGAGGCGCCGTCCACCCCTACATCGACCGGCGCAAGCGGCTGCGGCTTGATCCCTCGTTCGAAGTCCCTTATGAACATCCCTCGCTGGAGCCGGCGCTGCGCGACACCCTGGGCGCGATCGTCTTTCAGGACCAGGTGCTGGAGGTGGCGATGGCCCTGGCCGGGTTCTCGGTCGGGGAGGCCGAGGGGCTGCGGCGTGCGATGAGCCGCAAGCGATCGGAGGCGGCGATCTTGCGCTATCGCCGCCGCTTCATCGACGGGGCTATGAAGCGCGGCGTCGGCCAGGAGGTCGCTGAGCGGGTCTACGGCCAGATCGAGGGGTTCTCGGGCTTCGGCTTCCCCAAGTCCCACTCGGCGGCGTTCGGGCTGCTCGCCTACCAGTCCACCTGGCTGCGGGTCCACTACCGGTCCGAGTTCCTGTGCGCGCTGCTGAACGAGCAGCCGATGGGCTTCTACCCGCCCGACGCGCTCGTGCACGAGGCCCAGCGGCGGGGGCTCGAGGTGCTGGGGCCGGACGTGAACGCGAGCGGACTGGATTGCGCGGTCGAGACGAGCGGGGCGGCGACGGGGTCGGCCGGGCAACCGCCGGTCAGGGTCGGCCTCGGCTACGTCGCCGAGGTGGCCGAGGAGGACGCCCGGACTGTGATCGCCGAGCGACGGCGGGGCGGCGCCTACCGAGACCTGGCTGACCTGGCCGGCCGCTCGGGAGCGTCTCGGGCGGCGCTGCTGCGGCTGGCCTGGGCCGGTGCCTGCGACCGGCTGGAGCGCTCCGGTGGCCGGGCGGAGGCCCTCGGCTCGGCCGCCGAGGCGATGGCGATCGCCGATGGCGCGCACCGGCGGCCGGCGCTGTGGGAGGCCGGGGCGGCCTCGCGCGCCGCGCGCTGCGAGGACGGGACCCAGCTGGCGCTGGCGCTGGACGGCGCCCCCTCCCCCCGCTGCCCCCGCTCGGGCCCTGGGAGCGGGCGGTGGCCGACTACCGGATGACCGGCATGACGCTGGACGAGCATCCGATGGAGCTCCTGCGCCCGCAGCTGGATCCACGCGTTGTCACCAGCGCGGACATCCAGGGGACTCGCGACGGCGCGGCGATAAGGGTGGCGGGGATGGTGACGGCCCGCCAGCGCCCTGCGACCGCCAAGGGCGTGGTCTTCATGCTGCTCGAGGACGAGCACGGCGTCATCAACCTGGTCGTGCCGCCGCCGGTGGCCGAGCGCTGCCGGCTGGCGGTGCGGACCGCCGGGTTCGTGATCGCCCACGGCCGCCTGGAGCATCGCGAGGGGACCACGAACGTGGTCGTCACCCGGATCGAGCGCCTGGAGCGCGAGGGCGGCGCCAGAGCGCAGCCGGCTAGCGACCGCGGTGGGGACGGCAGGCCCAACGTCTCTCGCAGCCGACGCCTCGGAAGGCCGCCCGAGATCGTCAGCGAGCGCGACCGTCCGGGGCGCGGTCAGATAGTCGCTGAGCTGGCGGCCGCGCTGCCGCCGGGACACGCCTTCGGGCGACGTGGCCGCTAGAGCCCGGCCCTCGCTGCAGGTTTCCCTGCAAATCGGCGCCTTCCGTCCGAGGTCGCGCCTAGCTTGGCGGCCATGACAACAAAGCTCATAGACATCCGCGAGCGGCTCCTGGACGCCGCCGACATCGTCGTCGACTTCGCCACCCTGGGCGAGTACGGGATCGAGCCCGTGCCCGTCCGCGAGTGCGAGCGCAGGATCCCATCACCGGCCTCCTCCGCTTCGCGTCCGGTGGCCGTGGGCCTCGCCTCGGGTGCCCCGCACCCTCAGCACGACCGCGCGGGCGTGCCCGAGCGGCTCGCGGCCTAGTCCGCTTCGCCCCGCTCGATCGCAACGACCATCTCCCTCGCGACCTCCAGGGTCCGGCCGATGCTGTCCGGGTCGAGGTTCTCGGGAGTGTCGCTCGGCCAGTGGTAGTTGGGGATGACGCCGTCGTCGCCGGCGACCAGCGTGATGGCGCGGCCGCCGCGGGCGAGCACCGGTGTGGCGTCGTAGGTGAGGCCGATCGGGCCCTCGCTGGGCGCCAGGCCCAGGTCGGGCCGGTCGCGTGAGATGGCGGCCGCGATCCCGACGAGGCTGGGGTCACAGTCCCACTTCGTGGCCATGCCCTCTCTGAGGGTGTAGCGGAGGGTCGCTGGGCCGCCGACGTTGTCGACGTTCAAGAACATCCAACCGGTCGTTTCGCGTGAGCGCAGGAAGGCCTGAGCGCCGAGCAGGCCGGCCTCCTCGCAACCGGTCATCAGCAGGATGACCCGGGTGTGCTCCGGCGGCGAGGCGGCGAGCTCGAGTCCCAGCTCCGAGACGACCGCCACCCCCGAGGCGTTGTCGCTGGCGCCGGGCACGTCCTCCCCGCGCAGCTCGCGTTCGACCAGCAGGCCCAGGCCGACGGCGAGCAGAGCGCGCGCCGCCGCGATCAGGCGGCCACCGATCGCGAAGCGCCCCAACAGTGGCTCGGTTGCCTGTGCCACGCAGGCGGCGGCCTGCGCGAGTAGCCACGTGTTCAGGTGGCGCACGAAGCGCGGGTCGAACATCAGCCCGCTGCGTGAGGTGTCCAGGTGGCAGACCAGGCATACGGTTCGCCTGACGTCTTCGCTCGGCTCGACCGTCGCGACGAGGTTCTGGCTCGGTCTCCGCGAGAGCAGGTCCGAGAGCGGTGTCCTGATCAGGCCGCCCTCGGTGGCCAGTCCCGCCGCCGAGGCGACGGCCAGGGCCGAGCGGGCCAGGCGCCTGCGACGCGCGAGCAGCGCAGGAGCGACCGCCAGCCCCAGGATGACCGCGAAGGGCGCGGCGAACGTGGAATAGCCGCGGAACGGCTGAAGCTCAGCCTCGAGGCCGCGTTCGGCGAGACGATCGCGGACGCGCTCGGCCGCCATGCGCTCGGCGGCGCTGGTGGGCCGCCGCGGGCCGACGCCATCCGCGAGCAGGCGGACCCAAGCGAGCAGGCGCTCGACCGCGCCGGCCTCTGCGGGCGCGCCGGTCCCGGGTGTGGGGTTCGATTGGGCTAGCGGCTGACGCGGTCGTAGATGAAGAGGACGATGATCACGCCGATGACGGCGCCGGGCAGGCCGCCGAGGTCGAAGGCCTCGCTGTCGCCGATGCCGAGCAGCTCGGTGAAGATGAAAAAGCCGGCCAGGGCGCCGACGATCCCGAGGATCGCGGTCATGAAGAAGCCGAACTCCTGCTTGCCGGGCATGATCGCGCGGCCGAGGTAGCCGGCCAGGATGCCGAGGATGATTGCTCCGATCACGTTCGTCCCTTTCGTTGGCTTATGAGGGTCCAGCCTGCCATGATGCCTGTCACGGCGACCGGAGGGGAGGATCCATGCGATTCACGATCGCGACCCGAGCAGGTGGATGGCGGTGGTCCCTCGCCTGCGCGCTGCTCGTATCGGCCTTGAGCATCGGCGCAGTGGGCACGGTGAGCGGCTCGAACGGTGAGCCGACCGCTGCCGCATCGAAGAAGAAAAAGAAGTGCAAGAAGGCGCTGTGGAAGTGCGCGCCCGAGAACTACCACCTCTCGGTCTCGGGGCATTACGGACCGCAGGTCTACAGCGCCGAGGTGGACCTGGAGAAGAACCGCAGCAACTTCGCCAGGGTCGAGTACAGCCAAAAAGGCGGATCGCTGACCGTGAGCACCACCTACCAGGGCTCGGTTCATTTCCAGATCATCGACCAGTGCGCGGAAGGCCGATTCGTCGTCGCCGACCAGACGAGCCCGGTGCCGAGGAGAGGCCTCTTCGGGGACTTCGACTTCGCGCTGTTCTTCTGGGCCAAGGGCAAGCAGTGGAAATACTCGGTCATGGGCGGCAACACGTATGGCTCCAACATCACCTTCCCGGGCACGGTGACTTGCTTGAGCGGCTCCAGCGCCGGGGATTTCGGCCCCGTTCACGCACTACTTCCACGGCCCGCTCGGAGTGGGCAACCCACGCTTCGGAAAGCCTGGGACTAATGGCCTCAGCGGGAACGACACGTACGGAAGCAACAACTCCCTGAAGTGGAGACTGACCACGAAATAGAAAGGGCCGCCCCGAAGGACGGGCTCCACAACTGAAAACGCCGCCCCCGAAGGGGCGGCGTTTGGAAGAACCGGCGGCGACCTACTCTCCCAGGCGGTTGCCCACCAAGTACCATCGGCGCTGAGAGGCTTAACGGCTCTGTTCGGAATGGGAAGAGGTGTTTCCCTCTCGCTATCTCGCCACCGAAATGTTCGAGACGCTCGGTGGACCTTGAAAACCGCACTAGGCGAGATGCAGGGCGAAACGTAAATATCCGTCAAGCCCTCGGCCCATTAGTACCGGTCTGCTGACTGCATTGCTGCAGGTGCACAGCCGGCCTATCAACCTGGTGGTCTACCAGGGGCCTTACTCCCTCAAGGGGATGGGAGAGCTCATCTCGAGGCTGGCTTCCCGCTTAGATGCTTTCAGCGGTTATCCGTGCCGCGCGTAGCTAACCAGCGGTGCCCTTGGCAGGACAACTGGTACACCAGAGGCGCGTTCATCCCGGTCCTCTCGTACTAGGGACGAACCCTCTCAACTCTCCAACGCCCACAGAAGATAGGGACCGAACTGTCTCACGACGTTCTGAACCCAGCTCGCGTGCCGCTTTAATGGGCGAACAGCCCAACCCTTGGGACCTGCTCCAGCCCCAGGATGCGACGAGCCGACATCGAGGTGCCAAACCGCGCCGTCGATATGGACTCTTGGGCGCGATAAGCCTGTTATCCCCGGAGTACCTTTTATCCGTTGAGCGACGGCAATTCCACTTTCTACCGCCGGATCACTAAGCCCAACTTTCGTTCCTGCTCGACCTGTCAGTCTCGCAGTCAAGCTCCCTTATTGCCTTTACACTCTGCGCACGATTTCCAACCGTGCTGAGGGAACCTTTGGGCGCCTCCGTTACATTTTAGGAGGCGACCGCCCCAGTCAAACTGCCCACCTGGCACTGTCCAGGCCCCGGTTCACGGAAGCCTGTTAGAAGCCCAAAACACCAAGGGTGGTATCTCAAGGTTGACTCCCCTGCGGCCGAAGCCACAGGTTCAAAGTCTCCCACCTATCCTGAGCGAGATATTCCGAACTCCAATATCAAGTTGCAGTAAAGGTTCACGGGGTCTTTCCGTCTTTCTGCGGGTACTCGGTATCTTCACCGAGACTCTAATTTCACCGAGCCCATCGTTGAGACAGCGTCCAACTCGTTGCGCCATTCGTGCAGGTCGGAACTTACCCGACAAGGAATTTCGCTACCTTAGGACCGTTATAGTTACGGCCGCCGTTTACCGGGGCTTAGCTTCACTGCTTCGCGGCCGAAGCCGCTAACAATTCCGCGTAACCTTCCGGCACCGGGCAGGCGTCAGCCCCTATACGTCGTCTTGCGACTTAGCAGAGGCCTGTGTTTTTGGTAAACAGTCGGTTGGACCTATTCACTGCGGCCCCCTCGGGCTCCATCCGTATGGACTTCACCCTACCGGGGCGCCCCTTCTCGCGAACTTACGGGGCGAATTTGCCGAGTTCCTTAACGATGGTTAGCTCGCTCACCTCAGTATTCTCTACCTGTCCACCTGTGTCGGTTGTAGGTACGGGCACGTCGCACCCTGCCTAGAGGTTTTTCTAGGAGGCATGGCTTCAGGGACTGGCCGGCATTCCTGCCAGCTGGCATCGCACCTCGCGTAAGCGCCGCGGCGGGTTTGCCTACCGCGACTGGCTACGTGCTTGCCCCAGGGCAACCATCGCCTGGGTTCCCTTAGCCTTCCCCGTCACCCCATCGGTCATAGCGGGTGAAACGTGGTACAGGAATATCAACCTGTTGGCCATCGGCTACGCCTTTCGGCCTCGCCTTAGGTCCCGACTAACCCTGAGCAGACGAACTTTACTCAGGAAACCTTGGACAATCGGTGGAGTGGATTCTCACCACTCTCTCGTTACTCATGCCGGCATTCTCACTTCCGATCCGTCCACGGCGGCTTCCGCCACCGCTTCACTCAGATCGGAACGCTCTCCTACCGCTCACAAAGTGAGCTCACAGCTTCGGAGGGTGGCTTGAGCCCCGTTGAATTCTCCGCGCCCGAACACTTGACCAGTGAGCTGTTACGCACTCTTTCAAGGAATGGCTGCTTCTAAGCCAACCTCTTGGTTGTCTCGGCATTCGGACATCGTTCTCCACTTAGCCACCACTTAGGGTCCTTAGCTGGTGATCTGGGTTGTTCCCCTCTCGCGTACGAAGTTTATCCCCCGCACACTGACTCCCGGGTTTAACGTAACGGTCTTCGGAGTTTGCCTGAAGTCGGTAACCTGGTAGGGCCCCTAGTCCAAGCAGTGCTCTACGGCCGTAACGCATATAGCCCGAGGCTATACCTAAATATATTTCGGAGAGAACCAGATATCTCCTGGCTTGATTAGCCTTTCACTCCGACCCACAGGTCATCCGCCCAGTTTTTAACCTAGGTCGGTTCGGTCCTCCACGAAGTCTTA
>CAWFAI010000017.1:110000-232119 GCA_963813725.1 uncultured Solirubrobacterales bacterium
GCCCCCGCGGCCACGCCGCCAGCCCCGCCTGGTCCCAGCGCCCGAGGAGGACTTCGAATCGGTGCTCGAGAGCCAGCCCCAGAAGAGCGGCCTCGCCCGCCGCGGCTCGGCCGTGGTCTATGGACTGCGCGGGCTGCTCGACCACGGGCGCGAGCGCCTGCACGGCGCGGGCGAGCGCATCAGCCATCTGCGCGAGCACGTCCCCGGCCGGGTCCCCAGGACCGCGCCGGCGGGCGACGGCTCGGGCCCCCCGCCCCCGCGCCTGCCGAAGCGAATCGGCTCGCGGCGGCCGCGGCGACCGAAGCCGGGACAGATCAGGAAGCTGCGCATCGCCATCGTCGTCGTCGGCCTCGGGCTGCTGGCGATGGTCTCCGCGGTGTTCGGGATGATGGTCTCGCTCGCCAGCGACGTGCCCCAGCTGGAGAACAAGGAGCAGTACGCGCAGGCGAAGAACTCCGAGGTGTTCGACTCCGAGGGCCGCAAGATCGGCACCCTGCTCTCCAACGACCAGCGGATCCTGGTCGAGTCAGAGGACATCTCGCCCTACATCAAGCAGGCCGTGGTCGCGATCGAGGACCAGCGCTTCTACGAGCACCGCGGCGTCGACTACCAGGGAATCGGGCGCGCCCTGTTCGCCGGCATGATGCCCGGGGGATCCACCCAGGGCGCCTCGACGATCACCCAGCAGTTCGTCAAGAACGCGCTCGAGGCGCAGAACAGCCGGACCATCCTCCAGAAGTTCCGCGAGGCGGCGTTCGCCTACCACCTCGAGCGCCAGTGGAACAAGGACAAGATCCTGACCCAGTACCTGAACACCATCTATTTCGGCGAGGGCGCCTACGGCATCGAGGCGGCCGCCCGCACCTACTTCGGCAGCCGCTACCCCGGCTGCGGCCGGGGCGGCGCCGACCCCTGCGCGTCGGAGCTCGCGCCCGAGGAGGCCGCGATGCTGGCCGGCATCATCTCCTCGCCCTCGGCCTACTCACCCCGCGCGAACCCCAACGACGCGGGTGAGCGGCGCAACCTGGTCCTGCAGAAGATGAACGAGCAGGGCGACATCACCGACGAGGAGTACGAGGAGGCCGCGCGCCAGGCGCTGCCCGCCGCGTCCGCCATCGAGAAGCCCGAGGTGGACTCCCTCTCCCCCTACTTCACCGACTGGCTGCGCCAGCAGCTCGTGGACAAGTACGGGGCCGGCCGGGCCTTCGGCGGCGGCCTTGACGTGGTCACGACGCTCGACCTCGACATGCAGGAGGCCGCGGAGTCGGCGGCGTACAACACCCTCGCCGGCATCGAGCCCACGGCCTCGGTCGTGGTGATCGACAACAGGACCGGCGGCGTCAAGGCGATGGTCGGCGGCAACGACTTCGAGAAGGAGCCCTTCAACCTGGCGACGAACGGGCACCGCCAGCCGGGCTCCTCGTTCAAGCCCTTCACCCTGGTCACGGCCTTCCAGAACGGCTTCGGTCCCGGCAGCACCTTCGGCTCCTACCCGCGCGAGTTCCCGGTCCCGGGCTCGAAGGGCGAGGTCTTCGAGGTGGAGAACTACGACGACACCTACTACGGCACCTCGGACCTGGCCACGGCCACCGTCCACTCCGACAACTCGATCTTCGCCGAGCTGGGCTTCGGCCCGCAGGGCATGGGGCGCAAGGGCCCGCAGAAGGTCGGCGAGATGGCCGAGCGGATGGGGATCGACGGCAAGAGCTTCGACACCAACCCCGCCATGATCCTGGGCGGTATCGACCCCGGCGTGACGCCGCTCGAGATGGCCTACGCCTACAGCGCCATCGCACGCGACGGGCTTCGCGTCGGCGGCGAGCTGGACTCGAGCCCCGGCCCCAACGAGTCGCTCAGGGACCTGGCCCCGACCGGGATCTCCGAGGTGAAGCTCCCTGACGGGGAGTCCCTCGATGGCGGCAAGGACTACAACCAGAAGGAGATGCGCGCGATCCCCGAGGCCGTCGCCGACACGACGCGCACCATCCTGCGCGCGAACGTCGTCGGCGGGACCGGCGAGCTGGCCCAGACCGGCAGCGACGATGCCTGGGGCAAGACCGGGACCACCGACAACAACGGCGACGCCTGGTTCTGCGGCGGCACCACCAACTTCACCGCCTGCGTCTGGGTCGGCCACGCGCAGACGAACACCCCGATGGAGACCGAGTACAACGGAGGGCCCGTGGACGGCGGCACCTTCCCGGCGCTCATCTGGAGCCAGGTGATGCAGGCCTGCGAGGAGATCTTCTCCCAGAACGAGAAGGAAGATGGTGATGACGACGGCGAGGACGACGGCGATGACGACAGCTCGTCCTCGAGCGGCGGCGGCTACGTCCCGCAGACATCGAGCGGCAGCTCCTCCTCGCCCTCCGGCTCATCCGGTGGCGGCGGCGGGCGGGGGCGGGGCCGGCAACTCCGCGCCGGCGCCCAGCGCCCCGGCGGCGCCCGCCCCGACGGGCGGCACCGGCGGCACCGGCCTCTAGGGTCCGGGCCCACGCCGCGAGCCGGGCCTACGGCGCGATCCAGGGGCGCGACGCGAAGCGGCTGCCCGCCGCGCAGTAGCGCCACGGCAGGTCCATGCCCTTGCTGATCCCGACCCTGGGACCGCTCAGGACCTGCGGCCGCGGGCCGTCGGGCTCGCGCAGCTCGAAGGGCGGCGCGGTGACGGCCGCGCCGTTCAGGTCGAGTCCCACCGCCAGGGCCTCCGTCAGCTTGCCGGGGCCCGAGCAGAGTTCGTCCGGGCGGCCCCGGCGCTCGCGCATCAGCTCGATGCCCTCGGTGGGCTCGAGCGCGCGGATCAGCACGGCGGCGGCGCTGCCCTCGGGCTCGGCGACCGCGTTCAGCAGGCTGTGGATGCCGTAGGAGAGGTAGACGTACGCGACCCCCGGAGGCCCGAACAGGACCTCGTTGCGGGCCGTGAGGCCGCCGAACGCGTGACACGCCGGGTCGCTGGCGTCGTAGGCCTCGGTCTCGACGATCACACCCGCGGTCGGGCCGACGGCCAGGGTGCAGCCGATCAGGTCCGGGGCCACCTCGTGCACCGAGCGATCGAAGAAGCTGCGATCGAGCGCGGCGCCCCGCCCGGTCGCGGCACCGCTCACGCGCGCAGGTCGGCGAGGCTTTGCCGCGCCTCGTCCAGCTGCTCGCCCAGCCGCGCCGACGAGGTGCCGCCCGCCGACACCTTCGCCTCCAGCGTGCCTCCCTCGCGCAGCGCCTCGCGCAGGCGCTCGCGCGCCCCCTCGGGGACGCCGTCCATCTCGGCGTCGTCCAGCTCGGAAAGGCGCTTGCCGGCATCGACCGCCGTCCGCACCAGCCCGGCGACGACGCCGTGGGCTTCGCGGAAGGGCACGCCGTCTGCCACCAGCACGTCCGCGAGGTCGGTGGCGGCCAGCATCTCGTCCCCTGAGGCCTCGGCCAGGCGCTCGCGGTTGAAGCTGAGCCCGCCCATCATTCGGGCGGCGGCGGCGAGGCACACCTCGAGGTTGTCGATGGCGTCGAACAGGGGCTCCTTGTCCTCCTGCATGTCCTTGCTGTAGGCGAGCGGCAGGGCGTGCATCGTTCCCAGCAGGCTGGCGAGCGAGGAGGCGACGCGGGGCGCCTTGCCGCGCAGCAGCTCGGCCGCGTCCGGGTTCTTCTTCTGCGGCATGATGCTCGAGCCCGAGGCGAAGGAGTCCGCGGGCTCGCAGAAGCCGAACTCGCTGCTGGACCAGAGCACTATCTCGGAGCCCAGCCGCGACAGGTGCATCGCGCAGACAGAAGCCGCATACAGGTAGTCGAGCGCGAAGTCGCGGTTGGAGACCGCGTCGAGTGAGTTCGGGTGGGGCCGGTCGAAGCCAAGCTCGGCCGCGAGGGCGTCGCGGTCCAGGTCCCAGTTGAGGCCGGCCAGCGCGCCTGAGCCGGCGGGCATGTCGCCGGTGGACTCGGCGACCAGGAAGAAGCGTCGCGCGTCGCGGAAGAACATCCAGAAGTAGGCGAGCAGATGGTGGCCCAGGTAGACCGGCTGGGCGCGCTGGAGGTGCGTGTAGGCGGGCGCGGCCCAGTCCCGATGGGACTCGGCGAGATCGATCAGCGTCGTCATCAGCTCCTCGAGCAGGGCGATGGCGCGCGCCGAATGGGCCCTGACCAGCAGCGCCAGATCGGTCGCGACCTGGTCGTTCCGCGAGCGAGCGGTGTGGATCTTGCCGCCGACCGGGCCGACCACCTCGGTCAGGCGCCGCTCGACCGCCATGTGGATGTCCTCGTCGGACTCCGAGAACTCGAACTCGTCGCGCTCGAGCTCGCCCGCCACCGCGTCGAGGCCCTCGAGCAGCGTCCGCTGCTCGGAATCGTCGAGCACGCCGAGCCGCGCCAGCGCCCCCACGTGCGCGCGCGACTGCTCGATGTCGAACGGCGCCAGACGCCGGTCGAACGAGATCGAGGAGTTGATCCTGCGGAACAGGGGGTCCTGCTCTTCTGCGAAGCGCGAGGGTCCGGAATCGGTCATCTCGGCCAGTCTAGGAGGGGTCGCCCAGCGCGCCGGCGAGCGCCGTGCATACCCGCTCCACCTGCCCCTCGGTCATCGAGCCGAAGAAGGGCAGCGCCAGCGACCGGGCCGCGACGGCCTCGGCCACCGGGAACTCTCCGCCCCCAAAGCCGAATCGCTCCTTGTAGGGAGGCATCGTGTGGATGCAGGGCAGATAGGCCTTGGAGGGGATCCCAGCAGCCGCCAGCGCCTCGACCACGGCCCCGCGGTCGGCCGCCTTCGGCAGCTGCACGGGATAGACGAACCAGCTGCGCTGCTCGTCGCCGCGGTCGGCGCAGGGCAGCACCAATCCGTCGGGATCCCCCTCCCCGGCGGCGGCCGCGCCGGCTGCCGAGAGAGCCTCGGCGTAGCCGGCCGCCACCTCGGATCGGGCCGAGAGCAGCTCGTCGAGCCGCTCGACCTGGGCGATCCCGAGCGCCGCCTGCACGTCCGTCATCCGGTAGTTGAAGCCGAGGACGGGGTGGTCTATCTCGGACATGTCGGCCGAGCGTCCCTGGTTGCGCACGCTTCGCACGCTCGCGGCCATCTTCTCCCCCGCGGGAACGAGGACGCCCCCCTCCCCCGTCGTCATCTGCTTGTTCGCGTAGAAGGCGAAGGCGGCCGCATGTCCCGCCGTGCCGATCGCGCGGCCCTCGGAGTCCACGGCGCCGAGTGCCTGGCAGGCGTCTTCGAGGATCGGGATCTCGCGCCCGTCGGCGATGCGCTCGAGCGCGATCAGGTCGGCCGGGTAGCCGAAGATATGGACGGGCAGCAGGCCGGCCGTGCGCTCGCCGGCGGCGGCCTCGGCGGCGGCGGGGTCGATGTTGAGCGTGACGGGGTCGATGTCGCAGAAGACGGGCGTCGCGCCCTCGTAGAGCAGGCAGTTGGACGATGCGACGAAGCTGAAGGGAGTCGTCAGCACCTCGTCCCCCTCGCCCCACCCCAGCTCCCTGACGCCGAGGTGAAGCGCGGCGGTGCCGCTGGAGACCGCCACCGCGTCGTCGCTGCCCAGCCAGTTCGCGAACTCGCGCTCGAACTCGTCCAGCTTCGGGCCCAGCGAGAGCCGGCCCGAGCGCAGAACCTCGAGCACCAGCTCCTCCTCGCGCTCGCTCAGGTCAGGTCGTGCGAGCGGTATCGGCTCGTCCACGATCACGCTCCGCATGAGGTTGGAAGGCGTACTCCAGCGAGTCGACGAGGGCCTCCCAGGAGGCCTCGATGATGTTCTCCGAGACCCCGATCGAGCCCCACTCGCGCTCGCCGTCCGAGGAGTCCAAGAGCACGCGGGTCACCGACCCCGTGCCGTGGTGCTCGTCGAGGATGCGCACCTTGTAGTTCGTCAGCTCGATGTCGGCCAGGTGCGGGTGGCGGTCGGTGATCGCGTCCCGCAGCGCGGTGTCCAGGGCGTTGATCGGGCCGTTGCCCTCGGCGGTGCGCACGTAGCGCTCCCCCTCCACCCAGACCTTGATCGTCGCCTCGGTCTGGACCTTGCCGTCCTCGCGCTTCTCGGTGATGACGCGGAATCCCTCGAGCTTGAACAGCGGCTCATAGCTGCCGGCCTCGCGGCGCAGCAGCAGCTCGAAGGACGCGGGCGCCGCCTCGTACTGGTAGCCGCGGTGCTCGCGCTCCTTCAGGGCCCGCAGCGCACGCGCCGCCTCCTCGTCATCCAGCGGGACGCCCGCCTGCTCGGCGCGGCTCCGCACGGTGCCCTTGCCCGAGAGCTCGCTGACGACCATCTCGCGCTGATTGCCGACGTGGGCGGGATCCATGTGCTCGAAGGTGCGAACGTCGGCTTTGACGCCGGCCACGTGCATCCCTCCCTTGTGGGCGAAGGCGTTGCGGCCAACGTAGGGCTGGTCGGGGTCGGGCGTGACGTTCAGCAGCTCATCGACGAAGTGAGCCGTCTCGGTCAGCCGCGCGAGCTGCTCGGGGGTGACGCATTTGTAGCCCAGCTTCAGCTGCAGGGCGGGCAGGATCGAGGTCAGGTTGGCGTTGCCCGTGCGCTCGCCGATGCCGTTGATCGTGCCCTGCACCAGCGACGCGCCCTCCGCCACGGCGGCGAGCGAGTTGGCGACCCCGCACTCGAGGTCGTTGTGGGTGTGGATGCCGACGGGGGTCTCAAGTACCTCGACGACGTCCCGCGTCGCCTCGGCGACCTGGCCGGGGAGGCTGGCGCCGTTGGTGTCGCAGAGGGTGAGGTTCTCGGCGCCCGCGCTCGGCGGCGGCGCGGAGGCACTCGAGCGCGTACCCGGGGTCGTCGCGCCAGCCGTCGAAGAAGTGCTCGGCGTCGTAGATGACGCGTTTGCCGGCCGCGCGCAGGAAGGCGACCGAGTCGCCGATCATCGCCAGGTTCTCCTCGGGGCTGACCTTGGTGACCTTGTCAAGGTGCAGCTTCCAGGTCTTCCCCACCAGGGTCACGACCGGGGCGAATCCCCCGGCCAGGATCCCGAGGGCCTCGTCGTCCTCTGCGGCGACGTCGCGGCGCCGGGTCATGCCGAACGCGCAGACCGATGCCTGCCGCAGCTCCACCTCGGCCAGCATCTCGAACAGCTCGCGCTCCTTCGGGTTCGAGCCCGGGAAGCCGGCCTCGATCAGCTGCACGCCCAGCTCGTCCAGCTTGCGGACCACGCGCACCTTCTCCTGCGCCGACAGCGACATGCCCTGTCCCTGCATGCCGTCGCGCAAGGTCGTGTCGTAGAGGAGTACCTGTCGCTGTCCCTCTTGCTGTTCCATAGATGGGTTCACTTCCTAGGTTCGGGGTTCAGGTCCGGCGCCTGGGAGATGCCTCCCAACCGCCCAAGTGAGACGGCTCGCGCCGCCCGCCGCGGTCACCGCCCCTAGGCGGTCGCGACCCCCGTAATTCGCTCGATCCTCCCGGAAGCAGTCACGATGGCTCCCCGACCTCCTCGGCCTCGACTTGGCCGGGCTCGGGCTGGGGCGGCGCCTCTCCGGTCGGCTCGCCGACCGGGTCGAGCCACTCGAGGTACTCCTCGGCGCGGCCGTGCAGCGCGTCCTCGAACTTGGCCTGGATGGCCCTGGTGATCTCGCCGGGGCCGCCCAGGTCATGGTCGTCCACCTCGCGGATCGGCACCAGCTCGGCGGCGGTGCCGGTGAGGAAGATCTCGTCGGCCAGGTAGAGCTCGGCGCGCGCAACGTCGCGCTCGACGACGGGATAGCCGAGGTCCTCGGCTATCTGCATCACCGACTTGCGGCTGACGCCGTCCAGGATCGAGGCAACGTGCGGCGGCGTCACGATCTTCCCCTCGCTGATCACGAAGATGTTCTCGCCCGAGCCCTCGCAGACGAAGCCCCGCTCGTCCAGCATGATGGCCTCGTCATAGCCGGCCTTGGCCGACTCGGTCTTGGCGAGGATCGAGTTCAGGTACTGGCCGGAAGCCTTCGCGTGCGGGATCAGGCCGGCCGGCGAGATCCGGCGCCAGGAGCTGACCTTGGCTCGGATGCCCTTCTGCTTGCCCTCCTCGCCGAGGTAGGCGCCCCAGGGCCAGACCGCGACGATCACCTCCACGGGCGCGCTCTGCGCATACAGCCCCATCTCGCCGTAGCCGCGGAAGGCGAGCGGGCGGATGTAGCAGGAGCGCAGGCCGTTGCGGCGGATCAGCTCCTTGGTCGCTTCGCCGATCTCATCGAGCGAGTAGTCGAGGGGAAGGTAATAGAGGTCCGCCGACTTCTTCAGCCGCTCGAGGTGGTCGCGGTGGCGGAAGATCGCGGGGCCCTTGGCCTCGGTGTCGTAGCAGCGAACCCCCTCGAAGACGCCGGTCCCGTAGTGGAGGCCGTGCGTGAGCACGTGGACGTTGGCCTCGTCCCAGGCCACGAACTCGCCGTTCTTCCAGATCAGCTCGACCTTCTCCATCGCGACCAAGTATGCCCGATCAATTGATGGCCGAGAGCACGGCGTCCGTCATCTCCTCGGTACCCACCTCGCGGGTGCCCTCCCCCGCGCCCAGGTCAGGCGTCCTCAGCCCCTGCTCGAGGGCGCGCTCCACGGCCGCCTCGACGCGCTCGGCCTCATGGGGCCGATCGAGGCCATGGCGCAGCATCATCGCCACCGAGAGTAAGGTCGCGAGCGGGTTCGCCCTGCCGCTGCCGGCGATGTCGGGCGCCGAGCCGTGAACCGGCTCGAACACGCCGGGGCCGTCCTCGCCGAGGCTGGCGGAGGGCAGCATCCCCAGCGAGCCGGTGAGCATCGCCGACTCGTCGCTGAGGATGTCGCCGAACAGGTTCTCGGTCACGATCACGTCGAAGTCCGCGGGCCGCGAGACGAGCTGCATCGAGGCGTTGTCCACGTACATGTGCTCGAGCTCGATGCCCGAGTGGTCCCCCGCTACGCGCTCGACCGTCTCGCGCCACAGGCGTGAGGTCTCGAGCACGTTGGCCTTGTCGACCGAGGTGACCTTGCCTCGCCTGCCGGCGGCCGCGTCGAAGGCGACGTGGGCGATTCGCTCGATCTCGGCGACGGTGTAGGCGCAGTCGTCGTGGGCGCGATCGCCCTCGCGGCCGCTGTCGCCGAAGTAGATGCCTCCCGTCAGCTCCCGCACGACCAGCAGGTCGGTGCCCTCGATGCGCTCGCGCTTCAAGGGACTCGCGTCGAGCAGCGCGGGCAGCGGCTTCACCGGCCGCAGGTTCGCGTACAGCCCGAGGCCCTTGCGCAATCCGAGCAGCCCCTGCTCGGGCCTGGGGGCGTCGGGGTCGGTCGTCTCCCATTTCGGCCCGCCCACCGCGCACAGCAGGACCGCGTCGGAGGAGCGGCACTGTTCCAGCACCTCGTCGGTGAGGGCCGTGCCGTGGGCGTCGATCGAGGCGCCCCCGATCGGATGCTCGTCGATCTCGACGCCGCCGAGCTTCGCAAGCAGCTCCGACGCCGCCGCGCCTACCTCGGGGCCGATGCCGTCGCCGGCCAGCAGGACGACGCGGCTGCTCACGCCGGCCGCCGAGCATCGATGTTGAGCCGCACGTAGCGCAGCACGAAGGGGTCCGCGAGCCTCTCGATCACCGAGTCAGCGAAGGGCTCGTACAGGTCCTCGGGGAGGCGGTCCCGGTGCGCCGCCAGGCCGACGACGGTCACATAGCCGCGCTTGTCGTCGGGATAGACGGGGTCGGCCTCCACCAGGCCGCATTCGACCTCAACGAACCCCGCCCGGCGCAGGCGCGCTTCGGTCTGCTCGGGACCGTAGAAGTTCCAGGGCCTGAAGCCGCCGATGTGCTCGGCAAATGGATCCTCGGACGAGGCAGCCTCGACCGCTGCCGTCCACTCGGCCACGTTGCCCTCGCCGCCGCATTGAGCGACGATGGGGGCGCCCGGGCGAAGCACCGAAAACACGCCGGCGAAGAGGCGATCGTGGTCGCGAATCCAGTGGAAGGTCGCGTTGGAGAACACTGCGTCCACGGCGTCCAGACCGGCGTGCTCGTGGAGCAGGCCGGGGGCGAGGTCCAGCAGGTCGGAAGTGATCAACGTGACGCGGTCATCGCCTGCGAAGGCCTCGGCCGCCGTTTCGATCATCGAGGGAGACCCGTCGACCCCGACGACCCTGCCTTCGGGCAGGCGCTCCAGCAGCAGCCGGGTTACGCGGCCTGAGCCACAACCCGCATCCAGGACCGTCTCATCGCCTTTCAGCGGCAGCCGAGCGAGCACTTGGCGAGCCCACGTCTCCTGGGGCGCGGCGAGCTTGTCGTAGGCCTTCCCGTCCCAGTCGCTGGTGGTGTTCAGGTCGGTCATGCCGAACGCCGGCTACAGCGCCGTCGTGACCGGCCCGGCGTCGGCGCGGCCGGCGGCCTCGAACTCGTCGATCTTTCGCGCGCGCTGCAGGGTCATCGCCACGTCGTCGAGCCCGTTGATCAGCCGGTGCTTGATCTGTTCGTCGATCTCGAACTTGAAGACGCCCTCGGCGCAGTTGACCGTCTGGTCGTCGAGATCCACTCGGGCCTCCCCCGAGCCGGCGACCTTGCGGCACTCGGCCTCGTCGAGGATCACCGGCAGCAGCCCGTTCTTGGTGCAGTTGTTGAAGAAGATGTCCGAGAACGACGGGGCGATGACGACGCTGAAGCCGAAGTCTTCGAGCGCCCAGACGGCGTGCTCGCGCGAGGAGCCCGCACCGAAGTTCCGCCCGGTGACCAGGATGGGGTGCGGCTCCAGCTCAATCTCGCCCGAGCGGAACCAGTCGTAAAAGAGGAACTCGCCGAAGCCGGTGCGCTCGATCCTCTTCAGGAACTGCTTGGGAATGATCTGGTCGGTGTCGACGTCGGCGCGGTCCAGAACCGCGACCTGCCCCTCGACGATCTCGAAGGGCTGCACTAGGACCACTCCCGGATGTCGACGAAGTGACCCTCGAGGGCGGCCGCCGCGGCCATCCTCGGGCTGACCAGGTGGGTGCGGCCGCCGGCCCCCTGGCGGCCCTCAAAGTTGCGGTTCGAGGTCGAGGCGCAGCGCTCGCCGGGCTCAAGGATGTCCGGGTTCATGCCCAGGCACATCGAGCAGCCGGCGCCGCGCCACTCGAACCCGGCCGACTCGAAGACTTCGTGCAGGCCCTCGTCCTCCGCCTGAGCCTTGACCTGCGCCGAGCCGGGGACGACCATGGCCCGGACGTCGCCCGAGACCTTGCGTCCCTCGACCATCGAGGCGGCTTCCCTGAGGTCGGAGATCCGCGAGTTGGTGCAGGAACCTATGAAAACCCTCTCGGGACGGATCGACTGCATCGGCGTGCCCGGCTTCAGGTCCATGTAGGCGAGGGCGCGCTCGGCGAGCTCGCGATCGACGGGTGAATCGAGCGCTGCGGGATCTGGCACCTTCGAGGTCACCTCGACGACCATGCCGGGGTTCGTGCCCCAGGTCACCATCGGCGACAGGTCCGGGGCGTCGATCTCGACCTCGCGGTCGAAGCTCGCGCCCTCCTCGGTCGGAAGCTTGCTCCACGCGGCGACCGCGGCGTCGAAGTCCCCCGGGATCCCGGGCCGGCCCCTCATGTATTCGAACGTCTTCTCGTCCGGCGCGATCATGCCGGCACGGCCGCCGCCCTCGATCGTCATGTTGCAGACGGTGAGGCGGTTCTCGATGGTCAGCGCCTCGATCGCGGGGCCCGCGTACTCGACCGCGTGGCCCTGCATGCCCCCGACGCCGAGCCGGCCGATCGTGGCCAGGATCAGGTCCTTGGCGGTGACGCCGTCCGCCAACGTGCCGCTGTAGTTGATCCGCATCGTCTGTGGGCGCTTCTGGACCAGGCACTGGGTGGCCAGCACGTGCTCGACCTCCGAGGTGCCGATCCCGAAGCCGAGCGCCCCGAAGGCCCCGTGGGTGGAGGTATGGGAGTCGCCGCAGACGATCGTCATCCCCGGCTGAGTGACGCCCAGCTCGGGGCCGATCACGTGCACGATCCCCTGGCGCTCGGAGCCCAGCGAGTAGATCGGGATCCCGAACTCCTCGCAGTTGGATTCAAGGGCCTCGACCTGCTTGCGCGAGAGCTCATCGGCGATCATCCTCGCGACAGCCGTGCCGTCGGTGGGCACGTTGTGGTCGGCCGTGGCCAGCGTCTTGTCCGGCCGGCGGACGGCTCTCGACGCCAGCCGAAGGCCGTCGAACGCCTGGGCCGAGGTGACCTCGTGCACCAGGTGCAGGTCGACGTACATCAGATCGTCGTCGACCTCGTGGGCATCCCAGATCTTGTCGAACAGGCTCTTGGGGCCGCCGTTCTGGCTCATCAGCTCTCCTAGCCCCGCCTCAACCCGGCCGCCACGACCGCAAGCAGCCTCGCGTCGCAGTCACCGTTGTTCTCGAAGTGGTGCGGCAGGTCGGCGTCGAAGGTGACGCTGTCCCCCTCACCCAGCCCGTGGCGCTCGCCGTCGATGAACAGGTCGACCGAGCCCTGCAGCAGCACCGCGGTCTCGCGGCTGCCCGGCTCGTGCATCGGCGGGTCGTCCATGGCACCGGTCGCCGCGCCGACGGCGAGCGTGTGGATGGAGACGTCGGCTCGCTGGCCGGGCAGCGGCGGGGTCAGCTCCTCTACGGCGTGCCCGCGCCTGCGCCTGACCCGCCCCTTCCCCGAGCGGGTGATCGCCACGTGGCGCCCCTCGTCCAGCCGCAGCAGCTGCGAGAGCGCCAGGTCCAGCCCGGCCGCGATACGCGAGGCGACCGCCAGCGTGGGGCTGGTCTCCCCCCTCTCGACCTGGGACAGCATCGGGGCGCTGACGCCGCTGCGCTCGGCCAGGTCGCGGAGCGAGAGGTCCATCGCCTCCCGCAGCGCGCGGACCCGGGCGCCGACGTCGGATGCAGCTGCGTCGGGGGCGCGGTCGCCTGCTCGAGTTCTCGTCCCGGCTGTGGCCACGGCTTGTACGCTATCACGTACAAGCGTATTCGTCAGCGCTTTTGGCCAGTCGGGCGGATCAGGATCTCGTTCACGTTCACGTGCTCGGCCTGGCCGACCGCGTAGAGGATTCCGCGTGCGATGTCCTCGGCCTCCAGCAGGGTGCCGATCTCATCGCGCATCTTCTCGGTCGCCTCGACGACCATCGGGTGCTCGTTGTGGCCGTGAAGCTCGGTCTTGACGAAGCCCGGCTCGACGCAGGTGACGCGGATGTTGGAGTTGAGCGCCTCCTGGCGCAGGGCCTCGGAGAAGCCGGTCACCCCCCACTTGGTCATGTTGTAGACGGCGGAGCCGAAGGCGGCCTGGCGTCCCGCGACCGAGGAGACGTTGACGATGTGGCCCCCGCCCGAGTCGCGGATCAGCGGCAGGGCCTCGCGCGTGCAGTAGAGGAGGCCCAGCAGGTTGACGTCGATCATCTGCCGCCACTGGGAGATGTCCCAGCCCTCGACGGCGCCCAGCAGCATCACGCCGGCGTTGTTGATCAGGTTGTGCAGGGCTCCGAACTGGCCCTTGATCTCGGCCAGCGCGGCCTCGACCTTGCCGTGGTCGGTGATGTCGATCTCGATCGGGAGCGCCTCGCCCCCGGCGTCTTCGATCCGCTTCTCCAGCTCGGACAGGCGGTCGGCGCGGCGGGCGAGCAGCGCCACCTTGGAGCCCTCCTCGGCGAACAGCTCGGCGGTGGCCTCGCCGATGCCCGAGGAGGCGCCGGTGATCGCGGTGACCTTGCCGTCGAGCGAGCCCACGCGAGCAGCCTATCGCCGTCGCTCAGCCGGTGGACGGCTCCAGCACGATCACCGGGATCTGGCGCTCGGTGCGGCGCTGGTAGTCCTCGTAGTCGGGCCAGACCTCGACCATGCGCTCCCAGAGCCGCTCGCGCTCCGCGCCCTCGGTCTCGCGTGCCCGGACACGCCGCTTGCGCCCGTGCCACCAGGCGGCTGTCTCGGGGTTCGCCTTCAGGTTCAGGTACCAGGCGGGGTGCTTGTCGATGCCGCCCTTCGACGCGACGATCACCAGGTTCTCGCCGTCCTGCCGGCTCATCAGCGGATGGGTGCGGCGCTTGCCGCTCTTTCGCCCCACGCTCTCGACCAGCGCGATCTCGCAGCCCTTGAGGGTGCCGCCGATCCGGCCGCGGCTGAGCTTGTAGAGGTGGGTGTGCAGGCTGGTGCCCCGCTCCCAGAACCACCAGAAGGGGGAGTCCGCCTGCGGTGCCTCGGATGCCATGGCCGCCGAGTCTATTTGCGCGTCAGGGACCGGGGGTCCGCTCGACCGCCGCGTCCGCGGTGGCCTCCTCGGCCTCGCGGATGGCGGCGCCCTCCAGGGCGTTCGAGAGAGCGCGCACGTAGGCGCGCGCAGACGCCTCGAGGATGTCGGTGGCGACGCCCTGGCCGCTCGCGAGCCGCTCGTTGGCCCGCAGGACCACGGTCACCTGGCCGAGCGCGTCGGTGCCCTCGGTGACGGCCTCGACCTCGTAGCGGCGGAGCTCGGCCTCGGTGCCGACGGCCTCGCGGATCGCGCCGAAGATGGCGTCCACGGGCCCGTCACCCGAAGCCTGCGCGCTCGACTCCTCGCCCGACGGCAGCGTCACCGCGACGGTCGCGAGCGGCTCGCGGCGCGAGCCGGCCTCGACCTCGAACCAGGCGAGGTCGTAGGACTCGGAGCTCTGGCGCATCTCGTCGGAGACGATCGCCTCCAGGTCGAGCGCGGTCACCTGCTTCTTCTTGTCCGCGATCTCCTTGAAGCGCTTGAACGCCTGGTTCAGCGCCTGGCCCTCGACCACGAAGCCCAGGTCCTGCAGGGCGTCGCGCAGCGCGTGGCGCCCGGAGTGCTTGCCCAGCACGATCGAGTTCGAGTCCAGCCCGACCTCGGTCGCATCCATGATCTCGTAGGTGGAGCGCTCCTTGAGCACGCCGTCCTGGTGGATGCCGGACTCGTGCGCGAAGGCGTTGCGGCCGACCACGGCCTTGTTCGGGGGCACCGAGTAGCCGGTCAGCCGCGAGACCATGCGGCTCGTGCGGGCCAGCTCGCGCGCGTCGATCCGGGTGTCCAGGCCGTGCTCGTCGTTGCGCGTCCGCAGCAGCATCACGACCTCCTCCAGCGAGCAGTTGCCGGCCCGCTCGCCGATGCCGTTGATGGCGCACTCGATCTGCCGCGCGCCCGCCAGCACACCGGCGTAGGAGTTGGCCACGGCCAGCCCCAGGTCGTCGTGGCAGTGGACCGAGAGCGTGACCCCGTCCAGGCCGGGCACCAGCTCATACAGCCGGGTCAGGTAACGCGTGTACTCCTCTGGGGTCGTGTAGCCGACCGTGTCGGGGATGTTGATCGTGGTCGCGCCCTCGGCGACGGCGATCGCGCAGACCTCGGCGGTGAACTCGACGTCGGCGCGGGTGGCGTCCATGGGCGAGAACTCGACGTTGTCGGTGTATGAGCGGGCCAGGGCGACGGCTGCCTTGGCCTGGCCCTTGACGTCCTCGCGGGTGCTCTGCAGCTGGTGCTCGATGTGAATGTCCGAAGTCGAGATGAAGGTGTGGATGCGCGGCCGCTGGGAGTCCTTGATCGCGTTCCAGGCGGCGTCGATGTCGGCCTTGTGTGTGCGCGAGAGGCCGCAGATCACCGGCCCCTCGACCTGGCGCGCGATGCTCTCCACGGCCTCGAAGTCGCCGGGGGAGGTGATGGGGAAGCCCGCCTCGATCACGTCGACGCCCAGGCGCGCCAGCTGTTGGGCGATCTCCACCTTCTCGTGGGTGTTCAGCGAGATCCCCGGTGACTGCTCGCCGTCGCGCAGCGTCGTATCGAAGATCTGGACGCGATCCGGTTGGTCCACCGCCTGCTTGCTCATGCTCGTCCTCCTTCTCTGGAGACTTCGGATGACCTGTTCCTCGGTTTGCGGCTGTCGCGCCGCCCAGCGATTACTCCCCCCGGAGGGGGAGGAGAAGGAGAAGCGCCAGGCTGTCGTGCCGGTGGGTCATCGAAGTCCAGGCAGCGTAGCGCAGCCGCCGCGGTGCCGTCCCGGGCGGGGACTAAGTTGGCCCCGATGCGGGCGAGCGACATCGAGGCCCGGGCCGTCGCCAAGATCGTGCTGGTGGCGCTGTTCTGGGCTGCGCTGGCGGTGCTGCTGGCGATCGCGATCCTGCATACCCGCACCACCCTGCGCTGGGTGGTGACGGCGATCTTCCTGGCGCTGGCGCTCGATCCCGCGGTCGGCCTGATCGAGAAGATCAAGGTCAGTGGCCGCTCGGTGCCAAGGGTGGCCGCGGTCCTGGGCGCCCTCGCGGTCTTCCTCGCCGGGCTCACCTTCCTGGTCCTGCACGTGATCCCGCCGATGATCAAGGAGGTCGAGGGGCTGGCGAAGAAGGCGCCCACCTACGTCACCGACTTCGAGAGCTGGGCGGAGGACAACAGGGAGTTCGCCGAGCTGAACGACAAGTACGACCTCACCGACAAGCTCAGCGAGCAGGCCGGCTCCCTGCCCTCGAAGCTGGGCGACGGAGCCACCGCGCTCGGCGACGCGACCGTGAGCGTGCTGGAGCACCTGCTGGCGGCGATCACGATCCTGACGCTGACGGTGTTCCTGCTGCTGGAGGGAAAGGGGATGTTCGAGCGCGGCACCGGGCGATTGGACAAGGCTGCACCGGGACCGCGCCCGTCGCGTCGGGACGCGGATCGCGGCCGTCGTGCGCTCCTACGTCACGGTCAACCTGATGCTCGCGATCGGAGCCGGGCTGTTCACATGGATCTTCCTCGAGATCCTCGGCTTCCACCTCGCGATCCCGATGGCGCTGCTGGTCGCCTTCCTGGATCTTGTGCCGCTGATCGGGCTCACGATCGGCGGCCTGCTGGTCGCGGTCGTGCTCGCGATCGACGGCCAGCCCTACGACGCTCTGCTGTGGCTGGCGATATTCCTTGCCTACCAGCAGCTGCAGGACCGCGTGATCCAGCCGCTGATGTACAAGGGCGGAGCGCTGAAGGTGAATCCGGTGGTGGCGATCGTCGCGGTGGTGGTCGGTGCCAACCTGGCCGGTGTGCTGGGGGCGCTGATCGCGATCCCGGTCGCCGCCTCGCTCGGGGTGATCATCGACGAGCTGGTGCTGTCAGGTCCCGCTCGCCCCGCTGGCGCCCCGGGCGCCGTGGGGGCGAAGCCGGCGGAGTAGCTCGGGGCCGCGCTTCCAGAACGGCCTGCCGCGCTCTCCCGCGTAGCGCTCCTGCGAGCGCTTCAGCTTCTCGTGCCGGTAGAACAGCTTCGCCCACAGCGAGTGGGGCTTGCCCAGGCGCAGGGCGCCGATCATCCCGACCAGCGGAACGAACAGCCCCAGCAGCGCCATCCCGAACTTCTCCTTGGCCATGTTGACGAGGAAGAAGCCGATGTGGACAGCGCCGCCCGCGCCGACCCCCGCGAAGACGGCGGTCTCGACCGAGTCGGCCGCGTCCACCCAGCCCCTGAAGCCCACCAGCACCAGCAGGGAGACCGCCGTGGCGACGATCACCGCGTCGATCGAGCGGCGGCCCTGCTTGGACCAGTACACGTCCTTGAGGTTGAGCCAGAGCGCGAACTCGTCGAGCGTCAGCCCGGCGCCGATTCCGAAGCCGATCGCCGCGACCTCGAGCCAGGGGGACTCGGGGTTCACGGCCACGCCCAGGTAGCCGAAGATCAGCAGCGCGAGGATGCCCCAGACCATGTGGTGGATGTGGAGCCCGCCCTTGGTCTCCACGTTGCCGGGCCACCAGCTCACCTGGGCGCGGATCATGTGCGCGCTGGTGCGGATGAACGCGAAGGAGAGCAGGAAGGCGCAGATGCAGAGGAACTGTGGCTCGCGACCGGTATCGACGATCCCCTCCTGGTAGAGGGAGCCGATGCTCGGCGAGCAGCATCAGGGGACCTTCCTCGTCACGTTGCAGCTTTTCGCGGTGTCGTGTCCGCCTCCTCCGTTGCAGAGGTCGCGCGCGGCTCCCCCCTGGAGCTTGTCGCGCCCGCTGCCCCCCATCAGCACGTCTGAGGACCCCCCGCCGCTGAGGCTGTCGCGCCCGCCCTCACCGCGCACCAGGTCACCGCCGCCGAAGCCCAGCAGCGCGTCGTGCCCTGGGCCGCCCGTGACCAGGTCGCCGCCGAGCCCGCCGACGATGCGGTCGTTGCCGGTTCCTCCCATCATCGCCCGCTCCTGGCTGACCAGGGAGATCCCGATCAGGATCGGCAGGGTCGTCTGGGCCGAGAGGTTGTCGTCGCCGCCGCCCAGGTCCCCGGCGATCGCCCCGATGTACTGCGGCTGGCAGCTGACCTGGGTGGGGCTGTCCTGGATGCACTCGGGGGCCGGCCCGTCGGGCTCGAGGATGCCTTCCGGCGAGGTGAGCACCAGGCGACCCCCCGCGTCCGCGAAGACGCTGATGTTGTTGGCGGCGGAGGTGCCCTGAAGGACGAAGATCGTGGTCTCGGCGGAGGCGGCGGCGAGGCCGGCCGGCCGCGCGCTCTGGAGCGAGCTGGTCAGCATCGAGCGATCCGCGCCCGCGCCGGCTGAGCCGAACGCGGCCACGGCGCAGGCCGCGAGAAGCGCCACGCGCCGGGCCCTGCGCAGTCCCATGCTGGCCCCGTGCCTCACGCGGTTGATGCTAGGGAACCAGGACCCATGGGCCGAGGCTACAGCGAGACGGCGCGCCCGACGGCGAAGCCGTCGAGCTCGAGCAGGCGATCGATCGTGGACTGGTTCACCGGGTTGTCGGTGGTCAGCGCCATCACCGCGGTGTCGCCCTCGGGCTCCGCGCCGACGGCGGCCGAGACGATGTTGACGCCCTCTTCGCCGAAGACCGTGCCCACCAGGCCGATCATGCCCGGCTGGTCGGCGTAGCGGAAGATCGCCAGGTGCTCGGCGAAGGGCAGGTAGAAGTCGTCGCCCCAGACCCGCGTCAGGTGAGGGATGCTGCGCGGCCCGACCGAGGTGCCGGCGACCTCGGTGGACTCCTCGCCTGAGCGGATTCGGACCACGACGAGCTCGGTGAAGTCCTCGGAGGCGGTCTCGCGCGTCTCGGTCAGCTCGATCCCGCGCTGCTCGGCCAGGTGCGGCGCGTTGACCAGGTTGACGGCCTCCTCGGTGTGGTCCTTCAGGATCCCGGCCAGGACCGCGATGCCGAGAATCCGCGTGTCCTCCTCGGCCAGGCGCCCGCGGAACTCGACCTCCACGCGGTGCACCGCTCCGTTGCCGAGGCCCTGGGCGAGGCGGCCGAGCTTCTCGCAGAGCGGCACGAAGGGCGCCAGCGCCTCCATCACCTCGGGGCGCACCGCCGCGATGTTGACCGCCGTGGTGACGACGCCGCCGGCGAGCGCCGCGGTCACCTGCTCGGCGGTGACGATGCCCGCCCGGTCCTGGGCCTCCTCGGTCGAGGCTCCCAGGTGCGGGGTCACGACCACGTCGTCCCGCGCCAGGATCGGATGCTCGGTGAACGGCTCGGAGGGGAACACGTCCAGCGCCGCTCCGGCGACCCGGCCGCTCTCGAGCCCGGCGAGCAGCGCGTCCAGGTCGACCAGTTCGCCGCGGGCGCAGTTGACGATCCGGACGCCCTCGCGCATGGCGCCGATGGCGTCCGCGTCGATGAAGCCGACGGTCTCGGGGGTCTTGGGCAGGTGCAGGGTGATGAAGTCCGAGCGCTGGTAGAGCTCCTCGGGAGACTCCACGCCCTCGACCCCCAGCTCTCGGAAGCGCTCGGCGGTGACGAACTTGTCGTAGCCGACGACGCGCATCTCGAAGGCCTGCGCCCGGTGGGCGACGAGCTGGCCGATGCGGCCGAAGCCCAGCACCCCGAGCGTCTTGCCGTACAGCTCAGCCCCCTTGAAGCGGGAGCGCTCCCATGCGCCCCCGGCGAGCGAGCCATGCGCCTGAGGGACGTTGCGGCACAGCGCCAGCATCACCGCGACGGTGTGCTCGGCGGCCGCGATCGAGTTGGCCTCGGGCGCGTTGGCGACCACGATTCCCCGCTTGGTGGCGGCCTCGATGTCCACGTTGTCCACACCCGTGCCGGCGCGCCCGATCACGCGCAGCCTCTCCCCCTTCTGAATCAGACCGGCGTCGAGCTGGGTCGCCGAGCGGATCAGGATCCCATCGAACTCGGCGATGCGGCGCTCGAGCTCGCCCTCGTCCCAGTCCAGGCCGAGCTCGACGTCGAAGCGCTCGCGCAGCAGCTCTACGCCGGCGTCGGCGATTCGCTCCTTGACCAGGACCTTTGACCGCTCAGCCATGTCGTCGCGCTACCCGACCGGCTCCGGTGCGCGTCCCGCCTGCGAGAAGACGCGCTGGGCCGCGCCCGCGGCGGAACCAGGCTCCACCTCGGCGCCCAGGTCGCCCAGAGCGGCCTCGAGCGCCGTCAGCGCGATCACGATGTCGAAGGCCCCGAAGTAGCCGCAGTGCGCGATGCGGACGATCTTGCCCTTCAAGCGTCCCTGGCCGCCGGCGGCCGTGACGCCGTAGCGGTCCCGCATCGCCTTCGGGACGGCCTCGCCGTCGACGGAGTCCGGCATCACCGCCGCGGTGACGACGTTGGCGCCGTCGTCGTCGGGCCCGAAGCGCTCGAGGCCCAGGGCCTCGATCCCGGCGCGCGCCGCGCGCGCGAGGATCGCGTGGCGCTCGAAGACCTGCGGCAGGCCCTCGTCACAGATCAGGCCGAGCGCGACGTCGAGCGCCCGCCACAGGGTGACGGCGGGCGTGAACGCGCTGTTGGGCGGATCCTGGCCCTGGCCCTCGGCGGTCCTGGCCCAGTCGAAGTAGTAGCGGCCGCCGGGCTTTTGGGCCGCGAGCTCCAGCGCCCGGGGATTCGCCGAGGCGAAGCCCAGGCCGGGCGGGCACATCAGCGACTTCTGCGAGCCCGAGACCACGACGTCCACGCCCCAGTCGTCCTGGGGCAGGTCGACCGCGCCCAGGCCCGAGACCGCGTCCACGACGATCATTGCCCCGTGGTCGTGGGCGACGGTCGTGAGCCCGCGTACGTCGTTCACGACCCCGGTCGAGGTCTCCGACTGCGTGACGAACACGGCCTTCGGGGGCTTCGGCATCGCCGCGACCGTCTCGGCCAGGCGCTCCGGTGCGATCGCCTCCCCCCACTCCACGTCCAGGTGCGCCACCTCGCCGCCGTAGGCACGGCACAGCTCGACCCAGCGCTCGCCGAACTTTCCGGCCGAGGCGACGGCCACGGGGTCGCCGGGCGCGACGAGGTTCGCGACCGCCGACTCCATTGCCCCGGTGCCCGAGGAGGCGAACGAGAGGACCTGGTTATCCGTCTGGAAGACCCTGCGCAGGCGATCCAAGGCGGCCGCGTAGACCTCGACGAAGGCCGGCGCGCGGTGGTAGGTGACCGGCTCGGCCATCACCTGGCTCACCTGTGGCGGCAGCGGGGTCGGGCCGGCGGTCATCAGGTACTGCTTGATGTACGGATTCGGCGCCAAGGCGACCAAGGGTAGTCATCCGGCCTGCGGAGCCCGCCGCCGGCCATGCGCCCGGCTTCGCGCCGCTCCATCGACTAGCGTTCGGCACGAATCGCGGCGCAGTTCCAATGTCTCGACCAAACACAGGAGGGCTTGCATGAGCTTTTCGGAGGCCGTCAAGGACGGTTTCGACCACTACGCGAAGTTCGACGGCAGGGCCTCGAGGCCGTCGTTCTGGTGGTGGGTGCTGTTCGCGTTCATCGTCGGAATCGCCGCGAGCATCCTCGACGCAGCGATCGGCGCGACGATCTTCAGCATCATCGTTTCGCTGGGGCTGATCTTGCCGAACCTGTCGAAGAGCATCAGAAGGCTCCACGACACCGGTCGCACGGGCTGGTGGATCCTGATCGGGCTCATCCCCGCTGATCGGGTGGATCGTGCTGCTGATCTTCTATTTGGAGAAGGGGGACCCGGGCGACAACGAGTACGGCCCGCCTCCCGCGGACGCCGCTCCGGCCGTCGCCGCCTAGGCCGGCGCCTTGAGCTGAGATCCGAGCCGGCCCGGGGCCTCGCCGCCCCGGGCCCGACTCGGGTTCGGCGTTTTTGTAGGGTGGCCCGGCGCCCCGGTTGCTGCAGGGCCGGCGCCGACAGCCCGACTTCCTACCGCCTGGAGGGAACATGTACCCAGTCAGCTACGCAGCCGACTACGCGGCCGAGGGACGCAACCGCCTGACCACCTTCTTCCGCTCGTTCGTCGCGATCCCCTGGCTGATCGTGGCCTATCTCTACGGCATCGGCTCCTCGATCGTGACCGTGCTCGCCTGGTTCGCGATGGTGTTCACCGGCCGCTACCCCCAGCAGCTCTACGACTTCAACGGCGGCTACCTGCGGATGGTGAACCGGGTCAACGGCTTCCACTACCTGCTCACCGACGAATATCCGCCGTTCGGCGGAGCCGAGGAGCCCGGGTACCCGATCCGGATCGGGGTTCCCGAGCCCCTTGACGCCTACAGCCGGGCGAAGGCCTTCTTCCGCCTCATCATCGGGATCCCGGTCATGATCCTGGCCTTCGTCCAGGCCATCATCCTCGGCGTCGTCACCCTGATCGCCTGGTTCGCGATCCTGTTCACCGGCAAGCATCCAGAGGGGCTCTTCAACCCCGCCCGCTCGGCGGCGGCCTACCTGACACGGTCGTCCGCCTATTTCCTGCTGCTGACCGAGGACTGGCCGCCTTTCTCGCTGGAGGACGGCGCTGCCGATCCCGCAGGGCAGATCCAGACCGAGGCCGCGAGCCGCACGAGTTAGGGCGATGACCGACGAGCAGGTGATCAAGGGCGAGGGCTATTCGGTGGCGCCGAGCCTGGACGCGCTCGGCGAGGGCTACGGGTTCCGGAAGGTGCGCAAACAGCTCGACGTGACCGCGTTCGGGGTAAACGTGATCACGATGCCGCCCAGCTACGAGAGCGGCGCTCACTTCCACGACGAGCAGGAGGAGCTGTATTTCGTGCACCGCGGGCGTCTGGTGATGAGGTTCGGCGACGGCAGCGAACACGAGCTCGCCGAGGGAGGGGCCGCTCGCGTCGCGGCCTCGACCGTTCGCAGCACCCGCAACCCGAGCGACAGCGAGGACGTCGTCTACCTGGTGGTGGGCGGCAAGGACGGCTACGTCGGCCGCGACGGCCGCGAGCCCGAGGGCGGAGCGGGCGCCGCCCGGGGGCCCGGCTTCTCCGGCTAGTCCTTCTTGCCGATCCAGGGCATCATCGACCGCAGCTTGCCTCCGACCTTCTCGACCTGGTGGTCGGCGGCCTCGGAGCGCATGCGGTCGAAGTTCTCGCCGCCCGCCTGATTCTCGGCGATCCACTCCTTGGCGAATTCGCCGGACTGGATGTCGGCGAGGATCTTGCGCATCGCCTCGCGGGTGTCGTCGGTGATCACCTTGGTGCCGCGGGTCATGTCGCCGTACTCGGCGGTGTTGGAGATCGAGTCGCGCATGCCCTGGATCCCCTGCTCGTACATGAGGTCGACGATCAGCTTCAGCTCGTGCAGGCACTCGAAGTAGGCGAGGCGCGGGTCATACCCGGCCTCGACGAGGGTCTCGAAGCCGGCGCGGACCAGCTCGGTCGTGCCTCCGCAGAGCACGGCCTGCTCGCCGAACAGGTCGGTCTCGGCCTCGTCCTTGAAGGTGGTTTCGATGATCCCCGCGCGGCCGCCGCCGATCCCCGAGGCGTAAGCCAGCACGAGCTCACGGGCCTTGCCGGTGGCGTCTTGGTGCACGGCCATCAGGCAGGGGACGCCGCGGCCATCCTCGTACTGCCGGCGGACCAGGTGGCCGGGCCCCTTGGGGGCGACCATGCCGACGTCGACGTCCGCGGGGGGCTGGATCTGGTCGAAGTTGATGGAGAAGCCGTGGGCGAACATGAGCAGGTCGCCGTCGGCGATCCCGTCGGCGATCTCGGCGTTCCAGACCTCGGCCTGCTTCTCGTCGGGGATCAGGACCATCACCACGTCGCCCCTGCTGGCGGCGTCGGCGACGTCCAGCACCTCGAGGCCGGCGGCCTCGGCGTCCTCGCGGCTCGAGGAGTCGGGCCGCAGCCCCACCACCACGTCCACGCCGGAGTCCTTCAGGTTGAGCGCGTGCGCGTGCCCCTGGGACCCGTAGCCGAGGATGGCGACGGTCTTGCCGTCGAGGACCGAGAGGTCCGCGTCGGCGTCGTAGTAGATGCCCTCGTCGGCGGCTGCCATGGGCCGGAGAAGCTAGCGCAGCGCGGCCCGGCGCAGCTTGCCCGAGCCGGTGCGGGGAAGCTCGTCGGCGACCTCGAAGGTCTTGGGGACCTTGAACGGCGCCAACCGCGAGGCGCACCAGCTGCGCAGCTCCTCGGGCTCGGGCACTCCCCCGTCGCGCGCGACGACCACCGCGACGACGGCGTTCTGCCAGTCGGGGTCGGGTCGTCCCACCACCGCGGCCTCGACCACGTCGGGGTGCGCCGCCAGGACCTCCTCGACCTCCTCGGGCGCCACGTTCTCGCCGCCGGTGACGATCACGTCGTCGCGGCGGCCCTCGACCCAGAGGAACCCCTCGGCGTCGATCCGTCCCGAGTCGCCGGTGTGAAGCCAGCCGTCCTGGTCGGCGGCGCCCGGGGCCACGGTCGGGCCCTGCACCAGGATCTCGCCGTCGGCGATCCGGACGTGGGTCGTCAGCAGCGGGCGGCCGGCCGAGCCGCGCTTGCGCTCGGCGTCCTCCGGCGACAGCGTGGTCACCTGAGAGCAGGCCTCGGTCAGGCCGTAGGTCTGGACGACGGTGGCGCCGAGGGCGAGCGCCTCGGCCAGGAGCTCGTCCGGGACCGGTCCCCCGCCCACCAGCAGCGCCCTCGGCCGCTCGATGGCGGCGCCCGCGTCGAGGAGCCTGGTCAGCATCGTGGTCACCAGCGAGACGATCGTGACGCCGTCGCGGTCGAGCGACTCGGCCACGCGGTCGACGTCGAAGCCGTCGTGCACGACCGCCGTGGTCCCGTAGATGGCCGAGCGCAGCAGGATCGAGAGCCCACTGACGTGGCTGACCGGCGCGCAGCAGAGCCAGCGGTCCGCGGGATCGACCCCCAGGTTGAAGGCCGAGCCGACCGCGCTCCAGAGGTGGTTGCCGTAGGTGAGGGAGACCGGCCGCGGCGTCCCGGCCGTGCCGCTGGTCAGCACCCGCGTGCAGGTCGCGGCCAGGTCGATCTCGCCCAGCAGCGGCAGGTCGGCCTCGGCGCCCTCGAGGTCCTCGGCGGAGGACAGCGTCAGCGCCGGTTGCCCATCCCCCATGGCGCGGCGGCGCTCGGCCCCGCCCAGCCGGGGGTCGAGGGGAACGGCTACCGCCCCCAGCTTGATCAGGGCGTGCAGCGCTACCGCGAACTCGATGCCGGCCGGCATCGTGATCGCGACCACCGAATCGCGGCGCACACCCTTGCCCGCGAGCCGGCGGGCGGCCGAGACGGCCTCGGCCTCCAGGGTCGCGTAGTCCATGGCGCGGGCGCCGGCGATCAGCGCCGTGCGGTCGGGGCACGTCTCGGCGCGTTGTGCGAGCCAGTTGTCGAGCAGCATCGGGGAAGTCCTCCGGGCTATCGTCCGAATTGTGCCCATTCGACACAAGGACGCCCCGCCCGAGGAGACCCTGTACGCGCCGATCGAGTGGCGGGACGGCGGCGGCGACTACGAGGACATCCTCTACGAGCGCGCCGAGGGCCTGGCCAAGATCACCATCGACCGGCCCGAGAGGCACAACGCGTTCCGCCCTCCGACGCTGGCCGAGCTGCGCGACGCGTTCACGCGGGCCCGGGACGACATCGAGGTCGCGGCGATCATCTTCACGGGCGCCGGCGACGAGGCCTTCTGCTCGGGAGGCGATCAGAGCATCCGCGGCGATGACGGCTACATGGGAGACGATGAGGTGGCCAAGGCGGGGGTGGGCCGGCTCGACGTCGGTGACCTTCACGTCCAGATCCGGCGCCTGCCGAAGCCCGTGGTGGCGATGGTGGCGGGCTACGCCGTCGGTGGCGGGCACATCCTGCACCTGGTCTGCGATCTGACGATCGCGGCCGAGAACGCCCGGTTCGGTCAAACCGGGCCCCGGGTCGGCAGCTTCGACGGTGGCTTCGGCGCCAGCCTGCTGGCCCGGAACATCGGCGTCAAGAAGGCGAAGGAGTTCTGGTTTTTGAGCCGCCTGTACGAGGCCGACGAGGCCCTGCGGATGGGGCTGGTGAACGCCGTCGTACCGCTCGCCGAGCTCGAGCGCGAGACGGTCGCGTGGTGCCGCGAGATGGCCGCCCTTTCCCCCCTCGCCCTGCGCCTGCTGAAGGCGAGCTTCAACGCCGAGGAGGACGGGCTGACCGGGCTGCAACAGCTCTCACACGACGCGACCCTGCTCTTCTACATGACCGAGGAGGGCCAGGAGGGGCGCAACGCCTACCAGCAGGGGCGCAAGCCGGACTTCACCAAGTACCCCAAGCGTCCGTGAGTCCACTCAGGATCTGGCTGATGGCCTCGCGGCCGCGGACGCTGCCCGCCGCGATCGCTCCGGTGCTGGTCGGCACGGCCGCCGCGATCGAGGCGGCGGGCGAGCTGCCCAGGCTCGGGGCCTTCATCGGGGCGCTGGTGGGCAGCGTCTTCATCCAGATCGGGACGAACCTCGCGAACGACTACTCCGACGCCAAGCGCGGCGCCGACACCGCCGAGCGGCTGGGACCGGTGCGGGTCACGGCATCGGGACTGGCGGCGCCCCGCCGCGTGCTGGCCGCGACCTGGGTCGCGTTCGGGGTCGCGATCGTGTGCGGCGTCTACCTCGCCACCGTCGCGGGCCCGGTGATCCTCGCTGTGGGCGCCGTCTCGATCCTCGCCGGCATCCTCTACACGGGAGGGCCCCGGCCCTACGGGTACGCGGGCCTCGGTGAGCTGTTCGTCTTCCTCTTCTTCGGGCTGGTCGCCGTCAACGGCTCCTACTACGTGCAGCTGGAGGAGCTCGAGGTGCTGCCGATCGGGCTCTCGGTCGGCGTCGGCGCGCTGGCGACGGCGATCCTGGTCGTCAACAACGTCCGCGACATCGCCACCGACCAGCGCGCCGGCAAGATGACGCTGGCCGTCCGGCTGGGACGCGAGGGGGCCAGGCGGCTCTATCTCCTGCTGCTGGTGCTGGCGTACCTGGCGCTGCCCGTGACCCTGGCCGCCTCCGACGGCCCCTGGGCGGCGATGCTGGGCGCGCTCTCGGCGCCGCTGGCGATCGGACCGCTGCGAGCCGTGCAGACGCGAACCGATGGCCCGTCCCTGAACCAGGCGCTGGCCGGCACTGGGGCGCTGCTCGGCGCCTACAGCCTGCTGGTCGCGCTTGGACTCGTGCTCGCGGCCTAGCGGGCGCTCGTAGGATCGCGGCATGCGCCTGGAGTCGCTCGAGGCCGTTCCCTACTCCCTCCCGTTCAGGGAGCTGTATGCGACGGCGAGCGGGCAGTTGCGCGAGCGCGAGCTGGTGCTTGTGCGCCTGCGAGGCGAGGGACTGGAGGGCCTCGGCGAGACCGCATCCCTGTCGCTGCGCGGGGGGCCGGGCGTGACCGAAATCGCGGCGGAGATCGAGCGCATCTGCTGGCCGGCCCTGTCCGAAGTCGGGTTCGAGCCGGGGCGCATCTGGTCAGCCCTCGCGCGCTGCCGCAATCGCGGCGCGGGAGCGCAGGCGGTGGCCGCGGTCGACATAGCCCTGCATGACCTGGCGGGAAAGGCGAGCGGACAGCCGGTCTGGCGCCTGCTCGGAGCCGATTCAGGCGAGCCCGTCAAGTGCAACGCGACGGTGCCGGCGGCCAACCCGGCGCAGCTGCGAGCGCTCACCGAGCGCTGGTCCGAGGCGGGGTTCGACACCTTCAAGCTCAAGGCCGGACTGGCGGGCGACGTGGCCCAGGTGGCGACGGTCCGCGAGGTCGTCGGAACGGACGCTCAGCTGCGTGTGGACGCCAACGGCGCATGGACGGCGGCCGTGGCCATCGAGCGCCTGAGGGCGATGGCCAAGCACGACCTCGAGCTCGCCGAGCAGCCGGTGAACGGCCTCGAGCAGATGGCCCGGGTGCGCCGGGAGAGCGGGGTGCGGATCGCCGCCGACGAGGACATCGTCAGCACCCGCGACGCGCGCCGGGCATACGAGTTGCGCGCGTGCGAGCTCGCCAACGCCAAGCTGGCCAAGGTCGGTGGCATCGCGGCGACCCTCGAGATCGCCGCCGAGATCCCCACCTACCTCTCCAGCGCGCTGGAGGGGCCGGTGGGTATCGCCGCCGCCGCCCACGCGGCGCAGGCGCTTCCGCTGCGCGGCACCGCCGCCGAGCCGGCACACGGCCTCGCCACCGAGCGCCTGTTCAGCGAGTCGATCGGGCGCGGGCTCCCGGCCGACGGCGACCGCCTGCTGATCGGCGCCGAGCCCGGCCTGGGCGTCGAGATCGACGAAGAGGCGCTTGCGGCCCGGGCGCTGGCCTGATCTACCGTTCCCGGCGTGGACCCGACCAATCGCAACACCGCCCTGGCCTCGGCCATGGTCGAGGAGCTTGCCCGCTGCGGCGTGCGCCGCGCCGTGGTCTCGCCGGGCTCGCGCTCGACCCCGCTGGCGCTGGCGCTGTGGCGCCACCCCTCGATCGAGGTCGAGGTGGTGTTGGACGAGCGCAGCGCGGGTTTCTTTGCGCTCGGGACGGCGCTGGCGACGCGGGTCCCCGCCGTCGCCCTCTGCACCTCGGGATCCGCGGCGGCACACCTGCACCCGGCCTTGGTCGAGGCCGACGAAGCGTCGGTGCCGCTGATCGTGCTCACCGCCGACCGCCCGCCGGAGCTGCGCGGGATCGGCGCGGGCCAGACCATCGACCAGCTGAAGCTCTACGGCGACGCGGTGCGCTGGTTCTGCGAGGTGGGGACGCACGGGGCCGACGATGATGGTCTGCTGCACTTCCGCTCGGTCGCATGCCGGGCATACGCCTGCGCGCTCGGCGACCCGCGCCCGGGCCCGGTTCACCTGAACGTCCCCTGGCGCGAGCCGCTGGCGCCGACCCCGGTCGAGGATGACGTCAGCGCCACTGACCCGCTGGCGCTGGAGGGACGCGGGGAACGGCCACTGCACGCCCTCGCTCGCGTTCCGATGCGGCTTCCCGAGGCCCTGTTGGACGAGCTGGCCGAGCGGATCGCGTCGGCTCCCAGCGGGTTGATCGTCGCCGGCCGCCAACTCGATGCCGGGCTGGCGGCCGCCGTGCACGCGCTGTCGGACGCCGCGGGCTACCCGGTCCTGGCGGAGCCGACCTCGCAGCTGCGTTGGGGCCCGGAGCGGCCCTCCGCCCTGGTCTCCGCATACGACCTGATCGCGCGAGAGCGCCCGTCCGAGCTGGAGCCGGAGCTGATCATCCGCTTCGGCGACATGCCCACGAGCAAGTCGCTGCGGCAATGGCTGGGCACCGTCCCGGGGTTGCGCCAGATCGTCGCCGATCCGTTCGGCGACTGGAAGGAGCCGACGCGACGCGCCGAGACGATCGTGCGTGGCGATCCCGGCGCACTTGCGCTCGGGCTGGCCGAGCGGCTGAAGGCGGGAGCCGCGGCGCGGCGCGCAGCGGCGGTCGCGGTCGGCTCGAAGCCGTGGGCGCAGCGCTGGACGGCGGCCGACGAGCGCGTCCGCGAGGCGGTGAGCGGCGAGATGGAGGACTCACCGGAGCTGAGCGAGTGCAATGAGCCGGCCGTCTGGCTCGAGTTGGCGGGGAACCTCCGAGACGGCGACCAGGTCCTGGCCGCATCGAGCATGCCTGTGCGCGACCAGGAGGCCTTCCTGCCGGCTGGGCGCGCCCGGGTCCGCTTCATCGCCAACCGCGGTGCGAATGGGATCGACGGGCTCATCTCGACCGCCGCCGGTGCCGCGGCTGCATCCGGCGCTCGCACCTGGGCGGTGCTGGGCGACCTCGCATTCGCCCACGACCTCGGTGGCCTCGCCGTCGCCCGCGAGGTCCCGAACCTGCGCCTGCTGGTGCTGGACAACGGCGGCGGCGGCATCTTCCACTTCCTCCCCCAGGCCGAGAGCGTCCCCAGCGAGGAGTTCGAGGCCCTGCTCGGCACGCCCTCAGGCCTTGACCTGCGGCGCGCGGCCGAGTTGTTCGGGCTCTCCGTCGCAGTCGCGGGGAACCCTGCCGAGCTGGAGCGATCCCTCGCCGGCGACGCGCGGGTGGTGATCGTCCCGCTCGACCGCGCGCGCAACGTGGCTGTTCACCGCCGCCTCAGCGAGGCCGCGGCCGCGGCGCTCGCCTCCCCTTGAGGCCACGGTAGCTGCTCGCTCCCGTCCTCAACCGGAGACCAGCGGCAGCAGCGCCTCGAGCTTGATCTCGGCCTCGGCCAACTCGGCGGCCGGCTCCGAGCCGGCGACGATTCCGCAGCCCGCGTAGAGGTGTGCGGTGCGGTCGCGCAGCAGGCCCGATCGCAGGGCGACGCAGAACTCGCCGTCCTCGGCGGCGTCCATCCAGCCGACCGGCCCGGCGTACCAGCCGCGATCGAGCCCCTCGAGGCGCTCGATCAGGGGGACCGCGGCCTCGCGCGGCTCGCCACCCACCGCGGGGGTGGGATGCAGCAGGCCCGCCAGCTCGATCGCCGAGCGCGAGTCGGCCAGCTGGGCCTGGATCGGCGTCGCCAGATGCTGGATGTTCGCGACGCGGACGACCGTCGGCTCCTCGCCGGCCTCGACCCAGACGGAATGCGGCCGCAGCGCCCGGGCGATCCGCCTGGCGACGATGCCGTGCTCCTCGCGGACCTTGTCGCTGTGGAGCATCTGCTCACCCAGATGGTCGTCCACGGCCGGATCCGCGCTGCGCCTGGTCGAGCCGGCCAGGGCGACGGTGGCGGCGACCGCCCCCCGCCGCCGGATCAGCAGCTCGGGGCTGGCGCCGAGGAAGGCCGCCTCCGGCGTCCCGACGCAGAAGCAGAAGCACGAGGGGAAGAGCTCGCGCAGGGCGCCCAGGATCGGAGCGGTCTCGTGCGCGGCGCTCGATGCGACCGTGACCTCGCGGGCCAGGACGACCTTTTCCAGGTCCCCCGCCCGGATTCGCTCCACCGCGGCCGCGACGGCCTGCTCGTAGTGCCCCGGGGGGCGGGGCGCGGTGATCTGGGACCCGCCCGCCGGGGCGGGGTCGAGCGGCCCGAGGGAGGCCTCGCGCAGGCCCTCCAGACGGCGGCGCAGCACAGCGCGCGCCTGATCGGCCTCCTCCTCGGACGCGATCAGCGCGTTCAGGGTGAGCCAGCAGCTCCCGCCGCTCAGAAGCAGCGACAGCTCGGGAAGCACCATCAGCGCCGGAGGCAGGGAGGCCCACTGCGGGTCCTTGCCGCCGTGTGGGTCGAACGCGAACCCACCGGTCCACACCGCGCCGGCGCCCGCGGGGACCCCTGGCGGGATCCGCGCTGCGGCGTCGCGAATGATCTCGGCGCAGTCCCCCGCGACCTGCTGGAAGCGATCGGGCCCGCGTGAGATCACTTCCCGCACCGAGCCGAGCGCGCCCAGGGCGAAGCCGCTCTCCGGCTGCTCCCAGCAGAACCAGCGGTCGGACGCGAGCCGCGAGGCCAGCACGGCGGCGCTGACGTCCACGGGGTCGATCGCGACGGTGGCGCTCGCGAGGGTGCGTCGCCCGCGGCCTGCGGCCTCGTCGATGGCGCGGTCGACCTCGCTCAGCGCCTGCTCGACGGCGAGCATCGGAGGGGCCCTAGGCGTCTGGCTTGGCGCGCTGGATCGCGACCTCGCCCGTGCGCACCATCTCGATCAGCCCATGCGGGCGGATCATGCGCTCGAAGGCCTCGATCTTGTCGGCGCTGCCGGTGACCTCGATCGTCAGCGAGCGCCGCGAGACGTCGACGATCTTGCCCCTGAAGATCTCGGCGAACTGCATGATCTCGCCGCGGCTCTCGATCGGGGCGCTGACCTTGAACAGGGCCATCTCCCGGGCGATCGTCTCGGCCGGGGTCATGTCCCGGATCTTGATCACGTTGACAAGCTTGTGGAGCTGCTTGGTCACCTGGTCGATCGGGTGAACGGCGCCGTCGACGGTCAGCGTGAAGCGGGCGATATCGGGGTCCTCGGTGGGGCCGACCGCGAGCGTGTCGATGTTGAAGCCGCGGCGGCTGAACAGGCCGGCGATCCGGGCCAGCACGCCCGGCTTGTTCTCGGTCGTGATCGAGAGCACGTGCTTGCGGCCCGTCAGGCGGCCCGACGCGGCCTCGAGGTCCTCGAGCTTGATCAGGTCGGGGGTGCCGGCTTCCATCTACGCGGTTTCCTTGCTCTTCTTGTCCGCGCCCTCGGGCTCCGGCCCGCCGACCATGTCCCGGGCGGCACTGACCCTGCCGGGATCATCGGGTAGCAGTTCTCCTCCTTGGTGACCTGGACGTCGAGCACCACCGGGCCCTCGGCGGCGAGCGCATCGCGCATCGCGCCCTCGACCTCGGCCGCGTCATCGACCCGCATCCCCTCGGCCCCGAAGGCGTCGGCCAGCTTCACCCAGTCGGGGCTGGGCCCCATCTCCACCGAGGAGTAGCGGCCGTCCCAGAACAGCTCCTGCCACTGGCGGACCATGCCGAAGTAGCCGTTGTTCATGAGGAAGACCTTGACGGGGATCTCGTGGCGCACGGCGGTGGCCAGCTCCTGGCAGGTCATGACCAGGCTGCCGTCGCCGGCCAGGCAGACGACGCTCTCATCGGGGCAAGCCACCTTGGCGCCGATCGCCGATGGAAGGCCGAAGCCCATCGTCCCCAGGCCGCCGGAGTTGATCCAGCGGCGCGGCTTGTTGAAGTGGTAGTACTGGGCGGCCCACATCTGGTGCTGGCCGACGTCCGAGGTGATGATCGCGTCGCCCTCGGTCGCCTTGTACATCGCCTCGACCATCGCCTGCGGCTTGATCTCGCCCTGCTCGGAGCGCTCGTAGCCCAGCGGGTAGTCGCGCTGCCACTCGCGCAGCCGCTGCCACCAGGGATCCAGCCGCGAGGAGTCGGCCTTGATCGCCCGGTACTCCTTGGTCAGCTTCGGCAGCACCTGCTTGGCGTCGCCGACGATCGGGATGTGCGCCGGCACGTTCTTGGAGATCTCGGCCGGATCGATGTCGATGTGGACGAACTTGGCGCGCGGCGCGAACTCGCTGAGCTTCCCGGTGATGCGGTCGTCGAAGCGGGCGCCGACGCAGACGATCAGGTCGGCCTCGTCCATCGCGTAGTTGGCGGTGCGGGTGCCGTGCATGCCCAGCATCCCCAGCCACTGCTCGTGCGGCGCCGGGAATCCGCCCAGGCCCATGACCGTGCAGGTGACGGGGAAGTTGTCCGAGAGGCAGAGCTCGCGCAGCTCCTCCGAGGCGTTGGCGTTGATGACGCCGCCGCCGGCGTAGATCACGGGCCGAATGGAGTTGGCGAGCGCCTTGGCGGCGATCCGGATCTGCTTGATGTTGCCCTCGGTCGAGGGCTTGTAGCCGGGCAGGTCGACCGGCTCGGTGCTGGGCTCGTATTCGATGTCGGCGCGCGAGAGGTCCTGGGGCACGTCGATCAGCACCGGGCCGGGGCGCCCCGTGGAGGCGATGTGGAAGGCCTGGTGGATGTACTCGGGGATGTGCCGCGGGTCGGTGACCATCATCGAGTGCTTCACGATCGGCAGCGTGATGCCGGTGACGTCGGCCTCCTGGAAACCGTCGGTGCCGATCATCTCGGTCCGCACCTGGCCCGTGATGAACACGGTCGGGACCGAATCCATACTCGCGTCGGCGATCGCAGTAACCAGGTTGGTGGCGCCGGGGCCGGAGGTCGCCATCGCCACGCCGACCTTGCCCGAGGACTTGGCGTAGCCCTCGGCCATGTGTCCCGCCCCCTGCTCGTGCCGAGCCTGGATGTGGGTCAGGTCGGCGTCGTAGATCGCGTCATAGGTGGGCAGGTTCGCCCCGCCAGGGATTCCGAACACGTTCTCGACGCCCTCGGCCTTGAGGGCCTCCATCAGTGCGTCAGCGGCGCGCATGGGCCGATGGTAGCGAGCAGGCTAGGGCGTCTCGAACCGGCTCTTGCGCCGCCGCCGGATCGCCTACTCGTAGACGATGAAGTCCGGTGGGGGCCGGAGGCCGAGCACTTCTGCCGGAGTCATCAGGTTGTAGTCCTCCTGGTAGAAGAGCTTGAAGCCCAGCGGGAACTGCTTGATCGGACCCCACGGGCGCAGAGCTCGATATTTGGCGACCTTGTTGGGCTGGTCGCCGAAGCCGTCGGCATTCAGAACCACCGCGACGTCGGGAGGCGAGGTCAGATCCTCCTTGTCCTCAATCATCTCGTCGGTGAATTGATGCACCACGAGGAGCTTCTGGGGCAGGCCGTCGCGATCGATCACCGTTTGCAGGTACTCCGAGACCTCGTTCACCTCAGCCGCGTCCACCGAGCCGATCTCCTGGCCGGGGACGCCCACGGGGCCCACACTCCACTCGGGGTCTAGCGCAAGGCCCACCTCCGGCTCGCGCAGGAACTCCGACAGGCGCTCGACCTCGGTCATGAAGTCACCGCGGCCGGGTTGGACGTCGAGCAGCAGTAGGGCGTCATTCTCCCGCGCGAGCTTCAGATACCTGCGTATGACCGAGGCGGGCTGCGGCGTGTTGTAGAGGCCATTGTCGCCGGGGTCGGAGTTGGCGACCGTGGCGATCAGCTCGAACGCGGGCATCGCCGGCACGGTGTCGCGGTCGTAGGCTTCCGCCTGGCGCCGGATCCTCGTGGCGGCCTGGCCGGGCGTGCCGACGCCCAGAGCACCCAGGGCGGGATCCTGCGGGGCGCCGTAGAGCGCGATCACGCGGTGCCCGGGAAGGATGCGCTCGGCGCCGCCCGGAAGCGGTCCGTCCGGCGGCTCCGGCTCGGGCTCCCCTTCCCGACCAGCCGCGACTAGGGCTCCGGCTGCGAAGGCGACCACGGCCGCCGATGCGAGTGCGAGAACCAGCAGCCTTCGTCGCCGCCGGCGTCCGTGTCGTCGCCTCGCCGCCCGGCGCCGCCGCAGGCGGTGAGGGGCGCCCTCCGTTCCCTCTGGAGAGGCCCGCGCCGGGATCAGCGCGACTCGATTACCTCGGACTCGCGCCCCGACCTCCAGCTTGTGTGCGGCTCAATCGAGCCGGCGTCGATCCGGTCCTTGTGCACTTCGATCTGCTTCAGCATCGAGCGCACCAGCTCGTCGCCCAGCAGGGCCGGATCGAGGCCCAGGTCCAGCAGCTTCGTGTGGACGGCGTTGTAGTAGTGCTCCTCCCGCTCCACGCGCGGGTTGGGGAGGTGCTCGACCTCGACCTCTATGTCCACTTCGGCGGCTGCGCTCTTGACCAGCTCGGCGAGCCGGCCGACCGAGAACTGCTCGGTGAACTGGTTGAAGACGCGGAAGTCGCCGGCGTCGGCGGGGTTGGCGACCGCCAGCTCGACGCACTGGAGGGTGTCGCGGATGTTGAGAAAGCCGCGCGTCTGCCCGCCCTCGCCGTAGACGGTCAGCGGGCGGCCGATCACGGCCTGCACGCAGAAGCGGTTGAGCACGGTGCCGAACGTCTCGTCGTAGTCGAAGCGGGTGCAGAGCCGCTCGTCCATCGCCGTCTCCTCGGTCTCGATGCCGTAGACGACCCCCTGGTTCAGGTCGGTGGCGCGCAGGCCCCAGATGCGGCAGGCGAAGTGGATGTTGTGCGAGTCGTGGACCTTGGAGAGGTGATACAGCGAGCCGGGCAGCTTCGGGAAGGGCAGCGTGTCCTTGCGGCCCTTGTGCTCGATCTCGATGTAGCCCTCCTCGATGTCGATATTGGGGGTGCCGTACTCCCCCATCGTCCCCAGCTTCACCAGGTGGGCGTCCGGGACGTGGTCCCGCATCGCGAACAGCAGCTTCAGCGTCCCGATCACGTTCGTGTGCTGGGTCTCGACCGCGTTCGCCACGCTCGCCATCGAGTAGGGCGCGGAGGGCTGCTCGCCGTAGTGGACGATCGCCTCGGGCTTCGTGTCGGCCACGATCCCCTCGATGAACCCGCCTTCCTCGATCGAGCCCACGTGGCAGGCGATCTCGTTGCCCGAGACCTCCTTCCAGGCGTCGAGGCGCTCCTCGAGGGTGCGGATCGGCAACAGCGAGTCGGTGCCCTGCTGCTGATGCCAGCGACGGCGCGAGAAGTTGTCGACGACGGTTACGTCGTGGCCACGGGCCGAAAAGCGCATCGCGGTCGGCCAGCCCAGGTACCCGTCGCCCCCGAGGATGAGGACGCGCATAGAACGCGGCAGGGTAGCAGCGGGCCAGCACCCATTTTCGCTCAGCCCCTTCGGCGCGCGCTCCGCATAGCTTGGCCCGGCGAGGCCCCCTCGCACGGCCTATTCTGGCCGCCGCCGTGCCCATCATCCTCGCCTCGATCTTCCCCTCGGAGCTGACCGCGTTGCGCGCGGGAGGGCTCGTCTTCGCCGCGTTGCTGCTCGCGTTCGTGGTCTGGCGCAGGCGCGAGCTCTCCAACGGCGCGGTGCTGCTGGGAATCCTCGGCGCGCTGGCGCTGGCGATCGTCTCGGGCACCGAGCTGGTGAACGAGCTGCTCGAGGTGTTTGCCTTCGAGCGCGGCAACGGCGAGCGGATCCTGGGCCTCGCGGTGTTCGCGATCGCCATCCTGTTCCTGCTGGTGATGCGGGCGCTGACCGAGTCCGCGCGCATGAACCAGCAGCTCTCGGCCCTGCTCGAGGGGCTCGCGTGGGAGGAGTTCAAGGGCGCGAAGCTCCCCGAGCGCTTCCGCGACAAGGTCGCGGTCGTCGTCCCGGCCTACAACGAGGCCGACAACGTCGCCTCGGTGATCGACCGCATCCCCGCCGAGATATGCGGCCTGGAAACGGCGATCCTCGTGGTCGACGACGGCTCCCGCGACGAGACCTCGGATGAGGCCGCGCGGGCCGGTGCGGTCGTGGCCCGCCATGTCATCAACCGCGGCGGCGGCGCTGCCCTGCGCACCGGGTACCGGCTGATGTCGGAGTCCGGGTCCAAGGTCGTGGTCACGCTCGACGCCGACGGCCAGCACCGCCCCGAGGAGATGGAGAGGCTCGTCGGCCCCATCGTCGAGGGCGAGGTGGACGTGGCCCACGGCTCCCGCGTGCTGGGCGAGGCCGACGCGAATACGCGTTCACGAGAGATGGGAATCGTGTTCTTCAACCGCGTGGTCTCGTTCATCACGCGCACGAAGGTGAGCGACTGCTCCAACGGCTACCGGGCGGTCCGCACCACGGTCCTCCCCCAGCTCGTGCTGCGCCAGGAGCAGTTCCACACCTCGGAGTTCATGATCGAGGCGATCAAGCGCGGCATCCCCGCCAGGGAGGTGCCGGTGACCGTGGACAAGCGCCTCTCGGGGCACTCCAAGAAGCCGGCCGTGGCCCGCTACGGCCTCGGCTTCACCAACGCCATCGTCCGCACCTGGCTGCGCTAGCCGCCCGGGTCCCTGACGGGCTCGTCCTCACCCGGCAGGTAGAGGTCGGTGCCGCAGCGGGGGCAGACCTGGACGTAGAGCTTCAGCACCTTGCCGCACTCGGGGCAGCGGCGCTCGGGCTCGTCGTGCTCGGAGCGGTACAGGAAGGCGGCGATCAGGCCGAACACCGGGATCACGGCGCCCACCGCGAACCAGATGAAGAACGAGCTGCCCTTGGAGCGGCCGACGATGCCGGCCGCCAGGCCGAAGCTGATCGCGATCACGAGGTAGCCGCCTCCGCTCACCACATCGAGGGTACGCGGCCAAGCCGCACGGCGGTTCTGAGCAGCAGGGCATTGGAACGCTCACCTGACGGTGCGCTGAAGCCCCCAACCCGCGAGCGGGCCTACTGGTCCTCGGCCTCGACGGGTGCGGCGGCGGCCGCGAGCGGGCGGTGGCTGCCCCCGGCCTCATACACCTCGGCCCGCAGCGGGCGCGGGTGCCCGATCGAGCCGACCTCGGCGGTGTCGCGCGCGAACGGCAGGCTCACCGTCCAGTCGATCACGGCGCGCACCTTTCGGAACGTGCCCGGGATCTGGCTGAGGTGATAGCTCCGCGCCATCCACCAGGCGACGAAGCCACGGAAGGTGAAGCGTCCGATCCGCCCCACGGCCCTGTAGCGGCCGAGGTTGACGAACGCGGTGCGGCTGGAGTAGCCGTAGCGGCGCGGCGGCAGGCCGCGCAGGGCCGCCGCGACGTTGTCCGAGACCACGCGCGCCTGCCGGACGCCGTGCTGGGCGGTGGGCGGCGCCTCGCCACCCTGCCCGGGCTCGGGGACCGCGGCGCAGTCGCCGAGGGCCCAGACCCCCTCCTGGCCCTGCACCCGCAGCGTCTCGTCCACCTGCACCCTGCCCCGCTCGTCCAGCGGCAGCGACAGCCGCGCGAGGCTCGGATGCGGGACCACCCCGGCCGTCCAGACGACGGTTCTGGTCGGGACCGTCTCGCCCGTCGAGAGCGTGGCGGCCTCGGCCGTGACCGACTCCAGGGTGGTGCCGAGCCGGACCTCGATCCCGCGGCCGCGCAGCTCGGCCAGGGCGTAGTCGGCCAGCTTGCGGTCGATCTCGGGCAGCACCCGGTCGGTCGCCTCGACCAGGATCCAGCGCATACCGTGCAGCCGCGCGCGCGGGTAGCGGTCCACCGCGTCCGCGGCGAAGTCCTGCAGCTCGGCCAGCGCCTCGAGCCCGGCGTATCCGCCGCCCACGAAGACGAAGGTCAGCAGCCGCTCCCGCCTGCGGGGGTCCTCGGAGGAGTTGGCGAGCTCCAGCGACTCGACCACGTGGTTGCGCAGCCAGATGGCGTCGGCGAGGCTCTTGAAGCCGATCGCGTGGCTGTCCAGCCCGGGCACCGGCAGGGTCCGCGAGACCGAGCCGACCGAGACGATCAGCTGGTCATAGCGCAGGGACTCGCTCTCGCCCTCGTGGTTGCGCAGCTCCACCGTGCGGGCGGCGGGGTCGTGGCCGGTGACCGCGCCCAGGCGCAGATAGGTGCGGTCGAGGATCTCGCGCAGCGGCGTCACCACGTGGCGCGGCTCCAGCAGCCCCGCCGCGGCCTCGGGCAGGAACGGCGTGTAGAGGATGAAGTTGACGTCGTTGACCAGCTGCAGGCGTGCCGACTGCTTCGGGAGCAGGCGCTCGAGCCGGCGCGCGCAGGTCGCGCCCGCGAATCCGCCGCCCACGATCACCACGTTCGAGGCCATGACCTCAGTATGACCGGGACCGGAACGCTTGTAACACCTTGTTACAAGCGGCTCTTGGGGCCCCGGTTGGAAACGGGCCCGGTTAGGAGGCGCCGAGGCGCTCCCGGATCAGCTTCTGGACCGCTCCCCCGTCCGCGCGGCCCTGGGTCTGCTTCATCACCGCGCCCATGATGCGACCGATCGCCTTGGCGTTGCCCTCGCGCACCTGCTGGGCGGCCTCGGGCTCGGCCTCGATCGCCGCGTCGACGGCTCTCTCCAGCTCGCCCGAGTCGGAGATCTGCGCCAGCCCCTCGCTCTCGACGATCGCCGAGGGATCCCCTCCCTCGGCCACCAGCTTCGCCAGTACCCGCTTGCCCGACCCGTGGGAGATCGCCTTCGCCTCGACCATGCCGGCCAGGGCCGCCACGGCCTCGGGCGTCGCCTGCGAGGAGCCGGGGTCCTGCTCGCCGCCGGTTTCCCGCAGCGCCGCGACCAGCTCGCCGGTGACCCAGTTCGCGATCGCCTTCGCCGAGGCGCCGTCAGCCGCCTCCAGCGCCCGCTCGAAGTACTCGCCGTAGGCGGGCTGGAAGGCCAGCGTCGCCGCGGCCTCCTCGGAGATGCCGACCTCTCTCACGTAGCGCTCGCGCCTGGCGGCGGGCAGCTCGGGCAAAGCCTCGCGGGCCTCGGCCAGCATCGCCTCGGTCGGCGCCACCGGCACCAGGTCCGGCTCGGGGAAGTAGCGGTAGTCGTGGGCGTACTCCTTGGAGCGCAGCGGGGTCAGGGAGCCGTCCTCGGGATGGAAGTGGAGGGTCTCCTGCTGGACGTCGGACCCTGCCTCCAGCAGCTCGCGCTGGCGCGCCAGCTCGGCCTCGATGCCGCGCTCGAGGAAGCGGAAGCTGTTCATGTTCTTGAGCTCGGTCTTGACGCCGAGCTCATCCGAGCCCTCGGGCCGCAGCGAGATGTTGCCGTCCACCCGCAGGCTGCCCTCCTCCATGTTCACGTCGCTGACGCCGAGCTGGCGGATCGTCTCGCGCAGCAGCTGCGCCCACTCTCGCGCTTGTGCAGCGCTGCGGATGTCGGGCTCGGTCACGATCTCCACCAGCGGCGTGCCGCCGCGGTTGAAGTCCACCAGCGAGGACCCCGAACCGTGGATGCGGCCCGAGTCGCCCATGTGGGTGAGCTTCGCGGCGTCCTCCTCCAGGTGCGCGCGGGTGATGCCGACGCCGGCGAAGGTGCCCCTGGCCGCGATCGGCTGGTCGTACTGGCTGATCTGGTAGCCCTTCGGCAGGTCCGGATAGAAGTAGTTCTTGCGGGCGAACTCGCTGCGGGCGGGGACCTCGCACTCCAAGGCGGCGGCGATCATCAGCGCGTAGCGAATCGCCTGCTCGTTGATCGTCGGCAGCGTCCCGGGGTGGCCCAGGCAGACCGGGCAGGTGTGGACGTTGGGCTCATCCCCGAAGCTGAGCTCGCAGCCGCAGAACATCTTCGTACGCGTCGAGAGCTGGACGTGGATCTCCAGCCCGATCACCGCCTCGTAGTCACCCATCGGGGAGGCCTTCCCGCATCAGAGCCCGAACCCCCTGACCTGGTCCTCGTCCATGCCGAAGTAGTGGCCGACCTCATGCAGGACGGTCTTGATCACCTCGTCGCGCGAGGGATGGGTCTGGCGGAAGATGACGATCCGCTGCAGCCCGCCGCTGGGGTCATAGATGCCCATCAGGTCCTCGGTCGGGTGGCGGTCCTCGACCAGCACGGCGACGTCCGAGAGCTCCTTCGCGAACTCCGGCGGCAGCATGTCGAGGGCTTCGCGCACCGCCTCGACCACCTCCTCGTCGCTCAGCTGCGGCTGCTCGCGCCACCAGGTCGGCATCGCGGAGCTCATGGGCTGCCCCCGTTGGCGGCGGCGGGGACCGAGTCGAAGCCGATCGCCCGCTCCAGGGCGAAGGCGGCGTCGAGCATCCCGCTCTCGCTGAACGCCGGCCCGGCGATCTGAAAGCCGACAGGCAGCTCGGGGCCACCGCCTTCAGGCTCAGCCAGCCCGGCGGGGAGCGAGATCGCCGGAATGCCGGCGAGCGGCATCGGCACGGTGCAGTAGTCGCTCATGTACATCGCCAGCGGGTCGTCGGTGCGGGCGCCCAGCTCGAAGGCGACCGTCGGCGAGGTCGGGGTGACGACGAAGTCGAAGCGCTCGAACGCAGTCGCGAAGTCCTGGGCGATCTTGGTCCGCACCCGCTGGGCGCGCCCGTAGTAGGCGTCGTAGTAGCCCGAGGAGAGCGCGTAGGTGCCCAGCATGATCCGGCGCTTGACCTCGTCGCCGAAGCCGTCGTGGCGCGTCCGCTCATACATCTCGGTCAGGTCCTCGCCGTCCGTGCGCGGACCGAAGCGGACCCCGTCGTAGCGGGCGAGGTTGCTGGAGGCCTCAGCGGGCGCGAGCACGTAGTAGGCCGAGATTCCGTGCGGAGCATGAGGCAGCTCTGTCTCCGAGACCTCGCCGCCGAGCTCCTCGATCAGGGCGACCGTGCGGTCGAACACGTCGCGCACCCCCGCCTCGATCCCTTCCGCGTCCCCGGCAAGTTCGCGGGGGACGCCGAAGCGCATGCCCTTCAGGTCCTCGCGCGAGGGCAGCTCGACGCCTCCCTCGATCCCGACCGAGGTCGAGTCGCAGGGGTCGCGTCCCTCCATCGCTCGCAGCAGCAGGGCCGCGTCGGTCACGTCGCGGGTCAGCGGGCCGCACTGGTCCAGCGAGGAGGCGAAGGCGATCTCGCCGTAGCGCGAGACGGCGCCGTAGGTGGGCTTCAGCCCCACGATCCCGCACAGCGAGGCCGGCTGGCGGATCGAGCCCCCGGTGTCGGTCCCGATCGCGCAGGGCGCGAGACGGCCCGCGACCGCCGCCGCCGAGCCTCCCGAGGAGCCGCCGGGGACCCGGGCGGTGTCCCAGGGGTTTTTGACGTCGCCGTATGCGGAGTTCTCGTTCGAGGAGCCCATCGCGAACTCGTCCATGTTGGTCTTGCCCAGCAAGCTCGCCCCCGCCTCGGCGAGCTTGCGCACCGCGGTCGAGTCATACGGCGGTACGTAGCCCTCGAGGATCCGCGACCCGGCGGTGGTCGCGACGCCCTCGGTGCAGAAGATGTCCTTGACCGCGACGGGGATTCCGCTCAGCTCCCCTTCGACCTCCCCGCCGGGCTCCTGGGCGGTCCACAGAAAGGCGTTCAGGGGATCCGCGGCCGCCGCCTCACGGTAGGCGTCGAAGTACTCGGCGGGCGACAGCTCTCCGGCGCGGATCCGCTCGGCCGCCTGCGCGACCGTGAGCTCGAGCAGCTCAGCCGCCATCGATGGGACTCCTCATCACGCCTGTGGCGAGGGGACGCGGAAAGCGCCGTCGGCGGGGTCGGGCGCGGGCTCGAGCACCCGCTCGCGAGGCCAGCTCGGCCGCGGCTCGTCGGGCCGCAGCACGTTCTCCAGCCGGGTCACGTGGGAGGTTGGCTCGACGTCGTCGAGGTCGAGCGCCGCGATGCGCTCGACGTGCTCGAGGATGCCGCTGAGCTCGCGGGACATGCGCTCCACCTCCTCGTCGCCGAGGCGAAGGCGCGCCAAGCGCGCCACGTGCAGGACCTGCTGGCGGTCGATCACTCGCGGGATTCTAGGTCGCGCCCGAGGAGGGACCGTCAGGCGGCGCCGAGCGCCGTCGTCAGCCCTTCTTCTTGGGCTTCTTCTTGACGCACTTCCCCTGCTTCAGCTTCTTGCCCTTCTTGCATTCTTCTTCTTCTTCGCGGGCGGCGGAGGCGGCGGAGAGCTGCCGCCGGGCGGCGGGGGTTCCAGCGCGAAGCTCGCGGTCACGAGGCGGCTGCTGCCCGCGAGGGTGACGGTGCACTGACCACCGCTCGCGCTGTCGCAGCCGCTCCAGGAGGTGAAGTCCGAACCCGCCGCAGGCGTCGCGGTCAGCACCAGCGTGGCGCCGTCGACCAGGCTCTGGGAGCAGTCGCTCGGGCAGCTGATCTCGGCCGCCGTGACCGTGCCGGTGCCCGCGCCGCCGGCCACCGAAGCGGTGACCGTGCGGTGGGGGCGCTCGTAGGAGCCGATGTCGCAGACGGGTCCGCCGTCCGCCCGCGGGAATCCGCGCTGGTCGACCGTGAGGCCGCCGCAGCTCGCCTCGGCCGCGTCGATCGCGGGGCTCCCGGACGGCAGCGCGTGCGTCTGGGTCGTGCCCGGGGGGTTCAGCGCCAAGGGCTCGAGCATCGGATCGGTGCTGTTGAGGTTGCCCTCGGCCGTGCCGAAACCGCAGCTGGTCCCGGAATCGATGTTGTTGCCCGGTGTCGCGGACACGATCGTCGCCGCCGACTGGGTCCCGCACGCGCCCGTCGAGCCGAAGATCGTGTTGCGCGCGGTCACCGTGGCGCCATTGGATGCGACGAGGTCCGCTCCCGGCAATCCCGTGTTGCCGCTGAAGGTGACGTTGGTGAGCGAGGCGCTGGCGCCGAGCTGGACTCCACCCGCGCCGGTCGCCGTGCCGGTGTTGCCGCTGATCGTGCTGTTCGTGATCGAGCGGGCTCCTGGGTTGGAGCCGCTGAAGATGCCGGCTCCCTCGGAGCCGGGGCCGCTGACGTTGTTGCCGCTGATCGTGCTGCGCACGACGGTGAGGGCATCACTCGCCACGACCCCGCCGCCCTGCGCCGCGAGACTCTCGGTGGCGCCCACGATCGAGTTGCCGCTGATGGTGGTGTCGGTCAGGCTCAGGGGCCCCGCGCTGGAGAGGCCGCCCCCGGCGCCGCTCAGCCCCGCGGCCAGCGTGAGCGTGTTGTTCGTGATCGCGCTGTCGGAGATCGTCAGCGTGGCGCCGCTTGCGGCGCTGAACACGCCCGCTCCGTGGGCCGAGGCACCGCCGACGGCGACTGCGCCGCTCGAGGTCACGACGACGCTATCCAGCTCCGTGCTCGCGTCGGTGCGGATCGCTCCGCCGCCGCCGCTGAGCCGGTCACCGAGGCCGTCCTCGAGACGGATGTCCCTGAAGGTCGTAGGGGACGCTGAGGAAGTGACCGTGAAGAGCTGAACGAGGTCGCCGCCGTCGACCGCGTTGAGCCCGGGTCCGCTGCTGCCGTTGCCGTCGATTGTGACCGGCGCGGTGACGACGAGCGTGCTCGCAGGACTGATCGGCCCGATCCCGACCGGGTCGAAGCCGATCGCGTCCGCGGCGGGGGTGGAGTTTGACTCCTCGATGGCCGCCCGCAGCGTGCAGTCGCCTGCGCTGCTGGTCACCTCACAGACCCCGTCTATGAGCGCGTCTGAGCCATCCCCGGCGTTGTTGACCGTGAAGTCAGCCGCCGCGGGTGCCGCGAGCGCCAAACACGCCACCGACGCGACCAACCCCGCCAGCAGCCTGACTCTGTGCGTCCCCTCCCCACTCACGCGAGCGAAAGTACCAGAGGCTCCCGTCCGAATCGATCGAATATTTGTCGGCTTTCCGCGTTTAGGATCAGGCCCCATGAGGGGCGAGAAGGCCGAGCGGTTCGTCCGCTTCAACCTGCTGCTGATGGCCGGCGGGTTCGCGCTCGTGGGCTTCTTCTTCATCGCCTGGCCGGACGGAACGCTGGCGCGCCTGACCGAGTTCGGGGACAACTTCGGCGACTTCGCGCCCGCTCCCGAGACCGACGAGCGCCTGTGGCTGTCGCTCGGCTTCGCCTACATGGTCGTGATCACGTTCCTGGCGCTGATCGCGGCCTCGGACGTGGTCCGCTACCGGCCGATGCTGCTGGCGCTGGCGGCGGGCAAGGCCGCCAGCTCGATCACCAGCCTCGTCTTCTACGCCCAGGACGACGTCTTCGCCTACCTGCTGAACGGGATCGTGGACGGCTCGCTGGTGGGCGCGACCCTGTTCCTGTGGCATCTGGCAGGCAAGGTGGGCGAGCCCGCGGCGCCGGGTTGAAGGCGCGCGCCGGGGCTCGGGGCCGCCGAGTTGCGGACGCTGCGGGCGATCGCCGAAGCGGTCGCCCCCGGTAGCGAGGCGCTGCCCGCGGCCGAGTCCGACGTCCGCGTGGCGGAGCTGGTCTCGGGCTTTCTGATCAGGCTGCCCGCCAGGACCGCCGGCTTCGTGCGCCTGGCGCTGCGGCTGTTCGAATGGCTGCCCTCGCCGCGCCGCTTCAGCGCCATGAGCCTGGAGCGCCGGACGCGGTTCCTGGCGAGCCTCGAGCGCTCACGATTGGGACCGCGCCGCGACCTGCTGCTGCTGGCAAAGACCCTGTCGATGATCGGTTGGGCGCGCGACGAGCGCGTGCGCAAGGTGGTCGGCTATGAGTCGCGCTGCGCCGTGCGCGAGGGAGAGCCCGAGCCGCAGGCCGGCCCGCTCGGGGACCTGGCGCCGGCGGGGGACGGCGAGGACTGCGACGTCGCCATCGTCGGTTCCGGGGCCGGGGGCTCGGCCGCTGCCTACGTGCTCGCGAGTGCCGGCCTGGACGTGCTCGTGCTCGAGTCCGGCCCGCACGTCGACCGCGAGAGCTATCCGACCGATCCGATCGAGGGCTTGCCGCTCATGTACCGCGACGGAGGGCTCACAATCGCCGCGGGCAAGCCGGCGATCCCGATCCCGGTCGGGCGCACTGTGGGCGGCACGACGGTGATCAACTCGGGCACCTGCTTCCGGGCGCCGCAGCACGTGCTGTCGGGGTGGGCCGAACGCGAAGGGATCGACTGGGCGACGGGCCTCGACGAGCGCTACGGCGACGCCGAGGAGATGCTCGCGGTGGCACCGCTGGACCCCGAGCGAATGGGCCGCAACGGCCAGCTCTGCATGGAGGGCGCTGCTGCCCTGGGCGCCAGCGGCGGCCCGATCGCGCGCAACGCCGGCGCCTGCGTGCAATGCAGCTCCTGCCCGCTCGGGTGCCGCATCGACGCCAAGCGCTCCGCGCACGTCTCCTACCTGCCCGCCGCGGTTGCGGCCGGGGCGCGCGTCCGCGCTGGGGTCCGCGTCGAGCGCGTGCTGGTCGAGGACGGCCGCGCACGCGGGCTCGGCTGTGTCGCGGGCCTTCCGACCACGGCGGCCGAGGAGGCCGACCTGAAGGGCGGAGGTGCTGAAACGCGACCCTGGACGGTCAACGCCAGGGCCGTGATCAGCGCTGCGGGGGCTTTCGGGACCCCCGAGCTGCTGCTGCGCTCCGGCTTGCGCCACCCGGCGCTCGGGCGCAACCTGCACGTCCACCCCGCCGCCTGGATCGGGGCGCGCTACGAGGAGGACGTGCGCGGCTGGGAGGGCGTGATGCAGAGCTACTACGTGGACGAATGGCAGCCGCAGGGCATTCTGCTCGAGGCCACGTTCACCCCGCTCTCATTCGGCGCCCAGTGGCTGCCGGGGGTGGGCGCCGAGTTGATGGAGCGCGTGGAGCGCTTCGACCGCATCGCCTCGATCGGGGTGCACCTTCACGATCACTCCTCCGGCCGGGTCGGGCTGCGTCGAGACGGCTCGCTGCGGCTGTCCTACGGGCTGAGCGCCGAGGAGGCGGCGACGATCCAGTTCGGGATCGCTCGCGCCGCCGAGATCCACTTCGCGGCAGGCGCGACCGAGGTCTATCCCAACACCGGTCCGGTGTCTGTGCTCGGGCGCGGGCGGCTCGCCGAGTTCGAGGCGAGGAGCTTTCGCCCCGGCGACCTGCGCCTGGAGGCCTTCCACCCGATGAGCACCGCTCGCATGGGCTCTGATCCCGCGAGGAGCGTCACTGACCCCGACGGCGCCGTGCGGGGCACCGAGGGGCTGTTCGTGGCCGACGGCAGCCTCTTCCCCGATTCGGTCGGGGTCAATCCGATGATGACCATCATCGCCTGCGCGATGAGGGTGGCCGAGGGAGTCGGTCAGTACGCCTCGGCGACGACCTCGTCGCGCATCTGGAGGAAGGAGCCGATCGCGACCCCGAGCACGGCGGCGATGGCCACGAACAGGCCGATCTTCGGATCGGCGCCCTCGGGCAGGTCGATCAGCACGTAGACGGTCAGGATCGTCCCGATCACGCCCAGCAGGAAGGTGGCGGCCGCGGGGGCGAACGGAAGGCCCTCGCGATTGCCGGTGAAGGTCATCACCCCGTTGACCAGCACCAGGCCGGCCACGATCGCCAGGTAGAGGTCGAGGGTGTTCTGGCTCTCCCAGCCGGTGAGCTCGGCGGCATCCTCGGCATCCTCGGCGGCTTCGGCCGCGCCGGGCACCGCCTCCGCGCCCTCGGGCAGGGCCGGCACGTCGCCGATGCCGCCCCAGGCGAGGAACAGCGAGACGACCAGCGCGGCGGCCGAAACCAGCGCCACGATCTGGCCCTGCGAAATTCCTCCTCCGTACAAGTGCCCTCCTAGGGTGTCAAGGGTGATCGGTCAGGCGGGAAGCTACACGGACTGCCCGCCCGGAGCCGGAGCCGGTTCGGGGCCTAGGTCCTCAGCCGGTCCCCCTGCTCGGAGAAGGAGGTTCCCTCCTCCTGCATGCCGAGATAGCCGCCCACCGCGATGCCGGCGGTCGCGAGCAGACCGAGCCAGAGGCCGATCTCGCGCTCGAGGCCCTCGGCCGGCGGGTCAATCGTCCGATAGAGGACGAACAGGAACGCCAGGGCGCCGACGCCGCACGTGAGGGCACTGCCCGCCACCGGCAAGCTCGCCGAGGTGCCCATCAGCGTCATCGCAGCGAGCCCGACCGAGACGAGCACCGCCAGCAGCAGGATCAGGTCCGTGAAGTCGAAGGACTCCCACGCGTTTACCGTGGTGTCGGCCTCCTCGACCGCCGGCGCGTCCACGCCCAGAGCCTCGGCGGCCTGCTGTGCCTGCTCGACCGCCTCGTCGAGCACGTCGGGGGCCCCGTACCACCCGAAGAACATGAAGATGAAGAGGAGCACGCCGCTGATGCCGGCGATCATCGCGCCCCTTCCGAGATTTCCGCTGTCCATCGCTCTCCTTTACAGGGTGGGCTTGTACGCGCGCAGCGCGCCTGGGGCCGCCACTGGCCCCGTTCCCAGTCGCGGGCGGAAGCCTAGAACCGGGGTCGGTCGGCCCCATGCGGTGCTCTAGCCCGCATGGCCAGGAAGCTGCCGTAAACGATGCCCCCGGCCGCCAGGGCGCCGACCCACAGGCCCAGCTCGCGGTCGAGCCCGACCCCCGGCGGGTTGACGACGCGGTAGAAGATGAGCGCCAGGGCGACGGCGCCCAGCGAGAGCGTCAGCACGCTGCCCGGGATGGAGGGATTGTCATCGTCCCCCAGCACCGCGGTCAGACCCCTGACGACGGCCACCAGCGCTGCCACCACGCAGATCACGTCCAGCACCTCGAAGGCCTCCCAGCCGCTCTTGCTGAGTGCCTCCTGGACGTCCAGCCCCAGTACGTCGCCCACCTGCCCGCCGAAGCCCGCGCCCGGGAACTCGTACCAGGTCATGAACAGGGAGATCACCAGCAGCACCCCGCTGGCGCCGGCGATCGCGGCGCCCAGCAGCGCCGAGCGGTCGGGCGGGGGCTGCGGCTCCGGCGCCTCGCCCGACTCCATCGCTACTCGCCGCTCGCCTGATCGGATCTCGTCTTGGGCGACGTCGCCGGCTTCGGCTTCGCCGCCTTCGGCTTCGCCGCCTTCGCGCCGCGACGCTGCGCGCCGGCGGCCACCAGCGGCTGAAAACCGCCCTCGCGCAGCGCGATCAGCGCGCCGACCGTGATCAACACCGCCGCCGCAAAGCCGAGGAAGATCCCGGCCTGGAGGCCTTCCCCGCCCACGGGCTCGGCGAACATGCGCCACAGGATCAGCGCCGCGGCGAGCGCCCCGAGCACGGCTGTGATCGTGCCCCTCGGGAGCCCGCCCAGGTTGAGCCTGCGGCCCGCGGCCGCCAGGCACGCGAGGGCGATGCCGGCCGCTCCCGCGGCTGCGATCAGGAAGCCGTCGATGTCGGTCAGGGCGTCCCAGCCCGAGACGTCCTCGGCGACCTCGACGTCGGGCGGCGCGATCGGGCCCTCGTCTATGCCCGGGATGTTCTCGAACGACGGCTCCTCGGTCGGCGTGAAGTCACCCGGCGCGCCGAACCAGGGGAGGAACAGGAAGATGATCAGCGCCCCGCCGGCCAGGCCGGCCACGATCTCGCCCTGGCGGAGCCTGGAGAAATCCATCAGCGCCCGGATTCAAGCACGGGCGGCCTGCACGGTGTTCGCGAGCAGCATCGCGATCGTCATCGGCCCGACGCCGCCCGGCACCGGCGTGATCGCCCCCGCGACCTCGGCGGCAGCGGCGAAATCGACGTCGCCGACGAGGCCGTCGTCGGTGCGGTTGGTGCCGACGTCGATCACCGTCGCCCCCGGGCGGACCATCTCGCCGGTGACGAGCTTGGGCCTGCCCGCGGCGGCCACCAGGATCTCGGCCCGGCGGCAGACCTCGCCCAGGTCGGCGGTGCGGCTGTGGCAGGTGGTGACGGTTGCGTTGGCGCCCAGCAGCAGGCTGTAGAGCGGACGGCCGACCAGGTTCGAGCGGCCGACGATCACCGCCTCCTTGCCGGCCGGGTCCACGCCGGCGCTGCGGAGCAGCTCCATCACGCCCGAGGGCGTGCAGGGAACGAGGCCGGCCGGGTCCCCGCGTGCGAGCAGGCCCGCGCTCGTCGGCGTGAGGCCATCCACGTCCTTGGCCGGGTCGAGCGCGTTGATGACCGCGCCCGCGTCGAGTCCCTCGGGCAGGGGAAGCTGCACCAGGATCCCGTCCACATCGTCGTCGGCGTTCAGCTCGACCACCAGCTTCAGGAGCTCCTGCTGGGCGATCGTGCCGGGTGGCTCGTGGTGGAAGGAGCGGATCCCGACCTCCTCGCAGGCCTCGCGCTTGCGGCGCACGTAGATCGCCGAGGCGGGGTCATCGCCGACCAGCACCGTCGCCAGGCCCGGCGGCCTGCCCAGCTCGCCGCTCAGCCCCGCGACCTCCTTGGCCACCCGCGCGCGCACCTCGGCCGCGACCGCCTTGCCGTCGATCACCTCGGCGGCCATGGACACCCTTCTCTCGCTCGCCTCGTCACCGGCGCGGCACGCTATCTCAGCCGGCCTTGCGCAGCGGCGCGTAGTCGGCCATCAGCTTGCGCTCTGCCCCGTCGCCCGCGAAGCGCACCACGATCACGCCGCCGGGCTCGACACCCGTGACCACGCCCTCGCCGAAGGCCGCGTGCACGACGTCGTCGCCTGTGCCGTAGCCCGAGGCGGCGCCCGCGCGCGCGGGCCGCGGTGCGCCGCCACCGCCCCCGGACGCCCAGCCGGTCAGGGCCTGCTCGTTCGTGCCCTCACGCTCGACCAGCTCGTCGGGCAGCTCGGCCAGGAAGCGCGACGGGTAGCCGCCCGCGCGATCGCCGAACAACCGCCGGCTGCGAGCGTGGGTCAGCCACAGGCGCTTCTTGGCGCGCGTCAGCCCCACGTAGGCGAGGCGGCGCTCCTCCTCCTCGTTGCCCTCCTCGAGCGAGCGGGAGTGAGGGAACACCCCCTCCTCGGCGCCGATGATGAAGACCGCCTCGTACTCAAGGCCCTTGGCGTTGTGCAGCGTCATCAGCGTCACCTTCGACTCCCCGCGCTCCAGGTCGTCCTGGTCGGTGTAGAGCGAGATCGCCTGCAGGAACTCCTCCAGCGGCGTCAGCTCGGACTCGCCCTCCAGGGCGCGGTTGGCGTCGAACTCGGCGGCCACCGCGACCAGCTCCTCCAGGTTCTCCATCCGCCCCTCCGCCTCGATCGTGCGCTCGGCGCGCAGAGCGTCCAGGTAGCCGCTGCGCTCGAGCAGGGCCCGCATCAGCTCGGCAACGGGCGCGTCCTCGAACTCCGCCCGCAGCTCCTCGACCAGCTCGGTGAAGCGCCCCACGGCCTTGATCGCGGCCGCGCCCAGCCCGGGGACGGCCTCGGGCTCGCGCGCCACCTCCCAGATCGTGCGGCCGGTGGTGTTGGCGTGCGAGCGCAGCCGACCCTGGCTGGTGTCGCCGATCCCTCGCCGAGGCGAGTTGACGACCCGCGAGAAGCTCACCTCGTCGGCCGGGTTCACGAGCAGGTTCAGGTAGGCGACGGCGTCCTTGATCTCGGCGCGCTCGTAGAACTTGGTGCCGCCGATGACCTGATACGGCATCTCGTAGCGGACGAGGATGTCCTCCAGGACCCGGCTGTGCGCGTTGGTCCGGTAGAAGACCGCGATCTCGTCGCGCTCGACCTCGCCCTGCTCGACCAGCTCCTCCATCTCGCCCGCGACGTAGCGGGCCTCGCCGTGCTCGTCGTCGAGCTCGGCGACGACGATCTTCTCGCCCTCGTCCCCCTCGGTCCAGAGGCTCTTCTCGCGGTTGGTGCGGTTGTGCGAGATCAGGCCGTTGGCGGCCGAGAGAATGGTCTGCGTCGAGCGGTAGTTCTGCTCGAGCTTCACCACGGCCGCCTCCGGGAAGTGCTCCTCGAACTCGAGGATGTTGCGGTAATCCGCGCCGCGGAAGCCGAAGATCGCCTGGCTGTCATCGCCGACCACCGTCAGGTTCCCGTCCGGCCCCGCCAGCAGCCCCAGCAGCCGGAACTGCGCGTGGTTCGTGTCCTGGTACTCGTCCACCAGCACCCACCGGAAGCGGTCCCGGTAACGGGCGCGGACGTCCTCGAACAGCTCCAGCACGCTCACCGTCCGCATCAGCAGGTCGTCGAAGTCCATCGCGTTGGCGTCGAGCATGCGCCGCTCGTACATGCGGTAGGCCTGCCCCACAAGTTCCTCGAAGGGCCCTCCCCCGCCCTGCTCCTGGTAGGCCTCGGCGTCTATCAGGGCGTTCTTGGCGTCGGAGATGCGCGCGCGGACCGCCCGCGGCGGGTAGCGCTTGGTGTCGACCTCCAGGTCCACCAGGCAGCGCTTCAGCATCCGCAGGCTGTCGGCCTCGTCGTAGATCGTGAAGCTCTTGGTGTAGCCGAGGCGCTCGGCCTCGATCCGCAGCAGCCGCGCGCAGGCCGAGTGGAAGGTCATCACCCACATCCGCCGCTCGATCCCGCCGACCAGCCGGCCGACACGCTCGCGCATCTCCTGGGCGGCCTTGTTGGTGAAGGTGATCGCGAGGATCTGGTTCGGCCGCGCCTGGCCGGTGGCGAGCAGCCAGGCGACGCGGTGAGTCAGCACCCTCGTCTTGCCGGAACCGGCCCCGGCCAGCACCAGCAGCGGCCCTTCGCCGTGGGTGACCGCCTCCCGCTGCGGCGGGTTCAGGCCCTCGAGCAAGTCCTCGGAACGGGCCTCTCCCGGCTCCACTCGAGCGCCGCTCGCGCCCTCGTCGATGTCGAGCTGGTCGGGCTCGATGCCCTCAGGGGACGGCGATTCCTCCTCTATCCGGGCCACGCGGCGAGCATAGCCCGCGGCCCGGCGTGCGCCGGGCCGCGGTGGGCGCTGGTCAGCCGGGCCTGGCTACTGCTGAAAGCACGGCCCGAAGAGGCCGAGCAGCTGCTGCTCGTCGCCGCTGAGATAGATCGTCTGCAGCTCCTCGTCGGGCGTGGCGCTGACGGCCTGCTCGATGCAGTCGAGCGCCTGCTGAGGCGTCTCGCCGTCCGAGCCCGCGCCCTCGAGCAGCCCTGCGGTGAAGCTCTCCTTGTCGAAGACGACGAACTCGTCCAGCGAGTCGAGCTTCCACCGGTCATCTTCCTTGACGAGCGAGATCGCGAGCGTCTGACCGTCAAGCCCGCCGCCGGTGAAGGCCGCCTCGGCCGTGGCCGCGTCCCCGTCCACCTCGATGTTGGATACCTCGACGCTGTCGCCCGCCACCTCTCCGTCGCCCGCGCTCTCCTCGCAGGTCGCAACCGCCTCCTCACCGGCCGTGAACTCCGTCTGCTCGGTGAAGGCCTGCGTCTGCACCTCGGTGCAGTTCTCCGCGGCATCGGTGGTGCCGGCCTGCTCGATCGCCGCGGTGATGTCGTCCTCCTCCTCCGAGGAGTCATCGCCGCCGCAGGCCGCCAGCAGGAAGGGCGCCGCGGCGAGCATCACGAGCGGAGCGAGAAGTCTTGACTTCGGCATTCGGTGAGGCCTCCCTGGGATCTGGGGAACGGGGCGCGGAGTCTATGCGCGGCCGCAGCCGCCGCCGGCCTCAGCCCCCGGCAGAGGAGGGGCCCTGCTTGGGCCGCAGCTCGGTCACCTCGGCGCCGCTCGCCTCCTCGCCCCGGGCCTTCGCCAGGTCGCGCTCGAGCTGCGAGATCCGGGCCGACAGCTCCTTGATCGCCTCCGCAACCGGGTCGGGCAGGTGGATCCAGTCCACGTCGGGGCCCTCGGGGCGCTTGCCCTCGACCCTGACCGGGTGACCGGGGTTGCCGACGACGGTCGTCTCGGGCGGCACGTCCTCGATCACGACCGTGTTGGCGCCGACCTTGGCGTGGCGGCCGACCGTGACCGGGCCCAGCAGCTTGGCGCCCGAGCCGACGGTGACGTCGTCCTCCAGGGTCGGGTGGCGCTTGCCGCGGGCGAACCCCGTGCCACCCAGGGTGACGCCTTGGAACAGCGTCACCCTGTCGCCGATCTCGGCCGTTTCGCCGATGACGACGCCCGAGCCATGATCGATGAAGAAGTCCGAGCCGATCTGCGCCGCCGGGTGGATCTCGATACCGGTCACCGCCCGGGTGCCGTAGGCGATCATCCGCGGCCCGAAGGGCACATCGGACTCCCACAGCGCGTGGGCCACCCGGTGGGCCAGCAGCGCCTGCACCCCCGCCCAGCCGGTGAGGATCTCGAACGTGCCGACCCCGCGCGCGGCCGGGTCGCGGTCGCGCGCCGAGCGACGTCGGAGGAGATCTCGCCGGCGACGCGGCGCAGGGTTTCCAGCCCGAGCATGCGAGGAAGCGTAGTCGCCCCCGGACGCGAGGCGAGGAGGCGACTTGCAGACTCAGGGTGCGAAGAACGGGAGCGACATGTACCGCTCACCCGAGTCAGGCACGATCACCACGACCCGCTTGCCCGCCATCCCCTCGCGGCCGGCCACCTCCAGCGCGGCGTAGACGGCGGCCCCGGCCGAGATTCCCGCGAGCACGCCCTCGCCACTCGCCAGCCGCCGCGCGGTCTCCAGCGCGTCCTCGTCGCCGACCGGAACCACCTCGTCGATGACCCCGCGGTCCAGCACCTCCGGCACGAACCCCGGGCCGATGCCCTGGATCTTGTGGGGGCCCGGGTCACCGCCCGAAAGCACCGGCGAGCCGGCGGGCTCCACGCCGATCACCTGCACGTCGGGTCGCCGCTCCTTCAGCACCTGGCCGACGCCCGTGATCGTGCCGCCGGTGCCGACGCCCGCGACGAAGGCGTCCACCTCCCCGTCGAGGTCGCCCCAGATCTCCTCGGCGGTCGTGCGGCGGTGGATCTCGGGGTTGGCGGGGTTGGAGAACTGCATCGGCATGTAGCCATCGTGCTCCTTCGCCAGCTTGCGGGCGAGGTCGACCGCCTCGTCCATGCCGCCCATCGAGGGGGTCTCGTGCACCTCGGCGCCGTAGGTGCGCAGCAGCGCCGCGCGCTCGCGGCTCATGCCCTCGGGCAGGGTCAGGATCAGCCGGTAGCCGCGCGCCGCGCAGACCACCGCCAGCCCGATCCCCGTGTTGCCGCTGGTGGGCTCGACGATCACCGAGCCCTCGCCGACCAGCCCGTCGCGCTCGGCGGCGTCGATCATCGCCACCCCGAGCCGGTCCTTGACCGAGCCGCCGGGATTGAAGTACTCGAGCTTGGCGACGACCTCGCCCGCGACGTCCTCGCCCATGCGACTGAGCTTCACCAGCGGCGTGCCGCCGACCAGCGCCGAGGCTTCGCCGCCGATCCGCACGTCCATGCTCTGTCCGGGCGCGCCCGCCATCGCCCCTCAAACTACCAATTCTTGACCAGGGTTTAACGGGATTCCTTCCCCCGCGGCACAGCCGTTTCCTGCGACATCGTCGCCTACTCGCGCAGGCCGGCGGCTGCGAGTGCCTGAGCGCGGGTCTTGAACACGCGAAACCGGACGCTGAGGCCATCGCGGACCGTCCAAACCGTCGGCAGGTCGCGGTCGAGGGTCACGTCGCTCGTCCGCATCCGGGCACTCTCGTGCATCACCAAGACGATCTCGTCACCACCGTCGATCACCTCCTCTTCCGTCACCTCGTAGTCGTTCCACCCGGCGAAGTAGCTAGCCAGGTGCCTGGCCAAGGCATCTCGGCCCCTACCGCGGTCGGGGACGTCGGGCAGAGGGTGTGCCGAGATATCCCACTCGATGTCTGGGTCGAGGGCCTTGGTCCACTCGTCGACCCTTCCGGAACGCCAGTGCTCGAAGCCTTGCCGCACCAGCTCGACGTTCTCCTCCGACATCGCCTACTCCTCGAGCCCGGCGGCTTCGAGGGCTTCTGCGTGACTCAGAAAGTCCTGGGAGCGGAGGATCTTCCCGCCTCGGAACGTCATCAGCGATCCGACTTCCTCGCGGAATTCCAGGCCAGTCGTCCGGCCGGTCAGGTCGATATGACCGAGGACCAGGACCGACTCGCCGAGGTCGCGAATCTCCTGAATCCGAATCGTGAGACGTTCCCACGCCCCGCCGCGATAGTCGTCCCACGCCTTTCGCGCGCCGTCAAAACCCCGAAAGGAGGTTTCCCCGCCCTCCAAGGCCGGCTCAATGGAGGGATGCCACTCGACCTCGGGATCAAGCTCGGCCAAGCAGGCGTCGAGATCATCGGCGTTCCAGGCCTCAAAGGCACGCTGAACGGCCTCGACGTTCTCCTGCGACATCGCCCAAGCAGTATCGCGCTACGGCCGCGGCGCTGACCCCCGGCGCAGTGAGTCGGCTCAGTCGATCTGTCCGGCCTGCTCGACGCTCAGGAGTGCGACCTCGTAGCGCTCTACCGACGCCGTCTCACCGGGATTCGTGACTTCCTCCCGCACCCGAGTCGCCTCGTCCTCGCTCGCTCGCATCGCCTCCTCATCCCGCCACAGGGAGATGGCGACGATCGTTCCGCTCTGGCGGTCGACGAGGAAGACGGTGCCCTTCATGCCCTCGGTCTGCCCGAACTCGGTCGGCAAGACTCGCTTTTTGGTTTGCAGGGCGTCCTCGAGGGCATCGGGCGCCGCACCCTCGTAGCGAGTCACGCGAGCATGCATGTCTTCCTCCTCTTCGCTTGGGGCTTCCTTCGCAGCTCTCACCCTATCCCTGTGGAGCGGAGGCGAGTGCCGTCAGTAGCGCGTGCGGCCGAGACTCCCGCATTCACGCGATATGGCGCGGGACCGGGATCAGGGAGCGGAGGAGTGCGCCGCCGAGCAGTCAGGTGAGTCGCCCTTCACTACGGGGGGCGCGGGTCGTCCGACCAGCCGACCGGGCTCTCCTCCTTGGGCCAGCGACGACTTACGCGGGCTAGCCGCGTTAGTGGTGTCTCTAGCTACAGCTTCCTCAGCCGGATCTTGCGGGTCTTGGTGGCTGGAAGGCCGAAGGTCGGGGTGTAGGTGACCTTCGCGGCGACCTTGACCCGGCCGGTGCGGTTGAGCTTGCGGCGCTTGCGACCCTTCGCCTTGATCCGCAGCTTCACCTTGCCGGCGGCGGTTACCGCCCTCTCGATCGCTCGCAAATTGCCGGCGTCGGCGGTCGTGCCCTGTTTGACGAGGCCCTTTCCGGTCAGGGTCAGCTCGCCAGGGCCAGGAACCAGGACGATCAGCGTTGCGGTGCCGCGGCGCTTGTTTCGCTTCAGCTTGCCGAAGCTGAACGGCGGGGGGTCGAGCGCCACCCCGTCGGGGGCGGCCGCGCCCGTGATAAAGCCCTGGTTCACACCCGTGCCATCGAGGTTTCCGCGACCGATCGTGCCGCTGCCAGAGTTGGCCCAATAGAGGTGGGCGCCGTCGACCGCTAGCCCGTGCGGGTTGGTGGCGCCGGTGATGAAGTTCGGGTTGGCCCCCGTACCGTCGAGGTTCGCGCGCCCGATCGGGGCCATGCTCCCGACGGTCCCCCCTAAGTCGGCCCAGAAGATGTGCGTGGCGGTGACCGTCACCCCTCCCAGCTGGCTGGTGGTAGAGACGGGGATAAAGTTCGCGGTGGCGGCGGAGCCGTCCAGGTTGGCGCGCCCGATTGCCCGCGGGCCGTAGTTCGCCCAGTAGATGTGGGCGCCGTCCACAGCCACCCCGGTGGGAAAGCTGGCGCCGCCGACGAAGAACGAGTTGGCCCCCGAGCCGTCGAGGTTGGCGCGGCCGATCGAGCCGCCGGAGACGTTGTTCGCCCAGTAGAGGTGGGCGCCATCGACCGCCAGTCCTGAAGGGTTGCCGGCGCCGGTGATGAAGTTCGGGTTGGCCCCCGTACCGTCCAGGTTCGCACGCCCGATCGTGCCGTCGTCGCGGCTGCTGACCCAGTAGATGTGCGTGTAGTTGACAGCCATCCCGCCCGGGAACCCGGCGCCGGTGATGAAGCCCTGATTGGCGCCGGTGCCGTCCAGCTCGGCGCGCCCGATCGTGCCGGTGCCGAAGTTGCCCCAGTAAATTCGCGCCTCGGTTGGTGAAGCGACCGCCCACCCGAGCAGCAAAACCGCGAGCGTGAGGACCGAAACGCACAGGCGGCCGCTTGCGCGACGAACCGCGAATGGAACCCTCATCCCTGACATTGGCCAACACTAACCCCATTTCGCGGCGCGGGAAATACCACTGACAAGCCACGGGCGCGACTCCTCGCCCGCCGCATCCGCCCAGCACTGAGGGGTCGGGCGCTGACGGCGGGCCCATCGCCGCTCTGCGAAGCGGTGGCTTCTAGATGTAGTACATCCCCGCGCCCGACTCCTGGGACTCGCGGCGGGCGATGTCGGCGATCGTGTTGGAGCTGAAGGTCTCGCGCAGGGCCTCGACGCCCTCGGCCCAGATGCCCCCGGCCTCCTTGCCCTCCTCCCCAACCACGCCGTCCAGGGCCTGGACGACCTCGAGCACGGTGATCTGCTCGGGCGGCCGGGCGAGCGTGTAGCCGCCCTTGGCGCCGCGGCGGCTGTCGAGGATGCCCGCGCGGCGCAGGGTCGAGAAGAGCTGCTCCAGGAACTGGACCGGCATGCCGCGGCGCTCGGCGATCTGGCCGATCGGGACGGGTTCGGTGCCCGAGCGCGCGAGCTCGGCCAGAGCCACCACCGCGTAACGTGACTTGGAGGTGACCGAGATCACGCCATCCCTTCTAACAGGTCGGGCGGCGGCGCTGTGAGGCCGACGACCTCGCCCGCCGCCCTCCGCGTGCTGGCGCCGCTGGCGATGATGGCGGCGATCTTCTACTTCTCGGCGCAGCCCTTCGAGGGGCCCGAGCTGGCCTGGTGGGAGGTGGCGCTGCGCAAGCTCGGCCACTTGGCCGGCTACGCCGTCCTCTGCTTTCTGTGGTGGTGGGCGCTGGTCGGCCGCGTCGACCGGCCCCTCGTGTGGGCGGCGGCGGTCTCGCTGCTCTACGCCGCGAGCGACGAGTACCACCAGACCTTCGTCGAGAACCGCACGGGCACGCCCATGGACGTCGCCATCGACGCCGCCGGGATCGCCATCGCCTGCCTGGTGATCGGCCGGCGCTGGCCCCGCCCGGCGTCACGGGAGCCGGCGCGGGCGGAGGGATCGGCCGGCTAGATCCAGCCCTGCTCGGTGGCCATGAGGACGGCCTGCGCGCGGTCGACCGCTCCGAGCTTGCCGTAGACGTTGTGCAGGTGGCTCCGCACGGTGCTGGCCGACAGCTCCAGCTCCTGCGCGATCTGCTTGTAGACCTTGCCCTCGGCGAGGCGGCGGAGCACGTCGAGCTCGCGCGAGGAGAGCGGGCAGGGGCCGCTCGCACGCCGGCGGGCGCCGACGCCCTGGGGAAGCTCGTAGAGGACCCGGCGCAGCCCCGCCTCGCCGAGCCCGCAGGCCTCGGCGGCGTCGGTCATGGCGGTGACGCTGACCGGCGAGTCCTCCATGTAGGCCACGACCATGTCGCCGGTGCGGATGATCGCCGCGGCGCCGTCGGCCTGCTGGGAGTGGTGGCGCTCGACCGACTCGGCGATGCGGGAGGCCACGCCCCAGCGCCGGGCCAGGACCCCGCCCACGAGGGCGTGGTCGATGCCCAGATCGCGCCGCTCGGCGTCGATGCGGTCGTCCGGGGTGCCCCCGTGGCGGTCGAACCGCTCGGCGTAACCGGGATGAAGCCGGGCGAGCGCCGGGCGGCCGATGTCGTGCAGGACGGCGGCAAGGGCCAGCTCATCGCGTTCGGTGTAGCCGACCATCTCGGCGATCCGGTCAGACGTCCGCTGCACCGCCAGCGCGTGGATGCGGAAGCGGTCGGGGCGCAGGGCGAGCTGCGCGTCCCCGTTGAACATGTCGTAGGTGGGTGCGGAGCGCAGGATCGCCTCGACCGCGCCTGGGCCCAGGCGCTCGACGGCGTCGGGGACGCTGCGGATGCGGCCCCCGCCCTGCAGCTGGCCGGCCGCGCGGATGATCGCGCAGGTGAGGCCGACGTCGGTCTCGGCGGTGGCCGCGACCTCATGAGGCGGTGCGCCGCGCGCGATCAGGTCCAGGGCGTGGTCTCGGGACTCGGTCAGCGCCGGCTGGCGCTCGGCCTCCTCGAAGGCGGCAGCCAGCACGCGCCCGCGGCCCTCGCCGCGGGCAGGTACCTGCGCAGTGCGTCTCGCCGCTGTGGCCGCCATTACTCCACTAATCGGCACCCCACTATTAATTGTTTAGCCCTTACGTCGAGGCGTTCCAATACACGTCCAGCGCACGCCCGATTCGTGCAATCGAGCGTTCCTTGCCGAGCACGGCGAGCGACTCGAAGATGCCCGGCGAGACCGTGCCGCCGCTGATCGCCACGCGGATCGGCTGGTAGAGCTTTCCCGGCTTCAGGTCGTGCGCGGCCAGAACCGGCGCCAGCGAGGCCTCGATCTCGGCCGGCTCGAAGGGATCCGTGCCTCGCAGCGCCTCCAGCGCATCCTGCAGCGCCGGCCTGGCGCCGTCCACCATCACCTTCCTGGTGGCCTTGGGGTCGTATTCGGGCTCCTCGAACAGGAACTTGATCAGCGGCCAGACCTCGTTCAGCGTCTGAGCCTTCTCCTGCACGATCTCGCAGGCGGCCCGGAGCGCCTCGTCGGGCTCTCGGCCGAGGTGATTCGCCACAGCCTCGGTGTATGCGTCCGCAGGCATCTCGCGCATGAAGCGCCCGTTCAGCCAGCGCAGCTTCTGCTCGTCGAATATCGCCGAGGCCCGCCCCACGTCCTTCACGTCGAAGCGCGCGACCAGCTCGTCGGTGCTCATGATCGTGGTGTCGTCGTCGGTCCCCCAGCCCAGCAGCGCCAGGTAGTTGCGGACCGCCGCGGGCAGGTAGCCGCCTTCGCGCAGCTCCTGCACGCTGGCCGCGCCGTGCCGCTTGGAGAGCTTCTTGCCGTCGGGGCCGTGGAGCAGTGGCAGGTGGGCGTAGCGCGGCGGCTCCACCCCCAGCGCCTCCATCACCAGCAGCTGCTTCGGGGTGTTCGAGAGGTGGTCGTCGCCGCGGATCACGTCGGTGATCCCCATCTCCGCGTCGTCGACGGCGACCGCGAAGTTGTAGAGCACCGAGCCGTCGCCCCGGGCGATCACGAAGTCGTCGGCGGCCGAGTTCGGGAAGCGGACCTCGCCGCGGATCAGGTCTTGCACAACCGTGTCGCCCTCGTCGGGGACGTGCAGCCGCACGGCCGCGGTCGGGTCCTCGCTCGGCAGCCCGCGATAGCCCTTCTCCTTCCCGTGCTGCTCCTTCCACGCCTTCACGTCGTCGCCGGTGGCCGGGTCGCGGTAGGCGGCGCCGCTCTGAAGCAGGCGCTCGATCGCCTCGCGGTGGCGCTCGGCCCGCTCGAACTGGCTCGCGGGGCCCTCGTCCCAGTCCAGCTCGAGCCACCGCAACGCGTCCAGGATCTGCTCGACGTTCTCCGGAGTCGAGCGCTCGCGGTCGGTGTCCTCGATCCGCAACACCAGCTCGCCGCCGTCGTGGCGGGCCTGCAGCCAGTTGTACAGTGCCGTCCGCGCTCCGCCGATGTGGAGCGCCCCCGTCGGCGACGGGGCGAACCTCACTCTGACTGGCGATTTCGGATTCGAGCCCTCATCCATGCTGATCGGCGCCCATGTTTCCACAGGGGGTGGCCTGCTCAACGTGCTCGAGCGAGCGAAGGACACGCGCTCGGACGCGATCCAGATCTTCAACCAGAGCCCGCGCATGTGGCGGCCGACGAGGTACGCCGACGAGGATTTCGCCGCCTTCCGGGAGGGAATGGAGAAGTCGCGACTTCAGGCCGTGATGATCCACATGATCTACCTGATCAACCCGGCGACCAAGGACAAGGAGATGCGGAAGAAGAGCCTCGCCTCGCTCACCCACGCCCTCCGCGTCGGCGAGGGAATCGGCGCGATCGGGGTCGTCGTCCACCCGGGGGCGCTCAAGGAGGACACCCGCTCGAACGCGAAGAAGCGCGCGATAAAGCTGCTCACCGAAGCGCTCGCCGAGACCGAGTCCTGCCCGATCCTCTACGAGAACACGGCCGGCTCGCCCCAGCTCCTGGGCCGCGACTTCGACGAGACCGCCGAGCTGATCGAGAAGACCGGCGGGCCCAAGCGCCTCGGCCTCTGCATCGACTCCTGCCACCTGCACGCGACCGGGTATGACGTCCGCACCCCCGAGGGCGTGGCCGAGATCGCCGACGAGATCGACGCCAAGATCGGGCTCGAGCAGCTGAAGGCCATCCACCTGAACGACTCCCGCGACGAGCGCGGCTCCAACCGCGACCGCCACGCCGCGATCGGCAAGGGCGAGATCGGCCGCAAGGGCTTCCGCGCCTTCCTCTCGGAGCCCCGCTTCCAGGGGCTGCCCGCGGTCTCGGAGACGCCGGGTCTCGCCGGCAAGGGCCCAGACCGCAAGGAGGTGCAGCTGATGCGCCAGCTGCGCCGCGAGGGGATCAAGGCCCGCTCGTGAGCGACGAGCCCGCAGCGGCCGGGGGCCACAGGCTCGAGCGCATCGCCCTGCTGGCGGGCTCGGCCCTGGCCTCGATCAACATCTGGACCGGGGCGCCCCTGTTCGCCGTCTGGGTGGGCTCCCGGATCCAGGCCGCCCAGGACCGCCTCAGCATGACCGCCCTGCTCGCCGTGGTCGCCACGCTGGCGGTGATGGTGTTCCTCCTCGCCTGGCTGCTCGCCTACTTCAACGGCCGCTACGACGAGGTGACCGGACGCCCCCAGAAGGCCCGCTACACCTCCCCCTGGCTGCGCAGCATGCGCGGCGAGCGCGAGGAGGACATCCGCCGCGAGGTCGGCATCAGCGGCGTCGAGCGCGTCGTCATCCTCGCCGTCGTCGCAGCCGTCCTCGCCTTCGAGGTCTGGTTCTTCTTCTTCGCCGGCAGCTCCCTGCCGAACGCCTAGGTATCAGTCACTCAGCTCGGGTGCCATCGGTCGGGGCTTCGGCGGGGTGGGGTTCGTCGCGAACCCCTGCTCGGCTTGCGGCTGTGGCCTTTCGGCCGGCGGCAGGAACGAGGCTCGTCACCTCGCCGAGGCCGACGGGCGGCATGTTGTTGTAGACGCATTCGTAGCTGCCGGCGGCGATCAGGAAGGTCTCGTGCCAGATGCCGACGTCGCCGTTCGATCCGATTCGCTTGTTGAACGCGACCCAGGCGGGCCAGTGGGCGGCATCGCGGTTGCGTGCGTAGGCCTCGAGCTGATCGAAGGAGCGCCAGTACTGGACCAGCATCGGCCGCCGAGGGCTGCCCATGTATTGGCGGGCGCCGAGAAACCCTGATTCGGGGCTGTCCTCGAGCTCGCGCAGCATGCGTGGCATCGCGAAGAACACGGGCAGCCATTTCCACGGCTTCCAGAGCCTGTTGATGCGCATGCCGATCAGGAAGACGACGAAATCGCCTTCGATCTCTGCCGTCACCCGCTTATTGATCAGCTCAGCCATGGCAACTCGCCGGTGGCCTCATTATCCAACCTCACCGGCATGCCGCGGGAGATAGGGCGGCACCCGACCCCGCCCGTCCCTAGCGCGGTAACCGCTAGCCGATCGCGTTGCGCAGGTCGAAGGCGCGGATCGCCTCGGGGCTGGTGTCCGAGCAGTCGAAGAACTTGCGGTTGACGCACTCGTAAGCGGGGCCGTCGCCCTCGTAGGCCCGCTCGACCGTGAACTGGCACTGGGGCAACGCCTCGCCGGTCATCTTGATGCCGCCGAAGCCTCCGCGGCCCCCGTCGGCGAGCAGGAAGAGGTCGAGATTGATCTCGCCGCCGAAGACCTTGTTGACGCAGCCGATGAAGCGGCCGCCGGTGACCGCGTCCTCATAGGTGTAGAGGTAGCGGCAGCCCATCTCGATGCACCCGGCGGGGTCGATCAGCTTGTCGCAGAAGGACCGGCACTCGCGACACTCGCCGGCGCTGCGGGTCTTCTGGGGTGACTGCCTCAGCGGCACACCGTGAGTCTATGCCTGGCGCGGACGCTGTCCAGGCGGGTTTTCGGGCGCCCCTTGTGCTCTGGAGCGCGCTGTGGTAGTCGGCGGACGCGTGTCGGGGGCCGGGGCCTCGGCGCGGGTCAGGCGGCGCGGGCGCTGGAGCCGAGCAGCGCGTCCAGCTCGGCGCGGAGCGCGGCGGAGGGACGGACTCGGTATTCGTCGCCGAAGCGCAGGCGGCGCGTGCCCTCGCGAGTCTCCATCTCCAGCGTCACCTCGGCGTCGCCCGGGAAGTGCTCGAACACGGCCTTCAGGTCGTCCACCAGCGATGCGCCGAACTCTCCGGCGTGGATCCGCAGCACGATCGGCTTGGGGGCGCGGGCCTGGCGCGCCCGGGCGACCTCGTCGGCCGAGGGCTCGAAGCGCTCCAGCTCCTGCGCGACGAGCTTGGTCTGCCCGCGCTCCTGGTGGTCGAGGCGTCCCCTGATGAGCACGATGCTGTCGACCCCCAGCCACTCCACCGACTCGGTGTAGGACTTGCCCAGGACCAGCGTGTCCACCTGGCCCTCCACGTCGTCCAGCGTGAGGAAGGCCATCGGGTCACCGCGCTTGGTCTTGTGGCGCTTGAACTCGGTGACGATGCCTCCGACGGTGACGATCGAGCCGTCCTGCTTGCCGTCCAGCTCGGAGAGCGGGCAGTCGACCCTGCCGCGCAGCGCGTCGCGGACCTCGGCCAGCGGGTGGGATGAGAGGAAGGTCCCCAGCGTCTCCTTCTCCAGCCGCAGCAGCTCGCGCTGGTCGTACTCGTCGAGGCCGACGGGCGGGTGCTGGGCCCTCCCCGCGCCGGGCTCCTCGGAGCCGCCGCCGCCGAGATCGAAGATCGAGCCCTGGCCCAGCCGGGAGTCCTCCTGTGCCTTCTGGCCGGCGGCCGTCGCCATCGGCAGCGCGTCCAGCATGCCCCGCCGGGAGGCGCCGGTCGAATCGAGCGCGCCGCATTTGACCAGGCACTCGACGGCCCGCTTGTTGACGGCGCGGGTGTCCACGCGCTCGCAGAAGTCATACAGGGACGTGAAGTCGCCCCCCTCCGAGCGTGCGTCGAGGATCGCCTGCACCGCCGCGTGGCCGACGTTCTTGACGGCGTCGAGGCCGAAGCGGATGCTGTTGCCGGAGACGACGAAGCCGTGGTCGGAGGCGTTGACGTCGGGCGGCAGCACCTTGATCCCCATCTCGTCGCAGCGGTTGACGAAGAACGGGACCTTGTCCTTGGTCCTCATCACGGTCGAGATCAGCGCCGCCATGTACTCGGCCGGGTAGTTGGCCCGCAGCCAGGCCGTTCGGTAGGCGATCAGCGCGTAGCAGGCCGCGTGGCTGCGGTTGAAGGAGTAGTCGGCGGCCGCCTCCATCAGCGACCAGAGGTCCCCGGCGACGCGTTTGTCGGTGTCCGAAGCGCCCAGGCCTTCCAGGAACTTGTCTTTCATCGTCGCCATCAGGTCCCGCTTCTTCTTTCCGACCGCCTTGCGCAGGTCGTCCGCCTCGGCCGGGCTGAAGCCGGACATCTGCTTCGCGATCTCCATCAGCTGCTCCTGGTAGATGACGCAGCCGTAGGTGGACTCGGTGATCGGGCGCATCCGCGGGTCCGGGTAGCGGATCGAGGAGGGGTCGCGCTTGCCGCGCGCGTACTGGTCGATGTAGTTCATGGCACCCGGCCGGTAGAGGGAGACGAGCGCCACCAGGTCCTGGAACTCGGTCGGCCGCACCTTGCGCAGGGCGTCGCGCATCCCATCGGACTCGAACTGGAAGACGCCGATCGAGTCACCGCGCGAGAGCATCTCGTAGGTGGCCGGGTCATCCAGCGGGATGTCCTTGATCGCGATCCCCTCGCCCCGCGAGCGCTCGACGATTTCGACCGCGTCCTCGATCACGTCGAGGTTGCGCAGGCCGAGGAAGTCCATCTTCAGCAGCCCGATCTGCTCGATCGGCCCCATCGAGTACTGGGTGACCATCTTGTACGCGCGCTCTGCCCGGCCCGCGCCGTTGCCGTTCCCCCCGTTTGCTGCGGTCTCCCCCGCGCCGGCGCTGCGGTCCTCGGCCAGCTGCAGCGGCACGATCTCCTGCAGCGGGCGGTCGGAGATCACCACGGCGGCGGCGTGGATCGAGTTGTTGCGGACGATCCCCTCCAACCCCTTGGCGACGTCGATGATCTTCTTGGCGTCGGGCTCGGAGTCGTAGGTGCGGCGCAGCTCCTGGCCGCCCTTCAGGCACTCAGCGAAGCTGGGGCTGCGGCCCATGATCGGCTCGGGGATCTGCTTGGCGAGCCGGTCGCCCGCTGCGTAGTCGTAGCCCAGCACGCGCGCCGCGTCCCGCGTCGCCGCGCGCGGGGCCATCTTGCCGAAGGTGATGATCTGCGCCACGCACTCGCGGCCGTACTTGTCCTGGACGTATCGGATCACCTGCTCGCGCCCTCGCACCGAGAAGTCGATGTCGATGTCGGGCATCGACTTGCGCCCGGGGTTGAGGAAGCGCTCGAACAGCAGATCGTTGGCGATCGGGTCGATGTCCGTGATGTTGAGCGCGTAGGAGACGATCGAGCCCGCGGCCGAGCCACGGCCCGGGCCCACCGCGATCCCGTTCTCCTTCGCGTACTTGACGAAATCCCAGACGATCAGGAAGTAGGACTCGAAGCCCATCTTCGAGATCACGCCGAGCTCGAACTCGAGCCGCTCCCGGGCCTCGGCCGGGACCGGGTCGCCGTAGCGAGCCGCAAGCCCCTCGCTCGCCAGCTCGCGCAGCATCTGCTTGGGATCAGTCCCCTCCGGGGTCTCGTAGCGGGGCAGCAGCAGCTTGTCCAGCTCCATCTCGACCTCGCAGCGCTCGGCGATCTCGAGGGTCGTTCGGGATCGCCTCTGGCCACTCGGCGAAGTCGGCCGCCATCTCCTCGGGGCTCTTGAGGAAGAACTCGTTGGTGTCGAAGCTCAGCTTCGGGTCTGCGACGGTGGACTTCGTCTGCACGCACAGCAGCGCCGCGTGGTTGTCGTAGTCCTCGCGCCGCAGGTAGTGCACGTCGGCCGTCCCCACCAGCGGGCGGCCGAGCTCCCGCGCCACCTTGACGATGCCCTCGTTCGCCTTGTCCTGCTCGGCGATGCCGTTGCGCTGCAGCTCGAAGTAGACCTGCTCGGCGCCGAAGACGTTGACCAGGTCGTCGATGTGAGCGCGGGCGTCCTCGGGGCGGTCCTCGACGATGCGCCGGCAGAAGCGCGACTGCAGGCAGCCGGTCAGGGCCAGGATCCCCTCGGAGTGTCGCGAGAGCAGCTCCATGTCCAGGTTCGCCTTCCCTCGCGAGAAGCCCTCGAGGAACCCGGCCGAGCTCAGCATCGCCAGGTTTCTGAAGCCCTGGTCGCTCTGGGCCAGCAGGGTCAGGTGGTTGCGCTCGTAGCGGGGCTGGGCCGCGATCGCGTTGCGGTCGTCGACCAGATAGGCCTCCATGCCGATGATCGGCTTGATCCCGTTGTCCCTGCATGCCTGGTAGTGCTCGACCGCCCCGTTCATCACCCCGTGATCGGTCAGCCCCAGCGCCGGCATCCCCAGCTCGGCCGCCCGCTCGGCCAGCGACATCCGCCCCTCGAGCTGGCCCTTCTTGTTCTTCTTGCGCGGGCTCAGCTTGCAGGCGCCGTCGAGCAGCGAGTACTCGCTGTGGACGTGAAGGTGGACCGCTCCCGGGCTGCTCACCCATCCATCCTTCCAAGCGAGGCAGATGCCACGGCCCGCTTTCTGCGCATGTTCCGCGCAACTTCGGGCAGGATTATCGGACGATGATCTGGCTGCTGAGGCACGGCGAGGCGGAGGACGGCGAAGGCAAGCCCGACGCCGAGCGAGACCTGACCAAGAAGGGCGAGCGCCAGTCCCGTGAGGCGGGACTGGCGATGAAGGCGATGGGCGTGAAGCTCGACGTCTGCCTGGCGAGCCCGAAGGTGCGCGCAAGGCGCACGGCCGAGCTCGCCTGTGAGGCTCTGGGGGTGGAGGTGGAGCTGGACGAGCGGCTCGCGGGCGGTGACTTCGATCCGCTCGAGCTTGCGGCCGGCCGCGGCGAGGTCATGCTGGTCGGCCACGAACCGGACTTCTCACGGGCGATCGCGATCGTCACCGGCTCGCGGGTGAAGCTGAAGAAGGGCGGCCTCGCCGCACTCGACGATCACCTCCTGCACGCGCTGCTGCGCCCCAAGGACCTGCGCGAGGCCGCCTCCTGAGCGACGGATGTCGGGCTAGGCCAGGCCCTCGGCCTCGTACTCGCGCAGGAAGCCCTCGAACAGGCGGCGGTGGCCCTGCTCGTCGTGGAGGATGGCGATCACCATGTCCTGGGTGACGTGGTCGACTCCGTCGGTGACCTCGATCACCTTGGTGTAGTGCTCGATGGCGCCGGTCTCGGCCTCGATCACGCCGCGGACGATGTGGACGACGTCGGTCTGATGCTCGGGCGGCTGCAGGAAGCTCTGCTCGGCCGAGAACTCCTCGGAGCCCGGCACGACGCCGTAGAGCTCCTTGATCCGCTCGGCGAACTGCTTGGCGTGGCCCAGCTCCTCGGTGATGTCCGCCTCGAGGGACTCCTTGATCTCCTGGGCGCGGACGCCGTCGGGGTTGACCGAGTTCGCGATGTAGCTCATCACGGTCTCGATCTCCATCCAGTACGCCTTCTTCAGCAGCTCGACGATCTCCTCGCGCTTGGCGGACTGATCGTCGCCCAGGATGCCCTCGGAAGCCTTAGCAGCGGTCGCCATCGTGCCCCTTTCAGCTCGGTCGCTTGACAACTGCGGTGCTACCCAAGGTAGCGCCGCCGATAAACGCTAGGCGCACGACCAAGCGCCGGGACCGTCCTCGCGCCAGATGATGGCGGCGATGCGGTCCTGCTCGGTCTTGGACGCGAGGTGCGGCAGTCCGCTGCCGCCGTAGGCGCGCCAGGTCGAGGGGATGATCTGGTACGCGCCGCCGGCGCCGCTGGAGGGGTTGAGCGCGCGATAGTTGCCGCCGGACTCGCAGATGACGATATAGGTGGGGATCGAGTACGGCCCGCCCAGGTAGGCGCCCTCGCCGAGCTGCAGGGCGGCCTCGCGGCGGACCTCCAGCTCCCAGCCCAAGATGCTGTCCTGGAGCTCGCCCAGGGCCGCCTGCTCCTCGACCCTCGCCTCGGCGACCGCGGCGGCCCGGGCCTCGGCGCCGGCCCGCACCGAATCGATCTCGGCGCGGGCGGACTCGAGCTCCCGGGCCTGCGCGGCGATGCTCGCCTTCAGCCCGAGGATCGCCTCGTAGCTGGCCGCGACCTCGTCGCGAAGGCTCGAGACGCGGTCAGCGATGCGCTCGTCGGCCTCGGTCAGCGCCTCGAGGTAGTCGGAGCGGGTTTCGAGGTCCTCGAAGCCATCGGATTCGAGGACGACGGAGAGGTAATCGACGTCCGTGCCCTTGTAGATCTCGACCAGGCGATCGGAGAGCACCGCGACCGAGCGCTTGTACCTGGCGCGCGCGGCTTCCAGCTGCTTCTCGGCCGCGAGCAGATCATCGCTCAGGGCCTTGGAGCGAGTCGCGCTCTCGCGGAGCTGCGCGGCCAGCTCCTGCTCGCGGGCGGCGGCGTCTGCCGCGCGCTGCTCCAGCTCGGCGATCTCGCTGGACTTGGCGTTGATCCGCGCGGTGATCAGCTGCGCCTCGGAGCGGGCGGAGTCGAGCTTCTGCTCGGTGTCGCTGGGCGCCGCTCCGGCCAGCGAGCCGGCGGCGAGCGCGGCCGAGGCGGCCACGGCGCCGATGCCGATCCTGACTGCTGTGCCCAACTTGCCGCTCCTTTGCGAGGTTCCGAACGAAGCCCGAAACGTTAGCGTTCGCTCAAACACTCGCAGCGGCGGCCGCAGGGCGCCTCGCGGGTGCCTCGCCGCTGCAACGGATCCTGCAGAGCCTTGGCCACCACGCGTGGCGCCCTGGGCCACAAGGCCTTAGGCGGCGACCGCCGCCGGGATCTCCGAGCCGTAGCTCTCCCCGGCCTCCACCAGGACCGAGAGCATCGCCTCGGTCGCCGGCGAGCGCGCGGCGTCCTCGCGGGTCACCGCCCAGACCCGCCGCGTGGTCTGCTTGTCGCTCACAGGTCGCAGCTCGATGCCCGGGGCGCGGTCGCCCAGGGCCAACTCGGGCAGCACGGTCACCCCCATGCCGGCGGAGACCAGGCCCTTCAGCACCTGGTAGTCGTCGCTGTCGAACGAGACGTTGGGCTCAAAGCCTGCGTCCTGGCAGAGGCGGATCACGTTCGCGCGGCAGGAGCCGCTGCGCCCGCAGAGCCAGTCCTCGTCGGCGAGGTCGGCGAGCTTGATCGCGTCGGACGCGGCGAGGGGGTGCCCCGGAGGCAGGGCAACCCACATGCTCTCCTCGAGCAGCAGGGTGCGCTCGAGGTCGCGTTCCGGCTCATCGGGGTGCGCGCTGAAGTCGAACCCGAGCGCGATGTCGTAGTCCCCTGCGCGGAGGGCGGGGATCGAGTCCTCGGGCTCACCCTCCCCCAGCCCGAGCTCGATCGCGGGGTAGCGCCCGCGGAAGATGGAGATCGCCTTGGTGACGACGGTCGCGCCCGCGCTCGGAAAGCTGATCACGCGCACGCGTCCGCCCTCGAGGCCCGCGATCTCGGAGAGCTCGCGCTCGGCCTCGTCGAGGCGGCAGAGGACCGCGTCGGCGTGGCCCATCAGCGTCTCGCCGGCGCTGGTGAGCTTGGGGCCGTCGCTGGTCCGCTCCAGCAACTGCATCCCGACCTCCTTCTCCAGCGCGGCGACCTGCTGGCTCACGGCCGACTGGGAGAGGTGGAGCGAGTCCGCGGCGGCCGAGAACGAGCCCCTCGCGATCACCTCGCGCAGCACCCGCATCCGCTTCACGTCGAGCATTAGAAGAACTTATCAGCTACAGAAGCAATCCATGTTGCGCTGATACCTCACACGGAGGACGATGGCTCCGTTGAATCGTCAGAGAGCAAAGAGGGAGAGCGAAATGGAAGCCAACGGAAACAGCGAGATGGGCGAGATCAGGATCGGCCTGCTGGGTGCCGAGCACGCAGCCGAGCTGGGCGCGGGTCGCCGAGCGCGACTCTAGCCTGGCCCCCACCGGGATGGTCGTGGGCGCCCGCGTGGGCGGGCGGCTCGTCGCCGCCCAATCGGTCAGCGACGGGCGCCTCGTCGCCGATCCGTTCGTCCCCACGGCCGAGCTGCAGCAGCTGCTGGCCAAGCGCGTCGCTCAGCTGCGCGGCAGGGACGGCGGGCGCTTCGGAGGGCTGCTGGGGCGCAGGTCGCGGTCGCACGCGGCATTGCCGAGCTCGCCCTCCGGGGCCGGCGGGAAGCTGCTTCGGATCTAGCGGGCTCGGCTAGGCGCTGTCGCTGTCGTCTTCGCGCGTCGCCGCGTAGACGCCGATCGCGCCGACCACCGCCGCGGCGACTCCGACCGCCGCCGCGGCCCGCAGCTGCTGGCCGTAGCGGTAGCGCACGAAGCCGACGACGGCGCGCCCGATCAACTCGTAGACATTGCTCAACGGTCTCTCCTTGAGGTCACTGCTTCTTCTCTTCCCCGCCTTCCGCCCTCCGAACCCTATGGGCCAGGCGGCTCTGCAGTGTGAACAGCTCGATGAATCCCGGGCTGGCGTGCTGTGAGAACTCCCCTCCCGACTCGCCGAACGACGCCAGCGAGCGGTCATAGAGCGCGTAGGGCGAGCTGCGCGCCACCGGCGTCGCCGAGCCGCGGTAGAGCCTCATCGTGATCTCGCCGGTGACGAACTCATTGACCGAGTCCATGTAGGCGTCCAGGTCGGCGCGCAGGGGCTCCAGCCACAACCCCGCGTAACAGAGATAGGCCCAGTGGGTTTCCAGGGCCCCCTTGAAGTTGTTCTGATGGATCGTGCAGACGAGCTTCTCCAGCTCCCGGTGGGCGGGCATGATGATCGCCGCGGCCGGCACCTCGTAGAGGTCGCGCACCTTGAGGCCGACGATCCGGTCCTCGACGTGATCGACGATGCCGACCCCGTGCTTCGAGCCCAGCTCGGCGGCGCGGTCGATCAGCTCGACCAGGCCGAGGCGCTCGCCGTCCAGCGAGACCGGTTCGCCGCGCTCGAACCCGACCCGGACAAGCTCGGCCTGATCGGGGGCCCGCTCGGGCGGGGTCACGAGCTGAAAGACGTCGTCCGGCGGCGGCGCCTCGAGGTCCTCGATCGCGCGGCCCTCCGAGGAGCGCCCCCAGAGGTTGTCGTCGATCGAGTACGGCGAGACCTCGGTGCCGCCCTTGACCGGGATGCCGTGCTCGCGGGCGTACGCGATCTCCTCCTCGCGGCCCATCTGCCACTCGCGCACGGGCGCGATCACCCGCAGATCCGGATCGAGCGTCGCGATCGTTCCCTCGATCCGCACCTGGTCGTTGCCCTTGCCGGTGCAGCCGTGGGCGACCGTGTCGCAGCCGTGCTCGCGCGCGGCCTCCACGGCGATCTTCGCGATCAGCGGCCTGCCCAGCGCGGTGAAGAGGGGGTAGCCGCCGCCGTAGAGCGCGTTGGCCTTGATCGCGCGCAGCACGTACTGGGCGGCGAACTCCGCCCGCGCGTCAACGACGACGGTGTCGGCGGCGCCGAGCTGCTCGGCCTTGCCGGTGACCACGTCCCAGTCCTCGCCGGGCTGGCCGAGGTCGACCGTCAGCGTCACGATCTCGGCCCCGTAGCGCTCCTGGATCCACTTCAGCATCACGCTGGTGTCGAGGCCCCCCGAATAGAGCAGCAGCACGCGGCCGACCTGCTCGGGATCGGCCTCGTAGGAGGCGACGCGCCTGTGCTCGGGTTCGCGGTCGGTCATCGGCGGGGCAGTTTCGCACGGGCGGCGCCGCGCGGGGCGCGCACACCCGCTTTGTCAGGCACTTAAGCCGCGCTGGCATCATGGGCGGATGAAGAGCCCTCGCGTCCACCGGCCCCTGCGGATCCTCTCCACCGCGCTGCTGACGGCGGGCGTGGTGGTGATGGCTGACGTGGGCCTGACCCTGGCATGGCAGGAGCCGGTGTCGGCCGCCTACACCGCCTACGAGCAGTGGCGCGCCGCCGACCGCCTCGACGAGATCACGAAGGAGTTCGACTCCTCCGAGACCGACTCCTCCGAGACCGTCGACCCGGCCGAGGTGCGCAGGCTCGCCAAGCGCTTTGAGGGCAAGGTCTCCGAAGGCGACCCGATCGGCAGGCTCAAGGTGCCGCGCATCGACCTCAACGTCGTGCTCATGAACGGCACCGACACCGGGACGCTCCAGAAGGGACCCGGGCGATACCCGCAGACGGCGCTGCCGGGGTTCGGCGAGACGACGGGGATCGCCGGGCACCGCACGACCTACGCCGCACCGCTGAGGCGCATCAACGAGATCGAGGACGGGGACGAGGTCAGGGTGGAGCTGCCCTACGGCACCTTCGTCTACAAGGTCCAGAAGCACGAGATCGTCAGCCCCCAGGACGTCGAGATCGTCTATCCGGTGGGCTACGAGCGCGTCGTCCTGACCGCCTGCCACCCCCTCTACAGCGCGGCTCAGCGCTGGGCGGTGTTCGCGAAGCTGAAGCGCTACGAGCCTAGCTCGGCCTGAAGCTCTTGATCGCCGCATCAGCCGCGGCCGCGATCTTCGCCTTCGCATCGCCCTCGACCCGGGTCAGGATCACGAAGGTGTAGCCCTCGCCAGCCAGCATCGTCGCCGTCTCCTGCCCACCCTCATAGCTCGCGCTCACCATCGCCGCGCGCCGGCCGCCGATCCGCAGCTGCTCGGGACGCCCGATCGCTGCCCCTGGATGCTGACCCAGCAGGAAGCGGGCAGCCGCGATCGCGAGCCTGCCGGCGGGCGCTCGCCGGGCTGATGGAAGATGGCGATCCGCCCCTCGGCTCCCCCCGCGACGAGCTCGACCTCGGTGCCGCTGGTCGCGCTTCGCCATCCCTTCGGCACGCCGATCGCGAACAGGTCCAGAAAGGTGCGCCTGGCGAGCTTGACCATCTCGGCCGGCGCCGGCGCCGGTGGCTCTTCAGCCAGCTCGGCGATGACCGGCCGCTGCGACTCGGGCGTGCCGTCGTCCCCATCGTCCCTGGCGATCGCGACCGCGGCCGCGGCCAGCGCCAGGACTCCGCCCGCCACAGCCAGGAGCCGCCACCCTCGCCCCACCCGCGAGCGGTCGCCGGCGCCTGAGCCCGCCGGCCGCCTCGCGGCCGGCCCGGGCTCGGCGCGCGGAAGGCCCGGTAGGCCGTGGTCCGCAGCCTCGCCGGCCGAATGGCTGATGACCCTCCCGCATCCCTCGCAGATGATTCGCAGCCGGGGACCTCCGGGCCGCTCGCGCTCGACCCTGAGCGAGCCGTCGCAGGCTTGGTGTTCGGCGAGGAACCGCGAGATGCGCGGAAAGCCTCTGCCGCCGGAGGGGCCGCCCTGCTCCATGCCGCTTGCTCCGCCGGGCCTCAGATGCCGATCTCGTCGAGGAGCCGTGCCGGATCCTCGATGCCGTGCTCGTCGCGCAGCCGCCGGGCGATCTCTTCACGCGTACTGCCTGCCACGGCCATCTGGGTCGCGAGCAGCCGCGCCTTCTCGGAGGGCGCCGGAGGGGGATCGGCCCTGTGGCGGTCGCCTTGGTAGCGGCGCTCCTCGTAGCGGGGCGCAGGGGGCGGGGGCGCTGCCGGAGGTGGCGGCGGCGGCGCGGACCCCGCCGGGGTGCCGGAGGCGGGGGCCGGCGGATATGGCGCAACCTGCGGATAGGCCATCGGCGGCACCAGGTAGGTGGGGGGCGAGCCGTACGCGGGTGCCTGCGGCCCGGCAGCCTTGGAGGCCTCCATCGTCGCGACCAGCTCCTCCGCATGACGGGCGAGGGCCCTGATGCGCTCGATCAGGTCCTCCGCCGCGTCCGAGAGCCTGGCGATGCGCTCCCTGGCGTCCCTGTCGCTGCGCTGAAGCTGTTCCAGGAATCGCGCGGCCTCCTGTTCGGCCTCGGCGCGGATGGCGTCGGCCTCGCCCTGAGCCACCGAGAGGATGGAATCGACGTGCCCGGCGAGGATCGTCTCAACGTCCCCGCCCGGCGGGGCCGGCGGCCCCGGGTCGCTGTTTCCATCCGCTGGGATCATGCTGGGGGAACGGTACCGGCCGGATCCACCGGATGGGCGCGAGTACCTAGATGGTCTCGAGGCTCGCCGGCAGCTCGGAGTTGGCGCGCGCCCGATCAGACCGAGGCGGATCGAGCTGCGCCCGGCTTGAGTTCTGGGCTCAGCCCTCCCTGGCGTTCACGATCCGACCATTCGCCATTGCCCCCCTCGCCGAGGGGGCAGTGGCGAGTGATGCTCGAATCGCTGCTAAACGCCGGGGTTGCGCGGATTCGAGAGCTTCCGAAGCGCCATCCCCGTGCCCACCAGTAGGCAGGCCACAGCCAGCAGGATCAGGAGATCCATGCCCGTGAACGGAAGCGAGCCAATCGGGGAATCGAGGCCGCTGCCGCTGTTGCTGCCGGTGCCACTGCCACTGCCACTGCCGCCGCCGCCGCCCCCGGTTGCCGCCTCGGGGATCGCCGGGTCGTACTGCGCTGCCGACGGGTCGTCCTGGGCAAGTCCGGTCCCTGGAGCCACCAGCAGCCCGGCCATCGCCGTCAGCAAGATTGCGAGGCGGATGTTCTTTCTATTCAACATTTTCGATGGTCCTCAGTTTCTCGTCTCGTATGGGCGCTGTTCGCCTATCGGCTTTGAGTCGGATCTAAATACGGGTTGCCCATTTTTGCATCGCAAGCCACCCGCCGCCGCAGTCCGGACGCCCCCAGCCGGATACGCGGTCCGCAATGGTAGCCGCAAGCGGTTGTCCTCCGCAAGGCGCATTTTACGGTAATTGTCCCCCAGCATGCGCCGTGCGCAAAGGTACCCGCAAGCGGGTGTCCTCCGCAAGGCGCATTTACGGTAATTGCGCAAGTCACAGGTTGTCGCGCAGCTTCCGCTCGAGTCCCTTCAATTCGGGTCCGTCGGGGTTGAGCGCTCGCGCGCGGGCGAGCGCCGCTGAGGCGGCCTCGGGATCCGTGGGCCCGAGCACCCGCGCCTCCAGGAAGTAAAGCGTCCACTCTTCCGGCTCGCGCTCCTGGGCCTGCTCGAGCGCGGCGAGCGCGCGTTCGCGATCGCCGACCTTCTCGGCGATCACCGCCTCGCTCGCCAGCGGGCGCGCCGCGAACGGGTTGAGATCGGCCGCCCTCCCCAAAGCCGAGTACGCGCCGCTCAAGTCCGACCCGGCCGTCCGCAGCGCGTGGTTGGTGTAGCGCTCACTGAAGAACAGCGGCAGGATCGCCAGCGCGACGACACCGATCAGAGCCAGTAGTCCTGTCCGAATTTCCGCCCGCCGCTTACCCACGTGTCTGGCCAGCCCAGGGCCTGCACCAGCGCCCAGGGCAAACATGACCGGCAGCGTGATCCCCGCATAGGACCAGAACCACTCGACCGACGCGTGGACGATCCAGTAGCCGCCGACCGCCAGTGACCCCGCGGCCAGGGCGCGCCCCGTCGGTCCGAGCCCCCGCGTGCGCAGGGCGGCGATGGCGGCCCCGCCGACGAAGCCGAGCAGCAACAGCAGCCCAGGGAGGCCCAGCTCGGAGATCATCAGCATCTCGACGCTGTGAGGGTCCTCGGGCTGGACTTCGATCGCCGTGGGATCGCGAGCCAAAAGGTAGGTGTTGCGGAACCCCCCCGCCCCCGCCCCCGCGATCGGGTCGTCCTGGAAGTCATCGATCGCCACCCGCCAGAGGTCGCCGCGACCCGAGCGAAGGTCGAAACCAAACCGGCTTCCCTGCTCCCTGAAGTCCGGCGTCCCCTCGGAGAGCTGGGCGGTGTCGAACAGCTCCTCGGGACCACCCTCTCTGGCGATCACGAGCCCTCCCCCGACGACAAGCGCAATCGCAGCGATCGCGAGCGCCGAGCCCCCGACAATCCGGCCTGGGCGCTCGGGCAGGCTCGGATCAACGCGGCTGACGATCAATCCCGCCACGGTCGAGAGCACGGTGCTGATCGCGATCACGACACACGCGTCGTGCAATGCCGGGATCGAGGCGGGTGTCTTGCCCCCTCCCGCCTGATAGACGTCGAGCAGCCACGGCAGCGAAACGGTGACCGGAGCGGAGACCAGGGCGAGCAGACCGGCCATCCGCAACCGCGCAGGGTGGAGGGCGATGACCAGCGCGGCCCCGACGACCACGGCGAACAGAGCGCTGCGGCTCTGCGAAAGGACCCCGAGTTGGAGGGCCAGCGTCGCCGTCCCGAACAGCGCCCCGCGCAGGCGCCAGTCGAGCTCTCGAGCTATGGCGAGCACCAACATTGGCCAGAGCGCGATCGCGAAATACGCAGCCTCGGCGTTGCGGTAGCCGAGTGGGTAGCGAAGGGTGGCGTCGTCCTCGAAGAAGTCGGCCGCGTTGTCGCCGGTCCACAGCACGACCAGGGTCACCAGCGCGATCAGCGCGCCCGCGGCTGCGAGCGGCAGCAGCGACAGCAGCATCCGTCTGCCCAACAGCATGCAGAGCCAGGCCCCGAGCACGAAAGCCGTCGCGTAGGCGAACACCCGCAGGGCATCCTCGACGGCGACGGCCGGCACGGGCGACCACAGTGCAGAGATCGCGGTGAGCGAGGCGATCCCGAGCAGGGAACCGACGGCGATCGCCGCCGGACCGCGCAGCGCCGGCCAGGGCGCCAACAGAAGCAGCGCCGCGAGCAGCCCGAGCAGGACGAGAGTGCCCGGGTAGAAGACGACGCCGAAATAGGCTCCCCGCTCCCATCCCCACCAGGCGAACAAACCCGTGACGACAACCAGCGGGAGCACCGCGGCGGCAGGGGCGCCCGCTCCCAGCTGACGGGCGCGGCCACCGCCAGCGGGATGCGAGCCGCCGGGACCGCTCGGTCCAGCGGCCGGCGTCTCGGCTGTGGCGTGCATCACTGCACGCTAACCGACACTGTCGATGGCCCCGACTGACAGAATCCGCACCCATGACCCCTCTCGAAGAGGCGATTGTCGGCGAGCCGGATCAGAATGTTGCCGACTGGCTCCACCCTCAGCAGGAAGAGGAGGGCCTGCGAAGGTACGTCGAGACCCTTCGCGAGCGCTGGCGCCTGATCGCGATCACGGTCGTTGTGACCACCCTGATCTCAATTCTCTACGTGCTGCTCGCTCCGAAAACCTACGAGGGGCGGGCGGACATGCTCGTGACCCCAGTGGCGAGCGACTCCGGGATCTTGCGCAGCCTGCCCTTGATCTTCGAGTCGGTAGACCCGACGCGGGACGTGGAGACCGCATCGCAGTTCGTTACCAACCTGGACGTCGCCAGGAGCGTGGTGGATGAGCTCGCCCTCGACGAGAGCCCCCGCGAGCTGCTGAAGAAGGTCTCCGCAGAGCCGGTCGCGCAGAGCAACATCGTCGCGATCAGTGCCACGGGCGACAGCCCTGAGCAGGCGCGCGACCTGGCGAACGCCTTCGCCGAGGCTACGGTCGACGACCGCACCGCCCAGATCCACGAGGTGGCCGACCAGCTGATCCCCGGCCTGGAGGCCCAAGTCACCGATGCCACTGACGAAGTCGCCCGCGCCGAGGCCGCGGCCACGCTCTCTCAGCTGCAGACGGTCAGGAGCGCTCCCGACCCCTCACTGCGGGTGGAGACCCTCGCCGATTTGCCCCCGGACCAGGCCTCCCCTCGGCCGGTGTTGAGCATCGCGGGCGGCATCCTCGGGGGGCTCGTCCTGGGCATCGTCGGCGCCTTCGGGGCACAGACGCTGGATTCGACACTGCGGCGCGAGTCCCAACTCCGGCGCCTTTACGGGCTGCCCGTTCTCGCTCGGATTCCCGAGGAGACCGGCCGCCGCTACAGAGGCCCGCTTGGACCCCGTCAGATCTCGCCCGTCGGGGCCGAGGCCTACCGCACGCTCCGCTCGACGGTCGAACACGAGCAAACCTCCGATCAGTCCAAAGTGGTGCTGGTGACTGGGCCAGCCCCGTCGCAGGGGAAGAGCACGACCGCAGTCAACCTCGCTTCGTCCCTCGCCCTCGCTGGCAAGGAGGTGATCCTGATCGAGGCGGACCTGCGACGCCCCGCCCTGGCCCAGACACTGGGATTGACCGCAGCGAGCGGAGGGGTCGTCGACGTGCTGATGGACAACGCGCGCCTCGAGGATGCGCTGGTGACCACTGAGAGGTACGGTCAGGGCGTCAGGGTCCTGCTGGCCGACTACACGGCGGGATGGATCGCTGAGCTGTTCTCGGTTCCGGCGGCTCGGCAAATGATTGAGGATGCGCGGAAGCTCGCCGACTACGTGATCATCGACAGCCCTCCCCTGAATCTCGTCTCGGATGCGGTCCCGCTCGCCAGAGCCTCAGACGAGGTCTTGATCGTCGTCCGGATAGGGCAGACCAGGATCAATCGCATCACCGAGCTCGGGGAGCTGCTGGCCGAGAACGGGGTTCGACCGGCCGGCTTCGCGGTGGTCGGGGTGCCGCGACCACGCCGCAGCGAATCGGCCTACTACCTGAGCACCGAGACTTGAGCACCGAGGAGCTCAGGCCGGGGTCCTGAGGCCCGACTCGACGTCCTCCCCAGTCTGCGCGGCGACGATGAAGCGCTCGTCGGGACGGTTGATCGGCTCGGGCAGGAACACCGTGCTGAGCGTCTCCATCATGATCAGGACGTCGAACAGGAGGGAGCGACGCTTCAGGTAGTAGAGGTCGTGGCAGAGCTTCCAGGCCTCGCCCACCGGGGTGCCGGAGTATCCGCAACGAACCGACGCCCATCCGGTGATGCCCGGCTTCAGCAGGTGGCGCCGGTCGTAGTACGTGAAGCGCGACTCGAGCGCCAAGACCATCTCCGGAATCTCCGGCCGCGGCCCGACCAGGCTCATCTCCCCCTTCAGGACCAGCCAGATCTGCGGCAGCTCGTTGATGTGCAGGCGCCGGAGCACCCGCCCGACGGGGGTGACGCGATGCCCGCCCGATCCGTTCGCGCCGGTGCTGTCGGCGTCGGGATCCGGATCCATCGTGCGCAACTTCAACATCTCGATCTCGCGACCCTCCTCGCCCAGCCGGGTCTGCCTGAAGAGCACGGGGCCGCCGTCGGAGAGCTTAATCGCGAGAGCCGAGATCAGCAGGACTGGCGCGGCGATGATTGCGGCCAGCAGCCCAACGCCGAGGTCGAGCAGCCGCTTGGAGACCGACCAGCTCTGCTTGTACTCGGGATGCAGCAGGTACTGAAACCAGGCCGAGGTCGTGGTCCCCAGCGGCACGTGTCCGAACAGCTGCTCGTAGAACTGTCCGGCCTCGATCAGCGACACCGGCAGGTCGAGACAGGCGTCCGCGGCGGTCTCGAAAACCTGCAGCCGGGAGACCCGCGGGCCCTGGAAGGTTTCGTCCGCGGGCATGTACTGCCCGGCGGTTTCAGGGCTCGGTGAGAGCGGTCCGAGCGCCAGCAGCTCCAAGCCCTCGGCCAGCACGGTGCGCCGCAGCAGCACGAGCGAGCCCAGGCAACGGACGCCCGCCACGGTGTCCGTCGGGCACGAGGTTTCCGGATCGATGCAGCCCACGACCTCGTACTCCTTGATGCCGAGCGCGTCGAGCTCGGCCTGGAACCCGCGCGCGAATTCGTGCGAGCCGATCACCGCGACGCGCAGCATCCGCTCGCGCCGGAGCCTGCGACTGACCAGGATCCCGAACGCGGTAACGATCCAGGCTCCGAGAATCGCGGGAACGAGCTCACCGACAGTGATGTTCCCAGCGGAATAGCCGTCGAGCGCGGTAATCGCGAGGGCAAGGCCGGCGCCGAGCAGCGGCGTCAGCAGGTAGACGATCGCGGAGGCAAACGGGATCAAATGCATCGGGTACTGCGGGCGCCTCAGCACGCTCGCGGCGACGAGCACGCAGACCGTCAGCAAGAGGGCCAGCCAGAACGAATCCAGCCGCGTCATCGCGATCGCTCCGGCGGCCACGGCGGGCGCCAGGCGCAACGCGATCAGATCGGCGATCTGCCGCAGCCGGATCCCGGTCAGGTGGGGAAGATCCTTGCGCGAGCGTGGGAACGCGTAGTCGCGAGCCGACGCCTCACTGAGGCCGGTATCGGTGCGGGACTCGGTTGAGTGGGTGGCCAATTCGCTCCTACCATCGTCCGCTCGGCGCCGTTCCTGAAGCCCGAGAGGTTGCATGACCCCTGACAGAAGTAAACCTAACCGGGGCAATATAGGGGGCGCGACCGGTGACCCTGTGAAAATGCCGACCATATGAGGCGGCTCGGCGTTTACACCGACTACACCTACTCGCTCGAGGGGGGCAGGCCCCACGCCGAGCGCGCGTTCGCACTGTTCATCGCAGCGCTGGCGCCCAGTTTCGAGAGCACGGTCGTGATCGGACGGCTCAATCCGGGCGGGTCGGCGCGCTACCCCCTCGGCGAGGTCGAGCTCGTGCCGCTTCCCAACTATCCCAGCCTGTCGCGGACGCTTCCCGCGATCCGGGGCCTTCTGGGCTCGCTGAGTCCCTACTGGCGGGCGCTCGACGAGCTCGACTGCGTCTGGATCCTCGGTCCTCATCCCCTGGCCTTTCCCTTCGCATTGATGGCGCGAGCCCGGGGCCGCAGCGTCGTCCTTGGGGTCAGGCAGGACTCCCGCGCTTACATGCGCAACAGGCACCCGGGAAGCCGGTTCAAGCAGGCCTTGGGGAGGGTGATGGACGCGGGCTTCCGAGCCATGGCCCGGCGCTGGTCGGTGGTGGTCGTCGGGCCGGGTATCGCCGAGCAATACCGGCGAAGTCCCCGGCTACTCGAGATCTCGGTTTCGCTGGTTGCCGAATCGCAGATCGAGTCGCCCGGCGCGCCGAGCGTCAAGAGCTATGACGGTGAGCAGCTTCGCGCCCTCAGCGTCGGCAGGCTGGAGGCGGAGAAGAACCCGGTTGCGCTCGCGGACGTCCTCGCCGCGCTGCGCCGGCTTGACGACCGCTGGATCCTCGTCATCTGCGGGGAGGGGACGATGCGGAGGGAGCTCGAGCGAAGGTTGGATCAATTGGGGGTCGCCGACGCCGCGGAGCTGCGAGGCTACGTTCCGCACGGACCCGAATTGTCCCGAGAGTATCGGTCGGCCCACGCGCTGACCCTCGTCTCGTGGACCGAGGGCGTTCCGCAGGTCCTGTTCGAGGCACTGGCCGCCCGCTTACCTGTCGCCGCCACGGCCGTGGGAGGGATTCCGGGCGCGATGGGTGACGCGGCGCTTTTCGCCCGCCCTGGTGACGCCGAGGGGATGGCGATCGCCCTCGATCGGATCGGGCGCGACCCGAGCCTCCGCGCGAGACTGATCGGGGCCGGCAACGCGGTCATCCACGCGAACACGATCGAGTCAGAGACGCAACGGACGGCGGCCTTCATCGCGGCGGCGATCGGCGCGACCGTTCCTCCGGGGACACCTTCACGACCCTGTCAGAATTCGGGCCTCGGCAGGCGGCGAGGACCTTGACTCCGGAGCAAACTAGAACAGTTGATTTGAGATCTCCCCCGCTGAGGGACCTGACTCGGAGCGCAATCTGGACCGATTGGGGAAGGTGGGCCTGGCCGGCTGCACTCGCCTGCGCGGCCGTTGTCGTCGGGGTGTTGGCAGGCGTGCGTCCGGAGCTGGCGATCTTGTGTGCGCTCGGGCTCGCGTTCGTGCTGCTGGTGTTCGTCGATCTCACCTCAGGGCTTGTCGTGTTCACGTTTTTGACGTTCATCGAGCTCCTCCCCGGCGCTGATAGCGCCGCATTCGGCTTCACGAAGCTTGCCGGCCTCCTGCTCGCTATCTCCTGGCTCGGGCATTTAGCGACTCGAACCGACACAAGGGCGGATCCCTTCCACGCCCACCCGATGATCGGGGGGGCGCTGGTACTTCTCGTCGTTTGGGCGGGTCTGAGCGTCACCTGGGCTGAGGATTCAGCGAACGCGCTGGAGGCGACCTACAGGTTGGGCCTCAACGCCATCCTCTTCCTGATCGTTTACACAACCGTGAGGGAGCCAAGCGATGCCATTCGGGTGGTCTGGGCGTTCGTGATCGGGGCGACAACGGCCGCGGCCCTCGGAATCGCAACTAGCGGCGGGAGTACGCCCTACGGAGAGGCCGCACGCTTGGCCGGCGACGTCGACAACGCGAACCAACTCGCGTCTTCCCTGGTGGCGAGCCTCGCGCTCGCCCTCGGCCTCGCCTTTATCTCTCGCAACAAGCCGGCGCTGCGCGCAGGCGCGCTGGCCCTGGCTGCGTTCTCGATGCTGGGGGTGCTGCTTACGGTCTCGCGCTCGGGGCTCGTCTCCCTCGGCGTCGCGGCGGTCGCCGCGATCGTCCTCTCCGGGCGCTGGCGGCCGCCGATATCCGCAGTGAGCGTACTGGCAGCCGTCGCCGCGCTGGGCTACTTCGCGCTTCTGGCGCCGCTTGCCGCCCGCGAGCGGGTCACCAACTTTGAGGGGGGAACGGGCCGAGAAGACATCTGGCGGGTCGCCTGGCGGATGGCTGAAGACAAACCGGTGAAGGGGGTCGGCGCCGGCAACTTCGAGAACGCCTCGATCCATTACCTGCTCGTGCCAGGGACCCTGCGTCGTTCGGACTTCATCGTAGACACGCAGAAGAACGCGCACAACGTCTACCTGGGGATCCTTGCCGAGCTCGGGGTGGTCGGTGTGACGCTGCTCGTCTCGCTGATCATCGCTCTGATCGCCTGCGCCCTGAAGGCGATCAGGCAGTTCGAGCGAGACGGCAACCTGCAGATGGAGATCCTCTCGCGGACTTACCTTGTCGCGGTCTTCGGTCTCCTGGCTTCGCTCTTCTTCGCCTCGGACGAGTACCGCAAGCAGCTCTGGCTCTTGCTCAGCCTCGCGCCTTGCTTGCTCGCAATCGCCGGCGCCCACCCTAAGCGCGACAGCGACTCCTAGCCGATCCGGGTCAGTAGTCGCTCGATTGCTTCGACGCCGCGCTCGCGGGAATTTGCCTCACCGAAAGACCGCGAGTCACCGGCGAAACGCCCCCGCAGTCCGTTTTCTTCCTTCAGCCTTCGGACCGCCGCGGCCAGGTCCGTGGCGTTGCCCGGGGCGACGCAGAGAGCCGCGCCCGCCCGATCGGCGAGCTCGGCGGCCTCACCTCTCGCCGAGACGATCAGCGGGCGGCCGACCGCGGCGCAGTCGAAGAACTTCGAGGGCACAAAGCCCTCCAGACCAGGCATCGCGGCGAGCGGGACCAGCAGAGCGTCGGAGGCGCGGAGCATGCGAGCTGCGCGCTCCAAGGGCACCGGCGGGTGCAGCGTGATGCGGCCGGGCCGGAGCGCCTCAGCTTGCGTCGCGAGTTCGGCGCGCCTCGGCCCGTCGCCGATCAGGAGCAGCCGGAACCCGTCACCGAGGCTCCCGCGGCCTCGACCGCGGCCTCGAGTCCCTGGGCCAGCCCCATGTTGCCGGCGTAGGTCCAGGTGAAGCGGTCGTCCGCTCGCGCGGGCAGGAGCTCGGGTCGGGCACCTCGGCGCCCGCCGCGAGAACGGTGTCGCGTGCCGTTGGGGATCAGCGTCACCTTCCCGCTCCGCCCCGCCGCTCGATCTCGCGCAGGAAGGGCTCGGTCGTGGCCGTGATCGCGGCGGCGCTGCGGTAGAGGCGGCGCTCGAGCCGCTGCGCGAACCGCAGCACCGCCCTCCCCGACCTCGCCGGCGCGACCGCGGCGTCCGGCCAGAGGTCGCGGACGTCGAGGACCCACGGGAAGCGGTGCCGGAGCGCGAGCGCGCCCCACGCTCCCGACGGAGAGCGGCGGCGAGGAGGCGAGGATGACGTCGGCGCGCCGGCGGGCGGCCCGGCGATCGTCGCGCTGGCGGCGTACGAGGCGTAGTTGGTGAGCCGCGCCCGCGCGGCCTTCGACGGCGTCGCGTGGACCCAGACGTAGCTCGCCTCGAAGCCGTCGAGCGGCGCCGCTCCATCGGGTGCCCGCCGTAGCCCTGGCGACCACCCCGGCCGGGTGGCTCGGGACCTCGCAGATGACCTCGACGTCGTGCCCGCTCCGCGCAGCCCGGCGGCGAAGGCGTGAAGGCGGGTGGCCCCGGGCGTGATCTCCGGCGGGAAGTACTGGCTCGGGATCAGGACCCTCAAAGCGCCGCGGCGAGGCTGCGCACCACCAGCTCGATCTGCTCCTCGCTGATCGAGGGAAGAGCGGCAGCGTGATCGCGCGCGCGGCGTAGTCGTCGGTCAGCGGCAGCTCGGCCTCCGCCGCGTAGGCGTGAAGCGGTGGATCGGCGGGTAGTGGAGGCTGGTCTGGACGCCGCCGGCCCAGCGACTCGCGCGCGCCGTCGCGGTCGAGTCCTCGTCGAGGACGACCGTGAACAGATGGTGGGCGGGCCGCTCGCCGTCCGCGGCGGGCATCGCCGGGGTGACGCCGTCGAGCCCGGCGAGCCGCTCGCGGTAGACCTCGGCCGCCGCCGCGCGCCTGGCGTTGTCGGCGTCGAGCCGCGCGAGCCGCGCCGCCGCCAGCGCCGCCCGGGGCTCGTCGATCCGGTAGTTGAAGCCCAGCTCGACCACGTCGTAGCCGCTCGCGTGCCCGCGGTGGCGGTCCCAGGTGAGCGAGGTCATCCCGTGCGAGCGCAGCAGCCGCACGCGCTCCGCGACCTCGTCGTCGTCGTCACGACCATCCCGCCCTCGCCGACCGGCAGGTTCTTGTTCGAGAAGAAGCTGAAGGCGCCGGCGAGCCCGAAGGTGCCGAGGGGCCGGCCGTCGAGCGCGGCCGCCGAGCCCGTGCGCGGCGTCCTCCAGCAGGATCAGGCCCCGCTCGGCGGCCAGCGCGGCGAGGTCCGCGCTCTCGCCGGGGTGGCCGCCGTAGGTCATGTTCATGATCGCCTTGGTGCGGCGCTGACGCGCCGCGCTCGGCGGCTCGGCCGAGAGCCAGGGGCGGTCGAGCGCGGCGATGTCGGCGAAGACCGGGGTCGCGCCGGCGTAGCGGATCGCGTTGGCGGTGGCGACGAAGGTGAGCGAGGGCACGATCACCTCGTCGCCGGGGCCGAGCCCGGCGGCCAGGCAGATCAGGTGGAGCGCGGCGGTGCCGTTGGCGACGGCGATCGCGTGCTCGGCGCCCGTGTACGCGGCGAACCGCTCCTCGAGCTCCTCGGTCCGCGGGCCCATGCTGAGCCAGCCCGAGCGGTAGGTCTCGGCGACGGCCGCGATCTCCCCTCGTCGACTCGACGTCGGCGAGCGGGACCTGCCACTCAGGCATCCGTCGAAGAGCTCCGGGTCTCGCCTCGATCTCGGCGGTGGCGCGCTCGTGCTCGCCGACGGTCCCGATGTCGAACCAGACGCCGGGGCCCGTGTAGGGACATCACCTTCCTGTTCGCGTCGAGCACGCGCTTGACCACGTCGGGGAAGTCGAAGCGGCCCTCGGGGATCAACTCGAGCACCGCCGGGTCGTAGACGTAGATGCCCATGCTGACGTCGAAGCGCATGGTGGGCTTCTCGACGTAGTCGGTGACGAAGCCGTCGTCGGACTCGATCACGCCGAGGTCGATGTCGACGTCCTGGCGGTGGGTCGCGATCGTCAGCGCCGCGTCCTGGCCGCGGTGGAAACGCATCAGCTGCGCGTAGTCGAGGGTCGTCAGCATGTCGCCGTTCATCGCCAGGAAGGGCTCGTCGAGGCCCTCGATCCGGCGCAGGGCGCCCGCGGTGCCCGAGCGGCTGGTCCTCCCAGCGGTAGTTGAGCTCGATCCCCTCGGGGAGCTCGAGCTGGTCGAGGTAGGCCTTGATCAGGCCGCCCGAGGTGCCCGACCGAGAGGTCGATGCGGTTGAAGCCGTGCGGGCGAGCTGGCGGATCACCAGCTCCAGGATCGGGCGGTCGGCCACGGGGACAGCGGCTTCGGCAGCACAGCGGTGTACGGGCGCAGGCGCGTCCCCTTGCCTCCGGCCAGGATCACCGCCCTCATCTCATCACCCGGCGTCGCCACCGCCCTCGCCCTCGCCGGCGGCCGTGGGCGCGTGGTGAGCTCGTAGTTGCGGTAGTAGAGCGTCCGGCTTCGACGCGGCGAACATCCCGGCGCGGATCGCAGCGACCAGCTTGCGAACGGAGCCGGGACGCCTGCGCTCGGCTCGAACCCGAGCCGGTCCCGGATCTTGTCGAAGGAGACCCGGTAGTTGCGCGCGTCGACGCCGCCCTCGGTCAAGTTCACCTCTCCCTCGCCGTCCAGCGCGTCGAGCGCCGCCTCGACGATCATCCGCTTCGTGTAGTTGCCGTCCTCGCCGCCGACGTTGAAGACCTCGCCCGCGACGGCGTCGTCGGGCGCCTCCAGCACGGCCATGATCGCCGCCGAGATGTCGTCCACATGGCAGTAGGGGCGCCAGGTGTCGGCGTCGTAGACCTCGAGCTCGTTGCCGAGGGCCAGCTCGCGCGTGAACTCCGAGACGGTCAGGTCGAAGCGCATCCGCGGCGAGATCCCGTAGGCGGTCGAGACCCGCAGCACGGTCGGCACGTCGGCGCCTCGGCGGCGCGCTCGAGGACCTCGCCCTCGACCTCGACCTTGGTCTCCGCGTAGAGCGACAGCGGCTTGAGCTCGTCGTCCTCCCTCGCCGGCTCGTCCGTCCGCAGGCCGTAGTTGCTGCAGGTCGAGGCGAAGACGAGGCGCTGCGACGCCCGCCTCGCGGCGGCTTCGAGCACGTTGCGGCGCCGCCGACGTTGACGTCGCGCGCGAGCTCCGGGTTGCCCTTGCAGACCGGGTCGCCGACCAGGGCGGCGAGGAGCACGACCTCGGTGACGCCCTCCAGCGCACCGCGCACGTCGTCGGCCGAGCGGACGTCGCCGTGGATGAAGCTGAAGCCTCGGTGCTCGGCCAGGGCCGCGATCGAGGCGCCGTTGTCGTAGAGAAGCGAGTCGAGGACGCGCACGCGGTTGCCCGCGGCGAGCAGCTCGCGCGTCAGCACCGAGCCGACGTAGCCGGCGCCGCCGACCACAAGGCTCCGTCGCTCAGTTGCCGCGGCGCCCACAGGGCTCAGATTGCGATCAGGCCCGCGCTCGCCTCTTCGGCGAAGGGCAGGCCACCCGAATGACGAGAAGCGCGCGTAGATCGACCATCCGCCCCAGCTTCGAGGCCCGGATGCGGACGACGGCAGGTGAGGTTTGTAGTTGGAAGCGCCAAGGCTGGTCACACGGGTAGACGCCGACGCGCGGCCAGCAGAAGGGGTCCTCGGGGCCGGGGTTCATCGAGCCTGCGGCCTTGTAGCCGGCGCTCTCGGCGGCCTTGCTGACCCGGGCATCCACATCACCGTACGGGAAGGCGAGGGCATCGCAGGGCGCGCCAAGCCGGGCTTCACAGACCTCCCGCGAGCCACCCAGCTCCTCGGCCAAACGCTCCTCATCCAACTCGGTCAAATGGGGATGGCTGCGGGTGTGAGAGCCGACCTCCCAGCCCGCGGCCCGCATTCGCCGCAGCTCATCCCAGTCGACCGGGACGAGATCGTCGGCGTAGTCGCCCGCGGCCCACTTCTCGATGCCGGGCCAGCTCATCGGGCGCTCGCTGCCGACGTAGTCGGTCGGGACGAAGATCGTGCCACCAGGCCAAGCTCGCGCATGATCGGGAACGCGTGCTCGTGGACGGCCCGGTAGCCGTCGTCGAAGGTGATCGCGACGGCGTCATCAGGGGCCTCGCCCGCACGATCTGCGAGAAGGTGGCGCCTTGCCAGCCACCGCGACGAGATCGATGAGCTGTCCTTGGAAGTGCTCAGGGGGACCGCGAGGTTCGAGGGCCAGCCGGGGCTGACCGAGTGGTAGGCGAGAACGATCGATCGCGACATCAAAGTCCTATCGGCCGTGTGGCCACGCTACCGCAACCCTGGTTTCCGTATGCGAGCGCCCGTTCGTACCGATCAAACATGCGCGCGCTCCAGGCTCCGAGGTCAAAGCGCGAAGCGGTCCGCTCTCGCGCAGACGCCGCGTCCAGCTCGGCCAGCTCCGGCGGGCGAGATAGGAGCTCGTCGGCGGCGGCGGCGAGCTCTGCCGGGGATCGCCCGACCACACGGCACGAGTGGAGGTCGTCGCAGATGTCGTGGTGTCCGGGGAGGTCCGTGGCAACGACGGCAGTCCCCTGAGTATCGCCTCGATCACGGCGAAGGGTTGTCCCTCGACGCGGCTGGAGGAGACGAACAGATCAGCGGCGGCGTAGAGCTCGTTCACGCGCTCGGTCTGCTCGACGGGGCGGACCGCCTCCGTGAGGCCGAGCCCCTCGATGCCGGCGCGTGCCCTGTCCCCGCTGCCGACCGTCATCGCGACCAGCTCGCCCCGAGGCCGCCGCGCCAGCAGCTCGCGGACGCTCGCGAGGAAGAGGTCGCCGTCCTTCAGCTCCCAGTCCCAGGCGAAGTGCAGCAGGACGTCGGCGCTCTCGGAGATCCCAAGCCTGGCGCGGGCCGCAGCGCGTTCCTCGGGCTTCACCCGAGGGAAGCGCTCGATCTCGACCCCGCCCCCGACCACCTCGACTCGCTCGCGCGGAGCCCCCGCCCGGATCACCCCACGAGCTGGATCGGGGCCCGATGCGAGGATCGCGTCCACCCGGCGTCCAACCAAGCCGAACTTGATCAGGTTCCGGGGGCCGACCAGAGGCCCCCAGGTGAGTGGCGTATGCACATGCCAGAGCACCGCGGTTCGATCCCGCTTAGCCGCCAGCGATGCCGCCGGCAGGTCGAAGCTCGTGAAGTGCGTGTGAAGCACGAGCGGCTCGGGCCGTGAGTATCGCGCCCGCATCCAATCCCCCGTTGCGCGGCGGCCCCCTGGCGGAGCGGTGATCACATCGGCGCCGGCTTCGCTCCGCAGGGACTCGTACCAGCCGAAGTCGCGTGCAGCTTGGCCAAAGACCAGCTCGGCGGACCAGCCCCGCGCCCGGGCTGTACGGCCGAGGGCCCGCGCCATCGGGATGAACGATCCCTCGTAGGGGCCGTGGTAGCCGGCGAGCAGGCTCAACCGCGGGCTCACGAACGCGCTCTGGCCTCGCCTCGGGTCCACGGGAGCCGCCTGCCGAGGAGCCTGTTGCGCGGCACGACCAGGCGAAAGACCACCTTGTGCGCGAACGAGGATGCGCGGCTGACGCGGCTGTCGGCGTAGTCACGGAATCGCTGCAGGGTTCGGTCGAGCTCGGCCCTCGGCGCTATCAGCGCCATCGCCTCGAGCTGGCGGATGTGCAGCAGGTGGTAGGCGGAGCTGGCGACGTTGCGGACCGGTAGCAGCGGATAGAGGTCATACAGCGACCAGCTGCCCGTGTCCCAGAGGTGAATGCTGCGCGCGAGCACATCGAGTCCCGTCTCGAAGTCCGAGGCCGCGGCCTGATCGCGGAGCGCGACGCCGACGTCGTAGGCGCCCCAGAGGGCGAAGATCCCGCCGTTCAGGACGAAGGAGGGGCGAGTGGTCGGATACTCCTCGAAGAACGGGCCCCCGTGGAGCTCGACGCGCACGCCGCCCTCGCCCGGGGCCTTCGCGAACGGCCGAAGCGCGCGCAGCGCTCCCTCGGCGTAGCGCTCCTCGCCGGTCTCACGATGAAGCCGCACGAGCACGCTCGCCCCTTCGCCCTGCGCCATCCCCGAGATCCACGGCGGATCGAGGGGAAAAGTGTGGGGCATCGGCATCAGGTGCAACCAACTGCCGTCGGGCTCCTGGTCGTCGAGCAGGTAGTCGCCCGCCCGCCGCGCCGCATCGAGCCACTGCTCGCCCTCCCCCTTCAGGTAGCGCTCGTACGCTCCCAGCGCCCATTGAGCCAGCGTCACATGGAGCTGGCCCTCGCGAGGACCGAGCCATTCCGGGGGCCATCGCGGTGACTCGGCCTTGAAGTCGAAGTCGATGTAGTAGCCGCCCACCCGGTTTGGATGCACGAGCGCTCCGACCTCCGGCGAGAAGGCGCTGGCGGTGCTGAAAAACCCTGTGCTCTTGCGAGGATCGGTACCCATCCCAGACTCGGCACCCGGAGTTGCGGTCGAGACCGGGCGTGCGCCTAGGCTACGGCAGATGAGTGACGGGACCCTCCACGCGCTTCAGGGATCGCCGATCCGTCCGTTCGCCGAGACGATCTCGTGGCTGTGGCGGGTTCCCCTGGCGGATACGCCCTCGCCCGACTCGGTCGGGCTGGGCACGATCGACGAGGGGATCGAGCTGAGCTCCCTGCTCGACGCCGGCGAGCTCGCCGGCGTCGCGCTGTTCGGGGCCCGCCCGGGGCCTGATCAGGGCCCGGTGCCCGGCCGCCAGCGGCTCGCCGGGGCCGCGCGGTTCGGGCCCGGCCTCTCGACCCAGGGCGACTTCACGGTCCTGCACGGTGCGGGCCGGCCCGTGACGAGCTCGAACCTGGGGACGCACGCCCTCCGCGACGGAGACCTCCTCACCCTGGGAATGGACCCGATCGCCTCATGGGGCACTGTGCAGCACTTCTGGGCGTTTCCCGCTCTCGCCGGCTTCCTGGCTGAACGGCTCGGGCGACCGATGGCGATGTTGCCGCCGATAGGGGTGATCCGCTACGACGACGTGCCCGGCACCGCCGCCCAGCAGGTCAGCGGCAGGACAAAAACGGACAAGCACGTCGAGCGGCGGCTTCGGCGAATTCTGGGCGTCTACCGCCGGGGCGGCGCCGTGATCAATACGGCCGTCGCTTGCCGCGCGCTCGAAGGGGGGCGAGAGGTTCCCCTTGAGCAGGTCTGGCCCCGCTCGCTGGAGCGGCTCGGCGAAGCCATCGCCGAGGGGATCGCCGAGCAGGTCTGCCACGGCTACCTGCACCTCGACACCGAGCGCTCGCGACCCGACGCGCCGGAGCCGCGCGAGTTCGCCCACCTCGGGCACGAGGAGGCGAAACGCCGGATCGCCGCAGCCCTGACCTGGGCGGATTCGGTGCTCGGCGGGCGACCGCCGACCTTCGTGGCCCCGAACTGGCGCTACAGCGAGGGCACCCTGGCGGCGCTGCGCGAGCTGAGCCTGCCGGCGTGGCTTCCGCTCCGGTTCGGGCCGCTGATCGACGGTCCCAACGCCAGGGAGTCCCTGGTCAGCACCATCAACGGGCTCTGCGATCTCGACTACGGCCCCCTCGGCGCCCTTGCGGGGGCGGGGATGCCCCCGTACGTGGTCATCCACGGGGGCCTGATCGACGCCCGGTTCGACGGGCTCCGAGGCCTGCGACACGCCCCCGCCCTGGCGCGTCTGGCGGTCAGGCGCGACCTGGTCAGGCTCCCGTCGGCCGAAGGGGTGCGATGGGTCGGAGCTGGGGAGCTGCTCGCCCGGCTGCAGGCGCACGACCAGGTCGAGGTCGCCGGCGCCGAGATCCGGGCCCCGGACGGAGTGGAGGTGAGCGCGCTTCCCGCGGCGACGGCTGACTGATGGCGGCCGAGCCCTCCCCCACCCCCGGCTTCGGCCGCCTGGCAGTCACGCTCGGGGCCCTCGCGATCGGGGTGGTCGCCGCGCTGTCGCTGACCGATTCGGACGGTGGAGGAGCGACGCCCGAGCCGACCCAGATCGCCTCCGATACGGCTGCCGACCCCGACCCGCTGCCGTTCTGGGGCCGGATCGACTGCGCCGATCCCTCCCGGCACCGACGCTACGCGGAGGGGGGCGATCCCTCCCTCACCGCGACCGGCACAGCACAGCCGGACCAGGCCTTCCGCCGCCTGCGGGTTCTCGATGGAGATGACTTCTTCGGCGAGCGCTGCGAACTGGGGGCCAACAACATCAGCGGCCCGGTCGCCTTCTACCGCGAGGGGCAGCGCTTGCTCACCTTCGCGAGCTTCAGGCTGCCGCCGGACTTTCCGCTGGGCGCCAAGAACTTCCAGGGGGTGCTGCAGATGAAGCAGGCGCAGCCCGCCAACAACGGCGGGGGCACGCCCGTGATCTCGCTCAGCGCCTATCGAGGCGCTTGGCAGCTGTTCCACAGCGGCCCCGGCATCACAGAGGTGGATCAGGAGCTCTGGCGGACGCCCGCGATGAAGGGGGTCTGGACCCGGGTAGCGATCGAGGCGCTCTACTCGCAGGATCCCGCCAAGGGCTGGATCGAGCTCAGGATCGACGGCAACGGCGACGGTGACTTCGGCGACGAGGGAGAGGTGAGCCCGCGGTTCGTCACCAACACGCTGAAGCGGGAGTCCGCCGGAGGCATCGACGACGGGCTCGCCGAGGGCGACTCGATCCCATCGCACCTGCGGATCGGGCTCTACCACGACGCTCGTATCCCCTGTCCGCCGCCGGCGGGATGCTCGGTCGATGCGGACAACGTCCAGGTCCTGATTCCCTAGAGCGATGGCCGACCGCGACCCGGCCCCCGGCGCCGATCCGGCCGACAGCATCCGGCGCAACGCAGCCTTCGGGCTTGCGACGAAGCTCACCGGCGCCCTCTTCACCGGCGCGCTGACGATCTTCCTGGTCCGCGAGCTGGAGCCCTCCGGCTACGGCGTATTCGCGCTCGCGGTCAGCGTCGGCTCTCTGGTGCTGCTGTTCTCGGACTTCGGCATCTCGCAATCGACAGCGCGGTTCATCGCCGAACGTCGCGGGCAGAGCGGGATCGTGGGCGACATCCTGGGCGACTCGCTGTCGCTGAAGCTGGCGGCCTCGGTGCTGGTCTCGATATTGCTCGCCGCGCTCGCGGGCCCGATCGCCGACGCCTACGGCGAGAGCGACCTGGTCTGGCCCCTGCGGCTGATCGCGATCGCGGTGCTCGGGCAGAGCGTGTTGAGCCTGTTCGCCGGTGCGTTCGAGGCGCTCGGCCGGTATTCGCTTGGATTTCGGCTTGCGCTCTCGGAGAGCGCGCTCGAGGCGGGCACCAGCGTCGCCCTGGTGCTGCTCGGAGCGGGTGTCGTCGGCGCCGCCGGCGGCCGAGCGATCGGGTACGCGTTCGGCGGAGCGCTCGGCCTGCTGCTCGCCGCGCGCCTCGTGCGGCCCGGCGTGATCCGCGTCGGCCATCGCGCCCGCTGGGGCTTTCGCCCGATCGCGACTTACGCGGGGGCGCTTCTGATCGTCGAGGGCGCGTTCGCCATCTACACCGAGATCGACACGCTGATGATCGGCGCGATCCTGGGCACTACGGCGGCCGGCCTGTTCGCCGCACCGCTGAGGCTGCTCGTCTTCACCCAGTACCTCGGCCTGGCGCTGGCGACCGGGATCGCGCCGAGGCTGGCCCGCCATCCCGATCACCCTCCCAATGTCAGGGCCCTCCAGGACGGCCTCAGGGTGCTGGTCATCTTGCAGCTCGCGATGGCGCCTCCAGTGGTGGTCTGGGCGGAGCCGGTCATACAGCTCGTGTTCGGGTCCGACTACGCAGCCTCGGTCGATGCGCTCCGCTTCCTGGCGCCCTATGTGGTACTGGGCGGGCTAGCCCCCCTGCTCGCGCTCAGCGTCAACTACGTCGGCGAGGCGCGTCGAAGGATCCCCCTGGCGATCGTGACCGTGCTCATCAACGCCGCCCTCGACCTCTGGCTGATCAACGAGCTCGGGATCAAGGGCGCCTCGGTCGCGACGGACGTGGCCGTCGCCTTCTACGTCGCCGGCCACCTCTGGATCTGCGTGCGCGTGCTCGATCTGCGCCTTCGGCCACTGGCGCTGACCCTGACGCGCGCCGCGCTCGCTGCCGTCGCGATGGCGGCGGCGCTGTACTCGTTCGGAACCGAGTCGCTTTCGGCGGTCGAGCTGATCGCCGGCGGCTCGCTCGCGGTCACCGCCTACATCGTGGTCCTGGTTCTGACTCGGGAGCTGACCCGCGCGGACCTTCACCTCGCTCGCGGAGCGCTGGCCGAAGCGCTCGGCCGCGAGCGCTAGCGGACCTTCGCCAGCAGCGAGCGGTAGAGCTCCATGAAGCGATCGGCGGTCCGATCCATGCTGAACTGCTCGGCCTTCTTCTTCGCGGTCAGGGCGATCCGCTCGCGCAACCCCGGATCGTCGAGCATGGCGCCGATCGCCTCGGCGAGGGCGGCCGGGTCGCGGCGAGGGACGAGCAGGGCGCTGCTGCCGTCATCGACCAGGTCCGGCAGTCCGCCCACATCGGTCGCCACCAGCGGCGTGCCCGCGACCATGCACTCGACTGCGAACAGCGGCGTGCCCTCGTAGTCCGAGCTCATCACAGCAACGTCGAAGGCTGCCAGCACCGTGCCTATGTCTTCGCGGTTGCCGATGAACTGAGTCCGGTCGGCGATCCCGACTCGTTTCACCTGCGCTTCAAGCTCGGCCCGACATTCCCCGTCGCCTGCGATCACCAACCTCGCGCCTGGGCGCGTCTCGGCGACGCGCACGAAGGCATCGACGAGCACGTGGAGCGCCTTCTGGGGCCGGAGCTGGCAGGCGGTCCCGACCAGGGGTGCGCCCGGGGCGATGCCCAGTTCGGCACGCAGATCGCCGGGCGGCCCCTCCTCACGGGGGACGAAAGCGTTCGGGATCACGACGATCTTCTCGGCTGGCACCCGCTCGCGCGAGATCATCCGGTCCCGATCGGCCGACGACACCGCAACGAAACTCGACGCGACCCGTCCGATCACTCCGTCGAGCAGCTTCCGGAGTGGTTGGCCCTCGTACGACCAGGTCTGCTCCTGGGCGACCAGCGCCGGGACTCGGGCGAACAGGCCGAACAGCATCCCCCAGACGTTGGAGCCGAACTTGTGCGCGTGCAGCACCTCGATCCGCTGCTCGCTGATCAGCTTCAGCATCGGCCTGAACGCGGCAAGATCGAGCGCCGAGCGCCGCTCGAGATCGAGCACCCGCAAGCCGGTGCCTTCCAGAGCCTGACGGTCGGCGGGCTTCGAGCCGCGCGTGACGCAGAGGGTCACATCCTCGCCTCGGCCCGCCAGGGCGCTGGCAAGGCCGATCGCCATGCGCTCGCCTCCCCCGACGCCATCGCCGATCTGATCGATCAGCATCAGGATGCGCATCGCTCGGATCCCGGCGGGGCCGTCAGGGCGCGGTGACGCCGCCCGAGCCCTCGGCGTCGGCCTCAGTCGGCGCGGTCGGGGCGGTGGGAGTGACCGTCTCGGTCGGAGCTACGGTCTCGGTGGCCTCGCTCTGCTCGGTGATCGTGGTCGCGCCCCCGTTCGAATCGTCATCGTCGCCGGCGACGATCACGAGGGCGATCCCCAGCCCGATCACGAGCGCGAGCAGCAGGCCGATGATCCAGCGGGCGTTGGTGCTCATCGCAGCGACTCTACCCCAGCGCCCGGCGCAGCAGCTCGAGCCCCTCGTCCACCTCGGCATCGCTCAAGTTCAGCGGCGGGAGCAGGCGGATCGTGCTCGGATCTGGGGCGTTCACGATCAGGCCCTCCGACAGCAGCCCGTCGCGGAGCTCGGCCGCGTTCTCGCCCGGCAGGCCGACGCCCAGCATCAGGCCGCGGCCCCGCACCTCGGTCACCCCGCCCATCGCCTCGAGCCCGTCGTGAAGTCGGCCCCCGCGCTCGCGCACACCGCGCAGCAGGGCCGGGTCGTCGATCACGTCGAAGGCGGCCAGCGCAGCCGCTGCGACCAGCGGGCCGCCCGCGAAGGTGGATCCATGATCACCGGCCTGCAGCGTGTCGGCGTGGTCCGGCGCGGCCACGCAGGCGCCCACCGGCATCCCTCCTCCGAGCGCCTTGGCGGTGGTCAGCACGTCGGGCCGTGCGGGCAGCTGCTCGTATGCCCACAGCGATCCCGTCCTCCCCATCCCGGCCTGGATCTCGTCGAACACCAGCAGGGCCCCGGCGGCGTCGCAGGCCTCCCGGGCGGCGGCGATCACGTCCTCGCCGGTCACATGGATCCCGCTTTCGCCCTGGATCGGCTCCAGCATCACCGCGGCGGTGCTCTCGCCGACCGCCGCACGCAGGGCGGCCGGATCGTCCCTCGGAACGGTGACGAAGCCCGGCAGGTAGGGCGCGAAGCCCTCGTTCGCCGCCATCCCCGGGGTCGCCGAGACCGCGCCCATCGTGCGGCCGTGAAAAGCGCCCTCGAGCACCACGATCTCCGGCTCGGCGATGCCGCGGTCGTGGGCGTGCTTGCGGGCCAGCTTGATCGCGCACTCGTTCGCCTCGGTGCCGGAGTTGCAGAGGAAGGCCTTGCCGTCCAGGCTCGAGGCGCAGATGCGCTCGGCCAGCCGCACGCCCCCCTCGGTCAGGAACAGGTTCGAGGCGTGGATCAGGGTCCCGGCCTGCTCGCGGATCGCCTCGACAACGGCCGGGTGGCAATGGCCGACCGAGCAGACGGAGATGCCGGTGAGGAAGTCCAGGTACTCCTTGCCCTCGGAGTCCCACAGGCGCGATCCCTCACCGCGCACGAACTCGACGTCGGCGCGCTTGTAGGTCGGCATCAGCCAGCGGGCCTCGAGCTCCTGCAGCTCCGCCAGCGTCAGCGAGCCCGCCGCGCTCACGCGGACACCATGGTCCCGATGCCCGCGTCGGTGAACAGCTCGAGCAGCAGGCTGTGGGGCTTGCGGCCGTCGATGATGTGCGCGGACTCGACGCCGCCCCGGATGGCCTCCACGCAGGCGCCGAGCTTCGGGCGCATGCCCCCTTCGACCGAGTCCAGCGCGGCGCTGACCTCGTCTACGCTCGCGCGCGAGATCCGCGATCCCTCGTCCGAGGGGTCGCCCAGCCAGCCGACCACATCGGTGAGGAAGATCGCCTTGTGGGCTCGCAGCGCCGCCGCCACCTTGCCCGCGGCCTCGTCGGCGTTGACGTTGTATGAGTGGCCGTCCCGGTCCGTCCCGACGCCGGCGATCACGGGCACGTAGTCCTCGGCGATGTGGTTGATGACGTCGACGTTGACGCGCTCGATCTCGCCGACGAAGCCGACCTCCTCGGCGTTGGGAGCGGGCTTCACCTCGAACAGGCGCCCGTCCTCGCCGCCGAGCCCCACGGCCGGCTGGCCGTGGCGGCTGAGCCGGCTGAGGATGTCGGAGTTGATCTTGCCGAGCAGCACCATCTTCACCACCTCGACCGTCTCCTCGTCCGAGACGCGGAGGCCCTCGACGAACTTCACCTCCATCCCCAGCCGCTCCATGTAGTCGGTGATCTCAGGGCCGCCGCCGTGGACGATCACCGGGTTCATGCCGACGTACTTGAGCAGCACCACGTCGGTGGCGAAGGCCTCGCGCAGCTCCTCGTCGCGCATCGCCGAGCCGCCGTACTTGATCACGATCGTGCGCCCGTGGAACTGCCTGATGTAGGGCAGCGCCTCGAGCAGCGTCTCGACCGGAGCTGACCCCGGACGCGAAGCGGAGGATGGGTTCATCCCTGATTCAGGTGGTGTATTCGGCATTGATGCGGACGTAGTCGTAGGTGAGATCGCTGAAGTAGAGGTGCGCCGAGCCCTCGCCGCGGCCGAGGGTGACGCTGAGCTCGGGCTCGGCGGTCTCCTCGCCCATCTCCGCGGCGTCGATGCGGTCGGGCCCCAGCTCGGGCAGCTCCTCGCCGGCCAGCGCCTGCCCTGCGGCCTGGGCGATCCGGCCCCAGTTGGGGTCTCGCCCGAACAGTGCCGTCTTCACCAGCGGCGAGTTGCCGATCGCGCGGGCGACGCGCTCCGCCTCGTCGGCGTCGCGGGCCTCCCGCACCTCGATCCGGCCGACCCGGGTCGCCCCCTCCCCGTCCGCGGCGATCGCCAGCGCGAGCTGCAGCAGGACCGCGTCCAGCAGGCCGTCCGGCAGCGGCCTGCCCGCGGCGCCGCTCGCCTGCAGCAGCACGGTGTCGTTGGTGCTGAGCTGGCCGTCCACGGTGATCCGCTCCATCGAGCCCGCCAGCGCGGCGCGGAGCGCGGCGTCCGCGTCGGGCACCTCGGCGTCGGTCTGAACGAAGCAGAGCATGGTCGCGAAGCCCGGCTCGATCATCCCCGCCCCCTTGGCCTGGGCCGAGAGCGTCACGCCGCCGGCCCGGACCGTGCAGTGCTTGGGGCCGCTGTCGGTGGTCATGATCGATCGCGCGAACTCCTCGCCGCCGCGCTCCGAGAGAGCCGCCGCCGCCTCGCGCACGCCAGAGACCACGGCCCCGGCGTCCAGCGGGACGCCGATCGTGCCGGTCTCCGCGATCGCGACCGCGGGTGCCTCCAGGCCGAGCGCCTCGGCCGCCGCGTCACGCATCTGCACCGCGTCGCGGTAGCCCTGCTCGCCGGTCGAGGCGTTGGCGTTTCCGGAGTTGACGGCGACCGCGCGAACCGCGGCGGAGCCGCACTCGTCACGGCAGAGCCGCACCGGCGCGGCGGCGGACGCGTTGGCGGTCAGGGCCAGGGCCGAGCTGACCCGATCCGCGTCGCAGGCGAGCACGCCGACGTCGGTCTGCCCCCCGCCCTTGAGCCCGCAGGCGACCCCGGCCGCCCGGAAACCGGGCGCCAGCTCGGCCGGATCGACCTCCTCGACGCCCTCGGGAACGTCGACCCAGCGGCTCTTGAAGAACGCGTTCGAAGCGGTCACGGAAGAGGCGGCGTTCGGCGTCGTCACGAGATCCCCTCCCCCTCCGGGAGGCCCAGCATCAGGTTCAGGTTCTGGATCGCCTGCGAGGCGGCGCCCTTCCAGAGGTTGTCGATCGCCGCGAAGGCGAACACCCGGCCGCCCTCGGCGGCGAGGACGTGGATGCGGCAGAGGTTGGTGTCCCGGACCTCGCTGACGCCGGGGGGAGCCTCCACGAGCTCGACGAAGGGCTCACCGCCATAGCGCGACTCGTACAGCTCGCGCAGCTCGTCTCCCTCCAGCTCGCGGCCCGCGCTGACGTAGCAGCTGACCAGCTCTCCCTGGTCGAACGGCATCAGGTGCGGGACGAAGGTGACCGGGAGCGATCCGTTCGCCGACCCACCGCGGGCCGCGAGCGCGTTCAGCTCCTGCTCGATCTCCGGCGTGTGGCGGTGTGCGCCGACCTTGTAGGCCTTGGCGTCGTCGCTCGCCTTGACGACGTCCATCTCCTCGGCGGCGCCGCGGCCGGCCCCCGAGACCCCGGACTTGGCGTCCACGACCACGTCCTCGATCAACCCCGCCTCGGCCAGGGGGGCCAGGGCCAGCAGGGTCGCGGTCGGATAGCAGCCGGGGTTCGCGACCAGCTCGGCCTCGGCGACCGCCTCGCGGTTGAGCTCGGTGAGCCCGTAGACCGCGCCGTCGAGCAGGTCTGGCTCCCCGTGCTCCCCGTACCAGCGCTCATAGGTGGGCAGGTCGCGCAGGCGGAAGTCGGCCGAGAGGTCCACCACCTTGATCCCGAGGCCCCGCATCTCGGCCACGACCGGAGCCGAGGCGCCGTGCGGGTATGCCACGATCGCGGCGTCGATCCCGTCGAGGGCGCCGAGGTCCAGCTCCTCGAGCATCGCGGTCGACGTGTACTGCGGGTAGAGCTCGTTCAGCCCCTTGCCGACGTCGCTGCGCGCGGTTGCGCCCGCAAGCTCCAGGCCGGGGTGAAGGGCGACGAGCTCGGCCGCCAAGGCCCCCGCGTAACCCGAGGCGCCGGCGACGAGGATCCGCGGCTCAGGCATTTGGCGGCGCCTCCTCTGCTTCGCGTCCGGGGGCGCCTCGAAGGGTCCCTCCGATCTTCTCCAGCTCGGCGGTGACCGCGGTGCGGCGCTCGGCGACCTCCTCGTCGGTCAAGGTCCGGTCGGCGGCGCGGAAGGTGAGTCGCAGCGCCAGGCTCTTGCGCCCCTCCCCGACCTGCTCGCCGCGGTAGAGATCGAAGATCTCCGCCGAGGCCAGCAGCTCGCCGGCGGCGGCCAGCACCGCCTCGCGGACCCTCTGCGCCGGGACCTCTTCGCCGATCACGACGGCGATGTCCTCGTGGACGGCCGGGAACGCGGTCACGTCCTCGTACTCCTCCACGCCGGACCGGGACGCCTTCACCAGCGCGCCGAGGTCCAGCTCGAACCCGGCGGCGCGCTCGAGGTCCCACGAGCGCGCGACCAGCGGATGGACTTCGCCGATCCATCCCGCGGGGCTCCCGCCCAGGGAGATGGCGGCGCTGCGCCCGGGGTGCAGGAAGGGCTCCTCTGCCCGCTCGACCATGGCCTCAGCCCCGAGCTGGGCGCAGAGGGCCTCGAGGATGCCCTTGACCGCGAAGAAGTCCGCGGGAGCCGCCTCGGCGCGCCAGCTGCGCGCCGGCTCGCCGCTCACGAGCAGCCCGATCCGGTGGGGCTCATCCACCGGGGCGGGGTGATGGCCGCTGGTCCCCGCCTCCCCCTGCTCTCTCAGGTGGACCCGCCCGGACTCGAACAGCGCCACCCGCTCGGCGCCGCGGGCGAGGTTGAGGCGGGCCGCATCCAGCAGGCTTCCGAGCAGCGTCGTCCGCATCCCGGACTGCTCGGCTGAGAGCGGGTTGTCGAGCTCGACCAGGTCCCGCCTGGGGTCGTCGGCGGGAAGCCGCAGGCGGTCGCCGGCGCGGGGGTCCGAGAAGCTCCAGCCCACGATCTCGTCCGCGCCCAGGTCGCGCATCACGTCCTCGGCCCGTCGCTGCAATGCCTGCTCTCGGGTGAGGCCGCCCACCGTGGCCACGGCGGGCAGGGTGCTGGGAAGGTTCTTGTCGAGGTCGGCGAGGCGCGCCACCTCCTCGATCAGGTCGGCCTCGCGCTGGGTGTCGGCGTCGCGCTCTGGCGGGACGGTCGCGACGATCTCCTCGCCGCGGGCCTTTGTCTGCTTGCGCTTGACGCCGAAGCCCAGGGCGCCGAGTCGGTCGGCGCAGGTGTCGCCGTCGATCGGCATCCCGATCAGCGCCTCGACCCGCGGCACCCGCAGCGTCACCTTCCGGGGCTCGGGCTCGCCGACCGACTCGTCGATCGTCCCCGGCACGAGCTTGGCGCCGGCCAGCTCGACCAGCAGCCGCGAGGCGACGTGCTGGGCGCGCATCGTCAGGGCGGGGTGCAGCTGCTTTTCGAACCGCGCCGAGGCCTCGGAGCGCAGCGCCAGCTTGCGCGAGGTGCGCAGGATGTTGGCCCCGTTCCAGGTCGCGACCTCGAGCAGCACCCCGGTCGTCTTCTCGGAGACCTCCGAGGTCAGGCCGCCCATCACCCCCGCGATGCCCGAGGGCTTGTCGCGATCGCAGACCAGCACCACCTCGGGGTCGAGCTCGCGCTCGACGCCGTCGAGGGTGGTCAGCTTCTCGCCCGGCTTCGCGGTGCGGATGATCAGCTCCCCGCCCGGCACCTCGTCCAAATCGAAGGCGTGCAGCGGTTGCCCGGTCAGCAGCATCACGTAGTTGGTGATGTCGACGACGTTGTTGATGGGCCGCTGGCCCGCCGCCATCAGGCGCGCCTTCAGCCACAGCGGCGAGGGCCCGATCGTGACGTCGGTGAAGACGCGGGCCGTGAACCGAGGGCACAGGTCGGGAACCTCGACCTTCACCGAGGCGCGCTCCTCCGCCTTCCCCTCCCCCTCCGCCTCGGCGTCCTGCTCCCACGGCGGGTCCGCGAGCTCAGCCCCGGTGACGGCGTGGACCTCGCGCGCGACGCCGTAGACCGCGAGGCAATCCGGGCGGTTGGTGGTGACCTCCAGCTCCAGGACCGCCTGCGAGAGCGGCACCACCTCCTCCAGCGCGGCGCCAGGCTTGGCGCCCGCCGGCCCCAGACGCGAAGCGGAGGAGCCGGCGGGATTCCCGGACTCGTCCCCCTCGGCCAGCACGATGATCCCGTCGGAGTCGTCGCCCAGCTCCAGCTCGGTCTCGGACAGGATCATCCCGTCGGACTCGACGCCGCGCAGCTTCGCCTTCTTCAGCTTGGTGCCGTCCGGGAGCACCGCGCCGGGCAGGGCGACCGGGACGAGCTGGCCCGCCGCGACGTTGGGCGCGCCGCAGACGATCGTCCGCTCGCCGTCCCCGGTGTCGACCTCGCAGACGCTGAGGCGGTCGGCGTCCGGGTGCTTGCTCACGTCCTTGACCAGGCCGAGGACGAAGCCCTCGGCCGAGGGCGCGCCGACCCTGCTGACCCGCTCGACCTCGGTGCCCGTCAGCGCCAGCCGCTCACCCAGCTCCTCCGGGTCCCAGCCGGGGTCGCAGTACTCGCTCAGCCACTCCAGCGGGACTCTCATGCCGAATCCCTCATGGTGCTGTCCTCATGTGAATTGCTCCAGCATCCGCACGTCGTTGTCGAAGAAGCGGCGTAGGTCGGGCACGCCGTGGCGCAGCATCGCGATCCGCTCCACCCCGACGCCGAAGGCGAAGCCCTGCACCCGCTCGGGGTCGTACCCGTCCGTCGGCGCACGAACCCGAACACGTTCGGATCCACCATGCCGGCGCCGCCGACCTCGATCCAGCCGACGGCCTTGCAGATGCCCGCAGCGCTAGCCGTCCGGAAGCTGCCCGGAGCCGTCGCAGGCGAAGCAGGAGACGTCGAACTCGACGCTGGGCTCGGTGAACGGGAAGTAGTGGGGGCGCATTCGCGCCTCGCGCCCCTCGCCGAAGATGCCGCGGAGCATCTCAAGGAGCGTGCCCTGCAGGTCGGCCAGGGTGATGTCCTCGGCCACCGCCAGCCCCTCGATCTGGTGGAACATCGGCGAGTGGGTCGCGTCGGAGTCGCGGCGGTAGACCTTGCCGGGGACGATCACGAAGATCGGCGGCCCCTGGGCCTCCATCGCCCGGACCTGCATCGGCGAAGTGTGGGTGCGCAGCACCACCAGCTCCTCGTCCGGTGTGGCGGCGCCGTTCGCCGCAGCACCGTCGGCTGCCGTGCGCGCGCCCTCCAGCGCCGCCCCGCTGATGGAGCCGGGCGCCACGTAGAAGGTGTCCTGCGTCATCCGCGCCGGGTGCCCCGGCGGGTGGTTGAGCGCCGTGAAGTTGTAGTAGTCGAGCTCGACCTCCGGCCCCTCCAGCACCCGGTAGCCGAGGCCGACCATGATGTCCTCGATCCGCCGCCGCGTCCTGGTGATCAGGTGCAGGTGGCCGACCGGCGGCGCCGGGGCGCCGGGCAGGGTGACGTCGACGGCGTCCTCGACCAGCCGCGAGGAGATCTCCTCGGAGTCGAGCTCGGTGGCCCGGGACTCGAGCAGCTGCTCCAGCTTGCCACGGACCTCGTTGCCGCTCTTGCCCACCGCTCCGCGCTGCTCGGCCGGCAGCTCGGCGATCCCGCGCAGGATCGTGGTCAGCTCGGCCTTGCGGCCCAGGAAGCGGACCCGCAGCTCCTCCAGCTCGGCCGTACCGGACGCCGAGGCGATCGAGTCGGCCGCCTCCTTCTCTATCTGCTCGATCCGCTCGATTGCGTCAGGCATCGCCGTTTCCCTCGTCGGGGGCCTCGTCACGGCCCATCATCCCGGGCGCGGGCGACGATATCCGCTGCATCGCGATCGCCGCCGCGGCGGCGACGTTGAGCGACTCGGCGCCGGGGCGGAGCGGAATCGTCACCCTGGTCTCGCACGTCTCCACGACCTCCCCGGGCAATCCCTCCCGCTCGGATCCCAGGCACAGGGTCGCCGGCGAGCCCAGCGCATCCAGCCGGTCGCCGCCGTGCGCCACCAGCGCGGCGCGCGGCGCCGGGGTCTCCGTCAGCACGGCCCTGACCAGCGGCTGGGAGAAGACGGCGCCCATGCTCGCCCGCACCGCGCGCGGGCCGAAGGGGTCAGCGCAGTCCGGCCCCACGGCGACGGTGCCGCCCACGAGCGAGCTCGCCGTGCGGATGATCGTGCCGACGTTGCCCGGGTCGGAGACGCCGTGGAGGTAGATGACGGGAGCCTCCAGCCGCTCGGCCCAGCGCTCGCGCCAGACGCCGATCACACGGGTGCCCGAGCCGAGCGCCGAGATGCCATCCAGCAGCTCCGGCTCGACCTCGTCGCCGCCCAAGCCCGAGCCGGCGGCGCTCAGCAGCTCGACCGGCTCCGCCCCCGCCGCCCGCGCGGCGTCGAGCAGGTCCTCGCCCTCGGTCACGAACAGGCCCTCGGCCTCGCGCGTGCGCCGACGGGCCAGCTTGCGGACCAGCTTCAGCTTCTCGTTCTGTGGGCTTGTGATCGTCATCTGGGCTCAGAAATGAAAAGGGCGGCCGCTGTGCGGACCGCCCGGGAGAAATCGCGTCAGTGCCTTGGCTCAGGCCGCGGCACCCTCCCGGGCTAGCTCGACAAATCGGCGGAAGCCGTCGGGATCGCTGACGGCGATCTCGGCGAGCATCTTGCGGTTCACCTCCACCCCGGCCTCGTCAGGCCGTGGATGAACTCGGAGTAGCTCATGCCCTCCTGGCGGGCGGCGGCGTTGATGCGGGTGATCCAGAGGCGGCGGAAGTCGCGCTTGCGGGTGCGCCGGTCGCGGTAGGCGTAGGCGTCCGAGCGCATCACCTGCTCGTTGGCGAAGCGGTAGCTCGAGTGCTTGCGCCCGTAGTAGCCCTTGGCGCGATCCAGCACCTTCTTGCGGCGCTTGCGGCGCGCGACGGCGTTCGTTGCGCGTGGCATCAGCGACCCGCCTTGCCGGGCAGCAGGCCCTCGACGCGGCCGCGGTCGGCCTTCGAGATCTCGGCGGGACGGCCCAGCTGGCGCTTTCGCTTTGGCGTCTTCTTCTCGAGGATGTGGCTGCGGTTCGAGTGCCTGCCGCGCAGCTTGCCGGTGGCCGTCTTCCGGAACCGCTTCTTCGAGCCTGAGTGGGTCTTCATCTTCGGCATCGCGGCGACTATTGAAGCAGAGAGCAGACACGAAGAAGGCAGGGGCCGAACCGACGCGCGGAGTAGAACTTGCGTCCAGTCCCGGCGCTGAGATCCGTCCAATAGGCGTCCACCCCCGCTACCCGGAATTCCGTACAGCGGCTGAGCGCCGATCAGGAGGGGGATGGCGCCCGCGGCCTCGAACGCCCTCCTGGCGGCACTCGCCGCCCTGGCGGGCGCGGCGACGCTGCTGCTCGCGGCCGGGCCCTCGCGCGCCCACGCCCAGGTCGCGGCCGCGAGCGGCTGCGACCTCACGATCCGCCCCGCCGAGCGCACCATTCGCCGCGGCGGCAGGGTGCAGCTGTCGGGCGAGGCCTGCGGAGCGGGAACCTCGAGCGCCGGTGGCGGCAGCGTCAAGGTGAAGCTGCGGAGGAACAAGCGCTGGACGACGGTAGCCAGGGTCGAGACGGACTCGAGCGGCCGCTTCTCGGCCTGCGTCAAGGTCAGCGTCCCGCGCAGTGTCAGGCTGGCCCGGCTGCGCGCGACCACCAACGGCGGCACCGGGACGACCGCCGTGAAGGTGACCAGGAACGGCCCCAGCGGCTGCGCTGAAGATTGGGCTTCGGACGACACCTACACGCCACCGCCGCCCGAGCAGGGGAACCCGAACTGCCCGATCTCGATTCCCGGCTCGAAGATCGGGGCGACGCTGCCGGCCGCGTGCACCCAGCTCGTCTCGGACACGGCTTCGAACCCCGATCCGCTTCCCTCCTGGGGCAGGCTCGACTGCGCCACCGCCTCGCGTCATCAGCGGATCCCCTCCGGCGGCGATCTGGCCGAGACCGCGGCGGGCAGCAGCCAAGGGGACGGGTCCTTCCGCCGCCTGACCGCGATCGACGGTGACGACGTCTGGGGCGAGCGCTGCGAGATGGGCTTCAACTGGCACGAGGCGAGCGACCCGGGCTACGGGGTCAGCGGCCCCGGGCCGACCGTCCTCTATCACGAGGGCCAGCGCCGCGTCACCTATGCCTCGGTGCGCATGCCCAGCAGCTCTCCGGTGGGCAACCCGAACTGGCGCGTGGTCCTGCAGATGAAGCAGGCGCAGCCCTACTACAACCCGAACCCCGGCTCGATGTTCGAGCTCCAGGTCCGCGGCGGGCAGTGGCTGATCGTGAACGACTGGAACGACCTCTGGACCGCGCCGGCACAGCAGAACGCCTGGACCCGGTTCGCGTTCGACATCGTCTACTCGCGGAACCCGGCGCTGGGCTCGATCAAGGTCTACGTCGACCTCAACGCCGACGGCGACTTCGGCGACGGCGGCGAGGAGAGCCCCAGATTCCAGCGTCAGACCCTGAGGCCCGAGGTCGCGGGCGGCCCCAGCCCGGTCCCCGTCGGCCAGTCGATTCCCTCGCACCTGCGAGCCGGCATCTACCAGAACCAGGACTACAGCTGTCCCTCGGGGTGCTCCGCCGACATCGACAACGTGCAGGTGTTCAAGGGCTAGTCCTGGAGAACGTCCAGGTGATCAAGCCCTAGCTCGCGGCGGCTTCCTGCTTCTCCTGGCCGGCCGCCCGCACGGGCGCCAGCAGCATGTGCATGTTGCGCCCCTCCTGCTCGGGCGCCGACTCGATCGTGGCCAGCTCCGAGACGTCCTCGAACAGGCGGTCGAGCAGCATGCGGCCGCGCTCGGGATGAGACTGCTCGCGGCCGCGGAACATGATCGTCACCTTGACCTTGTCGTTCTGCTTCAGGAAGCGCTCGACGTGGCCCTTCTTCGTGTTGTAGTCGTGGTCCGCGATCTTCGGCCGCAGCTTGATCTCGCGCACGTTCACCTGCTGCTGGTGCTTGCGGGCGGCCTTGGCCTTCTGCTCCTGCTCATACTTGTACTTCGAGTAGTCGAGGACCCGGCAGACCGGCGGCTTCGAGTTGGGGGCGACCTCGACCAGGTCGAGGTCGCGCTCCTGCGCGTAGGCGAGGGCTTCGGGGGTCGGCTTGACGCCGGCCTGCTCGCCGTTCTCGTCGATCAGCCGCACCTCGGGCACGCGGATGCGCTCGTTGATACGAGTCAGATCGCGCTCAGGCGGGCGACGGTCGAACCTGGAGACCGCCACTAGCTAGGCATGAGGTAGGGCGTCAAATCGAGTCGATGATGAGAGAGCGGATCGGCAAAGCGGGCACGGGGCGCTCAGCGGCGCGGCGTGGTGTGGGTGCCCGGCATTGGGCGCCAGTATAGGCAACGAGCGGCGGATCGGGCACGCGTCACCGCTGAGAGCGAATCCGCTCGGCCAGCTCAGCCGCGCTCATCTCGCCGATGTCGCCCCCGTCGTGTGAGCGGACCGCGATCTTGCCCGATTCCTGCTCCTTGTCGCCGAGCACGAGCATGAAGGGCACCTTGGCCAGCTCCGCGTCGCGGATCTTGCGTCCCACCGACTCCGTGCGCTCATCCACGCCCACCCGCACCCCCGCCTCGCGCAGCTCGGCGGCGACCTGCGCGGCGAACCCGTTGTGGCGATCGGCGACCGGCAGCATCAGCGCCTGCACGGGCGCGAGCCAAAGCGGCAGGCGGCCGCCGTGGTGCTCGATCAGGATCCCGGCGAAACGCTCCATCGAGCCCAGCAGCGCGCGGTGGATCATCGCGGGGCGGTGATCGGAGTTGTCGGCGCCGGTGTAGGAGAGGTCGAAGCGCTCGGGCATGAAGAAGTCGAGCTGACAGGTGCCGAGCTGCCACGAGCGGCCCAGCGCGTCGGTGACGTGGAAGTCGATCTTGGGGCCGTAGAAGGCGCCGTCGCCGGGGTTCAGCTGGTAGTCGCGATCCTGGCTCTCCAGCGCCTCCTTCAGCGCCGCCTCGGCCCGGTCCCATTGCTCTTGGGTCCCGATCGACTTCTCCGGCCGGGTGGAGAGCTCGAGCTGGACGTCGGTGAAGCCGAAGCGCGCGTACAGCTCGTCGATCGCCTCGACGATGTCCACCACCTCGGCGGTGACCTGCTCCTCGGTGCAGTAGACGTGGGCGTCGTCCTGGGTGAACGCGCGCACCCGCAGCAGGCCGTGCAGGACGCCCTCGCGCTCGTTTCGGAACACCTTGCCGAACTCCGCCAGGCGCAGCGGCAGGTCGCGGTAGGAGTGCCGGCGTGCCCCGAAGACAACGCAGGCCCCCGGGCAGTTCATCGGCTTCAGGGCGAAGCGCCGGTCCTCTGACTCCACGAAGAACATGTTCTCCTTGTAGTGCTCCCAGTGTCCCGAGCGGTGCCAGAGCTCCTCGTCCAGCACCTCGGGGGTCTTGATCTCCTCGTAGCCCCGCTTGCGCAGCTGCTCGCGGACCTCGGCTTCCATCAGCTCCAGCAGGGCGCTGCCGTTGGGCAGCCAGAAGGGCATGCCCGGCGCCTCCGGCCGCAGCATGAACAGGTCGAGCTCGGGGCCGAGCCGGCGATGGTCGCGCTGCCTCGCCAGCTCGAGCTGCTCGAGGTGCGCGTCCAGCTGCTTGCGGTCGTGGAAGGCCGTGCCGTAGATGCGGGTCAGCATCTGCCGGGTCTCGTCGCCGCGCCAGTAGGCGCCGGCGATCGAAGTGAGCTTGAAGGCGCCGATGCGCCCGGTCGAGGGGCCGTGCGGGCCCCGGCAGAGGTCCTCGAAGGGGCCGTTGCGGTACAGGGTCACGGTCTCGGCCCCCTCGTCGCGAACCAGGTCCTCGATCAGCTCCACCTTGTAGTCCTGGCCCTGGCCGCGGAAGTGCTCGATCGCCTCGGCCGCGGGCAGCTCGCGCAGCTCGAAGGGCTCGTCGGCCGCGATGTGCTCGCGCATACGCTCCTCGATGCGCTCCAGGTCGTCGGGGCCGGGCCGCTCTGCCTCCGGGAACTCGATGTCGTAGTAGAAGCCGTCGGCGATCGGCGGCCCGATCGAGATCTTCGCCGCCGGCCACAGATCCAGCACTGCCTCGGCCAGCACGTGGGCGGCGTCGTGTCGCACCAGCTCCAGCGCCTCGGGGCTCTTCTCCGTGACGATCTCGATCCGCTCCCCGCCCGCCAGCGGGGCGCTCAGGTCGCGCAGCTCACCGTCGGCCTTGATCGCGAGCGCGGCCTTGGCCAGGCCCGCGCCGATCGCCGCCGCGGCGTCCGCGCCGGTCGCGCCATCGCCCAGCTCCAGCTCAGCGCCGTCGGGCAGCTCCACCTTGACCTTGGTCTCGGGCATCGAGCGTGATGCTAGTCAGCGTGGCCGCCGCCCCCGGCCGCCGATCGGTTTCAACGCAGCCGCAACTTCCCGCCCAAACGTTAGTTTTCCTTAGCGATAGACCTAGCTGAACCGATGTCCTCTCCGTGGAGGGACATCGGCCGGGGGACCCAGTCCCGGGGCGAATCGCGACGAGGCGACTCGTTGCGTAACGCGACTCTCTTTCGCGTGAGCCCGCCAGCTAACCCCGGAAGCGCGACGAAGAGAGAGGTCAGCGAATGCGGAACAGGAGCATCCTCTGCGCCTGCGCGGTCGCGCTCGCGGCGGTCGCCCTCGCGGGCGGCGGCGTGGCCTCGGCCCAGTCAGGCGGCGTCGGCGTAGGAGGGGGAAGCGGCCCCACCGCCCAGCCGAGCGCCGACCCCACCTACTACGACTACTGGTTCGGCGCCCGCGAGCTGCGCATCGGGAACGCCGGCGAGGACGTGAAGACGCTGAACTGGGTGCTGCGCGGCCTGGCGCTGGGGACTCCCTTCGTCGGCAGCTTCCAGTCCGCCACGGAGGGCGCCGTGCGCAGCTTCCAGGCCTCGGTCGGCGTGCCCGGCGACGGCATCGTCGGCCAGTCGACCCGCAAGCAGCTCGCCTCACGGATGCTCGACCAGAACGCGTCCTGGTACGGGCCGGGGTTCTGGGGAAATATGACCGCCTGCGGCCAGACCCTGACCAAGAAGATGGTCGGCGTCGCGCACAAGAAGCTTCCCTGCGGCACCCGCGTCGTCTTCGCCCACCAGGGGCGCTGGGCCCGGGCCAAGGTGATAGACCGCGGCCCCTACATCACCGGCCGCAAGTGGGACCTGACCCAGAGGCTGGCCGAGCGCCTGGGGACGATCCCCGCCGGAACCGTGGCCGTGAAGGCGGTCGTCGCCCCATGAGCCCGCGGCGGCTCGGCGCTGCGCTCCTGATCGCGGCGATCTGCGCGGTGGCGGTCCCGACCGCGGCCGGTGCCGCGTACGGCTGCGGCGCTCGCGTGATGAAAGTGGGCTGCAAGGGCAAGGACGTGCGCGCCCTGCAGCGCAACCTGACCGCGCTCGGCTATCCGACGCAGCCCGACGGCGTCTACGGCGCAGCCACCAGGAAGAGCGTCAGGCGGCTGGAGCTGCAGCGGGGCTGGAGGGCGGACGGGCGGGTCTCTCGCAAGGACGCCTCGCGCATCGCCAGGCTCGCCGCGAAGCGGAAGTCGAAGCCGACGCCGATCTACTACCTGAACGGTCTCGCCTCCCCCACGCTGCTCCTGTCCGCGAGCCAGCCGGGCACCGCGAGCGTCGAGGTCACCGACAGCGCCAGCGGCGCCACGGTGGCCTCGCTGCCGGTCGAGTTCGACTCGGCGGGCCAGCGGGAGGTGAGCTGGAATGCGATCGCCTCGAGCGGCGCCGCCGCTCCCGAGGCCACCTACCGGATGAGCGTCCCCGATCCCGGCAGCGCGGGGGCAACGGTCAGCGGTGGCCAGGCCAAGGAGTTCGCGCTGCGCTGGCACGCCCACCCCGTGCCCGGCCCCCACGACTACGGGGGGTCCGCGTCGCGCTTCGGCGCCAGCCGTCCCGGTCACACCCACCAGGGCCAGGACATGGGCGCCGCCTGCGGCGAGAAGCTCTTCGTCGCCACCGGCGGGACCGTCACGACCAAGGCCTATCAGGCGGGTGGCGCCGGCTACTACATCGTGATCAGGGGCTGGGCGACGGGCGGCAGCTACGTCTACTTCCACATGCAGAAGCCCTCGTGGGCCGCCGAGGGCCAGGCGGTCTACACCGGTCAGCAGATCGGCAAGGTCGGCAACACCGGCGCCTCAACCGGCTGCCACCTGCACTTCGAGCGCTGGACCGCCCCGGGCTGGTACGCCGGCGGCAAGGCGTATGACCCGCTCCCCGAGCTGCGCTACTGGGACACCTACTCCTAGGGGCGGGGACCTTCGGCGCGCGGGTCGGGCTTCGGCGCCCTAGGTCGCCGGGTCGACCCGGAACTTCTTGCGCTTCGAGTTACCAGGCTTGAAGAACAGCGCCGTCGTCGGCTTCAGGCGCCAGTTCTTCGGCAGGTTGCCGGCGGGGCGGTTCAGGAACTGCCTGAACAGGTTGATCGACTGCGGGCAGGTGATGATCGAGCCCCTCGGGATCACGATCCGGTAGCTGCCCTTGGGGAAGACCAGGGGTCCGATCGTGTCGTTGTTCAGCACCTGAAAGTTGCCCGGGCAGACCGTGCCGGACCTGGAGGGGGTGTTGCCTCCTCCCCCGCTGCGCGCGACCGAGAATCCGGGCCCGCCGTTCTGCGTGAACCTGGCGCGGCCCTTGCTCTGGGCGATCGCTGCCCAGCCCTTCGGCAGGTTGCCGTCGTAATCGGAGAGGAACTGAGTGAACAGGCTCGACGCGGTCGCGCAGGCCAGTCCCGGCTGCTGCACGGTGATCATGTAGGACGCCGTGTGGCAGCACCGCCGGCCCGATGCGGTCGTTGTGCAGCACCCTGAACGTCGACGGGCACTGCGTCGCCGACTTGGTCGCGGTCGCGTCAGCGGCCGCCTGCGGAGCCGCCACGGCCAAGGCCGCCAGCGCGCCCCCGAACATGATCGATGCCGTCCTTGAAGCCCTCTTCCTCATCCCTATTCCTCTCCCCGGTTGTGTTGCGATGGGCGCTACTGGGCTCGAACCAGTGACCTCCAGCTTGTCGAGCTGGCGCTCTCCCAACTGAGCTAAGCGCCCGGACGCAGAAAGGTACCAGCGGCCTGCGGCCGCGCAAGGCCGCTAGGCGACGGGCGCGCGGGGGACCTGGACGGTGGGCTCGGCCTCCATCTTGCCCTTCGCCCGCATGGTGATCTTGAAGGTCTCGAGCGTGTCGAACTTCGGCTGCCAGTCGGTCTCGGCCTTCAGCTTCTCGGTCGAGACGACCCAGGGGTAGCGCAGGAAGTCGAGGTTGCCGGCGGGGGCGTCCGTGTTCGGGACCCGCAGCCGCCACATCGCCCTGTTGAGTCGCTTCATGTTCTTCAGCGAGATCTCGCGGATCTTCTGGCCGATCAGCTCGCCGGACTGGCGCCAGGTCATGGTCCCGTCGCCGGCGAGGTTGAAGGGGCCGGGCGCCTTGGCGTCCAGCAGCGCGATCAGCGCCGAGACGACGTCGTCCTCATGGACCAGCTGGAACTCCTCGTCCTGGCCGTCCAGCACGGGCAGGAAGGGCCCGTTGATCCAGGCCTTGACGATGTAGTTGTCGACGTTGGGTCCCATCACGATGCAGGGGCGGACCCAGGTGATCGTCTGCTCGGGATGCTCGTGCTGCCAGATCTGGCAGACGCGATCGGCCTCGGCCTTGTCCTTCGCATACGAGAAGTCGGGCGCCCCGCGCACCGGCCAGTCCTCGGCGATCGGCTTCGGATTGTCTGGCCACGCTCCATAGGCGGACGCCGACGAGGTGACCAGGACCTGAGACGTGCCGGCTTCGGATGCGGCCCAGAGCGTCGCGTGCGTGCCGTTGACGTCGACGTCGTACATGCGCGCCTCGTCGTGGATGGGATCGAGGATGAAGGCGAGGTGGATCAGGCAGTCGATCTGGTGGCGCTCGAGCAGCTCGCGAGTGGCCCGGCGGTCGCGGACGTCGCCCTTCACGTACTGGGTCTTGGGCCAGGTGCGGGAGGGCGCGCTCACGTCGACGTTGACGATCAGCTCCGTCTCGTCGCGGCCCGAGAGCTCATCGGTCAGGCGCCCGCCGATGTAGCCGGAGCCCCCTGTGATCAGGTAGCGCACGCCCTGATCCTATCCTGGCCGGACGGCCAGTGATTGCCAGCGCTTGCTCACCATCGGAGGCGCAAGTTTCTGGCCGCAAAATACGGTCAACTGCAACCTGGCGCCGAAAGTCGTGTTAGTGTCCCCTGACAGGCTCAAGTCCCGCTCCCGAGGCGCCGATGCGAGCCGAAAGTCTTTCACGACTTGAAGGACCGACGGGCCAGGAAACAATTTCTTGGCGGCACGTCCTTTCGGAACCAAAGGGCCCCCTCGCCGGGGCCCTTTTCCGTGGTTTGATTGGCCCGTGAACCGTCCGCGCGTGCTCTTGATGCCCTCCGTGACCGAGGTCGAGTGGACACGGATCAGGCCGGCGATCGAGGAGTGGGCCGACGTCGCGAGCTTCGACGTCCCCGGGGTCGGCGAGGAGCCGGCCCGGTTCAGCATCCCCGCCGTGCTCGATCGTGCGGTCGCGAAGGTCGAAGCGCTGGGCTGGGACCGGTTCGTCCTTGTCGGCGATGAGGTCGGCGCCGCGCAGGCGATCCGCCTCGCCGGCAGGCTGCCCGAGGCGGTGGAGGCGGTCGCCCTCGGTCATCCGGCCCTGTCCCTCCGCGGGGACGGCGAGCGCCCCCCGCTCAGCGGCGACGTCACCGACGCCGTGGTGCGGCTCGCGCGCACCGACCCCCGCAGCTTCGTCAGGGCCCTGACGCAGCTGACCCAGAACGCCTACGACGACGAGCTGGCCGAGCTCTACATGGAACGCGTCGGTCCGAGCATGGTCGAGGCCGCGATGGCCGCGCTGCTCAGCCCCGATGCGCGCGAGGACCTGGAGCCGATCCTGCGCTCGCTCGACGTGCCGATGTTGCTGGTCGAGCACGAGGGTTGCCTGCTTTGGACCGACGAGGGCTACCAGGATTTCATCACCGCCTTCCCGGGCCAGAGGACCGCCACGATGGCGATCAAGCCAAGCGTCAACCCCGAGTTCGCCGAGCTGCTGCGCGAGTTCTGCGCCTCGCTGCCGGCCTACTCCGAGGCGCTGGCCGACCGGCCGTGAGTCCGGCGAAGGCGTCGTGCTGGTTGGGGATTACGCATCAGGGGCAGCGGGTAGCTTGACGGCGTGGGCGACCTGACTCACAAACGGATCGACGAGCTGGACACGATCAGCGGGATGCTGGAGGGGGTCAGCATGCGGCGCGCGGCCTCCGATCTGGGGGTGAGCGCCTTCGGCATCTCGATCGTCGAGCTCGAGCCGGGGGCAGAGGACTATCCCGAGCACGACCACTCCCCCGACGGCCTCGGCGGCAAGATGTTCGCCGAGCGCCCCGAGCAGCTCGGCCAGGAGGAGGTCTACCTCGCCCTGCGGGGCTCGGGCACCGTCGTCGCCGACGGGCAGGAGCTCCCCCTCGACGCGGACCACATCGTCCGCGTCGGCCCCGCGGTCACCCGAAAGGTGACCCCCGGCCCCGACGGCCTGCGCCTCTTGGCCATCGGCGCCACCCCGGGCCGCGCCTACGGCACCGGCGACGCGCTCTAGGCCGCCGGACCCCCCCACCCGGCCGCCAGATCCACTGCCCCGCCGAAGTTGGCGCCTAACTCACGCATAGCGTGAGTAAACCGCCAACCCCACGGCGGACGGAGGCGGAGCCGCCGGGTGATGCCCGGCGCGCGGCTAGAGACGCGCCGCGCGAAGTGAGGCGCCAACCGGAATGGAACCCCTCAGGCCCGCTCGTCTTCTTCGACGCGATTCAGCATGTACTCGTAGACGTTCACGCAACAGGCGCGCCGCTTTCCCTCGGAGAGCTGTTCGACTGTGCGCGTGACCCGGCGCGCTCGGGTCTCGGCGGTCTTGGCGGACTCGATCCAGCGGACCCAGTCCTGCCGACCCATGGTGGTGAGTTCCTTCCACACCGCCTTCGCCTCGGGGGAAGCCGCGAAAGCGGCCCGGAGATCGGCGGGGCCCTTCGGATCGGGCTCCGGTCCCAGGATGGCCAGCTCGACCGTGTCGCCGTCGTCGGCGCCGGCGCCCCGGCGCATGGCCTTGTTCACCTTCAGCCGGCGGCCGCCGGACGGGTTGGGCTCCAACGCCGCCCGGAAGGGATGGCCGTTGATGGTGCCCTCGACCTTGGGCATGTCACCGAGCTGCTTGCTGACGTCCTTCGGGACATCGAGCAGCGTCCCGGAACCGTTCTCGGTCGCCTCGGGATGCTCGAAGAGCCGCGCGTTGAAGCGAAGCACCGCTGGTTTGCTCATGGCGATCGAGATTACCAACGCCGATTCTTGCTTCAGGGACCGCTTTCGACGCCCGGTCGCGCTTCCTTACTCAGTTGCACGCCGACCCCGGTGACGCCCGGGCGCGTCCACTGGGGCACCGGTCGACCGCCGTTTCTGGGCCCCATCGGCGCACCGTGCTCGTCGGTGCGCAAGAAGGAGTGGGTCGGGAGCTGCGGCCACCCCTCGGGCGAGTCCTCCCACTCCTCCCGCCGCCCGTAGGCGGTCCTGTCGAGCAGCCCGAACAAGGGATTCAGCACCTCGTCGCCCCGGGCGGTCGTCCTGTACGTCAGGTAGATCTTCTCCTCCCGCCGCAGGTAGCAGGCGATATAGCCGGAGTGGCTCACGGTGGGGTCGTCGAGGTGGGCGTTGGAGTACCACGGCGCCGAGTAGCCCATGAACTCGCGGAACGCCGCAAGCTCCTCGTACGGCCCGTCGGCGAGGATGGCGACGGTGATCCCGTAGGCGTTGAGCTCGGCCGATGCCGGCGGCGTTGCTGCATCGCCCAGGAGTTCCTGGTGCAGCCCTCGCACTGCCACTCCCATGGCTCCCCGTCGTAGAACATGTGGCTGTAGACGACCAGCTCGTCGCGCCCCTCGAAGACATCGCCGAACGGGACCGGGCCGTCGGGGCCGATGACGGTGGTGTCGGGCGGCACCTCCGTCATGGGCAGCCGGCGCCGGGCCGCGGCGATCGCGTCGCCCTCGCGGGTGTGTGCCTTCTCGCGCTTGCGCAGCTCGAGCAGCTGTCGCTCGAAGTCGTCGTGGTCGGTGACGGTCGGGGCTGGCGTGGTCATCGTTTCCTCTTTCAGTTGTCTTGGGAGGTCGGCCGGCGGCGCCGACCGGAACGGAGCGCCGACGCTGCTAGCTGGCGCTGGCGGGACTGGCCGCTGAAACGCCCTCACGGATCGCGGCGGCGGAGCGCTGGATGTCGTCCTCGGTCGTCCGCCAGTTGCAAACGGAGATCCGGATCGCCGGCTGCCCCCGCCAGGTGGTGCCGCCGAGCCAGCAGGTCCCGTCATCCTGGATCCGCTCCACCGCAGCGGCGGTCGCCTCACCGTCCGCATCGCCGCGAATCGCGACCAGGACCTGATTGATCACGACTTCATTCAGCAGCTCCAGCGCGGGGTCCGCTTCGAGCTCCTCCGCCATGGCGCGGGCGAGACGGGAGGTCCGCTCCGCGAGATCCGCTACACCGGCGCGTCCAAGCGAACGCAGCGCCGCGTAGAGGGCGAAGCCGCGCGCCCGCCGCGAGGACTCGGGTACGTACTGGTAGGAGTCGCGGGCGCCCTCGGCGGCGGTCAGGTAGGGCGCGCTGATGCCCATCGCGCCGCGCAGGGCCGCCGGGTCCTTGACCGCGATGAAGCCGCTGTCGTAGGGGACGTTCAGCCACTTGTGCGCATCCGTGGACCAGGAGTCGGCGCGGTCCAGTCCAGCGGTGAGAGGGCGCAACTCCGGGCTGGCCGCCGCCCACAGCCCGACCGCCCCGTCCACGTGCAGCCAGGCGCCATGGCGCTCGCAGATCTCCGCCAACTCCACGAACGGGTCGAAGCATCCCGTATTGACCTCGCCTGCCTGGGCGCAGACGATCGCCGGGCCACCCCCTGACTCCAGCGCGGCCGCGAGCTCCTCGGGGATCATCCGGCCCTGATCGTCGGCTTTGACCGAGATTGCGGTCTCGCTGCCCAGGCCGAGCATCTTCAAGGCCACGAAGATCGTCGCGTGGGCGTGCTCTCCGACAAGGACCCGAACTCCAGGTGCGCCCTGAAGTCCGCGCGCCTCGACGTCCCAGCCTTCCCGCTCGAGCACGGCGTGCCGTCCCGCGGCGATGCCCGCGAAGTTGGCCATGGTCCCTCCCGTCGTGAGGCCGAACCCCGACGTTTCGGGTAGTCCGACCAGGTCCAAGACCCAGCCGCCGGCCACCTCCTCGGCGACCGAGGCGGAGGGGCCGCAAACGTAGAGACTCCCGATCTGGTCCCAGGCGGTCGCCAGCCAGTCGGCACCCATGGCGGCGGGCATGGCGCCGCCGATGACGAAGCCGAAGTAGCGGGGGCTCGCGAGCGCGATGACCCCCGGCTCGGCGGCCTCGGCCAACTCCTCGACCACCTTGGCGGGATCCTCACCGGCGTCAGGCAACTCCCGGGCGAGCGCGCGGCGCAGCTCGTCAACGCTTGCCGACTCGCGCACCGGGCGGTCCGAAACCGCATCCAGGTAACGCAGCGCCCGCTCCTCGGCAATCGCGAGCACTTGCTGGTAGCCGTCGACGCTCACCGACCCGAGGATGCCAGCGCGGCGCGCGCGGGTCAATCCAACAATCCGAGAGTGTTGCTCTAGAGAATCTAAGCTGTCTCTCGTGGGAAAGCTGATCTACTCGATGAACCCCTCGCTCGATGGCTTCGTGGCCGGGCCCGATGGCGACTTCGAGTGGGGGGCGCCCGACGAGGAGCTGCATCGGTTCCACAACGCGCGGGTGGGCCGGCTGAGCGCCCATCTCCTCGGCCGCAAGCTCTACGAGACGATGGTCTACTGGGAGACGGCCGAGGAGGATCCGGCGATCTCCGACTATGCAGCGGAGTTCGCCCGCATCTGGAAGCAGCTGCCGAAGGTCGTCTTCTCGAGCACGCTGACCGAGGTCGAGGGCAACACCAGGCTCGCGACCGGCAGCGTCGAGGAGGAGGTCGCGCGCCTCAAGTCCGAGCACGACGGCGACATCGCCGTCGGCGGGCCCGGGCTCGCCGGGGCCTGCGCGGAGCTCGACCTGATCGACGAGTACGACCTGTTCATCTACCCCGTTGTCGTCGGCGGCGGGCTGCCCTTCTTCCCGGCCCTCGCTGCGCCGCTCGAGCTCGAGCTCGCCGAGACCCGGACTTTCGGAAACCGGGTGGTTGAGGTGCGCTACGAGAGGCTCCGCCCGCAAGGCTGAGCCGACTAGAGACACTTGTGCGCATAAGTGGAAGAAGTGGAGGTACAGTAGAGATGAGAAGGAGAAACCCGGATGGTAGTCGCTCACAGCCCGAGCCGTACAAGTGCAGCGAAGCGATATGGCGCTAGCAGATCTCCGCCAACTCCACGAACGGGTCGAAGCATCCCGTTAGACCTCGCATGCCTGGGCGCAAGGATCGCCGGGCCCCCAGGACTACAGCGCGACCGCGAGCTCACGGGATCATCCGGCCCGATCGTCGGCTTTGACGAAGATTGCGGTCGCTGCACAGGCCGAGCATCTTCAAGGCCACGAAGATCTAGCGTGGGCGTGCTCTCCGACAAGGACCCGAACTCCAGGTGCGCCCGAAGTCCGCGCGCCTCGACGTCCCAGCCTTCCCGCTGCAGCACGGCGTGCCGTCCCGCGGCGATGCCCGCGAAGTTGGCCATGGTCCCTCCCGTCGTGAGGCCGAACCCCGACGTTTCGGGTAGTCCGACCAGGTCCAAGACCCAGCCGCCGGCCACCTCCTCGGCGACCGAGGCGGAGGGGCCGCAGACGTAGAGACTCCCGATCTGGTCCCAGGCGGTCGCCAGCCAGTCGGCACCCATGGCGGCGGGCATGGCGCCGCCGATGACGAAGCCGAAGTAGCGGGGGCTCGCGAGCGCGATGACCCCCGGCTCGGCGGCCTCGGCCAACTCCTCGACCACCTTGGCGGGATCCTCGCCGGCGTCAGGCAACTCCCGGGCGAGCGCGCGGCGCAGCTCGTCAACGCTTGCCGACTCGCGCACCGGGCGGTCCGAAACCGCATCCAGGTAACGCAGCGCCCGCTCCTCGGCAATCGCGAGCACTTGCTGGTAGCCGTCGACGCTCACCGACCCGAGGATGCCAGCGCGGCGCGCGCGGGTCAATCCAACAATCCGAGAGTGTTGCCCAGGATGTTCGCTTCAGGCGACGCGTTCTGAGAAGTCGGTGGTGCAGAAGCGGCATAGGTTGTGAAGGTCGCCCTGGGTTAGAGATCTAAGCTGTCCCTCGTGGGAAAGCTGATCTACTCGATGAACCCCTCGCTCGATGGCTTCGTGGCCGGGCCCGATGGCGACTTCGAGTGGGGGGCGCCCGACGAGGAGCTGCATCGGTTCCACAACGCACGGGTGGACCGGCTGAGCGCCCATCTCCTCGGCCGCAAGCTCTACGAGACGATGGTCTACTGGGAGACGGCGGAGGAGGATCCGGCGATCTCCGACTATGCAGCGGAGTTCGCCCGCATCTGGAAGCAGCTGCCGAAGGTCGTCTTCTCGAGCACGTTGACCGAGGTCGAGGGCAACACCCGGCTCGCGACCGGCAGCGTCGAGGAGGAGGTCGCGCGCCTCAAGTCCGAGCACGACGGCGACATCGCCGTCGGCGGGCCCGGGCTCGCCGGGGCCTGCGCGGAGCTCGACCTGATCGACGAGTACGAGCTGTTCATCTCCCCCGTTGTCGTCGGCGGCGGGCTGCCCTTCTTCCCGGCCCTCGCTGCGCCGCTCGAGCTCGAGCTCGCCGAGACCCGGACTTTCGGAAACCGGGTGGTTCAGGTGCGCTACGAGAGGCTCCGCCCGCAAGGCTGAGCCGACTAGAGCCCGTCGATCACCTTCTGCGCGGTGTAAACGGCTTTGCAGGCCGATCGGATTTCACCGTTTGCGGGAGCTTTGGCTACGGTGCGCCCGCCGGTGCGCCAGTCGCGCATCGTGAGGGTGCTGCTTTTCGTCCAAAGCGGTAGCGTGTTGTAGCCAGGGGCATGTCTCAGGGAGCGATCAAGAAGGCAGGCGCGGTCGCGCTCGCGGCCCTCGGCGCGATGAGGTGTGTCCTGATCGCATCGCCCGCGGCCCTGGCCTCGACTGTGACGGTGACCGGCGGCAACACGCTCAGGCTCTCCGAGACAGGCAATGAGACGAATCACATCACGGTCTACGTCGACGCCGGGACGGACGGCTACTACTCGGTCAGGGATACGGCAGCGACGCTGACTCCGAGCGGAACCTGCGTCGCGGTGGATGCACACTTCGCCGTTTGCCCGGGCACGGGCATCAAGACGATCATCGTCCAGACCGGCGACCGCGCCGACGCGATCACGCTCGACGCGATTCCCGGCACGGTCAGCGAGACAGTCGAGGGGGGCTCGGGAAACGATTACATCACCGGCGCCAATACACTCGGCACGGTCAGCGGCGGATCAGGCAACGACGACGTGCACGGACGGGGAACCGTGAACGGCGGCGCCGGCAATGACCGGCTGACGGGGTCGCCGCTGGCCGACAACCTCCGCGGCGGCAGCGGGAGGGACAACCTCGACGGCGGGTTCGGGGCGGACGACATCGCCGGCGGCAGCCAGACCGACACCCTCGTGTATTCGGAGAGGGTCGACGGGGTCAACGTGACGATCGGCTCGGGCAACTTCAACGATGGCGGTCCCCAGGACCAGACGGGCAGCCGCCGCGACACGGTGCACGGCGATGTCGAGGTTCAGTTCGGAACCGAGCACAATGACGTGCTCGTCGGGGACCGCACGCCGGAGACGCTGGTCGGGCTCGGCGGCGACGACTTCGAAGTCGGAAACGGCGGGGGCGACACCGTGCTCGGCTCTGACGGCAGCGACATCCTGCGCGGCGGTCCCGGGGGTAACCGGCTGTTCGGCAAGTCAGGGAACGACCGCCTGGCGGGTGGCCCCGACCACGACTTCCTCCGCGGCGGGACCGGGCTCGACGTGATGATGGGCAAGAACGGGATCGACCGCATCAACGCGCGCGACGGCGCGCGCGACGTGAAGATCAGCTGCGGGCCGGGCCCGAAGCGGCTCGAGGGCGCCAAGCGGGACGGGCGCCTCGACCCGCGTCCCCGCTCCTGCTGACCGAGCGCGGATAGGAGCGCCTTCGCGTTGACGCCGGCGGCGAGAGCGGGATCTGGCGTGGTGATGGGAAAGGCGCCAACCGGAATCGAACCGGTGTAAACGGCTTTGCAGGCCGCTGCGTAGCCACTCCGCCATGGCGCCGTATCGGCTTACCTACGCCGAATCCGAGGGTACCCGCTCGCTGATGGGCTCGGTGCCCACAGAGGTGCGGCATGATCCCGACCGAGATCTCGTGGATGCGCGGCCGCATGTGATCCTGCTTCCCGGGGCCGTGCTTCCGGCCGACTTGGCTTATGGCGAGCTGCTGAAGGCCCTCGGTGACGAGGTCGAGGCGCTGGCGAAGGAGCTCGAGGTCTACGTGGGCGAGGAGCCTCCGCCCGACTACGGGCTCGATGTCGAGATCGAGGGAATCCTGCGAGCAGCCGAGGCCTCCGGGTTCGACCGCTTCCACCTCGTCGGCTACTCCGCCGGAGGAGCCTCGAGCCTTGCCTTCGCCGCAAGGCACCGGGAGCGGCTGCAAAGCCTCGCGCTGCTGGAACCCGCGTGGGCGGGGAACGATGGGCTCGACCCGGCCGAGGCGGCGGTCTGGCGAGAGTACGACCGGGTCAGGGGTCTTCCGCCGGAAGAGATGATGCCGGCGTTCATGCGGGCCAACCTCGGGCCGGGCGTCGAACCACCCCCGCCACCGCCGGGACCGCCGCCACCGTGGATGGCAAAGCGGCCGGCCGGGGTGAAGGCGATCATTCGAGCGTTCAAGGCCGCCGAGCTCGATTTCGACGCGCTTCGCCGTCTCCAGGCTCCCGTCTACTACGCGCTGGGCGGCCTCAGCAACCCCGACCAGTACGCGAAGATCGCCGAGCGCCTGGGTGGCGCGTTTCCGGACTTCACGCTCGAGATGTTCGAGGAGCGCCATCACTTCGATCCGCCGCACCGCGCGGAGCCCGAGCGACTCGCTTCATCGCTTCGAGGCCCTATGGGCCCGGAGCGGCTAGCGGCCGAGGGTGCGCAGCATCTCCCGAGCCCGCAAGGGGACGGGGCCGATCGCCTGGCGCACGTCGGCGACGCCGGAGCGCAGCTCGACGTCGCCCACCTCTATCAGGCGCTGATCGTCCTGGAGGCCGGCGAGCATCTCGTCGGCTCCTTCCGCCTCGTTGGCTGCCATCTCGATCAACTCACCGCCCTTGAGGGAGCCCGGCGGCACCGCCGGCTCGTCGAAGCTGCGGACGGCGAGGCCGTGCCGGGAGGCGAAGCCGGTATAGGCGCGCCGGGCGCCGGCGTAGGCACGCTGCACCGAGCCGAACAGCTGCTCCTCTAGCCGCTCGGCGCTCTGGTCGTCAAGGCGCTCGTGGGCGGCGCCCAGGTACTCCAGGGCCGCGCCGACCAACTCGGCCGACTCGGCCAGGGCCTCGAGCAGCCCTTCGCGTCCTTCAAGATTCGTATAGGCCAAGGGAAAGCGGCTGAT